>NZ_JBWKXB010000009.1:0-726 GCF_059422585.1 Microbacterium sp. GW821-FHT01D02 | reverse complement strand
GGGAAGACGGTCGCGTTGGTGGGGGAGTCGGGGTCGGGGAAGTCGACGATCGCGCGGATGTTGATGAAGTTGGAGACCCCGACCAGTGGGGAGATCCTCCTCGATGGGAAGGCGTCCGGGGTGCGGGGGCGGGCGTTGGAGGCGTATCGCGCGGATGTGCAGATGGTGTTCCAGGACCCGTTCGCGTCGTTGAACCCGTTCCACACGATCGTGCATCACCTGGAGCGTCCGATCCGTCTGCACCACCCGGAGCTGTCGCGCGCCCAGGTGCGTGAGCGTGCGATCGAGTTGCTGGAGCGGGTGCGGTTGAGTCCGGGGGAGTCGTTCGCGGAGCGGCGCCCGCACGAGTTGTCGGGCGGGCAGCGGCAGCGTGTCGCGATCGCCCGGGCGCTCGCGCCGGGGGCACGGTTCATCGTCGCCGACGAACCCGTATCGATGTTGGACGTCTCGATCCGGTTGGGGGTGCTGAACCTGCTCGCGGACCTGCAACGCGAGGAGAACCTGGGCGTGTTGTACATCACGCATGATCTGGCCACGGCCCGGCATTTCTCCGATGAGATCATGGTGCTCTACAAGGGTGATGTCGTGGAGCGGGGTCCCGCGGACGAAGTCATCCTGAACCCGCAACACGAATACACCAAGACCCTCCTCGGCGCCGCCCCGGAGCCCGACAACCTCGGCCGCCTCCGCGACGAAGTCCGCAACGAACTCGGCCTCACCCACTGA
>NZ_JBWKXB010000008.1:0-726 GCF_059422585.1 Microbacterium sp. GW821-FHT01D02 | reverse complement strand
GCGACCGGCACGCCTCCGGGCGACCTCGAGCCGCCGGTGTCCCCGCCGTCGACCGTCGAACTCCCTGCTGACTCCACACCGGCGATCACGGTGGTGAAGTCTGCGGATCCGACGTCGATCGATGCGGCTGGTGACACGGTCTCGTATGGGTTCCTGGTCACGAACACCGGCAACGTGACACTGACGGAAATCGCCGTCGCGGACACGGACTTCACCGGTACGGGGACCGCGCCTGTGATCGCGTGCCCGGACGAGGCCTCGTCGCTGGCTCCGGGGGCGTCGGTGACGTGCGAGGCGTCGTACGTCGCGACTCAGGCTGATGTCGATGCCGGACAGGTCACCAACACGGCGACCGCGACCGGCACTCCTCCTGGTGATCTCGAGCCGCCGGTGTCTCCGCCGTCGACCGCGATCGTCACGGTTCCCAGTGCGCCGGGGATGACCGTGGTGAAGTCGGCCGACCTCACGGAGCTGACCGCCGCCGGTCAGACGATCACCTACTCGTTTCTCGCGACGAACACCGGCAACGTCACGCTGATGGATGTCACCGTCACGGACACGGACTTCACCGGCACCGGAACCGCGCCCGTGGTCGAGTGCCCGGACGAGGCCGCGTCTTTGGCGCCGGACGCATCGGTCACGTGCGAGGCGACCTACGTCGTGACCCAGGCGGACATCGACGCGGGTGGTGTGACCAACACGGCCACGGTGACCGCCACCCCGCCG
>NZ_JBWKXB010000007.1:962-2354 GCF_059422585.1 Microbacterium sp. GW821-FHT01D02 | reverse complement strand
GTGGAGTCAGCAGGGAGTTCGACGGTCGACGGCGGGGACACCGGCGGCTCGAGGTCGCCCGGAGGCGTGCCGGTCGCGGTCGCGGTGTTCGTCACACCACCCGCATCGATATCGGCCTGCGTCACGATATACGTCGCCTCACACGTCACCGATGCGTCCGGCGCCAACGACGCCGCCTCGTCCGGACACTCGATCACCGGGGCCGTGCCCGAGCCGGTGAACGCCGTCTCCGTGACGGTGACGTCGGCGACCGAGACGTTGCCGGTGTTCGTCACGAGGAACGCATACGTGACCGTCTGGCCTGCAGCCGTGATCTCCGTCAGATCCGCCGACTTCACCACGGTCAACGCCGGAGCGGATGTGGACGGGACCTCGACGGTCGTCGGCGGAGACACGGGCGGCTCCCCCGTGGGCGGAGTGCCGGTTCCGGTGGCCGTGTTCGTCACACCGCCGGCATCGATATCGGCCTGCGTCACGACGTGCGTCGCCTCGCAGGTCACCGATGCATCCGGAGCCAGCGACGCCGCTGCGGCCGGACAGTCGACGACCGGCGCGGTTCCGGTGCCGGTGAACGCCGTCTCGGTCACCTCGACATCGGTCAGCGTCACGTTGCCGGTGTTCGTGGCGAGGAAGGAATAGGTGATCGTCTGCCCCGCGGCCGTGAGCTCGGTGAGGTCCGCCGACTTGACCACGGTGAGTGCGGGGACGGCGTCAGAGGGGACTTCGACGGTCGACGGCGGCGACACCGGCGGCTCCCCGGTGGGCGGAGTGCCCGTGCCGGTGGCCGTGTTCGTCACACCACCCGCATCGATGTCGGCCTGCGTCACGACATAGGTCGCCTCGCAGGTCACCGACGCATCCGGAGCCAGCGAAGCCGCTGCGGCCGGGCACTCGATCACAGGCGCGGTTCCGGTGCCCGTGAAGTCCGCGTCGGTGACGGTCACATCCGCGAGCGTCACGTTGCCGGTGTTCGTCGCGAGGAAGGAGTAGGTGATCGTCTGCCCCGCGGCCGTGATCTCCGTCAGGTCCGCGGACTTCACCACGGTCATCGCCGGAGCGGACGTGGAAGGCACCTCGACCGTCGACGGCGGAGACACGGGCGGCTCACCCGACGGCGGGGTGCCGGTGCCGGTCGCGGTGTTCGTCACGCCACCCGCGTCGATGTCCGCCTGGGTCACGACATATGTCGCCTCGCAGGTGATCGACGCGTCCGGCACCAGCAGCGCCGCTTCGTCCGGGCACTCGATCGCCGGAGCCGACCCTGTGCCCGTGAAGTCCGTGTCGGTGACGGTGACATCGGTCAGCGTCACGTTTCCGGTGTTCGTCGCGAGGAAGGAGTAGGTGATCGTCTGCCCCGCGGCCGTGATCTCCGTCAGGTCCGCGGACTTCACC
>NZ_JBWKXB010000007.1:0-864 GCF_059422585.1 Microbacterium sp. GW821-FHT01D02 | reverse complement strand
CCACGGTCATCGCCGGGGCGGACGTGGAAGGCACCTCGACCGTCGACGGCGGAGCCACGGGCGGCTCACCCGTGGGCGGAGTGCCGGTGCCGGTGGCCGTGTTCGTCACACCACCCGCATCGATGTCCGCCTGCGTCACGACATAGGTCGCCTCGCACGTCACCGACGCACCCGGCACCAGCAGTGCCGCTTCGTCCGGACAGTCGATGACCGGAGCCGACCCTGTGCCCGTGAACGCCGTCTCCGTCACCTCGACATCGGTGAGCGTCACGTTGCCGCTGTTCGTCGCGAGGAACGAGTAGGCGATGGTCTGTCCTGCGGCAGTGATCTCGGTGAGGTCCGCCGACTTCACCACGGTGAGGGCCGGGGCCGGATCACCGGGGATCTCCACCGTGGAGGGCGGGGACACGGGCGGCTCGAGGTCTCCGGGCGGTGTCCCGGTCGCGGTCGCCGTGTTCGTGAGCTGCCCGGCATCTACGTCGGCCTGGGTGAGGGTGTAGACCGCGGTGCAGATGACCTGCGCGTCGGGCGCGAGCGATGCGATCTCCGCCGGGCACTCGATGACCGGCGCCGGCCCGGATCCGGTGAACGCCGTCTCCGTCACCTCCATATCGGTGAGCGTGACGTTGCCGGTGTTCGTGACCACGAACGTGTAGGTGATCTCCTGGCCGACGTCGTAGTCGGCCGCGGTGTTCGGGTCGGCGGACTTCACCACGGTCACACCGGGTGTCTGCACGGCGGGGACCTCGACGGTCGACGGCGGAGACACCGGAGGCTCGAGGTCTCCCGGCGGGGTGGCGGTCACCGTGGCCGTGTTGGTCACACCACCCGCGTCGATGTCCGCCTGGGTCACGACGTAGGTCG
>NZ_JBWKXB010000006.1:0-5234 GCF_059422585.1 Microbacterium sp. GW821-FHT01D02 | reverse complement strand
AAGTCAGCAATGAATTTGTCTCTTTGGTCAGCATCAAACTCGCTGCGTCACCGTTTTCCCGGTGTCGTATGCATTTCTTTTTTACGGAGAGTTTGATCCTGGCTCAGGATGAACGCTGGCGGCGTGCTTAACACATGCAAGTCGAACGGTGAACACGGAGCTTGCTCTGTGGGATCAGTGGCGAACGGGTGAGTAACACGTGAGCAACCTGCCCCTGACTCTGGGATAAGCGCTGGAAACGGCGTCTAATACTGGATATGTGACGTGACCGCATGGTCTGCGTCTGGAAAGAATTTCGGTTGGGGATGGGCTCGCGGCCTATCAGCTTGTTGGTGAGGTAATGGCTCACCAAGGCGTCGACGGGTAGCCGGCCTGAGAGGGTGACCGGCCACACTGGGACTGAGACACGGCCCAGACTCCTACGGGAGGCAGCAGTGGGGAATATTGCACAATGGGCGCAAGCCTGATGCAGCAACGCCGCGTGAGGGACGACGGCCTTCGGGTTGTAAACCTCTTTTAGCAGGGAAGAAGCGAAAGTGACGGTACCTGCAGAAAAAGCGCCGGCTAACTACGTGCCAGCAGCCGCGGTAATACGTAGGGCGCAAGCGTTATCCGGAATTATTGGGCGTAAAGAGCTCGTAGGCGGTTTGTCGCGTCTGCTGTGAAATCCGGAGGCTCAACCTCCGGCCTGCAGTGGGTACGGGCAGACTAGAGTGCGGTAGGGGAGATTGGAATTCCTGGTGTAGCGGTGGAATGCGCAGATATCAGGAGGAACACCGATGGCGAAGGCAGATCTCTGGGCCGTAACTGACGCTGAGGAGCGAAAGGGTGGGGAGCAAACAGGCTTAGATACCCTGGTAGTCCACCCCGTAAACGTTGGGAACTAGTTGTGGGGTCCATTCCACGGATTCCGTGACGCAGCTAACGCATTAAGTTCCCCGCCTGGGGAGTACGGCCGCAAGGCTAAAACTCAAAGGAATTGACGGGGACCCGCACAAGCGGCGGAGCATGCGGATTAATTCGATGCAACGCGAAGAACCTTACCAAGGCTTGACATATACGAGAACGGGCCAGAAATGGTCAACTCTTTGGACACTCGTAAACAGGTGGTGCATGGTTGTCGTCAGCTCGTGTCGTGAGATGTTGGGTTAAGTCCCGCAACGAGCGCAACCCTCGTTCTATGTTGCCAGCACGTAATGGTGGGAACTCATGGGATACTGCCGGGGTCAACTCGGAGGAAGGTGGGGATGACGTCAAATCATCATGCCCCTTATGTCTTGGGCTTCACGCATGCTACAATGGCCGGTACAAAGGGCTGCAATACCGCGAGGTGGAGCGAATCCCAAAAAGCCGGTCCCAGTTCGGATTGAGGTCTGCAACTCGACCTCATGAAGTCGGAGTCGCTAGTAATCGCAGATCAGCAACGCTGCGGTGAATACGTTCCCGGGTCTTGTACACACCGCCCGTCAAGTCATGAAAGTCGGTAACACCTGAAGCCGGTGGCCTAACCCTTGTGGAGGGAGCCGTCGAAGGTGGGATCGGTAATTAGGACTAAGTCGTAACAAGGTAGCCGTACCGGAAGGTGCGGCTGGATCACCTCCTTTCTAAGGAGCATCTGACTCTTCGGAGTCCAGAACCCAGATCGAAGGCATACGTTCTTCGCTGGGAGCTCATGGGTGGAACATTTGACATGGTGCGAAGGAAGTTGTTCTTCTCCAGTACGCCACTTCGGTGGTTGGAACGGGGAGGGTGACGGAGGTCGCACCTGCACGCTGTTGGGTCCTGAGGGACCGGATGCGGATCCTTTGGGATCTGGTCTGAACCTCTGGACCTCTTTCTGTTTCCCCCGTGTGGGGTTGTGGATGGGGGTACCGCCCGTACTTTGAGAACTACACAGTGGACGCGAGCATCTTGCAACAGCCTTCGGGTTGTTGCACAAGATGATCTTAAAGATCATTAGTCAATTTCAGATTCCATCTTCGGATGGGGTCGAGTTTTTGATTCAAACTCATGTGATTTCAAGTCTTTAAGAGCAAACGGTGGATGCCTTGGCATCTGGAGCCGAAGAAGGACGTAGCAATCTGCGATAAGCCTCGGGGAACTGATAAGCAAGTTTTGATCCGAGGGTGTCCGAATGGGGAAACCCCGCTGGGCGGCGTGCCGACCTAGTGACTCCCGCCTGAATATATAGGGCGGGTAGAGGGAACGTGGGGAAGTGAAACATCTCAGTACCCACAGGAAGAGAAAGCAACCGCGATTCCGTTAGTAGTGGCGAGCGAAACCGGAACAGGCTAAACCTAGCGTGTGTGATAGCCGGCAGGCGTTGCACGTTGGGGGTTGTGGGACTTTTCAGTCATCTCTGCCGAGGTGGCGGCGTTACAAGAAGGTATAGACGAACGGTCTTGAAAGGCCGGTCATAGAGGGTGCCAACCCCGTAGTCGAAATGCCTCTCTTGGCGCGAAGAGTATCCCAAGTAGCACGGGGCCCGTGAAATCCCGTGTGAATCTGTCAGGACCACCTGATAAGCCTAAATACTCCCAGATGACCGATAGCGGACAAGTACCGTGAGGGAAAGGTGAAAAGTACCCCGGGAGGGGAGTGAAATAGTACCTGAAACCGTTTGCTTACAAACCGTTGGAGCCTCCTTAGTAGGGGTGACAGCGTGCCTTTTGAAGAATGAGCCTGCGAGTTAGCGATATGTGGCGAGGTTAACCCGTGTGGGGTAGCCGTAGCGAAAGCGAGTCTGAATAGGGCGATTCAGTCGCATGTCCTAGACCCGAAGCGAAGTGATCTATCCATGGCCAGGTTGAAGCGACGGTAAGACGTCGTGGAGGACCGAACCCACTTAGGTTGAAAACTGAGGGGATGAGCTGTGGATAGGGGTGAAAGGCCAATCAAACTTCGTGATAGCTGGTTCTCTCCGAAATGCATTTAGGTGCAGCGTTGCGTGTTTCTTGCCGGAGGTAGAGCTACTGGATGGCCGATGGGCCCTACAAGGTTACTGACGTCAGCCAAACTCCGAATGCCGGTAAGTGAGAGCGCAGCAGTGAGACTGTGGGGGATAAGCTTCATAGTCGAGAGGGAAACAACCCAGACCACCAACTAAGGTCCCAAAGCGCGTGCTAAGTGGGAAAGGATGTGGAGTTGCCTTGACAACCAGGAGGTTGGCTTAGAAGCAGCCACCCTTGAAAGAGTGCGTAATAGCTCACTGGTCAAGTGATTCCGCGCCGACAATGTAACGGGGCTCAAGCACGCCACCGAAGTTGTGGCATTGACATTATTGGTAGGCCTTCGTGGTCCAGCCGTGTTGATGGGTAGGAGAGCGTCGTGTGGCCAGCGAAGCGGCGGTGTAAACCAGCCGTGGAGGCTACACGAGTGAGAATGCAGGCATGAGTAGCGAATGACGTGTGAGAAACACGTCCTCCGAAAGACCAAGGGTTCCAGGGTCAAGCTAATCTTCCCTGGGTAAGTCGGGACCTAAGGCGAGGCCGACAGGCGTAGTCGATGGACAACGGGTTGATATTCCCGTACCGGCGAAGAACCGCCCAAGCTAATCCAGTAGTGCTAAGTGTCTGAATCCCAGTGACTGATCCCTTCGGGGTGACGCTCTGGGCCTAGCGCACGACCCCATTCTGGTGCGGTTAGCGTATTAACAGGTGTGACGCAGGAAGGTAGCCCAAGCCAGGCGATGGTTGTCCTGGTGCAAGTGCGTAGGCCGAGTCGTAGGCAAATCCGCGATTCATTAAGGCTGAGACACGATGCGGATAAAAAGTGGGTGATCCTATGCTGCCAAGAAAAGCATCGACGCGAGGTTCTAGCCGCCCGTACCCCAAACCGACTCAGGTGGTCAGGTAGAGAATACCAAGGAGATCGAGAGAATCGTGGTTAAGGAACTCGGCAAAATGCCCCCGTAACTTCGGGAGAAGGGGGGCCTTCGGCGTATAGGGATTTACTCCCGAAAGCGTTTGGAGGCCGCAGAGACTAGTGGGTAGCGACTGTTTACTAAAAACACAGGTCCGTGCCAAGTCGCAAGACGATGTATACGGACTGACGCCTGCCCGGTGCTGGAAGGTTAAGAGGACCGGTTAGCCGCAAGGCGAAGCTGAGAATTTAAGCCCCAGTAAACGGCGGTGGTAACTATAACCATCCTAAGGTAGCGAAATTCCTTGTCGGGTAAGTTCCGACCTGCACGAATGGCGTAACGACTTCCCAACTGTCTCAACCGCGAACTCGGCGAAATTGCATTACGAGTAAAGATGCTCGTTACGCGCAGCAGGACGGAAAGACCCCGTGACCTTTACTACAGCTTGGTATTGGTGTTCGGTGTGGCTTGTGTAGGATAGGTGGGAGACTTTGAAGCATGGACGCTAGTTCGTGTGGAGTCATTGTTGAAATACCACTCTGGTCACTCTGGATATCTAACTTCGAACCGTAATCCGGTTCAGGGACAGTGCCTGGTGGGTAGTTTAACTGGGGCGGTTGCCTCCCAAAAAGTAACGGAGGCGCCCAAAGGTTCCCTCAACCTGGTTGGCAATCAGGTGTCGAGTGTAAGTGCACAAGGGAGCTTGACTGTGAGACTGACAGGTCGAGCAGGGACGAAAGTCGGGACTAGTGATCCGGCAGTGGCTTGTGGAAGCGCTGTCGCTCAACGGATAAAAGGTACCTCGGGGATAACAGGCTGATCTTGCCCAAGAGTCCATATCGACGGCATGGTTTGGCACCTCGATGTCGGCTCGTCGCATCCTGGGGCTGGAGTAGGTCCCAAGGGTTGGGCTGTTCGCCCATTAAAGCGGTACGCGAGCTGGGTTTAGAACGTCGTGAGACAGTTCGGTCCCTATCCGCTGCGCGCGTAGGAAATTTGAGAGGATCTGACCCTAGTACGAGAGGACCGGGTTGGACGAACCTCTGGTGTGTCAGTTGTTCCGCCAGGAGCACCGCTGATTAGCTACGTTCGGGATGGATAACCGCTGAAAGCATCTAAGCGGGAAGCCGGCCTCAAGATGAGATTTCCATACCTTCGGGTGAGAGGCTCCCAGCCAGACTACTGGGTTGATAGGCCAGATGTGGAAGTGCAGTAATGCATGCAGCTGACTGGTACTAATAAGCCGATGACTTGATAACACACCGTTTGTTGGTGCTACGCGTCCACTGAGTGGTTCTCGATGTACGGTCGAGAACCGCATAACAACAATGACTTTGTTATGTGTTTGATTGAAACATCAATAGTGTTTCGG
>NZ_JBWKXB010000005.1:82910-165576 GCF_059422585.1 Microbacterium sp. GW821-FHT01D02 | reverse complement strand
TCTTCCCACACCCCGACTCCCCCGCCAACCCCAGAATCTCCCCACGATTCAACGTCAACGACACATCCCGCACCGCCTTCACCGGCGGATCCACCTCATACTCGATCGACACATTCCGCGCCGTCAGCACTGCCGTCTTCTCGGTCATGCGACCGCTCCCTCTCCCCCGACACCGCGGCCGGCACGGCGCGCACGGCGCTGCCGTCGAGCGGCCACCGGTGCCAGGCGCAGCTTCGGATTCACGATCTCGTCGATCGCGAAGTTGATCAGAGACAGCGCGGTCCCGATGAGGGCGATGATCAGGCCGGGAGGCACGAACCACCACCAGGCACCGCTGCCGACGGCCTGCCCGGTCTGCGCATCGTTCAGCACGGTGCCGAGCGTGATGGAACCGGTCGGGCCGAGTCCCAGGTAGGAGAGCCCCGCCTCACCGAGCACGGCGAAGATCACGCCGAAGATCAGCTGAGCCGCGAGCAGCGGCACGAGGTTCGGGAGGATCTCGACGAAGATGACCCGCAGCGGACGCTCCCCCGCGACGACGGACGCCGCGACGTAGTCCCTGGTGCGCAGGGACCGGGCGGTCCCGCGGAGCACCACGGCGGAACCCGCCCAGCCGGTGATGCCGAGCACGAGCGCCACGAGCAGGGAGCTGCGAGCGAGGTCGCCGAGCCCCTCCGTGTGCTGCACATAGGCCGCGATCACCATCACGAGGGGCAGGCCGGGGATCACGAGCATGATGTTCGTGGCCAGCATCAGCGTCTCGTCGAGGGCGCCCCCGAAGTAACCGGCGAGGACGCCGAACACCAGAGCCAGGAACAGGGCCACGACACCGGCGACCGCGCCGACGAACAGCGAGCCCTGCGTCCCGGTCGCGACCTGGGAGAGCACATCGAAGCCGAGCTTGGTCGTGCCGAGCAGGTGGTCGGGCCCCGGCGGCAGCAGCGGCTCGAAGCTCGCATCGCGGGGGTCGCCGAGCAGCAGCGGTCCGATCAGTCCGAAGAGCACGATCGCGCTCAACAGGATCAGGCCGGTGAGCAGCTTCCCGGACAGACGCGGGAATCCACCGCGCAGACGCGCCGTCCTGGCGACGGCCACCGCATGCGTGGACTCGGACGGAGAGACGATCAGATCAGCCATCGCGGCGCACCCTCGGGTCGATGAAGCCATAGAGAAGGTCGATGAGGAAGTTGGCTGCCAGCACGGTGAGCGTGATGACGAGGAACACCCCCTGCATCAGGGCGTAGTCGAGGCCCTGGACGGACTGGATCATGAGCTTGCCGAGACCCGGATAGCTGAACACCTGCTCCGTCACGATCGAGCCCGCCACCACGAAGCCGAGCGCGATCCCGAAGCCGGCGAGGCTGGGGATCGACGCGTTGCGCGCCGCGTAGGCCGTGCGGATGCGGGAGGGACGGAGCCCCTTGGCCTCGGCGGTGAGCACGTAGTCCTCCGCCATCGTCTGCACCATCATGTTCCGCATCCCCAGCAGCCACCCGCCGACCGACGAGATCACGATCGTCGCGGCGGGCAGCAGGGCATGCACGAAGGCGCTGGCGAAGAACGCGGGCGTCCACTCCGGCCCTGCCGGGAACTCGAACACGTCGTACCCGCCGATGATGGGCAACAACCCCAACTGCACGGAGAACACCGCGACCAGCACGAGCGCGAGCCAGAAGTACGGGATCGACTGGAGGAACGTGGTGACCGGCACGAGCTGGTCGACCCACGTGCCCCGGAACCAGCCGACCCACGCGCCGGCGATGATCCCGAGGACGAACGAGATGATGGTGGCTGCTCCGACGAGCGTCACCGTCCACGGCAGAGCCGCGGCGATGAGCTCGCCAACCGGGGCCGGGTATCGGGTCGAGGAGACCCCGAGATCACCGTGCAGCAACCGGCCCCAGTAGGCGAGGTACTGATCCCACAGTGTCGATCCCTTCTCCGCTCCGAGGATCGAGGTGATCGCCTTGATCGTCTCCTCCGACAGCGGCCTGCCTCCGTTCGCACGCCGGAGCTTGCCCAGCATGATCGCGGCGGGGTCGCCCGGAAGCAGACGCGGGAGCAGGAAGTTGAGGGAGATCGCGGCCCACAGCGTGATGATGTAGAACGCGACGCGGCGCATCCAGAACTTCACGAGCCTCTCCTCTCGCTGGATCGAACCATGGGTGCCGGCCTTACTTCTTCACGGGGCGCAGGTGGGTGAGGATGACCGCCGATGCGGTCGACAGGTACGGCAGCGGAGCCGCGTACATGTCGTCCTCGCTGGGCCAGCCGGTGAAGTCCGCCGTGTTGAAGAACGACTGGGACGCGTTCAGAACCACCGGGATGTACGGCAGGTCGCGGGCGATCTCGGTCTGCACCGTCGCATACGCCTGCTTCTTGATCGCCTCGTCCTGCGTCGCGCCCGCCTTCTTCACGGCGTCGTCGACGATCGGGTTGGTGTACCGCGCGTAGTTCTGCCCCTTGGTGGGCTCCGCACCGACCTTCGCACTCGCCGTCGTGGTGAAGTACTGGTCGTAGTTGGAGTAGGGATCGGCCACCAGCGACTGCGTGATGCCGTAGAGCGCGAGCTGGAACTCACCGGTCGAGATCGGCGTCCAGTACTCGGCCTCGGACACCGTCCGTGCGTTGACGCGGATGCCGGCCTTCGCCGCCTGTGCGCTGATGAGCTTGGCGGCGTCGTTGTAGTCGGTCCAGCCGTCGGGCGAGAACAGGTCGAGCTCGATGGCCGTGCCGTCCTTGCCGTAGAAGCCGTCATCGCCCTTGGTGTAGCCGGCGGCTTCGAGGATGCCCTCCGCGGACGCGGCGTCCGCGGACTGCGGGCTGACCGCCAGCGACTCGTCGCTCAGCCACTTCTCGTCCCGCGGCAGCAGCGCGAAGCTGGGCGAGGCCTCGCCGGAGAGACCGGCGAACGCCTTGCTGCTGATGGCGCTGCGGTCGATCGCGACGTTGAGGGCCTGACGGACGGCCGGGTCGGTCTGCGCGCCCGCGCACCCCATCGAGGTGTCGGAGCACGTCATGATCACGGTCGGATCCTGCTGCTGGTTCATCGTGCTGATCTTCCCGTTGGCCGTGACGCCGTCGGGGTTCGCGATGAACTGGCCGACCCAGTCGAGCTTGCCGGTCTTCAGCAGGTCCTCGGAGGACTGGTTGGAGTCGATGCCGATGTCCTGCACCTCCTTGATCTCCGGCGCCCCGTCGCGGAAGAGCGGGTTCGCCTCCAGGGTGTACGCGGCGTCGGTGAACGACTTGAGCGTGTACGGTCCGGAGCCGATGGGCTTCGGGTTCGTCTCCGTCATGTAGTCGTCGATCTCGGACCAGATGTGCTTCGGGATGATCCAGGTGGAGCCGAGGATCAGCGAGGTGGCCGTGAACTTGGCCGAGGAGTACGTGACGACGACGGTGGTGTCGTCGGTCGCGTCCGCGGAGACCATGTCGGGATCGAGGTTCGAGCCGTAGCCGAGGCTGAACGCGACGTCTTCGGCCGTGAGGTCCTCGCCGTCGCTCCACTTCAGGTCGGGCTTGATCGTGATCGTCAGCACCGTCCCGTCCTCGTTGAACGCGTACGAGTCGCCGAGCATCCCGACGGGGGCCTCATCCGAGAGCTGGTTGAAGAAGAACAGCGGCTCGTAGATGGCCCCGAAGGTCATGTGCGTCGCCGTGTCGACCGCGAACGGGTTGAAGTTGTTCGTGATCGGAGTCATCGACCCTGACCACATGCGGAGCGGGCGATCACCACCGGATGAGCTGCCACCGGGTGTGCAGCCGGCCAATGCCAGGGCGAGTGCTGCGGCACCGGCGACGAGAGGAAGGGTCTTCCTCCAGCGGTTGTCGTGCATGGGAACCTCGTCTCAAGAGCTTCATTGCGGAAGTCGAGCAGGGCGGACAGGCGTCCGCTCTGAAGGCGAGGTTATAGTAAAGGCTCTTTCTAGTAAAGAGGTTTCTAGTTATTTGATGCGCACACGAAAGCAGCCCCGCGCGGAGGCGCGAGGCTGCGTTTCGTCGGACGTGCGTGGTCGCCGACGCGCGGCGGGCACCGACCGCTCAGTACCAGATGTCCAGCGAGGGTGCGGGGAACGCGATCAGGGCGCGGTCGAGCGCCTCCACGTCCGCGGCATCGGCCGTGATGCGCCCCGCCCCGTGCAGCGTCGAGGCCCGCACGCCGCCCGCGTACAGCGAGGAGAGCGCCGACACATCGAGAGTGATGTCCACCGCAGCGCCGGCCGCCTCCTCGACCGTGGCCACACCGGAGTCGTCGACGCGGAGTCGCCAGTCTCCGGCGGCGAAGCCCAGGGAGTCCTCGACGCGGAGGACCGTGTCGAGGGGTGCCGAGTAGCGCCGCGCCGAGAGCGCCGTCGGGAGGTCGAGGATCCGCAGCCAGCCGTGGTCATGCACCTCCTGCTTCACGCCTCGGGTGTCGTGCACCAGCCACGGCAGCGGGTCGTCCAGCGGTCGCAGGTCGGCGACCACCTCGTCGACGAGATCGTGCTGCAGCGCGAAGCGCCAGAGCGCGATCCGCGCCTCGACGGTCTCGGTGACGAGCAGCCGGACGTCCATCCGGAACCGGAACGTGCCGCTCGCCTCTCCGACCGTGTAGGCCAGGACGCCGCGCAGCACCCCGTCGTCGTCGAGATAGCGCACTCCCCTGGCCTGGTCCCGGTCAGGGGTGGGCGACACTCCCGCGTAGCCCTCCCAGCGCCCCTGCCATCCGGGGATCTGTCCGGAGGCGCGCAGCCGGGCTCCTTCGTGGACGGTGCCGAGGTCTGCCGCGAGCGTCTCGCGGTCGACGTACTCGAGGCGACCGGAGGGCGTCGCCCCGCCCCAGCCCGCGCGGCGGGTGTCCACCGTGAGGCGGGCGACGGGGATCGCGGAGCCGAAGCCGTAGCGGCCGTAGATGGTCGCCTCGGAGACCGTGAGCCCCGCGACGGGCACGCCGGCGGATGCGGCAGCCCGCAGCTCGCCCTCGAGCAGCGCGCGGGCGATGCCGCGACGTCGGTGCGTCGCCGCGACCGTAACGACGCTGATCGCCCACATTCCGATCTCGCCGCCGCCCGGGAGGGTGAGCGGAGTCACCCAGCCGTTGGTGGTCGCGACGGGACGTGCGGCCGCCGGTGCGTTCTGCTCGTACACGCCGATGTTGCGGCGGGCGGCGAACGTCTTCCGGACCTGCGCGACGATCTCCTCGCTCGGCTCGGCTCCGAGGAAGCCCCGGTCCACCGCGCGCAGGAACGGCACGGCGCTCGCGTCATCGCTCAGATCGACGACGCGATAGTCGAGCCCGGAGGCGGCCAGTCGTTCCGTCGAGGTGGTGTCTGCGGGCACGTCGCGCGCGTCGGGGAAGCTCATCGCTCCAGCCTACCGACGGGCTCCGACGAAGGTCAGTGCTGCGTCGCCTGGACGGCGCGCAGACGCGCGAAGACCTGGTCGCGCAGCTCCTCGGGAGCGGTCTCCTTGCAGGCGCGGGCGATGACCTCGGTGAGGGTCGTCGCCACGAGGGCCTCGTCACGGCAGGACGGGCAGTGCTCGAGATGCTCGCGGATCTCGGTGTGCTCGGTCTTGCACACCTCGTTGCGGAGGTACTCCTCCAGATCCGAACGGGCTTTGTCGCAGCCGCAGTCGCTCATTTCTTGCTCCTCGTCTCAGCCGCGGCGATGCCCCGCTCGGCGGCGTAATCTGCCAGCAGCTCCCGCAGCATCCGCCTGCCACGATGCAGGCGGCTCATCACGGTGCCGATGGGGGTCTTCATGATGTCGGCGATCTCCTGGTACGCGAAGCCCTCGACATCGGCGAGGTACACCGCGAGCCGGAAGTCCTCCGGCACGGCCTGCAGCGCGTCCTTGACGACCGAGGCCGGCATCCGATCGATCGCCTCGGCCTCGGCCGAACGGCTGTGCGACGCGGTCGTGGACTCCGCCCCGCCGAGCTGCCAGTCCTCGAGTTCGTCGATCGTGCCCTGGAACGGCTCGCGCTGCCGCTTGCGATAGATGTTGATGTACGTGTTGGTGAGGATCCGGTACAGCCACGCCTTGAGGTTCGTGCCCTGCGAGAACGTGGACCAGGATCCGTACGCCTTCACGAAGGTCTCCTGCACGAGATCGGCGGCGTCCGCCGGATTGCGCGTCATACGCATCGCAGCGGCGTAGAGCTGATCCATGAAGGGGATCGCCTGCTCCTCGAACTCGCGCCGAGGGTCGCTGACGGTGTCTGCGGTTGCGGTGTCATCCATCACCGGCCAGTCTAGGCCGCGGATGTCGATCACCTCGCGCTCCAACGTCGCCGGCATTCTCTCTCCTTCGGGTCAGGAGCCCCGTCTTTCACGTCGAAGCTTCCCGCGTTTACTAAGGTGAGAACCGATGAGCGCTGACAGGTATTCCCCCTCCCGTGTGCAGGGCGCCTATCCCGCGCCCTCGACCGACGTGCCCGTGCACGCGGAGCTCACGATCCCCGGTTCGAAATCGCTGACCAATCGCGAGCTGATCATCGCGGCGATCGCCGACGGTCCCGGCCGGCTGATCGCCCCGCTGCACTCCGACGACTCCGCTCGCATGGTCGATGCGCTGCGCGCTCTCGGCGTCGGCATCGAGGAGGTCGATGCCGGTCACGAGTTCGGCCCCGACCTCGTGATCACCCCCGCGAAGCTCCGCGGCGGCACGACGATCGACTGCGGTCAGGCCGGCACCGTGATGCGCTTCATCGCCCCGCTGGCCGGCCTGGCGGAGCGCGACGTGCACCTCACCGCGCACGAGACGGCGCTTCACCGTCCGATGGGCGGGCTGATCAGCGCCCTCCGCGATCTCGGCGTCGACATCGACGACGAGGGCACCTGGGCGCTCCCCTTCACCATCCGCGGCCACGGCCGCATCCGCGGAGGCCGCGTCGAGATCGACGCCTCCGCATCGAGCCAGTTCGTCTCCGGCCTGCTCCTGGCCGCTCCCCGGTTCGACGTCGGCTTGCACCTCGTGCACGTCGGCGAGCACCTGCCGAGCCTCCCGCACATCGACATGACGATCGAGGCGCTGAGCCGTCGCGGCATCCGGATCGAACGGCCCGCCGTCGGCGAGTGGCTGGTCGAGGCCGGCGTCCCGCGCGCCAAGGAGATCGCGATCGAGCCCGATCTGTCGAATGCAGCCCCGTTCCTCGCGGCCGCGCTCGTCGCCGGGGGCTCGGTGTCGATCACCGGGTGGCCGGCGCACTCCACGCAGCCCGGCGCCCTGCTCCCCGACATCCTCCAGGCCGCCGGTGCGCACGTCGGCCGGCACGGCGGCACCCTCACGGTGCGCGCGGGCTCCGGCATCCGCGGACTCGACCTCGACCTCTCGGCGGCGAGCGAGCTGACCCCGACCCTCGTCGGGCTGGCGGCGTTCGCGGACTCGCCGACCACCATCCGTGGGATCGGACACATCCGGCTGCACGAGACCGACCGGATCGCGGCCCTGATCGGGAACATCCGTGCGCTCGGCGGCGAAGCCGAGGAGCTGCCGGACGGGCTCCGCATCATCCCGCGCCCCCTGCACGGCGGCGGCTGGGCCGCGCACCACGATCACCGCATGGCCACGACCGGAGCGCTCATCGGACTGCGCGTCCCCGGCGTCGAGATCGACGACATCGGCACCACCGCGAAAACCCTCCCGGAGTTCACGATGCTCTGGGAGCGGATGCTGCGAGGCTGACGGATGAGCTGGCTCGACGACACCGACGACCTCGACGACGACTTCGAGGACTACGACGAGAGCAGCATCAGGACGCGCCCCAATCCGAAGGCGAACCGACCGCGCACCAAGCGCCGGCCCGCCCACGACGACGCGCAGATCGGGCGAGTCCTCGGCGTGGACCGCGGCCGGTACTCGGTGCTCATCGACGAGGACACCCCCGACGAGCGGATGATCACGACGACCAGGGCGCGCGAACTGCGGCGCATGCCGATCGTGACCGGCGACCAGGCGCGCGTGGTCGGCGACACCTCCGGAGACGAGGGGACCCTGGCCCGCATCGTCGGCATCGTCGAGCGCACCTCCCTCCTCCGTCGCAGCGCCGACGACACCGATCAGGTGGAGCGGGTCATCGTCGCCAACGCGGACCAGATGCTCGTCGTCGTCGCCGCGGCCGATCCCGAGCCTCGCGCCCGCCTCGTCGACCGGTACCTCGTGGCCGCGCTCGACGCCGGCATCCGCCCCCTCCTCGTCGTCACCAAGACCGACATCGCGGACCCGACGGAGTTCCTCACCCACTTCGACGGCCTCGACCTGCGGGTGTTCACCAGCGCCCAGGAGGAGATGCCGGTCGAGGAGATCGGGGCGGCGCTCGTCGGCCACTCCACCGTGTTCGTCGGCCACTCCGGAGTCGGCAAGTCCACGCTGGTCAACGCACTCGTCCCGACGGCCGGTCGCGCCACCGGACATGTGAACCAGGTCACCGGTCGCGGCCGCCACACGTCCTCCTCGACGGTCTCGCTGCGCTACGAGGGCCCCGACGGGACCGGCTGGGTGATCGACACCCCGGGTGTGCGCTCCTTCGGACTCGGGCACGTCGATCCGGCCAACATCCTCGCCGCGTTCACGGAGCTCGCCGCCATCGCCGAGAACTGCCCCCGCGGCTGCACGCACCTGGCGGACGCCCCCGACTGCGCCCTCATCGAGGCGGCCGAGAACGGTGAGCTGGGCGAGACCGGCCGCGCGCGACTCGACTCGCTGCAGCGCCTGCTGCAGACGTTCGCCGACAAGGCGGAGCAGGCCCCCGGCCGATAGGCTGGACGCGTGACTCAGCGCCTGGAACCCGGAACCGCAGCCCCCGACTTCTCCCTCCTCGATCAGGACGGGAACACCGTCCGCCTCGCTGATCTGCGTGGCCAGAAGACGGTACTGTACTTCTACCCGGCGGCGATGACCCCGGGGTGCACCACCGAGGCCTGCGACTTCCGCGACAGCATCTCCTCGCTCCAGGGGGCCGGCTACCGCGTCATCGGGATCTCCCGCGACGAGCCCGCGACGCTCGCGAAGTTCCGCGAGCGCGACGGACTCACCTTCCCGCTGCTGAGCGATCCCGACCACGCGATCCACACGGCGTACGGGGCGTGGGGCGAGAAGATGAACTACGGCAAGGTCGTGGAGGGCGTGATCCGCTCCACGTTCGTCCTCGACGAGGAGGGCACGATCAGCATCGCGCTCTACAACGTCAAGGCGACCGGACACGTCGCGCGGCTGCGCAAGCAGCTCGGCATCGACGCCTGAGCCCCGGTCGGAACCCCGCGCGGATCACTCCGCCTGGGGACGTCCGCCCTCCCGGCGCGCGCTCGAGATCAGCAGCGCGAACCCCAGGAGGCCGGGAAGCCCGACCCCGAGGGTGAACGGCCACGAGACGGGCTGCAGCGTGAGCGACGCCAGCGCGAGGGCGACGGCGAGCACCTGGAAGACCACTCCCCCCGAGCGTGCCCAGGAGCGTCCGACACGCGTGCCGAACGCGAAGGCCAGCAGCGCCGCGGCGCCGACGAGCGTGAGCACGATCAGCGCGATCGCCGTGGGCAGGGAGGCGGCGTCACCGGAGCCGAGACCGATGAGCTCGATCCCCGCGAAGACGAGGAGAGCGACGCCCTCGAGAGCGAGCACCGCTGCCGCGGCGAGGGCCAGTCGAGGTGCGCGCACGGTGTCTCCTGGTGATCGAAGGGAGAAGAAAACCCTTGATTTCAGGGTATTCATGTAACAGAATAGAGAAAGTCATGTGCTCCCACAGCGGCGTGGGGCGAGTGTTCGCACTCGCATCACAATTCGCGGGCATCCGTCCGCATCTCAAAAGGGTAGCCGAACCCGATCAGCTACCCGAATCCGAGAAGTCGCATCGCGACATCTCTTGAAATCCACACCGAGGAGCCCCCATGGACTGGCGCGATAAGGCCGCCTGCCTGACTGTCGACCCCGAGCTTTTCTTCCCCGTGGGGAACACCGGCCCGGCCGTCGATCAGATCGAGAAGGCGAAAACCGTCTGCGCCACCTGCACGGTCACCGAGATCTGCCTGCAGTACGCCCTCGAGACCAGCCAGGACTCGGGCGTCTGGGGCGGCCTGTCCGAAGACGAGCGCCGCGCCCTGAAGCGCCGCGCCGCTCGCGCACGCCGCGCCTCCTGAACCTCCGGAAGCGGCCTGAGATAGACTCTCAGGCCGCTTCCGTGTGCTCGGGCCCGTTCCGGCTCAGCGTTCCAGCCAGCGCAGCGGGATGTCGATGACCACCTCGGTGCCCTCGCCGTCGCTGCCGTGCCACTCGATCGTGCCGCCGAGCTCGCCCTGGATGAGCGTGCGGATGATCTGCGTTCCCAGCCCCTGGCCGATCCGCCCCTCGGGGAGACCGAGGCCGGTGTCGCGCACGGTGACCCGGAGGTTCTCCTCGGTGCGCTTGGCATCGATCGTGACGACGCCCTCCTGACCGGCCAGCCCGTGCTCGACGGCGTTGGTGACGACCTCCGTGAGCGCGAGGGCGAGCGGCGTCGCGTACTCGCTCGGAAGCACGCCGAAGCGGCCCGTCGACTGCGTCCGGGCGCGGGTGTTCGGCGCCGAGGCGACCTCCGCGACCAGCTTGAGCACGCGGTGGAAGACCTCGTCGAAATCGACCTTCTGGGTCAGCCCCTGCGCGAGCGTGTCGTGCACCACCGCGATCGCGTCGACGCGGCGCATCGCCTGGGTGAGCGCGTCCCGTGCCTCGTCCGAGTGCGTGCGACGGGCCTGGATCCGCAGCAGGGATGCCACGGTCTGGAGGTTGTTCTTCACCCGGTGGTGGATCTCGCGGATCGTCGCGTCCTTGGTGATGAGCTCCTGCTCCTGGTGGCGCAGCTCCGACACGTCGCGGCACAGCACGATGGCGCCGATGCGCGTCCCGTGGTCCTTGAGCGGGATCGCGCGCAGGGAGACCGTGACGCCCCGCGCTTCTATGTCCGTGCGCCAGGGCGCACGGCCGGTGACCACGACAGGAAGCGACTCGTCGACCTGTCGCGACGGCGGCACGAGGCGGGTCGTGACCTCGGCGAGGGACTCCCCCTCGAGCTCGTCGTCGAAGCCCATCCGGTTGAAGGCGGAGAGCGCGTTCGGGCTGGCGAACGTGCTGATCCCGTCGACGTCGATGCGAATCAGACCGTCCGAGGCCCGCGGCGCGCCGCGGCGCGGCGAGGTCGGGGCTGCGAGATCGGGGAAGCTGCCGTCCGCGATCATCCGGAACAGGTCGTTCGCGCATTCGTCGAACGTGATCTGCTGGCGGGACGGGGTGCGCAGCTCTCCGAGGTTGGTGTGCCGAGTGACCACTCCGATGACGGTGGGAGTGCCGTCGGCGCCGCGGCGCTCGCTCACGATCGGCACGGCGCGCACCCGGGTCGGCGTCTCCTCGAACCAGTCCGGCGACGAGGAGTCGACGATCTCCGCCGACTCGAACGCCCCCTGCACCTGCGTGCGCCACTGCGGTCGCACCCGCTCCCCCACGATGTCGCGGTAGAAGAGTGTCGCAGCCCCGCTCGGTCGCGCGTGGGCGACCGCGATGAAGGAGCCGTCGTCGGTCTGTATCCAGATGACGATGTCGGCGGATGCGAGGTCGGCGAGAAGCTGCCCGTCACCGGCGAGGCGGTGGAGCCATTCGACGTCGCTGTCGGTCAGGAGGCCCTGGGCATGGGCGAGATCGCTGAGGGTTGACACCCCTCCAGCCTACGGTCAGATCCGTCAGAGTATGGCCAGCGAGGTCGCGCGCCAGCGACGATCCATGCCGTCCAGTCGGACGGCCACCGCGCGCGTGCGTCCGGGACCGGCCACCACCACGACGGCTTCGATCACGCCGTCGCGGGGCTCGGTCACCCGGAGCGAGCGGATCTCGAACGTCGGACGCGCCGGCACGATGCCCCGCGCGCTGCGAGCCCTGGCCGAGAGGTTCGCCCGGACGACCAGGCTGCGGAACGCCTCCTCGCTGAACCAGCGGGCCAGCTGGTCGACCTCCCGCACTCCGGCGAGGGCCTCGAGCACTCCCTGAGTGAGACTCCGCAGCAGCGGCGCCGGATCGGGGAGCTCACTGGTCGATGTCGGCTGGGGCGCGAAGTACTCGTGAAGCATCATGGCGGACTCTCGGGTCGGGGCGGGCAGCAGGGCGTCAGTTCACCACCGCCGCTCCCGCCTCCGTGGCGCGATCCGGGAAGTATGTGGATAACTCGTACACGGCGATCCGGGTCGCTTACGCTCGGTCGGATGCACTGGGACCGACTGTTCGAAGACCTCGAGGGCCAGCTGGCGTCGGAGTGGGAAGCCGAGCGCGCCGTGCTCGACGCCGAGTCGGAACGACTGCGCATCGCGGGGCTCGACCTCCGCGCGCGCCTGCGCATGCTCAGCGGCGTCGGCGCAGAGGCCGTGATCGAGCTGCGGACCGGCCGGCGCCTGCCGGTCACCCTGCAGACGCTGGGCGCGGACTGGCTCGCCGTCGCCTCCCGTGGTGCCGCCGGCGCTCACGTCGCTCCCTCGGCGCTGCTGCTCCCGCTCCGCGCGATCGCGGGCATCGCTGCGGACCACGGCATGATCCTCGCCAGCCTCGACGAACCGGCGTCCGCCGCGCCGTCCCTTCGTGAGCGGATGACGCTCGGTTTCGTCCTGCGCGACCTCGCGCGACGCCGCATCCCGGTGCGCATCAGCACGCACGCCGGAGACGACGTCCACGGCACGATCGATCGCGCCGCCGCCGATCACCTCGACCTTGCGGTGCACGATCCCGGGCAGCCCCGCCTGGCCGGGGCGGTTCAGGGATTCCGCATCATCCCGTTCTCATCGCTCGTCGCGGTGCGGACCGCGAGCGATCAGATGCCGTGAGCCGACGACGTCCCCCAGACCTCGGGGAAGCTCGCCAGGTGCGATTCCCGCCACAGGGCCATCCGCCGGGCGATCTCGGATTCCTCGGCCAGATATCCGTCCAGGCTCGACTCCTCCACCCGCCAGCGCGGCGGCGATCCCAGCTGTGCGCCGCGGAGCCGCCCCTCGTGGACGAGCGAGACCACCTCATCGACGCCGATGCTGAGCAGTTCGGCGACCTGCGCGGGCGCGAGGAATCGTGGTGCGCGCGAGGAGGGGGCTGGCATGCCCCCATTGTCGCTCCCCGGTCGCGGCACCGTGCCGGCCCTGTGGATAACCCAGGGAGGGAGGGACGGATCTCTGTGACGATGTTCGCCATGGCATCCCTCTCCCGACCTCGACGCGCCCTCTGGGGCGACCTCCGCTTCCTCATCGGCATCGCCCTCGTCGCGCTCTCCATCACCTCCGTGTGGTTCATCGTCACGGCCGCCGACGACGCGGCGCCGGTGCTTCAGGCCACGCACACCATCGTGCGGGGAGAGGCCCTGACCTCCGACGACTTCCAGGTGGTCGAGGTGGGTCTGGGCCTGCTGGCCCCCGACTATCTGGGCCCCGGAGATCTGAAGGCCGACCAGATCGCCACGCGCACGCTCGCGAAAGGGGAGATCATGCCGGCCGCGGCGCTGACCGATGCGGAGCGGAGCCGCAGCACCACCGTCGTCATCGACAGCAGCACGGGCATCCCCGAGGACGTGCAGGCGGGCACCGTGGTCGAGCTGTGGCACGCGCCCCCGATCGACGACGGGAGGTCGCACGACATCCCGCGCATCCTCGTCCCGGAAGCCGTCGTGCGCGACGTGCTCGAACCGGAAGGTGTGCTCGCCGACTCGGGCACCCGCCTGGAGGTCGTGATCGATCGGAGCGATGTCGCCGATGTACTGGCCGCCGTGACCGGGGGCTCCGCGCTCTCCGTGGTCCCGGTCGGGAGCGGGTCATGACGGCGGTCGTCGTCGCGATCGCGCAGCCGCGTGCGGGTGAACTCGCCGCCGAGCTCGAGCTCGAGGGCATCAGCGTCGTCGGCATCCTCGCCCCGGACCCGTCGACCCTCGAGCTGCCGGCGGGCGCCGAGGCGATCGTCCTCCCCGCCGCGCGCGCGGTGCTCACGGCCGAGCTGATCTCCGCGTGCGACCGCGCAGGGGTCCGCATCCTCACCCTCGGCGGTGCGGACAGTCGTCTGCTGGGTCGGCTGGGACTCTCCGCGCCCCTGCCACCCGAGGCCGCCGGGTGGGAGGTCGCCGCCGCACTGGCGTCGACCACGTCCGACACGCCCCGCGGGGCGCCGCGAGAGGCGCATCGCGTCATCGCGGTCTGGGGACCGCACGGCGCTCCCGGTCGTTCCACCGTCGCGATCCAGCTCGCGGTCGAGCTCGCCCGGACCGGGCGGCGTACGGCTCTGATCGATGCCGACACGGTCGCTCCGGCGCTCGCGCTGCTGCTCGGACTCAGCGACGACGCGCCGGGCGTCGCGGCCGCCTGCCGTCGAGCCGAGCGCGGTGCGCTCGACGGCGCGGAGCTGACGCGGTTGGCCGCCACCGTCACGAGCGGGGGTGCCGACATCGAGGTGCTCCCCGGCATCAACCGCCCGAGCCGGTGGCCGGAACTGGCCTCAGCACGCCTGCGCACCACGCTGCGAGCGTGTCGGGAGTGGACCGAGGACACCGTCGTCGACGTGTCGGCCGCCTTCGACGCCGACGACGAGGTGACCTACGATCTGGCCGGCCCCCGACGTCATGCCGCGACGTCGACGACCCTCGGCGAGGCGGATCTGATCATCGCGGTCGCCGCGGCGGATCCCCTGGGCATCAGCAGGTTCCTCCGCGATCACTCGGAGCTGCGCCGCCTCACGGCGCCCACACCCGTGGTCGTGGTCGTGAACCAGGTCCGCCCGGGGCCCCTCGGGATAGACGCCCGCGGGCAGGTGCGACGCACCCTGGAGCGGTTCGCCGGCATCGGAGACGTCATGTTCCTGCCGTTCGACCAGCGCGCGGCCGACGCGTCTCTGCTGCACGCCCGGCCGATGGCCGACGTCACGCCGCGCTCCCCGCTCCTCGCCGGTGTGCGGAGATTGGCGGAGAGCCTGTCCCCCGACGCCGGCCCGACGGCTACTGCCGGTAGCTCGCGAGGAAGTTCCCGAGTCGCTCGACGGCTTCGGTCAGCACTCGGGGTTCGGGGAGGGTCACCAGGCGGAAATGGTCCGGCGTCGCCCAGTTGAAGCCCGTGCCCTGCACCACGAGGATGTGCTCCGAGACCAGCAGGTCATAGACCAGCCGCGCATCGTCCCTGATCTCGTGCACGTTCGGGTCGAGTCGCGGGAACGCGTAGAGCGCCCCCTGCGGCTTGACGCACGAGACTCCCGGGATGGACTCGAGGCCCTGCCAGGCGATGTCGCGCTGCTCGTGCAGCCGACCGGTCGGGGCGATCAGCGCGTCGATGGACTGCACACCCGAGAGCGCCGCCTGCACCGCGTGCTGCGCCGGGACGTTCGGGCACAGGCGCGTCGACGCCAGCAGCGTGATGCCCTCGAGGAAGCCCTTGGCGTGGTCCTGCGGGCCGGTGATGACCATCCAGCCGGAGCGATAGCCCGCGACACGGTAGGTCTTGGACAGTCCGTTGAACGTCAGGCACAGCAGGTCCGGGGCGAGCGTCGCGGTCGGGATGTGCACCGCCTCGTCGAAGAGGATGCGGTCGTAGATCTCGTCCGACAGCAGCAGGAGCTGGTTCTCGCGGGCGATCTGCACGAGTCCCTCGAGGATCTCCCGCGAGTAGACGACGCCGGTCGGGTTGTTCGGGTTGATGATGACGAGCGCCTTGGTGCGCGGGGTGATCTTCGAGCGGATGTCCTCGAGGTCGGGCTGCCACTCGTCCTGCTCGTCGCACAGATAGTGCACGGGCGTGCCGCCGGCGAGACTGGTCATCGCCGTCCACAGCGGATAGTCGGGGGCCGGGATGAGGACCTCGTCGCCCTCGTCCAGCAGGGCCTGCATCGTCATGGTGATGAGCTCGGAGACCCCGTTGCCGAGGTAGACGTCATCGGGATCGAAGCGGGGGAAGCCCTCGATCTGCTCGTACCGGCTCACGACCGCGCGACGGGCGGAGATGATGCCCTTGCTGTCGCTGTAGCCGTGGGCGGTCGGCAACGCCGCGAGCATGTCGTGCACGATCTGGTGCGGGGCATCGAAGCCGAAGATCGCCGGATTGCCGGTGTTCAGCTTGAGGATCTTGTGACCCTCCGCCTCCAAGCGCGCCGCCTCGACGAGGGCGTTTCCGCGAATCTCGTACAGGACGTTCTTGAGCTTCGACGACTGGTCGAAGTGGCGCGTTGGTGTCATCGACCAAGCCTACAGCGACGAAAGGAGGGCCAATCCACACGGACTGGCCCTCCTCTCGTCGGAGACTACTTCTTCTTCTTGCCCTGCGCGCGACGCTGCTCACGGTTGCCGGCGGCGGGCGCCGCGGGCTCCGTCCGCTGCCCGAAAGCACCGCGAGGGGCCTCTTCGGGCTCGGGCTGGGGAGCCTGCGCACGCGCAGCCGCCTGGCGCACCCGATCGGTGGCCGCCTGCTGCACCTGACCGCGATCGTTGCGGACCTCGACCTCACCGGCGTCGTTCGCGGCGGAGTACTCGAGACGCTGCTCGCCGCCGTCGGAGGCGAGTCCCTTCGCCTCGACCTCGGCGGTGTCCGAGTCACCGGCACGGCGCACCTCGACCTCGAGGTTGTAGAGGTAGCCGACCGACTCCTCCTTGATCTGCCCCATCATGGACTGGAACATCGCGTAGCCCTCGCGCTGGTACTCGATGAGCGGGTCGCGCTGCGCCATGGCACGCAGGCCGATGCCGTCCTTGAGGTAGTCCATCTCGTAGAGGTGGTCGCGCCAGCGGCGGTCGAGCACCTGGAGCACCACGCGACGCTCGAGCTCGCGGGTCGCCGCCTCGCCGAGCGACTCCTCGCGCGTCTCGTAGGCGATCTTCGCGTCGGAGAGGAGTTCACGGGTCAGTCCCTCGGCCGTGATGCCGCCCTTGCGACCGGCAGCCTCCGAGACGACCTCGTCGATCGTGACGCCGACCGGGTAGAGGGTCTTGAGCTCGGTCCAGAGCGCGTCGAAGTCCCAGCTCTCGTTGTGACCCTCGCCGGTGTGGTCGCGGACGACACCGGAGATCGCATCCTCGATGAAGTGCTGCACGCGGTCGGCGATGTCGTCGCCCTGCAGGATGTGACGGCGGTCGGCGTAGATGGCCTCGCGCTGACGGTTCAGGACGTCGTCGTACTTGAGGACGTTCTTGCGCATCTCGGCGTTGCGCGACTCGACCTGCGACTGGGCGCTGCGGATCGCACGGGACACCAGGCCCGACTCGATCGGCACATCGTCCGGGAAGTTCGTGCGCGACAGGATCGCCTCGGCGGCACCCGATTGGAACAGGCGCATCAGGTCGTCGGTGAGGCTCAGGTAGAAGCGGCTCTCACCGGGGTCGCCCTGACGTCCGGAACGACCTCGCAGCTGGTTGTCGATGCGACGGGACTCGTGACGCTCGGTGCCGAGCACGTAGAGGCCACCGGCCTCGATGACCTTCTCGGCCTCCTCCGCGACGACGGACTTCATCGACTCGTAGGTCTCGTCCCAGGCGATCTCGTATTCCTCGGGCGTCTCCACGGGGTCGAGGCCCTTGCCCTTGAGCTCCTGGACCGCGAGGAACTCGGCGTTTCCGCCGAGCATGATGTCCGTGCCTCGTCCGGCCATGTTCGTGGCGACGGTGACGGCGCCCAGACGGCCGGCGCGGGCGACGATCTCGGCCTCGCGTGCGTGGTTCTTCGCGTTGAGGACCTCGTGCTTGATGCCCTTCTTGGCGAGCAGGCGCGAGAGGTATTCGCTCTTCTCGACGCTCACGGTTCCGACCAGCACCGGCTGGCCCTCGGCGTGACGCTCGGCGATGTCCTCGACGACCTGCGCGAACTTCGCGGTCTCGTTCTTGTACACGAGGTCCGACTGGTCCTTGCGGATCATCGGTCGGTTGGTCGGGATCGGGATGACGCCGAGCTTGTACGTCGACATGAACTCGGCGGCCTCGGTCTCGGCCGTACCGGTCATGCCGGCGAGCTTGTCGTAGAGGCGGAAGTAGTTCTGCAGCGTGACGGTGGCGAGGGTCTGGTTCTCGGCCTTGACCGGCACGCCCTCCTTGGCCTCGATGGCTTGGTGGATGCCCTCGTTGTAGCGGCGTCCGACCAGGATGCGGCCGGTGTGCTCGTCGACGATCATGACCTCGTCGTTCATCACGACGTAATCGGTGTCCTTCTTGAACAGGGCCAGGGCCTTGATCGAGTTGTTGAGGAAGGAGATCAGCGGGGTGTTCGCGGACTCGTAGAGATTGTCGATGCCGAGGTAGTCCTCGACCTTCTCGATGCCGGGCTCGAGCACGCCGACGGTGCGCTTCTTCTCGTCGACCTCGTAGTCCTCGCCGACCTCGAGGGTGCGGGCGATCTTCGCGAACTCGGCGAACCAGCGGTTGGCCTCGCCCGACGACGGACCGGAGATGATGAGCGGCGTGCGGGCCTCGTCGATGAGGATCGAGTCGACCTCGTCGACGATCGCGAAGAAGTGCTCGCGCTGGACGAGGTCTTCCTTGCGCCAGGCCATGTTGTCGCGCAGGTAGTCGAAGCCGAACTCGTTGTTCGTGCCGTAGGTGATGTCGGCCGCGTACTGCTCGCGGCGGACGGCGGGCGTCTGCCCGGAGACGATGATGCCGGTGGTCATGCCGAGGGCGCGGAACACGCGCCCCATGAGCTCGGCCTGGTAACTGGCGAGGAAGTCGTTGACCGTGATGACGTGGACGCCCTTGCCGGCGATCGCGTTCAGGTAGGCCGGCAGCGTCGCGACGAGCGTCTTGCCCTCACCGGTCTTCATCTCGGCGATGTTGCCGAGATGCAGCGCGGCGCCACCCATGACCTGCACGTCGTAGGCGCGCATGCCGAGCGTGCGCTTGGCGGCCTCGCGCACCGCGGCGAACGCCTCGGGCATCAGCTGGTCGAGCGTCTCGCCCTTCTCGTAGCGGGCACGCAGCTCCGTGGTCTCGTTGCGCAGCTCGTCGTCGGTGAGCTTGGAGATGTCCTCTTCCAGCGCTCCCACTGCCTTGACGACCTGATTCAGGCGGCGGATGACCCGCCCCTCGCCAGCGCGCAGCAGCTTCTCAAGAGGATTGGCCACGGATGTCATCTCCCTGTCAGTGGGTAAATCGCCGGTCGTCAGTGAACCCGACGCCAGGCATACTTTGCCATGTTACCGGGCCGTGACCTGCACGTCGCCTGCATGGGTCATCCGGTGCGTCATCCGCGTGGCGACACCCTTTAGTTACCGAGTATGCATATACTCGGTATTGCATTCCGGACGACGCCACCAGGAGATCATCATGTCGGTACGCCAGAGCCTTCTCGCCATCCTCGACCAGGGGCCCTGCTACGGCTACCAGCTGCGGCACGAGTTCGACCGCCGCACGGGATCCACCTGGCCCCTCAACGTCGGGCAGATCTACAACACGCTCGAACGGCTCGAACGCGACGGCCTCGTGCAGCGCGGAGACGCCGACGAGCACGGGCACATCTACTGGGAAATCACGGACGAGGGCTCCGCCGAGGTCGCCCAGTGGCTCTCCTCCCCCGTGGTGCGCACGCAGGCGACCCGCGACGAGCTGGCGATCAAGCTCGCGGTCGCCGCCACGCTGCCCGGCGTCGATGTCGCCGCGGTCATCCAGGCGCAGCGCACCGCGTCCCTCCGTCAGCTGCAGTCCCTCCAGCGCGCCAAGTACGCGGGCGGCGATGCGGACGGGCCCGAGGAGCTCGCATGGGCGCTGGTCGTCGACTCCATGATCTTCGCCGCGGAGGCCGAGGTGCGCTGGCTCGACCACACGGAGCAGCGACTCGCCCTGCACCCGCAGCATGCGATGGCGCTCGAGCTCGCGACCGAGCGTCCCAAGCGCGGTCGACCGGCGAAGGCCGGAGCTGCGCTCGCGGATGCCGAGCCCTCGCTGTGAGCGACGAGACGGTCCTGAGCCTCGTCGGGGTGACCCAGCAGTACGGTCACGGCGCCACCGCGGTGTCCGCCCTCTCGGGTGTCGATCTCGAGGTCCGCCGCGGGGAGCTCGTCGCCGTCATGGGCGCCTCCGGCTCCGGCAAGTCGACGCTGCTCGCCATCGCCGGCGGTCTCGCCCGACCCACCACCGGCGAGGTCGTCATCGAGGGCGCATTCCTCAGCGAGCAGAGCGCGGCGGACGTCGCCCGCCTGCGTCGGCGGTCGCTCGGGTTCGTGTTCCAGGACTTCAACCTGATCCCGACGCTCACCGCCATCGAGAACGTGACCCTCCCCCTGGAGCTCGACGGCTTCCGCACGCGGGTCGCACGCCGCGCGGGAAAGGACGCGCTGCAGTCCGTCGGCCTGGCGGACAAGCTCGATTCCTACCCGGACGATCTCTCCGGCGGTCAGCAGCAGCGCGTCGCGATCGCCCGCGCCGTGGTCGGAGGTCGACGGCTCATCCTGGCCGACGAGCCGACCGGGGCGCTGGACTCCGTCACCGGCGAACTCGTGCTCCGGATGCTCCGCGGGCGTGTGGATGCGGGTGCGGCGGGCATCCTCGTCACGCACGAGGCGCGCCATGCGGCCTTCGCCGACCGGATCGTGTTCCTCCGAGACGGGAGGATCGTCGACGAGACCCGGCGTGACGCCGCCGAGGTGCTGCTGAGCGGGACCGGCCGATGACCTCGACCGTCGAACGACCGGAGACGAGGACATCCGACCGGTCGGACTCCTCCGCCCGACGGCCGGGCAGGCGAGCCCGCTGGCGCGTCGCCGCTCGGCTCGCCCGCCGGCAGCTGCGCCGCACTCTGCTGTCGAGCACGCTCATCGGCACGCTCGTCCTGCTCCCGATCGCGGCCATGACGGCCTACGCGATCATCGGAGCGAGCATGATCGGCACGGCACAGGAGCGCACGACCGCGGAACTGGGACGGATGGAGGCCTGGATCTCGGTCGGAGGCCTGCCGGGAAGCGGATTCTGGCAGTCCCCCACCGACACGACGTGGACGGGGTATCCCGACAACTCCGGCAATGCGCCGGAGGGGACGCCGCTCACCGATCCGACCAGCGTGCTGCCGTCCGGCACCGAAGCGATCCGCGTCGTCGAGTCCACCGTGCGCGTGCAGACCCCCGACGGCGTGACCGGAATGCCCGCGTGGGGAGGCGAGGTCTGGGACCCGCGCTTCGAGGGACGCTACGAGGTCGTCGACGGGGACACCCCTCGGACCGGCCGCGAGATCCTGGCGACCCCGGCCGCGCTCGAGCGGCTCGGGACCGCGATCGGCGACGAGGTCGTCCTCACCGACGACGAGCGCACCTACACCGTCGTCGGAACCCTCGACTCCGCGGTCCTCTCCGATGCGACCTCCGCGCTCTTCTTCCCGGCGAGCGCCGGGCTCTCGGGCGACGCCCGCTGGTATCTCCCCGACCTGTCGCTCAGCTGGCCGGACGTCGAAAGGCTGAATGAAGACGGCGTGGTCGCGTACTCGCGGGCGGTGATCCTGGATCCGCCGATCATCTCGGACGAGACGAGGGGCGGGTGGTCCGGAGCAGACGACGGCGCCCTCTGGACGGTGGTCGTCGTCCTCATCGCCGGCGGCCTCTTCGCGGCCTACGTCGTGGTGATGCTCGCCGGTGCGGCGTTCGCCGTCGCCGCGCGCCGCCAGCAGCGATCCCTCGCGGTCGCCGCGAGCGTGGGAGCGTCGACCTCCGACCTCCGCCGGATCATCCTGCTCCAGGGGACCGCTCTCGGTGCTGTCTCCGGGGTGCTGGGTCTCGCCCTCGGCGTCGGCGCCGCCGCCCTCACGATGATGCTGCTCGCGGACGGGTCCTCGACCCAGTTCTGGGGGTTCCATGTCCCCTGGCCGGTGCTGGTGGGGATCCTGGCGTTCTCGGTGCTCGTCGGCACCGCCTCCGCCGCCCTCCCGGCGCGCACGGTGGCGCGCTCCGACACGCTCAGCGCCCTGCGCGGCGCCCGCCGTCCGCAGACGCCCCGCGCGTCGCGGCCGATCTGGGGATCGATCCTGCTGCTGGTCGGCGTCGCTCTCACGATCGGCAGCGCGTTCGCGGTGCTCGCGATCGGAGTCACGGGTCTTCCCTGGGACTCACCCCTGCGGACGATCCCGCCGTTCGGCATCGTGATCGGGCCGATCCTCGTGCAGCTCGGCATCCTGCTCTCCGGCCGCTGGCTGCTCTGGATCACCGCCAAAGGCCTTGCCAGGCTCAGCCTCGCGGCGCGCATCGCCGCCCGGGACGCCGCTGCGAACTCCTCCCGCACCGTTCCCGCCTTCGCCGCGATCGCCGCGACCGTGTTCATCGCCGTCTTCGCGATCGGGAATATCTCCATGCAGAACGCGGGGACAGCTCGTGACTGGATGTACACGGCGCCCGTGGGCACCCTCGCCATCGGCCTCGAGGAGACCGGATCGGGTGCGCCGCTCGACGACGCCAGCGCGGACGAGGCGGCGGACGCCGGCATCATGCTCGCGGACGGCGTGAGGGCAGCAGGCACGGCCGTCATCTCCCGTCAGCCGGAGATCTGGACGTACGCCAGCTCCGACGACGTCCCCGCCGACGAGATCAGGGTCATCGCGGTGATGCCGGAGCGTCATCTGCTCGACCCGACCGCCGAGTCCTCCTTCACGAACGGACAGAACCGGCCGAACCCGATCGCGGTGATCTCCGCCGATGAGATCGACGACGCCCTCGGCGGCACGCTGACCTCCGCCCAGCGCGCCGCCTATCGGGACGGCGCCGCGATCGTCACCGATTCCCGCTACGTCACGGACGGCACGATCGACGTCGGCGCGTGGACAGGCAGAGAGGCCTACGACGGCAAGATGCCGAACAACATCTGGACCGCCTGGGCCGACGGCCCGCCGCGCAGCGCCCCGGCCTGGGAGCGGAAGGTCGACGCCGTCGAACTCGATCTCCCCCACCAGGCCGTCGCCGTGGCGATCGCCCCGGAGACCGCCGTGGAGTTCGGCATGGAAGCCCAGCCGTCCCTCGTGATCGCGTCGTTCGACGCCCCCATCCCGGTGGAGGTGCGCGACCGGGTGCAGGAGCAGGCGGACGCGCTGAACACCGAGGAGTGGGTCCTCGCGCCGTACTTCGAGAACGGTCCTCCCAGCGACACGCTCTGGATGATCCCGATCCTGACGGCTGTCGGCGTGCTCGTCCTGGGAGCGAGCGGCGTCGCGCTGAGCCTCGCCCGCTTCGAGCGCCGCCCCGACGACGCGACGCTCTCCGCCGTGGGCGGTACCGATGGGCTCCGTCGGAGGATCGGGTTCTGGCAGGGACTCATCATCGCCGGGTTCGGCACGATCGCGGGAGCCGCGGCGGGCGTGCTGCCGCCCATCGGGTTCGCGATCCAGTCGCGAGGCGCCCTGCTGATCCAGGACATGCCGTGGCTGGTGCTCGCTCTGCTCGCCGTCGCCCTCCCGCTCGCGATCGCACTGGTCAGCTGGCTCGTTCCCCCGAGGAAGGCGGAGCTGACGCGGCGGACCGCGATCGCCTGACGTGCCCTGAGCGAACACCGTCCACCTGAAGCGGATGCTCAGCCAGCTGCGGCACGCGGGAAACTAGGATCGGTTCATGGCTGGATTTTGGGGCAGACGCAAACGCGAACAGGAAGAACTCGCCGCACAGGACGCCGATCTCGCACGCCGTGCGGAGCAGGCTCTGGTCGGAGCGGACGAGCGGATCCGCACGACGTCGGATGAGCTCGCCTTCGCCGAGGCCGAGCTCGGCGAGTCGCTCACGGCGGACCTGCGCAAGGCGCTCGCCGCGGTCCGCACGCATCTGCGCGAGGCGTTCCAGCTCCACCAGCTGAACCACGACGAGATCCCCGACACCGACGAGGAGCTGCGCACCAGGAACGCGCGCATCCTGCAGCTGTGCGACTGGGCGCAGGATCTGCTCGACGAGAAGACATCCGTGCTCGCGGAGTCGGTCTCCAAGGTGCGCCGCGCGCCCGAGGTCATCGCGCAGGTGCGCGCGGACGCCGCGGCCCTCAGCGCCCGGATCCCCCAGACCAACGAGGCCGTCGCGCGTCTGTCCGCGCGCTACTCGGAATCCGCGATGCACCAGATCACCGCCAGCGCGGCGGAGGCAGAGCAGCTCATCAGCTTCGCGACCCACAGCGCCGACGTCTCGGAACGCCGTCGCGCCGCGAAGCAGAACGAAGAGGCGAACGTCGCGCTCGAGACGGCGACGGAGGCCACCAGACGCGCCTCCGCACTGCTCGACGCGGTCGAGGACTTCGAGATCGAGGCGCTGCGCGCCGAGTCGACCCTCGCCGAGGTGGTGGCGGACTCCCGCGGCGATCTGATCGCGGCGCGCACCGCCCCCGCGGTGCCGGCCGTCGCCGAAGCGGTGACCGCACTCCAGGCGGCACTGGCTGCGCTGACGCCCGCAGGTCGACCGAATGACCCCTTCGCGGAGCTCTCGCAGCTGCGCGATGCGAACTCCGCCCTCGACGACGCGATCGCGAAGGCCCGTCACCGCGCCGAGAACCCGTTGCCGAGCATTCCCCAGGTGCAGCACGCGATCGACGACGCCGACCGGCAGCTCGGTGTGGCCCGCGGCCTCATCGCCGGGCATCGCGGCTGGATCGGTGCGGACGCGCGCACACGGCTCGCCGAGGCCGAGCGGCTCCGGGTCGACCTCTCCGATCTGCTGCCCGCGGAGGACACCCGCGAGGCGGCGCTGCTGCAGGCGCGTCGCGTCGCTCATCTCGCCGCCGAGGCGCTGCAGCTCGCCCAGCGCGACATCGACTCCTCCCGCCCGCAGGATCAGGACTGGGGCGGCGGCGGAGGCTGGGGTGGTGGTCCCCGTCGCGGTGGCGGCGGTGGCGACCTCGCCTCCGGCATCCTCGGTGGACTCGTGATCGGGAGCATCCTGGACGGCATCTTCGACTGACATCCGGCCGCGACGGCGGCCGAACGCGAGAACGGCCCGATCCCTGTGCGGGGTCGGGCCGTTCTGCATGTCCGCTCAGGAGGCGAGAGCCTCCGACGGCGGAGCCTGAGTGCTCAGGGCGATCACGCCGTAGTCCCAGCCCTTGCGGCGGTAGACGACACTCGGGTGATCGGTGCGCACATCGACGAACAGGAAGAAGTCGTGTCCGACCAGTTCCATCCGGTCGACCGCCTCCTCGACGGTCATCCACTCGGCGTCGAAGCTCTTCGTGCGGATGACGACGGGCGAGTACTCCTCGTCCTCGGTCTTCTGCACCGGCACGCTGCCGGTCGCGACCGCGTGCAGGATGTCAGCCGATGCCGGCTGGACATCGATGCCCTCGAGCGCTCCACTGCCCTTCTCGAAGTGGGCGCCGCGCGGGTGCTGTCGACCATCGACTCGCTTCTCCTTGGCGCGACGCAGCTGCTCGGACATCTTGTCGACCGCGAGGTCGAGAGCCACGAACTTGTCGCCGTCGGTCGCTTCCGCACGGACGACCGGGCCCTTGCCGACCAGTGTCAGCTCGACGGTCTCATCGGGCACCCGGCCGTTGCGATACACGCGATGGGTGACCTTGACATCCAGGCGCTGCGCTCGGGACGCGAGCATCTGGATCTTGGCGATCTTCTCTTCGACAACGGTTCGGAAGCGATCGGTGATACCCACTCCGACGCCAACGATGCTTGTTTCCATTGCTGCCTCCTTGTCCCGGTCCTCCCGGCCAAGGGCGGACCGTGGTCGCCTTGTGTCCCCCAACCGTAGCCCGCCCGCCGACGGATGTCACGGGGTCGTCCCGCTGTGTCGCCGGTGTGTTCCCGATGAGCTTCATCCGAATCCGGCGCGGCTCGGCGTGGCGGCGAGCGCGACCGCCGCCACGACACGGAAGCCGGCGGCCTCGAGGGTCCGCGCGGCCTCGTCGAGCGTCGCCCCGGTGGTCACGACGTCGTCCACGATCACCGCCTCAGCCCCGTCTCCCCGCCGTCGTGCGCGCATCGTGCCGCGCACGTTCTCCTCCCGTGCCCGCGCGCCGAGGCCCCGCTGATCGGCGGCGCTCGTCGTCACCGACAGCAGACGCTGCGGATCGGCCCGTGCACCGCGGATGAGCAGTTCCGGCACCCGATAACCGCGGCGGCGGAACGCCCTCCGCGCGGTCGGGACGGGCACGACCCAGGTGCTCGGCGTCACGCGCGGCGTCAGGAGCGGAGCGAGGACCGCACCGAGCGGACGAGCGAGGAACGTGTCCCCCTCGTCCTTGAGCCTGCGGATGCAGCGGGCGCCGACGCCCTGGAACGGGAGCGCCGCGGCGAACGGCATGCCTCGAGGCGTCGATCCCTCCTGGGGCCGGGGCACCAGCTGCGCACGACATCGCGGACACAGGAGGCTTCCCGGCTCGTCACAGCCCGCGCACGTCGCCGCGAGGAGGAAGGCGGCGACCTCTGCACCGATCCGGAGCAGTCGGGGTTCTGCGGGCATCCGTCGATTCTGCGGGCGCGGGAGCATCCCCTCGGCACCGAGAGCCGCGTCCCGCGGAAGACGCCGGGCTCGGGCTCACTGTGGAGGGAGAGTCACTCCCCGACGCGGGTGCCGAGCACCGAGACTCCCGAAGCGACCTCGCGCCAGGCCGAACCCGCGTGCGCGAACAGCTGTCCGCCCGTGCCGAGGATGCGCACGCCCGCCACGCTGCGCGCTCCCGCAGCCGCCACCGCGTCGGTCGGGGCCGCCTCGGCCGCCCCCGGACCACCGACCATCTGGGTGAGCAGCCGCGGGGCGCTCGGATCTACGAGGACGCCCAGCCGGTCCGGACCGAACCACACCAGATCGATCGCCGGCTCGGCGATCCGGATCAGCTGTTTGATGTCGCCCATCTCCACCGGGACGCCGGAGGAGTCGCGCACGACGGCCGCCACGACGACCCAGCGCTGCTTGCCGGCGGTGATCACGGCGGCGACCCGGGTGCCGTCGGCGGCGACCCGCAGGTTCGAGATGTCGGACGCGGTCGGCCAGGCCTTGGCGACATCGTGCGCCGCGCCATCGCTGCCGATGGCCTTCACCGCTCCGGGCTCGCCCGCCGGCACGGTCCAGGTGTAGCCGTAGGGGTCGAGCGACGGTTCGATGAGGCCCTGCCGGGCATCCAGTTCGACGGGGTCGCCCGCGCCGGCGAGGTACACATGACCGTCCGCGAGCTGCACGGCGGCGCGGGAGTCGTCGGTCGCCACCTGGATGGAGCGGACGGGTTGCTCGAACGCGGAGATGTCGTCGCTGATGTCGGCGATGGGCGTGATCTCATCCCCCACGATCCGCCCGAAGGCGCCGTCCTGCAGCACGAGCGTGCCGATGTCGGCCGTCGGCTCGACGACGTCCACGGTTCCGGCGTCGAGACTGCGTCCGTCCACCTTGAACTGCACACCGGTGATCGCGACGCCGGCCGCCTTGAGCGTCGCCTGGAGCTGCGTGCGCATACGGGCGAGGGTGGTGTCATCCAGTCCGGTGGCGGGGCGGGTGAGGGCGACCTCGGCGACCTGGCCGACGACGGGGACGGCATCCTGCGCCAGCTGCACGTCCACGGGGAAGGCGTTCTGCACGGCGGAGTCCAGCCAATCGCTGGGGGCTCCTCCGATCAGGGCGCGCGTCACCGCTGTCGCCGGGCTCTGACTCCGGGGGAACCATCGCATGTCGGAGACGAGTCGCGACCAGCTGAGGTCGAAGTACTGCAGGGGGTATCCGTCGTAGACGTTGACGAATCGCGTCTCGTCGATCACGACCCCGTCCGGGGCTTGCGTGATGCGCCATTCGCCGTCTTCCATGCGCTGCAGCGTGAACGGCATGTTCGACGCTCCGAGCGCCTCCGAGTACGCGCCGGCCTCGTCGACGCTCGCGACGAGGTCCAGCATCACCTGCACCTCCGCGGTGTCCGCGTCCTCGACCTGATCCGCGGGGACGTCGGAGGTGATCGTGCGGGTGTCCGTCCCGGAATCGACCGACACCCCGGCAGAAGGCCGCCAGGTGCGCTGCAGGCTCGGCGAGAGGAACTTGCGCGCGGTGGCCCAGCTGTCCGACGTGGTGATGCCCGCTTCCAGGAAGCCCTCGACGATGCCCTCGGGGCCGGCACCGGTGATCGGCCCCGACGCGACGGGCAGGAAGTCCACGTCCTGCGAGGACTGGCCGAGTTCCCGCCCGACGCTGACGCCGCCGCTGGTCGGGAGCCCCGCGCACGCGGTCAGGACCAGTGCCGCGAGTGCCAGCGCCGCACCGCGCAGCAGCCTTCCCGGTGTCGATCGGGTCATGGTCGGTCCCTCTCGTCGAAGAGGTCGAGGTCCGGCGGGATCTCGGAGATCGAGATCGGCTGTGTCGCGTCTCCCAGCTCGGCGAGGGGCTCCTGCGGCTCGACGGAGATCGGACTCGGTCCGTCGAGCACGCCCTCGTGTCGCGGGATGGTGAGGACGAAGTTCGTGCCGACGCCGAGTTCCGACCACACCGCGAGCGTGCCGCCGTGCAGCGTCGCGTCGCCGAGGGCGATGGACAGCCCGAGCCCGGTCCCTCCGATCGTCCGCTGGCGGGAGGGATCGGCACGCCAGAAGCGATCGAACACCCGCTCGGCGTCCTCGGGCTCCATGCCGAGTCCGAAGTCGCGCACGCCCGCGGCCACCGCGTACTGGTTGCTGTCGACCGTGATGACGACGGGGCGGCCTTCCCCGTGCTCGATGGCGTTGCCGATGAGGTTGCGCAGCACCCGCCGAACCCGGCGGGGGTCCATGTCCACCGGGGAGTAGCCGCCGGGAGCGACGAGCCGCAGCTCGGTGCCGTGTCCGTCGGCCAGGGGGCGCATCTGATCGATGATGTCCTCGGCCACGTGCGCCAGGCTGGTCGCCTCCAGTTCGAGCTGGACGGAGCCGGCGTCGTAGCGACTGATCTCGAGCAGGTCGGACAGCAGCGTCTCGAACCGCTGCACCTGCGCGTGCAGGAGCTCGGCGGTGCGGGCGGCGGTCGGATCGAACTCCTCGCGCTGGTCGTTGAGGAGGTCGGCGGCCAGCCGGATCGTCGTCAACGGGGTCCGCAGCTCGTGCGACACGTCCGACACGAACCGCTGCTGCACCATGGAGAGCTCGCCGAGCTCCTTGATCTGGGCCTCGATGCTGTCGGCCATGGCGTTGAAGGAGCGTCCGAGGACCGCGAGCTCGTCCTCGCCGTGCACCGCGAGTCGCACTCCGAGATCACCCGCGGCGAGTCGCGCGCTCGTCTCGGCGGCCTGGATGATCGGGGTCGACACCGTCCGCAGCACGATCCACGAGATCGCCGCCACGATCGCCACGAGCCCGATCCCGGCGATCCACAGGGTGCGCTGCACGAACACGAGCGTCTGATCCGCATCGCCGAGGTCGTAGGCGAAGTAGATCTCGAACGGGCCCGCCTCCGGGACCTGGAGCTGCTGCCCCACGACGATGCCGGGGACGACTCCCCCGTCCTCCGCCGGGAGTGCCACCGACTGCCAGGCCTGACGGTCATCGAGCTCGACGACGCGCCGCTGGAGTTCGGGGCTCAGCAGGGATGCGCTCAGTCCGGCCTCGAAGCCGTTCAGACGGACGCCGTTGCCGTCGTCGATCTTGTAGCCGGCGAGCATGTCGGTGCCCGACGTGCGCGCCAGCGTGTCCCTGGTGCTGTCCCAGAGCGTGCTGAGCGCGGCGGGATCGTCGCCGACCTCGGCCACGTCGAGGATCCGCTGCGCCTCGTCTACCGCCCTGCGCGCATCGTCCAGCGCGACGTCCTTGCGGGAGATGAAGAGGTCGCTCTGGATGACGAGCGCCATCGTCACGCAGGTGATGAAGATCGCCAGCGACGTCGCCAGCAACGTGATCGAGAGGGTCCGGAACCGGAGCGATCGGCGCCACAGGATGCCGAGCATCGTCGGCCAGCCTCGCCAGTCGCGCAGGACAGCGACCGTCGTGGTGGTCGCTGTCGTCGCGGCCATCGTGCTCCTAGCCGACACTCCCGGCACGGTAGCCGACGCCACGCACCGTCATCACGATCTTCGGGTTGTCCGGGTCGAGCTCGACCTTGGCGCGGAGCCGCTGGACGTGCACGTTCACCAGCCGGGTGTCGGCCTTGTAGTGGTAGCCCCACACCTGCTCGAGGAGCATCTCGCGGGAGAAGACCTGCTGAGGCTTCGACGCGAGCGCGACGAGCAGCTGGAACTCGAGCGGGGTGAGCGCGATCGGGGCCGTGCCCCGGCGCACCTCGTGCGCGTCGACGTCGACGGTGAGGTCGCCGACCCGCAGCTGCTCGCTGGTGGCCTGGGGCGTCGGACGCAGACGCGTCCGGATGCGCGCGACGAGCTCCTTGGGGTTGAACGGCTTGACCATGTAGTCGTCCGCACCGACCTCGAGGCCGCGGACCACGTCCGCGGTGTCGGTCCGTGCCGTGAGCATGATGATCGGGACGCCCGATTCCGCACGGATGCGCGTGCAGATCTCGATGCCGTCCATCCCCGGGAGCATGAGGTCGAGCAGCACCAGATCCGGCCGCTGCGTGCGCCATTCGTCGACAGCCCGCGCACCGTCTGCACAGAACACCGGCTCGAAGCCCTCGGTGCGCAGCACGATCCCGATCATCTCGGCGAGCGCGGTGTCGTCGTCGACCACGAGAATACGTGAGGTCATAACAGTTACCTTATGGCACCGAGTCCCGCCGACCCCAGGTCTGCGCACCACGCGTGGGATATGACACGATGGGAGCCGCACGATGGAGGGAGTGCCTGTGAGTGGCCAGACATGGACGCCTGCTCCGAAGAAGGGGATCATCCCTCTCCATCCCTTGACCTTCGGAATGCTGCTGGGCAAGGCGTTCGCGGCGCTGCGACACAATCCGAAGGTGCTCTTCGGCTTCGCCGTCGTCATCCAGCTCGTCGTGGTGATCGCGACGGCCGGCGTGATGGGCGTGGTGCTGTTCACGACGTTCTCCCGCCTCGAGACCGTGTCTCCCTCGTCGCCGGACTTCGAGGCGGTACTGGCCGGGACGATCGGGATCAACGTGATCGCGGGGATCGCCGTCGGGCTCGCCTCCATCGCGTTCACGGCGATGATGCAGGGCGTCGTCGCCGCGGAGATCGGCTATGCCGCGATCGGCGTGAAGGCCACGCTGCGCATGCTGTGGCGTCGGATGGCGCCCGCGTTCTGGCGCCTGGCGGGCTTCGCGTCGCTGTCGGTGGTGGCGTTGTTCGGTCTCTTCGTCGTCGCCGCGGCCGTCATCGGAGGCTTCGTCGCCGGAGGCTTGGGCGGCAGCGTCGAGATGATCGGCGCGGTCGTGCTGATCGTGGTCGTCCTCGTCCTCGTCTACATCCCGCTGAGTGTGTGGCTGACCACGAAGCTGCTGCTGGTCCCCTCGATCCTCGTCCTCGAACGGGCTCGATTCCGCGACGCCTTCGTGCGCTCCTGGCGCCTCACGCGCGGTCGCTTCTGGGTCGCCTTCGGGGTGACGTTCCTGATCAGCCTGATCATGGGCCTGGCGATGCAGGTCGTGAGCCTGCCGCTCACGCTGCTGAGCTCGCTCCTCGGTTCGGTGATCGCCCCCACCGGCTCCCCGGAGCCCAGCGCCATCGTCGGCTACGCCCTCACCCTGCTCGCGCCGCAGGTGCTGCTGCTGGTCATCCAGGCGATCACCCTCGTGGTGCAGAGCACCGGATCCGCCCTGGTCTACCTCGACTGCCGGATGCGGTACGAGGGGCTGGACCAGACGCTCATCGCCTATGTGGAGCGCCGCGACCTCGGCTGGACCGAGGAGCAGCAGGGCGATCCGTTCAGCGTCGACCCGTCCCGGGCGGTCAGCTCGGCGCCACCGCCGCGGCAGGTGCCCGAGCACGTGATGATGACCCAGGGCTACCCCGCACAGCCTTACCCGGCACAGCCCTACCCGGCACAGCCCTACCCGGCACAGGGGTACCCCGCACAGCCCTACCCGGCACAGGGGTACCCGACCCCGCAGGACGCCGCAGCCGGCTCCGCCCCCGCAGCCTTCCCTCCCCCGCCTCCGCCCGCACCCCTCGCGCCGACGGATGCATCGCAGACCCCGCCGACACCGCCCACCGGAGCTGACGGCGGATGGGCCGCCCCGGGCAGCGACACGGCATGATCCGACGTCTCGACGATCTGTACGTCCCCGACGGGGATGAGGCGCGGCGCTGGGCGGAGGAGGAACTCGCCAACCCGCGCTACGCGGACGCGAAGCCGACGTGGTTCGACATCGTGGCCCGCGACATCGGGCGCTTCTTCGAGGATCTGTTCAGCGCGGACAACGGCGCGAACATCGGACCGTCGGCCCTGATCATCGTGAGCGTCATCATCGTGGGCGCTCTGATCGCCGCGCTCATCATCTGGGGCCGGCCGCGGAGCTCCCGCGCCGTCCGGCGTGCTCGCGCCGACCTCCTCGGCGCGAGCGACGACCGCACGGCGGCCCAGCTGCGCTCCGATGCCGAGCGCAGCGCCCGCGCGGGCGACTGGAACAGCGCGACCATCTTCCGCTATCGCGCCATCGCCCGCAGCCTGCTGGAGCGCGACCTGATCGACCCCGCCCCCGGAGCCACGGCGCAGGCGATCGCCCGCGACGCGAGCACCGTCTTCGCGGATGAGGCGGACGCGATGCGCCGGGCCGCCGTCTCCTTCGACGACGTCCGCTACCTCGGGCATGAGGCGACCCCGGAGAGCTACCGCGAGCTCACGGCCACCGACGAGCGGCTCGCCGCCCGCCGGCCCGAGGCGGTTCCGGCATGACCGTGACCGCGCAGAGCGCCCCCGCGCCGTCCACCGCCGAGCGCCGGCCGAACCGGACGAAGAAGATCCTGGGCTGGGTGATCGTGATCGCCCTCGTGCTGGTCGTCGCGTTCGTCGCCCTCCGGGTCGCCGCGACCGCTCCGGGCCAGCACCGAGCCCTCGACCCCGAGGGCCGAGACGACACCGGTGCCCTCGCTCTCGCCGAGATCCTGCGCGATCAGGGGGTCGACATCTCGATCCACCGATCGCGCACGGAGGCACGCGCCGCGATCGACGAGGACACGACACTCGTGATGTCCAATCCGTACACGCTGACGGACGACGCCATGATGACTCTCATCGAACCCGCCGACCGCGTCGTGTTCCTCTCGACGAGCACCCACCTGCTGAGCACGCTGGGCATCGGCGAGAACGCCTCGGGGACGCTGTCCGGCGTCGCCGCCGACTGCGCGGCCGGCGAGTTCGCGAAGGTCGGGTCGATCAGGGCCGACCGGCTCTTCTCCCCCGCAGACGGCGTGGAGACCTGCTTCGGGAGCGCCGACGGCGCCGCCGTGCTCATCGACGAGAGGGAGGGCACACGGCGCGTGGTCGTGGAGGGGACCCGCCTCTTCAGCAACGCCTCCCTCGCCGAGGACGGCAACGCCGCGCTCGCGCTCGCCCTGCTCGGGCAGACCGACCGCGTCGTCTGGTACGTCCCCGGCCTCGCGGACTCCGACATCGAGGGCCAGGTCGAGCCGAGCCTCGGCAGCCTCACACCCCCGTGGGTCACTCCGGCGATCCTGCTGCTGATCACCGCGGGCATCGCCATCGGGGTCTCCCGCGGGCAGCGCTTCGGGCCTCTGGTCGCCGAGACCCTTCCCGTCACCGTCCGAGCCTCCGAGACCATGCACGGGCGCGCGCGCCTGACCGCCAAGGCGGCGGATGCGCCGCACGCCGCCGAGGCCCTCCGCGACGGTGCCCAGCGCCGCCTCGCGCGCCGACTCGGACTCGCCGTGCACGCCGGGGCCGACGAGGTCGCCGACGCGGCATCCGACCGCCTGCGGATCCCCCGCGGGACCCTGCAGTCGCTGCTGGCCGGTCCCCTCCCCACCGACGATGCCGCGCTGATCGAGCTCGCCCGCCGCCTCGACGAGCTCGAGGCGGCCGTGGAGGCCGGCACCCGCACCGCAGAACCGTCCACCCATCCCAGAGAAGCCGAGGGAACCACGTGACCGTTGAGAATCCGTCCACTGACGACGCCGCGCTTCGTCAGGCCATGCACCGGGTGCGCACCGAGGTCGACAAGGCGGTCGTCGGCCAGGCCGGCACCGTCACGGGCCTGCTGGTGTCGCTGCTCGCGCGCGGCCATGTGCTCCTCGAAGGCGTCCCCGGCGTCGCCAAGACGCTCGTCGTCCGCTCGTTCGCGCGGGCCCTCGGCCTCGACACCAAGCGGGTGCAGTTCACGCCCGACCTGATGCCGGGTGACGTGACGGGCTCGCTCGTGTACGACGCGCGCACCGGCGAGTTCGACTTCCGCGCCGGACCGGTGTTCACGAACATCCTCCTCGCGGACGAGATCAACCGGACGCCGCCGAAGACGCAGGCGGCACTCCTCGAGGCGATGGAGGAGCGTCAGGTGTCCGCCGACGGCGTCAGCCGCCCGCTGCCCGATCCGTTCCTCGTCGCCGCCACCCAGAACCCCATCGAGCACGAGGGCACGTACTCGCTCCCCGAGGCGCAGCTGGACCGCTTCCTGATGAAGCTCGTGGTCGGCATGCCGGAGCGCGACGCCGAGGTGTCGGTGCTCCGCCGCCATGCCGAGGGCTTCTCCCCGCGCGAGCTGACCGGTGTCGAGGCCGTCGTCACCGCGGACGAGATCCGTGCGGCGCAGGGTGCGGCCGCAGCCGTCGAGGTCACGGACGACGTGCTCGGATACGTCGTCGACCTCGCCCGTGCGACCCGCCAGTCCCCCTCGGTCGAGCTCGGCGCCAGCCCGCGAGCCTCCACCGGGCTCCTCGCGGCGGCCAAGGCCTGGGCCTGGCTCAACGCCTCCTCCGCCGTGACACCCGACCATGTGCAGACGATGCTGGTGCCGGTGTGGCGTCACCGCCTGCAGCTGCGGCCCGACGCGCAGATGGAGGGCGTGTCCGCCGACGCGGTGCTCACCTCCGTGGTGCAGCAGACCCGGGTTCCGATCTAGGTGTTCGTCACCGGCCGTCTCGCCGTCGCCCTCGCCGTGGGCGTCATCCCGCTCGTCCTCGCCGGGCTCGCGGGCTATCCGGCGTACGCGGTCCTCGGCGCGTGGATCGGCCTGTGCGTGCTCCTGGTCGCCCTGGACGTCGTGCTCGCCGCCAGCCCCCGATCCGTGACCGTGACACGCCGGGTTCCGAAGCGCGCCCGCCTCGGCGAGCCGGTGCCGGTGAGCGTCGCGATCCACAATCACGGCACCAGGACGCTGCACGCGCTGATCCGCGACGCGTGGCAGCCCACGGCCGGCGCCCCGGACGAGCGTCAGCACCTGCACATTCCCGCGGGTGAGCGCGGGCGCGTCGAGCTCCCGCTCCGTCCACGCCGTCGCGGCGAGCTGGTGAGCGAGTTCGTCATGATCCGCTCACGTGGCCCGCTGGGTCTCGCCGGCCGTCAGGCGCGGCACCTCGTGCGCGGCGCGATCCGTGTGCTCCCCGCCTTCTCCTCCCGCAAGCACCTCCCGTCCCGCCTGGCACGGCTGCGCGAGCTGGACGGCAACACCAGCATCCAGGTGCGGGGCCAGGGCACCGAGTTCGACTCGCTGCGCGAATACGTGCGCGGCGACGACGTGCGCTCGATCGACTGGCGTGCCACGGCTCGTGCCGGCACGACGATGCTGCGGACCTGGCGTCCGGAGCGCGATCGCCACGTCGTCATCATCATCGACACCGGCCGCACCTCCGCGGCGCGCGTGGGCGACGGCACGAGGGTCGATGCGTCGCTCGAGGCCGCTCTGCTGCTCGCGGCTCTCGCCTCCCGGGCCGGCGACCACGTGCACCTGCTCATGTACGACCGCGTCGTGCGTGGCCGGGTGACCGGTGTCGACGGCGCCGCACTCCTCCCCGCGCTGACGGACGCGATGGCCCCCGTGCACGCGCGCCTGGTCGACACCGACTGGCACGGCGCGTTCGCCGCGGTGCGCACGCTCACCACCCGCCCCTCGCTGATCGTGGTGCTCACCGCACAGGACGCCGCGGAATCGGCCCGAAGCTTCCTCGGGGCCTTCCCGAACGCGTCGCGCGCGACCTCCGTCCTGGTCGGATCGGTGACCGATGACGGCATCGCGACGCTCGCACGCGGCCGGGGCTCGCGGGAGGAGGTGTACCTCGCCGCGGCGGCCGAGCGCACGCTCCGCGACGCGGAGAACGTCGCCGATGCGATCCGCCGGGCCGGCGGAGAGGCCATCGCCGCCGATCCCGAGGAACTCCCCCCGCGGATCGCGGACCGCTACCTGGAGCTCAAGGCCGCCGGGCGACTCTGACCCGTCAGCCGGCGATGAGGCGCGGAGTGCCGGCCTCGTACTCGACGAGGTCGCCGGTCTCCCCGCGACGATGCGCCCGGCCGCCGATGACGACCATGTAGATGAGGAACACCGCGAGGGCGGCGGCGCCGACGCCGATCTTCACCGGCCACGGCAGGGCCCATCCGGTGACGAAGCCCTCCACGAGCCCGGCCAGGAACAGCGCGAAGACGAGACCGAGTGCGACGGTCGCGAGGGCTCTCCCCTGCTCGGCCAGCGCTTCCCCGCGCGAGCGGCGTCCGGGTGCCACCCAGGCCCAGAAGACGTGCAGTCCCGCGGCGGCCGCGACGAAGATGCAGGTCATCTCGAGCATGCCGTGCGGCAGGATGTAGAGCACCATCAGGTCGGCCTTGTCGTGCGCTGCCATCACCGCACCCGAGATGCCGAGTCCCATCGCGTTCTGCACCAGCATGTACACCGGCCAGATTCCCGTCACGCCGAAGAGCACGCACTGCATGGCGATCCAGGCGTTGTTCGTCCACACCATGCCCATGAACACCGCGGCGGGGTTCTCCGTGTAGTACCCCGTGAAGCTCTCGTCGGCGTACTGCTGCAGCGCGTCGGGCGTGCCGAGGGTGGCCACGAGCGCGGGGTCGTTCGCGATCCAGGCGGCGGTCCCGACGGCGACGGCGACGAAGGAGATCGCGATGATCAGCGTCGTCCAGCGCAGCCGGTAGAGCGCGGCCGGAAGCTGCAGGGTGAAGAACCGGGCGGTCTGGGTCAGGATGCTGTCGGAGGCGCCGGTGAGGCGCAGCCTCGCGCGCACCAGGATCGTGGAGAGGTAGGCGCCCTGCGGGGAGTCGCCGACCGACGTCTTCAACTCGGCCAGATCGGCGGAGGCCGCACGGTACCGCACGATCAGCTCGTCCACCCCGGCACCGTCGAGCCGGGCGCGGCTGAGCTCGTCCAACCGCTCCCACTCCGCGCGGCGTGCATCAGTCAGCGCATCGGCATCCACCTGATTTACTGTACTCATGTCCGTCCCGATCGACGTCTCCGACGAGGTGCTCTCCGGCGAAGCCGTCGCGATCGACGTGCAGCCCGTCGGATTCCTGCTGCGGGCGCTCGGTGCCGCGATCGACATGCTCCTCGGCTATGCCGTGTTCGTCCTCTGGCTGTTCCTGCGCATCTGGCTGCTCGATGCCGGAGTGCTGGACGACGCGACGGACCGCATCGCGACGGTGTCGGCGCTCGTGGTGAGCTTCGTGGTGCTGCCGATCACGATGGAGATGGCACTCAAGGGTCGGAGCCTCGGCAAGCTCGCGGTCGGCGGACGGATCGTCCGCGTGGACGGGGGCGCCGCCGGCTTCCGACACGCGTTCATCCGCGCCCTGCTCGGTGTGCTGGAGATCTACATGACGTTCGGCGGCATCGCGGTGCTCGTCGGCGCGTTCAACGCGCGGTCGCAGCGACTGGGCGACCTGGTCGCCGGCACGTACAGTCAGCGCGTGCGCACACCGGCGCTCGCGTCGCACGCCCCGGTGCTGCCCCCGAACCTGGCCGGATGGGCGCAGATCGCCGATGTCGCGCGCCTCCCCGACCGACTGGCGCGCCGCATCTCCCAGTTCCTGGTGAGCGCCCCGCGCATGACCCCCGCCGCGCGTGCGCGCGTGGCGCAGGATCTGCTCACGGAAGCGACGCCCTTCGTGTCGCCGGTGCCTCCGGTCCCGGCGGAGCAGGTCCTCCTCGGCGTCACCGTGCTCCGCCGCGAGCGCGAGCGCCGCGCGCTGGAGAACTCCGACCGCCGAGCCGAGCGGCTCACCGGCAGGCGCGTCGGCGTCTGATCCCGAGCATGCGCGTCCGGAGCGGCGCCCCGCTCAGTAGCGGTAGTGCTCGAGCTTGTACGGGCCGTCCACCGGAACGCCGATGTACGCCGCCTGCTCGTCGCTGAGCGTCGTCAGCTCCACCCCGAGAGCGTCGAGGTGCAGCCGGGCGACCTTCTCATCGAGCGCCTTGGGGAGCACGTACACACCGGTCGGGTAGTCCTCGATGCGCGTGTACAGCTCCAGCTGGGCGAGCACCTGGTTGGTGAAGGAGGCGCTCATCACGAACGAGGGATGCCCGGTGGCGTTGCCGAGGTTCATCAGGCGGCCCTCGCTGAGCACCAGCACGCTGCGTCCGCTCGGCAGACGCCACTCGTGCACCTGCGGCTTGATCTCGATCTTCTCCGCACCATCGACCGCCTCAAGACCCGCCATGTCGATCTCGTTGTCGAAGTGCCCGACGTTGGCGACGATCGCGAGGTGCTTCAGGGCCAGCAGGTGCTCGGTCGTGACGACGTCGCGGTTGCCGGTGCCGGTCACGACGATGTCGACCTCACCGGCCACGTCGATCAGCCGCGCCACCTGGAAGCCGTCCATGGCGGCCTGCAGAGCGCAGATCGGGTCGACCTCGCTCACGATCACCCGGGCGCCCTGTCCGCGCAGCGCCTCGGCCGCCCCCTTGCCGACATCGCCGTAGCCGCACACGAACGCGACCTTGCCCCCGATGAGCACGTCCGTGGCGCGGTTGAGCCCGTCGGGGAGGGAGTGACGGATGCCGTACTTGTTGTCGAACTTGCTCTTGGTCACCGAGTCGTTGACGTTGATCGCGGGGAAGAGCAGCTCCCCCGAGGCCGCGAGCTCGTACAGGCGGTGCACCCCGGTCGTGGTCTCCTCGGTCACGCCGATGAGTCCGGCGGCGACCTTCGTCCAGCGATCGTTCGACCCCGCCAGCGACGAGCGCAGCAGCTCGAGGATGATCGCGTACTCGTGCGAGTCACTGTCGGTCGCGGCGGGCACCACGCCCGCCTTCTCGAACTCCACGCCCTTGTGGACGAGCAACGTCGCGTCACCGCCGTCGTCGAGGATCAGGTTGGGGCCGTCGAAGCCCGACGACGACCAGTCGAAGATGCGCGCGGTGCAGGCCCAGTACTCGTCGAGCGTCTCCCCCTTCCAGGCGAAGACGGGCACACCGGCGGGCGCATCGACCGTGCCGCCGGGACCGACCACGACAGCCGCGGCCGCCTCGTCCTGCGTGGAGAAGATGTTGCAGCTGGCCCACCGGACCTCCGCGCCCAGCGCCACGAGCGTCTCGATGAGGACCGCGGTCTGCACGGTCATATGCAGGGAGCCCGCGATCCTCGCGCCCTTCAGCGGCTGCGCCGCGCCGAACTCCTCGCGCAGGGCCATGAGGCCCGGCATCTCGTTCTCGGCCAGCCGCAGCTGGTGACGACCTGCTTCGGCGAGGGACAGGTCGGCGACGCGGTACTCGAGCTCTGACATGCCCACATTCTTACACCCGCGGAAAGTCGGAGTCCTTGCGTGTCAGAAGCGGATCGCGTCGATCACCTTCACCCGCAGCGCGACGAGCGCGGGGATGAATCCGGAGACCGCGCCCACGATCACGGAGGCGATGAGACCGACGACCGCGGCCCGCATCGGGAACGGCGGGATGTCCTGGATGCCGTAGAACAGCGAGTTCACGACCCACTCCGAGCGCAGCACGGCGACGACGATGGCGATCCCGATCACCCCGGCGACGGTCGTGGCGACCAGGCTCTCCAGGAAGACCGCGAAGAACACGCGCCCCGAACTGGCGCCGAACGCGCGTCGGACGCCGATCTCCCGCACCCGCTGACGCATCGCCACGAGCTGGATGTTGATCAGGCTGAGCGCTCCGAGCGCCAGGATGAGCGAGGCGATGCCGCCCGTGATCATCTCGAAGGTGGCCTGCGCGTCCATGGCGCCCGGCTGCGCGGCCCAGTCGGTGCGACTCACCGAGACCGTCTGGCCCTCCGGCAGCCCGGCCCGGAGATCCATCGCCAGGACCGGCCCGATCGCGTCGGCCTGGTCGGCGCCGACCCACACCTCGTACTGCGTCGTGGTGTCCTGAGGAAGCGCGTCCACCCGCGCGCGGTACGCGTCGTAGAGCAGATCGACCCGCATCTCCTCATCGCCGAACCCCTGGCGCGGGACGATGCCGACGACCTGATAGGTGCCGCCGGCCGGGCCGTTGAGCGACAGGGTCGGATGCTGGTCCAGCGGCACCCGTCCGAGACGCTCCCAGACCGGCTCGGTGATCACGACCGGCGGGGACAGCGCCTCCGTGTCGGAGTCGAGGAACCAGCGTCCCTCGAGGAGCCGCTCCCGGTGGATCTCGGAGTAGGCCGGGTCGATCAACCGCGCGGAGACGGGAGTGACCCCGTCCGGCAGCTGCACGTCCTGCACCATGCCCTGCACGATCCGGGCCGTGTGGCTGAACTCGAACCGCTCCGACACTCGTCGGAAGCGCTCGTCGAAGTCGTCCGTGTTCACCGGCTGTCCGTCGGCGCTGCCCACGGACACCGCGATGGTGGCCGCGCGTCCGCCCCAGCGGTCCGACTGCTCGGCCTGGAACTGGCGCTGGTACTCCGAGATCGCCACGACGGCCGTGAGCGCGCCGACCGACACGGCGATGCCGATCAGGCTGAGCAGCACCCGCAGTTTGTGGACGCGGATCTCCGCCCAGGCGTCGGAGAGCGCACCGAGGAGACCGGTCATGAGACACCTTCCGACAGTGCGGACGGCACCGGAGCCGCGAGGGTCGATGCCTCGAAGGCGCGGGTGAGGTCGGCGGCCTCCAGCCGTCCGGCGTCCAGGCGATAGTGCCGACGCGCGCGTGCGGCGACATGGAGATCGTGCGTGATGGTGACCAGCGCCGCGTCCGTCTCGGTCGCCACCTCGTCGAGGAGCGACATGACGGCGGCGCCGGTGTCGATGTCGAGCGCTCCGGTCGGCTCGTCGGCGAGGATCAGGACGGGCTTGCGCACCAGCGCCCGAGCGATCGCGACGCGCTGCTGCTCGCCGCCGGAGAGCTTGTCGGCGATCTGGTCGACCCGGTGGCCGAGGCCCACGCGCTCCAGCATGTCCGCTGCGATCTGCCGGCGGTTCCAGAACATCCGCCCCTTGGCGTGGCCGAGCGGCATCGCCACGTTGTCGAGCGCCGTGCGCCCGGGGAGCAGGTTGAACTGCTGGAAGACGAATCCGACGTTGTCGCCACGCAGCCGGTCCAGCCGCCCCGACCGCATGCGACGCACCTCGCGCCCCTCGAAGGAGACGGTGCCGGAGGTCGGCGCGTCGAGCATCCCCAGGATGTTGAGCAGCGTCGACTTGCCGGAGCCGGAGCGCCCGACGATCGAGACGTGATCACCGGCGCCGACCTCCAGGGTGATGCCGCGGAGGATCTCGAGACGCGAGTCGTCGGCGAGGAGGACGCTCTTGGCGACGTCCTCGAGTGCGACCAGACTCACCAGCTGATCCCGCTGTCGCACTGCTCCACGCCCGGCGACACCTCGTAGCAGTACTCCTCGACCGGCGCGACGAATCCGGGGACGAACTGGCGGATGTTGTCCCCCTCGGCCAGCCCCTCGGTGACCTCCACCATCGCCCCGTCGTTGACGCCGAGCGTGACCGCGCGCTTTTCAGGGTCGGAGCCGTCGGCGGCATCCACCCAGACGTTGCCCGTGCCCGAGCCGCCCTGGACCGCGGTCACCGGGATCACGAGCGCGTCGTCGACCTGGCCGAGCGCGAGGTCCATCGTCGCGGGGAGTCCGGCGAAAACGGTCTCTCCCGTCGGGATCGCGCAGCGCACGCTCGCGGTGCCCTCCGCGGTGACCTGCACGCGCACACCGGTGCAGGCGAACGGCGCGGGGCCGCCGGTGATCGTGACGGTCGCCTCCTTGGGCGCGTTGACCAGGCGGTACAACTGCACCGGCTCGACCGTCGCGAGCAGGTGGTACCGCGCCGGAGTGATCTTGTAGGTCTCGGTGCCGACCGAGGTCATCTGACCCTTGACGAGCGCGATCTCCGATACGTCGCCGGCCTCGGGGGCGAGCACGTCGATGTCCTTGCGGGGATATTCCTGCCGGACGGTGAAGAGCTTCTGCCCCTTGCTCACGGCCGCCCCCTCACCGACGTGCACCGCGGTGACCGTCCCGTCGATCTCGCTGCGCACGGGGTAGACCTCGTCGCGGGCCACGTTGCCGCTCAGGCTCAGCGCGTTGACGACCGACCCGCGTTCCACGGCCACGATCGGGTCCGTGATCGCGGCTTCGGGGCTCACGATGCTCTCCGCCCGATCGGGGAAGAAGGCGATCTTGACGAGCGCAGCCGCGCATGCGCCGAAGACCAGCACGAGAAGCAGGGGGAAGATCCAGCGACGCCAGACGATCACGAGTGCCTTTCCGGCAACGCCGCCCTGGCACGCCTGCGGTCAGCGTACCGAGAAATCATTTCCCGGTATAGCGTTAGCGACCGCGTGTCGCGTCGATGCGCTCAGGCGCGGAGCGCCTCGTGCCGCACCACGAGCCAGCCGGCCGGAACGGACATCCGTTCCGCGTGCGGCGAGCACAGGTCGTGGGCCTGGGGATCGTTCGCGGCGCCGAGCGGACCGAGGGCCGCCATCTGATCTCCATAGTCGTAGGTGAGGGTGGCCACGGCTTCTCGCGCGCAGCCGACCTTCGAGCACAGTCGTCCGTCCATCCCCGTCAGCGTACGACCGGCGCGTGGCGCCCCGGGGATGCCGCGCCGCACACACCGGCACCGCCTAGACTTTCGTCATGCCCCGTCGCCGCGCCCCTCATGCCTCCGTCGCTCCCCGGCGCGGTGCTCGGCACGGCCGACACGGGCGCCTGGGGCGAAGCGAGGTCGTCCGTCCCCCGCTCGCGCCCCTCGACGGGCGTCTGGACCGCTTCGACCTGACTGTCGGCACCGCCGTCGAGTTCCTCCGCGGCACCTGGCCCGAGCTGCAGGACGTCCGGTTCGAGATCGGCGCGATCCCGGGCTTCGAGACCGCCGAGGAGGTGCCGCGCTGGTACCTCGACCGGGAGAACCGGCGCATCGTGCTGTTCCGGCTGCCGATCGAGCGTCTGCTGCCTCCGGGACACGATGACGCCGCGCACCGGCGGATGGCCATCGAGAGCGCGGTGTTCCGTGCGGCGGCGGAGTACGTCGGCCGCGAGCCCTGGGACCTCGGTCACGACCACTGATCCGCACGTACGGACGGTCCGCCCGTCCCCGCGTGGTCAGGGATAGACCGTGATCGACTTCTCGACTCCGGCGCTCGGCTGTACCGGGAGCACCGCGAGTGCGCCTGCCGCGGTCATCGTGACGGCGGCGTGCACCGCCGTCGACGTCCGCATCCGGTACGTCGAGCCGGCTTCCAGCTCGACCCCGAGGGTCTCGCCCGCGGGGACGACGATCTCCTGCGACGGACCTCCGTCGAGCGGTTCGATCGTCACGGCCGCCTCCTCCTCGGAGGCGTTCGCGACCTGCAGACGCGGCGCCGGCCCCGAGGGCACCGCGAACACCACGTCGTCGTCGATCTCCGGCGCGGGCGTGACCCACGCGAAGTCCGCATCGCGGCCGAACCCGTCCTGCTGACGGAGCGCGGCGAGAACAGCGGCGTCGGCTTCGACCTCGACCGTGTATCGACCCGGCGTGAGGTCGCTGAGCGCCACCTGGGACGGCAGGTCGGTCTCGAGCGGGACGGTGAACTCGTCCGCCACGGACGAGGAGCCCTCCGCCAGGACCCGCACGCGCGCCTGGGCGTCGTGGCCCGCGGCGAGCAGTCGCAGCACCGCCATCTCGCCGTCATCGCCGTCGGAGGGGAACACCTCCACACCGGTGAGCACGAGCTTCTGCTGCGGACCGGGAACCGAATCCTGCAGATCGATGCCCGCGGGATCCAGCACCTGGATGAGAGAGGACTGCAGCACCGCTCTGACCGGCGCTCCGACGGCCGACACCCGGACGACGGGAGTGCTGCTGCCCGTCGCGATGGAGGTGAGCGGAAGCGCGATCTGCGTGCGCGCGGGAACCACCACGGTGCGCGCGCCCCGCGTCTCGCCGTACACGGAGAGCGCCACTGTCGACGGCACCTCGGAGGCGTTCGTGAGCGTCACGATGTCCTCGGTGCCGGTGTCGGTGCTGCCGCCGACGAGCCATGAGTCGAGGCGCGGCGTCCCGCAGGGCACCGCCGCGTACCCGGCGAGGTCGTCTGCTGCCGCCGTCACGGACTCCGCACCGGCGATCAGCGGCGCCGAGCGTTCTTGGACCGTCCCGGTGAGCACCGGGACCTCGGCGGCGCCCGGCAGATCCTGGACCGACAGCCCGACGGAGGCCGGGGCACCGGACGTGCCGCCGACGGTCAGGGTGGGCGACCCAGCGGGGCTCATCGCGAGCGGATCCCCCGCATCGCGTCCGAGCGCCCGCAGGTCGCCGTTGCACACGAGCACGCTGTCGCCCGGAAGAGGAGTGACGGCGACCTGGGCGGGGTCGTTTCGGACGACCGGCCAGGGGGCGTGCACCGCGGCGGTGACGCCGACCACGCAGGCAACGATGACCGCCGCGCCGGTGACGACACGGGCACCCGTCGCAGCGACCCGGAATGCGCGCGATCCGCTCATCGGTCCTCCTTCTCCGGTGCCGTCGCCGACGTCCCGTCCTCGTCGTCCGCAGCGGGCGGCTCATCGCCGGATGCCGGGTGCTCCTCGTCCGGGGCGTCCGCCTCGGCGATCGGCGCCAGCGCCTCGTCGTCGAGCGCGGCGGCGTCCTGCGGGTCCTCGATCGTGCCGACCGGGGCCAGCTCGTCGGGGAGCTCCTCGCGGTCCTCGGCGTGCCGAGGAAGCACGAGGGGCTCATCCGGCGCGCGGCCGACGATACGGGACTGCGCACGCGCGGCCCGTCGCGACGCGCGGGTCGGGATCGAGAGCAGCAGCGCGGCGAGCACCGCCATCAGCTGCAGCGTGATCACGAGACGGGCGCTGCCCTGCTGGGTGGGCGTCAGCGTGGGCGGATCGGCGACGTCGGCCTCCAGCCGCCAGAGCGTGCCGCGATCGGTCTTGCCGGCATGCATCAGACCGGGGCGCTGATCGATCGCCGCGACCGCCGCCGTGCGGAGGGCACGAGCCTGGTCGCCCTCCCCGCTCGGCACCTGTGCGATCAGGACGTGGCTGATGCCCTTCGCCGCCAGCTCGCCGGGGGCATCGAAGTCGCGGGCGGAGAGCAGATCCACGGCGAGCGTGGAGATGTCCGTGCCCTGCGGCGTCACGGCGGTCGAGATCATGGTCGACTCCGAGCCGAGCGTCTCACTCGCACCCCAGACGACCTCGACGGCGAGACCGCCGTCGTTCTGCGGGGTGAGTACGAGCGTCGAGACCGCGCGATCACCGGCGGCCTGCGCAGCCACGTAGGCGGGCAGCGTCGATTCCGGACCGTTCGCGAGGACCGAGCGCCCGGCATGGAAAGCGGTGAGCGCGGGAACCGCGCAGACCGCCAGTGCCACGCCGGCGACGACGGCGGTGAGGATCCTCAGGCGAGGAAGGGTGATCGCGGTGTCCAGCGTCACGAGCGCGGCTCCGACCACTCCGACCCAGGCGAGGCTGAGTCCGGCACCCGGCCAGATCGCCACCGCTGCCCCCTGGGCGAAGCTGACCGAGATGCCGACGGCGAAGAACGCGGTCGCGAGACCGGCCAGCGCCACGACGAGGAGGGTGATCCCGGCGCGCCATCGCGGGGCGACGGCGGCGCCGAGAGCCAGCAGGGCGATCGGCGCGCACAGGAGGGGCGCCCACATCCCGAACGGCTCGGACACGAACGACATCCAGCCGGCGAGATCCGTCGTCGGGAAGCCGGTGGCGAGGGCCAGCCGACCGGCGGCGTCCGCTGCGGCCTGGGGTCCGGCCCAGATCGCGCCGGGGTCGCCGAGCAGCGCCAGCGGCGTCCCGTGCGCGAGCTGCCAGAAGACCAGCGGCGCGAACAGCGCGATCGTCGGCACGGGCAGCCACAACAGACGTCCCGCACCGCGGAACTGCGCCGTGCCGAGCACGATGCCCAGCGCCACCACCCACAGGAGGGCGAGGGCGGGTGCCAGCGAGGGGGCACAGGCGAGAACGGCCGCGAGCAGCAGCGAGGCACTTCCGGCCGCACCCCAGGACCGGTGGGCCACCACGGCCGTGTGGAAGAGCCAGGGAAGGAGGAGATGGACGAGGACCGCGGTCGGACGCCCGTCGACGAGAGCCGTGAGGAAGGTGGGGGCGAGAGCCCACGCGACGCCCGCGAAGATCCGCAGACCCGCACGGTCGGTCACCCTGGTCGCCGCGAACCAGCCGCCCAGCACCGCGAGCGGAAGGGCGAGGATCCACAGGAGCACCATCGCGAACGACGGGCCGGCCGGCCACAGCGAGCCCAGCACGGCCACCACCGAGGCGAAGGGGTCGGCCGGGCCGATCAGGTCGACAGCCGTGCCGCGGACGCCCCAGGCCGCATCGCTCCAGAGGGCCGCGACGGTCTGCCGGAGGGGCAGGAGCGCTCCGCCGCCGAGAGCCGGCCACGCGAGGAGCGTCGTGAAGGACGCGATGCTGACGACCAGCGCGGCGAGCACGGCCCAGGCGCCTCCACCGGAGAAGAAGCGCAGCTCGCTGACGGCACCGCCCTCGCTGCCGTGACCGTCGTCCAGGCGCCGTCGAAGGTCCGATGCGCTCACCCGCAGCGGGGCGATGCTCGCCCACGTGGAGGAGCGGAACGCCCGGATGCGCGCCCGAGAGCGGGCGACGGCCCCGACGCGGAGCATCGCGGTGAGCGCTGCTCCCCATTCCGGGAGCACGGCTTCGGGACGCTTGCCGATGAGGTGCGTGATCGAGCGCCAGAGCGCGAGCGGCAGCAGGCTGAGCCAGTGGAGCGGCACGGCCGCGGCGGGTGCGTACGCCAGACGCCGGTGCAGCTGCGCGAGCCGCGTCACATAGGCGCGGCGGAACCGTCCGGACGGCAGCGCCGCGGGGCCTCCCGGAGCCGCAGAGATCCGTGCGCTCGGAGCGAGCACCACGCGACCTCCGCCGAGCCGGGCGCGCACACCGAGGTCGAGCCCTTCGTCGGCACCGGCGAGCGCCGGGTCCGGGCGGAGGGTGTCCCTGACCTCGCCGCGGATGAGGATGCCGCGGATGTCGGCGCCGAGAGCGTCGTCCATGCGGTCGTGCTGCCCCTGGTCGAGTTCCCCGGCGGCCAGCTCGACGGACCGGCCGAGCGCCGTCATGCTCACTCCGAGGGAGACGATCTCTCGGTCGTTGTCGGTCGCGACGAGCTTGGGGGCGATGATCGCTGCCGAGGGAGAGCGCTCCAGCGTGCCGCGCAGGCGCTCGAGCGCCCTCGGATGCGGAGCCGTGTCCTGGGCGAGCAGCCAGATGGCGGAGCCCTCACGCACCCGGGGCCGAGCGAGCTCGATCGCCTCGGTGAAGGAGGTCGTGGAGCGCGCCTCGATGATCCCCTCGACCGTCGCTGCCACCGCTTCGCTCTCGCGTGCGGTGGAGGCGTCGCCGCAGATGACGAGTGTCACGGCTTCGGCCGGTGCGGTCTGGGACCGCACGGCTTCGAGAGTGCGGAGGAGTTGCGCGCGGGAGGATGATCCGGGGCGCGCGACGATGATGGCGTGAACACGGGCTGGCATGGCCTCGCCAGCCTATGCGCGCCTTCGCCCCTGCCGACGCAGTGGATGCGGCGCGCCCGCGAAGCGATGCGGAGGATGCGCGACGGGGATGCGAGCTGCGTCGCCGGACCGCGAGCGGGTCAGCTGGCGCGGCGCTTGAGCTTGCGGCGCTCGCGCTCGGAGAGACCGCCCCAGATGCCGAACCGCTCATCGTTGTTGAGGGCGTATTCGAGGCATTCGCTGCGGACGTCGCACGTCGTGCAGATGCGCTTGGCGTCCCTGGTCGATCCGCCCTTCTCGGGGAAGAAGGCCTCGGGGTCGGTCTGCGAGCAGAGCGCATCCGCCTGCCAGGCGAGGGCGTTGTCGTCATCGGCGGCGTCCGTGCGCCGCACCCCGGGAACACCGAGGTTGATCGGATCGACGAACCAGTTCTCCGGTACGTCGGAACGGTATCCCGTCATCTCGATCTCCAACCCTGTCTCCGCCCCCCGGCGGGCCGTGCGCATGACTAATTACACCCGTGTCATTCGCTCCGGTCAAGTCGCGGATCGTAAACCCTCAAGCGACTCTTTAAGGTTCTTGCGGATCCCTCGGCGTGTCGCGACGGGGTCGCCGCGCGGCTCAGCGCCCGGGACTGGCGACGAACGCCTCGCCCGTTCCGGACAGGGTGAGGCGGGACTCGCCGTCGCTCGCGAAGGCCACGGTGCCGACGGCGACCGCGAGCTCCTCGCCCCCGGCCGACGTCACCGTCACGTCGCCGGCGGTCGCGAGCACCATCGTCGGTCCCGACACCTCGATCGCGACGGGGGCGCCGTCGAGGGCGACACGCGAGAGGGCGAAGTCGGGCACCGGAACCGGGTACGGCGTGACGGGGTCATCGCCCGCCGGACGCTGCACCGGCACCTCGCCCGGCGTCGTGTCGAGGATCGCGAGCAACTCGTCGACGTCGATGCGCTTGGGCGTGAGTCCCCCGCGGAGCACGTTGTCGCTCGCCGCCATGATCTCGACCCCGAGACCGGACAGGTACGCGTGCAGCAGCCCGGCGCGCAGGAACACCGCCTCGCCGCGACGCAGCACGACATGGTTCATGAGCAGGGCGACGACGACGCCGGGGTCGCCCGGATAGTTCTCCGCCACTCCCGCGATCGCCCGGAGCGTCGTGCCCCACTCCCCCGTGTCCGTCCGCCCGGACGCGTCCACGACCGCGGCGATGATGTCGTCGACCTCCTGCGGGGCCTCGCCGCCGAGAAGCCATCCGATCGTGTCCCGCAGCGCATCGCCGTCGGCGCTGAGGTGCGTCCGCAGGCGCAGGACGCCGTCGTTCCCGTCGAGCAGCTCGAGCAGCCCGAGGGTGTCGGCGACGGGGCGCAGGCCGCTCAGCGACTCGAACCGCTCGCTGAGCGCGACGATGAGCTCGGGCTTGTGGTTGTCGTCCCGATAGTTGCGTTGCGGGTCGTCCGCGGGGAGGCCGCTCTCCCGCTCCCAGCCGGCACGGGCCTGCTCGATCGTCGGGTGCACCTGGATCGAGAGCGGCCGCGCCGCGGCGAGCAGCTTCAGCAGGTACGGGAGGGTGCCACCGGTGACCTGATCGAGCGTGCCGTCTCCGGCGACGTCGGCGGGGTCGCCGGGGTGGTCTCCGAACCACACCTCCGCCTCTGGCGCGCCCGTGGGCGTGCGTCCTTCGAGTCCGGCGAGGAGGGTGTCGGACCCCCAGGCGTAGTCGCGGGGTGCGTTCGTGAGGCTCAGCAGCATGCCCCCAGCGTAGAGCCGCGCTGCGGCGTTCAGGGACGCGCCGAGCGGGGCGCGGTAGCCTGATCCCGATGGCCCAGTACACCAAGCACCCGGTGACAGCCCCGCCCACGGCGCCGGAGCGCGAGTCGACGGGGCACCTGCTGCTGCGCGGCTACGTGATCCTCGTGCTCGTGGTCACGTTCGCCCACACCGCGGTGTACAACCTGCTCGGCATGGAGGGCGCCGGCGTCACCCTCGCCGTCTTCACCCTCGCCACGCTCGCCATCGGCATCCCGATGCTGACGCGCAACCGGCCGCAGCCCTTCCGCTGGCGACGGCTGCCGTGGACGGCACTCGGCTACACCGCACTCGCGCTCGTCTCCGTGGCCTGGTCCCAGTGGCGTGGGCCGACGCTGATCACGTGGGCGCTGCTGGCCGCCGTCACGGTCAACGGGCTGTTCATCGCCCACGTTCTCACCTGGCACGAGATCGTGCGCGCGCTCTCGTCCGCCTTCAAGTGGATCCTGGGCCTCTCGCTGGCGATCGAGCTCTGGGTGTCACTCGTCCTGCACGGGCCGCTGCTGCCCAACTTCTTCACGCCCCCCGACGGGAAGATCGACCCGCAGTGGTACTGGGTCCGCGACAACCTGTTCGACGGCGGACGGATCCAGGGCATCGTCGGCAACGCGAACCTGCTGGCGATCATCTCGCTCTTCGCGATCATCACGTTCGGGGTGCTGTTCGCCGCTCGCGCGCGCTGGCGCACCACGCTCGCCCTCTGGATGGCCCTCGCCGCGTACTTCCTGTTCCGCACGTCGTCGGTCACCGCGCTCGCGTGCGCCGCGGCCGCCGCCGTCGTCCTCGCCGTCGCCCTCCTGATGCGGAGGGCCCGCACCCCCGGAGCGCGCACCCGCATCTACGTGATCGCCATCGGCGGCACGGTGCTCGGCGCCGGGATCGTCTGGCTGCTGCGGGACTGGCTCCTCGGTCTGGTCGGCCGCTCCTCCGATCTCACCGGCCGCTCGGACCTGATCTGGACCAAGGTCCTCGAGCGCGTGCGCGATCATCCTCTGTTCGGCAACGGCTTCTCCAGCCCGTGGATCCCGGACGACCCCGCGTTCGACGGCTGGATCGTCGACCACGGCATCAGCGTCTTCCATGCGCACAACATGTGGCTCGACGTGCTGTTCCAGCTCGGCGTGCTGGGCCTCATCCTGATGGCCGTCGCCTACCTGACCCTGCTGTGGCGCTCGTGGTTCTTCGCGATCGACCGTCCGCGCTGGGACCTCGACGCCGAGCGCCCGTACTCCCCGCTCACCCTGCTGCCCAGCCTGTTCACCGTGGTCCTGCTCGTGCAGGGTCTCTCGGAGTCGACGCCGATCATGCTGTGGGGGTGGCTGCTCCTCGTGCTCCTGTCGTTCAAGCTGAAGTCCGTGCCGCTGGTCGGCGTCGGCGAGCGCGACCTCGTGTTCGAGCGCGGCGCCCGGCAACGGCGGGTGCCGTGACGTCGGCGCGTCCGCTCACCCGGCTGCTCGGGTCTGTGGAGCTCGCGCGCGCCTTCACGATCGCCGCGCTCCTCGCCGTCTTCGGGTCGTATGCGATCGAGCGCATGGCCTCGCGGGCCACCCTCGCCACCGTCATCACCGTGCTGTGCCTGCTGGGTGCCGCGATCCTCTGGGTGCGCCGCGACGAGCTCTCCCCGCTCCGGATCGCCCCCTCCTCGCTGTTCGCATTCCTGGGCTGGGCGCTGCTGAGCCTGGTCTGGACGACGGACCGCTCGGACACCGTGTTCGGATGGATGGCGCTGTTCGGCTACGCCTTCCTCGCGATCACCATCGGCCACATCCGGGACACGCTGCAGACCGTCCGGGCCATCGGCGACACGCTCCGCGTGCTCCTCGCCGCCTCGCTCGGACTCGAGATCCTGTCCGGGATCCTGCTCGACCTCCCGTTCACCTTCCTCGCGATCCAGGGCAACCTCGCCGAGGGCGGGCCGGTGCAGGGCCTGTTCGGCAGCCGCAACATGCTCGGCTTCATCGCAGTGATCGCCCTCATCACGTTCGTGATCGAGTGGCGCACGCAGTCGGTGGAGCCTCCCCTCGCGGTGGGCTCCATCGCCCTCGCGGGGTCCCTGGCGTTCCTCTCCGCCTCCCCCACCGTGCTCGTGCTCGCGGTAGCCGTCGGCATCGTGACGCTCGCGCTCACGATCGTCCGTCACACGTCGCCGGAGCGTCGCAACCTCGTGCAGTGGATGCTGGGCGCCCTGGTCGCCGTGACGCTCACGATCGCCTTCGCGCTGCGCCACCAGATCATCGCGCTGCTCGATGCCGGGTCCGACTTCTCGATCCGCGCGAGTCTGTGGAACACGATCCTCGACTTCGTCGCGGTGAAACCGATCCAGGGGTGGGGCTGGTTCGGCGACTGGGCACGGGGCGAGTACCCGTTCACCTACATCAACTTCCAGCTCGACGACCATCACCAGAGCGCGCTGAACGCGTTCTTCGACGTGCTGTTGCAGCTCGGGGCGGCCGGCCTGGTGCTGTTCCTGCTGCTCGGCGGCGTGGCGCTCATCCGCTCGTGGCTGGTCGCCAGCGTCCGCCGATCGGTGGTCTACGCGTGGACACCCATCACGCTGGTCACGCTCGCGGTCGACTCGATGTTCGAGAGCTTCACGCTCGTCGGCGCCGGATGGTTCCTGCTGGTGCTCTGCGCGCTGCGGGCGGGTCAGTCACGGTCCTGGCGCGAGAACATCGACGCGGCGCACACGGGCGCGATCCCGACCCTCCGCCCTCAGGCGTAGCCGGATCGGCGTTCCGGCGCTCTCAGCGCAGGGAGCGCAGCTTCTCGGCCCAGGCGATCGCGTCGCGCACGCCGTCGTCCACCGAACGCTGGGCGCTCCATCCGAGCACCTCTGCCGCGCGGTCGACGATCGCGAACGCACCGGCCTGGTCGCCGGGACGCCGATCGGTCTCCACGACGGGGAGCGGCTCCCCGGTCACCCGCTCGAACGCCGCCACGAGCTCGCGGACGGTCACACCGTCGCCGGTGCCGAGGTTGACCACCTGGTACGGCGCGTCGAGCGTCGCGACCTCGTCGAACCGCTGCACCGCCGCGACGTGCGCGAGCGCGAGATCCCAGACGTGGATGTAGTCGCGAAGGCCGGAGCCGTCGCGGGTCGCCCAGTCGGTGCCCGTGATGGTGAAGGGCTCGCCGTTCGCGCGGGCCTGCATGATCTTGCCCAGCGCGTGCGAGGGTGTCGGGTTCTGCAGACCGGTGCGCAGCCGGGGGTCGGCGCCGATCGGGTTGAAGTAGCGGAGCGCGATGGCACGGAAGTCTCCCGCGTTCGCCGCATCGTCGAGGATCTGCTCGACCATCGCCTTGGTCGTCGCGTACGGGCTCGCCGGAGCGAGCGTGCCGTTCTCGTCGACCCCGTCGCCGGTCTCGCCGGCGTACACCGAGGCGGAGGAGCTGAACACGATGCGCGGGATGCCCGCATCGCGCAGGCGCTGGAGCAGCACGATCGTCTTTCCGACATTGGCGTCGTAGTACCCGAGCGGATCGGCGACGGATTCCGGGACGACGATCCGGGCCGCGCAGTGGATCACCGCGTCGATGTCGGGGTGGTCGGCCAGCAGGCCCTCCACCACCTCGCGGTCGGCGATGTCGCCGACGTAGAGCTCGCGCCCCTCGCCGAAGGCCCTCCTGCCCTTGGACAGGTCGTCGAGGATGACCACGTCGATCCCGGCTTCGATGCACGCCGTCGCGACGGTTGACCCAATGTAGCCGGCGCCGCCGGTGATCAGTACCTTCATCGCGGTCAGTCTAGCCAGTGCGTCTGGAGGCCAGGAGGGAGGCTCTCCGCAGATCCAGAGGTCATCGACGGTAGGCTACTCACTGCTCGTCGAGTCCCGCGCTGTCCCCGGACAGCGGTCTGCGGCACCAACATCGGAGAACCTCCCAGTGGCCCACGTCCTTCAGAACGTCGTCTTCCCACTTGATCGCGACCCCGACCTCCTCCCGCTCTACGCCGACCCGGAGACGTGGTCCGTGATCGAGGACGAACCCGTCCGCGTCTCCAACCGCGCACATCTCGGGAACATCCTGGGCCGCCACCGCGCCCGCATCGTCGCCGGTCGTCGCGTGTCCCTGGGGACGTACTTCAACGCCTTCCCCGCCTCGTACTGGCAGCACTGGACCAGCGTGCGCCAGGTGACCCTCACGGTGCGCACCACCGGTCCGGCGACCCTCCTGGTCTACCGCTCCAACGGCTCGGGCGTCCGTCAGCGGATCGCCACCCGCGAGGTGACGGGCGAGGCATCGACGTCCTTCGATCTCGAGCTCACCCAGTACAGCGACGGCGGCTGGATCTGGTTCGACATCGTCGCCGACGAGAAGCCCGCCGTGCTCGAAGGCGCGGAGTGGACCACCGAGCAGGAGCCCGCGCGCACCGGCAAGGCCTCGCTCGGCATCACCACCTACAACAAGCCGGACTACTGCGTCGAGACCCTGCGCGCCCTCGCCGCGTCGCCGGATGCGCTCGAGTTCGTGGACCGCATCTTCCTCGTCGACCAGGGCACCCAGCTCGTCTCGGACCAGGACGGCTACGCCCACGTGGCCGAGCGCCTCGGGGAGACGCTCCAGGTGATCCGTCAGGACAACCTCGGCGGCTCGGGAGGCTTCGCCCGCGCGATGCACGAGACCCTGCAGCGCCCGGAGAGCGACTTCGTGCAGCTCCTCGACGACGACGTGCGGCTCGAGCCCGAGTCGCTGCGTCGATCCATCGTCTTCGGTCAGTACGCGACCAGCCCGGTCCTCGTGGGCGGGCACATGTTCGATCTCCTCGATCGTCCCAAGCTGCACGGCTGGGCCGAGGTCGTCGACGAGGGCCCGTTCATGTGGCGCAACCTCTACCAGGAGAAGATGCCGCACGATTTCGGCGTCGCGAACCTGCGACAGTCGAGCCTCCTGCACATGCGCATGGACGCCGACTACAACGGCTGGTGGATGTGCCTCATCCCCCTCGACGCCATCCGCGAGGTGGGCCTGTCCCTTCCGGCCTTCATCAAGTGGGACGACGCGGAATTCTGTCTCCGCGCCGGCGAAGCCGGGTTCCCGACCGTTTCCATGCCTGGCGTCGCGCTCTGGCACGTGTCGTGGGTGAACAAAGACGACTCCATCGACTGGCAGGCGTATTTCCACGCTCGCAACCGCATCGTCGCCGGTCTGCTGCACTCGAACGTGCCTCGCGGCGGTCGTCTGATCGTGCACAGTCGTCGGGTCGATCTGAAGCACCTCATGATGATGCAGTACTACCCGGTCGCCCTGCGGGCACAGGCCCTGCGCGACATCCTCTCCGGCCCCGCGCACATGCGCGACAACCTGGCGACAGCGATGCCGGCCGCGCGCGCCCTGGCCGGCGAGTTCCCGGAGACCGTCGTGCATCGCGACCCCGCCAAGGTGTTGCATTCGCGCCGCGGCCGGCAGGTGTACAAGCAGCTTCCGAAGAACGACCTCGACAGCCCGAAGGGGCTGCGACTCCGGTGGTTCACGCTGAGGACACTCGCCTCTCACCTCGTGCACCGGCCTTCGCCGGCGAACGTCGCCCAGCCGGAAGTCGAGTTCGGCAAGGAAGACGCGCACTGGTGGCGCGTCCCGGCGTTCGACAGCGCCCTGGTGAGTGCCGCCGACGGCTCCGGCAAGAACATCTACACCCGCGACCGCGCGAAGTACCGTCGGATGCTGCGCGAGACGCTCCGGCTGCACGCCGAGCTCCGTCGCCGGTGGCCGGAGCTGCAGAAGCAGTATCGCGAGGCGCTCCCCGAGCTCGTCTCCCCCCAGTCCTGGCAGCAGATCTTCGAGGAGAAGGCATGACCGCGGCGCCCGCTGCATTCGATCCCACAGCAGCGACGATCGTCATCGTCACCTTCAACCGCTCGCACCTCCTCTCCGGTCTGCTCACCAGCATCACCGCGATGGACCCGAAGCCCGGCCACGTGGTGATCATCGACAACGCCTCCGCGGACGACACCACCGACGTCGTCGAGTCGTTCCGGGAGGACATCGGCACCGAGATCGTCTACCGGCGCCTGGAGACGAACACCGGCGGCTCCGGTGGCTTCAGCGAGGGCATGCGCACGGCGTACGAGCTGGGTTCCGAGTGGATCTGGATGATGGACGACGATGTGGAGGTCCTCCCCGAGGGACTCGCCAAGATGGGCGTGTGGAGTACCCGCTTCAAGAGCATCCAGGGCCGCCGCTACGACTACGACGGCAGCGAGTTCTACTGGCAGTACCGCATCGCCGAGCGCATGGGCATCCCGATCCCGTTCGCTCCGTCCAGCTTCGACGAGTCGGGCTACAAGGAGATGAACAGCGGCTGCTTCGAGGGCATGTTCATCCACCGCTCGATCGTCCAGCAGATCGGACTCCCCGACCCGCGCTTCTTCATCTACTGGGACGACCAGATGTACGGCTGGCTGGCCTCGCGCCTGACCACGGCCGTGATCGTCGACGAGTTCGTGCTGCGACGCACGCGTGAGATCAAGCAGTGGGACATGGGCATCCGCCACATGAACGCGTCCAGCAACGCCTACCGCTACTACATCATGCGCAACCGCGGCTTCATCAAGCAGTACTACCGCGTCCACGGCGTCTACAACCCGGTGCTGTTCGGCCTCGGCACGGCGGCGACCTTCTTCAAGGAGCTCATCCGGCTCGCGTTCGTGGAGCGGACCGTGCGCGGCACCAGCAACCTGTTCCGGGGCATCCGCGATGGCGGCAAGGCCGGCCGCGACCGCACCTGGCAGCCGATGCCTCCCCTGGAGGCGTGACGATGGACGAGCAGCAGCCCGAGCTGCGCTGGGCGCCGTTGCCGCCCGCGCCGAAGAAGACCGGGCGGGTGTGGCTCATCGTGGGCCTCTCCGTCGCGGCCCTCGCGATCGTCGGCGTGCTGCTCTTCTTCCTGCTCCCGCGTGGGGATGCACCGACGCCGACCGGGAGCCCGTCGCCGACGCCCTCGACATCGGCGACCAGCACCCCGACCTCGAGCCCGACCTCGACGCCGACGCCGACGGGATCGCCCGCGCCGACGCGGACCCCGATGGTGACTCCCCCGCCGGCTGCCGACCCGAGCGTCGAGACGTTCCGTGGACAGGTGAGCGGATGGCTGAACACCGCTCCCCGTGGCCTCGACATCATCTCCGGCGCCAGCGACCAGGACGCGCTGCCGGTGGTCGACTCGCTCCAGCAGGACGCGCAGCGGCTGTCGGACGCCCAGGCCCCGTCATCGATCGATCAGAAGTGGCGCGACGGCGTCTCGGCGTACGCGAAGACGCTCGCACAGCTGCGCACCGCGATCACGAGCGGCTCCGGTGTCCCCGGTGCTGTCGATGCCGCGCGCACGTCCGTCCAGAACCTGCGGAGCCTGGTCGGTCTCTGAGCCGACCCACGGAGCCCCACCGGCGTCCGAGACGTGACGGGGCCGAGAGGCTAGACGGCGTGGTCGGCGTTGTAGCGGTCGAGCACCTCGGCGATCGGCGCGTCGAGCGCGAGGGCGCCCTTGTCCAGATAGAGCCCCCGGGTGCAGAACCGTCGCAGGTCACGCTCGTTGTGGCTCACGAAGAACAGCGTCCGCCCTTCGGCGAGCAGCTCGTCGATCCGCTTGTAGCACTTGTCGCGGAAGGCCTTGTCGCCGACCGCGAGCACTTCGTCGACCAGCAGGATCGGCTCATCGAGCTGTGACACCACCGAGAAGGCGAGACGCACCTTCATGCCGTTGGAGAGGTGCTTGTAGGGCGTCTCCTCGAAGCCCGCGAGCTCGGCGAAGGCGATGATGTCGTCGTAGCGCCGGGAGACCTCGTCTCGCGACATCCCGTGCAGGCCCGCGGTCAGCCGCACGTTCTCGCGCACGGTGAGGTCGCCGACGAACCCTCCGGTGATCTCGATCAGCGGGGCCACACCGCCGTTCACCGAGACGGTCCCCTCGTCGGGGAGCAGCACCTTGGCGACGAGGCGGAGCAGCGTGGACTTGCCCTGACCGTTGCGTCCGACGACGCCGATCGACTCCCCCGGCTGCACCGTGAAGGAGACGTCGCGCAGCGCCCAGAACTCGCCCGGTCGCGAACGACGGGACGCGCCCGCGAACAGATCCTTGAGGCTGCGACGTCCCCGCTTGTTGCGGCGGAAATGAACGCCGAGCCCCTGCACCTCGATGGCCGCCGACATCACAGCTCCTTCAGCACGGGTCGTTCCAGCTTCCGGAACGTCCAGATGCCGAGAGCGAGGATCAGGAGGGTCATCACGACGCTGATCACGAGCGTGAAGGGGTTCCACTGGTCGGGGAAGAACGGCATCCGGTAGAGCATGAAGATGCCGGCGAGGGGATTGAACGCACCGAGCGTCTGGAAGACCCCGGGGAGGTCCGTCACGTTGTAGATGATCGGCGTCGCGTAGAACATCGCTCGGAGGATGAGTGCCGTGGTCCGCTCCAGGTCGACGTACATCACGCACAGCGGCGCGACGAGGAGACCGAGCCCCACGAGGAGCACAGTCTGCAGCAGCATCGCGACGGGCATCCAGAGGACGCCCCACCCCACCTGCACGACCTCGTCGGGGTTCGACTCGATGAGGAGGTTGACCACGATGAACAGCACGAGCACGGGCAGGGAGAAGAGGTACTCCATGCCCTTGCTCAGCACGATCCGGTTCACCCAGATCGATCGCGGGATCGCCGTGGAGCGTACGAGGCGTGCATCCTTCTTGAAGGCTCGCGTGAAGTCCGACACCGAGGCGTTGAACCACACCCAGGGCAGCAGCGCGCTGATCAAGAAGATGATGTACGGCGACTCGCCCACATCGCGATGGAAGATCTGCGTGAAGACGAACCAGTAGATCGCGCTCATGACGAGCGGATCGAGGACCGACCACAGGTAGCCGAGGAAGCTCGTCGAGTACCGGACCTTCAGGTCGCGGGCAGAGAGCAGCCACAGCGAATGCAGATATCGCCGGGGCGTCCCGGGCGCCCCGACAGCAGCGTGACTCACGATGTCGAGTCTAGGAGAGAGTGTTGTTCCACAGCGACAGCGCCGAGCCGATGGCCATGTGCATGTCGAGGTACTGGTACGTGCCGAGACGTCCACCGAAGTGCACGTCCTGCTCGCCCTTCGCGAGCTCGCGGTAGGCCAGCAGCCCCTCGCGGTCGGTCGGGGTGTTCACCGGGTAGTACGGCTCGTCCTCGCGCTCGGCGAAGCGCGAGAACTCGCGCATGATCACCGTCTTGTCCGACTCGTACACGTCCTTGCGCTCCGGGTGGAAGTGCTTGAACTCGTGGATGCGCGTGTACGGCACGTCCATGTCGGGGTAGTTCATCACGCTCGTGCCCTGGAAGTCGCCGACGTTCAGCACCTCCTGCTCGAAGTCGAGGGTGCGCCAGCTCAGTGCCCCCTCGGCGTAGTCGAAGTAGCGGTCGACGGGCCCGGTGTACACGACGGGGACCTGGCCGACGGTCGCCTTCTTGCTGAGCGGCTGCGCGTCGTCGAAGTAGTCGACGTTCAGCTTCACGTCGATGTTGGGGTGATCCGCCATCCGCTCCAGCCACGCGGTGTAGCCGTCGGTAGGCAGGCCCTCCCAGGTGTCGTTGAAGTAGCGGTTGTCGTAGGTGTAGCGCACCGGGAGGCGGCTGATGATGTCGCCCGAGAGCTTCTGCGGGTCGGTCTGCCACTGCTTCGCGGTGTAGTCGCGGAAGAACGCCTCGAACAGCGGGCGTCCGACGAGAGCGATGCCCTTCTCCTCGAAGTTCGCGGCGGTCTTCGCGTCGAACTCCCCCGCCTGCTCCTTCACCAGCGCGCGCGCCTGGTCGGGCGTGTAGGCGGACTGGAAGAACTGGTTGATCGTGCCGAGGTTCACCGGCATCGGGAAGACCGTGCCCTTGTGGGTCGTGTAGACGCGGTGCACGTAGTTCGTGAAGCTCGTGAAGCGGTTGACGTACTCCCACACGGTCGCGTTCGAGGTGTGGAAGAGGTGCGCACCGTAGCGGTGCACCTCGATCCCGGTCTCGGGCTCCGCCTCGCTGTAGGCGTTGCCGCCGATGTGGTGGCGGCGGTCGATGACAGTCACCTTGCGGCCGGCTTCGGCGGCACGCTCAGCGATGGTGAGGCCGAAGAAACCCGACCCGACGACAAGAAGATCCATGCCGTCCATCGTATCGGCGGCGGGCCGACCGAACCTGCGTACCCCGTCTGAGACAATGGGCGCATGCCGAAAACTGCCCGCGACCTGGCGCGCCTCGCCTGGGGCAGCAGCGCTGTCAGGTATCTCGTCGTCGGCGGATTCTGTTTCCTCGTCGATGTGGGACTCCTGTGGCTGGCGCATGACGTGCTCGGCGCGCCGCTCGCGATCGCGACGCCTCTCGCCTTCCTCGCCTCCTTCGCCGTGACGTACACGCTTCAGCGCGTCGTCTCGTTCTCGTCGGATTCCCAGGTCGTGCCGAGTGTGGCCCGCTACACGGCGCTCGTCATCTTCAACACGCTCGCGACGACCGGCATCGTCTGGCTCGTCGACCAGAGCGGTGCCGGATGGTTCGCAGGAAAGGTCGTCGCCGTGGTGGCGACGACGGTCTGGAACTACTTCGCCTATCGTTACTGGGTGTTCGCCACCCCCTCGACCCGGAGTTCCGATGTATAAGAATGCGACCATCGCGGCGGTCGTGCCGGCGTTCAAGGAAGAGAAGATGATCGCCACGGTCATCGAGACGATGCCGGAGTACGTCGACCACATCGTCATCGTCGATGACTGCAGCCCCGATGCGACCAGCCAGGCGGTGCGTGCCGTCGGCGATCCGCGGGTCACGCTCATCCGTCATGAAGAGAACCAGGGCGTCGGCGGGGCGATCATCACCGCCCACCGTGCCGCGATGGAGCTCGGCGCCGATGTGAACGTCGTGATGGCGGGCGACGCGCAGATGGATCCCGCCTACCTGCCGGCGCTGCTGGACACGGTGACGGACGGCGGCTTCGGGTTCGCGAAGGCCAACCGGTTCTACTCCCCGGAATCGTTCCGGGGGATGCCGGGGCATCGCGTCTTCGGGAACATCGTGCTCTCCTTCTTCACGAAGTTGGCATCGGGGTACTGGAACCTCTTCGACCCGCAGAACGGGTACACGGCGATCCGCACCGAGGTCCTCGAGCGCGTCCCTCTCGATCGCGTGGCCAAGCGGTACAGCTTCGAGAACGATCTCCTCATCCACCTGAACATCCTGCAGGTACCGGCGACAGACGTGCCGATCCCGGCCGTGTACGGCGACGAGGTCTCCAGCATCCGTCTGAGCAAGGTCATCCCGGAGCTGCTCAACCGACTGACCGTCGGATACTGGTCGCGCATCTGGTACCGCTACGTGCTGTGGTCCTTCTCCCCCATCGCGCTGCTGCTCTTCGCCGGCCTGCTGCTGTTCACCATCGGTGTGGGCATCAGCATCTGGGTGATGTTCCAGATCGCCGGATCGGTCGTCGCGACGGCCGCGACCGTCATGCTCGCCGCACTCCCGCTGATGATCGGCACGCAGATGCTCATCAGCGCCCTGCAACTCGACATACAGGCGACCCCCTCCACCCCGACCTACTCACCGTTCGACGCGAGTCGAACGGACTGACCGCCGACGGCGCGCGCCCGCGCCGCCCGACAACGAACGAGACCATCTCATGAGTTCCGACACCACCTCCGCCCCGTCGCGCGTGTCGCGCGCGCTCGCGTGGGGCTCCACTCGACGAGCCGACATCCTCACCTGGATCATCGTGCTCGGGAGCTTCGTCGTCGGCTATGTGGCCTATGTCCGCCGCCTCCCGTTCTTCTATCCGGACTCGCGCTACTACCTGGCGATGGCGTACTGGTTCGGGGGCGAGTCGCAGGAGTCGGCACGTGATCTCACCATCGAGTTCGCCGACGCGTACCGGGTGCCGGTCCCGGACATCGATCAGCTGTTCGGCTGGGGACTCGTGCAGCCGCGCGTCGTCCTCCCGGCACTCGCCGCCCTCCCCGTACGCCTCTTCGGCCCGTTCGGCCTGGCCGCGACCGTCCTGGTCATCCTCCTGGCGATGACGATCGTCTTCACCCAGATCCTCCGCCGCCGGTTCGGCAACGGCGTGGCCGTCACCGTCATGCTGCTGGTCAACACCAGCTATCAGCTGATGATGTTCAACGCCGGCATGCTCACCGAGTCTCTCTCCGCGCTGTGGACGGCACTCACCCTTCTCGCCACCTGGGCATGGTTCCGCAAGCGAAGCGGCTGGCTCCTCGGTGCGGTGGCGCTCACCGTCGTGGGGTCGGCATTCACTCGGCAGGCGACCTTCATCGTCGCGGGGGCGTTCGTGATGGCCTGGCTGCTCGGCTCGCTCGTCCAGCGACGCTGGAGCGCGTGGGGTTGGCCTGCCCTCGTCGTCGCGGGAACCGCGATCGTCTGCCAGGTCCTCCAGACTGCCCTCTTCCCGTCGTTCTCCCAGCTCGACCAGTTCCTCAAGAAGGCCGAGGTGGACACGCTGGGCGAGGCCATCCTGGCCGTCCCCCGCATGGCTCTGCAGATCCTCGCCAGGGACACCAACACTTTCCTCACCCGCGACCTGACCCTGCTGATCCTCATCATCCTCGCCGTCGTCGGTATGATCCTCTTCTTCCGACGCTCCGAGTCGCATCTGCTGCTGGGAGCGATCCTCGGCACGGCGCTCTACAACATCACGAACGGCACACCCACCCAGTTCCGGTACGCGGTGCCGGGGCTCATCTTCTTCGTGCTCGCCGCGGCGCTGACACTGCGAGCCGCGACGCGGGGGCCCGACCCGATGGCGGCCGACGAAGCGGTCGTCGGTGCGGTCGATGGCGGTGCCGCCGATGGCGGTGCGGTCGACGACGAGTCGATCGACGATGAGGCGATCGGCGACGAGGCGGTGGATGGCGAGAGTGCCGTGCCGGATGCGGCACCCGCCACGAAATAGACGCTCCTGGTCCGCCCGGAACGACGAAGGCGGCGTCCCCCACCGGGGGCGCCGCCTTCGTCGTTCAGAGAGCGTTATGCAGCGGTTCCCACGACGATGCGCGGCGTGCCCGCCCAGCGGGCGGCGTCCGTCGCCGCACGTCCGTCGACGAGCAGCTTCACGCCGGGGAGCTGGTCAGGTCCGAGCTCCTTGTAGTCGGCGTGGTCGGTCTGCAGGATCGCGAGGTCGACCTCTCCACCGATCGCGTAGGGCTCGAACCCGAGGCCACGCAGCTCCTCGTCGGTGTACAGCGGGTCGTGCACGACGACCTCGGCGCCCCGATCCTTGAGAGCCTTCACCGTCGGGAAGACACCGGAGAACGCGGTCTCCTTGACGCCACCGCGGTAGGCGGCGCCGAGGACGACGGCGCGCTGGCCGCTGAGGTCGCCCAGGATGCCCTCGGCCTGTGCGACGAGGCGCTCCGGCATCGATGCGTTCAGCTGGCGGGCGACGCGGACGATGTCGGCATCGGGGTCGGTCGACAGGTACAGGCGCGGGTAGACCGGGATGCAGTGTCCGCCGACGGCGATGCCGGGCCGGTGGATGTGGCTGTAGGGCTGCGAGTTGCAGGCTTCGATCACCTTGTACACGTCGATGCCGTGCGACGCGGCGAACAGCCCGAACTGGTTCGCGAGCCCGATGTTCACGTCGCGGTAGGTGGTCTCCGCGAGCTTCGCCATCTCGGACGCCTCGGTCGTTCCGAGGTCCCACACGCCGTTCGGACGGGGCAGGTCGGGCCGCTCGTCGAACTGCAGGACGGCCTCGTAGAACTCGCGTGCGCGGCGGTTGCCCTCGTCCGAGAGCGCCCCGATGAGCTTGGGGTACTTGCGCAGGTCGGCGAACACGCGGCCGGTGAGCACGCGCTCCGGCGAGTAGGCCAGGAAGAAGTCCTTGCCTTCGACGAGGCCGGAGCCCTCCTCGAGCATCGGCTTCCAGCGCTCGCGCGTGGTGCCGACCGGGAGGGTGGTCTCGTACGACACCAGGGTGCCGGGCGTCAGGTGCTCGGCGAGCGAACGCGTCGCCGCATCCATGTACTTGAAGTCGGGTTCCCAGGTCTCGTCGTTCACGAAGACGGGGGCGACGAGCACGACGGCGTCCGCGCCGGGGATGGCCTCGGCGTAATCCGTGGTCGCCCGCAGGCGGCCGGACGGGATCAGCTCGGCGAGACGCTCCTGGAGCTCGGCTTCCCCGGGGAAGGGCTCCTGCGCCGCATTGATGGTGTCGACGGCCTTCTGGTTCACGTCGACGCCGATCACGTCGTGACCCGAAGAGGCGAACTGGACGGCGAGAGGGAGCCCGATCTTTCCGAGGGCCACGACGGCGATACGCATGGTGTCCATTCTACGGGTCTGTTCCGGCATCGACGCCGAGGAGGGAGGCGAGCGAGGGCTCGAGCGCCGGTGCGAGATAGGAGACGAACGTCGAGGTCATGTGGTTCACGTCGCGGTACACGAAGATGTCGTCGACGATCACCGGGCAGGTGTCGGCGTCGCAGATGAAATCGCTGAGATCGGCGTACACCGCGCCGGCGCCTTCGGCCGCCTCGCGCTCCTGGCCGGTGAACGCGGCGTCCAACACGCTCGCCCGCTCCCCGTCGCACACCGAGACGTCGAGGACGTTCGCCGAGACGCACGTCGCCGGCGCCGCGGAGAACCGCGGGGTGTCCGCGATGACCAGTACCTCGCTCCCCGCCTCTCGGAGACGGGAGACCGTGCTCTGGACGCCCTCCTCCCAGGCACGCGAGCGGGCCTGGTCGTCGTCGGCTCCGTCGAGCGCATACCCCGCGTAGCTGGAGAACACGACGAGGTCGGGCGGATCGGCGACCAGCGAGGTGAGCACCTTCTCGCGCCATCGGTCGCACGACGCGTAGGGCACGTCCTTGTCGAGCACCGTCACGTCGACCGCGGGGCACGACGACTTCGTGTAGGCGTCGATCCGGATGTCCCCCACCTCGTCGGCGTAGTCCTCGACGGCAGGGAACCACTGCGCCGAATGGGAGTCGCCGAAGACCGCGATCGTGCGGCTGCCGTCCAGGTCCCCGTAGTGGCACTGCTGCACGTCTTCGCGCTTCACGTCGTAGTGGCAGCCGTCGCCGTACATGGGTGCGACATCCGCGGCCACGGCGTCGAGACCCGGGGTCATGTTGCGCGGGACGAACGGGGTCGCGTTCGGCGGAGAGACCGGGAAGTCCGGGGCGGCGGCGACAGCCTCGCCGGTGCCGACATCGCGCGTCGCGGCCCATTGCACGGCTCCCAGCGTTCCGGCCACGAGGACGACCGTGAGCGCGAGAGTGCCCCAGAGCGTCGCTCTCGGCCGCCTGTCGACGAGGAACCGCGGGGCGCGCAGCGGCGTCTCCACCAAGCGGAACAGGAGCCACGCGAGCGGCAGCGCGATGACGATCCCCACCAGCACCTTGACGGTGAGGCGGAGCGGATTCTGCTCGCCGACGGCAGCCTGGGTCACGATCAGCAGCGGCCAATGCACGAGATAGAGCGAGTAGGAGATCAGGCCGATGAACTGCATCGGCCTGATCGAGAGCAACCGGGTCGGGCCCGCGGACGTCCCCCGCGCTCCGAACAGGATCACGAGCGCGGTGCCGAACACGGGCAGCATCGCGGCCGTGCCGGGGAACACCGTCTTGTCGTCGTAGAGGAGCGCGGAGCCCAGGATCATGGCGAGGCCGATCCAGCCCCCTGCCGCCTCCAGCCAGCGGGGGAAGCGCGGTGCACCGTGCAACAGGATCGCACCCACCAGGCCTCCGACGAGGAGCTCCCATGCCCGGGTCGGCAGGAGGAAGAACGCGGACGGCTGATCGAGCGGCGTCATGAGGACTCCGGCGACCAGACTCGCCCCGGCCAGGAGCACGATGCCCCCGATGACGAGCGCCCGGCGTCGACGCACGAGCATCACGAGCAGCACGAGGATCAGCGGCCAGACCAGGTAGAACTGCTCTTCGACGCCCAGGGACCAGTAGTGCTGGTAGGGGGAAGCCGAGTGGTCTGCCAGGTAATCGGTGTTCTGGATCGCGAACCACACGTTGGGGACGTAGAGGATCGTCGCGAGCGCGTCCCGCAGGATGCGCTCGAGGGCCAGCGGCGGGTAGAAGATGATGGCCGCGACAGCGGTCAGCACGGCCACGACCAGGGATGCGGGGAGGATGCGGCGGATGCGTCGCGCATAGAAGTCGGCGAAGCGGATGCGTCCGTCCCGCTCCAGCGACTCCATCAGATGGCTAGAGATCAGGAAGCCCGAGATCACGAAGAAGACGTCGACGCCGACGTAGCCGCCCGTGATGAACGGCACTCCCGCGTGGTACAGCAGCACCAGGCCGACGGCGACCGCGCGCAGGCCCTGGACGTCGGTCCGGAATCCGCGGCGAGGTCGGGACGCGATCTCAGCCGCGCTCACGCGACGGACGTCTCCCCGGCCGCTCGGATCAGTTCCTGGATGACGCGCTCCGCCGCGTGTCCGTCACCGTACGGGGCCTCCGACGTGTCGGCCGGGCGAGGACGCGTCACACCCGCCGAGATCTCCTCGGCCGTGTTCGCGAGGACGTTCCAGCCGAGCTGCACGGTCTCGACCCACTCGGTCTCGGTCCGGACGGTCGTGCAGGGCACGCGCAGCAGGAAGGCCTCCTTCTGGAGCCCGCCGGAGTCGGTGACGACACCGGCGCTGGAGAGTGCGGCGGCGATGAGATCGGGGTACGCGAGAGAGGGGTGGGCGATGAGGGATCCCTGCGTGAGCTCGATCCCGTGCGCGGCCGCCTTCGCGACGACGCGCGGATGGGCGAGCAGCACCACCGGCTTGTCGAGACCGCCCAGCGCGCTCACGACCTCGGTGAGTCGAGCCGGGTCGTCCGTGTTCTCGGCGCGGTGGATCGTCGCGACGTAGTACCCGCCCGCCTCCAGGCCGAGCTCGTCCAGGAGCGCGGACGGTCGGGAGCCGACCTCGTCGCGCACCTCGAACAGCACGTCGGTCATGACGTCGCCCACCAGGACGGTGCGGGCGCCGAGTCCCTCGCCTCGCAGGTGATCGACAGCCACCTGCGTCGGGGCCAGGAGCAGGTCGGCCGCGTGATCGGTCATGACGCGGTTGTGCTCTTCCGGCATCCGCCGGTTGAAGCTGCGCAGGCCTGCCTCGAGATGCGCGACCGGGATGTGCATCTTCACGGCGCTCAGCGCGGCGGCGACCGTCGAGTTCGTGTCGCCGTAGACCAGCACCCAGTCGGGACGGTGTGCATCGAAGACCGCGTCGAGCGCCGCCAGCATCGCGCCGGTCTGCACGCCGTGCGAGCCGCTGCCCACCCCGAGGTGCACGTCGGGGGCGCCGATGCCGAGGTCCTCGAAGAAGACATCGGAGAGCATGGGGTCGTAGTGCTGCCCGGTGTGCACGATGACGTGCTCGACACCCGCGGCGAGCGCGGCCTTGTGGATGGGGGCGAGCTTGACGAACTGGGGGCGCGCGCCCACGACGCTGACGATCTTCACGGAACACAATCCTAGGCGGAGCATCCTGGTTGTTCGGTTGATACCGTGGGTCGGGTGCGCATCCTGATGGTCACCCCCTGGTTCCCGACCGTGGCGAACCCGGTCGCCGGCGTCTTCGTCGAACGCGATGCCGCGCTCCTCTCGGAGATCCACGACGTGCGGGTGGTGCACCTCGTCGACCCTGCCCTCCTCTCCGATGCCGAGGGCTCCGATGCCGAGAGCTCCGCCCGAGGCTTCACCGTCGAGCGGATCCCGTGGTCACGGGGCAGCATCCGTGACCTTCTCTCGGTCGGGCGCCGACTGCGCTCCCTGATGTCGGACGCGGATGTGCTGCACACCCACGCGTTCCAGGCGCTGCTGCCGCTCGCCGTCAGGCGGGTCCCCGTGCCCTGGGTGCACTCCGAGCACTGGTCCGGCATCGGCGATCCCGGCTCGCTCACCCCCCGCGGACGAGCCGTCCTCCGAGCCACCGGGCGACTCCTGCGGCGCCCCGACATCGTGACGGCCGTGAGCAGTCACCTCGCCGACCGGATCAGGGTGTTCCGGAAGGGTCCGATCCGCATCGTGCCATCCGTCGTCTCCCCCGCATCCGTCCTCATCGATCCCCCCGGAGACCCCGATCTGATCCGTCTGGTGGCCGTGGGCAACCTCGTCGACGGCAAGGATCCGCTTCTCGCGCTGGCGACGGTTCGGATGCTCGGCGAACGCGGGCGTCGGGCACGCCTCGTCTGGGTCGGTGACGGCCCCCTGCGCGAGGCTCTCGAAGCCGCCGCCGAGGGGACCTCCGACCTGACCCTCGCCGGCGTCCAGGACGCCCGCGGCGTCGCGCGTGCGCTCGACGAGGCCGATCTCTTCCTACTCCCCACTCGGGGGGAGACCCTCTGCCTCGCCGCTCTCGAGGCGATCACGCACGGGCGCCCCGTCGTGATCGGCGCTCACGGGGGCCAGCGCGACTACATCACCTCCGAGAACGGCGTCCTCGTGTCCGAGCGGTCGGCCGATGCCTACGCGAGCGCCGTCATCGATCTCTGGGAGAGCCGAGACGCCCGCAGTGCGCAGAGCATCGCGGCGAGCGTGCAGGACGTGTACTCCCCGGCCGCGGTCCGACAGGGGTACACGAACGCCTACCGGGAGGCCGTCTCGATCCGGCGACCCGACGCCCGCGACTGAGGGTCCGACGGAGTCGGACGGACCGAGCCGGTCAGGCTTCGGAGCGTCCGGTGAGCTCGCTGGCGACCTGCGTCGCCCGGGCCGCCCAGGTGTGCGAGTGTCGCACCTCGGCGGCGCGAGCGGCCACCGCGCGGTAGGCGTCCGGGTCGCTCCGGAGCCCCTCGACGAGTGAGGTGAGCGCTTCCGCCTCGTACGGGAGTGCCCAGCCGATGCCGTTCGTGACGACGAACTCCGCTGCGAGCGACCCCTCCGTCGCGATGATGGGTCGGCCGTGCCCCAGGTACTCGTACAGCTTCAGCGGCGCAGCGAACTCGCGGTATCCGATCGGGGCCATGAACAGGCAGCCGAGTGCGGAGACGGCGTAGTAACGCTCGAGCTCACTGCCCGTGGCGTGCACCACCTGCGTCGCACCGGAGGTGAGGAACGGCTCGTATCCGCTCTTCTCCGCCTGCCACTGCGCCTCGTTCGTGCACAGGATGAATGTCGAGTCCTCGACGGCCTCGAAGGCGCGGACGGCCTCCTGCAGCTGGTAGTAGTGCCCGAGCGAGCCGACGTAGAACATCGTCGCCGGGTCGGCGACCGCAGGCATGTCGACGATGTCCGTCCCCGGTGGCAGCGCGGTGCACCTGGTCGGATCCGTGTACGGCATCACCTGGGCCATGCGCATCGACGGAACGTAGATCCGATCGACCGCCGTGCGGTATGCCTTCAGGTCCGCCCGATAGCGCCAGCGGAGCAACGACGTGTAGGGCTGCCCGACCCGCTGCGCGTACTCGTCGTTCTGCCAGTAGATGTCGCGGTAGAAGAGGCCCACCGGAACGCCCTGCCGGCGACAGAAGCGCAGGAAGGCGAGATCGCGCGTGAGGCTGGTCTGCCACGTGACCTTCTCCCCCAGGCCGGTCGGCGTGGTCGCGGCCTCCGAGTACACGAACTCGACCCGCAGACCCGCGGCCATGCGCTTCTTGACGTCGCGGATCTGCGCGCGACGCTGTGGATGACGCCCGGCGATCTCGATCACGTCGTAGCCCAGCTCCTCGAAAGCGCGGCGCATCTTCACGGGACGGATACCGCTCGCGCTCGTGGCCTCGGGGTTCAGCGGGAACGGCACGTGGAAGATCATCGTCGGTCGCTCGGCGAGTTCGGGCATATCTGCCATGCTAGTCGGCGGTCGCGACCCCACCCGGTCGCGGGCCGCGCGCGACGGCGGTCGCCGCATGGGAGGATTTCCTCATGGGCCCTCTCCTCATCGTGTCATTCTCCCGTCTGGAACAGGACGCCCGCGTGAGGCGGCAGGTCTCCCTCCTCGCGCCCGACAACCACACCGTCACCGCGGCGCACGGGCCCGCTGTGCCCGAGGCAGCGGAGCACGTCGAACTCCCCCTCCCTCCGACCGGCTCCCGCCGGAAGGTCCGCTTCTACACGGAGTCCGCGCTCCTCCGCATCCGGGCCTACCGTCTCCTGTACTGGACGGACCCCACGGTGCGGGCGGCGCGGAAGGCCCTGCGCGGGCGCGACTTCGCACGCGTGATCGCCAACGACATCGAATCCGTTCCCCTCGCGCTCTCTCTGGCCGATGCGAGCCGCGTGCACGCCGATCTGCACGAGTTCTACCCGGGGCTGCACGACGACAATCCGCGGTGGGTGAAGCTCCGCAAGCCCTACCTCGAATGGCTGATCCGTACGTATGCGACCAAGGCGGCCTCGGCGACGACCGTCGGCGAAGGTGTCCGCACGGCGTATGCGCCCTTCGACCTGCCGCTGGAGATCGTCACGAACGCACCGGCGTACCGCTCGCTCGCGCCGACCGCCGTCCACGAGCCGATCCGGCTGGTGCACGCCGGCGGCGCGATGCCCGGCCGCAAGATCGAGCTGATGATGAAGGCGGCCGCGGCGACCACCACCGACCTGACCTTCACCCTCTACTTGACGTCGAGCTCGCCCGCGTACCTCACGCAGCTGCGCGACCTCGCCGCCGAACTCGGACCCCGCATCCGCGTCGAACCGGCTGTGCCCGCCACCGAGCTCCTGGACCGACTCCACGACTACGACGTCGGGATCCACCTGTTGCCGCCGACCGTGACCAACCAGGCCCTGGCGCTGCCGAACAAGTTCTTCGACTTCGTCCAGGCCCGGCTCGGCGTGATCGTGGGCCCCACCCCCGGCATGGCCTCCCTCGTGGAGAAGCACGATCTCGGCGCCGTCACCGAGGGCTTCGCGGTGGAGGACATCGTCGCGGTCCTCGACGCGCTCACGCCGGAGCGGATCGCCGCGTGGAAGGTCGCCGCCGACACGGCCGCCGAGGAGCTCTCCGCGGAACGGCAGACGCCGGTCTGGGCCGCCGCCGTGGGCCGGCTCGGCGCCTGACGCGGGCACCGGCCCCGGTCGACGAAACCGCTACAGAACGGCGTCGTCACCGCCGACGAGTCCGGCGAGAGCTGCCTGGAGGGCGAACTCCGGCTCCGCGGCGACCACTTCGTCGAAGCTGCCCGAGGCGGCCACCACACCGTCCCGCATGAAGAAGATCACGTCGGCATGGCGGATCGTGGAGAGCCGGTGTGCGACCGTGATCGTCGTGACCTGCCCGCGAAGCTGCTCGATCGCTGTGGTCACCGCAGCTTCCGTCGCCGTGTCGAGCGCGCTGGTCGCCTCATCCATGACGAGAACCTGCGGGCGGGTGTAGAGGGCGCGCGCTATGCCGAGGCGCTGCCGCTGGCCTCCGGAGAGCGCGAGTCCGCGCTCTCCGATCTTGCCGTCGACGCCCCCGTCCCTCGCCTCGATCAGAGTCAGAAGCTGCGCGCTGTCGAGGGCGGCGATGACCCGATCGCGGTCGAAGTCGCTGCGCCAGCTCAGAGCGACGTTCTGCGCGATCGTCGCATCGAAGAGGGAGACCTCCTGCGGGACGTACGCCATCTGCGCCCGCCAGGCGTTCAGCGCGGCACTCAGCGGCACGCCATCGACAGCGATGGTTCCGGACGTCGGTTCGACGAGTCCGAGCAGCAGGTCGATCATCGTCGACTTGCCCGCACCGGAGGCGCCCACGAAGGCGACCTGTGACCCGAAGGGGATGTCGAGCGTCACTCCGCGGACCGCCATCTCCGCGTCGGGCGAGTATTTGAAACCGACATTCCTCAGCTCGATGTGCGTCGGGGAAGCGGGAAGTTCCTGCTGATCTCCGGCGGAGGCGACTTCCATGTACCGATCGGAGTTCCGCACCTCCTCGAGCACCGCCCGCGCATGCGGCGCGGACACGTTGATCTGCTGGAGCACGCCCTGGAACCGCACGAGTGCGGGGGCCAGACGGAATCCCGCCAGGCCGAAGAGCGCGATGGAGCCGACCGCTCCCTGGACGTTCCCCTCGGTGAGGAATCCGGCCACTCCCACCAGGACGATCCCGCCGATCAGCGCGACGTCGAGGACGTGCCGGGGCACCTGCGCGAGGAACTGCGAGTTCGCGCGTGCCCGCGTCGCGTGCGACCGGTTCTCCCGCACAACGTCAGCCACCTCTGAGGCGGTTCCCCGCAGCGTGACCTCCTTCAGCGCGCCGATCATCTCGGTGATCAGCCGCGAGGAACGCAGCGAGTAGCGCAACGCGACGAGGCCGGCCTGCTTCGAGCGACGGGAGATCTGCAGCTGGAGCACGAGGGCGATGAGACCCAGGTAGACCAGCGTCACGAGACCCACGAGCGGCTGCGCGATCGCGAGCACCAGGATGAGCGAGACGAAGCTCATGAGCTCACCGACGAGCGACGCGCCCGGGAGCAGCAGCCCCGAGATCGTCGTGCTCACGCTCGAATCGCTGATGCGCACAAGGTCCGAGGAGTTCCGCCGGAGGCGCTCGACCCACGGGGCGCGGATGTAGCCGTCGAAGACCCGCACGCCCAGCTCGAGCTCATAGCCGGCGAACCGGCGTGTGGCGAACCACTGCAGCGTCAGGGCGAGCATGCCCTTGACCACGATCAGACCGCAGACGAGTCCGAGCGGGATCAGCAGTTCCGGCCCCTCGAGCGTCCCCAGCACGGGGAGTTCGATCGGGCTCTGGCTGATCAGCGGCGCGATCACGATCGCGAGCAGCCCGAGAGCGAGCCCGTCCATGAGGGAGAGCACTCCCATCGTGCTCGCATAGAACAGCAGGAACTTCGAAGCGCTCGGGGGGAGCACTTTGAGGACCTCCCGATAGAGGCGCCAGTTCTCTTTCACTCTGCTTCCCGCTCTCCTGGCCGAACGGCGATCGCGTCGAGGAACGCGGCACCTTCCGATTCAGCGTTGATCCTGGCTGCGACGATGCGAGCGTTGGCTTTCATCCGGGTGATGTCCTCCGGCTGCAGTGCCGCGAGCGTATCGCGCAGGGACGCGGACGTGAACTCCGGCACGACCGCTCCGTGTCCGTACTCTCGCACCAGCGGAGCCATGGTCTGGGTCTCCCCCACGATCACCCCGAGGGCGCCCTGCGCCGCTTCGAAGAACTTGTTGGGCATGGCGTACTGGAGGTTCGGCTCGTACGGCTTGTAGAAGATGATCTCGAGGTCGTACTCGTTGATGTGCTGCGCGATCTCGCGCATGGGTGCCGGCGGCACGATCGCGATCCGGTCGCGCGCGGGGTGGGTGGCGATCGCCTCCCGCAGGCGCTCGTGCACGGCGGGGCTCGGCATGAGCATGAACGTCATGGAGTATCGGGAGGACAGACCATCGAGTGCTTCGAGGATCTCCTCGAAGCCTCGGCGCCAGCTCGGGAGACCGTGGAAGAGCAGACGGATCTCCTCCGGGTTGACGGAGCTCGGCTCCAGACCCGGCACGAACGGCGGCGCGTTGCGCACCTGCGGCGGCACCGGGAATCCGAACTCATCCGCGTAGAGCTTGCCGATCGGTGTGTTCACGACCGTCCGGCTCGTGAACTTCTCCGACCCGAGATGCCGGCGCACCCATCGGTAGTGCGAACCGGTGAGACGGCCCCCGAGCGTACGGCGGCGCACGTTCGGGTTCCGATACTCGTGCAGATCGAGATGCAGTCGCCCCTTCAGGGCGTCCGGCGTGAAGTCTCTCGGGTCCTCGACCCACGGGACGAACTCGTACTCGTTGAACACGATGAGGTCGTAGTGGCCCGATCTGATGAGTCGCCTCAGGGCGATCGGCACCCGGCGCGTCAGGAGGTTGCGGAATCGGATGCGTCCGGTCAGACCGACGTGGGAGACCAGCGTCCCCCAGCGACCTCTCGTCCACCACAGCGGCGGTGCGAGGACGTGGTGGTCGCGGACCGCCTCCGTCGGGTGCTCGCCGAGCCCGAGGGTGTCGACGGTCCATCCCGCGCCGGTCAGCCAGTCGATCTCCCGCCGCACACGGGGATCCGTCGCGATCGTCGAGTACGAGAGGACGAGCGCGGTGCCGGGTGAAGTCGGTTCAGTCAAGGAAGATCACTTTCGCGCGGGCATGGTGCACACCCGCAGTTCGCGTCACAGGCTCATCGACGCGCCGGTGCGCGACGACTCGAGCGCCGCCTCCACGACCGCGAGCGTGCGAAGACCCTGCTCCATGGTGACGACGTCGGTGTCCTGCCCGAGCACGGCGTCGCGGAAGGCCTCATGCTCGACGCGCAGCGGCTCGCGCTTGGCGAACGCGTAGCGCGTGACGTCTCCTTCGGAGACCCCGCGGAACGACGACACAGACTCCCACTCCAGGGGGATCGTGCCGTTGGCGTGGAAGGTGAGGTCGCCGGTCGAGGTGTCGGCGACGAAAGCGCCCTTCTCCCCCGTCACGACGGTGACGCGCTCCTTCATCGGGCTGAGCCAGTTGACGATGTTGTTCACGATGACCCCGGACGCGGTGCGTCCCGTGATCGTGATCATGTCCTCGTGCTCGCGACCGCTCTTGAAAGCCGTCTGCGCGAACACGCGCTCATAGGTGCTCTGAACGACCCAGGCGGTCAGGTCGACGTCATGCGAGGCGAGATCCTTCGCGACGCCGACGTCGGCGATCCGAGAGGGGAACGGACCCTGGCGGCGGGTGACCACCTGATAGACCGCCCCGAGTTCGCCGGCTTCGATCCGTCGACGTAGCTCCTGCACCGCCGGGTTGAAGCGCTCGATGTGTCCGACGGCGCCGACGAGACCGGCCGAGGCGAAGGCGTCGACCATGCGCTGCCCGGCCTCGACGGTGTGCGCGATCGGCTTCTCGACCAGGGTGTGGACCCCGGCCGCTGCGAGCTTCAGTGCGGCGTCCTCGTGGAAACGGGTGGGCACCGCGACGACGGCGATGTCGATACCCGCGTCGATCAGCGCGTCGATGTCCGGAAGGATCTGCAGGTCCCCGGTGACTCCGTGCGGGTCCCCGCCCGGGTCGGCGATCGCGACGAGGTCGACGCCGTCGATCTCACGCAGGACGCGGGCATGGTGCCGGCCCATCATGCCGACGCCGAGGAGCCCGGCGCGCAGCGCCATCAGGCGCCGGCCTTCGCGACGGCGTTGACCGCGGCGACGATGCGCTCGAGGTCATCCCGGCTGAGCGAGGGGTGGACGGGGAGCGACGCGACCTCGCGGGCGGCGCGCTCGGTCTCCGGCAGATCCAGTCCCGGCGCGAAGTGCGTCAGCGACGGCAGCCGGTGGTTCGGGATCGGGTAGTACACACCGGCTCCCACGTTGTACTCGGACTTCAGAGCGGCGACGAAGCCGTCCCGGTCCTCGGGGACGCGGACCGTGTACTGGTGGTACACGTGGACGGCGCCGTCGGCGACCGGCGGGACGACGACGCCCTGGAGGTTCGCGTCGAGGAATGCCGCGTTCTCCTGGCGAGTCTTGGTCCAGGCATCGACCTTGGTCAGCTGCACGCGACCGATGGCCGCGTGGATGTCGGTCATCCGGGCGTTGAAGCCGATGACCTCGTTCTCGTACTGGCGCTCCATGCCCTGGTTGCGCAAGAGCTTCACCTGACGGGCGATCTCGTCGGTCGCCGTGGTGACCATGCCGCCCTCGCCGCTGGTCATGTTCTTCGTCGGGTAGAGGCTGAACATGGCGAACTCGCCGAAGGACCCGACCGGACGGCCGTCCAGGGAAGCACCGTGCGCCTGAGCCGCATCCTCGTAGAGGGCGACGCCGCGCTCCGCGGCCAGCGCCTCGAGCTCCCGCATGCGGGCCGGGTGACCGTACAGGTGCACGGGGAGGATGCCCTTGGTCCTCGGCGTGATCGCCGCGGCGACGGCTTCGGGGTCGAGGGAGAAGGTGTCGGGCTCGATGTCCACGAAGACCGGGGTGGCGCCGGTGAGGGCGACCGAGTTCCCGGTGGCCGCGAAGGTGAACGACGGCACGATGACCTCGTCGCCCGCTCCGACTCCTGCGGCGAGCAGACCGAGGTGGAGCCCCGCCGTCCCGGAGTTCACAGCGACCGAGGGACGCCCCGGCACGAAGTGCGCCGAGAACTCCTGCTCGAATGCGGCGACCTCGGGTCCCTGCGCCACCATGCCGCTGCGCAGCACGCGGTCGACCGCTTCGCGCTCCTCGTCACCGATGATGGGCTTTGCGGGGGGAATGAACTCGCTCACACGATCTCCTTGGTCAGTGTTCCATCAGTCTCCGTGTAGCGCGCCCCCGTTGCGGGGCACACCCAGGTCTTCTCGGCCTCGCCCGCCACCAGCGGGAGTCCGGACTCGCCCACCCAGCCGATCCGGCGCGCCGGCACCCCGGCCACCAGGGCGTAGGCGGGGACGTCCTTGACGACGACGGCTCCTGCCGCGACCGTCGCCCACGCGCCGATCGTCACGGGTGCCACGCAGGTCGCGCGAGCGCCGATCGAGGCTCCCCGCTCGATGGTGACCCCGACGGGCTCCCAGTCATGAGCGCTCTTGAGGCTGCCGTCGGCGTTGATCGCACGCGGATAGGTGTCGTTGGTGAGCACGACGGCGGGTCCGATGAACACGCCGTCGCCCAGCTTCGCCGGCTCATAGACGAGCGCGTAGTTCTGCACCTTGCAGTTGTCGCCCATCACCACCCCCGTGCCGATGTACGCGCCGCGACCGACGATGCAGTTCTCGCCGAGGTGCGCCTGCTCGCGGACCTGGGCCAGGTGCCAGATGGACGATCCGTCGCCGATGACGGCGTCGGCGGACACATCGGCGGAATCGACGATCCGCACTCGGGAGGTTTCAGTCACGGGGCTCCTTGCACGCCGCCGGGATGAGGCAGCACTGACGAGATTCTACTTGCCCGCGTCCGCTGAACCTCGACGCGCGCCGCGAACGACGTCGGCCGCCCGCTCGCCCACGGTCTGGAGCGAGGCGTTCGCCGCGGCCCAGTCGGCCCTGGCGGAGCGCGCGCTCTCGGTGCTGCCGTCGCCCCAGGCTTCGAGAAGGCGTTTCATCGCCGCCGCCACCTCGGCGGCGTCGAACCCCACCGCCTCGCCCAGCCCTGCCGCGCGCACGACCTCCCCGCCCGTCTCGGCGCCGGCGAACAGCACCGGCGTGCCGACCGCTGCTGCGGCATAGGTCTTCGTGGGGCGGGCGAAGTCGTATCCGATGCCGGGGACGATGCTCACGAGCGCACCGACGGCTCCGCGGATCCAGGACGCCGACACCTCCGGGCGGACGAGGCCGCCGAAGTGCACCCGGCCCGGCACGAGGCTCTCGGCGAGGGCGCGCAGCTCCTGCTCGACGGCTCCCTGTCCGAAGAAGCGGAGCTCGACCTCGGGGTCGTCGAGCGACGCCAGCGCGCGGATGAACACGTCCGGCTGCTGCCACTCCGACATCGTGCCGGTGTAGACGAAGTAGGGGCGCTGGACGTCCGGCGCCGGCACGTCCGGTCGGAAGATGGCGTTGTCGATGCCGTTGCCCACCAGGACGACGCGCTCGGGGCGTCCACCGATGGCGCCGAGGCGATCGGCGACCTCGGCGGAGACGGCGATGACGCGGGCGGAGCGTCGCAGGACGAAGCGCTCGGTGGCTCGCATCACGGCGATCACCGGGCCGGGTGCCCCCATCGATGACACCGCGTCGGTCCAGACGTCTCCGGGGTAGTACACCAGCGGACGGCGCAGGAGGAGCGCGGCCACCGCGGAGACGAAGCCGGTCGTCGGCGGCGCCTCCGCCACGATCACGTCGCCGCGTCGCCGCAGCAGCCGGAAGAAGAGCGGAACGTCGAACGACAGGTACTGGACGTACCCGCGGATGGCCCCGCTGGCGTCGCGGAGGACGGGCGCTCGGCGCACCAGGATCCGCGGCGGATCGGCGTCGACCAGGTCCTGCGGAGGCCGGGAGGTGAGGACCTCCACGTCGGCGTCACGGGCGAGTGCACGAGCCAGAGCCTCCATGCGGAAGCTCGCCGCCGTCACCTCCGGCGTGTAGAGCCGTGTCGCGATGATCGCGCGTCGTCTCCTCGACATCCTGCCCCTGCTGCTCGATTGACCGGCGTACGAATCGACACCTGTCACAATAGAACCATGACCTCGAGCGTCCCCGCGCCCACCGCCCCAGACCCCAGCGCCTGGGTGGTTATCCCGCTGTACAACGAGGCGAGCGTGATCGGTGGCGTCGTCGAGGGGCTGAAGAAGCACTTCGCGAACATCGTCTGCGTCGACGACGGATCGACCGACGGGTCGGCGGCCGAGGCCCGAGCAGCCGGCGCGACCCTCGTGCAGCACCCGGTCAACCTCGGTCAGGGGGCCGCTCTGCAGACCGGAATCGACTTCGCCCTGTCCCACCCGGCGTGCGAGTACATCGTCACGTTCGACGCAGACGGGCAGCACCGGATCGAGGACGCCCTGGGCATGCTCGAACTCGCGCGCCGCGAGGACGTCGCCGTCGTCTTCGGATCCCGGTTCCTCGACGACCGCACGAAACCGGGCTGGATGAAGAAGGTCATCCTCAAGACCGCGGTCTGGGTGACCAACCTCACCACGAGCCTGAAGCTCACGGACGCTCACAACGGTCTGCGCGTGATCCGGCGGGACGCGGCGGAGGCCATCGAGCTCCGGCAGGACCGCATGGCTCACGCGACCGAGATCGTTCTCGAACTGGGCCGGACGCGGCTGCCGTGGAAGGAGTACCCCGTGGAGCTCCTCTACACCGACTACTCGAAGGCGAAGGGCCAGAGCGTGCTCAATTCCGTGAACATCCTCGTCGATCTGGTGGTGCGCTGATCATGTGGATCCAGTTCCTGCTCATCGCCGCCATCATCGTGCTGGCCGTCTTCATGATGCGCCGCACCGGAGCCGACAGCCACCTGGCGATCCGACGCCTCCTCATGGGACTGTTCGTCGTCGTCGCCGTGCTCTCCGTGCTCTTCCCGCAGTGGCTGAGCTGGCTCGCGAGCCTCGTCGGCGTCGGACGCGGAACCGATCTCGTGCTCTACGGCCTGATCGTGATGTTCCTCGCGTTCGTGTACTCGCAGTACCGCCGCAACATCGCTCTCCAGCGTCAGCTGACACTGCTCGCGCGCAAGATCGCGCTGCTCGAGGCCTCGGAGAACGAGAACCAGGCTAGTCGCAACCGCTGACTTCGTAGAGCACCGCGTCACCGACGCGGTCGACCTCGGTGAGGATCGGGGACTCGTCCAGGTCGTGGAGTCCGTCGTACGTCGTGTAGTGGTTCTGGAACAGCACGGTGTCGCCGAAGTCCAGCGCGTGCGTGACGCCCAGCCGCTCGATCGCGTCGCAGACCTCCGGCCCGCCGTCGACGAGGTACCGGGCGAGAAGCGCGGCGTCAGCTCCGTAGCGCCCGGTGACGTGCGGGAAGACCACGTCGTGACCGGTGTACGCGAACAGCAGCCCGGCGCCGGTGAGCGGATCGCCGATGACGACGCTGTCGGGCGACAGATCGTCGTCCGACCTCTCGAACAGGGCGCTCTCGTCCGGCGACAGTCCCTGGGACTTGTCGTCGAACCGATAGCTCACGTCGCGCAGGTATCGCAGGTCGTGCCGCAGCGCCACGAGGTGCGTCGCAGCGGCGATGGCGAGAAGGACGACCACCGCTACAAGGGTGCGCGTCCTCCCTGCGCGGCGCAGCCCCCCGAGCCACTCCCCCACGACGCTCGCACCGAGAGCCGCAAGAGGCAGCCCCCAGATCGCCAGCAGTGCCGCCACGCGGGTGGTGTCGTCGTACCAGACGCCCACGAAGAGGCTCCGCAGACCGAGCAGCGGGAGCCAGGCGGCTGCGAGGTAGAGTCCGACGCTCACGGCGTAGGAGGCCAGGATCCACCATTTCCGGTCCCGCGCCACGCGCCAGATCCCGATGGCCGCCAGGGGGCCGAGCAGCAGCCCGGTGCTGCGATCCACCGGGCTGAGGAACGCGACCTCGCCCAGGGACTGCGCGATCGTCTGCGTCGGCATCCACTCGTTCGTCGTGACGTTCGCCTTGATCCAGACGATCACGAAGGCGAGTGCTCCGACGACGACGACGACGGAGACGACGACACGCCTCGTCCTGTCGCCCGCCTTCGCGACGCGCCATGCCCGCCACAGCAGATAAGGGGCCAGCAGCGCCACCGCACCGAGCAGCGCGGAGGGGTGCCCGAGCGCCGTCCCCCCGGCGACGGCCAGAACGACGAGGATGCGCAGGGTGCGTCGAGGCGCCCCGAGTTCCCGTTCGAACGCCAGGAGCACCAGCGCGATCAGGATCGGGATGAGCACGGTCCCGATCAGGTTCGGGTAGAGCACACCCCAGTTGAGGAAACCGAGCGGGAAGATGCTGAAGCCGAGGCCGAGCACCGGCGCCCACAGCGCGGCCCAGGGCCGCTGCGGGAAGACGACGGTCGTGAGGGTGGCGAGCGCGACCGGCCAGATGAGGGCGATCACGGCCACCGTCACCACGTTGGTCGCCGCGACCACGCTCCCTGCCACGGGCACCACCAGGCTCACCAGCGCATGCCACAGCGTCGGATAGAAGCTGGTGTCCTGGTTCGGCGTCGCCATCGTCATGTGCAGCGGTGACGCGTCGCCGGTCTGGCCGATGAACTCCACCGCATTGAGGTGGAAGAGGCCGTCGTAGAGCTGGGTCGGGTTGCCCGGATCGCGGATGCCGAGGACCAGGATGACCACCCAGCCCAGTGCCGCGGCGACGACGGAGATCGCCGTCCACCGAGCCCGCATCGTGACGGCGGGCACGACGGGCCGCCGGTCGAGCACCCGCAGGACCACCGCGATGACAGCGACGACGACGACGACGATCACCACGGGCAGCAGACCCCAGCGCAGTCCGAGCACCGGGGCGACGAGCGCCGCCGCCCCGATCACCCCGAGCGAGACGCCGATCATCGCGCCCAGCCTCACCACACCGCGGGTTCCACGCAGGAACAGACCCGCCGGAAGCCCGGGCACGATCAGCAGAGCCAGCGCCAGGAGCAGCGTCGGGATCTGTCCGATCCAGTCCATCACGCGTCCACCAGGGAGATGGCGCCCTCGACTTCACCGTCGTAGACGACCTCGCCCTTGTTGATCACGATGCCGCGGGTGCAGAGCTCGCGCACCATCTCCATGTCGTGACTGACGACCACGAGGGTCTTGCCCTCGGCGATGAGCTCTTCGAACTTGAGCCGGCACTTCTCCCGGAACGGCGCGTCGCCGACCGAGAGGATCTCGTCGACGAGGAGCACATCGAGCTCGACGTGGATCGCGACGGAGAACGCCAGGCGCATGAACATGCCGGAGGAATAGTGCTTGACCTCCTGATCGATGAACTGCTCGATCTCGCTGAACGCCACGATCTCGTCGTACCGCGCCTCGATCTCATGCTTTTTCATGCCCAGGATCGCGGCGTTGAGGAAGACGTTCTCGCGGCCCGACAACTCCGGGTGGAATCCGGCGCCGACCTCGATGAGACCGGCCACGCGGCCTCGGGTCAGGACCTGACCGTCGTCCGGCTCCATGACGCCGGAGATGAGCTTGAGCAGGGTCGACTTTCCGGAACCGTTGAACCCGAGGATGCCGACGGACTCGCCCTCGCCGATCGTGAGGTCGACGCCTTTGAGGGCCTCGAACTCGCTCGTGAGCTTTCGCCGCTTGATCCAGGCCACGACCGTGTCCTTGAGCGAGAACGCATGGTTGAGTGTGAAGCGCTTGCGCACTCCATCGATGATGATGCTGGGTTTGATGACCGTCTGAGCGCTCATAGATCCTGCGCGAACCTTCCCTCGAGACGTCGGAAGACGAGTTGTCCGATCAGCAGTGTGCCCACGGAGATCAGGAAGGTCCACAGTGTGTTCCAGGCGAGATCCGGCGGAAGTGCGAAGGCGTTCTCGGTCACGGGTCGCCAGAACGCGTAGTGGAAGAGCTCGACGCCCTGGGTGATCGGGTTCAGCATGTACACCTCGACCAGCCATTGCGGCCACCCGAGCTTGTCGACGACGGCATCCTGCACCTGGGTCCATGCGTAGAGCACCGGCGACGCCCACGTCGCGAGGAGGAGCAGGAGCTCGACGATGTTCTCGGCGTCGCGGAAACGCACGTTGATCGCTCCGAAGAAGAGACCGAGCCCCAGTGCGAACAGCATGACGATGGCCATTCCCGCGAGGATGGCGAGGATCGACAGGATCGAGATGTTCGTGATCCACCCGAGCAGCAGGCACACGACGAGGAGCAGCCCGACCTGCGGCAGGAAGTGCACGAACGCGACGATCACCGCGGAGACGGCGAAGAGCTGCCGTGGAAGGAAGACCTTGCGCACGAGGGGCGCGTTGCCGACGATCGAGGTCGTGGCGTTCTTGAATGCTTCCGAGAACAGGTTGATCACCACGATGCCCGAGAAGAGGTAGACCGCGTAGTTCGGGATTCCCCGATCGAGGTTCATGAACAGCCCGAGGACCACCCAGAACACGAGGAACTGGGCGGCGGGTCGCACATAGGACCACGTCCACCCGAGCACCGAGTTGCGGTATCTCGTGGTGACGCCGGTTCTCACGAGCAGGTTCAGCAGATAGCGCCAGCGCACCACGTCGATCAACCCGCGGCTGGTGCCGGGGACGTCGAACTCGGAACGCGGGACGGCGGCGAAAAGATCTCGAGTATCAGTCACGGGCCCACTCATTCGGTCGCGGTGACGGAGCGCACCGCAGGCTTGAGTATCTTATGCCACCGACGCTGGGAGGCACCGGCGGCGCGCTACTTCACCGTGACCTTGCCCGTCGTCGAGTCGTAGGAGATCTCGCCGTTCTGGAACCGCTGCGTCGTGACCGTTCCGGACACCACGGCAGCCGACTTCGGGTAGCCGAGGGCACTCGCCACACCGCCCAGGCGGTTCCATTCGTTCAGGATCGCGCCGGTGGGCACGAGTACGGAGCCCGTCGCCGCCGACCAGCCGACCACACCCTTCTGGAACGTCATCGCGCACCCACCACCGGCGAGCGTGCAATCCACCGCCGACGTCGGCCAGCCCCACGCAGCACCCTGGGGACCACCCGCAGCCTCGTAGTTACGCAGGAACACACCCGAACCGATGCCGAACGACCCGGCAGGAGAATCGAACACCTTCCCCTTCGAGAACGTCTGAACCGTGCCACCGCCGTTCGCCGCGACCGCCGCCGCGGCACCCGACGGGTATCCGAGACGAGCAACGCCATACCGCGTCCACTCCGCGCCGACCTTCGCGCTCATCAACACCGAGCCCGTCGCCGCCGACCAGCCGACCACACCCTTCTGGAACGTCATCGCGCACCCACCACCGGCGAGCGTGCAATCCACCGCCGACGTCGGC
>NZ_JBWKXB010000005.1:0-82811 GCF_059422585.1 Microbacterium sp. GW821-FHT01D02 | reverse complement strand
AGCCCGTCGCCGCCGACCAGCCGACCACACCCTTCTGGAACGTCATCGCGCACCCACCACCGGCGAGCGTGCAATCCTGTGCCGAGGTGGGCCAGCCCCACGTACCGGCTTCCCCGCCCGCGGCGAGATAGTCGGTGAGCATCCCTCCGGCCTTGAGCCCGAACGCCCCGGCAGGAGACGACCAGATCTTGCCCTTCGTGTACTCCTGCACCTGTCCGCCGCCGCCGGCGCTGACGGCCAGGACGGCTGTCTTCGGATATCCGTAGACACTGTTCACGCCTCCGGCTGCCCGCCAGAAGGTGAGGAACGGGCCGCTGACCTCCACGAGGCGAGTGGCGGGCGAGTAGACGATCACGCCGTTCTGGAAGGTCTGCTCGAAGCCGGCCTCCGGGCCTGCGATCGCTGCCTTCGTCGGATATCCGAAGCGACTCGACTCGGCGCCGAGCGTCTCATAGAGAGCCGCGAAGGCGGTAGGCACGAGCACGGAACCCGAAGCGGCCGAGTAGTAGACGGTCCCCTTCTGCAGCGTCATCTTGCATCCGCCTCCGGCGAGCTGGCACACGGCGTCGGCCGTCGGCCAGCCCCAGGACCCCTTCTCGCCTCCGGCAGCGAGGTAGTTCGCCCGGAAGGGACCGGTGCTCATGGGATAGGCGTGCGAGGAGGACGCCGGCTTCCAGATCGTCCCCTTCTCGAACTGCTGCACGTAGCCGCCTCCATTGGCGGCGACGTAGACGGCATTGCCCGTCGGCTGGCCGTAGCGACCCGTCGCGCCGCCCTGGGCGTTCCATGCGGTCGCGATCGCACCGGTGACGCTGTACTTCGTCGCACCGAACCAGTCCGTGAAGTAGTTGTAGAAGTTCCGGTTGCCGTATGCCGAGCAGCCGTCACCCTCGCCGTAGCCGGCCCGCAGAGCGGCCGCGTTGGGCTGGTAAGGCGTGTAGTAGTAGAGCGCCGACGTCGCCTTGTTCGCGATGTACACCGGCGACGAGCCACAGGACGCCTTCGGGTTGTACAGGATGTTCCAGGTCTTGCCCGGGGCGTACCACTGGAACCACTTGCCCTCCATGTAGATCTGCATCTGGCGTGCGGCGCCGTAGATCTGGTGGAAGAAGCCGATGAAGTTCGGGTCGCACGGTGCGGTGTCCGGGCACCCCTGTCCGAGGGCGATGCGGTAACGCCATGCGCTCGGCCAGGTGTGGGTGATGAGGCCCTGCTCCTTCTGGAGCATCACGATGAGCACCTGCGGGTTGATGTCGCACGCCTGCGACACGCGATAGATGATGCGTGCCGCGGACTCGTTGGCAGCGCCCTTGTACCCCGAGCAGTAGGCATCCGCCGGCCGGGTGACCGTGGTCATCTTGAAGTCCTTGAGGCAGACGATCGCCTCGTTGTTCTCGTCTCGGCCGCCCAGGCAGCGAGACACCTTGCTGTTGAAGAACGTCTGGATCTGCGCCTCGGTCATCGTGCTCTTGTCGGTGAACACGGCGTCGCTGATGAGGTTGCCCGCATTGAACCCGACGAGGGTGCTCTTCACGATCCCTGTCTCGACGGGACCCGCGACGGCGCCGGTGGCGGCCGCCGGAGCCGGGGAGACGGAGGCTTGGGCGGCGGCGGCAGGCGCCACCGTTCCGATCACCAGGGCGGAGACAGCGAGGAAACAGATGAGGAGTGGGGAGGTCCTCAGGGTGTTTCGCGAGCGTGGGGCACGTCGAGACATGTGACCAGTGTGACGGAAGTTGCAGGATGATGCCACTGTTGCGCTGGTTACGCGACAAGATTTCGGCGTGTCGCGCCGATGCGCAGGTTGTTCTCAGCCGCTCACAGGTCGGCATGCAGCCCCCACAGACGCTCCGCCGAGCTCGCCCAGGAGAAGGCCCGGGACCTGTCGGCGGCGAGCACCCGCAGCCGTGCCGACGAGGCGCCCGCCGCGTCGGCGACAGCTTCCGCGATGCCCTCCGCCGGCACCAGCATCCCGCCGTCGGCGAGGACGTCGCAGTGCGACCCGCTCTCGACCGCGACCACCGGCGTCCCGACCGTCATCGCCTCGACCGCACGCCACGGCCACCCCGCCACGGGATCGGTCGACACGAAAGCCGAAGCGCCGGCGAGGGCCGAGGCCCGGTCCGCCGGGGACAGCGCGCCACGGACGTGCGCCCTCCGCTCCGGCAGCCCGGCGGCGGAGGCGATCTCCACCAGGCGCGGCTCCGCACCCTCCGGCGCATCGAGCACGACCGCATCGACCCCGGCGGCGAGCGCACCTCGGAATCCCTCGGCGAGCGTCGTCGGCGAACCGGCCAGCACCACGTATTCCTCCGGCAGTCCGAGCACCTCACGGCGTGCCGTGGCATCGGTCGGAACCGCGAACGACCGCGGCGCGGCACCCGCGATCACCCGGATCCGCCCCCCGAGCTTCACGAGCTCGGCCAGACGCTCGGCGACCGCGTGCGACGGCACGACCACGGCATCGGCGTGCTTCACCGCGCGCCGGAGCATGGCGCGCTGCCACGCCACCGCGCTCTTCGACAGCGCCTCCGGTGCATCCCAGGCCCGCAGGTCCCACAGCGTCACGGTCGTCTGGTCGTTGTCGTGCACGCGATCGTGCCGCACGAGCGGTGCCATCAGTGTCGGCGAGTGGATGAGGCCGCCGCCGACGCCGGGGGCGATCCCGAGCTGCCAGGAGGCCGCGATCTCACGCCTGCCGAGCGCGAGCGTCCGCACGTCCTCGATGCCCGGTACCGGCACCTCGGCTCCCGCGGTGACGATGGCATCCACCGCACACCCCGACGGCGCCGTGGCGACGAGTCCCGCCACCAGGTCGACCGACGCCGAGGCCTGGTCGGGGTCGACGACCTGCACGAGCTGATCCAGAACAACACGCAGCCGAGCACCCATGCGCTCAGGCTATCCTCGCCGCGTCACTCCGCCGCGGAGCGCGCCGCACGCGCCCCACGAATGTCAGCGTTCCCACAGATTTCCCCCACCACCGGCGCAGGGGTTCATGCTTGAATGCTCGGGTGAGCGATGGTCGACTTCCCGTCCGGCGCCGATGGATCGGGTGGACCATCGGCATCCTGCTGTCGCTTCTCATCATCGCGATCGGCTGGGTGACGGTCCGCGGCATCGGTGCTGTCACGAACCTCCAGCACGTGGCCAAGGGGGCGTCGCAGCTCAAGTCGTCGATCGCGGCCGGCGACCTCGAAGGCGCCAAGCCGATCGCCGAGAGCATCGCCCGCAACGCAGCCTCCGCGGAAGACCTCACCTCTGACCCCGTCTGGGCCGCGTTCGGTGCGGTCCCGTGGCTGGGGCCGAACTTCCGGGCCGTGAGCGAGATCGCCGCGATCGCCGACGACGTCTCGCAGGACGCCCTCACGCCCCTCCTCGATGTGGCGGGCGGACTGGATCTGGCCGGTCTCGGGTTCAGCAACGGCGCCGTCGACCTCGAGCCGTTCGCCGCCATCGAGAAGCCGCTCGGCACCGCGAGCACCGCCCTCGACGCCGCACAGCGACAGGCCCGGCGCATCGACGCCGATGCCACCCTTCCCCCTCTCGCCGGCGCGATCGGCGAGATGCGATCGGCGGTGACTCAGGCGGCGACCGCGGTCGGTTCGCTCCACGGGGCGGCCGTGCTGCTTCCGACCATGCTCGGCGGCGAAGGACCGCGCAACTACGTCCTGGCGATGCAGAACAACGCGGAGCTGCGCTCCTCCGGCGGCATCATCGGCTCGATCGCCCTCCTCCACGCCGAGAACGGGCGGATCACCCTGCAGAAGCAGGCCTCGACGCGCGACTTCCCGCCGCTCGACAAGGCTCTGCCGCTCAGCGATTCGACGATCGCCCTGTTCGAAGATCGTCCAGGACGCTACCTCCAGAACATCACCAGCATCCCGGACTTCGCCGAGGCCGGCGAGACCGTCGCGGCACGCTGGGAGGGCCGGTTCGGCGGGACCGTCGACGGCGTCATCGCGGTGGACGCCGTCGTCGCGAGGCACCTCATGAAGGTGACGGGCGACCTCTCGTTCGGCCCGTTCACCGCCACCTCCGACACCGTGACCGACATCCTTCTCTCCGAGATCTACGCCGCGGTCCCCGACCCGGCGGTACAGGACCAGATCTTCGCGAAGGCTGCGGCGGCCCTGTTCAGCTCCGCCCTGACCGGCGGAGACCCGAAGGCCCTGATCGGCGCGATGGCCGACGCCGCGGGCGAGGGGCGGATCCGCATCTGGAGCGCCCACGAGGACGAGGAGGCGCTGCTCGCGTCCTCCGCCCTGGGCGGCACGATCCCCCGGGACAGCGCCGACGCGACGTACGTGGGCGTCCTGATCAACGACGGCACCGGCGGCAAGATGGACTACTACACCCGCGCGTCGATCACGACCGCCGTCGGGACGTGCCAGGGCTCCCCGACCACTCAGGTGCGGGTGACCTGGAAGAACACGGCGTCCTCCGATGCGGCCACCTCGCTGCCGGGCTACGTCACGGGCGACGGCGTGTACGGGGTGCCGGCCGGGACGGTGCGGACACTGATCGCCATCTACGGCCCGGAGGGCGCGACACCCTCTCACATCGACCGTGACGGCGCCGAAGAAGGCGTGCAGACAGCGATGCTCGGCGACCGTTCCGTGGTGCAGCACGAGGTGTCCCTCGCCCCCGGCGAGTCGACCACGATCACGCTCGAGTTCGCCGGCTCCGGAGCGGGAGAGCGCCTCACCGAGGTGCTGCACACGCCGCTCATCGAGGGTCCGAAGATCACGCGCGACACACTTCAGTGCGCGTCGTGACTTTCCCCGCCCGATAGGGTACTGTCGACTCACTGGGGAATATCTGGTGTCTGCAATTCTGCCGTGGGGGCAGGAAGACACCACGCAGTCGAACGCAGGGGTGTGTTCGAAGGCGATTCCGCGTGAAATTCTGGGGAGAAATCATGCTGAAGAAACTGGCTGCCATCAGCCTTGCCGCCGGCGCGCTCGTTCTTGCTGCGCCTGCCGTCGCCACCGCCGCGCCGTCTGCACCGGCTCCGTCGTCGTCCGACTCCTACCCGTCGCCTCCTGGCGTCAAGGTCGGAGATCCGATCATCGACATCTGCGAGGTCTCGACGATCGTGTTCGGACCGGGGTACTTCCTCCCATCCGAGAACGTGAACGTCTCGGTCTCCGGCCTCAACGCCGGGAACGCCGCTGTGTCGGGCAACACCGCCGCCACGGACGGCAGCCTGACGCTCACCTTCCGCCCGCCGTCTGACGGAGAGGGCTCCTACGCCATCGCCTTCGGTGGCTCGCGCTCGTACACCGCCACGATCACCGTGTCGCACGGCCACGACGCCGCCTCGACCTGCGACCACGACCCTGCTGTCGCACCTGCAGGTGCCGAGCTGCCGCTCACGGGCGACGGATTCGAGCTCGCGCTCACCGGTGGAAGCGTCTCGCCGTGGATCCTCGGTGGCGGTGCCGCGGCACTCGTCGCCGGTGGCGCACTGGTCGCGGTCGGAGCCTCTCGCCGCAAGCGCGCCTAGGTTCGGCTGCCGCCTCGCGCGGTGGTCGACTGGACGACGGTGATCCCTCCCCCTCCGATCACCGTCGTCTGGTGCATCCGGTGACAACACCGGAAGCCCACGGCTGTCCCTCCCTCGCAGGTGACAGCCGTGGGCTTTGTCGTGCGTACGGCTTTGTCGTGCGTGCGGCGGTACGTGCGTGCGGCGGTACGTGCGCGGTGAGATCCCGGATGCACCCCGCCCCGAGGGCGGTCGGCAGACCCGGCGCTCACGCGGTCACGGTGCGGGAGTGGGTGTCTCCGTCGGCGGGTGCAGCGCCTGCTGGATCATGTCGTGGATGAATCCGTAGTCCGGCTGGTGCTCGTCCACTCCGGAGTCCGGGGTGAGCTCGATCGTCGTGACCTTCTGCTCCTTGGCCTTGAGCATCAGATCGAAGAACTCCGGCAGCTTGTCGGAGGGCAGGTCCGTGCTGATCAGCGCCGTCCCGGCCGCCGCCACCTCGTTGAACCGCGTCAGCACGGTCTGCGGCGTGAACTGGGCGAGGATCGCCTCCTGCAGCTGTCGCTGACGCTTCATCCGATCCCAGTCGCTGGTCGTGTATCGCGACCGGGCGTACCACTGGGCGGTGTCGCCGTCCATGTGCTGCTTGCCGGGCTCGATCCAGCCGATCGCCCACTCGTTCACATCGGTGCCGGTCCACCCCTCCGGCGGTCCACCCTTGGGCAGGCGCTCCGTGGCGTCGATCTCGACGCCGCCCAGAGCGTCGACGAGCTCGGCGAAGCCGTGCATGTCGACGAAGACGTAGTAGGGGATCTCGATCCCGAGGACCCCTTCGGCGGCGTCCTTCGTCGCCTCGATCCCGGGATCGGACCCATGGGCGACGGCATCGGGGTAGAGCCCCGTCCCCCCGTCCTCCCGACAGACCTCCGCAGCGTTGCGCACGTGGTTCATCCAGCCGTTCCACCCGCAGGTGGACGAGGCGTGGCCTTCGAAGCCGTTCGGGTACAGCTCCTGCATCGGGCTGCCGTCGCTGAACGGTGCGTTCGGGAGCTCGCGCGGGATGCCGGTGATCGTGACCGCTCCGGTGTCGGCGTTCACCGACACGACGGAGATGCTGTCGAATCGCATCGAGTCACGACCGTCACCGCTGTCCGCGCCGAGGAGCAGGATGTTGTAGTAGCCGTCGCTCGGCTCCACACTCGGGCCGCTCTGCCCGAAGATCGCACCGAGGGTGCTCCGCACCGACCCCACGGCGGTGGCCGCATAGGCGGTCCCGCCGCCGACGAGGCCCAGCAGCACGAGTGCCACCACGGGGATGGCGAGGCGCGACAGTCCGGGAACCTTCACCAGCCGCACGAGCCGCAGGGCATCGAAGGTCAGCACGATCCAGAGCACCACGTAGCCGAAGAGCAGCACCTGGACGATCGTGAGGACCGCGGCGGAGAAGAAGCCCCCGCCGATCGTGATCCACAGCAGGACCGGTCGCGCGAAGAGGGCGAGTCCTGCGGCCACGATCACGAGGAACCACGCGAACAGCGTCGCACCGAGTCCGAACCGCCCGAGCCGACGGTTGCCCGCGAGCACCTGCGCCGATCCGGGGAGGAGGACGTTCAGGGCGACGAGCCACCACCCCCGCTTGACCATCGTCCCCGCGTCGGAGGAGTCCGGGTGCCGCAGCGGCCGGGACTCGATGAGCGGGCGCTGTGTTGCGCGCGGAGGCGCAAGGGTCACAGTGACGCCTTCAGCCGTTCGTTCTTCGCCTCGACCTGAGCCTCGAGATCGCGCGCATACGCTTCGACGCGGTCGGCGAGGTCGTCGTCCGCGGTTCCGAGGATGCGCGCGGCGAGGAGGCCCGCATTGCGCGCTCCCCCGATGGAGACGGTTGCGACCGGGATGCCGGCGGGCATCTGCACGATCGAGAGCAGGGAGTCCATGCCGTCGAGATACGCGAGGGGCACCGGGACGCCCACCACCGGGAGCGGCGTCATCGAGGCGAGCATGCCCGGAAGGTGGGCCGCTCCCCCGGCGCCGGCGATGATGACGCGGATTCCGCGGGCCCGCGCCTCACGCGCGTAGGACATGAGCTTGTCGGGTGTGCGGTGCGCCGAGACGACCTCCACCTCGTGCGGGATGCCGAAGTCCGTGAGCGCCTGAGACGCGTCGCTCATGACCCGCCAGTCGGAGTCGGATCCCATGACGACGCCGACCAGAGGATCGGCGGAGGAGTGCAGTGGCTCGGTCACCAGATCAGGGTACGGTCTACCGCTGGGAGAACCCCCGAACGGCACGCCTCTTGACGCGCATGTGTCGTCTCGCCGAGCCGGGTCACGGGGCGCCGGATCAGAGGAAATGCGCGGCGGTGGCTCGCGCGACGTACACGGCGTCGTCGAGGTCGTCGTCCGCGACGTTGACGTGCCCCACCTTGCGACCGGGTCGCGGTGCCTTTCCGTAGGTGTGGATCTTCGCCTGCGGGTGCTCCGCCATCGCGGCGCCGAAACGCTCCTCGAGCGTGCCGTCGGTCGGTCCGCCGAGGATGTTCACCATCACGGACCAGGCCGCGCGCGGCGCGGTGCTGCCCAGGGGAAGGTCGGCGACCGCGCGCAGGTGCTGCTCGAACTGGCCGGTCACGGCGCCGTCCTGGCTCCAGTGCCCGCTGTTGTGCGGCCGCATCGCGAGCTCGTTCACGAGGATGCGCTCGTCGTCGGTCTCGAACAGCTCGACGGCGAGCATCCCGGTCACGCCGAGACCCTCGGCGATGGCACGACCGATCCCCTCCGCGACCTCCACGAGACGCTCGGCGGCGGCCGGGGCCGGCGCGATGACCTCCGCGCACACCCCGTCGCGCTGCACCGTCTCGACCACCGGATACGCGACGATGTCGCCACTCGGACGACGGGCCACCTGCTGGGCGAGCTCGCGCACGAACGGGACGAGCTCCTCGACCAGGAGCGCGTCGCCGCCGTCGAGCGCGTCGAGCCAGTCCTGGGCATCCTCTGCCGCCCGCACGACCCGCACGCCCTTGCCGTCGTAGCCGCCTCGCGGCGTCTTCACCACGCCGGCGCCGGCATGCGCGTCGAGGAAGGCCTGCAGCTCGGCGACGCTGCGCACGGCTGCCCAGTCCGGCTGCGGCACGCCGAGTTCGGCGAGGCGCGCGCGCATCACGAGCTTGTCCTGTGCGTACTGGAGGGCATCCGGTCCCGGGTGCACGACCACGCCGTCGGCGACGAGCGCACGCAGCACCTCCTGCGGCACGTGCTCGTGGTCGAATGTGACGACGTCCACGTCGGCGACGAAGGCGCGCACGGTCTCGAGGTCGCGGTAGTCGCCGACCGCGGTGGCCGCGAGTCCGGCGGACATCCCCTCATCCTCGGCGAGCACTCGCAGATCGAGGCCGAGCTCGACCGCCGGAGCGATCATCATCCGGGCCAGCTGTCCTCCGCCGATCACGCCAACACGCAGCGCCATATGCCGCCTCCATTCGTCTGCCCCCATTCTCCCGCACCGACGCGGGCGGAATCGACATGCTCCGGCATCCGGCCGACCGACGCGGCCGACGAGCACGGAGGGGGTTCACATCGAGGCGGGATCGTCCCCACCGGACTGGGCATCGCGATGCGCCAGGATCTGACCGACCTCGATCTGGTCGGCGAGAGTCTCGTGGACGAGGGTCACGTTCGGCACGTTCGCGAGTCGGAGAGGCGCATCCACGCCGTTGGACAGGGTGATGGTGCCCGTGCCCCAGAGCCGCTGCAGAGGGCCGCGGCGAACCGCGATCGTGTAGCCCCGGGCATGCGACATCTCCCGACGCCGATGCGCGCCCACACCCTCTCGGGCGATGACGCGCCTGGTCGTCACGGTGGTGCTCCGGGAGTACCAGACCACGAACGGGATCACGACCGCGAGCAGTACGAGACCCCCGGCGGCGGCGAAGAGCATCCAGTTCTCGAACCCGGCCGGCAGGTTGCCGTAGAAGTAGGCCGTCGCCCCGAAGGCCGCGATGAGCACGAGCGCGGACCAGAACAGCCGTCGCGCATGACTCCGGAAGCGCGCGATCAGCAACTCCTCCGAGGGCGTACCGGGCGGCGGCATCAGGGGCCGTCCGCCGAGCGTCACAGGCTGGGTCACCCCACCATTGTGCCTGTGATCTGCGACAAAGCCGGCCGTGCGACGGCGTGTCAGCTTCCGGCGGGGCGCACGTGCACCACGTCGCCGGCGGAGATCGCGTGTTCGACGCCGGCGACGCTCACCAGCAGGCGCCCCTCCGCATCGAGCGCGGCGGCTGTCCCCTCGAGGGTGCGCCCGGCCGGCAGCGACACCCGGACCTGCTGTCCGAGGGTCGAGCAGCGTGCCGTCACGGCGTCGTGCAGGCCGCTCGCGGTGGCGTCACCGGTCGCGACGAGCGCCGCCAGGTGGGTGCCGAGCGCGTCCAGGTAGGCGGCGACCAGCCTGTCCTCGTCGACGCGCACGCCGAGCGCGGCGAACGAGGTCGCCGTCGGGACGGGAAGCTGCTGGGCCGTCATGGCCGTGTTGACGCCCGCACCGACCACGACCGCCTCAGCCGTCGCCTCGGCGAGGATGCCGCAGATCTTGCGCCCGTCCACGAGCACGTCGTTGGGCCATTTGACCGAGACCTCGTGCGCGGGGAGCTGCGCTGCGACGGCCTCAGCCATCGCCACGCCCGCCGCGAGCGGGACCCAGCCGCGCGCCGCGGGGTCGCTCGGCAGCGACCGCAGCAGGACGGAGATGGCCAGAGCGGTGCCGGCGGGGGCGATCCACGTGCGATCGAGCCGACCTCGCCCGGCGGTCTGATCGCGCGTGATCAGGGTCGAGAGGTGCGGCCATCCCTCGCCGTCAGCCGCGTGCTCCCGAAGATCGGCGTTCGTCGAGCCGGTGCTGACGACGGTCTCCACCCGGGGAGCGATGCCGTTCGCGAGCGGGAAGTCCATGCTCACGCGTCCTCGTCGTCGGCGACCTCTTCGTCGTCGTCGTCCTCGTCCTCGCGGACGGCACCGACCTCGTGTGCCTGCCAGTGCTCCCACTTCTGCATGAGACCGTCGATCGCCGCGTGGAACTTCTCGGTCGCCACGCCCTGCGTCGTGTCGCCGAAGTAGTGCTGCACCCACATCTGCAGTCGGGCGATGGCGGCCTCATCGGCGCGCACGCGCTCGACCTCCGCGACGATGTCGCGCGCGCCCTCCACCGTGAGCCACTCGCAGTCCGCCAGGTAGCCCTGCGTGTCGACCGAGGCCTGCTCGTCGGTCGGCCGCGTGATCATCAGCGGCTTCCCCGCGGCGAGCCGGTCGTAGACCATCGCCGAGATGTCGACGACCGCGACATCGGCGGCCGTGAGCTGCCAGCCGAGCTCCGGCCCGTCGTCGTAGATGTGCTGGGCGGTCGCATCCGCGGCGTTCGCCGCATTGATCGCCGCGAGGATCCGGCGGTGAGCGGCGCCGTACGCCTCGTCGACCACACCGCTGCGCGGGTGCGGACGGTAGATCACCCGGTGCGAGCCGGTGGCCAGTAGACGACCGACCAGGGCTTCGCCGTGCGTCGCGATCGACCCGTAGTGCGCGCTGGGGCGGTCGCCCTCCCAGGTGGGGGCGTAGAGGACCACGGTGCGCTCGTCCGGCGAGTACGGCAGCGTGCCCGAGTAGTGGTCGGCCTGCGGACGTCCGATCTCGATGGTGCGGCGGTCCACGTCGTAGTCCCACAGGGTGCGCGACAGTCGGTCTCTCGCGGCCTGGCCGGCGACCAGGGCGTAGTCGTACGCCTTGTACTGGTTCGTGGTCATGTACATCTTGTCGGACTCGCCGTGGTTGATGAACACGTGCCAGCGGCGGCCGTACCGGAACATCTGGAAGTTCCGGGTGTTCTGGTTGACGTACAGCACGACGCGGATGTCCTGCGTCGCGATGAACCGCTCGAGGTCGCGGATCTTCGGCACGAACGCGACGGGCGGCGAGTCCTCGTCGAGCAGCTTCTCGGTGCCGGTGGCCTGTCGCGAGAGCACGACGACCGGCCAGCGCCGGGCGAGCTCGTTGAGCGGGCGGTACCACTGACGCATCTGGTACATGTTGACCGCACCGTCGGCGAAGTACACCGCGACCTTGAAGTGGTCGGTCGGGAACGGCTCGCGCTCGGCGAGACGGCGGCGCAGGCGCTGCACGGCGGTGCGCGACGCGAGCGCCCGCTTCAGCAGACGGTATGCCTTCTTCGCGTCAGACAATGCACCCATCCCTCCAGAATAGTTCGTCCGCGCCGGATTCCCCGGCCTGTGCACAGCGACCGGGCAGGCCGCGCCCGGCCACGCAGGCGCTTCCCCTCAGGGAACGCGGGAGGACACCGTGCCATGATCGTCATGTGCCAGCCGATGAGTCCGCCACTCCCCCGACCGGGGTCTCCTTCGTGATGCCGGTGCTCAACGAGCGCGCCTACCTCGAGCACGCGGTCGCGTCCGTGCTCGCGCAGGACGTCGATGTGCCCACCGAGCTCGTGCTCGCGCTCGGCCCCTCGACCGACGGCACCACGGAACTCGCACAGCGGATCGCGGCGAAGGACGACCGCATCCGCCTGGTCGAGAATCCCGCTGCGCACATCCCGGTCGGCCTGAACGCCGCGATCCGCGCGAGCCGCTACGCCACGATCGTCCGCGTCGACGCGCACTCCGAGCTGTCCCCGGGCTACGCCGCTCGCGCCCTCCAGACCCTGGACCGCACCGGGTCCGCCAACGTGGGCGGCGTCATGCATGCGGAAGGACGGACGCCTTTCCAGAAGGCGGTCGCCCGTCTCTACAACTCCCCCGTCGGACTCGGCGGAGGCGCCTACCACGGCAGCTCCCAGGAGGGCGAGGCCGAGTCCGCCTACCTCGGCGTGATGCGCCGCGAGGTGCTCGACGAGGTCGGACTGTTCGACGAGTCCATCCGACGCGGTGAGGACTGGGAGCTCAACCTCCGCATCCGCCAGGCCGGCCACCGCGTCTGGTTCGACCCCTCGCTGTCGGTCACGTACTGGCCGCGGGAGAGCTGGCTGCGGCTCGCGCGTCAGTTCCGGGCGACCGGAGCGTGGCGCGGAGAGCTGGTGCGGCGGTTCGGCCGTCGCAACGGCATCCGCTACTTCGCACCGCCCGCACTCGTCCTCGTGGTCGCGCTCGCGCTCGTGGTGGGCGTGCTGCAGCTGACGGGAGTGCTCAGCGGGGTGGCCTCCCTGATCGCGGGACTCGTCGTGTACGTGCCGCTCGCCCTGTACCTGCTCCTCGTGCTCGCCGTCGCGCTGGCGCCCGGCGGCGGAGGCGTGCGCCAGCGGCTGTGGACGCTCCTCGTCCTCCCGACCATGCACCTCGCGTGGGGCCTCGGGTTCCTCGGCGGCGTCCTCCGCGGCGCACGGGACACCGTCGACGCCTCGCGCCTCGGCACGCAGAACACCCCGCTCCCCTGACGCGGGGGCGAACGGCGGTCAGGGCGTCACGAAGCCCAGATCGAGGATGCGGTCGACCACGCGTTCCGCGGCATGACCGTCGTCCCGCGTGTTGAACTGCGCGCGCCAGGCCGCGTACCTCGCGGCGTAGGCGGCCTCGTGGCCCTCATCGTCCAGCGCGGCGGCGAGCTCTTCCTGCGTGCGCACCAGCGGACCCGGGGCACGCTCGGCGAGGTCGAAGTAGAAGCCGCGCAGCTGCCCGCGGTAGTGATCCAGGTCCGGCACCAGGAAGTACATCGGCTTGCCCGTGACGCTGAAGTCGAACATGACCGAGGAGTAGTCGGTGATCAGGGCGTCCGCGGCGAGCAGGAGCCGCGCGGTCTCCGGGTAGCCGGTCACATCGATGACCCGCGCCCCGGCACGGTCGCGCCCCTGCTCCAGGGTGCGCGAGTGCCCTCGCATGAGCACCACGGCGTTCGCCTGACGTGCCAGGAGCTCCGGATCGACGAAGTCGACCATCTCCGTCCGGTCGTCACGCCACGTCGGGGCGTAGAGGAGCACCCGCTCGTCCGCACCGATGCCGAGAGCCTGCCGGACCGCGGCGGGGTCCTCCGTGGCGAGGACATCGTTCCGGGGGTAGCCGTCCACCCAGATCGGCCGTCCGAAGAACGCATATGCCTTGCGGAGGATGCGCTCCGAGTACGTGTTCTGCGCCAGCAGCACGTCCCAGCGCCGCGACTCCTTCACGACCGCGGCCATCCGTCGCGGGTCGAAGCCGGGACGATGCAGCGCGAGCCGCTTGAGCGGGGTGCCGTGCCAGGTCTGCAGCACCTTTTGTCCGGGCTTGCGGGCGAACCGGCGGCGCAGCCAGTCGTTCACCACCAGCAGGCGCGCAGCCCCGCGCGCATGCCACCACTGCGGGCTGCCTTCGACGACGGCGATCGCCCCTTCGGGGACCTCGACCGACAGATCGACGACACTCCAGTACCGACGCACCTGCGGAGCCCGGGCCGCGAGCTCCCGATCGATCGCGCGGGGGTTGCAGCCGACGCTGCGGCCGTAGAAGCTCTCGAAGAAGACCGCGTTCTCGGTGCCGCCGGTCTGGGCCACGTAACGCTCCTCGAGCGTGGTCCGCCCCTCCGCCGTCTCGTACAGCGGGTCGATCGGCGCCGCGATGCGGACGTCGCGTCCGTCGACCGCGATGCGCACCCCGGTCAGCACGACGGGATCGATGCGCAGCTCGTCGAGGTCGGCGTCGGCGATCCGCAGCTCGTACTCCCCCGCGGGCAGCGGCAGGGACGGCCCTCCCCAGCGCGAGGCCTGGAGGGGGAACGCGGCCTTCCACGTCTTGCCGCCACCGCTGATGCGCGCGTCGACCCGCGCTCGCAGGCCGACCAACGCGGCCGCCGCCGGTCGCTGACCGGTCCCTGCGATGACCAGCTCCTCTGCTGCGTCATCGATGCGGGCCGTTGTCATACTGCTCCCTTCGGCGCGGGGACACCCCGCGCACGGATCACCTGGTAGACGCGTTCCGTGTTGCGCCCGTCCCGATGCGCGTGCATCCTCGCGCTGAGCGTAGCTGACCGCTCGGACGCCGCGTCGAACGCCCTGCTCTCGGAGAGCAGCTGCTCGAGCTGCACGAGCAGCTCCGCCCAGTCCGTCGCCGCATCGGTGCCGGCGACGTCCTCGAATCGGCCGTAGAACCCGCGGGTGCGGGCATACTCCCTCGCGTCCGGGGCGAGGTACAGCACCGGGGTGCGCAGGAGGCCGACGTCGTAGGCGAGCGACGAGTAATCGGTCACCAGGACGTCGACGGCGGCCAGCGCGGGGGTCACGTCGGAGATCACGCCGGAGCCCAGCGCGCGGACCCGGCGGCTGGGCAGCGGCGGTGCATATCCGCCCTCGCCCAGCGGGTGCGAGCGCACCAGCAGGATCGCGTCGTTGTCCTCCAGCACACGGAGGATCCGGATCCACTCCGCGGCGGAAGGCACGGCGGGGTCCGGAGCGCCGTCGCGCCAGGTCGGTGCGTACAGGATGGTGCGGGCGGCGTCCGGAATCTCCCCGACGACGCCGCGCAGGAGCGCGCGCGCCGCCGACCTCCGTTGCTCCGGGGACCCTGCGGAGAGCACGTCGACCCGGGGCTCCCCCGTCACCACGACACGGCCGTCACCGAGGCCGAAGGCGGACTCCAGGCGGCCGCGTGCGCGATCGGATGCGGCCGGGAGCACGCGGATCCGTCGTGCGGCGGCGCGATACAGGAGCCCCACGAGACGACGCAGCAGCGGTGCGCCGGGTACCGACGGCACCTGGGTCGTGGCCGGGGAGTCGAGTCCGATGCGCTTGAGCGGTATCCCGTGCCAGAGCTGGATGAGGAAGCCACCCCCGTTGCCGTAGCGGTTGACGTCGCCGAGGCCGTGGGTCACCACGAGGACACCCGCACGGGCGGTCGCCCACCAGCCTCGCAGGCTGCCCTTGCGGACGGACCTGATGCCGAGTGCGGCGGCGTCCCGGTCCTCGCGGTCGGAGGAGGTGAGCCAGAGCGTGTCGTGACCGAGGGCGACGGCGTGCCGCTGGAGTGCCAGCGCCCCATCGCCGACGCCCGCACCGCACCCGAAGACCCAGCGACGTCCGCGCGGGACGAGGAGCGTGCCGATGCGTCCGACGGCATACAACGGGATCCTGAGCAGCTTGGCCGCATTGCCGTTGCCGAAAGAGAAGGACGCCACCCCGCGAGCCTATCGCGCGGGTGGCGTCCTTCTCTGTGAGGGCGGGGGTCAGCCGGCGAGTTCGCCGAGCGTCACCTCGACGTCGTACGACTTGCCTCCGCGGACATACGTCACCTTGGCGTCGCTGCCCGCAGCCGCGGCGCGCACCTGGGCGGTGAGGTCGGAGGCGCTGGTGATCGGCACGCCGTTGAAGGAGGTGACGATGTCACCTTTCTCGAGCCCGCCGCCGGCGGCCGCGCCGCCGGCGTTGGCCTTGGCGATGTACGCGCCGGCGACGGTCGCGCCCTCGATGCTCGAGGCGTCCTGCACCGAGGCGCCCAGCAGACCGTGCGTGGCCGCACCGTCGGCGATGATCTCGTCGGAGACCCGCTTGGCGATGTTCGACGGGATGGCGAAGCCGATGCCGATCGAGCCGGACTCCTCGGAGCTGCCCGAGCTCGCGATCGCCACGTTGATGCCGATGAGCTCGCCCTTGCTGTTCACCAGCGCGCCGCCCGAGTTGCCGTGGTTGATCGCGGCGTCGGTCTGGATGACGGCGATCGAGATGGAGTCGGTGGTCTGCTGACCGCCGCTGCCCGGGATGTCGAACTGGAACGGTCCCTGGCCCTGACCCTGATCCGGCGTCTGCTGCTCCGGTGCGTCCTGCGAGGACGAGTCCGGGAGGGCGGACGACGCGATCTGGATGCTGCGGTTCAGTGCGCTGACGATGCCGGTCGTGACCGAGTTCGCCAGGCCCAGCGGAGCGCCGAGCGCGACGGCGGTATCGCCGACGTTGAGCTTCGACGAGTCGGCGAAGTCCATCGGCGTGAGGTCCTTCGCACCCTTCAGCTTGATCACGGCGAGGTCGTAGATCGGGTCGGTGCCGACGACCGTGGCCTCGTAGATCCGCCCGTCCGACGTGGTCACGCGGATGGTGGGATCTGCGACGGCGCCGCCGAGCGTTACCACGTGCGTGTTGGTGAGCACGTAGCCGTCGTCGCTGATGATGACGCCGGACCCGCTGCCCGCCTGGTCGGAACCGGCGACCTCGATGGTGACCACCGAGGGAAGCGCGGCCGTGGCGACGGCCGTGGTCTCGTTGACCGAGCCCGGGTTGTTCACGGTGACGGTCTGCGGTCCGGTGGCCGTGCCCGACGACGGGCGGTCCTGCAGACCGTTCAGCAGCGCGCCGCCGCCGAAGCCGGCGAAGCCGCCGACCAGTGCGGCCGCGACGATGATCGCGGCGAACTTGGTGCCGCCGCGCTGCTTCTGCTCTTTGGTCTTGGTCGCCTCGCCGGGGAGGCCCCCGGGCGCTGCGCCGTCGAGCGGCAGGGTGTTCTGGGTGTGCGACGTCGCGGTGGGGATGCCGAAGGCGGCTCCCGACGCGGTGGCCGTCGCGGGTGCCACCGGTGCCGCGGGTGCGGCGAAGCCGTGCGGCACCGGGGCGATCACGGGTGCGGCGGGGGCCGGAGACGTGAACGTCGACGGCACCTCGTGCCCCGGGGACTGCGCGGCGGGCGCAGCGACGGTCTGATCAGCGGCGACGTCGGCCACCGGCTGAGCGGTGACCTCTGCAGCCTCGGTGGACGGCACGGCGTCGTTCGACGCGGATGCCGACTGGTCCTGGGTGTTGTCTTCGTTCATGGTGTGCTCCTTCAACGACCACTTCAGAATGACGCGTGTATCTGTGCGTTCCTTATGTCGAAGATGAGTTTCAGCTATGGCCTTAGCCTGTTCTTCATGAGTGTCATCCCCGGCGCCTGGCGGCGCACGGCAGCAGGTGCAGGTCTGCTCGCCTCAGACGGAACCGTCGCGCCCACCATCTTCGCAGAGATGTCGGCCGCAGCGGCCAGAACCGGTGCGATCAATCTCGGCCAGGGCTTCCCCGACGAGGACGGCCCGGCGGAGGTGCTGGAGGCGGCGTGCGCCGCCATCGCGAACGGCGCGAACCAGTATCCGCCCGGACGCGGCATCCCGGATCTGCTGGCGGCGATCAGCGAGCATCAGCAGCGCTTCTACGGGCTCGCCGTCGACCCGGCCACCGAGGTGATCGTGACGGCGGGCGCGACCGAGGCCCTGACGGCGACGCTGCTCGCCCTGATCGACGGCCCGGACGACGAGGTCGTCGTCTTCGAGCCCTACTACGACTCCTACGCCGCAGCCGTGGCCCTCGCCGGCGCCCGGTTGCGCACGGTGCCCCTGCGCGCTCCGGACTTCCAGCCCGACCTCGACAGGCTCGCGGAGACCGTCACGGACCGCACCCGGATCATCCTCGTCAACGATCCGCACAACCCGACGGGCGCGGTCTTCGGTCGCGAGGTGCTCGACGAGGTGGTGCGACTGGCCGGGAAGCACGACGCGATCATCGTCACCGACGAGGTGTACGAGCACCTGTCCTTCCATGCTCCGCACACGCCGATCGCGACGCTCCCCGGAGCTGCCGAGCGGACGCTGACCATCTCGTCGGCGGGGAAGACGTTCTCGACGACGGGCTGGAAGATCGGGTGGGTGCACGGCCCCGCCGCCCTCATCACCGCCGTGCTCACGGTGAAGCAGTACCTCACCTACGTGAACGGGTCTCCGTTCCAGCCCGCCGTCGCCGTGGGACTCCGCCTGGACGAATCCTTCTTCGCGGGTGCCGCCGCCGCTCTCGCCCACAAGCACGAGATCCTCGGCGCCGGCCTGCGCACGGCGGGGTTCACCGTGCACGCACCGCAGGGCGGCTACTTCACGGTGGCGGACGCGACGGCACTGGGCGGAGCGGATGCCGCGGCCTTCTGCCGCACTCTGCCGGAGCGCGCCGGCGTCGTGGCGATCCCGCTGACGGCGTTCGTCTCGGAGGCGCACCGCGGCGACTACGCAGGTCTCGTGCGTTTCGCGGCCTGCAAGCGGGTCGACGTTCTCGAGGACGCGGCCGCACGTCTCGTGCGGTCCTCCGTCTGACGCTGGGGCGACCTACGCCTCCCGCGAGACGACCGCGTACCGCCGCACCCGCAGCGACGGGTTCGTCGCGCGCACCCGGTCGATCGCGGAACGCTCGACGACCGCCACCGCGATCCCCGGCGCGGTCCCGACCCCGGCCAGGACCACTCCCTGGGGGTCGACGATCTGCGAGTGCCCGACACCGATCGGCGTCGGATGATCCGCAGCGACCACGTACACCGTGTTCTCGATCGCGCGCGCGGCGAGCAGCGTCGTCCAGTGGTGCTCCTTGAGGGGACCACGGACCCACTCGGCCGGCACGACCAGCACCTCGGCGTCGGCCTCGACCAGGGAACGCGCGACCTCCGGGAAGCGCAGGTCGTAGCAGGTCAGGAGTCCGAACCGCAGGCCCCCGAGGTCGAAGGTCGCCGCCTCCCCCACATCGCCCGGCTCGACCCAGTCCGACTCGGTCTGCCCGAACGCGTCGTACAGGTGCTGCTTGCGATACACCGCGAGGATGCCGTCTCCGCGCACGGCCACGACGGTGTTCCGCACACGGTGACCATCGGAGGCGCGCTCGGCGAGGCCCGCGACGATCACGACGGCGTAGTCGGCGGCGAGGGCCCGGAGCGTCGCGACGAACTCGCCGTCGAGGTCTTCGGCGTTCGCGGCCAGGCTCTCGTCCATCGGATCGACGAAGTAGCTCGAGTACTCCGGGAACACGATCAACTTCGCGCCGCGGGACGCCGCCTCCGCGGTCAGCTCCGCGATCCGCTCGCGGTTGTCGGCACGGGAGGCCGTGGGCGCGAACTGGCACACGGCGACGGGGACGGCTGCGGTCTCGGACATGCCTTCATCCTCTCGCATCCGCGACGCGCCCGGGACGCACGGGGCGTTCCCTCGATTCGCCCGACCTCCGAATCCGTGATAAGTTACTTCTTGTGCCGCGGGGTGGAGCAGTTCGGTAGCTCGCCGGGCTCATAACCCGGAGGTCGCAGGTTCAAATCCTGTCCCCGCAACGAGAATGCGACACAAGAAAGGCCCTCTGACTCGGAGAAATCCAGGTCAGGGGGCCTTTCGCTTACCCACCCCACACTCACCTTTCGGGGTGCTCGATCAACGGCGTGAGCCGTGGCCCTGATCGACAGGCCCATCGCCGCACCGGCTTGGGCGCCGAGGGCCCGATCGTCCGCGCGTCAGAGGAGCTCTGCCACGAGCCGTTCGATCCGCTCTCGGATGTCGTCGCGGATCGGGCGGACGGCGTCGATCCCCTGCCCGGCCGGGTCATCGAGCTTCCAGTCCTCGTAGCGCTTGCCGGGGAAGAACGGGCACGCATCGCCGCAGCCCATCGTGATGACGACGTCGGACGCCTGGACGGCTTCCGTGGTGAGCACCTTCGGAGCCTCCGCCGTGATGTCGATGCCGAGCTCGGCCATCGCCTCCACCGCGATCGGGTTGATCTGATCCGCCGGCATCGACCCGGCCGAGCGCACCTCGATGCGATCGCCGGCGATGTCGCGCAGGAACCCCGCGGCCATCTGCGAGCGCCCGGCGTTGTGCACGCAGACGAACAGGACGGAGGGTCTGCGGGCGTGCTCACTCATGACTGCTCCCGTTCGGACGTGATGCGCGCGACCGCGCACCCCTCAATACTCCCCCACCCGACACCGACACCGACACCTCACCGACACCGCACCTCATCGACACCGATCCGTACGACGCGAATGGGCGCCCCCGGAGGGACGCCCATTCGATTCTGGTGTGGACGGTTACTTGCCCGCGGCCGAGTCCAGCTCGATCAGCTTCTGCACCGCCGCGGTGAGACGCTCGTCGGCCTCGGCGAACTTCGCGAGGTCTCCCGACTTCAGCGCGGTCTCGCGGTCGAGCAACGCCGTCTGAGCAGCGGCCAGTGCCTCGGCCTCGGCCCCGGTGGGCTGTGTGGGCTCGGTCGTCCCGCCTTCGGGGTCGGGCACCTGTGCGTCCGGATCGGGCTCGACCGTGTCGTCGCCGCCGGTCGCACCGGAGTCACCGCCGAAGAGCGTGTCCAGCGCCTCGGTGAGGGTGTTCTCGAACGCGACGCGGTCACCGAAGGCGACCAGCACCTTCTGCAGGCGCGGCAGCTGCGTCCCCTCGGACGACTGCACGTACACGGGCTGCACGTAGAGCAGACCGCCACCGACGGGCAGCGTCAGCAGGTTGCCGTAGATCACCTCGGACTCACCCTGCTGCAGCAGGTTGAGCTGCGGCACCACCGAGGTGTCCGAGTTGTAGGTGTTCTGCACCTGACCGGGTCCGGGGACCGTGGTGTCGGTGTCGATCTCGAGCATGCGCAGCTGGCCGTAGCCCTCCGCCTTCTTGCCCTTCTCCGAACCGGCATCCGAATCCACCGCGAGATAGCCCATCAGCACGTCACGGCTTCCACCGGCTCCCTGCGAGTTCGGGATGAACGTCGAGAACATCGAGAACCGCGGAGAGTCCTGACCCGGCATCTGCATCGTCAGGTAGTACGGCGGCTGCAGCATCGACTCGCTGCGCGGGTCGTTCGGCGTCTGCCAGCGGTTGTCCTGCTGTGCGAACGATCCGGCCTTGTCGACGTGGTACACGCCGAGGATGTCGCGCTGCACCTTGAACAGGTCGGTCGGGTAGCGCACGTGGCTCATGAGCTCGCCCGACATCTCGCTGTACGGCTTCACCGTCGACGGGTAGACCTTCTGCCAGGTCTTGAGAATCGGGTCCTCGTCGTCCCATGCGTAGAGGGTCACGGAGCCGTCGTAGGCGTCGACCGTGGCCTTGACCGAGTTGCGGATGTAGTTGATGTCGTCGATCGCGAGCGTCGGCGTCGGGACGTTGGAGTCCGCGATCGCATCCGAGAGGCTCACGCTCGTCGAGTACGGGTACGTCTGGCTGGTCGTGTAGCCGTCGACGATCCAGACGATGCGTCCGTCCACCACGCTCGGGTACGGGTCGCTGTCGAGCTCGAGGTACGGCGCCACCTTCTGGACGCGCGTCTTCGGATCGCGGTCGTAGAGGATCTGCGAGTCCTCGTTCACGAGGTTCGAGAACAGGATCTGCTCGGACTGGAACTTCAGCGCGTAGAGGAGCTTCGTGAAGGTGTCGCCGATCTTCGGACCGCCGTCTCCCTCGAAGGTCGTCTTCGTCTCGCTGGAGCCGTCCTTGCCACGCGGGTAGTCGATCTCCGCGGGCTCGGAGCCCTTGGGAGCGCCCACGATCGAGTACTCCGGGGAGTTCTCGCCGAAGTACACACGCGGCTCGAAGTTCTCACGATCGCTCAGGAAGCCCGAGGTCGGGATGCCGCGCTCCAGGAACACCGGCTCTCCGTCCGTGGTCCGCTGGTTGCCCGCGGCCGCGACGAGGCCGTAGCCGTGGGTGTAGACCGCGACGCGGTTGTTCCAGTTGTCGCCGTCGCCGAGGCCGGACATGTCGAGGTCGCGAACCGACACCACGGTGTCCTGCATCACGCCGTCGATCTCGTACCGGTCGACGTCCATCGTCTTCTGGAACTGGTAGTAGCCGCGGTACTGCTCGAGCTGACGGACGGTCGGCGGGATGACCTTCGGGTCCATGATGCGGGTGGACGCGGTGGTCTCGGCGTCGGCGCGCAGCTGACCGGCCTCGGCATCCGTCTTGGCCGCGAACGGCGTCGTCTCGAGGTCGGCGACCCCGTACGCCTCCTTGGTCCCGTCGATGTTCCGCTGGTAGTACTCGGCCTGGTACGCGTTCTGGTTCGGCTTCACCTGGAAGGTGGTGACGACCCAGGGGTATCCGACGCCGACGACGAGCGAGGCCACGATCAGCAGCGCGGTGGCTGCGAGCGGGAAGCGCCAGCGGCCGATGACCGCGGTGACGAAGAAGAGGATCGCCACGACGGCGGCGATGATCGCGAGGATCGCGAGGCCGGGGATCGTCGCGTTGACGCCCGTGTATGCCGCACCGGTGATGCGGTCATCCGGCGCGACCAGCGTCTTGTAGCGGTCGAGCCACAGGCTCACGGCCTGCACGAGCAGGTAGAGACCGGCGATCACGGCCAGCTGGATGCGGGCCGGCTTGGAGATGCGCAGCTCGCCCTGTCCGATGCGGACCGAGCCGTAGAGGTACGACACGAGAGCGGTGATCAGGAGCGAGAGCAGCAGCACGGCCGAGACGAACGCGAGCAGGTTCGAATAGAACGGCATCGCGAACATGTAGAAGCCGGTGTCGATGCCGAACTGCGGGTCGACGTCGGACGTCGCCACACCGTTGGCCCACAGCCACACGGTCTTCCACTGTCCGGCCGACGCGAAGCCCGCGAAGAGGCCGAAGAAGATGGGCATTCCCCACATCGCCAGGCGGCGCAGGGGCTCGATGACCTCCTGGTACCGATCCAGCTGCGAGCTCAGTCGCACGTAGACCGGCCGCAGGCGGTAGGCGAGCTGGATGGCGACGAACAGCGGGACCGCCATCCCGAGGAAGCCGACCGCGAACATCACCGCCGTGGCGATCCACTGCGTGGTCAGGACGCCGGTGAAGCCGACCTGATCGAACCAGAGGAATTCGGTGTACAGGGACGCGAACACGAAGAACACCGCGATCAAGGCGGCGATGATCACCAGTGATATGCCGAGGATGCGTCGGGAGGTTCGAGGCGTGGCCGGATTCGGAGCAGAGGGGGAGGTCACCCTTCCATCCTAGGCATCGCTCACTGTGCGCAGGCTGTCATCCCGGTCACGGCGAGGTCACGGCGACGTCGGAGCGTCAGCTCCCGGCGCGCTCGCACGTCGGCAGCGCGTCGACATCGCCGCCGTCGGCGATGACCTCCAGAGCCGCGAGCGACTCGTCGAGCGTGGCCGTCCGGATCACCTGGAGACCGTCCGGGACGTGCCCGACGACCTCGTCGCAGTTCGAGGCGGGAGCCAGGAAGTACTCCGCTCCGGCGTCGCGGGCGCCGTACAGCTTCTGCCGGATGCCGCCGATCGGCCCGACCGTGCCCGCCGCGTCGATCGTGCCGGTGCCGGCCACGTTCTCGCCGCCGTTGAGCTCGCCCTCGGTCAGGGTGTCGATGATCCCGAGCGCGAACATCATCCCGGCGCTGGGGCCCCCGACGTTGTCCAGCTGGATCGTCACATCGATCGGGAAGTCGTAGTCCGTGCGGAGCGTGACCCCGATGAGCCAGGTCGTCACTCCCCCCTCGACGTGCTTCTCCGGCGTGACCTCGACGGTCTTCTCCGCCCCGTCGCGCAGGATCGTGAGGGTCACCGGATCGCCCGCCGCGTCCTGGACGGCCTCGCGCAGCTGACCGGCCGAGTCGACGGTCGTCCCGCCGATCGCGGTGATCACGTCATCGGGCTCGAGCGTGCCGTCCGCCGGCGAGTCGGTCACCGCATCGACGACCGTGACCTGGGCACCGGTGTCGTAGCCGAGCTCGTTCAGCGCCGCCGCGGTGGCCTCGTGCTGGGAATCGACCATCAGCGTGGCGTTGCGCTCGTCGCGCTGCTCGGTCGTGACCCCCTCGGGGAACACCGAGTCCAGCGGCACGACCGCGCGCGAGGAGTCCATCCACGCCAGCGCCAGCTCGAACCAGCTGGGCGTGCGCTCGCGGTTGCCGACGACCTGCACCGTGGTGAGATCGAGCGTGCCCGCCGTCTTGAACGTGTCGGCGCCCTCGATCTTGATCAGCGGGACCTCGTCGCCCTCTTTGTCCGTCGCGGTTCCGAGCGTGTCGTAGACCGGACCGGGTCGCTGGATCACGTACGGCGACGGCAGGAAGGTCAGCACGACCAGTGCGACGAGCGCGACGACCAGCGCCCAGACTCCGAGTCCGAGCTTTCCAGACCGCGTTCGATCCACAGCATTCCTCCGTCGTTCGCGAGCGGCGTACACCGATCTGCCCGCATCGGGTTCGCGCGCAGAAACCTGTGACTAGCGTAGATGCCACGGCTTCAGACGTGCTGAGAGGGCGAGCGACATGGCAGACAACGACCCGACACCCGAGGACTTCCAGGAGTTCCTCCGCAGGATGCTCGCGAACCAGGGCGGTGGTGACATCGACCCCGAGGCGCTTCGCGGCGCCTTCGAGGGCATGGACGGCCTCACCCTCGATCCCGCGATGATGCAGACGATCATGTCGCAGCTCCAGGGCGCCTTCGGCGGCGACCCCTGGGAGAACGCACTACGGCAGGCGCTGTTCATCGCCAACCGCGACGGGCAGGGCGTCACCGACGGCTCCCGCGGCTCTCTCGCCGACTCGTTCGCGCTCGCGAACCTGTGGCTCGGCGAGGCGACGACGATCTCCGAGCTCGCCGAGGCCCCCACCGCGATGACCCGCGGCGAATGGGTCGAGAAGACGCTTCCGGTGTGGAAGGAGATCGCCGATCCGGTGTCGACCAGCATCGCCGACGCCCTGACCTCCGCCCTCGACACGCAGGTCCCCGAGGAGATGCGCGGCGTGGTGCAGGGAGCGGGCAAGCTCATGCGCGGCCTCGGCGGCTCCGTGTTCGCCGCCCAGTTCGGCCAGGTGCTCGGCAACCTCTCGCTCGAGGTCGTCTCGGGCGGCGACGTCGGCATCCCGGTGCTCCCCGCGGGGACGGCGGCCGTGATCCCGCAGAACCTCACCGCGTTCGGCGACGGCCTCGAGATCCCGGAAGACCAGATCGCCCTCTACCTCGCGACCCGCGAGCTCGCCTATGCCCGCCTCTACCGGCACGCGAAGTGGCTGCACCTGCATGTCATGGCGCAGATCACGGACTTCGCCCGCGGTGTCACGGTCGACGTGGACGCCCTCGAAGACGTCGCCAGCCGCCTCGACCCCTCCAACCCGGAGGAGCTGCGCGCGGCCATCGAGGGCGGGGCCCTCCTCCCCGTGCAGAGCGAGGCGCAGCGGGAGGCGCTGACCCGGCTCGAGAACCTCATCGCGACGATCGACGGCTGGGTGGACGTGGTGACCGCCCAGGCCACCTCGCGCCTGCCCGACGGCGCCCGCATCGCGGAGGCCGCCCGACGCCGGCGCGCCGTGGGAGGTCCGGCCGAGGACGCGCTCGGCGCGCTGGTCGGGCTGAAGCTGCGTCCGCGACGCATGCGCGAGGCCTCGGCGATGTGGCAGGCCGTGACGGATGCCGTCGGCATCAGCTCCCGCGACTCGCTGTGGGACTACCCCGACCTCATGCCGACCGCCGAGGACATCGACGACCCGAGCGCGCTCGTGGCCCGGCTCCAGGCCGTCGAGCGCGGTGAGCAGCCGGTCGCCGACGAGTTCGACGAGGCGCTCGCACGACTGCTCGACGGGGACGACTTCTCCTCCGAGAAGCCCGGCGACGGCGCGGTGGAGCCGAACCAGGAAGACACGAGCGAGGACGACGGCGATGCGGCCCCGGAGGGCGATCGCCCCGTCTGAACGATCGAGGGGCGGAGACGGCACTCCTCCTCCCCCGTCCGCCGAACCCGTCGGAGTTGTCCACGGAACGGCGGATGAGGCACCCGCGGTGACGGCATCCCCTCCAGAATCGGGGGGATGCCGCTCACACCGCCGATCCTCACGCGTCTGAATCCCCGCGCACCGCTGCTGTGGCGGGATGAACACACGCTGCAGCTGGGCGACGACGACGGACCCCGTGTCGAGACCGATGCCGCATGGGTCGAACCCTTGCTGAGCCGCCTGCGCTCCGGTTTCCGTCGCGGGTCCTTCGACGTGATCGCGCACGCGGCGGGGGCTCCGCGGGAGGCTGCGCGGACGCTGCTCGCCCGGTTGGATCCGCTGCTGCTCGACGACCCGCCGCCGTCACGGCCGGCGTGGGTCGAGGCCATCGGGTTCACCGACGGACGCAGCGAGTACCGCATGAGGGAGGCCCTCGCCGACGAGGGCGTCCCTCTGGTCGAGCACGGTCGCGATCCGGCCGTCGCCGTCGTGCTCGTGCGCGGGGCTGCCGCCGCATTGCAGTTCGCACGCTATCTGCGCGAAGACATCCCGCACCTCCCCGTCGCCTTCGAGCCGGGGCGTGTGACGATCGGCCCGCTCGTGCTCCCCGGCGCATCGGCGTGCCTCGCCTGTCGGGACGCGCACGCCACGGATGCCGACCCCGCCTGGCCGCTGCTGCACACGCAGATGATCGGACGCGACCCGGGTCCCCTCCGCGCCGCGCAGGTCGCGGAGGCGGGACGACTCGCCGCCCTCCTCCTCGCGGACGACGGGGCCACCGACGAACGGGTGGTGCGCGTCAGCGCGGACGGTTCGCGCGTGTGGCGTTCGGTGTCGTTTCACGAAGGATGCCGGTGCCGCGGCCCGTGGTCCCCATCTCTGCGAGGAACCGCGACGGCGCCCGCTCCCCCCGACCCGCGGATCTCGACCACGACAGCGCCAGGGTTCGCGCGGCGCGCGTGACGCCCACGTAGGCCAGGCGCCGCTCCTCGTCGACCGCCTCGAACGTCGTGGCATAGGAGATCGGCAGCGAGCCCTCCGCCCATCCGGCGAGGTGCACATGGGGCCACTCGAGTCCCTTGGCCGCGTGCAGGGTCGACAGGGTCACGGTGCGCATCGTGGGCTCGTGCTGGTCCTTCGCCCGCGCCATGAGCGCATCGCTGAAGCTGCGCAGGTCCGCGTCGGGTCCGGCCTCCTCCGCGAGCCGCAGGAGGGCGCGACGGGCTTCCCAGCCGCCACGCTGGGCTCCACCGGCGGCGGGAGGCTCATCCGTGAGACCGAGTTCGCGCAGCACGCGCTGCACGCCGGGCAGGAAGCCCTGCTCGGTCGGAGCCACGGCGGCGGCACGCAGCGCGAGGATCGCCTGACGCACCTCCGGCATCGCGAAGAAGCGGGTCCCGCCGAGCACCGAGGTCGCGATGCCCTCCGCGGCGAGCGCCTGCTGCAGCACGGCCGACTGGGCATGGGCGCGATAGAGCACCGCGATCTCCGACGGGGATGCGCCCGCGGCGATCTGCGCGGAGATCGCGGCAGCGATCCCGGCAGCCTCCTCGCCCTCGGTGTCGTACGCGGTGACGGTCGGCGCCTCCGCGGTGAACTGCTCCCGCGCCGGCACGAGCTCGAGCGCGCCGGGGCGGCCGTGCATCAGGGCGTTCGCGACCGTCAGGATCGGCGGCTGGGAGCGGTAGTTCGTCTCCAGGCGCACGACCGTGGCGTCGGGGTGGCGTCGCTCGAACTCGAGCAGGAAGCGCTGCTCGGCTCCCGCGAAGGAGTAGATGGTCTGGCTGGCGTCGCCGACCACGCAGATGTCGTGCCGGTCGCCCAGCCACAGCTCCAGCAGCCGGTTCTGCAGCGGGGAGACGTCTTGGAACTCGTCGACCGTGAAGTGGCGGTACTGCTCGTGCACGGAGGCGGCGACCCGCGGCTCCGCCTCCAGCATCCCGGCGCAGGCCAGCAGCACGTCCTCGAAGTCGAGCTGGCGGCGATCGTCCTTCAACTCCTCGTACCCGCGCATCAGCTCGACACGCTGTCCCGCGTCGAGGCCGCTGACGGGACGGTCGAGGGCGGCGTACTGCTCGATCGACAGCATCGAGACCTTGCGCCACTCGATCTCGGAGGCGATGTCGCGGAGGGTGGCCGTGCTCGGCCGGAGCCGCATCGCGTCGGCCGCCTGACCGAGCATCCGCACCTTGTTGTCGATGAGCCCGGGGGCCGGCGACCCGGCCAGCGTCGGCCAGAAGAAGTTCAGCTGGGCGAGCGCGGTGGCGTGGAACGTGCGGGCGGCGACGCCCTCGACGCCGAGCGCGCGCAGGCGTCCGCGCAGCTCCCCCGCGGCCTTGGCCGTGAAGGTGACGGCCATCACGCGCGACGGCGAGTAGGCGCCGGTGTCGACCCCGTGCGCGATGCGGTGCGTGATGACCCGCGTCTTCCCGGTCCCCGCGCCGGCGAGCACGGCGACCGGCCCTCGGAGCACGGATGCCGCCGCCCGCTGCCGCTCGTCGAGGGCATCGAGTGCGCTCACTCGCGATCCTCGTACCAGTCGACGATGAGGGCGCGTGCGATCGATGCCGGGCCCGGCAGCCCCACCGGGCCGGTGCCGGCGAGGGCGGAGCCGATCTCGGCGCGGGTGAACCAGCGCACGTCGATGATCTCCTCGCCGTCGGCGAGCGCGGCCGCCTCGTCGTCCACGACCGCACGGAAGCCGACCATGAGGGACCGCGGGAACGGCCAGGCCTGCGAGGAGATGTAGCGCAGGGCGGAGAGCCGCACGCCGGATTCCTCCTCGATCTCGCGGTGCACGGTCGCCTCGAGCGACTCCCCCGCCTCGGTGAAGCCGGCAAAGCAGGAGTACATCCGCCCGCCCCAGTTCGCATTCGCCCCGAGCAGCAGGCGTTCGCCGTCCCGGCTCTCGACCGCGACGATGACCGCCGGATCGGTCCGGGGGAAGTGGTCGCGTCCGCAGACCAGGCAGCGCCGCGACCATCCGCCCTGGCGCAGTTCCGTCCCCCCGCCGCAGGTCGGGCAGAACGGCGCGTCGCGGAGCCAGCCGGCGAGGGCGATCGCTCCGATCAGCAGCTCCGACTCCCGACCGTCGATGCGGCCGCCCAGATCACGCAGCCCCAGCCAGATCTCGTCCGGGGCCGCATCGAGCGCGTCCGTCTCCGGGGGCGCCGCGGCGAGCAGCAGCACCGTGCCGTCCTCATCGCGCCCCAGCAGCGCCCAGGTCGCCTCGACCACGGCGGTCGGCGGGACGCGCAGCAGGGCCGAATCGACGACCCGGACGCGTCCTTCCCGGACGACGATCACACGGGTGGCCGGGTCGGCGCGGAGGCGATCGAGCACGTCGGGCTCCTCGCGGAGTTCGGCGGCGCGGTCGAGGGACGGGCGCTGAATGGTCATCGACTCCCTCTTTCACGGGCGTGGCGGAGGCGGGACCGCCCCTGAGCCGACCTACCCTGGGGGCATGGGACGCTCTCCTTTCACTCTAGCCGCGGCAGTGACCGCCGCACTGCCCGGGGCGGAGGTCACGGGTGCCCGCGGTCTGAGCGCGGACGGCGACGGACGATTCGACTCGGCGATCGCCTCGCTCGCCGACGGCCGTGAGCTCGCGATCCGCGTGGCGGACGACGACGAGACCGCGCGCGAGCTCGCCGCCGAGGCGATCGCGCTGCGTGCGCTGACCGACGGCGCCCGCGCCATGCTGCCCTTCCGCGCCCCCGCCTACATCGGCGAGACCCGACTCGGCGAGGGCCGTGCGCTCGTCACCGAGCTGCTCCCCGGATTCCAGATCGAGGCCGCGATGGTGCCCGCCGGGCGTGGCGCAGCGGAGTCCATGGGCGCCTCGATCGCGGCCGTGCACGGTCTGCCCACTTCTGTCGTCCGCGGGGCCGGCCTCGCCACCCGCTCCGCCGAGGAGACCCGTGCGGAGCTGGAGCGCCTGGTCGACACCGCCGCGGCCACCGGCCGGGTGCCCGCTCGTCTCACGGTCCGGTGGCGCGATGCGGTGGCCGATGACGACCTCTGGCGGTTCGAGTCCACCGTGATCCTGGGCGGCGTGCAGGCGACCTCGTTCCTGTTCGAGGACGACCCCGAGCGCGGCCCCGAGGTCGTGGGCGTCGTCGGCTGGCATGCGCTCTCGGTGGGTGACCCCGCGCTCGATCTCTCCTGGCTGTCCGCGGCGCCGGATGCCGCGGAGGACGTGCATGCCGCGTATGCCCGCTCCGTCGACCGTGCTCCGGACTCCGGCCTGGAGGTGCGCGCCCGCCTGCTCGCCGAGCTGGAGTTCGCCCGCTGGCTGGTGCACGGCGACGCGATGCACCGGCCCGACATCGTGGATGATGCCGCCGCGCTGCTGACCGCGCTCGCGGACGGACTGCACAGCGACGACCTGCGCATCATCGACGCCCGCGGCGCCGGCGTCGACTCCGCCCTCGACGCGCTGGACCGCGTCCCCAAGGACACGGTCGCCGACGTCGACACCTCGATGCACACCGACGCCTACAACCCCGAGGAGCTGTGGGCCGAGCCCGCCGAGACTCCCGATGCCGACGCCGAGACCGCGGCGCACGAGCCCCTGCCCGGTGCGAGCACGGACCAGCAGGACGACGACAGGGCCCACCGCGCGGAGATGCTGAACATCGAGACCGAGGACCTCTCCGGTGTCGCGAGCCTGTTCGCGGGCACCAGCGGCGCCGCAGGTGTCCGCGAGGACTCGCATCCCCTCCCGCCGCGTGCGGACGCCGAGTACGGCGACGAGGACTCGGACGAGGCTCAGCGCGCGGCCCGGGCGGCACTCCAGCGCTGGAAGAGCTCCTCCTCCGAGTAGACGCGATCGCCGCGGATGATCAGGTCGTCCGCCACGTAGTACAGCGCCACGTCGATGTCGTCCAGCGGCACGTCGAAGCGACGGTGATACGCGAGACGGTACAGCGCGAGCTGCAGCATGCGCTCCTCGCGCTCCTTCGCGGTGCGCGGAGCCCTGCCGGTCTTCCAGTCGACGATCTCGATGCGGTCACCGCGGTCGGCGCGCCGGTACACGGCGTCGAGCTTGCAGATGACGATGTGGGATCGGCCCTCCTCGGCGGGCTCGCGCATCCCGGCGCCGAGGGCGAAGTCGATCTCGATCTCGACCGCGATGGGCTTCAGCCCGCCCCATTCGCTGCGCTCGAAGGTCTCCTGCAACTCGGCGAGGTCGGCGGCATCCGCAGAGGAACCCGGACCGTCGGACGGTTCCACACCACCGGACTCGGGAGCGACGGGGAGCTCGTCCTCATCGATCTCCCAGAGCGCCTCGTCCACCCGGCTGCCGACCCCGACGAGTTCGGATCGCTGCTCCACCCACGCGTGGAAGAGGGTGCCGAGACGCGTCTGCCGATAGGGCCGCTCCGGCATCGGTCTGACGATCGACGACAGGGTGCCGGTGAAGTCGGTCACGTAGTCCTTGAACCTCGACGCCGGCACGCGTGTCGGCGCCTCGGCGTCGGTTCCACGCAGACGGGCGGCTCGCTCGGCCAACAGGCGGGTGAGCTCGATCGACGGCTCGGCGGTCCCGTCCCGCGCAGCGTCGTCGACGAGTGCCGCCGCCGCGGAGACCACGCCCCGTCGGGCACCCAGCGGGTCCAGCGGCCAGCTCAGGGTCGAGCCGGGGCCGTCGTACGGGTTGTCGTCCGGGTCGACGGTCTCGATCGGATCCAGCCCCTGCACCTCGATGGCCTCGACCAGGTACGGGCTGGGTGTGCGCGGGGCCTTCTGGCCCGCCCAGTGCGCGCCGCTGAGGAGCAGGTCGGACTTCGCCCGGGTGACCGCGACGTAGGCGAGACGGCGCTCCTCCTGCTGCTGGTAGGCGCGGTAGGCATCCTTGAAGCGCTTGAGCGCGCCCCCCTGCGGATTCGCCTTCGTGGCACCGCCGGACAGCGACGCCTGCGCGAGCTTCTGGCGCTTGCCGGGGTCGGCCTCTTCGCCCATCGCCTCGACCGGGTCCCACTCGAATCGGGGCAGGGCGTCGCGGTCACCACGCAGGGCGAAGGGCACCACGCCGAATCCGAACCAGCCCGACGTGTCGGAGACGCGACTGGGGAGTTCGTCGACCACGAGCCGCACCACCGCGACCGCGTCCCACTCCAGCCCCTTCGAGCCGTGGATGGTGAGCAGCTGCACGACCCCCGCCTCCGGGGGCTCGGGCCGCGGCATCAGCTCGTCGGTGCTCTCGGCCTTGTCGAGCCACGCCAGCAGACTGCCGATGCTGCCCCGCTCGTCGGCGGCGAGGAACGCGCGGACCTCGTCGGCGAACGCGCGCAGCTGCGTGGCGGCGATGCGTGCGGGGCCGCGGGTCTCGTTGGCCGCGAGCTCGATGTCGAGACGGAGCTCGAGCTCGATGAGGCGGATCAGCTCCGGGATCGGCTGCGAGGAGGCCCTCCGGAGCCGCTCCAGCATCTCCCCCGCCGCGCGGATCCGTGCGCGGCCGTCGGGCGTGATCGGCTCGAGCAGTCGGTAGTCGTCGCGGACCGCGCGCACCACGTCGACCGCGTCGATGATCGACACCGCCTCGTCGGCACCGCGCGAGGAGCGCAGCCGGGCCCGCACCTCCTCGGGGAGCGGCGCCATCGCGGTGTCGCGTTCGGAGAGGGTCCGCCCCAGGTCGTAGAGCGCCGCCATGTCGGCCACACCGACGCCGAAGCGCGGCCCGGTGAGCAGCCGGATGAGCGCCGATCCCGCGGTGGGATCGTGCACGACGCGGAGCGTGGAGACGACATCGACCACCTCCGGTGTCGCGAGGAGCCCGCCGAGTCCGAGGATGCGATGCGGGATGCCGCGCGCGGCGAGCGCTGCCGCGAATGTCTGCATGTGCCGCTTCGAGCGGAACAGGATCGCTCCGGTGTGCGGGCTCGCTCCGGACCCGGGCCCGGAGCCGCGGGCGTCATGCGCCGCGCGACGTTCGGCGAACCAGTCCGCCACCGCCGCGGCCTCCTCGTCGACCGTGAACGGGTACTTCACGGTCACGGTGCCCTCGCCCGCGCCGGGACGGGGCTCCAGGGGCGGCACGTCGAGTCCGGGCCGCTGGAGCGGTTCGAGCACCCGGTTGGCGATGCCGAGGATGCCGCGGTCGTTCCGCCAGCTCGTCATGAGGCTGTAGGTCTCCGCGGCACCCGAGCTCGAGAACGTCCTCGAGAAGGCGTAGAGGTTGTCGGCGCTGGCACCCCGCCAGCCGTAGATCGACTGGTGCGGATCGCCGACGGCCATGACCGCGGAGTCGCGGAACAGCTCCGCGAGGAAGCGCGTCTGGATGACCGACGTGTCCTGGTACTCGTCCAGCAGCACGACGCGGTGCTGTTCGCGGAGCTCGGCGCGCACATCGGGGGCGGACTCGACGATGTCGTAGGCGCCGCCCACCTGGTCGGCGAAGTCGAGCACCCCGCGCCGGGCCTTCTCGGCGATGTAGTCGCGGACGAGGCTCGCGAGCGTCGGCAGGCTCAGCAGGTTCACCGCCGCCTTCTCGACGTCGCCGTTGCCGCGATACGGCTCGAACGCGAGAGCCTGCTCACGCGCGATGCGCTCCGCCGACTCGAGGTCGACACGGTGATCCAGGGCGTCCCCGGCCAGGTGCTGCACGGCGTCGATGACGGTGCCGAGCGCGAAGTCGATGTTCTCCAGCTCGGGCAGGTCGCTGCGGAGCACGACCTCTCGCGCGAGCATCCAGGACGCGGCCTGGCTGAGCATCGCCACGTCCGGGTCCCGACCGATCCGCGCCGCGTGCTCGCGCACGATGCCGTCGGCGAAGGCGTTGTAGGTCGACACACGCGGTCGGATCATCAGGTCCTCGGCCGCCCGCGGTGCCGCAGGGTCCCATCCGGTCCCGTACTGCGCGGCGAGCTCATCGAGCACATGCGTGCGCACGAGTTCGCGCTGCCGCCCCGCCGCGGCCTCCTCGACCCGACGGAGAGAGCCCGTCGCCACGATCTCGGCCAAGTGCGGGAGCAGACCCCGTCGCCCGTACTCGTCGATGACGGCCAGTCGATGGCTGATCCGCTCCGCGAGTTCGCCGGCGGCCTTCCGCGTGAAGGTGAGCCCCAGGATCTCGTCGCGTCGCACGTGTCCGTTGGCGGCGAGCCACACGACTCGCCCGGACATCGTCTCGGTCTTGCCGCTCCCCGCGCCGGCCACGACGAGCGCGGGCTCCGGCGGCGCCTCGATCACCCGCTGCTGGGCGGGCGTCGGTGACGGCTGCCCGAGCGCCGCGGCGATGTCGGTCGCCGAGATGCCCTCGCCGCCGCTCCAGCCGGTCACGAGCTCACCGCCGGCACCGTATGGATGCGGCAGGGATGCACCCGGCGCTGCGTGTCGGCGCAGTGGGACTCGACCTGCGCGGTGAAGCTCGACGCGGACATGCCGCGCGCCGCATCCGACACGCGCCGCAGGAACGCCGTCCGCGAGTCGTCGTCGAGCGTGTGCTGGTGGGCGATGCGGTAGTCGCTCTTGGCGAGGGTCTTGGAGACGATCACGAGGCGGGCGCCCGCCAGCGATGTCGGCGGCGCGCCCTCCACGAGCCCCTGCTGGACGGCAACCTGATACGCCGCGAGCTGCGCGTGCTCGAGCACCCCGGAGTCCGACTCGGGGTCGTTCTTCCCGGTCTTCAGGTCGACGACGACCGTCGGCCCCTCCGCCCCTCCGGACATGGGCTCCCACCCGCGGCCCCGCGCGTGCGGGTGCTCGCCCGCGTTCGGCGGATAGGCCTCGACGCGGTCGATATACCCGTGGATCACGGCCTGATTCGCCCGGTCCTCCCCCACCGGGTGCACGGCGAGCGCAGCGTCGGCGGCGTCCTCGGGCGCGACGTCGACGGCGAACCGGAACTCCACCTCGCTCCCGATCACCCGCCCTCCCTCGCGGCGCACATCGCCGAGGTAGCTGTGCAGACGGCCGACCAGCAGGTCTGCGCGCCGTCGCTCCTTCCGGCCGATCCATTCGGTCTCGAAGTCGAGCTCGGGCCAGTGCTCGGCGACGATCGCCCGCATCCGCTCCAGGTCTCCGTCCGGGACGCGCTCCATCGCCTCGTGCACGATCGTGCCGATCCCGGCCGTGGGCGGCATCACGGTGTCGCCGCCGAGGGAGGACACGACCCAGTTGAGCCCGCACTCCTCGTACGACTCCATCTTCGACGGCGAGACCCGTGCGCCCGCGACGGCGAGATCGCGCAGCGGAGCGTCCGTCGACGCGGGCGTCACCCCGTACCACTCGGCAGAGTCCGCACCCGGCACGCCCTCGCGCCCGAGGACGGCGAGCTGTTCCGCCGCGGCCCGGCGCGTCGACTCCGACATGGCCGTGGTGAGCGTGCGCCGATGCCGGGCCACGAGCCCGCGCAGGGTGAGGGGGTGCTCGGCGGACGCGTGGCGCTCCGGCGGTTCCGGCGCGGGCAGGAAGCCGAAGAACGGGCTGGGCGTCAGGTCGTCGTCGTCCACGGCCGTGATCAGCAGGCGCTCGCGGGCGCGGGACACGGCGCGCACGAACAGGCGCAGCTCGTCGTGCAGAGCCGCGCGACGACGGTCGAGCACGCCCGGCGGCTCGATGCTCACGCCGGTGCGCGCGGCCTGGATCGCATCGGCCAGACGCCAGGTCTGCAGCAGCCCCCCGCGCAGCCGGACGTTCGGCCAGACGCCGTCCTGCACCCCGGCGACGACGACGGCGTCGAACTCCGTCCCCAACGCGGTGGCCGGGGTCAGCAGCGTGACCTTCCCCGGGCGTTCCGGCGTCGACAGCGAGTCCTCCGGGACCTCGCTGTCGAGGATGTCCCGCACGAACGTCTCCGGCCTCTCGTTCGGGGTGCGCTCGACGAAGCGCTTGGCGGCGTCGAACAGCGCCACCAGGGCATCGAGCGAGCGCGCGGTCTCTGCACCGGTCGACAGCTGCGAGATCTCGCGCCAGGCGACCTGCAGTCGTCGACCGTCGACGGCGCGCGCCTGATCCCAGACGCGCCACAGCAGGTCGTGGATCGTCTCGCCCGACCCCGCGGCGAGCGCGACCGCCTCGATCGTCTCGGCGAAGCGCTCGGCCGTGCGGGACTCCGGGGCGTCGATCAGCGTGAGGTGCGCGGGGTTCGCCATGGCCTGGCGCAGCAGCTCGCGCGCCGGGGTCGAGCCGCCCTGTTCGAGCTCGACGTGGCGCAGTCGGGCGCGCAGCCTTCGCAGGCCGATCGCGTCCATGCCGCCGAACGGCGTGCGCAGAGCCTCCTCCAGCGCCTCCGAGGTGCGCTCCTCGACCGGGGTCAGCGCCAGGCGCACGATGCCGACGATTTCGCGGACGATGCCCTCGCTGCCGAGGGGGCGCTGCACGCCGGCCGCGCGGGTCGGGATCTCGCGGGCGGCGAGCTCGGTCTCGAGCGTGGTCACCTGACGCGTGTCGTGCGCGATGACCGCCATCCGATCCCAGCGCACGCCGCCGGACAGGTGCCAGTCCCGCATCACGCCGGCGATCCGGTCGAGCTCTTCGTAGGGCGAGGGCGCGACGAACCTGGAGACCCGGGCGTCGACCTCGTCCGCCGTCACGGGCACGGGCGCCCGACGATGTTCGACACGGCCGGATACGCCGATCGCCTGCGTCACGGTGCGCGTGAGAGCGGTGAGCGCCGGCCGCTGACGGTGCGCGCCGTCGAGCACGTGCACCTCGCCCAGCGCACCGGCCAGCTGCGCGAACAGCTCGGGACTCGCCCCGCGGAACGAGCCGGACGAGATGTCGGGATCGCCGAACGCCAGCACCGCGATACCGCGGCTGCGCAGCGCCCGGACCACCGCGATCCCTCCGCGCGTGAGCTCCTGCGCATCGTCGATCAGCACCACGCGCAGCGGCGCGAGCGGACCGAGCGTCGCCGCATCCGCCGCCTGCAGGATCGTGCTCGCCTCGCTCAGGAGGTCGGCGGCGTCGCGGTGCGCCGCACGCAGCGCGTCCAGCACGGCGCGGTACTCGACGAGGAACTCCGCGGTCGCGGCCCACACCTCGTTGCCGGAGTCGCGGAGTTCGTCCGGATGCACGCCGATCTCGGTGCACTCCGCGAGGAAAGCCCGCAGCTCCGAGCGGAAGCCCTTTGACGCGCGCACCGAGGCGCTCAGTGCCTCGGGCCAGGGGATGCGTCCGTCCTCCGCGTCGCCGGCGAGCAGATCCGCGATGATGCGGTCCTGATCGGCACCGGTGAGCAGTGCGGGCGGCTCGGCGCCCTCGCGCACCATCGCCCCGCGGACCACCTGGAACGCGAAGGAGCCCAGTGAGCGTGCCAGGGGGCCCGGTGTGGCCTGTCCGATCCGCACGCCGATCCGGTCGCGCAGCGCGGTCGCGGCCTGGCGGCTCGGCGTGAGCGCGAGCACCTGCTCCGGTCGCATCCGCTCGACGTCGAGCAGGTGCACCACACGGTCGACGAGCGTGCGCGTCTTGCCGGTGCCCGGTGCGCCGATGATGACGCCGGAGGCGGTCGGCTCGGCGGCGATCACAGCTCGCTGAGCGGCATCCGGTGTCATGTGCTCCACGCTATCCGGACGCGGGGACATCCTCGCCCGTCCGCGCGCGACGCACCGGCGACGGCGCTGTGCGCTCACGGCGAAACCGGCTCCGACGGCCGATCCCGCCCGGCGCGCGCGGGGTAGAGTTGGCGCAGTCCCCGAACTTCAAGGAGCACGCGTGGAAATCCGCATCGGCATCATCAACACCGGCCGCGAACTGAGCTTCGACACCGGCGCGACCGCGGACGAGGTCCGCACCCAGGTCTCCACGGCACTGGAGCAGAACGCGACGCACGTGAACTTCGCCGATGTGAAGGGCAACTCCTACATCGTCCCGACCGCGAACCTCGCCTACATCGAGCTGGGCACCGAGGAATCGCGTCGCGTCGGCTTCGTCGCCTGATCAGACGATGTACATCCTCCTCGCACTCATCGGCGCGTGCGCACTGGGCATCGCCGCGCACTTCCTGATCCGCGACCGCGAGCTCCGCGGCGTGGCGCTCACTCCGGCGATCGCGACGGCCGTCTCGGCCCTCGCCTACACCGGGCTGCAGTGGGCGGGTGTCGGCGAGGACAGCATCTGGCTGTGGCTCGCGAGCGTGCTCGGCGCCGCGGTGGTCGCGGCACTGGCGACGATGGCCCTCACCGGACTGCGCAAGCGCTCCGACGCCACCGCCCGGGCCGCGCTCGGCATCTGACCGGCCACCCGGAGTCAGGTTCTAGGACGCGAGTCCCATCGCGTCCATGCGTCGCGCGTGCGCACCCATGAGCTCGGTGTACACCGGCTCGATGCGCTCCTCCTCGACGGCCAGCAGCTCCGGACGCAGCGCGGAGCGGCAGACGAGGATGGTGTCGCCGACGAGTCGGCGCGCCCACATGGACAGCAGCGAGCGCCACTCCTCGTCGCTCTCGATCGTCTCCTGGATGATCGCCACGATCTCGTGCCGGGCGTCGTCCTCGCGGAGGATCTCGGCCACGCGGCGACCGGTGTCCCCGTAGCTGGAGGCGAGGGCGAGGTAGAAGTCGTCGAGCATCCCGGCCGTGATGTAGACGGCCAGCAGGGTCTCCCGGGGCCGCGCGCCGATGGTCTTGCGCCGGAACGCGTCGAGGTTCTCCCGGAACGGGAGCATCACCTGCGTCGGGTCGTCGCCGCGCTCGGCGATGAGGTCGACGATGCCCCGATGCTTCGTCAGCGCCGCGCCGGCCGCACGCGACAGGGCCTCCTTCTCGGAGAGCTCGGGCGTCGCCCGGATCAGTCGCGTCAGGGTCTCGAAGTACCCGAGCTGCAGATAGGCGGCCTGACCGAGGAAGCGATCGAGCTCCGGGGCCAGCTCGGCGAAGTCGACACGCGTCGCATCGCCCTGGTCTCCCCTGCTGCGCAGAGCGAGGGTGCGCCGAGGCGCGTCATCGCGCTGCCAGAACCACTTAACCACGAGGTCGTCCTCCCGAGTCCACCACGTCGTTCACAATACTCGTGCGCGGCTGTCCTTCCGGGTCGGTACCACCCCTCGGGTAGGCTGGGCGTGTCCCCGCCGTCGGAGCGGGGCCCCGCGCCTGTGGCACAAGAGACGGCGTGGATCCGTTTACGTGGCGATCCCCCAGGGTCGCCGGACAGGCAATCTGAATAAAGTGACAACTTTCGCCGATCTCGGCATCGATCAGGACATCGTCGACGCACTCGCGGCCAAGGGCATCGTGGATGCGTTCCCGATCCAGGAGCAGACCATCCCCCTCGGCCTTCCGGGGCAGGACATCATCGGCCAGGCGAAGACCGGAACGGGAAAGACCTTCGGGTTCGGCATCCCCGTCGTCCAGCGTCTCGGCAAGGACCCGGAGCACGGCGTCAAGGCGCTCATCGTGGTGCCGACCCGCGAGCTCGCGGTGCAGGTGTACGAAGACATCGACCTGCTCACCAGCAACCGCTCCACCAGCGTCGTCGCCATCTACGGCGGCAAGGCGTACGAGGGCCAGATCGACCAGCTCAAGGCCGGCGCGCAGATCGTCGTCGGAACCCCGGGCCGTCTGATCGACCTCGCAGGCCAGCGTCTGCTCGACCTCTCGAACGCGACCGAGGTCGTGCTCGACGAGGCCGACAAGATGCTCGACCTCGGCTTCCTCGCCGACATCGAGAAGATCTTCCAGAAGGTCCCCGCGGTCCGTCACACGCAGCTGTTCTCGGCGACCATGCCCGGCCCGATCGTCGCGCTGGCCCGTCGTTTCATGACGAACCCGATCCACATCCGCGCGAACGACCCCGACGAGGGCCTCACGCAGGCGAACATCAAGCACCTCGTCTACCGCGCGCACTCGATGGACAAGGACGAGGTCATCGCCCGCATCCTGCAGGCCGAGGGCCGCGGCAAGACCGTGATCTTCACGCGCACCAAGCGCGCGGCGCAGCGTCTCGTCGACGAGCTCGGCGACCGCGGCTTCAACGTGGGCGGCGTGCACGGTGACATGGGCCAGGATCAGCGCGAGCGCTCCATGGCCGCCTTCAAGGCCGGCAAGCGCGACGTGCTCGTGGCGACCGACGTCGCCGCGCGCGGCATCGACGTCGACGACGTGACCCACGTGATCAACCACACGATCCCCGACGAGGACAAGACGTACCTGCACCGCGCCGGTCGTACCGGCCGCGCGGGCAAGACCGGCATCGCGGTCACCTTCGTCGACTGGGAGGACCTGCACAAGTGGGCCCTCATCAACCGCGCTCTCGAGTTCGGCCAGCCCGAGCCGGTCGAGACCTACTCCTCGAGCCCGCACCTGTACGAGGACCTCGACATCCCCCAGGGCACGAAGGGCCGCCTCGTGACGGCGCCGAAGACCGAGTCCGTGAGGACCGAGCGCACGCGTCGCCCCGAGCGGGCCGCGGATGCCGCAGCCGAGGGCACCGACGAGGGCGGGACCCGTCGTCGCCGCCGTCGCCGCAACAGCACCACCCCGGTCGGGTCGACCTTCGCCGAGGGCGCTGCCGACGCGGGCTCCGGTGAGGGCCAGTCCGCTCCCGCCGCCGATCGCGGCGCCGAGGGCGCGGGCACGCACGACGGTGCCGGCAAGGAGCACCACGACGGCAAGCCGGCTCCGGCCCGCCGTCGCCGTCGCCGTCGCGGCGGTTCGGGTGCGGGTGCCGCTCCGGTCGCCGGAGCCTGACCACCGCTTCGAAGGGCGCATGTCGCCGGATCATCTTCCGGCCGCATGCGCCCTTTCGCGTGTCCGGCACTCGATGCCGGACGCGCTTCACCGGACGTCGGTCGGTTTCGTCCCGGCGCCGTCCCGCGCGACCGTGACACGGCCCTCACCCCGCACGGACGCCGGCACCTGGGGCGGGTAGACCCAGGCGACGAGCACGACCGAGATGATCATCAGCAGGAACCAGGAGCTGAGCTTGCTGAGCGAGACCGGTTGCCATCCCCCGACCTGATCGGGATAGGCCCACGCCCCCGCCCAGGTGCCGATGTTCTCGGCGAAGTAGATGAACACCGCGACCCCGGCGAACACCACGAGCAGCGGCAGCCTGATCGTGCGGCGCCACACCCGCGCGTGCATGACGGTGGGCAGCCACAGGAGCACGACACCGGCGAGCAGCACCCAGCGGGCGTCCCACCACCAGTGGTGCGCGAAGAAGTTGAGGTAGATGGCCACCGCCAGGATCGCCGTCATCCAGCGGCGCGGGTACCTCGTGAAGCCCAGGTCGAACAGTCGGTAGACGCGCACCATGTACGAGCCGACCGCCGCATACATGAACCCCGTGAAGAGCGGGACCCCGCCGATGCGCAGGATGCCGTCCGCGGCATACGCCCAGGAACCGACGTCCGTCTTGAAGAGCTCCATGACGGTGCCGGTGAGGTGGAACAGGACGATGACCCACAGCTCGCGCCCGCTCTCCAGCCGGAACACGAGCATCGCGACCTGGATGAGGACCGCGGCGATGGTGAGCGCGTCGTTGCGGGCGACCACCGCGTCATCGGGGTACCAGAGCCGGGCGGCGACGATCGCGAGCAGCAGCGCCGCACCGAAGATGCACGCCCACGCCTGTTTGAGGACGAACACCGCGAACTCGATCAGGCCGGCGCGGATGCCGTTCGCCGGGGCGCCGAGGAGGACGCGGTGAGCGATCGCATCGACGCGGCGCTCCAGGGAAGTCGCTCGCTGCATGCCTCGGACGGTATCGGTCCCGTTCGACAGTCGGCAGGGAGATGCCCGACAGTCTGCCGAGGATCAGGGGTGGCGCGGGGCAGTGCCGCTGCCGCGTGCTATGAGGCGGGCCACCATCTCGTCGGAGGTGGTGTTCTCCCCCGGACGGTTCGGCTTGCCCGTGCCGTGGTAGTCGCTCGACCCGGTGACGATGAGGTCGTGCTTCGCGGCGATCTCGTGCAGCATCCGCTTGCCCGCCTCGGTGTTCTCGCGGTGGTCGATCTCGAAGCCGCCGAGGCCGGCCGCGATCAGCTTCTCGATGAACGGCACGGGCATCATGCGGTCGCGACCCGCGGTGACGGGGTGGGCGATGATCGCCACTCCCCCGGCCTCGGTGATCAGGCGGACGGCGGTCAGCGGATCGGGCGCGTAGTGCGGCTCGTAGTAGCCCTCGCGCGGGTGCAGGATGCCGTCGAACGCCTCGGTGCGATCGCGCACGATGCCGCGCGCGACGAGGGCGTCGGCGATGTGCGGCCTGCCCACGGTCGCGTCGAGCGTCGTCTGCGCGACCACGTCGTCCCAGTGCAGGTCGTAGTCCCGTCCGATGTTGCGCACGATCCGCTCGGCACGTCCGATCCGGTCCCCGCGGATGCGGTCCGTCTCGGCGCGCAGGGCATCGTCCGCGGGATCGAAGAGATAGCCGAGCACGTGCACGCTGCGCCACTCGTGCTTCGCCGACAGCTCCATGCCGGGGATGAACGTCATCCCGAGCGCGACGGCGGCATCTCCCGCCTCGCCCCAGCCGGTGGAGCGGTCGTGATCGGTGAGGGCCATCGTGCGGACACCGGCCGCGTGGGCCTGCGCGACCACCTCCGCAGGGGACTCCGTGCCATCGGAATGGTTGGAGTGCAGGTGCAGGTCGGCGGGACCGGCGAACCCGGCGGACGGAAGGGCCATCCTCCGAGCGTACCGAGCGACGCCCTCACCGGACGCGAGACGCACGGAGCACGGTGTCGGGGAGGGACTTCACAGGCGGTCCTTCTAGGCTTGAAGGGATGTTTCGACTACTGGGGATCCTCTTCACCGTCCTGCTCGCGATCGCGACGGCGATCGTGGTGTGGCCGCAGTTCTTCCACCTCGAGCAGACGTATCCGTTCGCGCAGCTCGTGGCGGCGCGGGGCCTGGTCCTCGGCGGATTCCTGATCGTCGCGTTCCTCGCGCTCCTGCTGCTGTTCGCCCGCCCGCTGCGCGGCTTCGCGGCCTCGGTGCTGATCGTCGCGCTGTTGGGCGCGGCCGCCACCGGGCTGATCGGCGCCACCCGCGGTTTCGGCACGACGGCTTTGCCGGCGAAGACCGACAGCAGCATCCGCGTCCTCACCTGGAACACCGCGGGCGAGGCCGTGTCGGCCGAGCAGATCGCGCAGCAGATCCTCGACCAGGGAGCGGACATCGTCGCGCTCCCGGAGACGACCGAGGCCGTCGGCGAGCGCATCGCGATCATGCTCCGCGAGCAGGGCCACCCGATGTGGGTGCATCACGTGCAGTTCCGTCCCGATGTGCAGGACGGTCCGCAGTCGTGGCAGACCACCGTGCTGGTCGCGCCCGATCTCGGCGAGTACGCGGTGATCGAGTCGTCCAAGGACGGGTCGAACAACACGGGCTCGGTGCCGAGCGTGGTGCTCATGCCGATCGACGGGTCCGGTCCCACGGTCGTCGCCGTGCACGCGGTCGCGCCGCGCATGGAGGAGATGCAGCAGTGGCAGAGCGACCTGCAGTGGATCGCCGATCAGTGCCCGCAGGGCGACTTCATCCTCGCCGGTGACTCCAACGCGACCATCGACCACATGGCCCCTCTCGGCGTGGACGGCGGGGACATCGGCTACTGCCGTGACGTCGCGTCCCGCACCGGCAACGGTCTGACCGGCACCTGGCCGAGTTCGCTCCCCGCCCTGGCCGGTGCCCCGATCGACCACGTGATGGCGTCCGCGAACTGGAGGCCCACGGGCTCGGTCGTCCTCGACGACGCGGGCGGCAGCGACCACCGCGCGCTGGTCGTGCAGCTCGAACCCGCCGGCTGAGCTCCCGTCCTCGCCCGGCAGGTGACAGACTGGAGGGATGAGCACCGCAGAGCGCGACACGATCGCAGAAGCCCCCGTCGAAGCATCCGCGGAGAACAGCACCACGAACCGCAAGCAGCCCTTCCCCCAGGGCTTCCTCGACACCATCTCGACCGGCTGGGCCGAGCGTCCCGAGACGCAGCCGGCGCCCCGCGCCCAGGCGTCGTACGCGGCCGTCCGCCGCGCGGCGGTCTCTGCGGCGTTCCCGGGCAAGCGGCTCGTCATCCCGGCCGGCTCGCTGAAGCAGCGCAGCAACGACACCGACTACGTGTTCCGCGCGCACTCCGCCTTCGCGCACCTCACCGGGTGGGCATCGGACGCCGAGCCCGACTCGGTCCTCGTCTTCGCGCCGACGGACGCCGGACACGACATCACCCTCTTCTTCCGTGAGCGCGCCGACCGCACGACGACGGAGTTCTACGCCGACGCCACGATCGGCGAGTTCTGGATCGGCCCGCGCCCGTCCCTCGCCGGCGTCGCAGCCGACCTCGACATCGCGACCGACCACCTGCACGAGCTCGAGGCCGTGGAGGGCGAGCTGGTGCTCGACGAGGATGAGGCGCTCACCCGCTTCGTCTCGGAGCTGCGCCTCATCAAGGACGAGTTCGAGATCGCCGAGATGCGCCGCGCCGTCGAGATCACGGCCGACGGCTTCGACGACATCATCCGCGAGCTCCCCGCAGCGACCGCCCACGCCCGGGGCGAGCGCGTGGTGGAGGGCGTCTTCCACCGTCGCGCCCGCGAGGACGGCAACGGCGAGGGCTACGACACGATCGCCGCCTCCGGTCCGCACGCCTGCTACCTGCACTGGACGCGCAACGACGGCACGGTGGTCCCGGGCGACCTGATCCTCGTGGATGCCGGCGTCGAGGCCGACAGCCTGTACACCGCCGACATCACCCGCACCCTGCCCGTCTCCGGCACCTTCACCGAGGTGCAGCGTCGTGTGTACGAGACGGTCCGCGAGGCGGCGGATGCAGCCTTCGCCGCGGCACGCGTGGGCGTCCGGTTCCGCGATGTGCACGCGGCCGCCATGAAGGTCATCGCCGAGCGTACGGCCGAGTGGGGCCTGCTGCCGGTGACGGCGGACGAGGCACTCGACGCCGACAAGGGCGGCCAGCACCGCCGCTACATGGTGCACGGCACCTCGCACCACCTCGGCATCGACGTGCACGACTGCGCCCAGGCCCGTCGGGAGATGTACTACGACGGCATCCTGGCCCCGGGCATGGTGTTCACGATCGAGCCCGGACTCTACTTCCAGATCGACGACCTCACGGTGCCCGCCGAACTGCGCGGCATCGGCGTGCGCATCGAGGACGACATCCTGATGAACGAGGACGGCCCCGTGAACCTGTCGGCCGACATCCCGCGCACGGCTGACGAGGTCGAGGCGTGGATCGCCCAGCTGCAGGGCTGACGACGACGGTTCCGAGGTGCACGACGCCGAGCTCGCGGTCGACGACGCCCTGGCCCGCGCGCTGATCGAGGAGTCTTTCCCCGAGCTCGGAACGACGGCCCTGACCCGGGTCCGCACGGCCGGAACCGTGAACACGATCATCAGGGTCGGCGATGACCTCGTCGCCCGGTTCCCTCTCCTTCCCGCCGAACACGCGGATCTGGAGCATGAGGCCGAGGCCATGACGGCGTTCGCGGCGGTCTGTCCGGTCCCGACACCACGTCCTCGCGGCGTCGGGACCGGGACCGAGGCGTATCCGTCCGCGTGGTCGCTCCAGACCTGGATTCCCGGCGACACCGCGCGCCCCGAGGCCTATGCCGGGTCCGCATCGCTCGCGCAGGACCTGGCCACCGTGATCCTCGCGCTGCGGGCGCTCGATCCCGGCGATCGGGTGTTCGACGGGCAGGGGCGGGGCGGCGATCTCACCGAGCACGACGAGTGGGTGGGGACGTGCCTGGCGAAGAGTGGCCATCTGCTGGACGTGCCGTCGGCGTCGCGGCTGTGGGCATCGCTGCGGATGCTTCCTCCGGAGGGACCGCTCGCCATGAGCCACCGCGACCTGATCCCCTACAACCTGCTCGTCGCCGGCCGTGACGGCGAGACCCGGCTCACGGGGATCCTCGACGGCGGCGCGTTCGGTGCGGCCGATCGGGCTCTCGACCTCGTCTGCGCCTGGCACCTCTTCGATTCGCCGGTGCGACGGGTGCTGCGCAACAGCCTCGGTTCCGGCGACCTCGAGTGGCGGCGCGGCGCCGCGTGGGCGTTCGTCCAGGCGATCGGGCTCGGCTGGTACTACGAGGAGTCGAATCCGGACATGAGCGCGCTCGGACTCTCCACCCTGCAACGGTTGCTGACGGATCCGGAGCTGTCCGCACGGATCGGGTGACGAGCTGACGGCACGGACTCGACGGCACGGACTCGACGCCGCGGACTCAGCGCCCGACGAACTCCGCGATGATCGGCGCGAGCGACGCACCGATCTCGGCCGCAGGTCGCTTGCGGCCCTTCACCTCGAAGGTGTGACCGCCGCCCTCGACCCAGACGACGCGGGCGTCCTGGCAGGTCGCGACGGCGGCTTCGAACTGCGACACCGGCTGGATGAACGGGTCGTTGCCGCCCTCCACGAAGAGCTGCGGCACGGAGATGGCCGGGAGATGCTCGACGCGCGGCTTCTCGGGCCGTCCCGGCGGATGCAGCGGGTACCCGAGGTAGGCGAGACCGTCGACGACGAGGCCGTCCGCGACCGCCATCGACGCCATCCGCCCGCCGTACGACTTGCCCGCGGCCCACACCGTCGCGGTCGGGTCCTGCTCTCGCGCGAACGCCACCACCGCACGCCAGGTCGCGATCGCGTGCGTCGCCGGGCCCGGCATCCTTCTCCCCTGCTCGACGTACGGGAAGTTGAAGCGCAAGGTCGAGAGCCCGTGCGCGGCGAGCGCCTCCGTGAGGCCGGTGAGGAACGGGTGGTCCTTCCCCGTGCCCGCTCCATGGGCGACGATCACGGTCGCCCCCGCGTCACCCGCCGACCAGTCGGCCGAGACCGTGGTCGGTCCGGTGGGGAGCTCGACCGGGATCGTGGTCATCGGGCGCGGGAGAACGGGATCGCGAAGGGGACGCGCATCACGCCGCCGGACGACACCCGCACGGTGCCCACGATCACCAGCACCAGGTGGAGGAGCGAGACGGCGAAGTAGAGCGTGATCGGGATGCCCAGGGGGTAGAACCCCGTCGCCGGCTGCTGCACGGTCAGCCCGATGAGCAGAACGACATGCAGGATGATGAGGAGCGTCGAGACCATCAGGTAGGTCAGGCCCCAGTTCAGCGCCGAGCGCGCGTTCTCCGCCGCGGCTCCACCCGCTCGTCGGGAGGATCCGCCGCTCGCGGCCATCGCGATCCCCGAGACGAGTCCGCCGAGGAATGGGATCGGGATGAGGATCAGGAAGCCGAGCACCCACGGGAGCAGTCCGCGTGCCGGTGCGGCCTGCGGGTGGGCGGGCACCGGGTAGCCGGGTGCGGGGTACGCCTGTGCCGGGTACCCCGGGGGCACGGCGGCGGGATAGCCCTGCGGCGGAGCGGCGTAGCCCTGCGGCGGAGCGGCGTAGCCCTGCGGCGGAGCGGCGTAACCCTGCGGCGGAGCGGCGTAGCCCTGCGGCGGAGCGGCGTAACCCTGCGGCGGAGCGGCGTAGCCCTGCGGCGGGGCGACGGGGGCGACGGGATATGCGGGCTGCTGCACCGGGTATGCGGGCTGCTGCTGCGGGTACGTCGGGGGTTGCGCCGGCTGATTCTGCGCGACGGGCGGCGCGGGCGGGGGCGGCGGGACGAACTGTCCCGGGTCGTGGGACTCGGATTCCGTCATCGCTGCTCTCCCTCAGGGGTCGCGGCGCCCGGGGCGACATCCGGCTCGACGGCCGGGGACTCCGGCGAAGGCGACTCCGCCACGTCGGCCGCCGGGGTGGGGCCGGCATCGGGCACAGCGTCTCCCTCCGGCTGCGGCTCCGGGTCGGCGGGGCGCGGCGGGATCACCGGCTCCTCGGGAGCAGGTGCGGGCGCGGGGGCGGCGGCCCCGGGCGTGATCCGCTCGCCGTACCGCGGCGGCTCGTCGAGATTCACCGGCGGACGCACCGGAGCGACCTTCGTCGCGCCGAGCACCTGGCGCGCCTTGGAGAGCGACGCCGCCTGCACCGTGACCTCGTAGTGGTCCGCGGCGAACTGCGTGACGCTCGCGAAGTCGCGGCGGCGGCGCACGATGGCGTAGGTGACGAGACTCAGGAGCATGCCGACCGCGACGCCGATGAAGACGAAGCCGACGAACAGCTGGATCGGCACCTCCGGGTTGCCGAGCACGAGGATCGCCGACAGGAACAGGCCGATCAGCACACCGTTGATGGCACCGGATCGCGCCGCGGCCGCGTAGCCCAGCTTTCCGGTCACCCGCTCGACCGTGCGCACGCTCTGACCGACGATGGCGATGTCGCGCGCCGGCACCTCCCCGGCGATCAGCTTGGACACCGTCTTCTGCGCGCTCTCGTAGTCGCGCATCGAGGCGACGATCTCGCCTGTCTCCGTGCCGGACGCGGGGCGGTTCAGCATGCTCATCCGGCTATTCTTCCACGCCTGCCGCTCGGAGGACCGAGGCGCGACCGGACCGGCGCGGGCCGGGCACGCCGACTACGCTGGGAAGCGTGAGCACACAACGGGTATTCGCCGCGCGCCTGGCCGGGTGCGCCGTCTTCGACCCCGTGGGCGACCGGCTCGGCAAGGTCCGAGACGTCGTCGTCGTGTACCGAAGTACCGCGGCCCCGCGCGTGATCGGTCTGGTGGTGGAGATCCCCGGACGACGACAGGTGTTCCTCTCGATCGGCCGGGTCACCTCGATCCGCTCCGGCCAGGTCATCACGACCGGACTCATCAACGTGCGCCGCTTCTCCCCGCGCGCCGGCGAGGTGCGCGTGCTCGCCGAGATGCTCGGGCGACGTGTGAGCTTCGTCGACGGCAGCGGCACCGCCGTGATCGAAGACGTCGCGATCGAGCCGAACCGCCTCGGCGAGTGGGCGATCAGCCAGCTCTTCCTGCGCCGCCCGAAGACCAGCGCCTCCCCGTTCGCGAAGGGACCGACCACGTTCGCGGCCTGGAGCGAGGTCACCGAGCAGCGTGCACCGGGCGAGTCCCAGTCGGCCGAGCAGCTCGTCGCCTCGTATTCCGAGCTGCACGCCGCCGACCTCGCCAACACGCTTCTCGACCTCCCGCAGCAGCGCATGATCGAGGTCGCGGAGGAGCTGTCCGACGACCGTCTCGCCGACGCGCTGGAGGAGATGCCCGAGGACGAGCAGGTGCACATCCTCGATCGCCTGGGCGACGAGCGCGCCGCCGACATCCTCGACCAGATGGAACCGGACGATGCGGCCGACCTGCTCGCGCAGCTCGACCCCGACCGTCTGGAGCAGCTCCTGGAGCTGATGGAGCCGGAGGAGGCCGAGGACGTCCGGATGCTGCTGCGGTACGGCCCGGACACTGCCGGCGGTCTGATGACCCCGGAGCCGATCATCCTCTCCGCCGACGCCACCGTCGCCGAGGCCCTCGCCCTGATCCGTCGGCACGAGCTGCACCCGGCACTGGCCGCGGCGGTGTTCGTGACCCTTCCCCCGTTCGAGACGCCGACCGGACGCCTGCTCGGCCTCGTGCACTTCCAGCGGATGCTGCGCTATCCGCCGCACGAGCGTCTCGGCGCGATCCTCGACGACAGCCTGGAGCCCGTGCCCGTCACGGCCTCCGCCGCCGAGGTGGCGCGCATGCTGGCGAGCTACGACCTCGTCTCGCTCCCGGTGATCGACGCGGCGCACCGCCTCGTCGGCGCGATCAGCATCGACGACGTGCTCGACTATCTGCTCCCCGACGACTGGCGCTCGCACGACGGCGATGACACGCCGTCTCCGGCGAAGGAGGTGCGCTGATGCCCCGCGCCACGCGCCTCGATGCCCCCGGGCGCAGCACGACCCGCCCTCGCACGACCTCGCGCGACCGCTTCGGCCGGTTCACGGAGTGGGTCGCCCGCGCGATGGGCACCCCCGCGTTCCTCGTCATCCTCAGCCTGTTCTGCGTGGTCTGGATCCTCTGGAACACCCTGATGCCGCACGATCTGCGTTTCGACGACGCGGCCCTCGGCTTCACGGCGCTGACGCTCATGCTGTCCCTGCAGGCGTCGTACGCCGCCCCGCTGATCCTGCTCGCGCAGAACCGCCAGGACGACCGCGACCGCGTCCAGATCGAGCAGGACCGCCAGCGCGCCGAGCGCAACCTCGCCGACACCGAGTACCTGGCCCGCGAGATCGTGGCGCTGCGCATGGCCCTCGAGGAGCGCAACTCGCAGGCGGTGACGCGCGACGTGCTGCGACAGGAGCTCAAGTCCCTGCTCGCCGAGCTCGAAGAAGGCGGAGACCGGCCTTCGGCGGGCGCGGCATCGTGACCGAGGTCGACCGCGTCCGCGCGGCGGTCTCCGCGGTGACGGACCCGGAGCTGCGCCGCCCCATCGGCGAGCTCGACATGGTCCGCGATATCTCCGTCGAGGGCGACCGCGCGCGCGTCGGCATCGTGCTGACCATCGTCGGCTGTCCGGCCGCCGCGCGCATCGAGTCGGACGTGCGGCAGGCCGCGTCGTCCGTCGCCGGCATCGCGGACGTCGAGGTCGAGGTCGGCGTGATGACCCCCGCCGAGCGCAAGGCTCTCACCGAGAAGCTCCGCGACGGACGGACGGCACGGCAGATGCCGTTCGGCCCCGACTCCCTGACCCGCGTGATCCTCGTCTCCAGCGGCAAGGGCGGCGTGGGCAAATCGACGGTCACCGCCAACCTCGCGGTCGCGCTCGCGGATCAGGGGCTGTCGGTCGGACTCGTCGACGCGGACGTGCACGGCTTCTCGATCCCGGGCCTGCTCGGCATCCCGGCGGGCACGCAGCCCACCCGCATCGACGACCTCATGCTGCCGCCGGTGGCCCACGGGGTCAAGACGATCTCGATCGGGATGTTCCTCCGCGACGGGGAGTCCGTCGTGGCGTGGCGCGGGCCCATGCTGCACCGCACGGTCTCGCAGTTCCTCACCGACGTCTTCTTCGGAGACCTCGACGTGCTGCTGATCGACATGCCGCCGGGGACCGGCGACATCGCGATCTCGATCGGACAGCTCCTCCCCCACGCCGAAGTCCTGGTGGTGACGACCCCGCAGACGGCGGCGGCGGATGTCGCGATCCGCAGTGGACTCGTGGCGCGTCAGACCGGACAGCGGGTGATCGGCGTCATCGAGAACATGGCGGCCTACACGCTCCCGGACGGCACCGTGATCGACCTGTTCGGCTCCGGCGGGGGCGCGGCCGTCGCCGAAGCGCTCTCGGAGTCGGGACCCGCGGTGCCGCTGCTGGCATCGATCCCCCTGAGTCCGGCGCTCCGCCAGGGCGGGGACGCCGGTGTCCCGATCGTCTCCGGCGAGTCGACGGATGCCGCGGCCATGACGATCCGCGCCGTGGCGGCAGCTCTCGCCCGACAGGGCCGCGGCCTCTCCGGGCGCTCTCTGCCCATGTCGATCGGCTGACCGCGTCGAGCGGAACGTCCTCGACGACGAGCCACGGCGTCGCGGTGTGCGAGCCGACCCGGCGTCACGTTGCTTCGGGATCGAAGGGGGGTCGGTTCGTCGCGCTGAACGACTGGGGCAGGACTCGGGGAGCGACGGGCTCGGCGATCGTCTCGCGTGCCTGCACGGGCGTGGCCGGCTGCGGCTCCTCCAGCAGCGCGTCGCGGATGATCCGGCGCGGGTCGTACTGTCGCGGATCGAGCTTGCGCCAGTCGACGTCGTCGAGCTCGGGGCCCATCTCCTCGCGCATCCGCGACTTGGTGGAGCGCAGATACTCGCCCGCCTTGCGGACCATGCGGGAGAAGCTCTCCGCCGCCTTCGGGAGACGCTCGGGACCGATGATCAGCACGGCGATGAGGCCGATCAGCAGCATCTTCTCGAAGGTGAGCCCGAACGTCATCTGTACAGGCTACCGCCGCGCCTGCGCTCCACGCACACACCGAGCCAATACCCTGGAGAGAACCACCGTCAGGCAGGGAGAGACAGGCCATGAGCGAGCACGACGCGAACGCGCGTTTCCTTCGCGAGTCCATCGTGGAACCGGACTCCATCATCCGCGCTCGCGCGCATGCCGTCGAGCTCGGCGCGATGCCGATCAGCGCCGTCGTCGGATCGCAGATCGCCGTGCTGGCGGCCGCGACCGCAGCACGGTCGATCGTCGAGATCGGCACCGGCGCGGGCGTCTCCGGCCTGTGGCTGCTGCGCGGTGCGCCCCAGGCGGTGCTCACCTCGATCGACAACGAGCCCGAGCACCTCGCCGCCGCACGGCAGGCGTTCTCCGACGCGAAGGTCCCCTCCACCAAGGTCCGGTTCATCACGGGGCGCGCGATCGACGTGCTCCCCCGCATGAACGAGGCCTCCTATGACATCGTGCTGGTCGACGCCGACCCCGAGAACGTGATCGAGTACGTCGAGCACGGACTCCGTCTCGCACGCACCGGCGGCATGGTCCTCGTCCCCCGCGTCCTGGCCGGTGGCCGCGTCGCGGATCCCGTGCAGCGCGACGACGTCACCTCGGGATACCGCTCGCTCGTGCAGGAGACGCAGGAGTCGTCGGCCGTGCTGGCGACCGTCTCCCCCGCGGGTGAAGGCCTGCTGCAGCTGATCAGTCTCGCCGAGCGCAGCTGATCCGAAGACGACGAAGGGCGGTGGATCCGCAGATCCACCGCCCTTCGGATCCGCCGAAGCGGATCTCAGATCGATCAGGCCGGTGCCACGACGGCGGCAAGCACGTCGTGAAGCTCCTTGGCCTCGGCGTCGTTCACGGAGACGACCAGGCGGCCGCCGCCTTCGAGCGGAACGCGCACGATGATGAGTCGTCCTTCTTTCACGGCCTCCATTGGCCCGTCTCCGGTCCTCGGCTTCATCGCTGCCATCGTGGCTCCCTTTCCTCCGGTGGTATGGAATGAGTTTATCGGGTGTCACCGGGGCCTGGAGGTCACGGAGCAACAATTGGCTCGGGCTTCGCGATCACGGCACCTGCCAGAAGGTGCTTCCGAGCGCATACACGTGGTAGATCCAGAGCCACTGACCGAGCAGACTGAAGACCAGGACGCCGAACCGCCACCACCGCGATCGAGGCACCGCGACCGCTCCCCACAGCGGGCTGAGCGGCAGCAGCAGGCGGAACGTGCTCGACTGCGGGAAGAACACGGCGAGCAGATACAGCAGGTAGCTCGCGCTCCACAGGCGCAGATCGGCACCGAGCGCGCGCACCTGCGGGGCGCGCAGCAGCGCCACCCCGGCGGCGGCGACCAGCAGCACCAGCGCGATCAGGCCCCACCACGGCGGCATGCCCCAGAACCCGAACCAGAACTGCGCGGCCTGCACCCAGCCTTCGAAGGGCACGAATCCGTCCACGCCGCCGACGATCCAATGACGGCGCCAGGCGAGTTCGGTCGCGAGGTATGCACCGGGATCACCCGTGACGACGCCGGCGATCACCTGCCACGCGAAGCCCGCCACGCAGGCGAGCGCGCCCAGGATGAGGATGTGCGCGATCTCGCGCCCGGCGAGCGGGTCCTCCCTGCGGCGCCGCCACCGCAGCACACCGTGCAGCCCGAGGTAGAGGGCGAACGCGAGGATCCCCGGGCGGGTGAACGCCATCACCGGGATCAGGAGGTAGAGCCAGGCATAACGGCGTCTGGTGGTCGCGTCGAGGGCGAGGAACAGCAGCAGCAGGAAGAGGGTCTCCGCGTAGCCCACCTGGAACATGGCGGCGAGAGGGCCCGATGCGAAGAACACGACGGCCCAGATCGCCGCCGAGCCTCCGATGCGGTCGCGAAGCAGTCGATGCAGCGCCAGGCACGCCAGATAACCGGCGACGAGCGAGAGCAGGAACGCCCCGGCGCCCCAGGATCCGAGGAGGAAGCCGAGGGCCTTCGCCGCGTATGCGAACACCGGCATGAAGGCCCATGCGTTCTCGGCGACCTCGCCCGAGTCGGTCAGCGGAAGCTCGGTCGGGTACCCGTTCTCGGCGACGAGCCAGTACCACTGCGCATCCCACCCCAGGACGAAGTCGAGGAGTCCCGCGCCGGCGCCGAAGCGCGAGAACGAGGTCGACAGGGAGGCCGCGAGGAGGAGGAAGACCGTCGTGATCCCCCGTGCGACGAGGTAGATGACGGCGATGCGCAGGGCGATCGGCGCCTGCGCCCATCGGCGGGCTGCGCTCAGTGCGAGGTGAGCCATGCGCGCAGGCCCCGCTCCACGGCGTCGATCTGCGCGAGCGGCACGCGCTCCTCGTCGTGATGAGCGAGGTGCGGGTCGCCGGGGCCGTAGTTCACCGCCGGGATCCCGAGCGCGGAGAAGCGCGCGACGTCGGTCCACCCGTACTTCGGACGGGGTTCCGCGCCGACGGCCGCCACGAACTGCGTGGCGATCTCGGCGTCCAGTCCGGGACGAGCGCCCTCGGCGGCATCCGTGATCTCGATGTCGAAACCGGCCAGGACGCTGCGGAGGTGGGCCTCGGCGTCGGCGGCGGACTTGCTCGGAGCGAACCGGTAGTTCACCTCGACCTCGCACGCATCCGGGATGACGTTCCCCGCGACGCCACCGGCGATGCGCACGGCGCTGAGGCTCTCGCGGTACAGCAGTCCCTCGACGAGGACCTCCTTGGCGCGGTATTCCGCGAGGCGGGTGAGGATCGGCGCCGCACGGTGGATCGCGTTCTCGCCGATCCACGCACGGGCGCTGTGCGCACGGACGCCGGTCGTGCGGACGATCGCCCGCAGCGTGCCGTTGCATCCGCCCTCGACCTCGCCGTTGGACGGCTCGCCCAGGATCGCGAAGTCGGCCTGGAACAGATCGGGACGCACAGCGGCCAGCAGCCCGAGGCCGTTCTTCGACGCCTCGATCTCCTCGTTGTCGTACCACATCCAGGTGATGTCGATCGCGGGATCGGTGAGCTCGGCGGCGAGCTTGAGCTGCACGGCGGTGCCCGCCTTCATGTCGACCGTTCCCCGGCCCCACAGGTACGGGACGCCGTCGATCTCGATGTCGCGGGTGGGGAGGTTCTCGTTGATCGGCACGGTGTCGATGTGTCCGGCGATGGCGACGCGCTGCGCCCGGCCGCGATCCGTGCGGGCGACGATGGTGTTGCCATGACGGAAGACCTCGAGATGGGCGAGCGGGGTGATCGCCTCCTCGATCGCATCGGCCAGCGTCTTCTCGTCACCCGACACGCTCGGGATGTCGCAGATCGCACGGGTGAGGTCGACGGAGGACGCGGTCAGATCGAGCACCATGGGTCAAGCCTACTTACCCCGTCATGCGTGACGTCGACCGGCGTCGGGCGCGCTAGCGTGGAAGCATGAGCGACGCGCGCACGGTATGGGCCATCGGACTGACCACGATCGCCGGAGACGGCACGGTCCTCGATGCCTGGTACCCCGAGGTCCGGTCCGGATCGGGCAGCGCCGACGCGGCCGCCGTGGCGGAGCTGGAAGCCCTCGCCGGGCTCGATGAGCGACGCAACGTGCGCACCGAGGTCGTGCAGCTGCAGATCGACCTGGACGACGCCCCGGCCTCCACCGCCGACGCGTACCTCCGGCTGCACGCGCTCTCGCACCTCGTCGTGCGCCCCAACGAGCTCAACCTCGACGGCATCTTCGGACACCTCCCGAACGTCGCCTGGACGAACGCCGGGCCTGTCCTCCCCGACGACGCGGCGCGGCTGCGCCCCCAGCTCCAGCGCGCCGGCATCCAGGTGCAGGGCCTCGACAAGTTCCCGCGGCTGACCGACTACGTGCAGCCCGCCGGCGTGCGGATCGCGGATGCCTCGCGCGTCCGTCTGGGGGCCCACCTCTCCCCCGGCACGACCGTCATGCACGAGGGCTTCGTGAACTTCAACGCCGGCACGCTCGGCGCCTCGATGGTCGAGGGACGCATCTCGCAGGGCGTCGTCGTCGGCGACGGCAGCGACATCGGCGGCGGCTCCTCCATCATGGGCACGCTCTCCGGTGGCGGCACGCACCGCGTGTCGATCGGCGCGCGCACCCTGCTCGGAGCGAACGCCGGCATCGGCATCTCCCTCGGCGACGACTGCATCGTCGAGGCGGGTCTCTACGTGACGGCCGGCACCAAGATCGTGCTCGCCGACGGCCCGGTGACGGCCGACGGCGGACGCCGGACCGTGAAGGGCGCGGAGCTGTCCGGCCAGGACGGACTGCTCTTCCGCCGGAACTCGCTGAGCGGTGCCGTCGAAGCCGTGCGCCGAGCCGGCGTGGGCGTGACGCTGAACGAGGCGCTGCACGCCTGACCACGGTGTGAGCGGCGCTCGGCACGGCGTTCCGCGGTGCCCGCGACCCGCGCACGCAGGGGGCATGCAGCCGACGGCATGCGTGCACTGGTAGACTGACACCGTTGCTGCACCGCCGGTCCCGCAACATCGTCGTCGTCACGGGGTCTCCGAGGACCGAAGCGAGCGAACTGCTCCCATCACCAGCTATAGCTGGCCTTTCGAACGGCGAACCGATGCGCAATTCCTGCGCCGTCGCCCACCTCACCCCCTATCTCGCGCCGTTCACTCGTGCGCTGACGGAGTTTCTGCATGTCTACTTTCCTCGAACTCGGCGTTCCCGCTGAGCTCGCCGCCGTTCTCGCCGATTCCGGCAAGACCGAGGCGTTCGCCATCCAGCGCGACACCCTTCCCGATTCCCTCGCGGGTCGCGACCTCCTCGGTCGCGGACGCACCGGAAGCGGCAAGACCATCGCCTTCGCCCTGCCGCTCGTCGCGCGCCTCGCCGCGTCCGGCGGCCAGCGTCGCGCCGGCCTTCCGCGCGGACTCGTCCTCGCTCCCACCCGTGAGCTCGCGACGCAGATCGCCGCGACCATCGCACCACTCGCCGAGGCCGCCGGCCTCCGCGTCACCACCGTCTTCGGCGGCGTCAGCCAGCGTCCGCAGGAGCAGGCGCTGCGCGGCGGCGTCGACATCGTCGTCGCCTGCCCCGGTCGACTCGAAGACCTGATGAAGCAGCAGGTCGTCCGCCTCAGCGCGATCGAGGTCACCGTGCTGGACGAGGCCGACCACATGGCCGACCTTGGCTTCCTCCCTGGTGTCACGCGCATCCTCACGGCGACCCCCGCGGGTGGCCAGCGCCTGCTGTTCAGCGCCACGCTGGACCGCGGCATCGACACCCTCGCGCGCCGCTTCCTCTCGAACGCGGTCAGCCACGAGGTCGACGAGGAGAGCGTGCCGGTCGGCGAGATGACGCACCGCGTGCTCGTCGTCGACTCCACCGACAACAAGACCGCCCTCGTGCGCGAGCTCGCCTCGGGCACCGGCCGTCGCATCCTCTTCACCCGCACCAAGCACCAGGCGAAGAAGCTCGCGAAGCAGCTCACCGCCGCGGGCATCCCGGCCGTCGATCTGCACGGCAACCTCTCGCAGAACGCTCGCGAGCGCAACCTCGGCGCCTTCTCCGCCGCTCCCGAAGACGGTGGAGTCCGCGTGCTGGTCGCGACCGACGTCGCCGCCCGCGGCGTGCACGTCGACAACGTCGACCTCGTCGTCCACGTCGACCCGCCGGTCGAGCACAAGGCGTACCTGCACCGCTCGGGCCGCACGGCGCGTGCCGGTGCCGCCGGAACCGTCGTGACCGTCGTGCTCCCCGAGCAGCGTCGCGACGTCAAGGATCTCCTCCGCAAGGCCGCCATCACGGCCCCGCTGGAAGATGTGACCACGGCTGCCGTGACCGCTCTGGTTCCGGAGCGCGCACCGCACGTGCGCCCCGCTCCCGTGCAGGCTCCGCAGCAGCAGCAGCGTCAGTCCTCGAAGCAGCGCCCCGCCGGTGGCGAGAAGAACGGGGCGGCCAACCCGCCGTCGCGTCGTCGTCGCCGTCCCCGCTCCGGTGGCTCCGGAGCCGGCCAGGGCGGTGGCTACTCCACGCAGAGCGGCCAGCGCCAGGGTGGCGGCCGCAGCTCACAGGGTCGCTGACCTCGCAGCCCCGGGCATACCCGGCTCCTCTCGACACAGCGCCCCTGGTCATGCAGCTCGCATGACCAGGGGCGCTTTCGTGTGTCCGGAGCGGGAGTCGCGTCAGACGGACACGGGCTTCTCCACCCGCTCCGACGAGTCATCCGCACCGGTGTCCTCGCCCGCAGCAGGGCGCAGACGGCGGATGCCCGAGGGGAGCGCGACGGAGATCACGGCGGCCAGGGCGAGCACACCCGCGCCGACCCAGATCGCGGGGACGGCCGCGTCGACGTAGCCGCTCGGGGTGAGGGTGCCGCCTGCACCGACGAACACCGCCGTCAGCACCGCGATGCCGAGCGCGACCCCGATCTCGCGCAGCGTCGAGTTGGTGCCGGACGCCTTGGCATGATCGTCCGGCCGCATGTTGACGAGCACGGCCGTGGAACTCGGTGCGAACACGAGCCCCATGCCGATCCCGGCCAGCAGGAAGGGCGGCCACATGCCCGAGTACTCGAGCGTCGCCGAGAGCGTGAGCGCGATCCACCCGAGCGCGATGGCGAGCATCGTCAGGCCCAGGAGGATCGGGAGGCGCGTGCCCGTGCGCGGCGACAGCAGCCCCGTGAGCGGCGCGACGACCATGGGCGCCAAGGTCCACGGCATGGTCATGATCCCGGCCTCGAGCGGCGTGTGCCCCTGCACCACCTGGAGGAACTGGATCAGGATGAAGACCGCACCGAAGATCCCGAAGCTGAAGGTCACACCCACGAGGTTCGCCACCGTGAAGCTGCGATCGCGGAACAGGCGCAGCGGCAGCAGCGGATGCGCGGTGCGGCCCTCCCAGATGACGAAGCCCACCAGCAGCAGAGCACCCGCCGCCAATGCCCCGACCACCTCGAGGCTGTCCCACCCCGCGTCGTTGCCGCGGACGATCCCGTAGACGACGCCCAGCACGCCGGGGCCGGCCAGCAGGAGGCCGACCAGGTCCGCGCGAACACGGGCGCCGAAGCTGTTGGGCAGCGCGAGCAGGACGAGCGGCACGGCGAGGATGCCGACCGGGACATTGAGCCAGAAGATCGTCTGCCAGTTCCAGCCCTCGATCACCGCGCCTCCGATGAGCGGCCCGGTGGCGACGCCGAGTCCGGCCACGCCTCCCCAGATGCCGATCGCGGCCGGTCGCAGACGCTCCGAGACGCTGCCGACGAGGAGGGTCAGCGACAGGGGCATGAGCGCCGCCGCGCCGAGGCCCTGGATCGCCCGGGCGAGGATGAGGATCGAGGGCTCGGTCGCGAGCGCAGCACCCGCGGACGCGAGAGTGAACACGGCGATGCCGGCCAGGAAGACGGTGCGACGACCGAAACGGTCCCCCAGCCCCACCGCGAGCAGCATGAAGGTGGCGAAGCTGAGGGTGTACGCGTTGATGACCCACTGCAGCTCCTCGATGGACGCATCGAGTTCGCGGGAGATGACCGGGAGCGCGCCGGTGACGACGAGGTTGTCGAGCGTCGCCATGAACATCGGCAGCGACGCCGCGACGATCGTCAACCAGACGGGAAGACGTCGGGTGGTTCGGGTCATGAGAGCCCCTTGTTGTTATTGAATGATTACTGACCTCTCGAAGAGTAGTAATCAACTGATAACCTGTCAAGCGTGAACGAGAAGCAGAGCGAACGCATCCCGGCAGCCGAGCGTCGGGAGCAGATCCTCGCCGCGGCGAGCCTGGTGTTCGGCGAGCGCGGCTACTTCGGCGCCACCACCGATCAGATCGCCAAGGCGGCGGGCATCAGCCAGCCCTACGTGGTGCGGATGTTCGGGACCAAGGAGACGCTGTTCGTCGAGGTCCTGGCCCGTGCGAGCGGCAAGCTGCTCGACACCTTCTCCGCGGTGATCGCGGAGTGGAAGAGCACGTCCGGCTCACCCGACCGCGAGCTGGGCAGAAGGCTCGGCTCCGCGTACGTGAACCTGGTCGAGGACCGCGGGATCCTGCTCTCGCTCATGCAGGCGTTCAGCATGGGGCACGATGCCGTCATCGGCGAACGGGCCCGCGCGGACTTCCTCAAGATCTACCGCATGCTGCGGGACGACGCCGGCTTCGCACCGGAGGAGGTGCGCACGTTCCTCGCCGAGGGGATGCTCCTCAACACGCTGCTCGGACTGCGCCTGCCGGAGCACTACGGCGCCGACGAAGCGACGACGGAACTGCTGGAATGCACCTTCCAGACCAAGCTGCAGCTGGTGCTCGACGTGGTCGGCGAGCAGACGGCAGACGCGGCGACCGCGTGAGGCACGCGTCGCCGCCCCTCCCCTAGCGGGTCGGGAACGAGCGCTCGGGCGATCCGGTGTACAGCTGCTGCGGGCGGCCGATCTTGGTCTGCGGGTCGAGCTGCAGCTCACGCCACTGCGCGAGCCAGCCCGGAAGACGACCGATCGCGAACAGCACGGTGAACATGCGGGTCGGGAAGCCCATCGCCTTGTAGATCACGCCGGTGTAGAAGTCGACGTTCGGGTACAGGCGACGCTCACGGAAGTAGTCGTCGGCCAGCGCCAGCTCCTCGAGCTCCTTGGCGAGGTCGAGCAGCGGGTCGGTGACGCCCAGCGAGGAGAGCACCTCGTCGGCCGCATCCTTGACGAGCTTGGCGCGCGGGTCGTAGTTCTTGTAGACCCGGTGCCCGAAGCCCATCAGCTTCACGCCCTCTTCTTTGTTCTTCACCCGCTCGACGAAGCGCGAGACGCTCTGGCCCGAGTCGCGGATCTGACCCAGCATCGTCAGCACGGCCTCGTTCGCCCCACCGTGCAGCGGGCCGGAGAGCGCCTGGATGCCGGCGGACACCGAGGCGAACTGGTTCGCTCCCGTGGAGCCCACGAGGCGGACGGTCGAGGTGGAGGCGTTCTGCTCGTGGTCTTCGTGCAGGATGAGGAGCAGCTCGAGAGCCTTCGACATCACCGGGTTGACCTCGTACTCCTCGCTGTGCACACCGAAGTTCAGCTTGAGGAAGTTGTCGACGAAGCTCAGCGAGTTGTCCGGGTAGAGGAACGCCTGGCCGACGCTCTTCTTGTGCGCGTAGGCCGCGATCACCGGGAGCTTGGCGAGCATGCGCACCATGTTCAGCTCGACGTGCTCGGGGTTGTGCGGGTCGGTCTGGCCCTCGTAGTAGGTGGAGAGCGCGGCGACGGCCGAGGACAGCACCGACATCGGGTGCGCCGTGTGCGGCAGCGCCGAGAAGAAGCGCTTGAGGTCTTCGTGGAGCAGCGTGTGACGACGGATCTTCTCGTCGAACTCCGCGAGCTCGGAGGCGGAGGGCAGCTCGCCGTAGATGAGGAGCCAGGCCACCTCGAGGTAGCTGGTCGATCCCGCCAGCTGCTCGATCGGATATCCGCGATAGCGCAGGATGCCCTTGTCACCGTCGATGAAGGTGATCTCGGACTTCGTGGAGGCGGTGTTGACGAAGCCGTAGTCGAGCCCCGTGTACCCGGTCTGCCGGGTCAGCGTCGAGAAGTCGATGCTGTCATGCCCTGCCGTGCCGCGCAGCACCGGGAATTCGGCGGTCGTCTCGCCGATCGTCAGCTTCGCCGTCTGGTCTGCCGCTGCGCTCACGCGGACCTCCTCCTGGTGTCCGCCCCGCGCGTCGCGGTGTGTCGGACAAGATCTTGATCAAGTCGGAACTGGCGATCTCTCGGCGCTGAGGCACCAGGTCGGGTCACGACCGAATCGCCTTTACAGCCTAGTAGGCACACAGGCCTACTGTGACATCCGCCAAACGGATGCCGTCTGCAAGGAGGGAACCTACAGGATCCCACCAGAGAGTCGGCGAGCGGCCTCGAGAACACGCTCGGTCGGGGCGGTGAGCGCCAGGCGGACGTGCTGCCCGGAGTCGGCTCCGTAGAAGGGCCCGGGCCCCGCGAGGATGCCGAGGTCGGCGAGCCGTCCCATCGACTCCCAGGCGTCGCGCCCCTCGGTCGCCCACAGGTACAGCCCGGCCTCGGAGCCGTCGATGCGGAAGCCGGCGGCCTCCAGGGCGGGTCGCAGCGCGTCGCGACGGGTGCGATACAGGGCCTTCTGCGCGGCGACGTGCTCATCGTCTCCGAGCGCGACCGCCATCGCGTGCTGCACCGGCGCGGGCGGCATCAGACCGAGGTGCTTGCGTGCGGTGAGCAGTTCCCCCACGATGCGCGCACAGCCGGCCACGAAGGCCGCCCGATACCCGGCGAGATTCGACTGCTTGCTCAGCGAGTAGACGCTGAGCAGGTTCGCGCGGCTGCCGTCGGTCACCCGCGGGTCGAGGATCGACGGGATCGGCTCCTCCGCCCAGACGCCGTCCCAGCCCAGCTCGGCGTAGCACTCATCGCTCGCGAGCACGGCGCCGAGCTCGCGCGCGCGGCGCACGGCCGCGGCCAGCTCGTCGACGGTCCAGGTGCGTCCGTCCGGGTTGCCCGGGGTGTTGATCCAGATGAGCTTCGCGCCCTCCGGCCACTCGGCCGGGTCGTCTGCGGGCACGGGCGTCGCTCCGACGACACGGGCACCCACCTCGTAGGTCGGATACGCCACGCGCGGGTGCACGACGATGTCGCCCTCCCCCAGCCCGAGCAGTGTCGGCAGCAGGGCGACGAGCTCCTTCGAGCCGATCGTGGGGAGCACGTTGTCGACCCGGAGGTCGGTCCCCCCCCGGCGCCGTGCGTACCAGTCGACGATCGCCTCGCGCAGCGTCGGCGTGCCGACCGTCTGCGGGTAGGCGTGCGCGTCGGTGGCCTCGGCGAGGGCACGACGGATGATCTCGGGCGTCGGATCGACGGGCGAGCCGACCGAGAGGTCCACCAGACCCTCGGGGTGCTGCGCGGCGCGCTCACGGAACGGGACGACGGCATCCCACGGGTAGTCGGCGAGGTCGTGGACGCTCACGGAACGCGCCTACTCGCCCTGCGGCGGGAGCGCGGCGATGATCGGGTGGTCGAACGCGTAGACGCCGACCTTGGCCGCGCCTCCGGGGGAGCCGATCTCGTCGAAGAACTCGACGTTGGCCTTGTAGTAGTCCTGCCACTCGTCGGGCAGGTCGTCCTCGTAGTAGATGGCCTCGACCGGGCACACCGGCTCGCAGGCGCCGCAGTCGACGCACTCGTCCGGGTGGATGTACAACGACCGTTCACCCTCGTAGATGCAGTCAACGGGGCACTCGTCGATGCAGGCGCGATCCTTGACATCGACGCACGGGAGGGCGATCACATACGTCACCCCTCCAGTCTACGACTCGCGGGGCTCGGGTTCCTGCGCGGCAGGCGCCTCGGTGCGCACCGGTGTCCGCGCGAACGACGGCCATGCGATGACGAGCAGCACGATTCCGGCCACCAGGTAGGTCCAGATCTGGCCGCTGAGCGAGTCCGGCACGACGATGGATCCGCCGGGACCGACGCCGGAGATCAGCACGAGCATCCCGATCATGCCGAGACCCGCCGCCACCGCCGCTCCCCTGTCGTGCGTGAGTGCGCGCACAGCGATGAGGATCGCGGCGCAGGCGATCGCCGCGACGATGATGCCGATCGGGATCGGGCCCCACATCACACTGTGCGCGATCGTGCCCGCGACGCCGTAGACGCCGCCCACCAGGGCGGCAGCGACCCACGACAGCACCCTGGACACCCGGTTCACGCGCACCCGTCGATCTTACCCGCGCGTCCTGGCAGCCCGACGAGAGCAGCCCGACGAGAGCAGCCTGACGAGAGCAGCCTGACGAGAGCGGTCAGGATGCGAGACCGAAGAGGCGCAGCAGGGCCGCCACGAGCGCCGCGGCGACCACGACCACCAGGAACGACTGCCGCAGCCACAGCAGCCCTCCCGCGACCAGCAAGGCGGGCACGCGGGCATCCACCGTGATCGCCTGACCGTCGCCGAGCGTCTGCACGGCGACGAGCGCCGCCAGGAGGGCCACGGTCAGCAGGTCGGAGATGCGGGCGGTGCGCGGCGCCTCGAGCACCTTGGGAGGCACCAGATAACCGGCAGCCTTCAGCGCCAGACAGATCAGCGCGGCGAGGAGGATCGCGCTCCACAGGCTCATGCGGGCACCTCCGAACCGGGAGGCGTCCCGTCATCGGGCGACGAGGGGCGACGCCCCAGCCAGTCGAACCATCCGACCGCGATCGCGACGACGGCCGCGACGAGCACCGGGAGCCCCGGCATGAGGAACGGGGTGAAGGCAGCGGCCACCACCGCAGCAGCCACGCCCACCGCGACCGCCTGCCGCTGCTTCAGACGCGGCCAGAGCAGGGCGAGGAAGGCCGCGGCCGCAGCCGCGTCCAGCCCCCAGGTCTTGGGGTCGCCGAGCACATCGCCGACGAGGGCCCCGACGAGCGTGGTGATGTTCCAGCCGACGAAGATGCCGATGCCGGTCACCCAGAATCCGACCTGCCGCAACCGGGGATCGCTCTGCGAGATCGCCACCGCCGTGGACTCGTCGATCGTGAAGTGCGCCGCCGCGGCCTTGCGCGCCGGTCCGCCGCCCACGATCGGCGACATGCGCATGCCGTAGGCCACGTTGCGCACGCCGAGCAGCACGGCCGAGGCGATCGCCGAAGGCAGGGCGGCGAGGCCACCGGCCGTGAACACGCCCACGAAGGCGAACTGCGATCCCCCGGTGAACATCAGGAGGCTGAGGACGCAGGTCTGCCAGACGTCGAGGTCGGCAGCCACGGCCAGCGCACCGAAAGAGACGCCGTAGGCGCTGGTCGCGAGCACGACGCCGAGCGCCTCGCGCCAGACCTCACGCTCCGCGGTCATCACGCCGCCGGCACACTGTTCGACTCAATGAACGCATGTCCATCATTCTGAACAGCTCGTGGCGGATAGTCAAGCGAACGAACGTTTGACATGATGAACACATGGAGGAACTCCGCACACGTATCGCCCGCACCCTGCGCCGGGAGCGGGAGGCCGCGAGCCTGTCGGTCTCCGAGCTCGCGCGACGAGCCGGCATCTCGAAGGCGACCGTGTCGCAACTCGAGAGCGGCTCCGGGAACCCCAGCGTCGAGACGCTGTGGGCGCTGGGGGTCGCGCTCGGCGTGCCCTTCGCCGTGCTCGTGGACCAGCAGGCGAACGCCCCCACGCTCATCCGGGCCGACGACCTCGCCGGCGTGCCCTCCTCCGCCGCGGCGTACAGCGCCACGCTGCTGTCGGCCAGCCCGCCCGGCGCGCGCCGGGACGTCTACCTGATCCAGGCCGAGCCCGGCGACGCCCGTCGCTCCGACCCGCATCACCCCGGCACCATCGAGCACGTGATCCTGATCGCCGGGGAGGCACGGATCGGACCTGCCGGCGACCCGGTGCTGCTGAATCCGGGCGACTATCTCACGTACGCCGGCGACGCCCCGCACATCTTCGAGGCGACGGCGCCCGGCACGAGCGCCGTGCTCATCTCCGAGCTGCGCTGAGCGTCACTCCGGTCCCGCCGCGGGCGACGGGTCGGGGATCTCGTGCGGACGGTACTGCGGCAGCCGCGAGGCCGGGAGGATCGCCAGTGCGCTGATGCCGGCGAGCAGGAGCAGACCGAGCTTGAGCGTGCCCAGCCGTGCCTCCTCGTTCACGACCACCGCCGCGTCCACCTGCTCGGGCGTCGCATCCGTGTTCTCGAGGGCGGCGCGCAGATCGTCGTTGCTGATGAAGTTGAGGCTGTCCATGTCGACCTGGGCGACGAGGGACGGCGGCAGCTCCGGGTGCTCCACGACCGCCCGTCCGACGCTCAGACCGAGCAGGGAGACCAGCAGCGCACCCGCGAGGGCGGTGCCGACGGCGGAGGCGAGGTTCTGGGTCGTCCCCCGGAGCGAACCGACGTCACCGGCGAGCTCGGCCGGGGCCGCGGTCACCAGCACGTTGAACACCAGCGTCACCAGGGCGCCCTGCCCGATGCCGAACACGATGAGTCCGGCGATGGTCGGGATCGTCTCCCAGTTGTTGGTCACGACGACCGACAGCCACACCAACGCCACCGTGGTGAGGATGAATCCGACGACCCCGATCGTGCGCGGCGGGAAGCGCTTGTACAGTCGCACCACGAGGGTGGCCGTGACGAAGACCGTGAGGTTGAACGGCATCATCGCGATGGACGTGTCGAAGGGCGTTCGCCCCTGCACGATCTGGATGTAGAGCGGGATCGTGAAGTTCACGCACGCTTCCAGGGCGACGACGATGAACATCGCGTACACCGCCGCACGCTCGCGCGAGGAGCCGAGCACGCTCAGATCGATCAGCGGCACCTTCCCCTCCGCCATCCGCTTCCTGGTCCAGAGGAAGAACCCCTGTCCGAGCACCAGGCCGACGACGATGAAGACCGGCGCCGGCGACAGCCCCAGCACGGTGAACGGGGCGTCCGGGGCCGCGGCCACAGCACCCCAGGCGTTCAGGTTGTTGAACCCCAGTGTCAGCAGCACGATCGCGGCGCCGATGAGCAGCGACGCGACGAGGTCGATGCGGATCGAGGCGTCCCCGCGGTCGCCCCGCAGGGTGAAGCTCAGGGCGAAGACGATGACGGCGATCCCCAGGACGATGATGAACATCGGCCGCCAGCCGACCAGGGTGCCGAGGGTACCGCCGATGAGGAACGCGCTGACGCCGGAGATCGCTCGCGCCGAGCCGATGGCGCCGATCGCGGTCGCCTGCTGCGGGCCACGATAGTTCTCGGCGATGAGCGCGACGATCGACGGGACGATGATCGCCGCCGCCGCCCCCGCGACCGCCTGCCCCGCGATGGCCCAGCCGACGGTGGGCGCGAAGAGCATCATCACGGACGACCCCGCGAACAGCGCGATCACGATCCGGAAGATGACGACCCAGCCGATCCGCTGACCGAGTTTGGCGCCCGTCATCACGAGCGCGGCCACAGCGAGGCCGTACATGACGATGGTCGTGCTGGCGACCGTCGGCGGTACACCGAAGTCGCTCACCATGCCCCCGAGGGAGATCGGCAGCGCGGCGACGTTGAACGACATCAGGACCTGTGCGAGGAACAGGCTGACCATCGGCAGCCAGGAGGTCTTGGTCGGGGTCTGCGACGTCTGGGTCATGGTTGCGCTCCTACACGGCGGACGGGGGGACGGTCTCGGAGTGACGACGCGACGCCGGGGCCGAGGCGAACAGGTTCAGCCCCAGCACCCGCGACAGATAGCCGATCGCCATCTGGGAGCGGACGGAGTTCCCCGCCTCATCCAGACGCGGGGAGAAACCGGCGGCCGCGCCCTTGCCCGGGGCGATCGCGACGATGCCCCCGGCGACGCCGGACTTCGCCGGCAGCCCGATCTCGAACAGCCAGTCACCGGAGCGTTCATACAGACCGGTCGAGGCGACGACCGCGAGCGTGTCCCGGCACACCTCTTCCGAGACCACGCGGACGCCGGTGACGGGGTTCACTCCCCCGTCGGCGAGCGTCGCCCCCATCACGGCGAGATCATGCGCCGTGACGCTGAGCGCGCACTGACGCGTGTAGACGTCGACGATCTCGTCCGGGTCGCCTTCCAGCCGGCCGTAGCTGCGGAGCAGGCGTCCGAGCGCGCGGTTGCGGTCGTTGGTCTCCGCCTCGGACGCGTACACCACGCCGTCGAGGCTCAGCGGGCGGCCCGCGAACGCTGACAGGCCCTCGCGGACGCGTTCCCACTGCTCGACCGAGGTGGCACCCGGCATCAGCGCGGTCGTGGCGATGGCGCCCGCGTTCACCATCGGGTTCATCGGATGGCCGTCGTTGAGTTCCAGGGCCATCACGGAGTTGAACGGAAGTCCGGTGTTGTTCACCCCGACGACGTCCCGCACGCGCTCATGGCCGTGCTCCTGGATCGCCAGCGCGTAGACGAACATCTTCGAGATCGACTGGATCGAGAAGGGATGCAGCGCGTCCCCCGCGTCGTGCAGCCCGCCACCGACCTCGATGACGGCCAGTCCGAAGAGCTCAGGGTCGGCCTCGGCGAGCACCGGGATGTAGTCGGCCACCCGGCCGCCGCGCTCCTCCGAATAGCGGGCGTGCGCCTCGCGGACGATCTCCTCGACACGGTCCCACCCCGGCAGCGTGCCGGTGGACACCTCCTGCGGCACATCGCGCCACGCCACGGGGTCGAGCACATTTCCTCCTCGGATCCGGGACGCCCCCAGCCGTCAGAGTCACCGTAGCGCTCGGCGCCGCCCAGGGCGAGGAATTCCTCGGAGGCACGCGTCCGATCAGTACCAGTTCATGGCCTGCGAGTGCGACCAGGCGCTGCACGGCGTGCCGTACGTCGAGGAGATGTAGCCCAGCCCCCACGCGACCTGCGTCGCGGCGTTCGTCTGCCAGTCGGACCCGGCCGCGGCCATCTTGCTGCCCGGGAGCGCCTGCGGGATCCCCGTCGCGCCGCCGTCCGCGTTGTAGGCCTGGTAGTTCCAGCCCGACTCCTTGGTCCACAGCGATTCCAGGCACGAGAACTGGTCCCCGCCCCAGCCGTACCGGCTCGACATCAGCTGCCGCGCGGAGGCCTTCGCTCCGTCGACGGTGTTGGCAGCCGCCAGAGCCGCCGCCGCCTTCTTCTCCGCGGCTGCCTTCGCCGCAGCCTTCTCGGCGGCGAGGCGGGCCGCGTCCTCCGCGGCCTTCTTCTCCTGGGCCGCGGTGAGCGCCGTCTGCACCTCCTGGGTGTCGGCGACGACCCGGGTGATCTCCGAATCGGCCTCCTTCGCGAGGATCCCGACCAGCAGCACCGGCATCACGTCGCTCTCGCCGAGCCGGTCGATGTCGTCCTCGAGGTCGGACGTGTCGATGGAGGTGTCGACCCCCACCTCGAGCCCGGAGGCGACGACATCTGCCGTCACCGTCTCGGCCGCCGAGACGGCGCTCCGGGCTTCCACCAGGGTCGCCGCGGCGTCGTCGCTGATCTTCGAGAACGGTTCGGCGCCGACGAGGGGCCGCGCCACTGCAGAGGCATCGGGGGTCATGTCGCCGATGGCGGGGCTGGAGGCGAGGCCCACGCTCAGCGTGATGCCGACGAGGGTGGCCGCGGTGATGCCGAGGACGGTCATCGGGCGGTGGGTCGCGGTGCGGGCGGATGCCGCCGCGGAGGCGCGCCGAAGCGCACGGGTTTTCTGAAGCATGGGTTCGACTTTCGGGTGGTCGTACGCCCTTGCAGGAGACTCATCGGGAGCTCGTCCCAGGCGCAAGTGAACCACTCTGCATGGTGAACCTGAGCAAAAACCATCCCTCACCTGGGATTTACATGAGAAGAGGGCCTCGTGCACGCCTTTCGGCGGCACGAGGCCCTCTCACTCGGAGCGTCTCCGAGAGTGGTCTCAGACGTTCGCGTCCTGACGCTTCAGGCGAGCGGTCTCCCGCGCGCGGGTGTTCGCGTCGAGGTTCACCTTGCGGATGCGGACGACCTCGGGGGTCACCTCGACGCATTCGTCGTCACGGGCGAACTCGAGGCTCTCCTCCAGCGTCAGCTGGCGCGGAGGCGTCATCGACTCGAAGGTGTCGGAGCTCGCCGCACGCATGTTGGTGAGCTTCTTCTCCTTGGTGATGTTCACGTCCATGTCGTCGGCGCGAGAGTTCTCGCCGATGACCATGCCCTCGTAGACCTCCTGCGTGGGCTGCACGAAGAAGGACATGCGCTCCTGCAGGGCGATCATCGCGAACGGGGTGACGACACCCTGACGGTCGGCGACGATCGAGCCGTTCTGGCGCGTGGTGATGGAACCGGCCCACGGCTCGTAGCCGTGCGAGATCGCGTTCGCGATGCCGGTGCCACGCGTGGTGGTGAGGAACTCGCTGCGGAAGCCGATGAGGCCGCGCGACGGGACGATGAACTCCATGCGCACCCAGCCGGTGCCGTGGTTCGTCATGTTCTCCATGCGACCCTTGCGGTTCGCGAGCAGCTGGGTGATCGCGCCGAGGTGCTCTTCCGGCGTGTCGATCGTGAGGTGCTCGAACGGCTCGTAGGTCTTGCCGTCGATCTTCTTCGTGACCACCTGCGGCTTGCCGACGGTGAGCTCGAAGCCCTCACGGCGCATGTTCTCGACGAGGATCGCGAGGGCCAGCTCTCCACGGCCCTGGACCTCCCAGGCGTCCGGACGTCCGATGTCGACGACCTTGAGCGAGACGTTTCCGATCAGCTCCTTGTCGAGACGGTCCTTGACCATGCGAGCGGTGAGCTTGTGACCCTTGACCTTGCCCATGAGCGGCGAGGTGTTGGTACCGATCGTCATCGAGATGGCGGGGTCGTCGACCGTGATGGCCGGCAGCGGACGCACATCCTCGGGGTCGGCGATGGTCTCGCCGATCGTGATGTTCTCGAAGCCGGCGATGGCGACGATGTCGCCGGGGCCGGCGGAGTCGGCGGGGTAGCGCTCGAGCGCACGCGTCTTCAGCAGCTCGGTGATGCGCGCGTTCTGGTGCGTGCCGTCAGCACGGACCCAGGCCACGGTCTGGCCCTTCTTCAGCGTGCCGTTGAAGACGCGCAGGAGTGCGAGACGGCCGAGGAACGGGCTGGAGTCGAGGTTCGTGACCCAGGCCTGCAGCGGGTGCTCGTCGTCGTACTCCGGAGCGGGAACGTGCTCGAGGATCGCCTCGAACAGCGGCTCGAGGTCGTCGTTGTCCGGCAGCGAGCCGTCGGCGGGACGGTTCTGCGATGCCGCACCGGCACGGCCGGAGGCATAGACCACCGGCACATCGAGGAGCGCGTCGACGTCGAGGTCGGGCACATCGTCGACCAGGTCGGAGGCGAGACCCAGCAGCAGGTCGTGCGCCTCTTCCTCGACCTCCGCGATGCGGGCGTCGGGACGGTCGGTCTTGTTGACCAGGAGGATGACGGGGAGCTTGGCCTCGAGCGCCTTGCGCAGCACGAAGCGGGTCTGCGGCAGCGGGCCCTCGCTCGCGTCGACGAGCAGCACGACACCGTCGACCATGGACAGGCCGCGCTCGACCTCGCCACCGAAGTCGGCGTGACCCGGGGTGTCGATCACGTTGATCGTGATCTCCTTGCCCTGGGCGTGCTTGCCCTTGTAGGTGATCGCCGTGTTCTTGGCGAGGATCGTGATGCCCTTCTCACGTTCCAGGTCGTTCGAGTCCATGGCGCGCTCATCGACGTGGGCGTGTTCGCCGAAGGAGCCCGTCTGACGCAGCATGGCGTCGACGAGAGTCGTCTTGCCGTGGTCGACGTGGGCGACGATTGCGACGTTGCGGAGGTCAGAACGGAGGGCGTGCGCCATACAGGTGTCCTAAAGAGTGTGGGGTTTCGTCGGGAAGCCGACGTTCCAGGATAACGCAAGCTCAGGGCGCGTTCCTGAATACAGGTCGTAGCATCGAGATCGTGACCCGATCGCAGGCTCAGGGAGACCCTCCCGACCTCTCCCCCACCCCCTCCCGCGCGCGACTGTGGTGGGAGATCGCGATCGTCCTGGCACTCGGACTCGGACAGTCCGCGGTGTACGCGATCGTGCAGCTCGTCTACCGCCTCACCGACTCGGTCCCGATCGCCGACCAGGTGGCGAAGCTCAACCCCTCGCGCAGCGACCGGGAGATCTTCGACCTGATCTATCAGGTGCTCGCGATCGGATTCTCGATCGTCCCGGTGCTGCTGGTCTGCTTCCTGCTCTGGCAGTCGCGCCGCCCGCACCTGGAACGTCTGGGCCTGGACGGCACGCGGGTCGGGAGGGACGCAGGTCGTGGTGTCCTCCTCGTGCTGGCGATCGGCATACCCGGCATCGCGCTCTACCTCGGCGGACGGGCGCTGGGGATGACGGTCGCCATCGACCCCGCGGGGATCGACGCGTACTGGTGGACGGTGCCGGTCCTGCTGCTGGCGGCGGCCCGCGCGGCGCTGCAGGAGGAGTTCGTCCTGCTCGGCTACCTCTTCACCCGACTCCGGCAGCTGGGCTGGGGGCCGTGGTCGATCATCATCGCGACATCGATCCTGCGGGCGAGCTACCACCTCTACCAGGGCTATCCGGCGTTCTTCGGGAACCTCGCCATGGGGCTGCTGTTCGGCTGGCTGTACCAGCGCTCCGGCCGTCTGATGCCGTTCCTCGTGGCGCACTTCCTGATCGACGCCACGGCGTTCGTCGGCTACCCGTGGGCGGCATCGATGTGGCCCGACCTGTTCGGCCTGCCCGGCTGAGCCGAGCGGCTCAGCTCGCGTTCGCGACGAGCAGCACGGAGATCGCCGCCCAGACGATGATCACGGCGAGAGCGATCAGCGCGCGCGCGTCCCACGAGCGACGGATCTCCCCGGTCGCCGCGGCGCCCGCGCTCTGCCAGCGATCGCGGATGTCCGTGAGATCCGCGAGACCGGCCGGCGCCTTCTGCTCATCGTCCTGACGCATGCGGCTCCGACGCTGACGCGCATGGGCGGGGCCGCCGAAGCAGCTGATGTCGGTGCCGTCCTCGAGGGAGAAGACGAGCTGCCACCGCATGTCGATATCGCGTACCCGGCTCCAGCCGAACGACGTGCGGCGCAGCAGGTTCTGGACCACCGCTCCCTCGCCGTCGACGCGTACATACGAGACGAAGCTCAGTTCGTAGATGCACCAGAGGCCGAGCAGCACCCACGGCGCGAGGAGCAGCATCTGCCCCCAGCCGCCGCGGACAACGGCGTCTCCGAGGAGGAACAGCGCCAGCAGGCCGGTCAGGACGATGGTGATGACGCCCGAGGGCGCACGGAGAGTCCGTGCGCCCTCGGGTGTGGGTGCTGCCGTCACGATCCGGCGCCGCCCAGGGGGATGGTGACACCCGGGATCGCCTTGAGCAGGCGATCCGTGTACTCCTGCTGCGGGTTCGCGAAGATCTCGTCGACGGTCCCCTGCTCGACGAGCTTGCCGTGCTCCATGACGCAGACGAAGTCGCTGGACACGCGCACGACCGCGAGGTCGTGAGTGATGAACAGGTACGTGAGATCGAGCTCCGACTGCAGCTCGGCGAGCAGCTTGAGGATCTGATCCTGCACCAGCACGTCCAGAGCCGAGACCGCCTCGTCGAGCACCACGATGTCGGGCTTGAGCGCCAGTGCGCGCGCGATGGCGACACGCTGCCGCTGTCCACCGGACAGTTCGTTGGGATACCGCGTCGAGAGATCACGGGGCAGCGACACCTGGTCGAGGAGCTCGAGCACCCGCTCGCGCCGCGACGTCTGGTCGCCGATGCGGTGGATGTTCAGGGGCTCCGCGATCGTGTTGCCGATGTTGCGCATCGGATCCATCGACCCGTAGGGGTCCTGGAACACGGGCTGCATGCGCCGCCGCAGTCCGAACGCCTGAGCAGCCGAGAGGTGCGAGACGTCCTTGCCGTCGATCTCGATGAGCCCGGATGTGGGCTCCTCGAGCTTGAGCAGCATCTTGGCGACGGTCGACTTGCCGGAACCCGACTCGCCGACCAGCGCGAGCGTCTTGCCCCGCGGGATCTCGAACGACACGTCGTCGACCGCTCGGAAAGCCTCACTGCGGAAGTTCCCCTGGCGGATCCGATAGTCCTTCGTGAGTCCCGCCACGCGCACGGTCGGTGCGGTGTCGGCCAGTTCCTCGGCGGTCTTGACTCCCCGGTCCTCGACGATCGCCTGGATCCGCTGCGAGGCGATGCTCGGCGCGGCGCCGACCAGTCGCTTCGTGTACGGATGCTGGGGATTCTCGAGGATCGCTCTGCTGGGCCCCGCCTCGACGATGTCGCCACCGTTCATCACGATGATCTTCTCCGCACGCTCGGCGGCGAGGCCCAGGTCGTGCGTGATGAGGAGCACCGCGGTGCCACGGTCCCGCGTGAGCGAGGCCATGTGATCGAGGATGACCCGCTGCACCGTCACGTCCAGCGCGCTGGTCGGCTCGTCGGCGATGAGCAGCTTCGGATCGGCCGCGAGGCCGATGCCGATGAGCGCTCGCTGACGCATGCCGCCCGAGAACTGGTGCGGGTACTGGTGCAGGCGCCGGTCGGCGTCGGCGAGGCCGGCCTGCTTCAGGACCTCGACGGCCCTGTCCCGCACGTGTCCACGGCCCGAGGCGAGGCCGTTCGCACGGACCGCCTCCTTCACCTGGAACCCGATCGACCAGACCGGGTTGAGGCTGGCCATGGGGTCCTGCGGGACGAAGCCGATGTCCTTTCCGCGGACGTCCTCGATCTCGTGGCGGGCGAGCGTCGTGAGCTCACGCCCCTCGAGGGTGATGCTGCCGCCGGTGACCTTTCCGGTGCCGGGCAGCAGGTTGATGATCGCCGCAGCGGTCGTCGACTTGCCGGAACCCGACTCCCCCACGATCGCGACGGTCTCTCCGGCGTGGACGTCGAAGCTCACCCCGTGCAGGACCTCGCGCTCGCCGCCCTGGCCACGGAACGCGACCCGCAGGTCGCGCACGCTCAGGATCGGCTCGGTGGGTCGTTGTGCGCGATCGCTCATCGCTGCGCCCTCGCCTTCGGGTCGAGAGCGTCTCGGATGAGCTCGCCCAGCATGATGAACGCGAGCACCGTGACGGTGAGCGCGATCGAGGGATAGATGAGCGACATGGGCGCGATGCGCAGAGAGGTCTGCGCATCACTGATGTCCTTGCCCCAGGACATCACGTCACCGCTCGCGCCGCCGCCGAGCCCGACTCCGAGGAAGGTCAGAGTCGCTTCGGCCACGATCGCGCCGGCCAGTGCGAGCGTCGCGAGGACGAGCAGCGGGGCGATCGCGTTGGGGATCACGTGCGAGAGCAGCGTGCGGAAACGCGAGAGACCGAGCGAGCTCGATGCGGTCACGAACTCCGCCTGACGCACCCGCAGGATCTCGGCGCGGACGACGCGTGCCGTCGATGCCCACGCGAACCCGCCGATGGCGAGCGAGAGGGTGAAGACGTTGCGGAAGTCCGAGTACACGGTCATGACGACCACGGCGGCGAGCACGTAGGGGATGGAGAAGAAGATGTCGCCGATGCGCGAGAGCACAGCGTCGACCCATCCGCCGTAGTAGCCGGCGAGGGCGCCCATGACCAGGCCGATGCCCGATCCGATGATCGTCGAGATGAGTCCGACGCTCAGCGAGCTGCGGGCACCCCAGACGATGCGGGAGTAGATGTCGCAGCCCTGGAACGTGAAGCCGAGCGGGTGACCCGGTGCGGGGCCGCCGTTCGAGTTCGCGAGCTCGCATCCGTTGTTCGGCGGCGTCTGGGTGAACAGCGTGGGCCAGACCGACATGAGCACGACGATCGCGATGATCACCAGGGAGATCCAGAACATGGGCCGACGGCGCAGGTCGTGCCAGCCGTCACGCCAGAGGCTGGCGGGCTTTCCCGACACGACGACCGCATCGGTCTTGAGAGGCGTCTGCGTCACCGGGGCGACGAAGTGATCTGGTTTTTCAACTGACATAGCGAATCCTCGGGTCGAGCAGTCCGTAGAGCAGGTCCACGAGCAGGTTGACGAGAACGTAGATGATCACGAACACCGTCACGAACGACACGATGGTCGGCCCCTCGTGCTTCAGCGTCGCGTGGAACAGGGTGTTTCCCACGCCGGGGATGTTGAAGATGAACTCCGTCACCGTCGCCCCCACCAGCAGCACGCCGAAGTTCGTCGCGGAGTTGGTGATCACGGGGATGAGGGAGTTGCGCAGGACGTGCACGGGGATCACGCGACCACGCGAGAGCCCCTTGCTGTACGCCGTGCGCACCCAGTCCTGGTTCAGCGTGTCGAGCACGGACCCTCGCATCAGACGCATACTCGTCGCGAACAGGCTCAGGCCGAGCACGATCGCCGGCAGCCACAGATCGTTCCAGTCGTTCTGACCGCCGACGGTGGCACGGAACCACCCGAGTTTGATCGCGAGGAAGTACTGCGCCAGGAACGCGACCACGAAGATGGGCATCGACAGGAAAACCAGCGAGACGACGAGCGACCCGTTGTCGAACAGCTTGCCCTTGCGCAGCGCCGAGAACGTGCCCACGACGATCGCGAGGAGGAACTCGATGCCGATCGCCATGATCGCCAGGCGGCCGGTGACCGGAAGGGTGCGGGCGAGCACCTCGTTCACGGACTGACCCGAGAACGTCGTACCCATGTCACCCTGGAACACACCGAGGATGTAGTAGTAGTACTGCACCAGGAACGGCTGGTCGAGGTGGTACTGGGCGCGGATCGCTTCGAGCAGCGCCGGGGAAGGTGGCTTGTCGCCGAACAACGCCGCGATGGGGTCGCCCGGCATGAGGAAGACGAGTGCGTAGATCAGCAGAGTGGCCCCGAAGAACACGGGGATCAGCTGCAGCAGTCGTCGGATGATGTACGAGAACATCCCTCTCCTTTCATGGAGGTGACGTTCCCACGGGACACAGCTGCGAGGCGACGACGTGATCCGTCGCCGCCTCGCAGCTCAGTCTCCCATGGGGACTACTTCGTCTTGGTGATCTCGTAGTAGAGCGGCACGGAGTTCCAGCCGAAGGTGACGTTGTCCACCGACTCGCCGAATCCACCGGACACGTTCTGGTACCAGAGCGGAACGGCCGGGAGGTCCTCGAGGAGGATCTCCTGAGCCTTCTGGTAGTCCTTGATCGCGTCGGCCTGGTCGCTCGCCGATGCACCGTCAGCCAGCAGCTTGTCGACGTCGGCGTTGGAGTAGTCGCCGTCGTTCGAGGACGCACCGGTCGAGTACAGCGGGAACAGGAAGTTGTACAGACCCGGGTAGTCGGCCTGCCATCCCGAACGGTTCGCCGTCTGGATCGTGCGCTTGCCGTCGGCACCACGCTCGTTCACCGCGGCGCGCAGCGTCGCGAAGTCCACGAAGGGAGCTCCGGATGCCTCGATGCCGAGGGTGTTCTTGATGGAGTTCGACACGGCGTCGACCCATGCCTGGTGCGCGCTGTCCGAGTTGTACGCGATCTGGAAGGTTCCGGACCACGGCGAGATCGCGTCGGCCTCGGCCCACAGCTTCTTCGCCTCGTCAGGGTTGTAGGTGAGCACGTCGGCTCCGGCGAGGTCGTCGCTCCAGCCGTCGATCACCGGGGAGGTGAAGTCGCTGGCCGGCGTACGGGTGCCGTTGAAGATCTTGTCGGTGATCTCGTCGCGGTTGATCGCCATGGACAGCGCCGCACGACGGAGCTTGCCCTCGTCGCCGGAGAAGTGCGCGACCTGCTCGCCGATCGTGAACGACTGGAAGATCGCGGCCGGCTGGTTGACGGCACGGTCGCCCAGCTCGTCCTCGAACGTGGCGATCGAGGTGTCGGGGATCGCGTCGAGGACGTCGAGCTCACCCGAGAGGAGGTCGGCGTACGCGGCGTCGAGCGACGTGTAGAAGGTGACGGTCAGACCACCGTTGACGACCTCACGGCTGCCCTGGTAGTCGTCGTTCTTGACCAGCGCGATGCTGATGTCGTGCTGCCATGCACCGTCGCCGTCGAGCTTGTACGGCCCGTTTCCGATCGGGTTCTCACCGAACGCGGCCATGTCGTCGAAGGCGACGTCGGGCAGCGGGTAGTAAGCGGAGTAACCGAGGCGGGTCGCGAAGTCCGTGGCCACGGGAGTCGTGAGCTCGATCGTGAAGGTGAGGTCGTCGACCTTCTTCAGACCGGTGAGCTCGGCGTCTTCGGTGTCGCTGAAGCCGACGATGTCGCTGAACCAGGACTGGTTGAGCTGCTTGTTCGAGAGGAGCGCGCCGTAGTTCCAGGCCTTGATGAAGTTGTCGGCCAGCACGTCGGTGCCGTCGGTGAACTTCTGGTCCTTCTTGAGCTTGACCGTCAGCTTCGTGGGGCTGTCGACCGTGATCTCGTCGGCCATGTCGTTGACGAGTGCGCCCTTGCCGTCGTAGTACGCGAGTCCGGCGAAGATCGAGTCGAGGATCTTGCCGCCACCGACCTCGTTGGTGTTGGTCGGGATCAGCGGGTTCTCCGGCTCCGACCCGTTCGCGGTGATGATTGCCGAAGCGTCTCCGGTGGGCTTGTCAGCATCGTTGTCACCAGAACCACTTGCGCAGCCCGCGAGCGCCATGGCGCCGATCGCGAACAGCGCGACGCCCGCGAGGGCGATCTTGTTGCGCTTCACTTTTGTCCTCCTGTGGACTTGAACATGGTTCCACCCGCGCACCATCGCGCAGGCAGGGATACCTGAGAGTAACCCGCCGGGCCTCCCCCCGCCGTCCTCAGCTAACGAACCGTTACTGAGTGGTGACCATCCGTAACACCCGCGAAACACCGCCGAAAGCGGGACGGTGCGACGCCTCTCAACAGAAGCGCAGCACCGTCCGCTCAGATGCGCACGCAGGTCAGGCGAACGCCTCCACCGGCGGGCAGGCGCACACGAGGTTGCGGTCGCCGTAGGCCTGGTCGATGCGGCGCACCGGAGGCCAGTACTTGCCCGCCACGAGCGCGCGCACGGGGTACGCGGCCTCCTCGCGGGAGTAGGCGTGGTTCCACTCCCCCGCGATGAGCGACACCGCGGTGTGCGGTGCGTGCACCAGGGGGTTGTCGTCCGCGGGCCAGCGCCCGGCGGCCACGGCCTCCGCCTCGGCCTTGATCATGACCATCGCCTCGATGAAGCGCTCGATCTCGTCGAGGTCCTCGGACTCGGTCGGCTCGACCATCAGGGTTCCCGCGACGGGGAACGACATGGTCGGCGCGTGGAAGCCGTAGTCGATGAGCCGCTTGGCGACGTCGTCGACCGTGATGCCGGTGGCCTCCTTGAGCGGGCGGAGGTCGAGGATGCACTCGTGCGCCACGCGGCCGTTCTCGCCGGTGTACAGCACCGGGAAGTGGCCGCCGAGGCGCTCGGCGATGTAGTTCGCGGAGAGCACGGCCGCGGCGGTGGCGCGGCGCAGACCGTCGGCACCCATCATGCGCACGTACGCCCAGGAGATCGGCAGGATGCCCGCGGAGCCGTACGGCGCCGCCGAGATGACACCGCCCTCGAACGTGAAGCCGCCGAAGTGCTCGGCGCGCTGCGCGAGCGGGTGCGACGGCAGGAACGGTGCGAGGTGGGACTTGGCCGCCACCGGACCGATACCGGGGCCACCGCCACCGTGCGGGATCGCGAACGTCTTGTGGAGGTTCAGGTGCGAGACGTCGCCGCCGAGGTCCCCGAAGCGCGCATAGCCGAGCAGGGCGTTGAGGTTCGCACCGTCGACGTAGACCTGCCCGCCCGCGTCGTGCACGGCGGCGGTGATCTCGACGACCTGCTCCTCGTACACACCGTGCGTCGACGGGTAGGTGATCATCAGGGCCGAGAGCTCGTCCGCGTGCTGGGCGATCTTCGCACGCAGGTCGTCGAGGTCGACGTTGCCGAGCTCGTCGGTCGCCACGACGACGACCTTCATGCCGGCGAGCACGGCCGACGCCGCGTTCGTGCCGTGCGCCGACGACGGGATGAGGCACACCGTGCGGTGCTGATCGCCGTTCGCGTGGTGATAGCCCCGGATCGCGAGCAGACCTGCCAGCTCGCCCTGCGAACCGGCGTTCGGCTGCAGCGAGACGGCGTCGTAGCCCGTGACCTCGGCGAGCCAGCCCTCGAGCTGGTCGATGAGCTCGAGGTAGCCCTGCACGTCGGACGCGGGAGCGAACGGGTGGATGCCCGCGAACTCGGGCCACGTGATCGCTGCCATCTCGGTGGCGGCGTTGAGCTTCATCGTGCACGAGCCCAGCGGGATCATGCCGCGGTCGAGCGCGTAGTCGCGGTCGGAGAGGCTCTTCAGGTACCGCATCATGGCGGTCTCGCTGCGGTGGGCGTGGAACACGGGGTGCGTGAGGTACTCATCCTGACGCCGCAGCTCGTCGGGGAGCGCCCGCAGCTTCTCGTTGCCGAAGAGTCCGAACGCCCGCTCGTTCTTGCCGCCGAAGACCATCGCGACCTGGTGCAGCTCGCCGAGCGTCGTGGTCTCGTCGACCGCGATGCCGACCGTGTCGGCGTCCGCGACGTGCAGCAGGATGCCGTAGCCGTCGTGGGCCTGTGCGGCGTACTCGGCCGCACGTCCGGGAACGCGCACCTGCAGGGTGTCGAAGAACTCCGCGTGCACGACCTCGGCGCCGGACTCGACCAGCCAGTCGCGCAGCAGGGCGGCCTTCGCGGTGGTCTGGGTCGCGATCTCGCGCAGCCCGTCGGGGCCGTGGTACACCGCGTACATCGACGCCATGACCGCGAGCAGCACCTGAGCGGTGCAGATGTTCGAGGTGGCCTTCTCGCGACGGATGTGCTGCTCGCGCGTCTGCAGCGACAGCCGGTACGCGGGCTTGCCGTCGGCGTCCACCGAGACTCCGACGAGGCGCCCGGGAAGCTGGCGCTCCAGTCCCGAGCGGACGGCCATGTAACCGGCGTGCGGGCCGCCGAAGCCCATCGGCACACCGAAGCGCTGGGTCGTGCCCACCGCCACGTCCGCGCCGAGGGAGCCGGGCGATGAGATCAGCGTGAGGGCGAGGAGGTCGGCCGCGGCCACGGCGAGACCGCCCGCGAGGTGCACGGCGTCGAAGACCGCGGACGGATCCCACACACGGCCGGATGCGCCGGGGTACTGGACGAAGACGCCGAACAGGTCGGCGGGAAGCTCCTCCCCCGCGGCGAAGTCGACGGAGACGACCTGGATGCCGAGGGCCTCCGCGCGGGTCGCGAGCATCGCCTTGGTCTGCGGAAGCGCATCCGCATCCATCGCGAACACGTTCGAGGACGACTTCGACGCGCGCCGGGTCAGCAGCATCGCCTCGACGACGGCCGTGGACTCGTCGAGCATGGAGGCGTTGGCCGTGGTGAGCCCGGTGAGCTCGGCGACCATCGTCTGGAAGTTGATGAGCGCCTCCAGGCGCCCCTGGGAGATCTCCGGCTGGTACGGGGTGTACGCCGTGTACCACGAGGGGTTCTCCAGCACGTTGCGCTGGATCACCTGCGGGGTGATGGTGCCGTAGTACCCCAGGCCGATCATCGGGCGGTTCACCGTGTTGCGCGAGGCGAGGGTCCGCAGCTCGGCGAGAGCCTCGGTCTCGCTCGCCGCGGCGGGGATGCGCGACGATGCCGCGTCGGACGACGGGCCGGTGTAGATCGATGCCGGCACCGCCTGACGCATGAGTGCCTCGATCGGGCTGAGCGCGTCGTCGGCTCCGGTGGTGTCGAGACCGAGGGCGCCGAGCATCGCGTGCTGCGCGGCATCCGTGGGTCCGATGTGACGATCGGCGAAAGTGACCACGGGTGGATCAGCCCTCCGTGAGTGCGACGTAGGCGTCGCGATCGAGAAGTCCGTCCAGCGCACCTGCCGCGACCGAGACCTTGAGCAGCCAGCCGCCCTCGAACGGCGCCGCGTTCACGAGCGACGGGTCGTCGACCGCGGCGTCGTTGATCGCGACGACGGTGCCGGAGACCGGGGCGTACAGCTCGCCGACCGACTTGGTCGACTCGATCTCGCCGACGACGGAGCCGGCGGTGACCTCGGTGCCGACGGCGGGGAGCTCGACGAACACGACGTCGCCCAGCTTCTCTGCGGCGTAGTCGGTGATGCCGATGGTCACGGTGTCGCCGTCAGCGGCGATCCACTCGTGCTCTTCGGTGTAGCTGAGGGCGGCGAGATCGGTCATTTGGTCCTCCGGTAGAAAGGCAGGGCGGTCACGGTCGCGGGGATCCTGGTCCCCCGCACATCAAGGAATACTGCGGTTCCCTCCTCAGCGGAAGAAGGGTGCACGTAGGCCATCGCGATCGGATGGCCGAGAGTCGGGCTGAGGGCGCCGCTGGTGATCTCACCGAGGGGCTCGCCGTCCTCATCGACGACGGCGTATCCCGCGCGTCCGGCGCGCTTGCCCTCGGCGACCAGCCCGATCAGAACCGGGGCTTCGGCGGCGGCGGCAGACTCCTCCGCGGCGGCGAGAGCCTCCTTGCCGACGAAGCGCTCCTTGGCCGTCACGACGACGCGCCCGAGCCCGGCCTGCGCCGGACGGGTGTCGAGGCTCAGCTCATGGCCGTACAGCGGCATGCCCGCCTCGAGGCGAAGCGTGTCGCGGGCCGCGAGACCGGCCGGCACGAGGCCATGGGCGTCGCCGGCGGCGAGCAGTGCATCCCAGAGCCGGGCGGCGTCGTCGGCCGCGACGAGCAGCTCGAAGCCGTCTTCACCGGTGTAGCCCGTGCGAGCGAGGAGCAGCGGCCTGCCCTCGTAGTTCGCGGATGCCCAGGCGTAGTACTTCTGCTCGACCCAGGGGACGCTCACGTCGGTGATCGCGTCGGTCGCCGCGAGGATGGCCTCGGCCTGCGGCCCCTGCACGGCGATGAGCGCGTAGTCGTCGGAGACGTCCTGCACGGCGACGTCGAACCCGTCGGTGCGTGCGGACAGCGCGGCCGAGACCGCCTCGCGGTTGCCCGCGTTGGAGATGATGAGGAAGTCGTCGTCCTGCAGGCGGTAGACGATCACGTCGTCGATGATTCCGCCGGACTCGGCGAGCAGGAGCGAGTACTTCGCCTTGCCGACCACCAGGGCCGAGAGACGACCGGCCAGCGCGAAGTCGAGGAAGGCACCGGCGCCCTCACCGCGGACCGTGAACTCGGCCATGTGCGAGATGTCGAAGATACCGGCGCTCTGACGCACGGCATGGTGCTCGGCGAGGTCGGACGTGTAGCGCACCGGCATCTGCCAGCCGCCGAAATCGGTGAACGACGCGCCGAGCGCCTCATGGCGTTCGCGCAGCGGGGTGTAGCGAGGGTCGGACATGGAGTTCTCCCGGGCTGTGGCGGGTGGAACGGCGGCATCGCCGCTCCTCGGAACTCCCCCTCTGTCATGGGCCTGAGAGCTTCGCCCGTGCACGGAGGCGGGGCTTTCACCGTCGGCGGATCACGAACGTGGAGACTCGCAGAACTCGTCTCACCGGGTTTCGACCCGTTCGCCGGAGCGACCGTGCCCAACCCGACTTCTTGCTTCGCTCGAAATCGCTTTTCAGAGTGGCCGGAACCGCGCGGTACGCGTACCTGAGAGATTGGCGGGGAGGCTTGCTCCTTCGGTGCCCGGCTGCGTTCGCCGGGGCTCTCCCGCGTGGGTCATTCGGCCTGTCTTCAGTTGTGGCTTCAGTCTAGCGGGTGCCCTCCCTGCTCCCGAGTCCTGCCCCGCACGACGAAGCTCCCGTCGTCCTTCCTGCCGCGGCGGTGATGCGCGGACGGCCGGAAGGACGACGGGAGCGAAGAGACGGACCCTCAGTGGGTGAGGCCGAGTTCGTTGCGGACTTCGTCGCGGAGGCGGCCGAGGTTGTCGGGCTCCGGGGCGGCGCCGA
>NZ_JBWKXB010000004.1:0-241569 GCF_059422585.1 Microbacterium sp. GW821-FHT01D02 | reverse complement strand
TCGGCGCCGCCCCGGAGCCCGACAACCTCGGCCGCCTCCGCGACGAAGTCCGCAACGAACTCGGCCTCACCCACTGACCGGCCGCGGAAGGAACACCTCCATGTCACAGATCGATCCGGGAACCTCGGCCTGGCTGCGTACCAGGAACGACCGCGAGGCGCTGCGGCTGATCCTCGAGCACGGCCCGCTCACGCGTTCGCGCCTGGGCGAGCTGTCCGGGATGTCGAAGCCGACGGCGACCCAGATGATCGCGCGACTCGAGCGTGCGGATCTGGTGCTGCCGGTCGGCGAGATCGCCGGGAGCCGCGGGCCGAGCGCGGTCAGCTGGGGCGTGCGGACCGACCGGGTCGCCGGAGTGGCCGTGAACATGCTCGACGACAGCATCCAGGCGGTGCTGGTCGACGCGGCGGGGACCGAGTACCCCATCGTCGAGCTTCCGGTCCGTGACGAGGAGCGCTCGCCCGAGCGGGACATCGCCCGCGCCATCGACGCCGCCTGTGACGCGGCCGGCGCCGACCGCACCACGATCGAGGCGGTGACCGTCGGCGTGCAGGCCGCCGTCAGCAGCGGGCAGGACACGCTGTCGCTGACCGACTCCCTCCCCGGGTGGCCGGCATTCGGCGCCAGAGCCCGGATCGAGGCCGAGCTTGGCGTCTCCGTCACGCTGGAGAACGACGTGAACCTCGCCACGATGGCGGAGCGCGCCGTCGGCGTGGCGCAGGAGGTCGACAGCTTCGCCTTCCTCTGGGTCGGCGTCGGCCTCGGTGTGGGCGTCGACCTCGGTGGCACGATCCACCGCGGCGCTCATGGCAGCGCGGGCGAGATCGGCTACCTGACGGTCTCGGCGGGCACCGGGGAGCCGGGTGCCGTGACCACCGATCTGCTCGGCTCGCAGGTGATCCTCGACCTCCTCGCCGATCACGGCACGAACGCGCGCGGCATCCTCGCCCTCGCCGAGGACGCCGCCGCCCTGCGCACCGTCGCCGACCGGATCGCCCTCACGATCGAGCCGGTACTGGTGGTGCTCGACCCCGCCATGATCGTGCTCGGCGGGCCCACGGGGCTGGCCGGCGGGCGGCGCCTCGCCGAGCTCGTCGCCGAGCGCGCCTCGGGCGAGGAGAGACCTGTTCCCGAGGTCCGACTGAGTGGCACAGGGGAGAGCGCCGTCCTCGTCGGCGCGCGCCGACTGCTCGTCGACCAGATCCGCACGATTCTCGAAGATCGCATACCCACCGACTGACGCCCTCTCCGGGCGGATGACATCCAGAAACAAGGAGACCAGATGAAACTCGCCATCGTCGGCGGAGGATCGACCTACACGCCGGAGCTGATCGACGGGTTCATCCGCCTGCAGCGCGAGCTCCCCATCGAGGAGCTGGTGCTCGTCGACACGGATCCCACGCGCCTGGAGCTCGTCGGCGCGGTGTCGCGTCGCATGCTCGCCCGTGGAGGGCACCCCGCGCGGCTGATCACGACCGAGGATCTGGTCGCGGGGGTGAGCGACGCGGACGCCGTCCTCATCCAACTCCGCGTCGGCGGTCAGGACGCGCGCGAACAGGATGAGAGCTGGCCGCACGACGTGGACTGCATCGGTCAGGAGACGACGGGGCCGGGCGGACTCGCGAAGGCGCTGCGCACTGTCCCGGTGGTGCTCCGCATCGCGGACGTCGTCCGTCAGCACGCCAAGCCCGATGCGTGGATCGTGGACTTCACGAACCCCGTCGGCATCGTCACCCGTGCCCTCCTGCAGGCGGGGCACCGCGCCGTCGGCCTGTGCAACGTCGCGATCGGGTTCCAGCGCCGCTTCGCGGAGGAGGCCGGAGTCGAACCCGATCGGGTCGCGCTGGCCCACGTCGGACTCAACCACCTCACGTGGGAGCGAGGCGTCTTCATCGACGGCGTCGACCGGCTGCCCGAGGCGCTCGTGACCCGCGTCGGGGAGCTGGCGGACACGGTGGAGCTCGCTCCGGCCCTGCTCGCCCAGCTCGGCGTGATCCCCTCGTACTACCTGCGCTACTACTACGCCCACGACGAGGTTCTGCACGAGCAGCGGCACCACGCGACCAGGGCTGCTGAGGTGCGTGCGATCGAGAACGAGCTCCTGGGGCTGTACGCCGACCCGAGCGTCGACACCAAGCCGGCGATCCTCGAGCAGCGCGGTGGCGCGTTCTACTCCGAGGCGGCCATCGAGCTGCTGATCGCGATCCGCGGCGGGACGGATGTGCCGCGCGTGGTCAACCTGCGCAACGACGGCATGCTGCCCTTCCTCCCGGACGACCACGTGATCGAGGTACCGGCCCGGCACGTCGACGGCCGGTTCGTCGCGGAGCCCGTCGCCGCTCTGCCCGACGACATCAGCGGCCTCATCAGCGCCGTCGCGGGTTACGAGCGCCTCGCGCTGGACGCGGCGATCGGCGGCGGGCGCGACCGGGTGCTCCGGGCGATGCGCGCGCACCCGCTGGTGCTGCAGCACGAGCGCGCCGAGAAGCTCACCGACCTGCTGCTGTCCGCCAACGCGCGCTTCCTGGAGTGGGCGTGACCGCGCCGGCGGGGCTCGTCCTTGCCGTCGACGGAGGCGGGTCGAAGACCGACGTCGTGCTGCTCGACACCACCGGCGTCGTGCTGGCCTGGGAGCGCGGCCCGGGTTCCAGCCCGCAGATCGACGGGCTCGACGTGTCCGTCCGGGTGATCGACGACCTCGTGCGTCGGGCGCTCGGAGACCGCGATCCCCGTGACCTCGCCGAGGTCGGGCTCTACCTCTCCGGCCTCGACCTCGCCGAGGAGATCGCCGCCTTCCGCGACGCGATCTCCGCGCTGCCCTGGGCGGACGGCGCTGTCATCGAGAACGATCTGCACGCACTGCTGCGGGCCGGGACCGATGCGCCCGACGCGATCGCGGTCATCTGCGGCACCGGCATGAACGCGATCGGCATCCGCGCCGATGGGGCCGAGGTGCGCTTCCCCGCACTCGGACCGCTGTCGGGTGACTGGGGAGGCGGCGCCGAGCTGGGCGATGCCGTGGTGTGGCACGCCGCACGCGCGGAGGACGGTCGAGGACCGCAGACCGCGCTGGTCGATCTGCTCCTGGACGCGGCGGGCACGCCCACCGTCGCGGCGCTCATCGAAGACGTGCATCTCGGGCGGCGCCCCGGTCAGAGCTTCGCCACGCTCGCGCCCGTGCTGTTCGAGGCCGCGGCTGCAGGTGATGCGGTCGCCCGGGTCGTCGTGCAGCAGCAGGCCGACGAGGTCGTCGCGTTCGTACGCGCGTGCGTGACCCGTCTCGACTTCCGGGAAGCGGACGTGCCCGTGCTGTTCGGCGGCGGTGTGGCGAGGGGGAGGGATCCCCTCCTGCTCGACGGCATCCGCGCGGGTCTGCGCGAGCACGCGCCCGCGGCGCGCTTGGAGATCGTGGACGCCCCGCCCGTGCTGGGGGCGGCGCTCCTGGTGCTCGAGGCGGCGGGTGCGGACTCCGCAGCGCGAGAGCGGGCTCGGGCGGAGCTGAGCTCCGATCTGCGCCTGGTGCGGACGCCGCTCGTCGCGGGGTGAGCATCTGATCCACGACCGCTGACACGAGAACGGGCGCCGCGACCGAGGTCGCGACGCCCGTTCGTCTGTGGACGATCAGTCGATGGTGACGGCCGAACGGATGAGAGCCGCCTGCTCGGCCGCGTGGACCTTCGAGGATCCGGTCGCGGGCGACGCGGAGGCCGGACGCGACACCGGACGGAACGCGCGGTCGCCGGGGACGTCGGCGAAGGCCAGCGCCAGGAACGGCCAGGCGCCCTGGTTCTCCGGCTCTTCCTGCACCCAGACGAGTTCCGCGTTCGGGTACGAGTCCGTGATGGCCTTGAGCTCGTCGATCGGCGTCGGGTAGAGCTGCTCGAGCCGGACGAGGGCGACCTCGGGGTTCGGGTTCTTCTCGAGTTCGGCCCGCAGGTCCCAGTGCACCTTGCCCGAGTGCACGAGCACGCGCTTGACGGCGGCGCGGTCGAGACCGCGGTGGTCGTCGATGACCGGCTCGAACCGGCCCTGCGTGAAGTCCTCGACCGGGCTGGTCGCGCCGCGCAGACGCAGCATCGCCTTCGGGGTGAAGACGATCAGCGGCTTGCGCGGGCGCGCGTAGGCCTGGCGGCGCAGCAGGTGGAAGTACGACGCCGGGGTCGACGGCCGCGAGACGATCATGTTGTCCTGCGCGCACAGCTGCAGGAAACGCTCGATGCGGGCGGACGAGTGGTCCGGTCCCTGGCCCTCGTAGCCGTGGGGGAGCAGCAGGGTCACGCTGGACTGCTGGCCCCACTTCTGCTCGGCCGCGGAGATGTACTCGTCGATGACCGACTGGGCGCCGTTGACGAAGTCGCCGAACTGCGCCTCCCAGAGCACGAGTGCCTCGGGCGCCTCCACGGAGTAGCCGTACTCGAAGCCGAGGGCGGCGTACTCGCTGAGCAGCGAGTCGTAGACGAAGAAGCGGCCCTGCGCATCGGACAGGTTCGAGAGCGGCAGCCACTCCTGACCGTTCGCGCGGTCGTGCAGGGTCGCGTGGCGCTGCACGAAGGTGCCGCGCCGGGCGTCCTGCCCGGCGAGACGCACCGGAGTGCCCTCGACGAGGAGCGAGCCGAAGGCGAGCAGCTCGCCGAAGCCCCAGTCGATGCCGCCGTTGCGGCTCATGTCGAGGCGCTTCTCCAGCAGCTGCTGGATCTTCGGGTGCACCGTGAAGCCCTCGGGCTTGTTCACGAACGCGTCGCCGATGAGGTGGATGACCTCGTTCGGCACACCCGTCACGTCGGGAGCGCCGACCTGCTCGTCGATCGGAGGCAGCTCGGGCGCGATCGGCGTGGCACCGGTCTCGGCGGCGTGCGTCTCAGCGAAGGCGATCTCCAGGCGGTTCTGGAAGTCGGCCTTGGCCTCGTCGTACTCCTGCTCGGTGATGTCACCGCGGCCGACGAGCGACTCCGTGTACAGACGGCGGACGGAGCGCTTCGCCTGGATCAGGTCGGTCATCAGCGGCTGCGTCATCGAGGGGTCGTCGCCCTCGTTGTGACCGCGTCGGCGGTAGCAGACCAGGTCGATCACGACGTCGCGGTGGAAGCGCTCGCGGTACTCGAACGCGAGCTGGGCCACGTGGATGACGGCCTCGGGGTCGTCGCCGTTCACGTGGAACACCGGCGCCTGGATGGTCTTGGCGACGTCGGTCGCGTAGATCGAGGTGCGAGCGTCGTTCGGGGTGGTGGTGAAGCCGACCTGGTTGTTCACGACGACGTGGATCGTGCCACCGGTACGGTAGCCGCGCAGCTGCGACATCTGCAGCGTCTCGACCACGACGCCCTGTCCGGCGAAGGCGGCGTCGCCGTGGACGAGGATCGGCAGCCAGGCGAAGGTGCCGATCGGCTTCCGGTCCTGCTTGGCGCGGACGATGCCCTCCAGCACGCCGTCGACCGTCTCGAGGTGCGAGGGGTTGGCGGCGAGGTAGACCGGCAGCTCGGACTTGTCATCGGCGACGAACGTTCCCTCGGTGCCGAGGTGGTACTTCACGTCGCCGGAGCCGCGCTGGTTGCCGGGGGTCTGCGTGCCCTCGAACTCGCGGAACACCTGGCCGTAGGTCTTGCCGGCGATGTTGGTCAGCACGTTCAGGCGGCCGCGGTGGGCCATGCCGATCGCGGCGCCCTCGAGGCCGGCGGTGGCCGCGCCCTGGAGGATCTCGTCGAGCAGCGGGATCAGCGACTCGCCGCCCTCGAGCGAGAACCGCTTCTGTCCGACGAACTTCGTCTGCAGGAAGGTCTCAAAGGCCTCGGCCTCGTTCAGCTTGCGCAGCACGCGCAGCTGCTCGTCGTGGCCGGGCTTCTGGTACTTGACCTCCACCTTCTCCTGGAACCAGCGGCGCTGCTCCGGGTCCTGGATGTGCATGTACTCGATGCCGAGCGTGCGGCAGTAGGAGTCGCGGAGCACACCGAGGATGTCGCGGAGCTTCGCGACGCGCCGGCCGCCGAAGCCACCGGTGACGAACTCGCGGTCCAGGTCCCAGAAGGTGAGTCCGTGGCTCTCGATCTCGAGGTCGGGGTGCGAGCGCTGCACGTACTCGAGCGGGTCGATGTCGGCCATCAGGTGGCCGCGCACGCGGAAGGAGTTGATGAGCTCCTGCACGCGGGACTGCTTGTCGACGCGCTCGGCGAGGTCGACCGCGATGTCGGGGTTCCAGCGGATCGGCGCGTAGGGGATGCGGAGCGCGGCGAAGATGTCGTCGTAGAAGCCGCGCTGCCCGATGAGCAGCTCGTGCACCTTCTTGAGGAACTCGCCGGAGCCCGCACCCTGGATGACGCGGTGGTCGTAGGTGCTGGTGAGCGTGATGGTCTTGCCGATCGCCAGCTCGTTCAGCGTCTTCGCGCTGGCGCCCTGGAACTCGGCCGGGTACTCGAGGGCGCCGGCGCCGATGATGCAGCCCTGGCCCTTCATCAGACGCGGCACGGAGTGCACGGTGCCGATGCCGCCCGGGTTCGTGAGCGACACGGTGGTGCCCTGGAAGTCGCCGGCCGTGAGCTTGTTGCCGCGGGCTCGGGTGACCAGGTCCTCGTACGCGCTGAGGTACTCGGTGAACGTCATGGTGTCGGCGCGCTTGATGCTGGGCACCATGAGGGCGCGGGTGCCGTCGGGCTTGGGCAGGTCGATCGCGATGCCCAGGTTGACGTGGGCGGGTGCGACCACGGAGGGCTTGCCGTCGACCTCGGCATAGAACACGTTCTGGCTGCGGAACTCGTCGAGGGTGCGGATGAGCGCCCAGCCGATCAGGTGGGTGAAGCTGATCTTGCCGCCGCGCGTGCGGGCCATGTGGTTGTTGATGACGATGCGGTTGTCGATCATCAGCTTCGCCGGAACCGTGCGGACGCTGGTCGCGGTCGGGACGGTGAGCGACTCGTCCATGTTCGCGGCGAGGGTCTTCGGCAGACCGCGCAGCGGAGTGACCTTGTCCTCTTCGACGGTCTCCGGGGCTTCCTTCGGCTCCGCCTTCGGAGCGGGCTTCGGGGCCTGAGCGGGGATCGGGGCGGCGGCGGCGGGCTTGGCCGTCGTGCGCGCCACCGGCTGCGAGCCGATCACGGGGATCGGCGCCGTCACGGGGTGCGCCTGCTGGTCAACCGCGGCGGACGGTGCGGCGGTCGCGCCGGCGGCGGCCTCGGAGTGGTACTTCTCCAGGATCGGCCACCACTCCTTGTCGACGGAGTCGCGGTTCACCTTGAACTGCTCGTAGAGCTCTTCGACGAGCCAGGAATTGGCTCCGAACCCCCCGTCGCCGTTGACGCCGGTCACCTGGTTCGACACGCTCGATCGCCCTCTTTCATCGCTGAAGCTCTCTGGTGCGGACGTCTTCGCAGGATGCGTTCGGATCCGCACACTCTCGACCAACAAGCCTAACGTGTTTCGCTCGGGGAATCGTCGAAGCCATGCGCCCACGGCGTCGCGATCTGAGTACCGTGGAGACATGGAGTTCTCTGGAGCGCAGCCGACCGTCGATCTGACCTATTCGGACGTCTTCCTGGTGCCGCGCCGATCCGCCGTCACGAGTCGTCTCCAGGTCGACCTCGCACCCCTCGACGGCACCCCGGCCACGCTGCCCATCGTCGCCGCGAACATGAACTCGGTCACCGGACCGCGCATCGCGGCCGTGCTCGCGCGGCGCGGCGCCCTCGGCGTGCTGCCGCAGGACCTTCCGCTGCAGGACCTCGACGCCGCGATCCGCGAGGTGAAGGCGCAGCCCGTGCTGTGGGACACGCCGATCGTCCTTCCGCCCGAGGCATCCGTGGCCGATGCGCTCCGCCTGCTCCCGGCCGCCACGGGGCACGGGATCGTCGTCGCGCACGGTACGGCGCCGTTCGATGTCGGACGGATCCTGGGCGTCCTCCCCGCCGTGCGCCTCGCGACCGCGCTGCCGGATGCGCAGCTGGGCGACCTCGTGCACCGCGGCACTCCGGCGATCGATGCGGATGACATCGGATCGGAGCGCCACGCGTTCGACGTCATCACCGACGCCGGCGTCGAGATGGTGACGGTCGTCCGGCACGGGCACCTCGTCGGCACCCTGAGCGCCCGCAGCGCGCTGCGGTCGAGCCTCTACCGCCCGGCACTCGACGCGGACGGCCGACTGGCGGTCGCCGCGGCGGTGGGGATCAACGGCGACGTCGCCGCGAAGGCGAAGGCGCTCGCGGGAGCCGGCGTCGACGTGCTCGTCGTCGACACCGCCCACGGCCACCAGGAGGGCATGCTGCGGGCTCTGCGCGCCGTGTCCGAGCTCGACCTCGGCCTGCCGATCGTGGCGGGCAACATCGTCACCGCCGACGGCGTCGCGGATCTGGTCGACGCCGGCGCCTCGATCCTCAAGGTCGGTGTCGGCCCCGGCGCCATGTGCACCACCCGCATGATGACCGCGGTCGGTCGGCCGCAGTTCTCGGCGGTGCTCGAGACGGCGCAGGCGGCGCGGGAGCTCGGCGCTCACGTGTGGGCCGACGGCGGTGTGCGCTACCCGCGCGACGTCGCGCTCGCCCTCGCCGCCGGTGCGGCATCCGTCATGGTCGGCTCCTGGTTCGCCGGCACGATCGAGGCACCGGGGGAGCTGCAGCGCGACACGGAGGGGCGTCTGTTCAAGGAGTCCTGGGGCATGGCCTCGACCAAGGCGGTGCAGGCCCGGTTCGGACGACTGGACGCCTACGAGCGCGCGCGCAAGGAGCTCTTCGCGGAGGGCATCTCCTCGTCGAAGATCTACCTCGACCCGCTCCGACCCGGTGTGGAGGATCTGCTCGACATGATCACGTCGGGTGTGCGCTCGTCCTTCACCTACGCGGGTGCGTCCTCGGTGCCGGAGTTCCACGATCGTGCCCTGGTGGGCCTCCAGTCGGCCGCCGGATACGAGGAGGGGAAGGCCCTGCCCGTCAGCTGGTGATCACGAGCGCGCACCCAGTCGTGTTCTGTACAATCATCCGCATAATGGACGACCCTCCCAGTTGTAGAACATCGCCCCACTGTCCGCCTCTCTCCTCGGAGGGGAACCGCTGATGGACTACATCATGTTGGGCGTGGGGCTCCTGCTCACGGTCGGCACCGGTCTCTTCGTCGCGAGTGAGTTCGCGCTGGTCAATCTCGACCGCGCCGACCTCGAAGCACGGCAGGCCCGCGGTGAATCGCGGCTCTCGCTCACGATCAGCGCCCTCAAGCACACGTCGACGCATCTCTCGGCCGCACAGCTCGGCATCACGCTGACGACGCTGCTCACCGGTTACACGATGGAGCCGGCGCTGTCGAACCTCCTCCGCCCCACGCTCCACGCGTGGAGCATCCCGGACGCGGCGATCGCCCCGATCGCGACGGTCGTGGCGATGTTCGTGGCGACCGTGCTCTCGATGATCCTCGGCGAGCTCGTCCCCAAGAACTTCGCCCTCGCACTGCCGCTGGCCACCGCGAAGCTCGTCATCCCGTTCCAGATCGCGTTCACCACCGTGTTCAAGCCCGCGGTCGTGGTGCTCAACGGCAGCGCCAACGGCGTGCTGCGCGGCATGGGGATCGAGCCGAAGGAGGAGCTCTCCGGCGCCCGGAGCGCGGAGGAGTTGTCGTCGCTGGTCCGACGCTCCGCCAATGCGGGGCTGCTGGAGGCCGACACCGCCTCGCTGCTCGATCGCACCCTGATGTTCTCGCGGCTCACCGCCGACGACGTGATGACCGCTCGACCGAGCATGCACGCGATCGCCGCCGGGGACTCCGCGGATGACGTGATCCAGCTCGCCCGGCGCACCGGCCACAGCCGGTTCCCGGTCTACGACGAGGACCTCGACGACATCATGGGCGTCGTGCACCTGAAGGCGGCGATCTCGGTGCCGCGTGAGCGTCGCACCGAGGTCCCGGTCGGTGCCCTGGCCACCGAGCCGCTCCGCGTTCCCGAGACGGCGCACGTCGACAACCTGATCGCCGAGCTCCGCGCTCGCGGCTACCAGCTCGCCATCGTCGTCGACGAGTACGGCGGGACCGCAGGACTCGTGACGCTGGAGGACCTCGTGGAGGAACTCGTCGGAGAGGTGTCCGACGAGCACGACCGCACGAGGGCCGGCGTCATCCGCAACCGCGAGGGGATCACGTTCCCCGCGGAGCTGCGACCGGACGAGGTGCGCCGCCGCGCCGGCGTCGAGGTCCCGGAGGGCGATGTGTACGACACGGTCGGCGGATACGTCATGAGCGTGCTCGAGCGCGTCCCACTGGTCGGCGACGAGGTGCCGTTGGACAGCGGCATCCTGCAGGTCGTGCGGATGGACGGTCGACGCGTCGATCGGGTCCGCTACGTCCCGAGACCCCTCGACGGCGAAGAGGAGGTCACCCGATGAACGATTGGGGAGGACTCGCCTGGCTCGTCGTGCTCCTGGTCGCGAACGCCTTCTTCGTCGGCGGCGAGTTCGCCGTCATCTCCGCGCGCCGGTCGCAGATCGAGCCGCGAGCCGATCAGGGCTCGCGCGCCGCCAAGACCGCCCTGTACGCGATGGAGCACGCGACGCTGATGCTCGCGACGTCGCAACTCGGCATCACGATCTGCTCGCTGCTGATCTTGAACGTCTCCGAGCCCGCCATCCACCACCTGCTGGCCGTGCCGCTGCACGCGCTGGGATGGCCGGACGGCGCCGTCGACGCGGTGTCGTTCGCGATCGCCCTGTTGATCGTGTCGTTCCTGCACGTGGTGTTCGGCGAGATGGTGCCGAAGAACCTCGCGTTCTCGGTGCCGGATCGCGCGGTGCTGATCCTGGCCCCGCCGCTGGTGTGGGTGTCGAAGGTGTTCATGCCGGTGATCTGGGTGCTCAACGCGGCGGCCAACGGCGTGCTGCGCCTGTTCCGTGTGGAGCCGAAGAACGAGGCGGCGTCGACGTTCACGCTCGACGAGGTGGCGACCATCGTCAGCCAGTCGCGCCGCGAGGGTCTGCTGATGGACACCGCCGGAACCGTCGCCGCGGCCGTGGAGTTCACCGACAAGAAGGCGCGGGACGTGGCGGTGCCCCTGGGAGACCTGGTGACGCTGCCGCAGTCCACCACTCCGGACGACATCGAGAAGGCCGTCGCTCGCTACGGGTTCTCGCGCTACGTGATCGTCGACGACGAGGGCGTGCCGATCGGCTACGTGCACCTGAAGGACATCCTCCGCGCGTCCGAGGGTCCGGATGCCGAGACCAAGATGATCGAGCCGATCCCGGCGAAGCGCATCCACCACATGGTCCCGGTCCAGGAGGACACGGACCTCGAGGACGCCCTCGCGGTGATGCGGCGCGCCGGACGCCACCTGGCCAAGGTGCGCGACGGCCAGGGCAACACCACCGCGGTGCTGTTCCTCGAGGACATCCTCGAGGAGCTGGTGGGCGAGGTGCAGGACGCGACGCGTCGCTTCCGCGGACGCTGACCCGCCGTACGGACCGGAAGGCCGCAGAACCCTCGCGGGATCGGCGGCCTTCCGCGTGCGGCGAGCGGTCAGCGCGGACGCGCCCGCTCGTACTGCGGCGGCCACGCCACCTCGGCGCCCAGCTCGTGCGCGGCGCGGAGGGCGAAGTGCGGGTCGCGCAGCCATTCCCGTCCGGCGAAGACCGCATCCGCCGCTCCCTCCACGAGGACCTGCTCGGCCTGCGCGGAGGCGGTGATGAGCCCGACCGCCGACACCGGGATGCGGCCGCCCCGACGCACGGTCTCCGCGAGCGGCACCTGGTAGCCGGGGAACACACTGATCCGCTGATGCGCGACCAGGCCGCCGCTGGAGACGTCGATCAGATCCGCGCCGTGCTGCACCGCCCACTCGGCGACGACGGACGCCTCCTCCGGCGTGAAACCGCCCTCCGCGTGGTCGGTCGCCGAGATGCGCACGAACAGCGGCACGCCGGCGCCGGCGGCATCGCGGACGGCGTCCACGACGCGCAGGAGCAGTCGGGCGCGGTTCTCCAGGGACCCGCCGTACTCGTCGTCGCGCAGGTTCGACAACGGCGAGAGGAACTGATGCAGCAGATAGCCGTGCGCGCCGTGGATCTCCAGCACGTCGAATCCGGCGTCGAGCGCCCGTCGCGCCGACGCGGCGAATCCCTCGACCACGCGGTCGATGCCGGCGGCGTCGAGGGCGACCGGCTCATCGAAGCCGTCGAACGCGACCGCCGAGGGGGCGGTGGTGGTCCATCCGCCCTCGGACGTCGGAACCGAGCCGCGCTCCGCCGCCCACGGCCACCAGGTCGACGCCTTGCGCCCGGCATGGGCGAGCTGGATGCCGGCGTGCGCACCGCGGTCGTGGATCGCCCGGACGATCGGCACCCAGGCGTCGCGCTGCTCGTCGTTCCAGAGCCCGACGTCACGGGGCGAGATCCGGCCCTCGGGGACGACCGCCGTCGCCTCCGCCACGATGAGGCCCGCGCCGCCCGAGGCGAACTGAGCCAGGTGGGTGTGATGCCATTCCTGCACGACACCGTCGACGGCGCTGTACATGCACATCGGCGAGACCCAGAGGCGGTTGCGGAACGTGACGGAACGGATGCTCAGCGGGGAGAAGAGAAGACTCACCGTTCGACGCTACCTCCGCGCAGGTGCACCACGGGCCGTCGCACTAACGTGGAGTCATGTTCGAGGTGCGCGAGTGGACCCGCAGCGACACGGCGCGGTTGTTCCGTGCGCCGACCGCGGAGGACGACAAGTACGCCCGCGGCGTCGTCGCCCTGCGCACCGGATCGCCGGCGTATCCGGGCGCTGCCGTGCTCGGGGTCGAGGCCGCGTGGCGGTCGGGGGCGGGATTCGTCCGGTACGTCGGAGCGGAGCGGGTCGCCGACGCCGTTCTCGCCCGTCGCCCGGAGACCGTCGTCGGGGCGGATGCCGGGCGCTCGCGCGTGGGCGCCTGGGTGATCGGCTCCGGCACGGATCCGGCGGACCGCTCGGATGCGGAGGGCGCCGCTCTTCGCGAGATCCTCGCCGGCAGCGCGCCGGTGGTCATCGACGCGGGGGCGCTGGACCTCGCGCCCGGGGCACGCGCGCCGTTCCTGGTGACGCCCCACGCCCGGGAGTTCGCACGCCTGCAGGAGCGGCTCCGGGTGTCGTCGACGGATGACGCCCGATCCGACGACGCCCGAGCCGATGCTGCACGACAGATCGCCGCGAAGATCGGTGGAACCGTGCTGCTCAAGGGCGCGCGCACGCTCATCGCCACCCCCGACGGAGCCGTTCTGGCCGTCGAGGCCGGAACCGGGTGGCTGGCGACCGCAGGCACGGGAGACGTGCTCGCGGGCGTGCTCGGCGCGGTGCTCGCCGCCAATCCGGATGCCCCTCTCAGCGAGGCCGCCGCCGCCGGCGCGTGGCTGCACGGACATGCCGCCCGGATCGCCGCGGGCGTGCTCGACAGCGGACCGGGCCATCCGGTCGTCGCGCTGGACGTGGCGGAAGCCCTCCCGTCCGCGATCGAGAGCGTCCTGGCGTGAGTCGCAGGTCGACGACCGGAGTGGTCGTGCTGTGGAGCGCGTTCCTGCTCGTGCATCTGGTCACCGCCTGGCTGGGCTGGGTGTATCCGAGCCAGCCGATGGGCGACGTCGTCCTGGTCTACGAGCCCTGGGCGTCGACGGCGCTCGGCGGGGGACCGATCGTGGGCATCACGGAGACCTGGGTGTATCCGCAGCTCGCCCTCGTGCCGATGCTGCTCGCGTCGGGACTCTCGGCGCCGCTGGTGCCGCTGCTCGGCGTCTCGAGCGCATACCTGGTGGGATGGGCCGTGCTGGTCGTCATCCTCGATGCCGTCGCGTTCGGCGTGCTCGTCGGGCGCTCGCCGTCTCATGCGCGACGGATGGCGGCCTGGTTCTGGTGCGCCGCGCTGCTGCTGCTCGGGCCCATCGCGCTGTACCGGATCGATGCGATCACGGTGCCCATCGCCGTGATCGGCGGACTCTGGCTCGTCTCCCGGCCGGCCGTCGCCGCCGCGCTGCTGACGATCGGCGCCTGGATCAAGATCTGGCCCGGAGCGCTCCTCCTCGCCGCGGTGGTGGCCGCGCGGGCGCGCTTCCGGATGCTGCTCACCGCCGTGATCGTCTCGGGAGGCGTGATCGTGCTGCTCCTGCTGCTCGGGGCGGACACCGAGATCCTCGGATTCCTGACCGAGCAGACCGGTCGAGGACTGCAGATCGAGGCCGTGGCGGCGACGCCGTTCCTCTGGCTCGCCGTCGCCGGAGCCGCCCGGATCGAGTACAGCTTCGAGATCCTGACCTTCCAGATCACCGCGCCGGGAGTGGACGCCGTGGCCGCAGCGCTCACTCCGCTGATGGCGCTCGCGGTGCTGGCGGTCACGGCCGTCGGGGCGGTGAAGGCGATGCGCGGTGCCACCTTCCCGCGACTGTTCCCGCCCCTGGCGCTCACCCTGGTGGCGCTGCTCATCGTCACCAACAAGGTCGGCTCCCCGCAGTTCCAGACCTGGCTCATCGCCCCGGTCATCCTGTGGCTCGTGCTGGATCGGGTGCGGGCGCGCACACCAGCGGTCCTCGTGCTGGCGCTGTGCCTGTTGACCTGTCTCGTGTACCCGCTGGGCTACGACGCCCTGCTGCGCGCCGATGCGCTCGCCGTCGCGGTGCTCACCGTGCGCAACGTCCTCCTCCTCGTCCTTCTCGTGGTCGGAGTCCGCGCTCTCGTGCGCGTGCCGGCCACCCGTCATCCGAAAACCAGGGAGTGAACCCATGCTGATCGCCTTCTCCGTCGCCCCGAGCGGTATCCCCGCCGACGGTGCCGAGCGCACCGACGCCTCCGTGCACGACGCGGTGGCCGCCGCCGTGCGCGTGGTGCGCGAGTCGGGCCTGCCGCACCGCACCACGAGCATGTTCACCGAGATCGAGGGACCGGACTGGGACACGGTCATGGACGTCGTGAAGCGCGCCACCGAGGCCGTCATGCCGTTCGGCTCCCGGGTCTCGCTCGTGCTCAAGGCCGACATCCGCCCCGGCTACTCGGGCGAGCTCGACGCGAAGATCGAGCGCCTGGAGGCGGCGATCGACGAGTCCGGTGACTGACCTCCGCGCTCCTGCGCACGTCGCGCTCCGTCCGGCGGTCGCCGACGACGTCGAGTGGATCGCGGAGCTCCGCGCGATCGTCCTCCGTCCCGATCTGGAGCGGCTCGGACGCTACGACGACATCCGCGTGCGGCAGAGGTTCCGGGACGCGTTCGACCCGGCGGACACCCGGATCATCCTCGTCGACGGCGAGGACAGCGGCTCCGTGGCCCTCCGTCGCGAGGGCGAGGCGCATTGGCTCGAGCACTTCTACATCGCGACTGCGCAGCAGGGCCGTGGTGTGGGCGGTCGCGTCCTGGCGATGCTGCTCGACGAGTCCCGGCGCTACCGGCTCAACGTGCTCCAGGGCAGCCCCGCGCGCCGGCTCTACGAGCGCCACGGGTTCCAGGTCGAGCGGCAGGACGAGATCGACGTCTTCATGGGGCGCGACCGCGCCGGAGCGGTCATCGACCACTCCGACGACCGCTAAGCTGATCCGGTGAATCCCTCGACGGAATCGAGGGGTGCGGCGAAGAGGGCGCTCCTCTCTCTCGCCATAGGCAGCTTCGGCATCGGCATGACCGAGTTCGTGGTCATGGGCCTGCTGCCCAACATCGCCGCCGACCTGCTGCCCTCGCTCTGGGCGACCAGCCAGGAAGAGGCGCTGAGCCAGGCCGGCTGGCTGATCTCGCTGTATGCCCTCGGCGTGGTGGTCGGCGCCCCGACCATCGCCGGGTTCGTCGCACGCTATCCGCGGCATCGGGTGATGATCGTGCTCGCGCTGGCGCTGACCCTGTTCAACGCGCTTACCGTGATCCTGCCGACCTTCGAGCTCGTCGCCGCCTCCCGCTTCCTCGCCGGGCTTCCGCACGGCGCCTACTTCGGCATCGGCGCCCTCGTCGCGGCCGACGTCATGGGACCGGGCAACCGCGCCAAGGGCGTGGCCTTCATCCTCACCGGCCTTACGGTGGCGAACGTCGTCGGTGTGCCGCTGGGCACCTTCCTCGGGCAGGAATGGGGCTGGCGCGCGGCCTTCGCCGTCGTGGCGATCGTGTTCGCCCTCGCCACGCTCTGCATCGCCCTGTTCGTGCCGGAGCACCCTGGTGACCCCGGTCGCACGATGCGGCAGGAGCTGCGGGTGTTCCGCTTCCCGCAGGTGTGGTTCACCCTGGGCGTCGGCGCAATCGGCTTCGGCGGCTTCTTCGCCGTCTACAGCTACATCGCCCCGCTGGTGACGGAGGTCGCCGGGTCGCCCGAATGGGTCGTGCCGATCATCCTCGTGCTGATGGGCATCGGCATGACGGCCGGAAACCTGGTCGGCGGGCACCTGGCCGACATCGACCTGCGTCGTACGCTGCTGTTCGGGCTCGCGGCGATGGCGCTGGTGTTCGCGTCGCTCGCGCTGCTGTCCTTCTGGATCGTGAGCCTCGGCTTCCTCGTGGTCGTGGTCGGCTTCGTCTCCTCGGTGCTGAGTCCGACGATCCAGACGCGTCTCATGGACGTCGCCGGCGACAACCAGTCGATCGCCGCGGCGATGAACCACTCCGCCCTCAACATCGGGAACAGCCTCGGTGCCTTCCTCGGTGGCATCGTGATCGCCGTCGGCTGGGGCTTCACGGCGCCCGCGTGGACCGGGGCGGTCCTGGCCATCGCCGGCCTGCTCATCGCGCTGCTGTCCTATCGGGTCGAGGCGCGCCGTCCCGCAGCGGTGGGGCACACCGCGTCGTAGAGTGACGGGGTGAGCGCCTCAGAGCCGTCCCTCCCCGTCGCCGGCACCGCCGTGCTGCTGCGCCCCGCCCCGGCGGGCTTCGAGGTGCTGCTGATGCGTCGGCCCGATCGCGGGTCGTTCGCCGACGCCTGGGTCTTCCCGGGCGGCAAGGTCGAGCCGAGCGACCGCCGTGCGGGCGACGACGAGGTCGAGGACGCGCGCCGCGCCGCGATCCGGGAGACCTTCGAGGAGGTCGGACTCGTGGTCGATGATCCGGTGGTGCTGTCGGAGTGGCGGCCGCCGCGCGAAGCCCCCACCCGCATCCGCACCTGGTTCTTCCTGGCGGAGGCGCCGGACGGGGAGCCCGTGCCGTCCGCCGAGGAGGTGGCGGAGCTGACCTGGACGACTCCGGCCGAAGCTCTGGCGCGTCACGGCGCGGGGGAGTGGACGCTGTATCCGCCCACGTGGATCACGCTGCATCAGCTCACGGCCTTCACCGACGCCGCGTCCGCGCTGTCGTCCGGCGGGTCGGCGCAGCTGTTCCAGACGAGGGTGCTCGAGACGGAGGCCGGTCGCGCGTTCGCCTGGGAGCAGGGGCGCCTCGAAGCGGGTGCACTGCCCTGGCGGTTCGTCGGCGACTGAGCGGCGCGTCTCCGTCCGGCGCGTCTCCGTTCGGCGCGGCTTCGTGCGGCGCGGCTCAGCTCTCGAGCAGTCGACGGAGGTTCGAGCCGACGGCATCCGTCTCGATGAGGAAGCCGTCGTGTCCGAAGTCGCTGGTGAGGACCACGGCCTCGTCGTCGATCACATGGGGGATGCTGCGGGCGATGCGCTGCTGCCCGTCGACGGGGAACAGGCGGTCGCTGTCGATGCCGAGCACGAGCGTGGTGGCGGTGACGGCGTGCAGGGCCTCCTCGACACCGCCGCGTCCGCGACCGACGTCGTGCGAGTTCATGGCCTCTACGAGCGTGATGTAGCTGTTCGCGTCGAATCGTCGGGTGAACTTGTTGCCGTGGAAGTCGAGGTACGACTCCACCGCGAAACGTCCGCCATGACCGAGCGGCGACACATCCGACTGCCAGGACCGCTGGAAGCGCTGGTTGAGCTCGATCGGGCTGCGGTAGTTCAGCAGCGCCATGCGGCGCGCGAGCGCGAGACCGCGATGGGGGCCGTCGCCGTCGCCGAGGTCGTAGTACTCGCCGCCCTGGAAACGCGGATCCATCCGGATCGTCTCCAGCTGCACCGTGTTGAGGGCGATCTGGTCGGCCGTCGTGACCGGGGGCGACGAGAGGACGGCCAGCCGCTGCACGCGTTCGGGCTGCATCACCGCCCACTCCAGGGCGTGCATTCCGCCCATGGAACCGCCGATGACCGCTGCCCAGCTGTCGATGCCGAGGGCGTCCGCGAGGCGCACCTGCGCGGTGACCTGGTCGCGGATGGTCAGGTACGGGAAGCGCGAGGCCCATTCGTAGCCGTCGGGGGCGACGCTCGCCGGCCCCGTGGACCCCTGGCAACCGCCGAGCATGTTCGGGGCGATCACGAACCAGCGGTCGGTGTCGAGCGGGGCGCCGGGACCGGTGATGTCCTCCCACCACCCCACGGTCGGGTGGCCGGATCCGGCGGCGCCGCGCACGTGGCTGTCGCCGGTGAGGGCGTGCAGCACCAGGACGGCGTTGTCGCGGGCGGCGTTCAGCTCGCCCCACGACTCGTAGGCGATCCGGATGCCGGGCAGCTCGGCGCCGCTCTCGGTCGCGAACGCGCCGAACGCGGCGAAGCGCCGGCCGCCGACGGGGTCGCCGTCGCGCCAGGCACCCGTAGCGGGTGGGCGGGCACGGAGCAGCCGGACGTCGGCCTCCGTCACGGGCGCCGACGGCACCGTGTCCTCGGAGGTCGTCTGCCAGTCCATGTCTCCATTCTCGCCTGGCGGAGGAGCCCGCGGCGGCAGGTTACGACCCGGTGTCGGCCTCTCGGGCGCGTCGCGGTGCGTCTCTCAGCGCACCCGCGTCACCGTGGCGAGGTGATCGCTGTGCCCGGCACGCATCGTGCTCGAGGTGATCACGTCGAGTCCGCGGACGAAGACCTGATCGATCCGGACCAGGGGGAACGCCACCGGCCACGTGAATCCCAGGGATCGGTCGGTCGGTCGGACCCAGTCGGCCTCCGCGCGCAGCGCCGCCAGTGCCGGGTCGGTCGACGGCGCGTTGAAGTCGCCGACGACGATGAGCGCGTCGGCGGGGTCGGCCGCGACCTGCTCGGCGATGCCGCCCAGCATCGTGTCGCGATCCTGCTGATGACCGGGGCGGACGGACGCGGCATGCAGCACGTAGACGGCGACGGGTGCCGTGGGCGTCTGCACCTCGACGCGGAGGGCGCGCTTCCAGCTGAGGCCGAGCGTGAGCGGCTCGGCGTCGGTGAGCGGATAGCGGCTCCACACGGCGACGGTGCCGACCGTGAACGAGTGTGGGTACTCCTCGGCGAGCACCTCGCTCGCGGCGGCGAGGCTGTCGCCGTCGAGCTCGGTCAGCGCGATCACGTCGGCGCCGCTCTCGGCGAGCGCGGTCGCGGATGCGGCGGCCCCACCGGAGCGCGCGCGGACGTTCTGACTCACGACCGTGAGCGGTGAGGCCGAGGCGGATGTCGAGCCGGCAGGAGCGGGGAATGTGGGAAGAGCCGGCGACATCGCGAGGAACCAGAGCAGGGTGGGAACCAGGATGAGCACGATCACCCGACGGGCGAGGAACAGCGCCGTTACCATCATCGCGAGGAGGAGCAGGCCGAGCCAGGGGAGCGCGGCGGCGACCGCCGTGCCGACGACGCCGGGCACCCATCCGCAGATGACCACGACCAGCATCACGACGGCGGCGACCGCGAGCCGTCTGGCATGACGCGTCGTGGTTCGCCGGAGCCGCGGGGGTCGTTGTTCGACGTCGATCATGCACTCCTCACGGCGGGAGTTCCATTGTGGAGGGAACAGCCTGTGGGTCGGCCGGATGAGGGAGCTCCGGCGGACGCGAGGATGCCCCGGACCTTTCGGTCCGGGGCATCCTCGTGGTGGTCAGGGCGTCAGGCGCGTGCGGCCTCCGAGACGGCGCGTGCGGCGGCGAGAGCCTGGTCGAGATCGGCCTTGAGGTCCTCGATGTTCTCGATGCCGACCGAGAGGCGCACGAGGCCCGGGGTGACACCGGCCGTGAGCTGCTGCTCGGGAGTGAGCTGCGCGTGCGTGGTCGACGCCGGGTGGATGACGAGCGAGCGCACGTCGCCGATGTTGGCGAGGTGGCTGAACAGCGACAGGCTGTTGACGAACTCGCGGCCGGCCTCCACGCCGCCCTTGAGCTCGAACGACAGCACCGCGCCGACGCCCCGGGGAGCGTACTCGTTGGCCTTGGCGTACCAGGGCGAGGAGGGCAGACCCGAGTAGTTCACCGTCGCGACGTCGTCGCGGCCGTCGAGCCACTCGGCGATCTCCTGGGCGTTCTGCACGTGGCGCTCGATGCGCAGCGACAGCGTCTCGATGCCCTGGATGAGGTTCCACGCGCTCTGCGGGGCGATCGCCGAGCCCAGGTCGCGGAGCAGCTGCACGCGGGCCTTGATGATGTACGCGAGCGGGTCGCCGACGGCGGCGGTGTAGCTCGCGCCGTGGTACGAGGGGTCCGGGACCGTGAGGCCCGGGAAGGTGTCGACGTTCTTCGACCACTCGAAGGTGCCGCCGTCGATGATCGCGCCGCCGATGGTGGTGCCGTGGCCGCCGAGGAACTTGGTGACCGAGTGCACGACGATGTCGGCGCCGAACTCGAACGGGCGGATCAGGTACGGGGTGGCGATCGTGTTGTCGACGATGAGCGGCACGCCGTTCTCGTGCGCGATGTCGGAGACCGCGCGGATGTCGAGGATGTTGATCTGCGGGTTGCCGATGGTCTCCGCGAAGAACAGCTTCGTGTTCGGGCGGACGGCGCGGCGCCACTCCTCGGGGTCGTCCTGGTTCTCGACGAACGTGACCTCGATGCCGAGCTTCGCGAGCGTGTACTTGAAGAGGTTGTACGTGCCGCCGTAGATCGAGCTCGAGGCGACGAAGTGGTCGCCGGCCTGCGCGATGTTCAGGATCGCGAACGTCGAGGCCGCCTGGCCGCTGGCGAGGACGAGGGCGCCGGTGCCGCCTTCGAGGGCGGCGAGACGCTGCTCCAGCACATCCTGCGTCGGGTTCTGGATGCGGGTGTAGATGTTGCCGAACTCCGCGAGGGCGAAGAGGTTCGCCGCGTGGTCCGCGCTGTCGAACACGTAGGACGTGGTCTGGTAGATCGGCGTGGCGCGGGCCTTGGTGACCGGGTCGGGGGCAGCGCCCGAGTGGATCTGCTTGGTCTCGAAGCGCCAGGACTCGGGTGCGGACATGTGTTTCCCCCAGGAGTGGTCGGAAGGTCGGGTGGCGGATGCCGTTGCAGCGAGAGTACGGAACATCGTCCCTTGTCAACAACAGTCGGGAAATGTGACGTAACACAGCTCAGCCCCGGAAACACGGGGCTGAGGGGATCTGCGACAGCCCCGTGCGGGACTCTGCATTCCGCGGGGAACATCGTACGGTGGAGGCATGGTGAACAGACGTGCAGTGGTGACAGGTGCGAGTTCCGGCATCGGCGCAGCGACGGTGCGTGCGCTCCGCGCTCGGGGATGGGATGTCGTCGGGGTCGCCCGGCGCGAGGATCGGCTGTCCGCGCTCGCCGCGGAGACCGGAGCATCAGCGATCGCATGCGACCTGACGGATGCCGCGGCTGTCGAGGCGCTCATCGGCGAACTCGCGGCGTCGGGGCCGGTGCACGCGCTGGTGCAGGTGGCGGGCGGCGCCCGCGGCACCGACCGGATCGAGGATGCCTCCACCGAGGACTGGCAGTGGATGTTCGACGCGAACGTCCTGGCGAGCCAGCGTCTGGTCGCCGGCCTGCTTCCCCTGCTGCGTCGTGCGGCGGAGGTCGACGGCCACGCGGACACGATCTTCGTCACCTCCACGGCGGCGCAGTCGGCGTACGCGGGCGGCGGCGGGTACAACGCGGCGAAGGCGGCCGAGGGGATGCTGGTGAAGGTCCTCCGCCAGGAGCTCAACGGCGAGCCGATCCGCGTCGTCGAGGTCGCTCCGGGCATGGTGCACACGGAGGAGTTCACGCTCAACCGCCTGGGTGGGGACTCCGTCGCCGCCGAGGCCGTCTACGCGGGAGTCGAGGCTCCTCTCGTGGCCGACGACGTGGCCGACGTGATCGCCTACGCGCTGGAGTCGCCGGCCCACGTCAACCTCGACCTGATCACGATGCGTCCCGTCGCACAGTCGGCCCAGCACCTGCTCGCTCGCGGACCGCTGCGCGTGCGCTCGATCGACTGACGATGGCGCAGTCCCTGGCCCAGCTCGCCGCGGACGGCCGGATCGACGCCGGGTGGGCGGAAGCCCTCGCGCCGGTGCAGGACGTGGTCACCGAGCTCGGTGAGCGACTCCGCGCCGAGCAGGAGGCAGGGCACGGCTATCTGCCGGCCGGGGAGAACGTGCTCCGGGCGTTCCAGCGGCCGTTGGCGGATGTGCGGGTGCTCATCACCGGGCAGGATCCGTACCCGACGCCGGGGCACCCCATCGGCCTGTCGTTCGCGGTCGACCGGGTGGTGCGTCCGCTGCCGCGCAGCCTCTCCAACATCTACAAGGAGCGCGAGAGCGATCTGGGGATCCCGCCCGCTCCGCACGGCGATCTCACCGCGTGGAGCGACCAGGGCGTGCTGCTGCTGAACCGTGTCCTCACGGTGCGCCCCGGTGCCGCCGCCTCGCACCGCGGCTGGGGGTGGGAGAAGGTCACCGAGCTCGCGATCCGCACGCTCGTGGCCCGCGACCAGCCGCTCGTCGCGATCCTGTGGGGGAAGGATGCCGCGAACCTGCAGCCGCTGCTCGGCGAGACGCCGATCATCGCCTCGGCCCATCCGTCTCCGCTCTCGGCCCGTCGCGGGTTCTTCGGCTCCCGCCCGTTCTCCCGCGCGAACGCTCTGCTCGCGGAGCAGGGCGCCGATCCGGTCGACTGGAGAGTGGAAGGCGAGCCCGCGGAGCTCGACGTGATCTAGCCGCCATGTCCTGGACAGGACGCTGAAGCCCAGACCTGTCAGCAAGCCGATGGGTCCATACTTCCGAGCGGGGAGAATCGTTGTATCCGCGGTCTTCTAGGTCGATACGCAAGCAGGCTCTCGCCGAAAGAGCGAGGAGGCTCGGGCCGGCCACGTTCTTCTTCGGCCTCTTGCCGCTGCTCGCGCTGATCGATATCGGTGCGACGATTCCGCCCTACGTGATCTGCCTCCTGTCCTGCTCGGTGCTGATCTGTGCGTGGTGCTGGATTCGGCTGCCGTTTACAGGAATCCGCATAGATGGAGATCGCATCTTCGTCACCTCTTGGTGGCGGAGGCGCACCTACGAAAAGGGTGAGATCGCTCGCTTTCGCGAGGAGGCATACAAGGGATACTTGTTCGTCGCTGGCTGGACCGTTTACGGGGGACAACTGGAGAGCGGTCGCGTGGTTGCGGAACTGCGGAATGGCGACACTGTTCGCTTGCACGGGAGCGTCTGCAATCGGCGAACGGCGCGACGTACGTCGGAAGCGCTGAATCGGTGGATCGGGGCCGAGTCGGGGGCGGGCACCGGTCCGCGGAGATCATCCAGTGCCCGCCGCGATGGTCAGGAGGGTGACGCCCTCCGATGAGTCCCGTGCGGTCGCCGCGGTCGTCCACTGCAATCGTGACATGTGCGCGCTCGCGTGCGGACCTACCGCCGCAGAACGTGCTCCGAATAGGCTGAGCGCATGCAGTTCGAGCCGGGGGACCGTCGCCGCGTCCTGCCGCGCCACCTGCGGCCCGCATCGGCGCCCGAGGTGTTCTCGTACACGATCCGCGCAGCGCGGCCGGCGGATCTCCCGCACATCCGCGAGATCTACAACCACTTCGTGAGCAACTCCGCCGTCACGCTCGACGAACGGCGCAGCAGCATCCCGTACTGGCGGGACAAGTACGCGCTGCTCACGCGGCTCGGGCTGCCGTTCCTCGTCGCGGTGTCGCCCGCCGGGGTGGTCATCGGGTACGCGCTCGCTCAGCCCTGGGCGGGGAAGAACGCCTACAAGTACACGGTCGAGGACTCCATCTATCTCGGACCGGGCGCGGGAGGCAAGGGGCTCGGCGCCGCGCTCCTGCAGGCGCTGATCGACGCCTGCGAGCAGATCGGCCTCCGCGAGATGGTCGCGGTCATCAGCGACAGCGGCGCTGAGGCATCGGTCCGACTGCACGCGAAGCTCGGGTTCGTCGAGGCGGGACGGATGGGGCGCGTCGGCTACAAGTTCGGTCGGGAGCTGGGCACCGTGTACATGCGGCGCGTGCTCAAGCCGACCGGGCGACGTCGGGGGAGCCTCTTCGGGGCGCGGCGCTGACGGGACGTTTCGTCTCGCTGGCGCTCGCTCAACGACCGGTGGAGGAGTCGCGGTGAGGGGACGTTTCGTCTCGCGGGCGCTCGCTCGACGACCGGTGGAGGGGTGGCGGTCGCTCAGCGACCGGGGCTGCCGGGGATGACCGGGATCGCGGCGAGCAGCGTCTTCGTGTATTCGTGGGCGGGGCGCAGGAGCACGTCCTGAGTGGAGCCGCGCTCCACGATGTGGCCGTCCTTCATGACCATGACGGTGTCGCACAGGTTCTGCACCACGCCGATGTCGTGCGACACCAGCACCAGGGTGAGATCCGTCGTCCGCCGCAGCTCGATCAGCAGCTCGAGGATCTGTGCGCGCACCGTCACGTCGAGCGCCGACAGCGGCTCGTCGCCCACAAGGATGCGGGGGCGGTGCACGATCGCCCGCGCGAGGGCGATGCGCTGCCGCTGCCCTCCGGAGAACTCATGCGGGTAGCGGTCGGCCATCTCCGGCTCCAGGCCGACCTGGGCGAGCACCTCGTGCACGCGGGCCCGGCGGTCGCCCGGGATGTCCAGGGCCCACAGGGGTTCGCCCACGATCTGTCCGGCCGTCATCCTCGGGTCGAGGGACGCGTAGGGGTCCTGGAACACCAGGCCGGTCTCGCGTCGCAGCCAGTGCAGCGACTTCGCGGAGGCCGCGGCGTCCACCCGTCGCCCGTCGATGCTCACGGTCCCGGTGGTCGGCCGGTCGAGCCCCAGCAGCAGCCGCACCAGCGTGGACTTGCCGGACCCGGATTCGCCGATGATGCCGACGGATGAGCCCTCGACGATGTCGAGGTCGGTCGGTGACAGTGCCGTCTGGGTGCGCGCGCGCTCGAACGTGGTCCGCTTAGGGGCGAAGAAGTCGCGCCCGAGTCCCCGGGCCTCGATCAGGGTCACGCGACTCCTCCGTCCGGACGCCAGAGGGTCGCCGTCGCGTCACGCAGCAGCCCCTGGGTGATCGGCGATGTCGGCGCGGACAGGAGCCGCGACACGGGTGCCGCTTCCACGACCCGCCCGTGCTCGAGCACCACGCCCTCGGTGGCGACCTGCGCGAGGACGGCGAGGTCGTGCGTGATGAACACCAGGGACATGCCCTCGTCGGCGACGAGGGCGAGCAGCAGCGAGAGGATCTCGGCCTGGATCGTGACGTCGAGGGCCGTCGTCGGCTCGTCGGCGATCAGCAGCTTCGGGCGGCACGCGAGCGCCATCGCGATCGCGACACGCTGCCGCTGACCGCCGGAGAGCTGGTGCGGATACCGGTCCACGATCGACTCCGGATCGGGCAGCCGCACGCGGGCCGCCTCGGCGATCGCGCGCTCCCTCGCCTCGCGGCGGCCGATCCCCTCGTGGATCCGGATCGACTCCGCGATCTGCCGCCCGACCGTGCGGATGGGGTTCAGGGCCGTGCGCGGCTCCTGGAACACGATCCCGATGTCGTCGCCGCGCAGCTGCGCCAGTTCACGATCCGGCATCCCGATCAGCTCGGTGCCGTTCCAGCGGATGCTGCCGCTCGCGGTCGCGCCGTCGGGGAGGAGCCCGAGGACTGCGAGGGCGGTGAGCGACTTGCCCGACCCCGACTCGCCGATCAGGCCCAGGCGCGCGCCGTCCGGCACCTCGAAGGAGACGCCGTCGACCACCCGGCGTCCATCGATCTCGATCACGAGATCCTGCACGGAGAGACTCATGCGACCACCGCCGGGGTGTGGATCTCGGCGGCGCGGTGGCGCAGGGTCGGGTCGGTCGCCTCGCGCAGCCCGTCGCCCAGCAGGTTCAGGGCGAGCACCGTGATCGTGATGGTGAGACCGGGCCAGATCACCGACAGCGGATGCACCCCGATGTACCGCTGCAGGTCGGCGAGCAGCAGACCCCAGCTGGGATCCACGACCGAGGCGCCGAAGCCCAGGTACGACAGGCCGGCCTCGGCGAGGACGGCCACGGCCATCGACCACGACAGCTGCACGATGAAGACCGGAGCGACGTTGGGGAGCAGGTGCCGCACGAGGTTCTGCGTGGGCGTGAGGCCGGACGCGCGGGCGGCGAGCACGAAGTCGCTCTGCTGCACGCGACGCAGCTCCGGGCGCGTGACGCGGGCGATGTTCACGCCGAAGCCGATCCCGACGGCCCAGATCACGACCCAGAGCGAGCCGCCCCACACCGAGGAGATCATCATCGCGATCAGCAGCACGGGGAAGGCGATCAGGATGTCGACGAGCACGGCGACCGTCTCCCGCATCCAGCGGGCGGTGAGTGCGCCCAGGGCGGCGAGGGCGATGCCGACGACGGTCGCCACGATGCCGGCGCCGATGCTCACGAAGACGGTCGTCCGCGCGCCGGCCATCAGCAGGCTGAGGATGTCGCGGCCGGTGTCGTCGGTGCCGAGGAGATGCGGCCAGCTCGGCGGGAGCCAGCGGTCGCCGATGTCGGATGCCTGCGGGTCGAAGGGCGTCCAGAACAGCGACACGATCGCGGCGAGGACGATCACGGCGATGACGATGATCCCGAAGCGCCCCGTGGCCGTGCTCCAGAGCCTGCCGAGCCAACGCGGAGTCATGCGGCCTCCCGCTGTCGAGGGTCGATGGCGCGGTGCAGGAGGTCGACCACGAAGCCCACGATCAACACGAATCCGGTGAGCACGAGCAGCTCGCTCTGCACCTTGATGAGGTCGCGGGTGCCGACGTCGGCGACCAGCATCCGTCCGATGCCGGGGAGGGTGAAGAGCTGCTCGATCACGACCGATCCCACGATGATCCCGGCGACCTGGAGTCCGAGCACCGTGATGATCGAGAGGCCGACGGCGGGGATGCCGTGCTGGATGAGGGCGCGCGTGCGGGTGAGTCCCTTCGCAGCGGCGGTGCGGACGAAGTCCTGTCCGGCGGCCTGCAGGGTCGCACTGCGGACGAACCGCATCAGCATCGCACCCTCGACGATGCCGATCGTCAGCGCGGGGAGCAGCAGCGACTCGATGGCCTTGCCCGGGGTCGACCAGCCGGTGCGCGGGAAGCCCTGCGGTGGCAGCCAGCCGAGCCAGACCGAGAACACGACGATGAGCATCATGCCCGCCCAGACCACGGGCACGGCGGCCAGGGCCTGCGCGCCCACGCTGAGTGCGGTGCCGCCCCGCCGGTTGCGCAGGAGGGCGGCGAGGATGCCGAACGGCACAGCGATGATCACGGCGATGAGCAGGGCCATGATCCCCAGGGGCACGGTCACCTGAGCCTTGAGCAACAGCTCCGCACCGACCGAGGCGCCCGACAGCTGCGACGTTCCGAGGTCACCGCGGAAGATCCCGCCGATCCAGTCGGTGTACTGCGTGAGCAGGGGGCGGTTCAGGCCGAGCGACTCGCGAAGCGCATCGACCTCGGCGGGGGAGGCCTGGGTGCCGGCGATCAGCTGCGCGACGTCACCGGGGAAGACGCGCAGCGTGAGGAAGATGAGAACGCTCGACACGAGGAGCCCTGCGATGAGCAGGGCTCCTCGGACGAGCGCGTAGCGGATCACGAAGGGGTGACCGCTCGTTACTTCTCAGCGGAGACGGTGACGTCGGCCAGGTTGATGCGCGAGTTGATCGAGTCCTCCGGGAACCCGGAGACGATCGGGCTCACCGCGGTGATGGTCTCACCGTTGTACAGCCAGTCCGCGGCGTGGTCCTCCGACACGATGCGGGCAGCCTGTGCGAGGAGCTCCGCGGACTTGTCCGGGTCGACCTCCTCCAGCGCCTTCGCGTACAGGTCCTGCACCTTCGCGTTGTCGTAGCCGAAGTAGTAGTCCGGGTTGGCGAAGTTGCCGAAGTCGCGCGGCTCGACGTGCAGCACGAAGCTCAGGTCGTAGTCGTGGTTGGTGTACACGTCCTCCAGCCAGGTGGGGAACTCGACCGAGTTGACGTCGAGCGTCACACCGACCTTCTTGAAGTCGGAGATCAGCACCTTCGGGACCGTCGTGCCGTAGAACGAGGGGATCGTGAGGGTCAGCTCCAGGTCTTCCTGACCGGCCTCGGCCAGGAGCGACTTGGCCTTCTCCGGGTCGTAGGAGATCACGTCCGACAGATCTTCGTAGCCCGGGTCGAGCTCGGGGATCGGACCGTACAGGGTCGTTCCGGCGCCGACGGCCTCGATCAGGCCCTCGTGGTCGATCGCGAGTCGCAGCGCTTCGCGCACGCGCACGTCGTCCAGCGGAGCCTTCTTGTTGTTGAAGGCGAGCGTCGCCTTGTCGGTCGTGCGTCCCTTCGTCAGGGTGAAGTCGTCCTCGAGCTGCGATGCGAGGTTCGGGTCCACGGCGGTGAGCACGTCGACGTCGTGGGCGAGGGCCGCGTTGACGCCCGCCGTGAAGTCGGGGATGTACTGGAACTCGACCTGCGCGACGCCGGCCGCCTCGCCCCAGTAGTCGTCGTTGCGCGCGAAGGTGATGCTGCTGCCGGTGTTCCAGCGCGTGAGCGTGAACGGCCCGGTGCCGTTCTCCGCCGTCTTCAGATCGGTCTTGTCGCCGGTCTTGAACACGAGGCCGGCGGGGCCGGTCAGTGCGAAGAGGAAGTTCTGGTTCGGCTCGGAGAGCACGATCTTCACCGTGGTCGCGTCGGGTGCGGTGATCGACGTGACGGCGGCGAACTCGGCGTTGCCCTGTACGGTCTTGTCGGTGCGCACGGTCTCGTACGAGGAGACGACATCGGCCGACGTGAGCGGGGTGCCGTCGTGGAACACGATCCCGTCGTTCAGGGTGAACGTGTAGGTGAGGCCGTCGTCGGACACCTCGTAGTCGGAGGCGAGACGCCCTTCGACCTCGTTGTCCTGCGTGCGGCTGACCAGCCCCTCGTAGATGTTGTCGATGAGGATCTGCTCGAGCGCGGCGCCACTGGTGTGGCGGATGTCGAGGTTGGTCGGCTCGAGGACGAGGCCGACGTGCAGGGTCGCGTCGGGGTCGGGCGAGCTCGGTGCGCTGGACGGCGCCTGGTCGGGGGTGCCGGAGCAGGCGCTCAGGATCACGGCGGTGGCCGCGAGCGCGGAGATCAGCGCGAGACGTCGGGTGCGTCGGAACATGGGCGTTTCCTCTCGGTGCGGCATTTGCTGTGTGCCGTCGGATCGAGCCTAGAGATGCGTGGCGGGGTGCGGGTCGGGTGTGGAACGGAACGTCATATTCCGCGAGCGGAGGATGCCGATTCGATGAGGGAGGCCAGGAGGACCGGCGCGGTCTCCTGGACGTTGTGCGTCGCGTCCAGGACCACGACGCGGGCGGAGGGCACGCGCCGCTGCAGCTCGGCCGCATCCGCGGCGCTGACGAATCCCCGCTCGGCGCGGACCAGGGTGATCGGGGCGCTGACCCCGGCCAGGTCGTCCCACCCCGTCTCGTGCAGGACCGACGGCGCGGTCGCGGAGCCGGCATCGTGGGCGGCCAGCGCCTGGGCGGCGAGGTGGGCGAAGTGGTGCTTCCACTCCACGCGTCCGTCCGGGCGCACGCGGGTGTTGAGGAACACGCCGCGCTCGGTCTCGGCGCGGTTGCCGCCGAAGCCGAGCGACATCGCCTTGTCGACGAGCTCGTCGCGGGTCGCGAAGTCGGTGGGACCGGCGTAGAACTCGCGCAGCGCGGCGGGTCCCGCGGTCACATCGATGCCGGGAGTGATGTCGACGATCACGAGCTCGGCGACGAGGTCGGGTCGGGAGGCGGCCAGTGCGGCGCCGGTGAGGCCGCCGAGCGACTGCCCGACGACGATCTGCGGCGCGGCGGTCCAGGCCTCGAGCGCCGCCGCGACATCGCGGGCGAGCGTGCGCGGCGTGTAGTCGACGTCGTCCCGCCAGGACGAGTCACCGTGTCCGGCGAGGTCGATCGCGAGCAGCGGCTGCCCGAGGGCGAGGGCGGTCGTGTCCCAGGTGTGGGCGTTCAGCCCTGCCCCGTGCAGGAGCGTGACGCGCGGCGGCTCCGTCCCGAAGCGCAGGGCGCTCAGGGTGCGTCCGTCATCGAGGGGGAGGCTGAGGCGCTGTACTTCCGGAAGCGGAACGCCGAGCGCATCGGCCTGTGCGGGAAGATAGCTGAACTCGCTGATGTCGATCGCCACGTCCACATTCTGCGCCCTTGCAGGGACGCCGGAGAAATGCGAGAGCATCATGACAAGTGATTTCGGACTCAGGCCGTAATTTATGTACATAATGTCTCGGACATGGATTGGCATTCTGCATTCGCTCTGATATCGCGCCCTCGAGGGCCACGAGGCCCCCGGCCGAATAGCATGGAGTCATGAGCGAGACGCGCGTGCACCTGTCCAAGACCGAGCCGACCGCCTACCAGGCGCTGGACGCCTTCTCGAAGACGGTGGGCGAGATCTGCGCGGCCAACGGTATCGACGATCGCCTCAAGGAGATCGTCATGATCCACTGCTCGCAGTTGAACGGGTGCAGCTACTGCACCCGGATCCATGTCGACAGGGCCGTTGCGGCGGGCATCGACACCGACACGCTCACCCAGATCCCGTCGTGGCGCGAGAGCGGTGTGTTCAGCGAGCGGGAGCGCGCGGCGCTCGAACTCGCGGAGGCGTTCACGTTCATCGCCGAGGACGGCATCTCCGACGAGGTGTACGACCTCGTCGGCAGCGTCTTCACCGAGAAGGAGTACGCCGCTCTGAGCTGGGCGTGCGTGTCCATCAACGCGTTCAACCGCATCGTGATCGCCGGCCGCTACCCGGTGCCGCCCCGCACTCCGCAGGCCCAAGCATGACGATCCTCGACGTCGAGGGCGTCACGAACGTCCGCGACGTCGGCGGCATCCCGGCGACGGGCGGTCGCATCCGCTCCGGCGTGCTGCTGCGATCGGGCCAGCTGTCCGGGGCGACCACCGCCGGCGCGGCGGCAGTGCGGTCGAGCGTGCGGCACATCGTCGATCTTCGCGACGGGGAGGAGGTCGCGGCGGAGCCCACCGAGATCGAGGGGCCGGCCACCACGCACCTTCCGCTGTTCCTGGGTTCGGTCCGCTCCTTCTTCGAATCGGACACGAGCCTCGACGATCTCTACCTGCACCTTCTCGAGGAGAGCGGCGAGCGCCTGGTCGACGCCATCCGCGTCATCGCGGCGGGGGAGCCGACGCTCGTGCACTGCACGGTCGGCAAGGACCGCACCGGGGTGACCGTCGCTCTGGCGCTCTCGGCCGTCGGCGCCGATCGTGAGGCCGTGATCGCGGACTACGCGCTCACGGAGTCGCAGCTGCCCGCCCAGCGGTCGCGGCGCATCGCCGAGTATCTGCGGGCCCAGCATCCGGAGGCCGTGCACGCGGTGGCCCTCGCCACCCAGTCGCCCGCGCCCGTGATGCGCCGACTCCTCGAGCAGGTGGACGAGCGCTGGGGCTCGGCTGCCGGCTATCTGCGCGCGAACGGCATGACCGAGGGCGAGCTCGCGGACCTGAAAGCGGCCCTCGTCGAGCCGGTGCCCTCGCCCCGCTGACCCCGGCGGATACTCAGCTGGAGCAAGGTTAGGCAAGCCTTCACTTGGTGTACGATGAGATCACCATGGACACCTCGCTCGAGACCCGCAGCACGCGTGCGGAACGCCGCGCAGCACGTCAGCGCGCACACCACCTGGTGACGGCGGACGAGCACTCGCTCACCGAGCTCGAGGTCTTCCTGACGACTCTGCCGCTCTGCGCCTCCGGACGCATCTTCATCGAGGTGCCCGAGGTCTCGGACATCGGCGTGATCGACGCTCCCGGACGTATGACCGTCACCTGGCTCGCTCGCGAGCAGCGCTCGGGCACCCCCGGCAGCGGTCGTGCCTGCGCACCGGGTCAGGCTCTGGCGCGGGCGACCTGCGCCTGGGCCGACGAGATGATGTGCGACGACGAGCTGGAGACCAACGTCACCCTTCTCGGCGGGTACCTGGGAACGGCCGACATCGTCGAGCACCTGACGAACGCGCTGGAGATCTCGCCGGCGCTCATCCACGCACCGGAGCGCTTCGGTCTGCTCCCCGCTGACCGCTGACGCCTCAGCGCGAGCGTCGCACGTAGTTGCCGTCTTCCAGACCGGCCTCGATCTCGAAGCGGTTGCGGAGCGGGTCACGGCCCGCGAACAGATACAGGAACGGCATCAGGAAGCCGTAGCGGAGCCACTGCGCCTTGTGCACCGCCTCGTGACGGAGGACGGCGTCGGTGGGTCGGACGTCGCCCGTCAGGAAGCAGCCGCCGACGCACACGCCGCCTCGATTGAAGGTCCAGTTCGGCATGCCCTGGAAGATCCACAGACCGGCCCGGCGCTCGACAGGTCCGGTGCTCCACAGCGAACCCCAGAGCCAGCCCACCGCGGTGCCCCAGGCGTAGCCGAGGCGGCTGACCGGGGAGCGGAGCAGGAAGGCGGGGATGCGACGGTCGAAGCGCCGCCCGCGGGCCAGCGCCTCTTCGGCCGCCGGCCGCCAGTCGTCGCGCGCGCTCATGCCACGGCCCCGACCAGCCGCAGGAGCGCACCGAGGTCGTCGACCGCATCGGCGGGTGAGCGCGGTGCGAAACCGGCGATCGTCGCTCCGGTGAGAGGCACCTCCGTGCGCAGCGCACGGATGGCGGCGCTCAGGGCGGCCGGGGAGAGACCGAAGGGCACCGACGACGAGACGCCGGCGAAGTCCGAGGGGTCGAGCACATCGATATCGATGTGCACCCATACGCGCGATGCGCCGGTGGCGCGCACCGCATCGAGTAGTGCGTCCGGTCGTCCGAGGTCGTCGACCGAGAGGTTCGTGAGCGGGTCGAGCTGCTCGACCTCCGCATCGTCGAGGTTGCGCATGCCCACGGTCACCACGCGGTTCGCAGGGATGGCGGGGGAGAGCACGAGCTGCTCCTCGCCCTCGCCGAGCAGAGCGCGCAGCGCCATCCCGGAGAAGGCACCGGACGGCGAGGTCTCAGGGGTGTGCATGTCGGCGTGCGCATCGCACCACACCACGGCGAGGTCGTCCGTCCCGCCCGGGAGCGCGTCCAGCGCCGCGACCGTGACGCTGCAGTCGCCGCCGATCACGACGGTGTCGGCATCGACGTGTCCGTGCACCAGCTCGCGCGTGCGCAGCAGGGCGCTCAGGCGGCGGACGCCCGTGCCCAGGGACTCACCGGCCTCGACCGGGACGTCGAGCACCGTCGTGGCTGCGCGGGGGAGGTCGCCGGCGATCGCGGAGGCGCCGTCGACGAGGAGCATGGCCCGCGGTGCGGGGGAGCCCTGCCACTGCGGGATGACGAGGAATCGCACCATGGGGGCCTCCGAAGAAGAGAGGGCGGATGCCCGGGGAGCGTGTCCCCGGACATCCGCCGGTCGTGTCAGTTGCCTTCGATGGCCTGACGGGGAGCGCTGCCGCCGGCCTTGAGCTCGGCGAGACGGGCCTCGACCTCGGTCAGCTCGCCGAGGTCTTCCAGGCTCTCGAACTGGGCGTCGAGGCTGGACGCGGCCAGCTCGATCTTGCCCTGCGCGATGGCCTCCTGACGGCGGACCTTGTCCTCGAACCGGCCCAGCTCGCTGGTGGGGTCGAGCACGTTGATCGAGCCGACCGCATCCTGCACCTTCGTCTGTGCCTCGGCGACCTTGGCGCGGGCGAGGAGCTCGCTGCGCTTGTTCTTGAGCTCGACGAGCTTGTCCTTCATGCCGTTCAGGCCGCTCTTGAGCTTGTCGACGATCTCGGTCTGCGCGGCGATCTGCGGCTCGGCACCGGTGGCCTCGCGCTCGGCGCTGATCTGGCGCTGGAGCGCGATCTTGGCGAGGTTGTCGAACTTGTCGGCGTCGGCGGCGTTGCCGCTGGAGCGCATCTCGTCGGCCTTGCGGCTGGCGGCGAGGGCCTTGTTGCCCCACTCGGTCGAGGCCTGGACGTCTTCCTCGTGGTCGCGCTCGAGCAGACGCAGGTTGCCGATGGTCTCCGCGATGGCGGACTCGGCGTCGGCGATGCTGTTCGTGTAGTCGCGGACGAGCTGGTCGATCATCTTCTGCGGGTCTTCTGCGGAGTCCAGCAGGGAGTTGATGTTCGCGCGGACGAGGGTAGAGATTCGTCCGAAGATGGACTGCTTGGTCATGCGTGATTCCTTTCAGAGGGCGTCTTCGAGAGCTTGGCGTAAGTGTCTGTGTAGGGGATCAGAAGCGTCGACCTCCCGATCGGCGACTGGAGCCGCGAGAGCCCCCGCCGCCACCGAAGCCGGAGCTGCGGAATCCGCCGCCACCGGAGGAGCGCCAGCCGCTGCTGCTCCGGTGCGAGGAGCCTCCGCCGCCACCGCCGGCGAGCAATCCGCCGATGATGCCGCCGAGGATGTCGCCGCCGAGTCCGGAGCCGCCGGACGAGGAGCCGGATCCGCCGAACAGCCCGCCCAGGCTGTCGTTCCCGTAGCCGGGCGGCTGGTAGGCCTGCATGTCGGCCTGGGCCGCGGAGGTGGCCTGCCCCGCCAGCGCGAGGGCCCGATTGGCCTCCGCCAGCGCGGCCTCCGGATCGTTCGCGCGCAGGTTCAGCGCCTGGTTCAGGCTGGCTTCGGCGTTGGCCAGACGCGTGCGCGCGGTGGAGCCCACGGTGCCGCGCCGCGTCTCGATGAACTCCCGGGCGGCGCGGATCTCCGAGTTCGCCTGCGCGAGGGTCTGCTCGAGCATCTGCTGCACACGGCGAGCCCGTTCGACGCCCTCCCTGCCCTGCGCGATCGCGGCATCGATCTGGGCATTCGCGGCGGTGAGCGCTTCGAGCACCCGCTGCGGGTTGCGTGCGGACCCGGCGAGGTCGGACTGTGCGACCTGGAGCTGCTGGGCGGTCGTCGAGGCGGCTGCCGCGATCGAGCCGTCGGCATCGGGCAGCTGCTGAGCGGCGGCGAGGTCTCCCTGCAGCTCGGTGACGAGAGCCTGGGACTGCGCCTCGATCGCGGAGAGCTCGCTGCCGAGGGTCGTGACCGCCTGGGCGAGCTGCGCGGCCTGGGCCACGGACTGCTCCGCCGTACGGATTGCGAAGGCCGCCTCGCCGGAGCGGCCGGCCGCGATCGCCTGCGCCGCCGCGTCGATCGAGCGATCCGCGAGATCCGCGCGCTCACGGGCCTGAGCGGGGTTGTCCGCCACCATCGCGAGCGCCGCGGGGGCGTAGGTCGCAGAGAGCGCGGCGAGGGCCGGTGCGGCCGCGGCGAGGACGGGCTCCACCGCGGCACGCTCACCGCGGACGCGCTCCAGCTCCTGCGGGGCGTTCTGCTCCAGCTTGCGGAGGGCGTCGAACGCCTCGGTGTTGTCGTCCAGGACGTCGTCGATCTCGTCGGCGATCTGGATGATGCGGATGTGCCAGGCCCGACGGTCGTGGATCGTGTCCTCGATCTCGTCGTCGAGCTTCTGCTTGAGGTCGAACGCCTCCGCGATCTTGGCCTTGGCGGCATCGACGACGCGCGTGAACTCCTCGGTCGCGCCCTCACCGAACTGAGCGACGGCGAAGCCGAGCTCCTCCTTGCTGGAGGTGATGGCGTCGTCGGCCTGCACGAGCGCGAGGCCCGCCTGCGTCTCGACCTGCTGGTCGGTGAGGGTGGAGAACGGGTCGGCCGGATCCGGCGTCTCGGGCATCGCGCCCCGCTCGCGGATCTCGGCCCTGCGGCGGGCGCGGCGCACGAGCGCGACGACGAGCCAGATGAGGAGTGCGGCGGCGATGACGCCGATCACGATCAGCGTGACTCTGAGGGCTCCGGCACCTCCGTCGCCCTGGATCTCGTCCGCGGCGAGCGTGATCGCCCCGACCCAGTCGCCCTGGGCGGCGAGCGGGACCATCTTGTCCTCGATCGCGTCGAGCTGATCGAAGCTCACCGGGCCGTCGGAGTTCGCGTGGATGAAGTAGTTGCGCCCGTCGACGGCGATCGCGAGGAGGTACTGATCCGTTCCGAGCCCGTTCGCCTGCGCGACCGTATCGGCCCAGCCGACGCTGTCACTCGGATTCGTGAAGTCGTCGACGAGGACGACGAACAGGTCGGCGCTCGAGTTGTCGGTCAGCTCCTGGAGCCGCGCTTCGACGGTGGCCTCGTCGTCGGCACTGAGGACGCCGGCCTGATCGGTGACGTACCCGGCGTCGAGGGTGACCGGATCGGTGGCGGAGGCCGCGGAGGCGGTGAACGCTCCGGCGACTGCGGCCAGTGTGAGGGCGGCCAGCGCCAGCCACCGTTTCGTCATCGTGTTCCCTCCGACCGGCAGCCGAGCCCCATGCCATGAGTCTATGCACAGAGCCCGACACGCGACAGCATCAGAGGCGGGTTCGCCGTTCGCCCTGAGCGGAGACACATACGCTGGATGGCATGGACGACATGTACGGAGCGGATGTGCTGGCGACCGGCTGGCGCGAGCGCGGTGCGAAGCAGGTGCCGCAGATCGCGGCGGAGACGGATCTCGTCGTCGAGGTCGCGGACGACGGCTTCTGCGGCGCGGTCACCCGCGTGCAGGGCGGCAATGTCGAGCTGGAGGACCGGGTGGGCCGCCGTCGGCTGTTCCCGCTCGGCGGAGGCTTCCTCATCGACGGGGCTCCGGTCCGCCTCGTCCCGCCCGCTGCGAGGGAACAGGGCCCGCGCCGCACGGCCTCCGGGTCCTTCGTCGTCGCCGATCAGCGGGCGCGGGTCGCCCTGCCCAGCCGCATCCTCGTCGAGGGCAAGCACGACGCCGAGCTCGTCGAGAAGGTCTGGGGCGCGGATCTCCGCGTCGAGGGCGTCGTCGTCGAGTTCCTGCAGGGCGTCGATCTGCTCGATGAGCTGCTCGCCGCCGAGCCGCCGAGCGCGACGCGGCGCTACGGCGTGCTCGTGGACCACCTCGTCCCCGGGTCGAAGGAGTCGAGGATCGCGGAGGCGGTCGCCCGCGGCCCGCACGGCCGCCATATCCGCATCGTCGGACACCCGTTCGTCGACGTCTGGCAGTGTGTGACGCCGCGCGCCCTCGGCATCGCGAAGTGGCCCGAGATCCCGCGCGGCACCGACTGGAAGACGGGCATCTGCCAGGCGTTCGGCTGGCCGTACGAGACGCAGGGCGACACCGGGCGGGCGTGGCAGCACATCCTCTCCAAGGTGACGACCTATCGGGACCTGGAGCCCGCCCTGCTCGGTCGGGTGGAAGAGCTCATCGACTTCGTGACGGCCCCGCCGGCCTGACGCGGGTCTGCACGCGCGGGACGGGGCGGGCCCGGCGGCTACCCTGGAACACATGCCCGAACCCCGTACCTTCCGAGACGAGCCGGTGTCGTTCGTGCGCCGCAGCGGCCGGATGTCCGACGCGCAGGAGCGCGCCTTCACCGAGCTCGGCCCGCACTACCTGCTCGACGTCCCGCGCGACGTCGCCTGGACCTCGGTGCACCCGGAGGCGCGCCTGGACCCGGCGACCGAGTACGGACGCGACGCCGACCTCTACGTGGAGATCGGATCCGGCCAGGGGCACGCGATCGTGGCCGCGGCCTCCGCGCGCCCCGACGACGACTTCCTCGCCGTGGAGGTGTTCCGCGCCGGCCTCGCGCGGACGATGCTCGACGCCGATCGGGAGGGCGCCCGCAACCTGCGCGTGGTCGAGGCGAATGCCCCCGAGGTGCTCTCGTCGTACCTGCCCGAAGCCGCGGCTCGCGAGGTGTGGATCTTCTTCCCCGACCCGTGGCACAAGAAGAAGCACACCAAGCGACGCCTGGTGCGGCAGGGATTCGGTGACACCGCGGCACGGGCGCTGCGCGACGGCGGGCTCCTCCGCCTCGCCACCGACTGGGAGGACTACGCGCTGCAGATGCGCGAGGTGCTCGACGCCGAGCCGCTGTTCGAGCGCGCGTTCGAGGGGGAGTGGGCGGAACGCTTCGACGGACGCGTCATGACCGCGTTCGAGCGCAAGGGCATCGCGAAGGGACGCGACATCCGCGATCTGGTCTATCGGCGCAGGGCTCGCGCGTGACCGACGTGCGGCGCGTCACGCCGCTGCGGGTGGGCATCGCGCCCGCCGTGCTCGTGTGCGCCGCAGCTCCGGCCTTCTTCGTGCTGGAGATCCCGTGGCTGGGCTGGCTGCTGCTCGCTCTCGGGGTCGGGTCCGCCTGGCTGATCGAGCGGGCGCGGAACGTCGAGGATCAGGTGGTGCGCGTCGGGGCGCGGCGTGACACGGCCTCGGTGGCGGATGTGCGCCCGCCGTCGCTCACCCGCGACCTCTCGCTGATCGCCATCGGCATGCTGATCGTCAGCGTCATCCCGCTCGCCGCCGAGCTGGACAACCTCGCGATGCTGCGCTTCACGCTCGCGCTCGGCGGCGCCGTGGCAGTGCCGTACGTCGTCTCGCGGTTCGTGTATCGCGACCGGGCGATCGGCTTCCCGTGGCGTACGCACCGTCGCTGGGGGCGGTTGCAGTGGGGATGGCTCGTGGCGGTACTGGTGCTGGGCTGGCTGATCCTGCCGTTCTACTTCATCACCAGCGGCGTCTATCAGAACTGGCCGGTGGTCGACACGCCGGAGCTGATCGCCCGGCTCTTCGTCGGCGTCGGCGCGGTCGGCATCTGGGACGAGCTGTTCTTCATCTGCACGGTGTTCGCGCTGCTGCGCCGTCACTTCCCGGATCTGGTCGCGAACCTGCTGCAGGCCATCGTGTTCGTCTCGTTCCTCTGGGAGCTGGGCTATCGCGAGTGGGGGCCTCTGCTCACGATCCCGTTCGCCCTGCTGCAGGGCTACATCTTCCTCCGCACGCACTCACTCGCCTACGTCGTCACGGTGCACCTGCTCTTCGACGCCGTGGTGTTCGCCGTGCTCGTGCACGCGCACAATCCCGGGCTGCTGCCGATCTTCCTCGTCTGAGTGCTCCGGCCGCGTCCGGCTTGCCCCGCGACCCCGGTGAACGGGAGAATCAGCCCATGCTCATCGTCGGTCTCGTCCTCGCCGCAGCGGCCGCTGCGTTCCACGTCTTCATCTTCGCGCTCGAGTCGCTGCGATGGACCGACCCGGAGACGAGGAAGATCTTCGGTGTCGCCAGTGAGGCGGATGCGATCACGATGAAGCAGCTCGCCTTCAACCAGGGCTTCTACAACCTCTTCCTGGCGCTCACGACCCTGCTCGGCATCGGTCTGGTGATCGTGGGGGCGCAGACGGTCGGCCTGACCCTGGTGTTCGCAGGCACGGCCATGATGTTCGCCGCCGCCCTCGTCCTGGTGCTGTCGGACCGCTCGAAGGCTCGCGCCGCGCTGATGCAGGGGACGCTCCCGCTGCTCGCGCTGATCGCCACCGGCATCGGCGTCGCCATCGCCTGACGGTCATGGGGTGACATCCGCCCCCGCAGCAGTCACACTCTTTGCATGGCCGACTGGGTGCTGCACGTGGACATGGACCAGTTCATCGCCGCCGTCGAGGTCCTGCGTCGCCCGGAGCTCGCCGGTCTCCCGGTGATCGTCGGCGGTCGCGGTGACCCGACCGAGCGCGCCGTCGTGTCGACCGCCTCGTACGAAGCGCGCAAGTTCGGGATCGGCTCGGGGATGCCCCTCAAGATCGCGGCTCGCAAGGCGCCGGAGGACGCGGTGTTCCTGCCCGTCGACCACGAGGCCTATGCGGTCGCCTCGGGGGACGTGATGGCGGCGCTCCGTGCACTGCCCGAGGTCGTGCTCGAAGTGGTCGGATGGGACGAGTGCTTCCTGGGCGTCACGACGGATGATCCGGAGGGTGTCGCCCGCCGCGCCCAGGCCGCCGTGCTCGCCGCGACCGAGCTGCACTGCTCGGTCGGCATCGGCGACAACAAGGTGCGCGCCAAGATCGCGACCGAGTTCGGCAAGCCCCGCGGGATCTTCCGGCTCACGGCGGAGAACTGGTTCGAGGTCATGGGCGACAAGCCGACCCGCGACCTCTGGGGCGTGGGCTCGAAGGTGCAGAAGCGTCTGGCCGCGCACGGCATCGAGACCGTGCGCGAACTCGCCGATGCCGACGAGGAGGCGCTCGTCGCGGAGTTCGGCCCGCGGATGGGCGTCTGGTACCACGGCCTGGGATCCGGGATCGGGCCGAGCACCGTGGACGACACGCCCTGGGTCGCCCGCAGTCACAGCCGGGAGACGACCTATCAGCAGAACCTCACGACGCCGTCGCAGGTCGAGGGTGCGATCCGGGAGCTCGCCGTCCAGGCCTTCGACGACTGCAGGGCTGAAGGCAGGCCGGCCGTGCGCGTGCACCTGAAGGTGCGGTACGCCCCGTTCGACACCAAGACGATCGGACGGAAGCTGCCGCGTCCGACCGAGGACCGCGAGGAGTTCGTCGCCGCGGCACTCGCGCTGGGGACGACGCTCGACCCGGAGCGCGAGATCCGGCTGCTCGGTGTGCGCGCGGAGATGACGATGCCGGATGACGCGGACGGCGCCGAGCGGACGCCGGTGCGCGGACGGATCTGAGTCCGCCGGCCCTCAGTCGCGGATGACGGCAGCGACCGCGCTCACCTCGATGAGGGCGCCGGGGACGCCCAGCCCCGCCACGATCGCCGCGGTCACGAGGGGCGGGGCGCCTTCGCGCGCCAGCCTCGACGCGACCGCACCGTAGGCCGCGCGAAGATCCGCCTCCTGATGGATGAGGACCGTCCAGCTGATCACGTCGTCGAGGCCGGCCCCGGCGGATTCGAGAGCGATGCGGGCGTTCTCCACGGCGCGCAGCGACTGCTCGCCGGCGTCCGCGGAGACGACCTTCCCGGTCTCGTCGATGCCGTTCTGGCCTCCGACGTAGATCGTCGTGGCGCCGGGAGGCACGACGGCGACGTGGCTGAATGCGGGGCTCACGACGAGTCCCTCGGGCTGAGCGAGTGTGATCTCCATGCCCACACTCTGCACCCGGGGGCGGACATCGGGAACCCCTGCCCGGCCCCGGGCGGAATGCGGGATCAGAACCGGAGGAGCACCTTGCCGACGCGTCCGGGGGTGCTGCTCGCCTGGACCGCCGCACGGATGTCGGCGGCGTCGAACACGCCGGCGACGGGAAGGGTCAGGGTGCCGTCGCCCAGGCGCTGGAACAGCTCGCCGAACAGGGCGCTGCGCGTCGAGGCGTCGAGCTGCGGGATCACCTTGCTGCCCCAGAACCCCTTCACGGTGGCCTGCTTGAAGATGACGTCGGAGGAGGCGATCTCCATCGTGGGCGAGTCCATCGCGCCGAAGGCGACCAGCGTTCCTCCCTCGGCGAGGAGCGAGAGGACCTGGCCGGCCGATGCACCGCCGACGGAGTCGACGCCCGCGACGATCGGTGCCCCGCCCGTGAACGCGTCGACCTGTTCCCGCCAGTCGTCCTGATCGGTGGCGACGACCTCGTCGATGCCCTGCTCGCGGAGTTCTTCGACGCCCGCGGTGCGGCGGACGAGCCCGAGGACCTTGACCCCGCGCGCCGCTCCGAGCTGCGCGAGCATGCGTCCCACGGCGCCGTTGGCGGCGTTCTGCACGATCCAGTCGCCCTCCTTCACGTCGAGGAAGTCCAGCAGCGTGATCGTGCTGAAGGGCATCGAGACCAGCTGCGCGGCCGTCTCGTCCGGGATCGCGTCGGGTACCGGGACCAGGCCGGCGGCGTTCGTCACGAGGTACTCGGCCCACGCGCCGAACGTGCCGCCCGTGGCGACCCGCTGTCCGACCGAGAGGTGCTCGACGCCCGCGCCGACGGCGTCGACGACACCGAGCGCTTCCGTGCCCGACGGCGCGGGCAGCTCGGGCTTGAATCCGTAGGTGCCGCGGACGGTCCACAGGTCGTGGTTGTGGATGGGGGAGAGCACGACCCGCAGGCGGACCTGGCCCGCTCCGGGCTCGGGGACGGGACGGTCCTCGACGCGGAGGACCTGCTCCGGCTCGCCGAAGGTGGGGTGGATGAGTGCGCGCATGGGGTGGGTTCCTGTTCTGTCGTCAGTGGGTGCCGTCGCCGCGCGCGATCGCGCCGAGCTCGGCGGTCTCGCGCTGGAGGCGGTCGGTGATGTCCTGCAGCTCGGCGATCAGTCGGCGCCGCTGCTCGTCGTCGTGGAGGCCGGCGACCTCCGCGATCCGGGAGTGGATCGGGGCGACCTCGGAGCGGAGCTCCTGGCCCCGCTCGGTCAGGCGCACCGTGACGACCCGCTCGTCGGCGCCGTCGCGGGCCTTGGAGACCAGACCGCTCTGCTCGAGCCGACGGATGAGGGGGGAGAGGGTGCCGGAGTCGAGGCGCATCAGCGCCCCGAGCGAGCCGACTGTCTGATCGCCCTCGAGCCAGAGCGCGGCGAGCACCAGGTACTGGGGGTATGTCAGCCCCCAGGGCGCGAGCAGCGCCCGATACGCCTGCGTCGTGGCGCGGGCGGCGGAGTACAGCGAGAAGCACACCATCTCTTCGGTCATGGCCATGGCTCAAGGATTGCACACGATTGAGTTGTGCACAACTTAAATTCCGATGACGATCGGAGTGTCGAGCGGGTGGCCCGACGGGCGAGTTCACCCGGGTGAGCCCACCCGTCGCGGGTGAGGGACGCCGTCACCCGACGCTCGCGCCGCAGTACGCTCGGGCCAACCGATCCCCGGAGGCAGGAGGGCGCCGTGAGACGACCGCCGTGGCTGTTCAGCACGCTCGACGGCTACCAGCAGAAGTGGATCGTCAAAGACGTCATCGCGGGTCTGTCCGCCGGTGCCGTCGTGATCCCGCAGGGGATGGCCTACGCCACGATCGCGAATCTGCCGGTGCAGGTCGGGCTCTACACCTGCATCCTGCCCATGCTCGTGTACGCGTTCCTGGGGGGCAGCCGGGCGATGAGCGTGTCGACGACGTCGACGATCGCGACGCTGACCGCGACCACCCTCGTCTCCGCCGGGGTCGCCGCAGGATCGGACGACGCGATCGGCTCTCTCATGATGCTGACCTTGCTCGTCGGCGTGGTGCTGCTGCTCGCCCGCCTCTGCCGCCTCGGAACGCTCGTCGAGAACATCAGCGGAGCGACCGTGCTCGGACTCAAGATCGGCGTCGGGGCCACGGTCGCCGTGGGGCAGCTGCCCAAGCTGCTGGGGGAGAGCTTCAACTTCTCCGGGCATGGGTTCCTCCGGTCCCTGGCCGCCGTCGCACAGGCCTTCGACAGCGTGAACTGGCCGACCGTCGCGCTGTCCGCAGGATCGATCGTCGTCCTGCTCCTCCTGAAGCGGTTCGCCCCGAAGATCCCGGGGACGCTCGTCGTCGTGGTCGGCGGCATCCTCCTCGTCTGGCTGGCGGGGATCGACCGGCTCGGGGTCGGACTGATCACGGAGGTGCCGAGCGGGCTGCCCGTCCCCGGGATCCCCGATTTCGCCCAGGCGATCGCCCTGGTTCCCGGAGCCCTGGCGATCGCCGTCATGGCATTCCTGGAGTCGGCTGCCGTCGCCCGCAGCCTGCGGGCGGCGAAGGAGCCTCAGATCGACAGCGATCAAGAGCTGTTCGCCACCGGAGCCGCGAACACGCTCGGCGCGTTCTTCGGGACCATGCCCGCCGCCGGCGGCTTCTCGCAGAGCGCCGTGAACCAGAGCGCCGGAGCGCGGTCGCAGGTCTCCACGGTGGTCACGGTCGTGCTGGCGATCCTCGTGGCCCTGTTCCTGGGTCCCGTCCTCAGCCTGCTTCCTGAGGCCACTCTCGCCGCCATGGTGTTCGTCGCGGTCGCCGGGCTCGTGAACATCCCGGAGCTGGTGCGGTGGGCGCGCATCAGCCGGGTGGACTTCTGGATCGCGCTGTCCGTCGCGATCATCGGTCTCACCGCGGGTCTGCTGCCCGCCGTGGCCGTGGGCGTGGTCGTCACGCTGATCCTCGTGCTGCGCGAGGTCAACAAGCCCAGATTGCGGAAGGTCGGGCCTGCCGACGGGGCCCTCGGCATCGACCTCGAACGCGGGCTCTACACCGCGAACGCTCTGGTCAACGAGCGCGAGATCCTCGCCCTGCTCGACCACGAGGCCACTCCCGTCGACACCGTCGTGGTCGGTATGAAGCCGCAGGAGGTCATGACGATCACGGTTCTCGACGCGCTCCAGGACCTCGATCGGGAGCTCGCGCAGCGCGGCGTCATCCTTCGTCTCGCCGCCCTGCCCCCGGCGGCGGCGGCCGTCGCGAGCCGCACCCCGTGGTTCGAGCACCTCGTCGCGGCGGGTCGCGTCCACGACTCCGTCGACGAGGGGATGGCCGCAGCCGCCGACACGGGGAGGCGGGATGGCGGAACCGATGCCGTTCACCCTGGTGAAGTCGACGACGCGCGCTGACGCGGGCCCGGCGGATCCTTAGGCTGACCACGAGAGCGGGCGGCAGTGCCGCCGCGGCTCGATCAGCGAGGGGGCAGGAATGCGGATCGGCATCGGAAGCACGACGTCGCCGAGGCGGACAGGGTGGATCACCAGAGGGGTCTGAGCTGGAACTGGTCGCGATTCGGGCTCGGCGTCGTCTTCGCGCTCCCGGCTCTGGCCGTCACCCCCTTCGCTCCGACGCTGGGACTCGCCGTCGCCGTCGGCGTTCTCCCCGCGGCTGCGTTCGGGCTCCCGCCGCGTCGCCGCGCACGGGGTGTGATCGTGATGATCGGCGCGCTCAGTGCGGCCGGACTGCTGCTGGGATCGCTCCTCGCGCTGTCCCCGATGATCGCCGTGGGTGCCCTGTTCGTGCTCGCCGTGCTCGCGAGCGTCAACGCGACCCGCGGGCGCTTCGCACAGCTGGTGCTGGTCCTGGCACTGCCGATGGTGGGTCTCGGGTTGAGCCTCGCGTGGTCGACCGTCACTCTCGCGCTCGCCGGATGCATGGTGGCGGGTTCGGTCTACGCCTGGGTGGTGTCCCTGCTCTGGCCGCAGACGGATGCTCCCGCACTGGCGGCTCCTCCCGTGCCGCGCGGAAGGGCGATGCTCGTCTACGGCCTCCTCCTCGGCACCGCCGCAGCGACGGCCGCGGCCGTCGGCTTCCTGCTGGGCCTGGAGCACGTCGGCTGGGCGACCGGGGCGGTCCTGCTCGTCATGCGCCCGGTCCGCGGCCAGCTCATCGCCCGCAGTGCCGGACGTGCGCTCTCGGTGCTCGCGGGAGCCCTGGCCGCCGCGGCCCTCGCGGTGCTCTCACCGGGACCGCCGGTGGTCGCGGTCTCGATCGGACTCGTCGTCGGCGCCCTCAGCGCGACGCAGGCGAGCCGCTGGTACGTCGCCCCGGCGTTCACGACTTTCCTGGTGCTCCTGCTGATCCTCTCGACCTCCTCGGCCTCGCCGGGCGAGCGCTTTCTCGAACGCACCGTCGAGACCGTGGTCGGGGTCGGCCTCGCGCTGCTCTTCGGCACGGTGGTGCCCGCTCTCCTGGCGGCGCTCACGCGGCGCCGACGCCGGATGACGGCATAGTCACGCCGTCCTCTGCAGACCCTTGAGTGCTTCCGGCCGTGCTGACATACTGCCCACAAGGGCGGGGAGGCTCTTGGTCGATTCAATCGGGGGGTGCCGATGGATGAGGACACGTGGAACTCGGGCGTGCCGGAGGAGAAGGGTTCGAGGGAAGGGCGAGGAGAGGTGCGGCGGCGGAGGCTGCTCACGCGGCTGACGGCCGCGATGGACGAGCCGTGGACCTTGACGCTGGTCACGGCGCCGGCGGGTGCCGGGAAGACCCGATTGCTCCTGCACTGGGCGGACGAGGTCGGGGCGGACCCCGGGACCGACGTCGTCTGGCTCGCATTCCGACGGGGTGACACCGATCTCGCACCGCTGCGCGCGGCCCTCGAACAGGTCGACGACGAGGGGCTCCGCACGAGTCTCGCGCGGGCGGCCACCGCCCCGGTACCGGACGCCGCCCGATCGCTGGCCCGGGCTCTCCGCGCCTCGACACGACGCATCGTCGTGATCCTCGACGACATCCACCACGTGGAGGACCGCGCGCTGGCGGACGATCTGTCGGCCTTCGCGGGCGCGGTGCCCGGCAACGCCCACGTCGTGATGTCGGGGCGCGGGACCGGGCTGGTGCGGGTGGCGCGGCGCCGCATCGCGGGGATCGCGCTGGCCCTCGACAACCACGACCTGGCGTTCACACCGGCCGAGGTCCGCTCCTTCTTCGGTACCCGGGGCGTGCGCCTCTCGCAGGGGGAGGTCAGCGCGATCCTGCAGCGCACGGAAGGGTGGGCGACCGGTCTGCAGCTGATGGCGGTCGCGGCGCTCGAGGATCGGAAGGCCATCGACCGTCCGCTGCACGGAAACGCTCCGGCCGTCGTGGACTACTTCGCCGAGGAGGTGTTCGCGGAACTCGACGACGACCTCGTCGAGTTCCTCCTCACGACGGCGGTGCCCGAGGAGTTCACGCTCGACCTCGCGCACACGCTGTCGGGAGGGGCACCGGCCGGCGGCATGGTCGAACGCCTCACGCGCCTCAACGCGCTGATCGAGCGCACGGGGGAGGATCCCGTGCGCTACCACTACCACCCGCTGCTGCGGGAGTTCCTGCTCGCGCGCCTGGAGGACCGCGGCCCGCGCGCGGTGGGCGAGCTCCAGAAGACCGCCGCGGAGTGGTTCGCGACGCGGCAGGAGCACCTCTCGGCGTTGCGTCATGCCATGCGCAGCGGTGATGCCGTCTGCGTCTCGGTCGTCCTGCGGCGGTGCGGGATGCAGCTGATCCTGATGGGGCATGCCGACGATGTGCTCGACGCGGCGGCGGGCATGAGCCCGACGGTGCGGACCGAGCCGACGGTGCAGATGCTGATCGCCGCCGCGGAGCTGGCGCGCGGCGACGAGTCCGCCGCGGCCGCCGTGCTCGCTCGGCTGCGCGACGCAGAGGCGTCCGCGGTGACGCGGCACTGGCAGGCCGGGCTCGATCTGCACACGGCCGTGCGGCGGGGAGGGATCGCCGAGGCGCTGGCGCGTCTCTCCGTCGCCCTCGATGCCGCCACCGGCGAGCCGCAGCTCGACACCTATGCCTCCCTGCAGGCGGCGATGGGGGAGCTCTACGTCGGACGGCTGGACCGTGCGGAGCGCCTCGCGCGCTTCGCCGCGGACCAGGCGCGGACCACCGGCATGGGGGCGGCGGAGCTGCAGGCGAACGCGATCCTCAACACCGGCACGCTGTTCCGGGGGAGGATGCGCGAGGTGCTCGAGTCGGGAGCGCGCCTGGACGAGCGCTGGCGGGAGCTCGGCGAGCCGGACAGCACGTTCTACCAGGTCAGCCGGGTGTGGAGATACTGGGTCCCGTTCGAACGGATGGACAGCGCGGTGAGCACCGAGATCCTCGCGGCAGCGACCGCGGTGATCGGCAGCGGGACGGAGCATGCCATCGCCCGAGGGCTGCAGGGCATGATCGCGTTGCGGGACGCGGATGCCGCCGCCGATCCGCACCTCGCCGCGGTCACGCTGCGCGACAACCTCACCCCGCGAGAGGACCTGCCGCTCCCGGCGCACTGGTACGCGATGGTGAGTCCGTTCGCCGTGCACGCGTTCGACCGGCTCGACGAGCCCGTCATGCGCGACCGCTTCATCGCCGACACCGAGCGCGCGCTCGGGGCGACGGGCGACGTGGCGGTGCTGCACGCGATCGCCGCGCTGCACGACCACCGTCCCGACGCGGCCCGTGCGGCGCTCGCCGTGGTGCTCGACGGCACCGCCCCTCCGCTCGTGGCGGCGTCGATGGTGGACGCGTGGCTCGTCTCGGCGGTGCTCGACGTGGAGGCCGGAGACACGGAGCAGGCCCAGGTGTCGCTCTCCATGGCCCTGGTCCTCGCCGAGCCCGAGGAGCACGTGCGACGCATCGCCGAGGCCGGTCCGGTCGTCGCGCGCCTCCTCGCGGCCCGGGCCACGACGGGTGCGCGGTCGCGCTTCGCCGACCGGGTGCGGGAGCGGCTGGCCGCCGAGGGCGTCCTCGTCGAGGAGGAGCTCACGCGGCGCGAGCGCATCGTGCTGGCGGCGCTGAGCCGCAACGCGACCCTCCGGCAGATCGCCCAGCAGGAGTTCATCTCCCCGAACACGGTGAAGACGCACGTGCGGAACATCTATCGGAAGCTCGGCGTCTCGGACCGGGACAGCGTGACGGCGGCCGCGCACGCGCTCGGGATCGAGTGAGCGCACGCGGCCGCCGCGGGTGGCGGGGCGTCAGTCGCGCGCCATGGCCGCCGCCAGGTGCGCCTCGAGGTCGAGGTAGGCGTCGTCCGCGATGTCGAACACGACCTTCACGATCTCTCCGCCGGTGAAGTCGAACCCGTAGCCGTAGAGCGACGACACCGGGTCGGCGCTGTCGCGGCCGATCGTCAGTCCCTCGCCGCAGAGCGAGAAGTGACCGAGCACCGTGCGGATCCGCTTCTGGCCGACCTGCTGGTCGTCGATGTACAGCGTGACGGGACCGATGCCCTCGCGGTACTCGCCCACGCCCTCCTTCGTGAACTCGACGCCGATGATGTGCTTTCCCGACGTCGGCACGGGTGCGGACACGTGATCCTCCGGCGGGATGCCGAGGAAGTTGTACACGTAGTGCACCTGCCCGTCCTTCACGACGAGCGCATGACCGCCGAAGCGCGAGCCGTGAGCGAAGATCACCCCCTCGGTGTCGGGCGTGAATTCGACCTCCGCCGCGATCTTGTAGGAGACGCCGTGGACGTTCGCGGCCGCCCGTTCCGGCACCTCCGTCGTGCCGGGGTAGTAGACGAACTGTCCGGACGGCGGCGCGGGCTGGTGGAACTCCATCCCGACGAACGTCTCGAAGTCCTTCGGATTGCCGATGATCTGCAGGTCGTTCAGGGGGAGCACGTCGTTCGCCTTCGCCTCCTCCATCCAGAGCGCCTTGAGCTCCTCGACCTTGTCCGGGTGCTGCGCCGCGAGGTTTGTGGCCTCGGCGCGGTCGACGTCCGTGTGGTACAGCTCCCACTCGTCGTTCGCGAAGTCGCTGAGCCCGCTCATGGGTCCGTGGACCGCGACGGCCTTCCAGCCCTCGTGCCAGATGCCGCGCTGGCCGAGCATCTCGTAGTACTGCGTCTTCTTCCGCGTCGGCCCCTCCGGCGCGGCGTCGAAGGAGTAGCCCATCGACACGCCGGCGAGCGGTGTCTGCTCGACCCCGTTGTAGACCTCGGGGAACTCCACCCCGCAGGCTTCCAGGATGGTCGGCACGATGTCCGTCGAGTGGTGGTACTGATGACGGACCTCGCCCCGCGCCGTGATCCCGGCGGGCCAGTGGATGACCAGCGGGTCGCAGACGCCGCCCTGGTAGGTGTAGCGCTTGAACATCTTGTACGGCGTCGAGAATGCCGCCGCCCACCCGGTGGGGTAGTGGTTGTAGGTGGCCGGGGAGCCGAGCTCGTCGACCATGCGCAGGTTCTCCGCCTCGTCGTCCGGGTAGCCGCCGAAGATCTTGCCCTCGTTGACCGATCCGTTCGGGCTGCCCTCACCGGAGGCACCGTTGTCGGCGCAGTAGATGATGAGCGTGTTGTCGAGCTGACCCGATTCCTCGAGGTAGTCGACGATCCGACCCACCTGCGAGTCGGTGTACTCGCTGAAGCCGGCGTACACCTCTGCCATCCGGGAGAACATTGCCTTCTCGTCGGCGTTCAGAGAGTCCCAGGGGCGCACCTCATCGGTCGGGTTGAATCGGCCGTCGGGAATCGGATTCAGGTCCGTCAGCGCCGTGTCGGCCGGGAGGATGCCCTTCTCGACCATCCGTTCGAGGACCCAGTCGCGGTACGCCTCGTAGCCGTCGTCGAACTGCCCCTTGTACTTGTCGATGTACTCCTGCGGCGCGTGGTGGGGCGCGTGGTTGGCGCCCGGGCAGAACCACAGGTACCAGGGCTTGTCGGGCTCGGTCTGCTTGACGTCGCGGATCATCGTCAGCGCCTGGTCCGCGAGATCCTTCGACAGGTGGTATCCCTGTTCCGGAAGGTACGGCTGATCGATGTAGTGGTTGTCCTCGGCGAGCGAGGGGTACCAGTTGTTGGTCTCGCCACCGATGAATCCGTAGAAGCGGTCGTAGCCCTGCGCCAGCGGCCAGTGCTTCTTGGAGGCGCCGGCGGTCCATTCGTCGATCGGGATGTTGTGGTTCTTGCCCACCCAGAACGTCGACCATCCGGCATCGCGGAGGATGTGCGCCATCGTGGCGTTCGACTCCGGGATGTGCGAGTTGTAGCCCGGGAAGCCGGTCGAGGACTCCGAGATGGTCGCGAACCCGTTCTGGTGATGGTTGCGACCGGTGAGGAACGTGGAGCGCGTGGGCGAGCACAGCGCCGTCGTGTGCCACTGCGAGTAGGTCAGGCCGTTCCGCGCCAGACGGTCCATGGTCGGCATGCTGATCCGTCCGCCATACGGGGACCACGCCGCCATGCCCGTGTCGTCGTACAGCACGACGAGCACGTTGGGTGCGCCGTCCTGCGGCTTCGGCGCTCGGAAGGCGTCCCAGTCCGCGACGGAATCGCGGACGTCGAGTTCGATCTTTCCCTGGAATTCACGAGCCATGTTCTTCTCCTTCTCGGTGGAACGATGCGACGGGGTCAGGGCGAGGGCGACCGACGGCGCTCAGAGGAGCGCGGCGATCCCCTTCTCGAGCTGGAGGGCGCCGATCACGAGCAGCAGCGCCGCGTTGAGCACGTGCGTGTTCCCGGCGATCCAGGTCCGCACGCGGTCGAGCAGCGGCTGGGCGGCCGCACCACGGACGACGACGTAGATCACGGGGACCGCGATCGGCAGGGTGCCGATCACCACGAAGATCGCGGCGACCCACGCGCCCGAGCTCGTGCTGACATCGGCCAGCGAGATGTCGAGGGCCGCGATCACCGCGCACGAGGCATCGACCGGATTCAGGACGAACAGCCCGAGTCCGAGCAGCAGGGTGCGCCCGGGGCGGAACGACTCCACCGAGTGGAGCCAGCCCGGCAGCTGCGGCGACGCGGCCACGACGTCCTTCGGGGAGGCGGCGGCCGCCATCTGCACGATGTGCGCTCGTCCCTTGCGATACACCCAGACGGCCGCGGCGGTCAGGAAGAGCCCGAGGACCAGGCGGACGACGGGCACCCACAGCGGCGGCTCGCTCAACTCGTGCACGGCGAACAGCCGGAAGAGCCACAGGCACAGCACGACGAGTCCCGCAAGGCCGATGAACCAGCCGATGAGGTAGGCGATGCCGTTGGCGCGGGCGTTGCGGGAGAGCAGCACGGCGACGAGCGCCATGATCGCGAGGGGGCTCAGGACCACGCCGAGCGCGACCGGAACCAGGGCCAGGATCAGTTCGCCCATGCTGTCCTCCCCGTCTTGTCCTCGACGACGTCAGGCCAGGAGCCGGGCCTTGGCGGCGTCGAACTCCTGCTCGGTCAGAGCGCCGGAGCTCCGCAGCGCCGCGAGCTTCTGCAGCTCGGCGACCATGTCGGATCCACCCGCCGCGGCGGGCGGGGCGGCCGTGCGGGGAACCGCCGCGGCCTGCGCGGCGGAGTCGATCGCGGCCTGCTGCTGCGCCGACTCGTACTGCTCCTGCTCGTACTCCTCCTGGGCGCGGCGCTCGCGGTGGCGCATCATCCCCCCGGACACGGCGGTCGCGGTCCCGGCCACGACCGCGGTGCGCGCGGCGAGGCCCAGCAGCCCCGGACGGCCGAATCGTCTCATGAACGGCATGGCTCTCTCACTCTCCGGCCGACACGGCGTCGACGAGGGCGTTGACCACCGGCGCGGGGATCCGCTCCACGGCCAGCACGGTCGCGCCGGATGCCGCCACGTCCTGCGCGAGCTTCGCCGCCCACCGCAGCTCGATGCAGACCAGGGCGGCGGCGCTCCCGGCGGGGACGAGCGACGCGAACTCGTCGATGTCCTCGTCGCCCGTGAGGCCGGCGGCGGCGATCTCGATGTCGACGAAGCCGTGCGCGCCGGGGTCCTCCTCGACTTCGACGACCTCGACCGCGCCGTCCGCCGACTTCCGGATGATGACCAGGTCGAGCAGGCGGATGCTCGGATTCTCGAGCAGGTCGGCGAGGACGGTCGGGAACTCCTCTCCGGGTCCGTCCCCGGCGAAGCCCACGAGGTAGAACTCGATCGGGCCGAACGCTGATCTCTCCATGTGCTGTTCCCTTCGTTCCGGGTCGTTCTAGAAGCTGCCGATGCCCTTGCCGACCATCGAGACGCCGATGACCAGCAGCAGCACCGCCATGATGACCGCGTTCTCCCTGGCGAGCCATCCGCGCAGGGCGTCCAGGGGTGCGCGGAGCCGTTCCGCGGCGATCAGATAGCCGACGACCGGGACGAGGACGGTCGAGGCGGCGATGAGGGTGAAGATGGCGATGACCACGACGGTCGAACCGGTGGGAAGGGCGGCGCTGCCGATGTCCACGCCCGCCCCGACGGCCATGATGAGGTTCTTCGGGTTGAGCGCCGACAGGAGGAATCCGAGTCCCAGCGCGACCATGAACGTGACCTTGTCGATGGCCTGCATCCACTTCGGCAGAGCGGCCTCCTCGCCGGGCTTCGGGCGCTTGCGCCACTGTCCGAACGCGAGGACGAACAGCAGCAGTCCCAGAACCAGCTGCACCACGCCGCGGATGGGACGCGAGGCGTCCGGGTCCTCCGCGGGCAGGATCGCGGACAGCAGCGTGAACACCGTCACCGCGACGACGATGCCGACCACCCAGCCGAGCAGGAACCCGACGCTCGTCACGCGGGCCTTCGGGGACAGGAGCATGAGGATCGCCGCGATGATCGGGATGGGGCTGATCGCGATGCCGAGGGCGAGGGGGAGGATCTCCCCGATGACGGATCCCATCTACTGACCTTCTCTCTCGGGTGACGACGGCGCACCGGCGGTCGGCGCGAGCTGCGTGATGGCCGCGCGGTTGGTGGCGTACACGGGCTCCGACGCGAGCAGACCGAGCTTCGTGAGCCGATGCAGGGTGTTCGGTCGGACCCGGGAGAACGCAAGGGAGACCGATTGGTCCGCGAGCCACTCCTTGAGTGAGGCGAACGACTCCGCACCCGTGACGTCCACGTCCGTCACGGCCTCCATGTCGACGACGAGGTGGTGCACGGTCCCTTCGCCCGCGGAGCGGATCGCGTCCTTGACGGCGGTGGCGAACACGGACCCGTTCGCGAAGAACAGCGGGGCGGCGAGGCGGATGACGATCACCCCGGGAGCCGTGACGGTGCCGGCCGGAGCATCCTCGAGCAGCGACTCACCGGGATCGCCGCTGGACTCCAGCACGTCGATCGCGGGGTTCGAGGCGCGCTTGGCGATGTTGATGAGAGCGAGGACGAAGGCCACGAGGATGCCGGGGATCGAGCCGATCAGGAGCGTGACGAGGAAGCAGGTGGCGCCGATCAGGAACTCGAACCGATCGCTGCGCCACAGGCCGATGAAATCCCGGATCCCGAGGAGGGGGATGATCGCGACGCCCACGATCGCGCCGATGGCCGGGGAGGGGATGTCGGCGAGGAGCGCGGTCCCGAACAGCAGGAGCAGCAGCGTCCCGACCGCGAGCACCAGTGCCGGGAGCTGCGTGCGGGATCCCGCCTGGTCCATCGCCGCGGTGCGGGAGGTCGAGGAGCCGACCGTGAAGCTCCCCTGCGCGCCGGCGGCGATGTTCGCGACGCTGAAGGCCCAGAGGTCGCGGTTGGCGTGGAACGGGTAGCGGTGCTTCTCCGAGTAGGAGCGCGAGACCAGCAGCCCCTCGGCGGTCGTGACCAGGGTCAGCGCGATGGCCGACGGCACCAGGGCGAGCCAGAGCGACCAGTCGATCACCGGCCAGGTCAGCGCGGGCGGACCGGCCGGCACCTCCCCGAGGACCGACACCCCCTGCGAGTCGAGGCCGGCGATGACCACGATGACGGTCGTGAGCACGAGGACCACCAGCGCCCAGGGCACCGCGCGGAGGAAGACGCGTCCGAGCAGCAGCACCGCGACCGAGGCGGCCGAGATCAGCACCGACCAGCCGTTGAGCCCGGTGAAGCCCGAGACCAGGTCGCCGACCTTGCCCAGGAAGTCGGCCCCGGAGTCGATCTTCACGCCGAGCATCTTCGCGATCTGACTGACCATGATGTCGAGCGCGAGCCCGCCGACGAAGCCGATCAGGATGGGCTTCGACAGGAAGTTCGCCAGGAACCCCAGCTTGAAGATGGCGAGGAGCGCGAACATCCCGCCGCAGATGATGGCCTGGGCCAGCGCGAGGGTGGCGTAGCTCGCGCTCCCGGCCGTGGCGAGGCCGCCGATCGACGAGGCGACCAGCGCGGCGGCCGCGGCATCGGGCGAGGCGACCAGCTGCCGGGACGAGACGACCAGGGCATAGACGATGGTCGGCACGATCAGCGCGTAGAGACCGGCGGTCGCGGGAAGCCCGGCGATCTGCGCGTACCCGATGTTCAGGGGGATCGCGATCGCGAGCAGTGTCACGCCCGCGGTCAGCTCCGTGACGAGGTTCCGCGTGGTCAGCCCGGCGAGTGGTCGCTGCATGCCCCCTCCTTCGGCTGCGCTCCGTCCGAGCGAGCTCGCCTCCACGATCCCACCGGGAACGGGCCGTGGGACAGACTCGGCGGGCAAGCTCCCCCTGGTGATTTCCGGGGGTGGGAGGGCGAAGAGGGCGCGGGGTCGCCGTCAGTCGCGACCGGAGCGGGGACGCCGGCGTCGCCGGCGGAATCCCCCGGCGGGTTCGGGCTCGGGTGCGGGGTCGGGCGGGACCGCCGTGCGGTCGCCCGAGAGCCAGCGCAGCCACGTCGCTCCGGGATCGCCCTCGAGCACCAGGCTGCGGGCGAGCAGGGTCAGCGGGATCGACAGGATCGCCCCGAGCGGACCGATGATGAAGGTCCAGAAGATCACGGAGAAGAAGCTCAGGGTGAGGCTGAGATCGACGGCGTCGCTGACGAACTTCGGCTGGACCAGCACCTGCAGCACGACGTTCACGACGCAGTACACGGCGATCACGCCGAGGAACAGGGGCCATCCGCCGACGACGAAGGCCAGGATCGCAGGGGGGACCAGCCCGAGGACGAACCCGATGTTGGGGATGAAGTTCGTCACGAAGGCGAGGATCGCCCAGACGATGGGCACCGGGATGCCCATCCACCACAGGGCCAGGCCGTCGATGACGGCGACGATGGCGCCGAACGCGGCGTTGACGATGTAGTAGCGGCGGATGCCGGAGTTGAGCCGGGTGATCCGCTCGATGACCGCACCCTTCGTGGCGCCGAACAGCGCGGGCGCCTGCCGGTATCGGGCGGCGTCCACGGCCATGAAGATGATGTATGCGAACACGAAGAAGAGCGCGGTGGCGACCGCGATCACGGTGCCGCCCAGGCTGCGTGCGATCCCCAGCAGGGTCGTGGGATCGAGGACCGAGGCGGCGGCTGCCGACGCCTCCTCGTCCAGCCCGAGGGACTGCAGCCAGGCGACCAGCTGGTCGGCCGTTTTCGTCAGGCCGCCCTCGGAGACGAGATCCCCGATCAGACGCGCGAACTGGGTGCCGGCGAGCCAGAGCAGCGCGCCCATCGCCAGCAGGATCAGGTACGCGAGGGCGATGACCGCCGTCGTGCTCGCCCATCGCGGCCACCCGCGCCGGTCGAGGGGGCGGCGCAGCGGCTCGCAGACGATGACGATGACGATGGCCAGCGCGATGGGGCCGAAGATGTCGCGCACGAAGTAGAGCCCGGCGAGGGCGATCGCGGAAGCCGCGAGGGTGAGGAGCACCCGCAGGCTCGGGGACAGCATCCCGCTCGGGGGATCGGGCGTGGTCGCGGGTGTGGGGGTCACGCGGTCAGCGTAGCCGCCGGCACCCGCGATCTCCGCAGCCTCGCGGGCCGTTCGGTCGTCCCGCTGCCGACGCAGGCTCAGAACGGCTCCGGGGCGACGAGCGGCGGCGGGCCCTGCTCGGGGGTGACGACGGCCGGTACGCCCGCGGCCTCCAGCGCCTCCGCGACGCCGCGCACGGTGTCGGAGAGGACGGTCGCGCCGTGGAGGGGATGGTGCCAGATCCGAAGGGTCAGCACCCATCGTGTGGGGGAGACGGAGGCGACCGCGACACCGGGGTGCTCGCGCGCGTGGACGCCGTCGACCTCACCGGCGGTGCGGCTGAGGATGTCGATCACCTCGTCGAGCCCGTGCGCACCCGAGCGGTCGATGCGCACCGACACCGCGCTGCGTCGCGATCCGTGCCGCGAGTCGTTCACGAGGACGCCGGTGAGCAGGGCCGCGTTCGGCACGTGCACGGTGCGCCCGTCGACGGTGGTGAGGATGACGGCGCGTCCGTTGAGCTCCTGCACGATGCCGAGGATCGGTCCGTCGGGGCCGTCGACGCAGATCTCCTCGCCGATCTTCACCGACTGCCGCGACTGGATCAGCACTCCGGCGGCGAAGTTGTCGGCGACGCCGCGCAGCACCAGGATGAGCACGACCACGGCGATCGCGGTGATCGCGAGCAGCGGCTGGACGTTCGCACCGAGGAACGCGAGGCCCACGCCGATGCCGACCAGGATCAGCGCGTACTGGGTGAACCGGGCGGCCAGCTGCGCCACCGAGTCGGAGATGCCCGGCGTCCTCTTGGTCAGCTTGAGCACGCCCTTGCGGGCGAACCGGGAGAGGAGCCATCCGACGAGGATGCAGAGGAGTGCGAGCACGACCTGCCAGGCCGTCACCCCCGACGGGAACAGCGCGTCCAGGCTCACGATCGCCGGCCCGTCGGGGTCCGAGTACTGGTCCGGGTGCTGATCCTGCTCCTCATACGAACAGGATGCCGGGTCCGAGCCATCGCCCGCGAGCAGGATCACCCCTCGCGGATGAGTACCCGTCGCGCGGAGCACCGGCGGAGATCGAGACTGTCCGCATGGCCACGACACCACCATCACGGGATCTGCTCACGGCGGCCCGCTCGCACGGGGAGACGAGGGAGCGCGCGCGGGAGGCGATCGGACTCCAGATCGCGATCTTCGCCTTCGTGCTCGCCGCGCTCGTCGCGCTCCCCGTGTTCCGGCTCGGGTCGGCTCCGATCTCCGGTCCCGACTCGATCGGGCAGTTCGTCGCGCTGGCGTCCGCCGTGACCGCGATCGTGGTCTTCGTCCTGGGCCGCGTCATCGCCTCCGATCCGGAGCGGAGCCGGAAGCGCGGGGTCCTCGACATCATCGACATCGCGGCGTTCTCGTTCGCCCACGCGATGATCGCCCTGCTGGGGTGGACGCTGGCCGCCACGATCATGGAGGCGGGCCTCCAGGGGGCCGTCGTCTTCCCGATCCCGGTCCTCATGCTGTCCGGGGCGGCGGCGGCGCTGACCGCCTACGTGACGTACTACTCCGCGACGCACCTCGACCTGCAGCTGCTGGCGACGGTGCTCGCGCTGTTCCTCGTGTTCGGGGTGCTCGCGAGCATGCTCACGGCGAGCGATCCGCTGTGGTGGAAGGAGAACCTCAGCGCGCTCGGGATGACCGACGACCTGTCGGCGCGGACCTTCAACCTCACCCTGATCGTCGCCGGCATCCTCGTGACGACGCTCGCCCGCTACGCCACCCGAGGGATCCCCACGACCCACCCGCGCGGGGTGGTCGGCGTGCGGACATGTCTGATCATCGTCGGCATCTTCCTGGGGCTCGTCGGAGTGTTCCCGGTCGACGACTTCTTCGCGCTGCACACCGCCGTGGCATCGGGAATGGTGGTCGCGTACGGGGTGCTCGTCTTCGCCTTGCGGCGCTGGATTCCCGGGGTCTCCCGCACCTTCCTGATGCTCGGCTACCTGTTCCTCGCGCTGGTCGTCGTGCTCGCGGTCCTGTTCGCGGTCGGCTACTACACCCTGACGGCGGTGGAGCTCGTGGCCGGGACCGTGGTGTTCACCTGGATCATCCTCTTCATCCGCACCGCCGATGCGCTCAGACGCGACGCCCATGCACCGCCGGAGGGGTGAAGATCACCAGGGCGAGGCGCTCGTGATCCCCTTGAGAGCTGGGTGAGGCGGACACTAGCTTTGGTGCCATGTCGCCCCCCGTGCGCTCGGCGAGGCCAGGACCGACGGTGCGTTTCCGGCCCCCGGCCCCGCAACCGGGCGCCATCCGGCGGGACCGGGTGAGCGCGGCGATCTCCGCGGCGACGGCGCACGGCGCCCTCACGGTGGTGAGCGCTCCCAGCGGCTTCGGCAAGACGACCGCGGTCGCCGACTGGGCCGCCGGACGCGACCAGGTGGCTTGGCTCGCGCTCAGCTCCTTCGACTCCGACCCCGGGCGGCTCAGCCAGGGCGTCGTGAACGCGCTGCGCATCGGTGCCGAGCGCACGGGGAGCCCTCTCGCGCTCTCCCGTGACCTCGACGACCCGGAGCACGCGTATCAGGAGATCTGCGCGGCTCTGGAGGAGGTCGACGGTCCCGTCCACCTCATCGTGGACGACGCGCACCGGGCGGGGGAGGACTGGGGGCGGGGTCTGCTGGGGATGCTCGCCGAGCAGCCGCCGGACGCCCTCCACCTCTTGCTCGTGGGGACGACGCTGCTGGAGGTCACCCTCTCCCGGCTCGGCGTGACCCATCCGGAGTCTTTTCTCGGCGCCGACCTGCTGAGCTTCACGCCGGACGAGGTCCGCCTCCTGCACGCGGCGGAGCCGGACGGTCTCACCGCCGAGACGATCTTCGAGGAGACGCGGGGGTGGCCCATCGCCGTGCGGCTGATGCTGATCGGCGGCGCACGTCCCGACTCGGATGCGCAGACCGCCGCGCGGTTCCTCGGCGACTACGTGCGGGAGCACGTGCTCGGTGCGCTCGCCCCGGACATCGCGGGCTTCGTGCTCGACGCCAGCGTCTGCGGCGAACTCACCCCGGAGCTCGCCGCGGCGGTCACCGGGCGCGCGGATGCGGGCGAACTGCTCGACAGGTGCGTGCGCTCGGGGCTCTTCCTCGATCGGTACGACGGTCCGCACGGACCGGTGTATCGATGGCACACCTCCTTCGCGCGCCGATGCGCGGAGATCGCGGGGCTGGACGGTCCTCGTGCGGCGGCGGCGCATCGACGCGCGGCGAAGGCCCTCGAAGTCGGCGACCCGATCGCCTCGATCGCGCATTCCCTGGGGGCCGGGGAGCCAAGGACGGCCAGGGACACCCTGCTGCGTCATTGGCTCGGACTCGTGGTCGGTGCGCACGCCGCCGAGGTCGAGCGCACGGCGACGGAGATGCTGCGGCGCACCCCCGACGATGCACAGGTGCTCCTCGTCCGGGCGAGCGCGAGCGACGTGCTTGGCGACCACCGGGTGGCGCGTGAGCTGTTCCGACGGGCGGAATCGGTGATCGCCAGGAGCGGCGCCGCGGCGGAGCCCGCGGTCCTGCAGCTCGCCCGCCTGTTCGTCGCCGACGATCGCGCGGAGGTCGTCCGTGCCGGCGAGAGCGTGCGGCAGATGCTGCTGGATGCGGACTCGACCGATCTCGGCGACCGTGCGGCGCTGTACCACCTCATGGGGTGGACCGGGATCCGCCATCGCGGCAGTCCGTCCGTGCCGCTCGAGTACTTCACCGCGGCGGCCCGAGAGGCGCGCGGCTCCGACGATCGCGAGCTCGCGAAGCGCGCACTCGGCCATCTCGCCTTCGGGCAGACCTGGGCAGGGCGGCTGGTCGAGGCGCGGGAATCGCTGGCGTACGTCGACGGCTCGGCCGACGTCAGCCTGCCCTGGAGCACATACGCGGGGGGAAGTGCGGCAGCGGCGGCGGGATACGCGTCCTACTGGGCGGGAGAGTTCGACGAGGCGATCCGAGTGTTCCGCGCCATGATCGCCAACGGCGGTTCGGATCGCTCGTTCACGGGGATCGCCCGCATGATGATCGCCTACTCCACCGCGGAGACCGGCGACGTCGCCGCGTGCCGGCGCGCGGCCATCGGGATCCAGGAGATCCCGCTCGAGGTTCTCCACGGGATCACCTGGCCGGCCTTCCGGGAGTCGTCGGTCGCTCTGCTCGAAGAGGCGGTCGGACGCCCGGACCGTGCCCTGCGGATCGCCAGGAAGTACGTGCAGTGCCCTGATCTTCCCGTCGTCAGCGTGGCGCTCGCCGGAGTGCTGCGGCGTGCCGGCGAGTACTCGACCGCGCTGGAGATGCTGCGCTCCCTGCACGTGTTCGCGGAGGTTTCCTACGTGAAGGTCGCCACCCTGAGCACCGCGGCGGTGCTGCGGCGTCACGCGGGTCATCGTGACGAGGCGCATGAGCTGTGCGAGGCCGCCGTCGCCGTCGCCGCCGGGGAGGGCATCCGGTTGCCCTTCGGACCGCGGGAGTCGGCCGTGCGCCGGCTGCTGGGCGAGCACGTGCACTTCGGCACCCAGTATGAGGACTTCATCGGCCGCTGCCTCGCCGTGGACGCCGCGGGGTCCCCGGTGAGCTCGCTCTCGGAACGCGAGCACGACGTCTTCCAGCAGCTCCAGACCGCACGCACCCTGCATGAGATCGCCCGGGAGCTGGAGGTGTCGATCAACACGGTCAAGACGCATCAGCGCGCGATCTACCGGAAGCTCGGGGTGTCCTCCCGGCGCGAGGCGGTGCAGACCACGGTCTGACCGGGCGACCGGCGGCGGGGGCTCAGCGCGGAGGCGGCTGCTTCGGGGAGGAGGCCAGCACGGTGTTCGCCACCGCGGCGGGAATGGGCTGTCGGGCGAGGATGCGAGCCCCGCGCCGGCCGATGTCGCGGGAGAACCGCTCGCCCCAGGTCGGCTCGACCAGGATCAGCGCGGCCACGGCGCCGATGGGGAGCCCCGAGGCGAAGTGCCGCACATCCTCGTCGCCGACCAGCCCGGGGGTGTGCAAGCCGAGGCCGGCGAGGGTGAACTCGTCGCGGTCGACCTCAGTGAGGCGGTACTCGTCGCGGGTGAGCCGCTCGACGACGAGGAGGTCGAGGAGGCGCACGGCACCGGCCTCGACCTGACGCAGGAGCGCTTCGAGGACGGTCGGACTGAGGTGGCCGGTGTCGAGGTGCACGACGACGAACTCGACGTCGCCGAGCGTGCGCTCCTTCACACCGACCACCCGTCCTCGTCGTCAGCTCAGCGCACGCGCCTTGATGGACGCGAACTCGTCGGGGGTGATGGTGCCGGACGCGAGGAGCTTCGACGCCTTGTCGATCTCGTCGCTCGGACTGGAACCCGCGACCGTGCGGATGTACTCGTCGGCCGCGTGCTGCTGGTCGCGGTAGGCGGACACGCTGCGCTCGCCCATGCCCTTGCCGCGGGCGATCAGGTAGACGAGTGCCGTCAGGAACGGGACGAAGATGAGGAAGATGATCCACAAGGCCTTCCACCACCCGTTGAGGGCATGGTCCCGGAACAGGTCCGCCACGATGTTGAAGAGCACCATCAGGTAGGAGATGAACACGAAGACCCAGAAGAACCACCAGATGATGTCCCAGAAGCTAGTCCATATGGACACGTCCGACTCCTTTCGTTGAGTTACGGCGTATCGCGATCGTGGCAGTGCGCGGGGCCGCACGGGCGGGGCGCTCACCCGGTTGGGGTGAGCGCCGCATCCGCTCCGCACGGGCCGGTGCGAGCATGATCGCGTCGCCTCCTCGCGTGAAAGGGCACCCCATGAACGACTTCCGATTCGGCCCGGCCGAGTTCTATCTCGTCGGCTTCGAGGGGGAGCGTCCCGATCCGGCGACGTTCCGCGCCCTGGCCGACCTCATCGAGAGCGGGGTGGTCCGCCTGCTGGACTTCGTGATCCTGACCAAGTCGTCGGACGGCGAGGTCGAGATCGTCGAACTTGAATCGGACGAGGGGACGCTCGGGCTCGGGGAGTTCCAGCCGATCGCGGCAGGACTCGCGGGGGAGGAGGACGTCGAGGCGCTCGCGAGCACGCTCCCGCCCGGGCAGTCCGCGGCCGTCGTCGTCCTGGAACTCGCCTTCGCACGGGCGCTCGCGCTGAGCCTCGCCGCCGCCGGAGGGCAGGTGCTGCGCAGCGAGCGCGTGCCGGCCCCGGTCGTGAACGCCATGATGGACATCCTCGATCAGGAAGGTGAATGACATGCCACTGAGAAGATTCGGCCGTCCCGGCCTGATCGGCCTCGCCGCCCGGACCGCCGTCGTCGCCGGCACCGCGACCGCCGTGAGCGGAGCGGCGATGCGGCATCAGGAACGACGAGCACAGGGGCAGTACGAGCAGGAGCAGTACGAGGCCGCGCAGCAGCAGGCGCAGATCGATGCGGCGGCGCAGAGCGCGGCCTCGTCGTACGCGGCTCCGTCCGCACCGGGCCCCGCGGCCGCCGACGACATGATCGCGAAGCTGCAGCAGCTGGCCGCCCTGAAGGACTCCGGGGTGCTGTCGGAGGAGGAGTTCGTCGCGGCGAAGCAGAAGCTCCTGAGCTGAGGAGGGGATGCGCCGTCGCCGGCGACCGAGCACGTGTGCCTGACGAGGAGAAGGACGAATGAGCGAACTGGATGACCTGCGTGCCCGCGTCCTCCTCCTCGAACAGGAGAACGAGGCGCTGAAGACACCGCGTCGCCGACCGGTCGCGAGGAGCATCGTCGCCGGCATCGTGCTCGGACTCGCGGTGCTGATGGCGCCGATCGCGGCGATGGGGACCTGGGCGCGGCTGCAGCTCGTCGACGCCGATCGGTTCGTGGCGACCTTCGCACCCCTGGCGCAGGACCCCGACGTGCAGGACTTCGTCGCGGACCAGGTGAGCACCGCGATCCAGGGGCAGGTCGATCTCACCGCCGTGGTCGGCGAGGTGTTCGACGGTCTGCGGGAGCTGGACCTCCCCCCGCGCGCCGCATCGGCGCTCACGCTCCTCGAGGCCCCGGCCGCCAGCGGGCTGACCTCGCTCGTCGACGGCGTCATCCACGACGTCGTCGCCTCCGACCAGTTCGCCGACATCTGGGCGCAGACGCTGCGCGTGACCCACGAGCGCGCGGTCGCGATCATGCAGGACAGCCCCGACACGGCGCTGCAGCTCGCGGACGACGGCGTGCTGTCGATCGACCTCGGAGTCGTGATCGACAGGGTGAAGTCGACGCTGTCGGAGCGGGGCGTCGGGTTCGCCGACCTCATCCCGCAGATCGACCGGACGATACCCATCGCGCAGGCGGATGCACTCGTCCTGGTGTGGACCGTCTATCAGATCGCCGTGGCTGCCGGGTTCTGGCTCCCGTGGGTCGTGCTCGGCCTGGTCGTCGTCGGCATCCTGCTCGCCCGCAACCGTGCGCGTGCCCTGTTCTGGACGAGTGCGGCGTTCGCCGTGGCCTTCCTCCTGCTCTCCGCGGGGATGGGTATCGGAAGGACGTTCTTCATCGGCGCGGTCAGCCCGTCGATCATGACGGCGGCCGCCGCCCAGTCCCTCTTCGACGAGGTGACCTCGCTGCTGAGCTCGACGATCGTCGCGCTGGCCCTGGTCGGGGTGCTGGTCGCCGTCTGGGCGTGGCTGGCGGGGTCGAGCCGCAGCGCCGCGAGCGTCCGGGGCGTCCTCGACGGCCTGTTCTCGGCGGTCCGCGGCACCTGGGAGCGACGGGGGCTGTCGACCGGGCGGTTCGGCCTCGCAGTCGACCGCTTCCACGGGCCGATCCTCATCGTCGGGATGGTCCTCGCGCTGCTCATCCTCATGGTGACGCGACCGGTGTCGTTCGGGACGGTCTTCGGTGTGACGCTGGGGCTCATCGTCTTCGCGATCCTGGTCGAGCTGCTCCGGCGTCCGACGTCGGGTGACGCGGAGGTGCCGCCGGCGGAGGAGGAGATCGCGCAGAGCCCGACGGAGCTCACACCCTCCGTGTGAACACCGTCGCCCAGTCGTCCCGCACGCTCACGACCGTGTACCCGGCGTCCGCCGCGCTGGCCAGAGCCTTCTCCGCGCCCGCGTCATAGGGCGCATCCCCGCGATCGGGATCGTCGTGATGGATGAGCATCGCGAAGCCGGGGCGCTCGCCACGACGGGCGAAGTCGAGCATCGCGGTGTCCCCGTTGGAGTTGCCACCCGCGAACAGGGGCCGTCGTCCGATGCGACTCCAGATCCGCACGGGCTTCTCCGGGCCGTCGTCGAAGAAGGCGAGGGCGGAGGAGTAGCGCACGGTCCCCGCGGCCTCGTCCCACGTGAGGCCGAAGGCGGATCCGACGACCCGCTCCGGGGGGATGCCGTAGTTGGCCTGCGTCATCGGGCGCATGAAGTCGCGCTCGCCGCCGGAGACGATGTAGCAGGTGAAGCCGTGGTGCTCCAGGTAGCGCAGGAGCTCGACCATGGGTTGATAGACCGCGTCCGCATACGGACGCCGGAGCGTCGGGTGCTGCGCGGTGCGGTAGAACTCCGCGACGGATCGCGCATAGTCCTCCACGCTCATCCCGTCGGTGAGTCCGACGAGGGCCTGGATGATGATCTTCAGATCGGAGTCGTCCCCCGAGTAGTGCTTGTCGATCGCGGTGCTCAGCCAGGCGAAGTCGCCGCTCACCGCAGCGAGATAGGGCTGCCGTCCCGCGAGGTCGGGAGAGCGTTCCGCGGCTGCGCGCCACTGCTCCACCACATAGTGCAGCTGCGTCGGCATCGGCTTCTCCGACCACAGCGTCCCATCGTTGTCGAACACGGCCACGCGCTCGACGGCGGGTACGGCATCCGGACCGTCCACGACCGCGGCCACGAACTGCTCGATCGCACGGCGGGTGGCGGTGTCGCGCCAGGAGGAGAGGGAAACGTCGTCGGCCATATCGGGTCCTTCTGTCTCGATCGCGAGTCCGGCGGGGGAGCTTCAGCCTGGCATCGTCGGCGGGTTCCCTCGCGCGTCGATCACCCCGGCCGGGTGAGGCGTTTTCGCTCCTTTTCGTGCCGTCTCGGTTTGACGGGAATACCCCTGGAGGGTATAGGGTTGACCCGAAGGAGTACCCCACCTGGGTATGTTGGTTGTGAAGAGAGGAAACGTCATGAGCACGAGCGAGTACCAGGTCACCGGAATGAGCTGCGGCCACTGCGAGGTCGCGATCCGCGGCGAGGTCGGCCAGATCCCGGGTGTCGACTCGATCGACGTCAGCGCCCAGACCGGTCGGCTCGTCGTGACGAGCACCGAGCCGGTCGACGACGCGGCGATCCTCGCGGCCGTCGACGAGGCCGGATACCAGGCGGTACGAGCCTGATGAACACCGCTGGCCGTCTCGGCCTCTACGGCGCGGGGCTCGTCGTGGTGTTCGGCGTCGCCTTCGCGGCGGCCGGCGCCCTCGTCCCGGACAGCGCCGTGGCGTCCTGGACGGAGCGCGGCGCGGCGGGGCACGAGGAGAAGTCCGCCGAAGAAGCGGCACAGAACGCAGGACCAGGGGAAGAAGAGGGAACAGACGTGAGCGGAGTCACCATCGCGGCATCCGGGTACATCCTCGGAGCCGTCAGCACGCCGGGGGAGCCGGGCCTCGCGGGCGACCTGTCCTTCGAGATCCGGGACGCCGCCGGTGAACCCGTCACCGCCTACGAGACGGCGCACGGCAAGCAGCTGCACCTGATCGTCGTCCGCAACGACGGCAGCCGATACCGGCACGTGCACCCCGAGCTGGACGCGAAGACGGGCACCTGGTCGCTGCCGTGGACCTGGGATGCCGCCGGCACCTATCGGGTGTACGCGGACTTCACGGCGGAGGGCGGTTCGGGGACCACGCTCTCGCGGACGGTCGACGTCGCCGGAGCGTTCGCACCGGAGCCGCCGGTCGGAACGCAGACCCGCGCGACGGTCGACGGCTTCGATGTGACCATCAGGGGCGACTTGGTCGCCGGCACCGGAAGCGAGCTGACCGTCGAGGTCGCTCGTGGCGGAGAGCCGGTCACCACGCTGGAGCCGTATCTGGGCGCGTTCGGACACCTCGTGGCCCTGCGTGAGGGAGACCTCGCCTACCTGCACGTGCACGCCCATGGCGAGGAACCCGAAGCGGGAGACCTGGCCGGTCCCGAGGTGGTCTTCACCGCGCAGGCGCCGACAGCCGGGCGATACCTGCTCTACCTCGACTTCCAGGTCGACGGGAAGGTCCACACCGCGCCGTTCGTGCTGGACGCCACGGCATCCGCAGAACACGCGTCGACCGATTCGGGCGACGACGACCACGGCGGACACTGACCCCGCCCCGCAGCACTCCCGCCGCGTCCTCGGACACGGACGGCAAGGATCGAGGAGATCATCATGACGGACACGCAGTCCGCGGCCGCGGCAGCCAGCGTGGAGCTGGAGATCGGCGGCATGACGTGCGCATCGTGCGCGATGCGGATCGAGAAGAAGCTCAACCGGATCGACGGGGTCGTCGCGACCGTGAACTACGCGACGGAGAAGGCCAAGGTGACCGCGCCCGTCGGGTTCGACCCGGCGCTGCTCATCGCCGAGGTCGAGAAGACCGGGTACACCGCAGCGCTTCCCGCTCCCGAGCGGAAGGCCGGGCCGGAGGAGGCGGACGACGCACCCGACGCCGAGCTGACGAGCCTGAAGCACCGCCTCATCGCCTCGATCGTGCTGACCGTCCCGGTCATCGCGATGGCCATGATCCCGGCGCTGCAGTTCACGTACTGGCAGTGGCTCTCGCTCGCGCTGGCCGGACCCGTCATCGTGTGGGCGGCCTGGCCGTTCCACAAGGCGGCCTGGACGAACCTCCGCCACGGCGCCGCGACCATGGACACCCTCATCTCGATGGGGACCATCGCCGCGCTGCTGTGGTCGCTCTACGCCCTGTTCCTCGGCACCGCCGGTGTTCCCGGCATGACGCACCCGTTCGAGCTGACGGTGGCGCCGAGCGACGGCGCGGCGAACATCTACCTCGAGGTGGGCGCGGGTGTGACCATGTTCATCCTCGCCGGCCGGTACTTCGAGAAGCGCTCCAAGCGACAGGCGGGGGCCGCGCTCCGCGCCCTGCTGGAGCTCGGTGCGAAGGAGGTCGCGGTGATCCGCGGCGGCGTCGAGACGCGCATCCCCACCGCGGAGCTCCAGGTCGGCGATGAGTTCGTCGTCCGCCCCGGCGAGAAGATCGCCACGGACGGGATCATCGTCTCGGGGACCTCGGCCGTCGATGCGTCGATGCTGACCGGGGAGTCCGTTCCCGTCGAGGTCGGCGAGGGCGACGCGCTGACCGGCGCGACCGTGAACGCCGGCGGCCGACTGGTCGTCCGGGCCACCCGTGTCGGCTCCGACACGCAGCTCGCGCAGATGGCGCGACTCGTGGAGGACGCGCAGACCGGGAAGGCCGAGGTGCAGCGCCTCGCCGATCGCGTGTCGGGGATCTTCGTCCCCATCGTCATCGCGGTCGCGCTCGGCACCCTCGGCGCCTGGCTCGGCGCCGGATTCCCCGCTTCCGCGGCGTTCACCGCCGCCGTCGCGGTGCTGATCATCGCCTGCCCGTGCGCCCTCGGTCTGGCCACCCCCACCGCGCTGCTGGTCGGCACGGGTCGCGGCGCTCAGATGGGCATCCTCATCAAGGGACCGGAGGTCCTCGAGTCGACCCGCAAGGTCGACACGGTCGTGCTCGACAAGACCGGGACCGTCACGAGCGGCAAGATGACCCTGACCGACGTGTTCACGGCGGACGGAGTGGACCGCGCCGACCTGCTGCGGCTCGCGGGAGCCGTGGAGGACGCCTCGGAGCACCCCATCGCCCAGGCGATCGCCAAGGCCGCGACACAGGAGGTCGGCGCACTGCCGACCCCGGAGGACTTCGCCAACATCGAGGGCCAGGGTGTGCAGGGCGTCGTCGAGGGGCACGCGGTGCTCGTCGGGCGCGACTCCCTGCTCGCGGACTGGTCTCAGCACCTCCCCGCCGCGCTGTCGGCGGCGAAGTCCGAGGCGGAGCGTCAGGGCAAGACCGCGATCGCGGTGGGCTGGGACGGCGAGGCGCGTGGTGTGCTCGTCGTCGCGGACACGGTGAAGCCGAGCAGCGCCCAGGCCATCACGCAGCTCAAGGCGCTGGGACTCACGCCCATCCTCCTCACCGGCGACAACCGGGCGGTCGCCGAGCAGATCGCGGCCGAGGTCGGCATCACCGAGGTCATCGCCGAGGTGCTCCCGAAGGAGAAGGTCGACGTCATCACCCGGCTCCAGAGCGAGGGCAAGGTCGTCGCGATGGTCGGCGACGGCGTGAACGACGCGGCCGCCCTCGCGCAGGCCGATCTGGGACTCGCGATGGGGACCGGCACCGACGTCGCAATCGAGGCGAGCGACATCACGCTCGTGCGGGGCGACCTCCGGAGCGCGGCGGATGCGATCCGTCTCTCCCGGAAGACGCTCGGCACGATCAAGGGCAACCTGTTCTGGGCGTTCGCGTACAACGTCGCGGCCATCCCGCTCGCGGCCCTCGGGCTGCTCAACCCCATGCTCGCCGGCGCGGCGATGGCGTTCTCCAGCGTCTTCGTCGTCGGCAACAGCCTCCGCCTGCGGTCCTTCCGGAGCCAGGCGGCGGATCCCTCTCCCACGGAGACCGCTGCACCGCGCGAGCGCACGGTGTCGCCGGCATCCGCAGGAACCCACTGAAATCCGAAAGAGGAGCACCATGTCCGATTCCCCCGCAGGTTCCTGCTGCAGCGTCAACAGCACCGCCGCCGTCTCGGCCGACGGCCGCAAGGATCTGCTCGCCCCGCCGGCGGGTGGCATGGCGGAGTGCCCGGTGATGGTCGGCAGCGCCGTGGTCATCGCGGATGCCGAGGCCGCCGGGCTCTACCGCGACTACGAAGGCACCCGCTACTACTTCTGCTGCGCAGGATGCGGACCGGCGTTCGACGCCGACCCCGCGAAGTACGCCGCCGCAGCCTGACCGCTGCACCCGTGCGGGGCTCACCACCCGGCGGCCCCGCACGGAGAATCTTCCGAGGAGGACGAGTCATGAGCACCCCGCACGAGGACCACACCCCGCACGCGGAGCACGCGCCGCACGGCACCACGCCACAGCCCGTCGCCGCCGCGGACGTGCCGACGGCGCACGACGCGCATGCCGGTCACGACATGCATGCCGGTCACGACATGCACGGCGGTCACGGCGGGCATGAGGCGCATGCCGGTCACGAGGCGCAGGGCGGACACGACGCGCACGCGGGGCATGGCGGTCATGGCGGTCATGGCGACCACGTCGGCCAGTTCCGGCGCCTGTTCTGGATCATGCTGGTCCTGGCCGTCCCGACCGTCGCCCTCTCCGGCATGTTCGCGATGATCCTCGGCTATCCGCTCCCCGACATCCCCGGACTGGTGTGGGTGTCTCCGGTCCTCGGCACTGTCATGTACGTCTGGGGTGGGAAGCCCTTCCTGGTCGGTGCGGTCAGCGAGATCCGCGCTCGCCGGCCCGGGATGATGCTGCTCATCGGCCTGGCCATCACGGTCGCCTTCCTGGCGTCGTGGGGTGCGAGCCTCGGCATCCTGCACCACGAGCTCGACTTCTGGTGGGAGCTGGCGCTCCTCATCGTGATCATGCTGCTCGGCCACTGGATCGAGATGCGCTCGCTCGCGCAGACCACCTCGGCGCTCGACTCGCTGGCCGCGCTGCTGCCGGACGAGGCCGAGCGGGTGGAGGACGGACAGGTCGTGGTGGTCTCGCCGTCCGACCTCGCCGTGGGCGACATCGTCGTGGTGCGTCCTGGAGGCAGCATCCCGGCGGACGGGCGCATCGTCGACGGACGCGCGTCCATGGACGAGTCGATGGTCACGGGCGAGTCCCGCACCGTCGCGCGCGGCCTCGGGGACCAGGTCACGGCCGGTACGGTCGCCACCGACTCGGGACTCCGCGTGGAGATCACCGCGACCGGGGACGACACCACTCTCGCCGGTATCCAGCGTCTGGTGACCGAGGCGCAGAGCTCCTCGTCCCGTGCGCAGCGCCTCGCGGACACCGCCGCGGGCTGGCTGTTCTGGTTCGCGCTGGGCTCCGCGGCGATCACCGCGATCGTCTGGACGCTCGTCGGGTTCCCGGACGCCGCCGTCATCCGCACGATCACCGTCCTCGTGATCGCGTGCCCGCACGCCCTCGGGCTGGCCATCCCGCTCGTGGTCTCCATCGCGACCGAGCGTGCCGCGCGTGGCGGCGTCCTCGTCAAGGACCGCTTGGCGCTGGAGAGCATGCGCACGGTCGACACCGTGCTGTTCGACAAGACCGGAACGCTCACGAAGGGCGAGCCGGTCGTGTCCGAGGTCTCGGTCGCGGGGGAGCAGGACGCCGATCTGGTCCTGGCGCTCGCCGCCGCGGCGGAGGCCGACAGCGAGCATCCGCTCGCGAAGGCCATCGTCCGGGCCGCCGCGGAGAAGCGATTGACGGTACCGGCGAGCCGCGACTTCACGTCGTCGCCGGCCGTCGGCGTCACCGCCACGGTCGAGGGCAGGACCGTCCGCGTCGGCGGTCCGCACCTGCTGTCGGAGGAGCACGCGGACGAGCTCTCGGTCGCCGAGCAGTGGCGCGAGGACGGGGCGATCATCCTCCATGTCGTGCAGGACGGACGCGTGATCGGGGCGCTCAAGCTCGCGGACGAGGTGCGACCGGAGTCGCGGGAGGCCGTCGACGCGCTGCATGCGCTCGGGGTGCAGGTGGTCATGATCACGGGCGACGCCGAGGCGGTCGCGCAGACCGTCGCCGCGGATCTCGGCATCGACCGGGTCTTCGCCGGCGTGCGCCCGGAGGACAAGGCCGCGAAGGTGCAGGAGCTGCAGCGTGAGGGGCGCAAGGTCGCGATGGTGGGCGACGGCGTCAACGACGCCCCTGCGCTCGCTCAGGCCGACGTGGGCCTCGCCATCGGCGCGGGCACCGATGTGGCGATCGCATCCGCCGGAGTCATCCTCGCCGGCGACGACCCGCGCTCGGTGCTCTCCGTGATCGAGCTGTCGCGCGCCGCGTACCGGAAGATGAAGCAGAACCTCTGGTGGGCGGCCGGGTACAACCTGCTCTCCGTGCCGCTGGCGGCGGGCGTGCTGGCGCCGATCGGCTTCGTGCTGCCGATGTCCGTCGGCGCGGTGCTGATGTCGCTGTCGACCATCGTCGTCGCGCTCAACGCGCAGCTGCTACGTCGCCTCGACCTGCGGCCCGAGGTCACCACCCGCGCCATCCTCGACCGCTGATCACACGAAGAGGCCCCCGTCCGTGCGGACGGGGCCCTCTTCGTGTCGCGATCTACTGGTGCCGCAGTGCGGCGTTCAGGTGCTCTTCGGGATCGACCAGGTGGTTGTGGTCGTCCGTGCCGAGCGCGACCTCCGCCCAGGAGATCGTCCCGCTGAACCTGCCGCCCCACTCCTTGTAGCCCTCGTAGGCGGGCATGCCGGTGTCCTCACCGGTGTCCATGCCCTCGTCGAATGAGAAGTACAGCGGGTGGGTGTGCTCCACGCGCCCCGTGCCCGCCGCGGTGCCGTCGATGAACAGCGAGACGTCGCCGCCCTTCCCGATCCCGCCGCCGTCGTAGGCGAACTCCACGCGGACGAGGTGCTCACCGCTGCCGATCGGGTTGTCGGAGATCACCGTCGTGCGGACCAGCCCGCAGTAGTTGTAGTGGTATCCGAGCTTCCCGTCCTCCGCGAAGAACGACCAGCCTCCGGTGCGCCCGCCCTGCGCGACGAGCGCGCCCTCCAGCGAGCCGTCCGCCGGGACCGTGATCTGCGCGGTCACCGAGTAGGAACGGTTCTTCACGTTCAGCGCGACGTTCTCGCCGAGTCGGATCATCCCGGGGTACAGCCGCAGCGAGTCGCCCGTGACGAGGGTCGGCCGCCCGGCGATCGCGGGGTTCATCCGTTCGGCCGCGCGGTCGTCGAGGGGGAACACGTTGTGCCGTGCCGCCTCGATGAGGAACATCTGCTGCATCTCCGCCAGCTTCTCGGGATGCTCCGCGGCCAGGTTGTTCGACTGCGTCCAGTCGACCGAGGTGTCGTACAGCTCCCACACGTCGGCGGAGAAGTCCGGCGCCTTCGAGACGACATCCCACGGCGTACGGTGCTTCGTCTGCGCCGTCCAGCCCTTGTGGTAGATCCCGCGGTTGCCCATGAGCTCGAAGTACTGGGTGACGTGCCGCTCGTCCGCGTCCGGCGCGTTGAAGCTGTACGCCATCGAGACACCGTGCATGGGGATCTGAGTGACCCCGTTCACGGTGTGCGGTTCGGCGAGTCCCGCCACGTCGAGGATCGTCGGGGCGATGTCGATGACGTGGTGCCACTGATGCCGCACGTCGCCGGCGCCGTCGATGACGCTCGGCCAGTGCACGATCGTGCCGTTGCGGGTGCCGCCGTAGTGCGACGCCACCTGCTTCGTCCACTGGTAGGGCGTGCACATCGCATGCGCCCAGGCCACCGAGTAGTGGTTGTACGCCTCGGGGCCGCCGACCTTGTCGAGGTGCTCGTTCCAGAACTCGACGGTCTCGAACTGCCCGCCGCCGTTGGACGCGGTCGTCAGCATGTAGGCGCCGTTGATGCCGCCCTCCGCGCTCGCCCCGTTGTCGCCGATGATGTAGTACACCAGGGTGTCGTCGAGGATGCCCTGTTCCTCGAGTGCATCGATGACCCGGCCGGTGTGGAAGTCGGCGTACTCCAGGAAGGCCGCATAGACCTCCATCTGGTGCGCGAGGATCGGCTTCTGCTCGTCCGGCACGTCGTCCCAGGCGGGGAGCCCCTCCGGGCGCTCGGTGAGCGTCGAGTCGGGCGCGATCACGCCGAGTTCGATCTGGCGGGCGAACGTCTGCTCGCGCTGCGCATCCCATCCGTGGTCGAAGGCGCCCTTGTACTTCGCGATCCAGTCCTTCGGAACGTGGTGCGGGGCGTGCGTCGCTCCGGGGGCGAAGTAGATGAAGAACGGCTTGTCCGGGGTCAGGCTCTTCTGCTGGCGGACGTAGTCGATGGTCTTGTCCGCCAGGTCGGGCATGAGGTGGTAGCCCTCATCCGTCGGCGGCTCGACCGCGGTGACGCCGTCGACGAGAGCCGGCGTCCACTGGTTGGTCTCCCCGCCGATGAAGCCGTAGAAGCGCTCGAAGCCCGAGAAGGCGGGCCAGTGGTCGAACGGCCCCGTCGGCCCGGTCTCCCACACGGGCACCTCGTGGCACTTGCCGAACTGCGCGGTGTTGTAGCCGTTCTGCCGCAGGATCTCCGGCAGCGGAACAGCGGAGTTCGGCCGCGTGGAGCGGTAGCCGGGGGAGGGCGTCGCGGTCTCGGTGATGTGCCCCATGCCCACGGCGTGGTGGTTGCGACCGGAGAGCAGCGCCGCGCGGGTGGGGGAGCACAGCGCGGTGGTGTGGAACCGGGTGTACTTCAACCCGGTGTTCGCGAGCCGTTCCGCCGTGGGCGTGTGGATCGGCCCGCCGAACGCGCTGGAGGCGCCGAAGCCGACGTCGTCCAGCAGGATCACGAGCACGTTCGGGGCGGTCTTCGGCGGGCGCTTCGCGACGAGGGGAGGGAAGTCGGCTTCCGACTTCTTCGCGTCGAAGACGACCGGTCCCTGATACTCGCGGTCAGGAAGGGGCAGGATCGATCCGGGCAGTTCCGCGGTCATGGCAGTTCCTTACTTCTCGTTCGTGGGGGAGGAGGAAGTGGATGCCGGGCGCCGCCGGGCGAACGACGTCGCTGCGGCGTCCGGCATCCGACTTCGTCGACTACTGTGCGCCGCCGAGATCGTGGATGAGGGCCTTCTCGTCCTCGGCCGAGAGCGACGTCTGCACGACCGTGCCGTCGAACGGGGCCAGGGCCGCCGCGAACTTGTCCTCCGTGAGCTTGGTCGCGTACACGACGACGGCGGACTTCCCCGCGGAGACGGTGCTCTTCACCCGGTCGCGGAACTCGGCGTCGATGCCGGATTTGTCGAGCCCCGCGAACAGCGCTCCGAACACGCCGCCGAAGAGCAGCCCGGCGATCGGGACGAAGAAGAGGAGGCCGATGAGGACGCCGAAGAGCGCTCCGCCCGCGGCGCCGACGCCGATGTTCCCGGCGGCGCCGGGGTACTCGACCTTCGTCTTGCCCTTCTCATCGACCTTCACGAGCGCGAGGCCGGCGAGTTCGACGACCAGGTCGTTCTGGAGGGACAGGATCTCGTCGTAGGCGCCTTCCGCCTGCGGCTCGGTGTCGAAGGAGATGACGATCAGTTCGGCCATGGATGTGCTCCCTTTCTCCGGGCCGAGTCGACCGCCCTCAGCCGTTGACGACGAGAGACCACTCCTCGGCGACCCCCCGCTTTCGGGTCATGCTACCCACGGCGCTCCCCGGAATCGCGGGCGTCACCCGGAATTCACCCGGGGGACCTTCCGGCTTCGCTTCCGGTCCTGCGACTCAGGAGATGTACCGATCGCGGGCCGCGAGCATGCCGACGACGAGACTGACCGCCTGCAGCCCCACGAGGATCAGCAGTGGGGTCGTCCAGGAACCCGTCGCCTCGGAGATCGCACCGAACAGGAGAGGGGCTCCGGCGGCGAGCAGGTACCCGACGGACTGCGCCATGCCCGAGAGGGCCGCGGCCTGGGCGTGTGCGCGGGTGCGGAGTCCGAACATCGCCAGGGCGATGACGATCGAGCCGCCGATCGACACCCCGAGGAACGCGTTCCAGAGGATCGCGAGGTCGGGAAGGGCGAGCTGCCCGACCACGGCGACGATCGAGAGGGGCACGAACATCGCGACCGCCCCGATCTGGCTCTTCCGCATCCGCGGCAGGATGGCCGCGGCGAGGAGGCTGCCGCCGATCGAGAACACCTGCATGATCCCCTGGTGTGCGCCCGCGACGGCCGGGGTCGCACCGTGGGTCTCCTCGATGGAGGGCCACCAGGTCAGGACCGTGTAGAAGAACGTGGAGCCGAGGCCCATGAAGACGGTGACCTGCCAGCCGAGAGCGCTCGACCACGGTGAGCGCCCTCCGCCGGGGTGGGCGTCGAGGGCGGCGGAGTGGTCGTGGCGGGGGAACGTGCGCCGCGCGATCTGGGGCAGGAAGACACCGAGGGCGACGAGGGCGACTCCGGCCCACATGCCGAAGGCGAGTCGCCACCCCAGATCGGTGAACCCGGCGACCGGGACCGCGACGGCGGATGCGGTCGCCGCCACCAGGGCGGACAGCGCCGAGAACAGTCCGGTGAGCTTGCTCACCTCGGCGGGGAAGTCGCGCTTGAGCAGGGCGGGGAGCAGCACGTTCATGGTCGCGATCGCGATGCCGAGCAGCGCGGTCCCGGCCCAGAGCCAGGGCAGACCGGGGACCGACCGGATCACCAGTCCGGTGGCGAGCACCCCGAGCGCAGACGCGAGCGTGCGCTCCATGCCCAGCCGTGCGGCGATCGGAGCCACGAGCGGCGAGAACACTGCGAAGCACAGCAGCGGGAGGGCGATCAGGGCCGAGGCTTCGACGGCGCTGAACCCCAGATCCTGCTGCACCTCGCCGAGCAGGGGGCCGACGACCGTGATCCCGGCTCGGAGGTTGGCCGCGATGAACATGATGCCGGTGAGCACCAGTCCTCGGCGCACGGCGCGGGTCGCCGTCGAGGTCGGCACGGGGGCGGTGGCGGAGTGAGCCATGGGGTCCTTGTCTGAGGGATCGTGTGGGAGGCAGCGTCGACATCGGTCTCTCCCGTGCAGGCGGGAGACCGATGGAGGCGGAACGGGTCAGGAGTGCCGTGTCTCCAGGAGGAGGCGGCGCCCGTGGGCGATCAGCCGGGTGACGGCGGCGCGTGCCGCCTCCGGATCGTGGTCGCGGATGGCGGCGAGGAGCGCGCGATGGGGGTCGTCGTCGAGCCAGGGGCCGATGAAACCCTCGCGCGCTTCGAGCGGCGTGGCGGCTTCGGGTACCGCCATCGCGTCGAACCGGTCGAGGTTGCGGTACAGATCCGCCATCAGCGGGTTGCCGCTCGTGTGGAACATCTCCAGATGGAACTCCAGGTCTCGTTCGATGGCCTCGTCCACGTCCGACGCCGTGTCGCGGGCGTCCAGTGCGCGCTGCATGCGGTCGACGTCCTCGGGGACCGCACGCTCGGCGGCGAGGCCCGCGGCGTACAGCTCGAGGGCTTCCCGTGCCTCGAAGACCTGCCGGATGTTCTCGGCTCCCGCGCGTCGCTGCAGAGCGACCTCCAGTTCCGAGGCGGCACTCACGTAGGTGCCGTCTCCGGGACGAGCTTCGAGCATCCCGCTGTGCACCAGCCCGCGGATCGCTTCGCGGACCGTGTTCCGACTGGCCCCCAGCAGTTCGACGAGCTCATGCTCGCCGGGGATTTTCGTCCCCACGGGCCAGCTGCCGCCGGTGATCTGCTCGCGCAGCTGCGCGGCGATCTGCACGGACAGGGGCACGTTCCGGCCGGTGGGAACGAGGGGAGACGTCGTCATGGCGTTAACTGTAGGACATTTGGATATATGGCACAACAGCGGTGTGCGGAGCGGGCGGACCTCAGGGCGACGGCGTTCGCCGGTCTCGTCGGAGCAGCATGAGCACGAGGTAGGCGCCTCCGATCGTGACGGTCACGGCGCCGACTGGAAGCTGGGTCGGAGCGAAGGCATGAGCGGCGATCCAGTCCGCTCCGCTGAGGAGCAGGGCGCCGGTCAATGCCGCGGCGACCACGGGGTGGCTGCGGGGGAGTGTCGCGCGAGCGAGGTGCGGTGCGGCGAGGGCGATGAACATGATGGGGCCCGCCGACGCCGTGGTGACGGCGGTGAGGGCGACGGCTCCGACGATGAGGGCGAAGCGGCTCGTCCGCACCCGCACGCCCAGAGCCGTGGCGACATCGTCTCCGAGCGCGAGGAAGCGCAGGCGGGTCGCGGCGACGACCACGGGGATCGTGAGGACGCCGAGCGCCACCAGCGCCGGGGAGAGGTTCACCCACCGTGTGTTGTCGAGAGTCCCCGATGCCCAGAGCGAGCCTGCGGTGGCGGTCGCCGTGTCTGTCTTGTAGACGAGCCAGGTGTTGACCGAGGAGAGCAAGGCGCTGACGGCGATTCCGGTGAGGATGAAGGTGCGTCCCGCCATTCCCGAGCGTGCAGTGAGTGCGACGACGACGCCAGTCGTCACGAGCCCGCCGAGGAGCGAGGCTGCGGCGAGGGGGAGGAATCCCGCGGCGGGAACGGCGAGGAGCACGACGAGAACACCGGTGTAGGCGCCCGTGTTGAATCCGATCACGTCGGGGCTGCCCAGGGGGTTGCGGGTCAGACTCTGGAAGATCGCACCGGCCGTGCCCAATGCGGCCCCGAACGCGACGCCGGCGACGGCACGGGGGAGACGCCAGGACAGGACGACAGTCGTCGTGAAGTCGGCAGCCCGGCCTGTGAGTGCGGCCCAGACCTCGGCGGGGGACAGCAGCAGGTCGCCCGCGAGCAGGGAGGCGAAGAGGATCCCGAGGAGCAGGGCGAACGCCATGCTCCAGCGGAAGGATGGCGCCGCGGAGGCCGCGGGCCGTCGGGTGGCCGGCGCAGGGGTGTTCGTCGTCATCGGCTTCTCCGGATCAGCAGGAGCAGGACTGGTGCACCGAGGGCGGCTGTGACGATGCCCACGGGGATCTCTCCCGGCCACAGCGCGATGCGGGCGATGACGTCGGCGCAGAGGAGCAGTGCAGGCCCCGCGACGGCGCCGGCGATCAAGATGCGGGTGGTGTCCGGGCCGGTGAAGGGGCGGACGAGGTGCGGGATCATGAGGCCGGCGAATCCGATCGGGCCGGCGATAGCGGTCGCCGCCCCGACCAGCAGTGCGGCGGCGACAGCGACACCCGCCCGCGTGCGCAGAGGGTGTGAGCCGAGGCCTCGGGCAGCGTCGTCGCCGAGGGCGAGCGCGTTCAGCGGTCTGGCGAGCAGGAGCGCGAGCACGAGGGCCACGGCGATGAGGGGGAGGACGGCGCCGACCACATCGGCATCAGGCGTGGCGAGAGAGCCGGCCGACCAGGCGCGCATCGCATCGAGCGCGCGGGGGTTGAGCAGGGTGATGCTGGTCTGGACACCGCCGACGGTCATGCTGAAGGCGACGCCGGCGAGGATCAGACGCGAGTCGTTCGCCTTCCCGCGTAGGCCCAGCGCCAGCACGAGGATGGTCATGACGGCAGCGCCGACCACGGACGCGGTGGCCAGGCCCATGGCGCTTCGCACCCCCAGCCAGCTGAGGGCGATGGTCACCGCGAACGCCGCTCCCGAGCTGACGCCGAGGAGGCCGGGGTCGGCGAGGGGGTTGCGCGTCATCCCCTGCATGAGGGCGCCGGCCCAGGCGAGGGCGATGCCGACGAGGACGGCGGCGAACGTGCGTGGAACCCTCACATCGCGCAACAGGATGAGCGTGTCGGGGTCGGCGTCACCGCCGAGGAGGGCGATGAGCGCCGCAGGCGATACCGGCCGGGAGCCGATCAGGATGCTGGCGACGAGCAGCGCGCAGAGCAGGACGACAAGGAGCAGACCGGCCACCAGGAGGTGCCGCGGGCGCCGGCGCGGGGTGACGTCGGCATCCGGACGCACCTCCTGGAGGCTGATCGTCACGGCGCGGGGATGAGCGCGAGGCCGGGGCGGAGCTGGTCGAGCAGCCACGGCACGGCGGCGATGTTCGGATCCTGCAGCGCGGTCGCGGTTTCCAGGTCGACGGGAACGTAGCGGGTGTCCATGATGGTCTGGGACGACACGATCGGGTCCTTCTCGAAGGATTCCTGGAGTGCACCGGACTGGTAGGTCATGAACAGCACGCCCGCATCGTCGAACAGCGGAGCCTGCTCGAAGCTGACATCGACGGCTCCGGGAACCGAGCCCGTGCCCTGGAGCTCGGCCACGGCGGGAAGCGCGACGAGCCCGAGCTGCTGCATGAAGCGCGCGGTGACGTTCTGCTCATCGACGAGCATCACCACGACGCCGTCGCGTGCCTGCCCGTACAGGAACGTGCCGCCGTCGAGGTGGGGCAGCTCCGTGCGGAGGTCTGCGATCGCCTCGTCGGCACGGGTGATGAGCTTCTCGGCAGCCTCCGCCTCGCCGAGTGCAGTGGCGATGCGGCGGGCGGATGCCTCGCTCGTCGCGGCGTAGAGCTGCTCTTCGAAGGTGACGACGGGGGCGATGTCGCTCAGCTGGACGTAGAGCGCCTCGTCGAGCGTGAAGCCCGCTGTGGCAAGGATGAGGTCGGGGCGTGCCGCAGCGACCTGTTCGACGTTGATGCTCATCGGGTTGACCCAGGTGGCGTCGTCGGCGAGCGCGTCGACGTAGGGCGGGTTGGGGTCTTTCCCTTCGCCGGCGATGACCGAGAACGACTGCGGAGCGAGGACGACGTTCGCACCGAGCGCCGAGGCGAGCGCGACATCGGCGTAGCCGAGGGTGGCGACCCTGGCGGGCTTGTGGTCGATGGTGGCATCACCGAAGGCATTGTGGATCGTGACGGGGAACGCCGCATCGGTCGGTCCTCCGGCGGGGTCCTCCGCGCTGTCGGCGGGGGCGGATGCGCACCCGGCGAGAAGCGCGAGTCCGGTGACGAGGGTGATCGCCGGCGCGAACGCACGTCGGTTCAGGCGGGAAATGGGCATAGGGGTCTCCTTGTGTTCGGGGTGCGGAGCGATCGGGCGTGGGGGGATCAGGGCGCAGGCAGGACTGCCGTCGCCGCGGCGAAGACGACCGCGGGTGTCGCGGCGGCATCGAGCGCTGTCCAGCGCGCCGAGAGCGAGGCCACGATCGGCACGGTGCCGACCGTCGGTTCGGCGGGCAGCGGGCCGGTGTCGTCGCGCCGGCGCGCGGACGTGATGGTGGCCTGGCCGAGGATTGTGGCGAACATCGTCCGGTAGAAGACGAAGCCCGCGGTGTCGTCGAGGCCGGCCTCTCGGGCACAGGAGAGGAAACCCTCGGGGAACTGCAATCCGGCGGGGCTGGCCAGGCGTCCCGTGGAGATCAATCGGATCATCCACGGGTGCGCCACGAGGAAGTCGTGCAGGCAGAGGGCGAGCGCGACAGCGGTCTCGCGCGGATTCTCCCGGGGCGTGGGGATGACGATCTCCTCGGACACCTTCTCGACGAGCGCGAGCAGCAGTGCATCCCGGTCGGCGAAGTAGCGGTACAGGGCCATCGGGGTCACGCCGAGGCGAGCGGCGAGCGGCCGCATCGCGACAGCGGACTCGCCGTCGGCGACGATCAGCTCGAGCGCCGTGGCCACGATCTGCTCGCGATCGATCTTGCTCATGTCTTCCTCCTGAGGATAGGCATGCCTAACTATACGCGTATACTTTTTGCGTGAGCAAGTCTTCCCGTCCCCGTGATCCTCTCCTTCGCGCCGAGCTGGCGCCCGCACTGCCCGCGCTCTCCGCCGCCGTCGTGCTCGCCGTCTTCGCCGGTGTCGGTCACCTTGCGGCCTTGTGGTGCATCATCCGGGCACTCGACGATTCCGGGGGAGCATGGGTGCTCGTCGCCTGCGGAGTGTGGGTGGTCACGGCCGCGCTCGCCGCAGTGGCGTCCTGGCTGGCTCACGCGGCGGAGGCGCGGTTCGAGGCACGGGTGCGGCGCCGAGTTGCCGGGCACATCCTGCGGCTCCCCGCCCATCGGCTCACCCTCTACCCGGGCGACCGACTGCGTCGCCTCGTCGCGGACGATGTCACCGCACTGCATCACATGATCGCCCACCTGCCTTCCGAACTCGCCACGCTCGTGGTCGTTCCCGTAGTCGCCGTGATGCTGCTCCTGAGCGTCGCCGGACCGCTCGCGCTGCTCGCCCTGATCCCGGGACTGCTCGCCGGCATCGTGTACCTGACCGTGATCCCGCGGCTCTCGGCCACACACGGCGCGCAGCGTGCGCAGGTGATGACGGAGATCACGACAGCGGTGGACGACTATGCGCGGGGGATCGAGGTACTGCGTCTGAGCGGCGCCGCTTCGGGGGCGTTGTCGGATTACACGGCCGCGACCGACCGCTTCTCGCACGGGATGGTCCTCTGGGTGCGCCGGATCGCGACCCCCGCCGCGATGGCGGTCGGGTTGCTGCAAGCAGTGGCGAGCTTCGCCATCGCCTACGCCGTGGGATCGGAGTGGGACGCTCCTCGACTCGCTGCCGTGATTCTGTTCAGCCTCGCGCTCGTGGCACCGGCACTCCGACTCGGTCACGGCCTGGACTACGTCGCCGCCGGTCGAGCCGCTGCCGGGCGGATCGAGGAGCTGCTGAGCGAGACGCCGGTCGCGTCGGGAGCGAGGATCGCACCGACGGGACGCGCGGAGGTGGAGGCCGATCGCGTCAGCGTCTTCGTCGAGGGGCGAGCGGTGCTCGATCCGATCTCGTTCCGTGCCCCGCCCGGAGCCGTCACGGTCGTCACCGGGCAGAGCGGGGCGGGGAAATCGACACTTCTGCGTGCGATCTCCGGCCTGCAGCCTCTCACCGGCGGCGTCATCCGCCTCGGCGGTGCTCCGGTCGATGAGATCCGCGAAGACACGCGGCCGCACGCCGCACTGCTCGTTCCTCAGGGCGGCGACGTGCTCACCGGCACCGTCAAGGAGAACCTGCAGCTCACCTCGTCCACCGACGATGACCATCTTCGGGTCGCCCTCGAGCAGGTCGGGCTCGCGGTACCCCTCGATGCCGAGGCAACCGCGCTCTCCGGAGGGGAACGGCAGCGGATCGGTCTGGCCCGTGCCTTCCTCTCTCCCGCGCCGGTGATCCTCCTGGACGAGCCGACGAGTGCTCTGGATCGTCGTTCCGCCGACCGCTTCTGGAGTCGGCTGCAAAGCCGCGCGCACGACGAGGGGAAGACCGTGATCGTGGTGACGCACGACCCCGAACTGGCCGTCCGCGCCGACGTCCATGTCGCCGTGGCACGTGCCGAGCGTGCACAGGAAGGAATCACACGATGACCGCACGCACTCGCTCCGACGTCCCGATGCTCTCCGCGTTCCCCGCCACCGCGCGCCGACTGCTCCTCTCGATCAGCCTCGGGTGGGTGCTCATCGGCGCGGTCGAGGCCGCCGCCTACACCGGCCTGGCGCTGGCCATCGCGAACCGAGGGAGACCGGAGGGGGTGCTGGTTCTGGCCGCGGTCTCCGTCATCGTCACCGTCCTCTGCTCACGTGCGGGCTACCTCGCCGGAGCCCGGTTCGCGGGCGACCTCTACCGGGCGCTCGGCACCGCGCTGGCGCGGACCAAGCTCGCCTGGTTCACCCCGGCGCATCGCTCTCTCGTCACCCAGGCGGCAGGCGTCGGCATCCCCTCGTTGATGGGGGTGCCCGCGCATCAGCTCCAGACGCTCATCCTCGCCCCGCTCGTGCCCGTGCTGCTCGTGGCGGGGACCGCCGTGGTCGGTGGGCCGGCGCCGGCATCGGTGGCAGCGGCTCTGCTCGTCGTCGCGCTGAGCGCGCAGGTGCTCGCACAACGACGTCTCGCGAGAGCTGACGCCGCTCGGCACGTGGCGGATCGACGCGCGACCGCCGCGACGCTCGAGCTCGTCGATCACCTCGAGCTGCTGCAGACCGTGGCCGGTCCGGCCGGCGCTCTCGCCCGCACGGAGGGTCACTGGCTGCCGCAGGAGGCCGCGATGCGACGCACGAATCGAGCTGCGGCACCGGCGACATTCGCGTCGGCCCTCGCCACCGCGCTGCCTCTGGGCGGCATCCTGCTGTTCTTGACGGCGACGGGGGGATTCGCCGACCCGTTCGCGGCTCTCGCACTGATCGTCCTCGTCGGCAGGGCGAGCGCACCGCTCGATGATCTCGCCCTCGCCGGTATCGCCGTGAGCGAGCTGCGGGCGACCAGCGCCGCGTATCGGGATGTCGTCACCGCGCCTGCCCTCTCCGTCCCTGCCGTCGGCTCCGGAGTGCTGCCCCGCGACAACCGGATCGAACTCCGCTCCGTGGCTGCGTCGACCGCACTCGAACCCGTGACCGCGACCATCCGCGAGGGCAGCCGCACCCACATCGCCGGGCCTTCGGGCTCCGGGAAGAGCACGCTTCTCGGTCTGCTCCTGCGTTTCGACGACCCGGACATCGGTGAGATCGCGCTCGGCGGGGTTCCGCTCGGGGCACTCACGGAGGGTGAGCTCGTGTCCCGCGTCGCCTATGTCCCGCAGGACCCGGTGGTCTTCACCGGCACCATCGCCTCGAACATCCGCATCGGTCGTCCGGAGGTGGGCGAGGAACAGATCGTCGCCGCGGCGCAGAAAGCGGGGCTCGGGTCCGTTCTCGATCGGGATCCTGCCGGCATCCATCAGGAAGTCGGCAGACACGGCGCCGCGCTGTCGGGGGGCGAGCGCCAGCGGCTCGCGATCGCCCGGGCCCTCATCAAGGACGCACCGGTGATCGTGCTGGATGAAGCCACCTCAGCGCTCGACGAGACCACGGAGCGCGCCGTCGTCGCTGCCGTCACGAGCGCGGACGCCACGATCGTCTTCGTCACACACCGCTCACCCGAGATCTGGGAACCCGACCAGAGCATCGAGCTGCGCGGAGAACGTGTCTGAGCGCTCGCGGCGGTTCTGCGAATCGGGGTAGCGCGGTGCGGCTCCGGTTGCCAGAGTGGACGGCACACGACCAGCGTCAGCTACCGAGCGTGTCGCCGGCGTGACGCCATCAGCGATGCGAAAGGTTCCGGACATGAGTACTCCCTCCACCGACGACCAGCCGATGTTCACGAGGCCGGGGGAGGCGACGCTCACCTCGCGTCACGTCATCCCCACAGGCGAGTCGCTTCCTGACACGGCGAAGCAGATCGTTGAGGACGAGACGATCCTCGACGGAAACGCGCGGCTGAACCTCGCGACCTTCGTCAGCACCTGGATGGATGACGACGCCAAGCAGGTCTACGCCGCGTCGTTCGACAAGAACATGATCGACAAGGACGAGTACCCGCAGACGGCGGCGATCGAGGACAACTGCTGGCACATGCTGGCGAACCTCTGGAACGCCCCGGATGCGGAGAAGAGCATCGGCACCTCGACCATCGGCTCGTCCGAGGCGTGCATGCTGGGCGGGCTCGCCTTCAAGCGGCGGTGGCAGCAGGCGAGACGCGCGACCGGCAAGGACACCTCGACACCGAACCTCGTGATGTCGTCGGCGGTGCAGGTGTGCTGGGAGAAGTTCTGCAACTACTTCGATGTCGAGCCCCGCTATGTGCCGATCAGTGCGGAGCACAAGACGCTCGACGGGCATGACCTGGCGAAGTACGTCGATGAGAACACGATCGGCGTCGTCGCGATCATGGGGGTGACCTACACGGGGATGTACGAGCCGGTGGCCGAGATCGCCGCAGCGCTCGACGAGATCCAGAAGAGCACCGGCCTCGACATCCCGATCCACGTCGACGGGGCGTCCGGGGCGATGATCGCGCCGTTCCTGCAGCCCGACCTGATCTGGGACTTCCGGCTCGAGCGCGTGCACTCGATCAGCACCTCCGGCCACAAGTACGGCCTCGTGTACCCGGGGCTCGGCTGGGTGGTCTGGCGCGATGCGCAGTGGCTCCCCGACGACCTGGTCTTCCAGGTCAGCTACCTCGGCGGGGAGATGCCCACGTTCGCGCTGAACTTCTCCCGGCCCGGCGCCCAGGTGGTGTTGCAGTACTACCTGTTCCTCCGCCTCGGCTTCGAGGGATACCGCGCCGTGCAGCAGGCGTCGCAGGATGTGGCGAAGTTCCTGTCCGCGGGAATCGCGAAGCTCGACGCGTTCGAGCTCTGGAACGACGGCAGCGACATCCCGGTCTTCGCCTGGCGTCTCGCAGACGGGCACACGAAGAACTGGAATCTCTATCATCTGCAGGATCGGCTGCGGATGAAGGGATGGCTGATCCCGGCGTACCCGATGCCCGCCGACCTGGAGCAGATCACCGTGCAGCGCATCGTCGTGCGCAACGGGCTCAGCATGGACCTCGCGGCCGAACTGCTGCAGGCGATCCAGACCGAGGTCGAGCACCTCGACGCGCTGGAGTCTCCTATGCCCGCCGAGAAGCCGCAGCCGGCGTTCCACCACTAGGAGTGACGTCCATCCCGGTGATCGCTTCGTAGACTCGGCACATGCCCCGATCACGTCCTGTCCCCACCGGACGCGGCGCGTGGCGGCGGGAGGAGAACACCGTCGTCGTGGCGGGGGTGCAGGTGCCCGATGTCGTTCCGGCGCCGTTCGCGATCTTCGCCGAGAGCGTCTTCGTCCCGGTGCCGCTGGAGTTCGAGCCGCACACCCACCCGATGCACGAGCTGGTCTGGGTGCGCGGAGGGACGATGACCGTGCGGCTGGCGGATGCCGTCGTCACGGTTCCGGAGGGACACGGGCTCTGGATCCCCGCCGATGTCGAGCACGCGGGGCGGACCACCGCCCGGACGACGCTGTCGGATGCGCTCTTCGACGCGCAGCGCTCGCCCGTCTCGTTCCCCGAGGTCGTCGCGGTCGAGATCACGCCCATCCTCGCCTCGCTGCTGAGGCACCTCGAGCGGACGGACCTCACCGAGCCCGCCCGCCTGCGGGCCGAGGCCGTGGTGTTCGATGTGCTCGCCCCGACCGAGCGGCAGCTGTCGCTGCGGGTTCCGGACGCCGCGCGCGTGGAGCCGATCGTCTCCGCGCTCCTCGACGATCCGACGGACGACCGCGCGCTGAGCGACTGGGCGGAGCTGCTGGGCATCAGCGAGCGCACGGTCACCCGACTGTTCCGCCTGCACACGGGATTGTCCTTCATGCAGTGGCGCCAGGTGCTGCGGGTGCACCGCGCCCTGTCGCTCCTGTCCGAGGGGCTGCCGGTGCAGGAGGTCGCCGAGCTGATGGGCTACGCGCAGTCGAGCACCTTCATCGCGTCGTTCAAGCGCGTGATGGGCACGACGCCCGGGGCGTATCTCGCGGCGACGGGGACCGACGCCACCCCCTGACGTGTCCGAAACGCCGTATCTGCTGTCGTGGAGCGTTGATTGCGGACGCGCCCGCGCGGACCTAGCCTGATTAGGCAAGGTAACCCTAAGAACGCACCTCACCCGAGTGTTCGCCGCCGTCGCCCTGACGACCAGGAACCTGCACCCACCCCCTCAGACGCAGGATTCCTCATGAATGCCGCACGCCCCACGACGCCGCCCTCGCGCGGTCAGCGCGTGGCCTCCCGCCTCGCCGGCGACGGCCTGTCGCTCGGATTCGGCCGCACGACGGTCGTCCAGGATGTGTCGGTCGAACTGCTGCCGGGACGGGTGACCGCCCTCGTCGGTCCGAACGGCTCCGGGAAGTCGACGCTGCTGCGCAGCCTCGCACGCCTGCATCCGGTCTCCGACGGGCACGTCGTCCTGGGCGGCGCGGCGGAGGTGCCAGAACGCGCCGTCGCCGCCTTGAGCGCCCGCGAGTTCGCGCAGCAGGTCACGCTCTTCGCCCAGTCCCGCACCGCTCCACAGGGCCTGAGCGTGCGCGAGGTCGTCTCCTTCGGACGGCACCCGTACCGCCGCCGTTTCGCGGGAGCGAGCCGCGAGGACCAGGATGCGGTCGAGCGCGCGCTCGACGCGACAGGGGTGCGCTCGATGGCCGATCGCGCGGCGGGAGAGCTCTCCGGCGGCGAACTGCAGCGGGTCTGGCTCGCGGCCTGCCTCGCTCAGGAGACGGGCGTGGTGCTCCTCGACGAGCCGACGAACCACCTCGATCTGCGGTACCAGGTCGAGACCCTCGACCTCATCCGCGACCTCGCCGACGTGCACGGGGTCGCTGTGGGCGTGGTGCTGCACGATCTGGACCATGCGGCCCGGGTCGCCGACGACCTGCTGCTCATGGCGGCGGGACGGGTGCTGGCCGTCGGATCGGCGCTCGACGTGCTCACGGCCGAGAACATCGGCCTCGCCTATCAGCTCAGCGTCGAGGTCAGCGTTGACCCGCGCACCCGCCGGCTGCGGATCGACCCGGTCGGCCGTCACGCCCCGCGCCTGCACGACGCCGCCTCCGTCCCCCCTTCCACCGACCGTTCCCGAGAGGACACCCCATGACCCGCGCAACCCGCCTCGCGGCCGTCGCCGTGGCCGGCATCGCCGCGCTGACGCTGACCGCCTGCGGCACGACCGACGTCTCGGCCGGCAGCGACACCGCCGACGCCGTCGCGTCGCAGAGCTGCACCGACGACACCACGACGACGTCGACCGACCCGGTCTCGCTGACCGACAGCCTCGGCCGCACCGTCGAGCTCGACAAGCCGGCCGAGCGCGTGGTCGTGCTCGAGTGGCAGCAGACCGAGGACCTCCTCTCGCTGTGCGTCACGCCCGTCGGAGCCGCCTCGATCGACGGCTACGAGACCTACGTGAGCGCCGAGAAGCTGCCGAAGGGTGTGGTCAACGTGGGCGAGCGCGGGGAACCCGACCTGGATGCGCTCTACGCGACCGACCCCGACCTCATCGTCATCGAGGCGTACAGCGCCGACGACGAGCTGATCAAGAAGCTCGAGGAGCGCGACGTCCCGGTCCTCGCCACGATCGGCGCCGACGGCTCGGGCCAGATCGACAACATGAAGAAGGTGTTCTCGCTGATCGGCGAGGCCACCGGCCGTACCGAGCGCGCCGACCAGGTGCTCGCGGAGTTCGACACGCACCTCGCCGACGCCAAGGAGAAGGTCGCCGACGCCGACCTCGCCACGACCGACTTCGTGTTCTTCGACGGCTGGATCGAGGGCGGCAACGTCGTCATCCGCCCCTACGGCAGCGGGGCGCTGTTCACGGAGCTCGGCGAGGAGCTGGGCCTCACCGGCGCCTGGACCGACGAGATCAACAAGTCCTACGGCAGCGGCGGCGTCGACCCGGCCTACGGCCTGGCGCAGACCGACATCGAGGGCCTGACCGCTGTCGGCGACGCGAACCTCATCTACTCGAACGACGGCACCCCCGACAGCTACGTCACCGAGCTCGCGAAGAGCTCGATCTGGACCTCGCTGCCCGCCGTGAAGGAGGGGCGCGCGTTCGAGTTCCCCCCGGGCGTCTGGGGTGCGGGTGGCCCGCGTTCGGGCGAACAGGCGATCGACGCCTTCGTCGAGGTCATCGTCGGCAAGTGACCGCACCGACCGCTCCGCACACCGTCGGCCGGCTTCCCGAGAACGGGGAGCCGGCCGACGGCGCGGTCGATGATCGCCGGGGGACGCTCGGAGGCATCGGCCTTCTCGTCGCGCTCTTCGTCGCGGTCGTCGTGGTCGGCCTCTGGCACCTGACGCAGGGGACCTCCGGCATCGGTGCCGCTGACCTGTGGCGCGCGCTGCTCGGCGACGACGTGGCTGTCGGCGGGGTGCCGGTCGCCGACGTGTTCACCGGGTCGCGTCTGCCTCGGCTCCTCGCCGGCATCGCGGTCGGATTCGCGCTCGGGGTCGCGGGTGCGCTGCTGCAGTCGATCACGCGCAACGCCCTGGCCTCACCGGACACGCTCGCGGTGACCGCCGGCGCCTACTTCTCCCTCACCGCCGTCGCCGCCTTCGGGGTCGCCGTCCCGCTGTGGGCCTCGAGCGGTGTGGCGTTCGTCGGCGGTCTGCTGGCCGCCGCCCTCGTGCTCGGCCTGACCGGTCGAGCCGCCGGCACCACGACCACCCGTCTGATCCTGGCGGGCTCCGCCATCGCGATGGCCCTCGACTCCGGCACCGCGATGCTGCTCATCCTGTTCAAGGAGAACACCACCGGGCTGTTCGCCTGGGGGAGCGGGTCGCTCGGCCAGCTGAACCTCGACGCCTCGGCCCGCGCCGCACCGCTGATCGTCGCCGTGCTGCTCGTGGCTCTGCTGCTGTCGCGGCGCCTCGACGTGCTCGGACTCGGCGAGGACACCGCGTCGTCCCTCGGTGTGCCCGTGCGCTCGACGCGCTCGATCGCGGTGCTCTGCGCCGTGCTGCTGACCAGCACCTCCGTGACCCTCGCCGGTCCCATCGCCTTCGTCGGCCTGGGCGCTCCGGTGCTCGCGCGACTCCTCGCCGCACGCGTGCCCGCGCTGCGGCGCCACATCTTCCTGGTGCCGGTCTCCGGCCTCCTGGGCGCCCTCCTCATCCTCCTCGCCGACGCCGTGCTGCGGGCGATCCTGGGTGCCGAGGGGGCCACCTCGATCCCCACCGGCATCCCGACGGCCCTGCTCGGCGGCATCGTCATCGTGATCCTCGCCCTGCGGATGCGCGATGCCGGGGCCTCGCGGGCGATCCGCACGGCACGCTCGACCCTGCGCACCCGGCGCCGTTTCGTCGTCGTGGCGCTCGTCGCCGTGGCACTGCTGGCGGCGACCGTCGTGATCGGCATGCTCGCGGGCACGCTCTGGCTCCGGCTCGGCGACATCGGCCTGTGGCTGCAGCAGGCGGCTCCCGACCTCGTGACTCGCGCCCTCGACGAACGCGGGCCTCGCGTCGCGGCCGCGATCCTCGCCGGTGCCGCCCTCGCCCTCGCGGGTGTGGCTGTGCAGGGGACCGTGCGCAATCCGCTCGCCGAGCCCGGTCTGCTCGGCATCACCGCCGGTGCGGGACTCGGTGCCGTCATCGTGGTGACGTCGAGCGTCGGCGGTGGGGCCCGCCCCGCCATCATCGCCATGGCCATCGTCGCCGGGCTGCTCACGTTCGCCCTGATCACCCTGCTCGCCTGGCGGGGTGGGCTGCTGCCCGACCGGTTCGTGCTCGTCGGAATCGGCTGCGGCTATGCGATCAGCGCCGTGACGACGTTCCTGCTGCTGCGCTCCGACCCGTGGGAGACCCCGCGCATCCTCACCTGGCTGTCCGGCACGACCTACGGGCGCTCGCTCCCGGACGTGATGCCGGTGGCCGTCGTGCTCGTCATCGCCGTACCGCTGCTCTGGGGAATGCGTCGCCAGCTCGACCTGCTCGCGATCGACGAGGACACGCCCCGCATCCTCGGTGTCCCTCCCCAGCGCACCCGGCTCGGAGTGCTCGCCCTCGCCGCCGTGCTCGCGTCCGTCGCGGTGGTCGCGGTCGGCACCGTGGGGTTCGTCGGTCTCGTCGCCCCGCATCTCGCACGAACGCTCGTCGGTGCGCGGCACGGCAGGGTCATCCCGGTCGCGATGGTGCTGGGCGGACTGATGGTGCTCGTCGCCGACACGCTCGGTCGCATCCTGATCGCGCCGTCGCAGCTGCCGGCCGGCCTCATGGTGGCGCTGGTCGGCGCCCCGTACTTCGTCTGGCTGCTCGGGCGGATGCGGGACTGACCCGCACCCGCCCCGGGTCGATCACCCGGCGGAGGAGGACCTGCGCGCGCGGGCACTGCGGCAGGCGAGGACGATTCCTCCCAGCAGTGCGGCCACGAGCGATCCCACGAGCACGCCGATCTTCACGTGCTCGTCCGCGACGGAACTCGAGCCGTACGCGAGCTCGCCCACGAGCAGTGAGACCGTGAAGCCGATCCCCGCGAGGAACGCCATGCCGGCCAGGTCGGGCCAGCGCAGGGTCTCATCCAGGCGAAGCGCCGGGACCCGGCTCAGCAGGAAGGTCGTGGCGAGGATGCCGATCGGCTTGCCGGCGACGAGCCCCACGACGATCCCGATCGTGATCGGATCGGCGAAAGCGGAGGCGAGGCCCGCCCATCCGCCGATCGTGACCCCGGCGGCGAAGAACGCGAACACGGGGACCGCGAACAGTGTCGCCACGATGCTCCAGCGGTCGGCGAAGTGCGCGGCCATCCCGTCGTACAGCGGTCGACCCCCGTCATCCGTGCCCGTGCGCACCCGGGCGCGATCGGTCGCCGTGACGGGGACGACGAAGCCGAGCAGTACGCCCGCGACGGTCGCGTGGATGCCGGACGCGTGGATGCACACCCACACCGCGATCGCGAGGGGGAGGAGGAGCCACCAGGCCCGCACGCCCTTCGCCACCAGGGCGGCGAAGCCGGCCAGCGGCAGCAGCGCGAGGATCAGCCACGGGAAGCTGATGGTGTCGGTGTAGAACGTCGCGATGATGGTGATCGCGATGAGGTCGTCGATGATCGCGAGAGTCAGCAGGAACACACGCAGGGCCGGCGGCAGGAACTTCCCGACCACGGCGATCACGGCCACGGCGAAGGCGATGTCGGTCGCGGTGGGGATGGCCCAGCCGCGCAGGGCATCCGCTCCGCTTCCGGCGTTGATCAGGACGAAGAGGAGCGCGGGCACGAGGACACCGCCGACGGCTGCCGCGATGGGCAGTGCCGCCCGGCGCGGATCGCGCAGGCGGCCGGCGACGAACTCCTCCTTCAGCTCGAGGCCGACCACGAAGAAGAAGATCGCGAGCAGGCCGTCGGCCGCCCAGGCGCCGATGCTGAGTTCGAGGTGCAGCTCGGGGATGCCGAAGGTGAAGTCCCGGACGGATTCGTACCAGGAGGCGGCGGGACTGTTGGCGAGGATCAGGGCGGCGATCGTCGCGCCGAGCAGGAGCGCGCCGCCGAGCGTGTCGCTGCGGGCGGTGGAGCGGATGCCGCGCCACAGCGCGTGCGGGGCGAGGGGGAAACGGGCAGGGGCAGGATTCGGGGACACGGAAAGACCTCACGCGAGAGAAGGGGTGAAGGGCGCAGAAGACCACCGCCCCGTTCGAGGCGTGATCTAGTTCCGTGGCGGCGGGCAGCCGGCGATCTCGCCGTGCGAGAGCGTGCCCCACACGCTGGTCCACCCGTTCGTGCCCGGGTGCAGGACGACGCGCATCCACTCCCTCATCGGGGTCGCCGAGCGGAGACGGTGCGGGGCACGCGTCGAGCCGGCGATGGAGAGGAGGGGCACCGGATCAGCCTATCGGGAGGCGCGGGGGACGGCCTCCCGCGACCACTAGTATCGATTCCCGGGCGGGCAGACTCGGGAAGCCTCCGCCACGGCGCTTCAGCAGCGCCGATCTTTGAACCGCAGGACAGCCCGACCTGCTCGCGATGAGCCGCGCCAACCCTAGAAGAGGCGACGCAGGATGATGCGTTCCCCGTCCATCGACCACCCGCCGGTGCGCCCAGGAGCAGGTGCGGACACCCCGAACCGGCGCATGAGCGCGATGCGGAGGCACGGATGAACGCGTATCCGCACCCGACCGGTCGGCCGCCCGCTCGGAAGCGGCAGGGCGCCCGTGTCGTCGTTCTCAAGGTGCTCGGGCTCGTGGCCATGTTCTGGATGATCTACGAAGTCCTCGGGCTCGGCGATGTCTTCGGCTACGCGGGGCTCTCGAACGATGACGTCGATCAGGAGCTGAACAGATCCGTGCTCGGAGCGCTCTTCGATCCGGTCGCCCTCGTCGTGACGACGGTGATTCTCGTCGGATCGATCGTGATCCATCTGATCGCGCGCACGACCACGACGAAGGTGAGCATGATCATCTCCATCGTGTTCTATGTGCTCTCGTTCTTCCGCGTCTCTCTGGTCGTCTCGATGATGCTCTCGGCGGCGGGAGCTTTCGGCTCCTCGATCCAGAACATGCCGGACGAACGCGTACCGACGGCGGAGGAGTTGGTGATCGAGGCACCGAAGCTCGCCGTGTACCGGGACTCGAACGGCACGCGGGTGACCACCGCTCTCACGAACGCGACGGAAGAGCACTGGGAGTCCGCCACGGTCGCGGTCACCGTCCTGTCCGCCGACGGCACCGTCTGCCGTCAGTATGAGGCCGAGGAAGCACGGCTCGCTCCGCAGGAACGGCGTGAGTTCGTGGGCGAGTTCCTCGATCCGGCCGTCATGTACTCCGATTCGTCCTGCGTCCCCGCGAGCGCGACGGTGACCGCGGTCGGTGTCGACGTGGACTCGCGCTCGGAGATCGACCCCGCAGAGTATCCGGGCGCCACGGTCACCCCGTCGTATGCCGCGCTCGCACCGCGCGAGGAGCAGGGCATCGTCCCCGGTCGCATCGAGCTGTCGGTCGCGGGTGCGCTCACGCCCGAGTCGATGGAACTGCTGCGCAGCGACAGCAGTCTCGCGGCGGGCTTCGAGGTGGCCGATGCGCAGGGCGTGCGGCTGGCGTGGTGCTTCCGTCCCCTCGAGGTCGCAGCGGACGGCAGCTTCGTCACCCGCGGGTTCCACAGTCCGGTCGAAAGCGGTCTCTACATCAGGGCGATCCCGGTACCGGGCTGCTGAGTCGCGGCTCTCGTCCTCGGAATATCCGGCGGGATCCGGTGTTGTCACAGTCCCGCCGGAAAAGGAGCGACCATCGCCAGCATCTCTGCCGTTTCAGACATTCATGGACATCTGGAGGCGCTGCATGCGGCGCTGGACATCGTCGACCTCGAGGGGAACCCCGATGCCTCCCTCGTGCTCCTCGGGGACTATGTCGATCGTGGGCGGGACTCCCGCGGTGTGCTCGAACTGGTTCGAGAGGTCGCCCAGCGCCACCCCGACCGGGTGACGGTGCTTCTCGGCAACCACGACTGCGGGCTGCTGGAGTGGCTCGACGCCGGCGATCCGGCCGACACCGATGACGAGGACCCGACGTGGATTCTGTCCGACGAAGGACTGACGACCGTTCGGTCGTTCGTCTCCGAGAGCGTGATCCGCACGGTCGTCCATGACGAGATCGACGCCGAGGTCAGCATGCGGCTCCGACGCGAGGTCTTGAAGCAGCACGCGGAACTCTTCTCCTGGCTCCGCCGCCGACCGCGTGTTCACGAGACCGAGGGTCAGATCTTCGTGCATGCCGGGATCGACGAGCTGGCGGGCGAGCACTGGCGCGCCGCCACGCCCGAGCACTGGCTGACGGAGAAGTACCCGGCGAGCCAGGGCCGGTTCCACAAGACGATCATCGCCGGACACGTCAGGACGGCTGAGCTGCACGCCGACGGCGACAACGCCGTCTATCACGACGGCGCCAGCCACTACTACATCGACGCCGCCGTCGAAGTGACCGGGAAGCTGAACGTGCTGCGCTACGACGTCGAGAGCGACATGTACTCCTGGCAGATGACGCCGGTGCCCGCAGCGCGCCGCTGAATCGACGCCGCGCCCCGCGCCTCACACGAAGAAGACCCCGCCCAATCGGGCGGGGTCTTCTGTACGTGTGGGGTGTACGCGGACGCTGCTGCCGCGCTCGGAGAGGCAACGACAGCCAGCCGCCGCACCGCACCCTTGTCACCCCTTTCGCATGGGTACTTGCAGGTAGGACGCACGGTCGGCGCCGGTGTGGATCACGTGCGCGCCCTGATTGACGGGGACGTACTCCTCGATGCCCGGCATCAGGGTTCCCAGCAGGTTGCGGGCGCTGACGATGAACCGGAGCTGGTCGCCGGCGACGAAGGCGAGCCCGAGCGGGAGCAGGTCGATCTCGATCTCGACGATCTCGCCCGGTGACAGCTTCTCGACGCGGTCGAAAGAGTGCGCCGGCACGTCATCGGTCGTGAGCGTCTCGTCGAGGTGACGTGCGGAGGCGCGCAGTCGACCGTCGGACCCCTTGTACTTGAGAATCGTCGCGCCGTGGTCGGTGAGGTCGTGAGCCATGGCGCTCTGGTTGGGGACGGTGAACTGCTGCAGAGGCGTGCCGTAGGCGTCGAGCTTCTGGATCAGGACGAACAGGTCCATGTCGTCGGCGTCACGTGCTTCCACGAAGAGGTGCGCTTTCGGGTATCCGACGAGCCTTGTCGCCTCGTCGAAGCGGAGAAGGAACGACGCGGCGTTCGGGTTCTTGTCGACGTCGTAGGTGACGGTCGCAGCCTCCCTGGGAGCGTCAGGCGTCAGGCGTCGGGTGTGTGAGTCGAGGTAGAGCTTCGTCGAGACGGCGTCGGTCGGAGGGAACTCATCCGCCGGCTCATTGACGATGTCTCCTCCGGCGAGATCGAGGACGGAGTAGCGCACACGCGGCGTCGTCTCCCATCCGTTGTCGATGCCCTTCAGATAGTGGTCGAAGAAGCGACGGAGGTCTTCGACGTTGTCTTGGTCGTAGTAGTCGGGCCATTCCTGGCCGTTGTGGATGCGCAGCCACTTCTCTTCAGAGGCGATGCGGCGCCAGGCGCGGAAGGTGCCGGCTGTGTGGAGGGTGTTGGAGTAGCTCGCGACGATGTACGCGGGCGCGGTGATCTTGTCGAACTCGGCGACCTTCTCTGTCCAGAGCTCGTCGAACAGGGGATGCGCGTCGACCTCGGCGAGGATGTCCTCCTTGAGGTTCTTGCCGAAGAAGCTGCCTTCCTGCAGCTGGCGAGCGAAACCGGTGTCGGGCATGCCACCACGCAGGACCAGATCGCGGTACACATCGCTGACGCCTTCCCACGGGTTGATGGCGGCGAGGTGGGGCGGCTGCTCTGCGGCGGTGAACCACTGGGAGACGGCCAGATAGGACGTGCCGGTCATCCCGACCTTGCCACTGCACCAGTCCTGCTCGGCGAGCCACTCGATGAGATCGTAGGCATCGCGTCCGTCCTGACGGTCCCAGAGCACACTGTCGCCCTCGGAGTCGACGACGCCGCGGATGTCGGGGTTGCAGACCGCATATCCCTGCGCGCACCAGTAGGCGGGGTCAGGTCCCTCGAACTTCTCAAGACCGGAGACGGCGGAGTTGGGGAGTCCGACGAGCCCGAACACGCCCATGACGCTCATCGAGGTCCCCTGTGCTTTTCCGTAAGGGCTCCAGCCGAGGACCACCGGTACTGTCTCCAACCCGACGGGTCGGAAGATGTCCACGAAGATCGTCACGCCGTCGCGGAGCTGCACGGCTACGTCCTTCTCGAAGACGACGTCGACCGGGAGTGGCCGGAACGGCGGTGCGACCTGGTAACCGGCTTCGAGCACCCTGGTCCCGGGCGCGAACGCGGTGAGGAGTCCGGTTCGACCGGCGGGGAGCGGCTGGGAAGGCGTGAAGATCTTCTGTTCGGTGGACATGGCGGTTCCTTCATCTCGTGGACGCGGCCCAGGACTTCGGGTCGGTGCGAGCGTACGTCCGATCTCAGCAAAACTCAACACACGTTGAGAAACGGAGAGGCGAGGCGTAGATTGAATGGGTGAGCACTCAGGAGAAGCCGGTCAATACTCGACGTCCCGGGCGGCGACCAGGCCCGGGCAACACGCGTCTCGCCGTCCTGGAATCCGCCCGGGCGCGGTTCGCCGCCGATGGCTTCGGCGCGACGACGATCCGTCGCGTTGCCGCAGACGCGGGCGTCGATGCGTCTCAGGTGATGCAGTTCTTCCGTTCCAAGGAAGAGCTGTTCGCCGCGGTGATGGCGGTGCCGACATCCGCCCTCGACCGCTTCGACACTGCTTTCGAGGGCCCCGACGAGCACCTGGGAGAGCGGGTCGTCCGCGCATACCTGCAGGCCTGGGAAGGGCCGAACGAAGAATCTGAACCGCTCATGGCAATGCTCAGAGGTGCCATCGTGAACCAGCATGCCAACGACCAGCTTCGTGACTTCATCCAGTCCCGCCTGCGGGAAGGCACGCAAGCAAGTGGCGACGCGGATGCAGTGCTGCGCACGGGCCTCGCATCCGCCATGCTCGTCGGCATCGTCACCGCCCGTCGCATCATCGGCGTGCCCGCCCTTGTGTACGCGGACGTCGATGATCTGGTCCGGGTCGTTGCTCCGGCACTGCAAGAGGTGCTCGCGCCGCGGGTTCCCTGATCCTTGTCACGATCTGCGGCATACTCCGAACAGAGCGAGAGGACACGTGATGACACAGCCCACGAGCGACGAGACGAGCCGCCGCCGCGGCGGGGTGTTCCGCCGCCGCACCGTCGGCGCATCGAATCCTGCCGAGGAGACGACGCGACGGACCCGGTACGTCGATGACGGCCACCTGGTCCGGGCGCCCCGCGACACCACGGTGGACAGTGCTCAGGCGTTCACCGATGAGGATGAGCGTCGGACTGCGCTCTTGCTGTACCCGAAGCCGACGACGGAGGACGTTGCTGAACTCGCGAGCGCCTGGGACCTCCACCCGCTGCTGGTCGAGGACCTCCTCCACGCCAGGCAGCGTCCGAAGCTTGAACGCTACGACGACACCCTCTTCCTCGTCGTCCGGTCGGCGTGGTACATCGACGCGAAGGAAGACGTCGACTTCGCCGAGTTCCACATCCTCGTGCGCCCGCAGGCTGTCGCGGTCTTCTGCCAGGACGGCCGATGGATCGACGGTCTCGACGCCGACGACGCGTCCGGCGCCGCCGACCGCGGCGACCGCACCCTCCTCGACGACGAGCAGCTGTTGCACCACGGCCCCGAAGCCATCGTCTACCGCCTCCTCGACGCCATCGTCGACGGATATGCGCCCGTTCTTCGCGGTCTCGCCATAGACCGCGAACAGATCGAACGCCAGGTTTTTCGCGGCGATGCGACGGTCACCGAACGCATCTACCGCCTGAGCCAGGAGATCATCGACCTTCAGCAGGCCACCTCCGGTCTCGCCGAGGTGCTCGCGGCCCTGCGGAAGGGGTTTCGTCGCTACGACATCCCAGAGCCGCTGCAGTCGTATCTGCAGGACGTCGCCGACCACCTCAGCCGCGTCGAGACGCAGGTCAGCGAGCTCCGTGATTCCCTCTCGCAGATACTCACGGTCAATGGCACCCTCGTCGCTCAGCGGCAGAACGAAGACATGAAGAAGATCTCCGGCTGGGCAGCGATCCTCTTCGCTCCGACGCTCATCGGCGCGATCTATGGGATGAACTTCGACAACATGCCTGAGCTCCACTGGGCGTTCGGGTATCCGCTGGCCGTCGGCGGCATGGTTGCGTTCGCGGTCGTTCTGTACGTCATCTTCAAGCGACAGAAGTGGATGTGAGGCGAGGTGCTCTCGTCGCAAGCGCCCCCAAGTACGAGAAAAGCCGCCTGAAACCAGGCGGCTTTTCTCGTACTTGGGGGTTACGCGTACGAAATCACATACCATCCGCGTACAACCCGTGTGCCCCCGACAGGAGTCGAACCTGCGACCTACGGTACCGGAAACCGGCGCTCTATCCACTGAGCTACGGAGGCGTACCGATCGACAATATCACTCGTCGGGGGTGGTCTCCGACCCGCCGGCCTCGGTGACCGGCGCGGCGCGCAGCTCGTCGAGTGCGGTGGCGAGCTTCTCGGCCAGGTAGCGGTGTCCTTCCGTGGAAGGATGCTTGCGCCCGAGGTCCACGTCGATCACGTCGAGATAGTTCTGCTCGGTGATCCAGTCCTGTGCGATGGGGGAGATGTACCACCAGCCGCGGGCTCCGGCGAGTTCGGCGAGGTCGGTGTCGATGCGGGCGGTCTCCGTGCCCACCGGGAGCTCGTGCGGTGCCGGCCCGAGCACGACGATCGTGGCGTCCGGGTACTTCGCGGCCAGCGCGTCCCAGGCGGCGGTCACGGCCGCGCGGTAGCCGGCGGCGCCCTGCGCGCGGTCGTTGATCGAGCCCTGGATGATGATGAGGTCGGGCGTGAGCGCGGAGTCGAGTGCGGCGATGCGCTCGCCGAACGTGGGACCGTCGATCCCGGGCTTGAGGTAGCCGCTGCCGCGGACGCCGTTCACGATGGTCTCGCCGTCGAGCAGCTCGGCGAGGACGTAGGCGTATCCGAGGGTCGGCGTGGTCGCGGCCGAGCCGTACGTCCACGAGTCTCCGAACACCAGCACGGTGGGGTGATCCGGCAGGGCGAGAGGCGCGGGCGCGATGGCTTCCGGTGCCGCGGCGGCTCCGTCGACAGGGGCGCCGACCGGTGCGGTGGAGGGCAGCGGAGTCCAGGGCCGCCACATGCCGAGAACGCCCGCCGCGACGGCCAGGAGCAGGGCGATGGCGACCCCTGCGGTGCGCAGTCGATGGCGGGTGGCGGCGGCCTTCATGGCATGAGAGTAGATCACTGCGGGGCGAACGCAAATTCCGCGCGCCCGGCGTCGTCCGGGTGGGCCGTGCGACCCGCGTAAACTGGGGAGGCTATGAACCCCGAAACGCTTGCCGCAGCCCTCCTGGCCGTCCTCGCACCGATCGCCGAGGAACGACGTCCCGGCGAGCCGCTGGAGCTCACCGCGGCCGACATCGTGCTGGAGCGTCCGCGCAACCGGGACCACGGCGACTGGGCCTCCAACATCGCCATGCGTCTGGCCAAGCCCTTCGGCACGAACCCGCGGGAGCTCGCCCAGCAGATCGTCGACGGCCTCGCCGCCGTGGACGGCATCGCGAGCGCCGAGGTCGCCGGTCCCGGGTTCATCAACATCCGTCTCGACGCGGCTGCCGCCGGCGCGCTGGCGAAGGTGATCGTCGACGCCGGCGCCGCCTACGGCACGAACACGTCGCAGGCGGGCGTGAGCGTGAACGTCGAGTTCGTCTCCGCCAACCCGACGGGGCCGCTGCACATCGCGCACACCCGGTGGGCGGCGCTCGGCGACTCGATCGTGCGTCTGCTCCTCGCGAGCGGTGCGAACGCCGTGCGCGAGTACTACATCAACGACGCGGGTGCCCAGATGCAGCGCTTCGCCAGCTCGGTGCTCGCGGCCGCGAAGGGCGAGCCCACCCCGGAGGGCGGCTACCCGGGCGAGTACATCACGACCCTCGCCGGTCGTGTCCTCGAGGCGCGCCCCGACCTGCTGGAGCTCCCGGAAGCGGAGCAGCCGAGCGTCGCGATGGAGCTCGCCTACGAGTTCCAGCTCGCCGAGATCAAGAACTCGCTCGACCGGTTCAACGTGCCGTTCGACGTCTGGTTCTCCGAGCGCACGCTGCACGCGAAGGATGCCTCCGGCACGAGCCTGATCGACCAGGCCGTCGACCGTCTGCGCGAGCAGGGCCACGTCTTCGACGACGAGGGCGCCGTGTGGGTGCGCACGACCGACTTCGGCGATGACAAGGACCGCGTCATCCGCCGCTCGAACGGCGAGTACACCTACTTCGCCGCCGACGCCGCGTACTACCTGAACAAGGGCGATCGCGGCTTCGAGAACAAGATCTACCTGCTCGGTGCCGACCACCACGGCTACGTGCACCGCCTCAAGGCCGTGGCCGGCGCCGCGGGTCAGGACCCGGAGAAGAACGTCGAGGTCCTGATCGGCCAGATGGTGTCGATCAACGGCGCCCGCCTCAGCAAGCGTGCGGGCAACATCATCGAGATGGACGACCTGCTCGACTGGCTCGGCACCGACGCGCTGCGCTACTCGCTGGAGCGCTCGCCCGCCGACTCGCCGCTCGACCTCGACCCCGAGCTGCTGCAGAAGCGCACGAACGACAACCCCGTGTTCTACGTGCAGTACGCGCACGCCCGTACGCACAACGTGGCCCGCAACGCCGCCGATTCCGGGATCGCCCGTTCCGAGTTCGCCCCGGAGACCCTCACGCACGAGACCGAGGGGGCGCTGCTCGGCGCCCTGCAGGAGTTCCCGCGCATCGTCGCGTTCGCCGCAGAGGTCCGCGAGCCGCACCGCGTCGCCCGCTACCTCGAGGAGCTCGCCGGCCTGTACCACCGCTGGTACGACAACTGCCGCGTGATCCCGCTGAGCGACGACCCGATCGAGAGCGTCCACCGCACGCGTCTCTGGCTGAACGACGCCACCGGTCAGGTGCTCCGCAACGGGCTCGACCTCCTGGGCGTCAGCGCACCAGAGCGCATGTAGTGCGCGCAGCCGCGCGTTCCGGTACGGCAGGATGGCAGGCATGAGCGACGACAACCACACCCTGCCGTATCCGGAACCCGCGGCCGAGCACCCGACGCTCGTCATCCCCGGGTCCGCCCCTGCGCAGGCGACGGAGACGGCGCCGCGCACGCGCCGTCGCTGGCCGTGGGTGCTGCTGATCGTGGTGGTCGTGCTGGCGCTGCTCGTCGTGGCCGCCGAGTTCATCGCGCGCGCCGTGCTGCCCGGCATCGTGCGGTCGATCGTCGTCGAGCAGCTCGATCTTCCCGCCGACCAGCAGCTCGACGTCGAGACCGAGGGTCTGCTGCTCCCGCAGTTGATCGGCGGCAGCCTCGACACCCTGCACCTCTCGACCGACTCCGTCACGCTGGAGGGCATCACGGGGGCGGCGGATGTCACCGCGACGGGTGTGCCGCTGCGCGGCGGCGACCTGGGCGGGGCCTCCGGCACGATCCGCATCGATCAGGCGCAGTTCACGTCGCTGCTCGCCGGCACCGACCTGCCGGTCGAGTCCGTCGAGTTCGATGCGCCGAACGCGACGGTGAGCGGATCGATCACCGTGTTCGGTGCGGACGTGCCGCTGTCGCTGACGCTCACCCCGGGCGCGATCGAGGGCGACCTCGAGCTGACGCCGGTCGCGGCCAGCATCGGCGGACTCGACATCGACCTCGACCGCGTCGGCTCGTCGCTGGGCTCGCTCGGCGAGGGCCTCACGCAGCCGCAGCGGGTGTGCATCGCCGACCAACTCCCCGCCGGCCTCACCCTCACCGGGCTCGAGATCGTCGACGGCGCGGCCGTGATCGACATCGACGTGAACGGCGCGATCGTCACTGACACGTCGCTGCAGGACAAGGGCGTCTGCCCGAGCTGACACGCGCGCGGGGTCAGGTGGTGCCGGGCCCCGGCATCGCCTCGATCCGTCGGGCGAGCAGGTCCGGACGCTGCAGCGGGATGCCATGGCCGCACCCGTCCACCACGTCGAGCTCGCTGTGGGGGAGCACGGCGTGAAGCACAGTGGCCGATCGCGCCATCAGCTTCTTCTCCCGCGCGCCCACGAGGATCAGCGCCGAGCCGGGGAACGCCGACCAGGAGGCGGGTGGGACGAAGCGGAGGTTCTCCTCGACCGCGGCGAGCAGCGTCTGGCGGGAGATCATCGCCGACGTCTGCACGTAATCGGCCAGATGCTCCTCCGGCACGAAGAGCTCGCGGGCCTGGAGACGCGCGAACCACTCCCTCCGCGCGAGACCCGCGGTCGCCCCGAGCAGCGCCAGAGTCGGTCCGACGGCACGCATCGGCACGGCCTGCGCGCTGACGACGACCACACGCTCGACGAGATCGGGCCGCTCGGCAGCGAGCAGGACGGCGAGCTGCGCGCCCAGGGAGAATCCGACGACCGTGGCGGACTGATCGACGGACTCGAGGATGCGCGCGAGCGCCTCGACCGTCTCCCGATGCGAGACGTAGGGCACATGCGCGCTGCGACCGTGACCGGGGAGATCGGGCACGAGCACCCGGCGGTCCGCGGGCAGGTGCGCGCGCAGCGGGTCCCACATCCAGCCGGCGACACCGCCCCCGTGCAGGAGCAGGAGCGGTCGAGCGCCCGCGGGCCCGGAGGTCTCCAGATGCATCGTCAGTCTCCTTCGAACGTCGCGGCCATCCGGCCGATGGTCTCGATCGCGCTCTCCAGCTGCGCGCGATCCAGGGGACCGAGCAGGCGAGCGGCCGAGAGCAACCCGATCGTCGTGCTCGACAGGGCGAGCGCGAGGGCCTGCGGATCGACGTCGGCCACGATCCGACCCCGCTCCTGCAGATCCCGGAACCAGGCGATCACCCGTTCGTGACGTGCGCGGTAGCGGCCGTCCGTCACCTCGAGGACGTGGGCGCCGAGCACGCCCTGATCGTCGAGGAACGCCGCCGTCATCAGCGGGTCGTCGAGCAGCGCTCGCGCGGTCGCCCGGCACGCCTCGCTGAGACGCGGGTCGTCGCCGTACTCGCGACGCACCCGCTCGGCCATGCGCGCGTTCCCGCGCTGCAGCACCGCATCGAGGATGTCGTGCTTGCCCGAGAACTCCAGGTACACCGCGCCCTTGCCGACACCGGCCCGGTCGGCGATCGCGGCCACGCTCATCGCGTCGAAGCCGTGGGCGAGCACGAGCGCCTCGGTCGCGTCGAGGATGCGCTCGCGTCGGTCAGGCACGCGGGGTCGGGGCATCATCCCTCCTCAGGTGGTCGATCATCGCGGGGATGACGAGGTCGGGGCGGTCGCGCTGCACCCAGTGGCCGGCGCCGGGGACGGTCAGCAGCGCGCCGGCGGGGAGCAGGTCGGCGGCGCTCTTGACGCGTGCGAGGGGGACGCCGCTGTCGCGATCCCCGTGCACCAGGAGGACCGGCGTGCGCAGGGACGGCAGCCGATCCGTGTACACGGTGCGCAGTTGGTTCCAGAGCACCTGGTCGCGCTGCCATTCGCCGAAGACCTCCAGCCCGGTCCCGGTTGACGCCTCGGTGAGCACCGCGTCCACGAGCGCGGGTGTGCGCGACGCCGGTTCACGGACCAGATCGCGGAGTGCACGCTCCATCGCGGGCCGGCTGTGCGCGTACGAGCGGGTCATCCTGGCGAGCAGCCCGGTGCGCAGCAGGAGGAAGGAGGTGAGATGCGTCGTCGGACCCAGGAAGCCGTCGGCGAGGCGGGGCATCAGCCCGTAGCACCCGAGGAGGACGGCGGTCCGCGCGCGGCCCGGCTGATCCAGGAGGTGCCCGACTGCCATCCCGCCGCCGAGCGACAGACCCGCGACGGCGTAGTCGGCGAGGCCGAGTGCGTCGACGAGCTCCGCGACGTGGCGCACGAGTCGTTCCTGCGTGAGCGTCCATCCCGCACGAGGGCTCTGCCCGAACCCGGGGTGGTCGGGGGCGAGTACGCGATGTCCAGCCTCCGCGAGGGCCGGACCGACCTCGCCCCAGGACAGCTCGGCGCTGTCGGCGCCGCCGCCGTGCAGGAGCAGCACCGGCGGGCCCGTCTCCGCGGCCGGGCGCCATTCCCGGACCGACACCGTGGCGTGCGGCAGGGCGATCGTCGTGCGTCGGGAGTCCATGACTTCCTCTCGTTGTGACCAGAATAGCCGCTTTGGTCACAACGAGAGCGGGTCAGGGCGAGAGCGGGTCAGGACGAGCGCTCCTCCGCGGCAGCCTTCTGGGCGGCACGGAGCTCGGCGGTCGCGGTCTGCACCTCGACCTCGGCGCGCTGCATGCGGCGCTGCGCGAACGTCGTCGCCGCGAACCGTGCGTGCACGCGATCCGAGGTCTCCTCCTCGGCGGTCACGATGTACGCGCAGGCGAACAGCATCACCTGGGCGGAGAAGTTCAGCCAGATCAGCAGCGCCAGCAGCGAGGCGAACGAGGCGAGCAGCGGGTTGCTCGTCGCGCCGCCGACGAACAGTCCGGACAGCTCCTGCAGCACGAGGAGCCCGAAGGCGCCGAGCAGGGCGCCCGACCACAGCGACCGCGCCGACGGGCGCACGCCCGAGAGCAGACGGAAGACGCCGATGATGAGCGCCGTGTCGAGCGCGAAGACGACGAGGAGCGACACGAGCCGGACGGTCCAGGCCGCGACGGGGGAGTCCTCCGGGATGCCGAGCAGACCGGTGATCCAGGTGACCCCGAGCTGGCCGGCGAAGGTGAGGAACGCCGAGACGACGAAGGCGAGCCCGATGCCGAGGGCGAGCGCGAGGTTGCGCAGGATCACCCAGATCCACAGGATGTCGTCCTGCAGCGTCCCGGCGAGCACGCGCACGGCGGTGCGCAGCGACCCGATCGCGCCCAGAGCGGAGCCGATGAGGGCGACCAGCGAGATGATGCCGGCGATCGACAGCGACGCGGGGGCGTTCAGGGCGTCCGTGCCGATCACGCCGTCCTTGCCGATGAGCCCCGGCACGGCCGACTGCACGGCGTCGATGATCGCCTGCCACGCGACCGGGTTGCCGGCGAGCCACAGCGCCGCGATCGAGAACCCCAGCAGCACACCGGCGAACACGCTGAAGAGCGCGCGGTAGGTGACGCTGTCGGCGAGCATCGGGCCGCGTCGCTCGCTGTAGAGCAGGGCCGCGCGCACCGGGCGCCGGGCGAGCGCCCAGGCGATGAGCGGGCCGGTGTTGCGCGCGACGAGCCCGGGGCGCGCGGGGGCTTCGGTTCGTGATTCGGTGTTCGTCACGCCCCCACCCTAGGAGGCCGAGACGAACCGGCGCAGGGGGCTTGACGCCGCGCGTCACCGTGACCAGGGGGATCCGGCCGGTGCCCTAGAATCGGGTCAGCCTCGATGTGCGCGCCCCGCCCGAGATCCTTCCCACGATTGGTGATCAGTGCTTCTCCCTGCCGATTCGCTCGCTCCGGAATGGCTCGTCGTCCCCGAGGACGCGAACGATCTGGCCGACGGCGTGTGGCCGGCCTCCGCCGTGCGGGACGCCGAGGGAGCCCTCGACATCGCCGGCATCAGCGCCACGACGCTCGCCCGCACGTACGGCACCCCGTTGCTCGTGCTCGACGAGGACGAGGTCCGCGGTCGCGCGAGGCAGTTCCGGGGCGCGTTCGACCGGGCGGCGGCCGACAACGGCACGACCGCTCAGGTCTACTACGCGGGCAAGGCGTTCCTCTGCACGACGGTCGCGCGCTGGGTCGTCGACGAGGGACTGCGCGTGGACGTCTGCACCGGGGGAGAGCTCGCCGTCGCCCTCGCCGCCGGGGTCGCGCCGGCGTCCATCGGCTTCCACGGCAACAACAAGTCCGTCGCCGAGCTCGAGCGTGCGGTGGAGGTCGGCGTCGGCACGATCATCGTCGACAGCGCGATCGAGATCGAGCGCCTCGCCGCCATCACGGCCCGCACCGGAGCCACGCAGCGCGTGCTGGTCCGCGTCATCAGCGGCGTCCACGCCGAGACGCACGACTTCCTCGCCACGGCGCACGAGGATCAGAAGTTCGGCTTCCCGCTCCCTGACGCCGAGAAGGCCGTCGCCCGGATCCGCGAGATCCCCGGCCTGGTGTTCGCCGGGCTGCACTGCCACATCGGTTCCCAGATCTTCGGTGTCGCGGGCTTCCGCGAGTCCGCATCCCGCGTGCTCGATCTGCATGCCACCCTGCTCGAAGCCGGGCCCGTCCCGCAGCTCAACCTCGGCGGCGGGTTCGGCATCGCCTACACGCGCATCGACGACCCCACCCCGATCGACGAGCTCGCGTCCGAGATCGTGGCCGCGGTGGCCGAGGGCTGCGCCGCACGCGGCATCGCCGTCCCCGCGCTGTCGTTCGAGCCCGGTCGCGCCATCGTCGGCACCGCCGGCGTCACGATCTACGAGGTCGGCACCACGAAGGACGTGACCATCGACTCCGGTGCCGTGCGTCGCTACATCAGCGTCGACGGCGGGATGAGCGACAACGCCCGCACCGCGCTCTACGGGGCGCAGTACTCCGCACGCCTGGCCTCGCGCGCCGGGACGGGCGAGCCGCGCCTGAGCCGCGTGGTCGGCAAGCACTGCGAGTCGGGCGACATCGTCGTCGACCACGAGTACCTGCCCGCCGATCTCGTACCGGGCGATCTGCTCGCCGTGCCGGCGACGGGCGCCTACTGCGTCTCGCTCTCGAGCAACTACAACCACGTGCCGCGACCGCCGGTCGTCGCCGTCCGCGACGGACGGTCGACGATCATCGTGCGCGGCGAGACGATCGACGATCTGCTGGCCCGCGACGCGGGCATCGACGGGGCGAACGCCCCCGAGGGAGACCGATGACCCACCCCCGAAGGAGCAACCATGACTGACTACCGACGACTTCGTGTGGCATTGCTGGGCGCCGGAGCGGTCGGCTCGCAGGTCGCGGCCCTCCTGCTGCGCCACGGCGACGAGCTGGCCGACCGAGCGGGCGCCGAGCTGGAGCTCGCCGGCATCGCGGTGCGCGACGTGGATGCGCCGCGCGATGTGGAGCTGCCCAAGGAGCTCTTCACCACCGATGCCGAGTCCCTGATCGTGGGCGCCGACATCGTGATCGAGCTCATCGGCGGCATCGAGCCGGCGCGCACGAGCATCCTCCAGGCGATCGGCTCCGGTGCCGACGTCGTCACCGCCAACAAGGCGCTGCTGGCGACCCACGGTCCCGAGCTGTTCGAGGCCGCCGACCGGGTGGGCGCCTCCGTGTACTACGAGGCCGCCGCCGCCGGGGCGATCCCGATCATCCGTCCGCTGCGCGACTCGCTCGCGGGGGACCGCGTCGTGCGCATCATGGGCATCGTGAACGGCACCACGAACTACATCCTCGACCGGATGGACACGGAGGGCGCCGACTTCGCCGACGTGCTGGCGGATGCCCAGCGTCTCGGGTACGCCGAGGCCGACCCGACCGCCGACGTCGAGGGATACGACGCCGCGCAGAAGGCGGCCATCCTCGCCAGCCTCGCGTTCCACACCGCCGTGCCGCTCGAGGCCGTCTACCGTGAGGGCATCACCTCGATCACGGCCTCCATGATCGAGGAGGCCCGCGCCGCCGGCTTCGTCATCAAGCTGCTCGCCGTCTGCGAGCGCATCGAGGCGAACGGCGCCGAGTCGATCTCGGTGCGCGTGTACCCGGCCCTGGTGCCGAACTCGCACCCCCTCGCCTCCGTGCACGGCGCCAACAACGCGGTCTTCGTCGAGGCCGAGGCCGCCGGATCCCTCATGTTCTACGGCGCCGGAGCGGGTGGCGTGCAGACCGCGTCCGCCGTGCTCGGCGACGTCGTCTCCGCCGCCCGACGTCACATCGCCGGCGGCGTCGGAGTGGGCGAGTCCACCCGTGCGAACCTGCCGGTCGTGCCGATCGGGCACGTCACCACCCGCTACCAGATCACCCTCGAGGTCTCCGACGCGCCGGGCGTGCTCGCCACGGTCGCCGGCATCCTCAGCGACGGCGGCGTCTCGGTCGCGACGGTCGTGCAGACCGTCGAGGGCGAGGACGAGCCGACCGCGCGCCTGATCATCGGCACCCACCGCGCGACCGAGCAGGCGCTCAGCGCGACGGTCGACTCTCTGGCCGACAGCGCCGTCGTGGCGAAGGTCGTGTCTGTGCTCCGGGTGGAAGGCGAGTGACGATGGCCGAAGCGCTCGCCTCCGTCGACGGGTACGCGTTCGAGGGACGCACCGTCGAGGTGCGGGTGCCCGCGACGAGCGCGAACCTCGGACCGGGCTTCGACACGCTGGGTCTGGCGCTCAGCGTCTACGACACGCTCCAGGTCACGGCGCTGCCCGCGGGCGAGCTCGAGATCGAGGTGACCGGTTCTGGTGCGGGCGAGATCCCGCGCGACGGGTCGAACCTCATCGTGCGCACGATCGACTACGTGTTCGCCGACGCCGGCCGTCCGGCTCCGGGCCTGCGCATCGTCGCCGAGAACGGGGTCCCGCACGGTCGCGGACTCGGGTCGTCCGGTGCCGCAGTCGCCGCCGGAGTGCTCGCGGCGAAGGGGCTGCTCGAGGGCGATGTGGAGATCGACGACGCCGCCCTGCTGCGTCTCGCCACCGAGCTGGAAGGGCATCCCGACAACGTCGCCCCCGCCCTCTTCGGCGGTCTGACGATCGCCTGGATGGGCGAACGAGGCCCCCAGCACAAGAAGCTCCTCGTGCACCGCGGCGTCTCGCCGCTCGTCCTGGTCCCGGCCTACACGATGTCCACCTCTCAGGCGCGGTCGCTGCAGCCGCCGCAGGTGTCCACGGCGGACGCCGTCTTCAACCTCTCGCGTTCCGCCCTGCTGGTCGCCGCCCTGATGCAGAGCCCCGAGCTCCTGTTCGACGCGACGGCGGACCGCCTGCACCAGGACTACCGTGCCGAGGCCATGCCCGAGACGCAGCGCCTCGTCCAGGCGCTCCGCGCGGAGGGCTTCGCTGCCGTCGTCTCCGGTGCCGGGCCGAGCGTCCTCGTGCTCGCCGACGGACCGGGCAGCCGTCAGGACGCGGTCGAGCTGGCCGATCGAGTCACCGACACCCCGTGGGAGGCGCTCCTGCTCGCAGTCGACGTCCGTGGTGGTACAGTGGGGACTCGAGCGGAGGGCTCCACGTAACTACGTGAATCTGGCCCCATTGCAACTCTTGCAAGACCCGCACGCAAACCCCTGAGGCACAAGTGCCGAGGCTGGCTGGCGCCGAGCGTCAGCCCGTGCGATCGTGCGCAGCACCCGTTGTGTGCGTTCAACGCTCATTCCCCATGACATATAAGGGAGTACTCGTGGAGAACCTCTCCGAGACCCAGAACGATCAGTCGGCTCCGGCCGTGGAAGCACCCGCGGCCACCGCGGAGTCGTCGACCGAGACCGCGCCGCGCAAGCGCGCACCGCGTCGCGCGAGCACCGCCACGGCGGCGGCGAAGGCCGAGAAGGCCGAGTCCGCGAAGGCAGAGAAGGCCGAGAAGGCACCGAAGGCGGAGGCCTCGTCCGAGGCTGCTGCCGGCGCCGAGACGGCCGAGGCGGCCCCGAAGGCGAAGGCCCCGCGTCGCAGCCGTGCGAAGAAGGCCGACGCCGAGGCTCCGGCCGCGGACGCCGCGCCCGCGGAGGCACCTGCCGCCGAGAGCGCGACCGAGGCACCGGCCGAGACCGCGCCCAAGACGACCGGACGCGGACGTGGACGCGCCCAGAAGCCGGCCGCCGATGCCGAGGCTCCCGCGGCCAAGCCCGCGACGGACGCCGCAGCCGACGCCGCGCCCGCCGACAACGGCAACGCACAGAGCAACGGCAACACGCAGAACAACGGGTCGCAGAACAACGGCGCCCAGAACGACAACGCGCAGAACAACGGCAACGACGGCGCCGACTCCTCCGACGGTGGCGAGGAGCAGGGCGGACGCGGTCGCAACCGCAGCCGCAGCCGCAACCGCGGACGTGGCCAGAACGGCGCCGCGCAGGAGCAGCAGGCACAGCCCGCGGCCGACGACGACCAGGCCGGTGGCAACAGCCGCAACCGTCAGCGCAACAAGCGCCGCAGCGGCGCCCCGACCGACGAGTTCGACACCGAGATCGGCGAGGACGACGTCCTGATCCCGATCGCCGGCATCCTCGACGTCCTCGACAACTACGCCTTCGTGCGCACGACCGGCTACCTCGCCGGCCCCAGCGACGTGTACGTGTCCCTCGGACAGGTGAAGAAGTACAACCTGCGCAAGGGCGACGCCGTCGTCGGCTCGATCAAGCAGCCCCGCGAGGGCGAGCAGCAGGGCCGCCAGAAGTACAACGCGCTGGTCAAGGTCGACTCGATCAACGGCCTGTCGGTCGACGACGCGGCCACCCGCGTGGAGTTCGGCAAGCTGACCCCGCTCTACCCGCAGGAGCGCCTGCGTCTGGAGACGGCTCCGGAGAAGCTCACGCAGCGGATCATCGACCTGGTCGCCCCGGTCGGCAAGGGCCAGCGCGGTCTCATCGTCGCGCCGCCGAAGGCCGGCAAGACCATCGTCCTGCAGCAGATCGCCAACGCGATCGCGCAGAACAACCCCGAGGTCCACCTCATGGTCGTGCTCGTCGACGAGCGCCCCGAAGAGGTCACCGACATGGAGCGCTCGGTCAAGGGCGAGGTCATCGCCTCGACGTTCGACCGTCCGGCCGAAGACCACACCACGGTCGCGGAGCTCGCCATCGAGCGCGCGAAGCGTCTGGTCGAGCTCGGCCGCGACGTCGTCGTGCTGCTCGACTCGATCACCCGCCTCGGCCGCGCGTACAACCTGGCGGCCCCGGCCTCCGGTCGTGTGCTCACCGGTGGTGTCGACGCCTCGGCGCTGTACCCGCCCAAGCGCTTCTTCGGCGCGGCGCGCAACATCGAGAACGGCGGATCCCTCACGATCCTCGCCACGGCGCTGGTCGAGACCGGCTCCAAGATGGACGAGGTCATCTTCGAGGAGTTCAAGGGCACCGGCAACAGCGAGCTTCGCCTGTCCCGCGCCCTCGCCGACAAGCGCATCTTCCCGGCGGTCGACGTGAACGCGTCCAGCACCCGCCGCGAAGAGATGCTGCTCTCGGCCGACGAGGTCAAGATCACGTGGAAGCTGCGTCGCGCCCTCGCCGGCCTCGACCAGCAGCAGGCCCTCGAGGTCGTGCTCGGCAAGCTCAAGGAGACCAACTCGAACGTCGAGTTCCTCGTGCAGATGCAGAAGTCGATCCCCACGCTGCCCTCGGGCGCGCACGGGCACGACAACAACATCCGCTGAGCGGCTGAGCCGTGTTCGAGTCCGTCCAGACTCTGATCGACGAGCATCGCCGGGTGCAGGAGGAGCTCTCCGACCCGGCGGTGCACGCCGATGCCGCCCGTGCGAAGCGCGTGAACCGTCGCTACGCCGAGCTGTCGCGGATCGTCGCGGCCTATGAGGCCTGGGTCGCCGCGACAGACGACCTGGAGACCGCCCGCGAATTCGCCCGCGAGGACGAGTCGATCGCAGCCGAGATCCCGGCGATGGAGGAGGAGCTGCAGACCTCGCAGGAGCGTCTGCGGCGTCTGCTGATCCCTCGCGATCCCGATGACGCCCGTGACGTGATCATGGAGATCAAAGCGGGGGAGGGCGGCGCGGAGTCCGCGCTGTTCGCCGCCGATCTGCTGCGGATGTACATCCAGTACGCGGCGTCCAAGGGCTGGAAGACGGAGCTGCTCGAGCGCAACGAGTCCGACCTCGGCGGCTACAAGGACGTCCAGGTCGCGATCAAGGGCTCGTCCTCCGATCCCGCGCAGGGCGTCTGGGCCCACCTGAAGTACGAGGGCGGTGTGCACCGCGTGCAGCGCGTCCCCGCGACCGAGTCGCAGGGACGCATCCACACCTCGACCACGGGTGTGCTGGTCTTCCCGGAGGTGGACGAGCCGGAAGAGATCCAGATCGACCAGAACGATCTGAAGATCGACGTGTTCCGCTCCTCCGGGCCCGGCGGGCAGTCCGTGAACACCACGGACTCCGCCGTGCGCATCACGCACGTCCCCACGGGGATCGTCGTCTCCATGCAGAACGAGAAGTCCCAGCTGCAGAACCGCGAGGCGGGCATGCGCGTGCTGCGCGCCCGTCTGCTCGCGCGTCAGCAGGAGGAGCTCGACGCCGCGGCCTCGGACGCCCGCCGATCGCAGATCCGCGGCATGGACCGCTCCGAGCGCATCCGCACGTACAACTTCCCGGAGAACCGGATCGCGGATCACCGCACCGGGTTCAAGGCGTACAACCTCGATCAGGTCATGGACGGCGCTCTCGACCCGCTGATCGAGAGCGCGATCACCGCCGACGAAGAGGCTCGTCTCGCCGCCGTCGGCGCCGATTCCTGACGCCCCGTTCCGCCCCCCGCGGGCCCTGCCGGTATTCAGGCAGGGGCCGGGCATTCGTATACCCTGAAGAGGTCGCAGGTAACACGTTACTGTCGACACTCGTCGATCAGGGCCACGGCCCGGGGGGAACAACACCATGCCCAGAAGCAGAATGTCATCCTTCGTCGCGGCGGCGTTGGGGATCGTACTCGCCGTCACCGGCGTGCTCACCGCCGCAGCCGCGGCGACCGCCGCGACCGAGACCTATCCGGATGCCATCTCCCACGTGGAGCTGTCCTTCGTCGAGGGGGAGGGCGGTCCGACGCGGGTCGGGCAGTGGCTCGTGGTGACGGCCGACTGGGCGGTGCCCGACAGCGCGGTGGGCGGCGAGACCTTCGGCATGACCCTCCCGACCGAGCTCCGCCGCGTCGTCGATGCCGCGTTCGAGCTGAAGAACGCCGCCGGCGACGTGGTCGGGTCGTGCGTGGTCAGCGACGATGACCTGCCCGTGCTCACGTGCACGCTGACCGATTTCGTCAACGACCGGGACGACGTGCACGGAAGCGTGTGGTTCAAGGCGGAGGCCGTCGCGGCGACCACCGCGTCGACGCTCGCGTTCGAGGGCGGCGGCGCGCCGATCCTGGCCGACATCCCCGGCGAGGGCGGCATCGTCCAGCTGCCCGATCGTGCCGTCGTCTCGGCCGCCAAGGTCGGCTGGCAGTCGGCTCAGGACGGCCGTTGGGGCTGGATGATCAGCGTGCCGAGCGGCCTGGCGGAGGACGGCCGGTTCACGGTCGCCGACACCCTCGTGCCGGGCGGCCCCGATGCCGAGAGCCACAGCCTGGTGGGCTCCCTCGACGTCTCCTGGCGGCCGGTCGACGAAGACGGGAACCTCGCCGGTCCCGCCGTCGGCGTGCCCGCTGCGGACATCGTCGAGAACACCTATGCCGCCGGACAGAAGTCGTTCTCGCTCATCGTCGGCAACGTCCCCGCCGACCAGAAGCGCGTCTACCAGATCCAGTACCTCACGGCCCCGGACGGCGCCTTCTTCCGCGGCGACACCTATCGGAACGATGCTCTGGTGCAGTCGACGAAGGCCAGCGGCAGCTTCACCTACACCGGGTTCGGCGGAGGCATCGGCGACGGCGACGCGTACACGCGGTTCTCGATCGCGAAGTCCGTCTCGGGCGACGCGGCGTCGTCGGTCCCGGCGGGCACCGTGTTCACCGTGGAGTACGAGGTGGCCGGCGAGACGCGCACCCTGCCGATCACGGTCGGCGAGGGGAATCGTGCGATGTCGGAGCGCTATCCGATCGGATCGACCTTCGTGATCTCGGAGATCGACATCCCCGCGATCGACGGAGTCGCGTGGGGGACCCACACGATCACGGGTGCAGGGGTCGTGGACAACGGCGACGGCACGTATGCGATCACCCCGGGCAGCAGCGACCCGGTCGCACTGGTGCTCGAGAACGTCGCCGACCGTGCCGCCGTCCCGACGGGGAACCTGTCGGTCACCAAGCACGTCACCGGGGACGGGGCCGCCGTCCTGCCCGACGGCTCCGCCTACACGGTGCACTACGAATACGGCGTGGATGGCGACACGGTGCGGGGCGACCTCTCGATCGCAGACGGCCGGACGACCACGCTTCCCGAGGACATCCCCGTCGGCACTGCCGTGACGCTCACGGAGGCCCGCCCCGCGGATGTCACGGTCGCCGACGGTGTCGTCCAGTACGGCCGCCCGACGTTCCGCGTCGCCGGTGCGGATGTCGGTCCGACCGCGACCGTCACCGTGACCGATGCGTCGCAGCCCGTGGCCGTCACGGTCGAGAACCCGACGGTCGTGCGCCCGCGGACGCCCCCGACGCCCCCGGCGAGCTCGACGCCTCCGGCGCACGCCCCCGCGAACGGTGACCTGGCTCAGACGGGTTCGTCGTTCCCGGCGGGCACGGCGGCCGTCGTCGGTCTCGCTCTGCTGCTGGCCGGTGCGTGGGCGGCCGCACGTCGCTCACGCGCGCGTCACTGACCCGCCCCCAGGACGGCGCCGGGCCATGCTCCTTCGGGGGTGTGACTCGGCGCCGTCGTCGTCTTCGGCGACGCGGATGTCCGTCGGAGCGTCGCTGTCCGCACGCGCGGGGCGTGGGGCGCTAGGCTCAGGCGCGTGATCACACTCCTGTTCCGCGGGTTGATGTACGTCGTGTCCGCCGGTCTCGGCCTCATCGCCGCCGACCTCCTCCTCGACGGGTTCCAGATCGAGTGGGACAAGTGGTGGGGCTTCGTCATCTGCATCCTGATCTTCGCGATCCTGCAGAGCGTGCTCGCGCCGTGGGTCGGAAAGCTCGCCGATCGCTACGCGCCGGTGCTGATGGGAGGCATCGGGATCTTCTCGACGCTCATCTCGCTCGTCGTGGTCGTGCTGCTCCCCATCGGTGGTCTGCGCATCACGGACCTGACCGGCTGGCTGCTCGGGTCGGTCATCGTGTGGCTGATCACCGCGGTCGGCAGTGTCGTGCTCCCGCTGATCTTCCTGCGCAAGAAGGTCGACGCCGCCAAGGGCCGTCGCCGCTAGTCCTGCGCGTCGCCGCTCAGATCGCGTAGTCGGGGGCGGTCAGGAGAGCCCGCGTGTCCTCACCGACGTGGCGCTGTCGAGGCTTGGCAGGAACGCCGACGAGGATGCTGTCCGCCGGGGCGTCGCGAGTGACCACCGCGTTCGCGCCGACCACGGAGCCTGCCCCGATCGTCACGGGACCGAGGATCTTCGCTCCGGCACCGACAGCGACACCGTCCCCGAGGGTGGGGTGCCGCTTGCCCGACGTCCGCGTGCGTCCGCCGAGGGTCACGCCGTGGTACAGCATCACGTCGTCACCCACCTCGCTCGTCTCGCCGATCACGACGCCCATGCCGTGGTCGATGAAGAAGCGGCGTCCGATCCTCGCGCCGGGATGGATCTCGATCCCGGTCAACCAGCGCGAGACCTGGGAGCCGGCGCGCGCGAGCAGCCGCAGCCGGCGCCGCCACAGCGCGTGCGAGACGCGGTGCGCCCAGATGGCGTGGAGTCCCGGATACAGCAGAGCCACCTCGACGGCGCTGCGCGCAGCCGGATCACGGAGGCGAGCCGCCGCGATGTCCTCGCGCATTCGCCCGATCATGCCCATCGACGGTCTCAGTCTTCGCGCAGGTCCTCGAACAGCGCGGTGGAGAGGTAGCGCTCACCGGTGTCCGGGATGACCACGACGATCGTCTTGCCGGCGTTCTCGGGCCGCGCGGCGACCTTCAGTGCTGCGGCGACGGCCGCTCCGGAGGACATGCCGACCAGCAGTCCCTCCTTCGCTGCGAGGTCGCGCGCGACGCGCAGCGACTCCTCGAACTCGGCCGTCAGGATCTCGTCGAGCACCTCGCGGTCGAGCACGTCGGGGACGAAGTTCGGGCCGATGCCCTGGATCTTGTGCGGGCCGGGGTGTCCCTCGGTGAGCACGGGGGAGTCCCTGGGCTCCACGGCGATGACCTGCACGCTGGGCTTCGCTGCCTTCAGTGCCTGGCCGGTGCCGGTCACGGTGCCGCCGGTGCCGACGCCCGCGACGAGGATGTCGACTGCGCCGTCGGTGTCGCGGAGGATCTCCTGTGCCGTGGTCTCGCGGTGGATCTGCGGGTTCGCGGCGTTCTCGAACTGGCGGATCCAGATGGCGCCGGGGGTCTCGGCGACGATGCGCTTGGTCTCCTCGATCGCGCCGCTCATGCCCTTGGTGGGGTCGGTGAGCACGATCTCCGCGCCGAAGGCCTTCAGCAGGACGCGGCGCTCCTTGGACATCGAGGCGGGCATCGTCAGGATGACCCGGTAGCCGCGCGCAGCGCCGACCATCGCCAGGGCGATCCCGGTGTTGCCGCTGGTCGATTCCACGATCGTGCCGCCGGGGGTCAGCTCGCCCGATGCCTCGGCCGCGTTGATCATGGCGATGCCGATGCGGTCCTTCACGCTGGAGGCCGGGTTGTAGTACTCGAGCTTCGCGAGGACGGTGGCTCCCAGGCCCTCGGTCACGCGGTTCAGACGCACGAGCGGGGTGTTGCCGAACGCGGTCGTGATGTCGGAGTGGATGCCGGGCATGAGGAGCCTTCCTGTGCGGGGGTCGCTGCCGGTCCAGCCTACGTGAGGGGGCCTTCGCGGTCGGCTTTGTGACAGCCGTCAGCACTCTACGCTGGAACCCATGCCCGACACCTCCCTCGCCGCGATCGTGCGCGCCGCCGCCCAGCGCCTGGCCGACGCCGGCGTCCCGGATCCTCTGGTCGACGCCGAGCTCCTCGCCGGTCATGCGCTCGATCTTCGCCGCGGCGAGGTGCAGGCCGCGATCATCCGCGGCGACGGGGTCGACGACGACGCGGTGGAGGCGCTGGACGCCCTGGTCGCGCGACGGGCGACCCGTGAGCCCCTGCAGCACATCACCGGGACCGCGCCGTTCCGTCATCTCGAACTGGCGGTCGGACCGGGCGTCTTCGTCCCGCGACCCGAGACCGAGACCGTCGTGCAGTATGCGATCGATGCGCTGCTGAACGCGGCCGACCCCGCCCCGATCGGCATCGATCTCGGCACCGGCAGCGGGGCGATCGCCCTCGCGATGGCCACCGAGGTCCCGCACGCCCGCATCTTCGCCGCCGAGCTCTCGGAGGACGCGCACGCCTGGGCGAGCCGGAACGTCGCCGGTGTCGAGAACCTCACGCTCGTCCTGTCCGATCTGGGGCAGGCGTTCCCCGAGCTGGACGGCACGGCGTCCGTCGTCATCTCGAACCCGCCGTACGTCCCCGACGCCGCGATCCCCCGCGATCCCGAGGTCCGGCTCTTCGACCCCGCGCTGGCGCTCTACGGCGGAGAGGACGGCCTCGACATCGTGCGCGTGCTCAGCTCGCGGGCGCGGGATCTGCTGCGCCCGGGCGGTCTCCTCGTGATCGAGCACGGCGAGCTGCAGGGCGAGGCGATCCGCGAGATCCTCACCGCCGACGGGTGGCGGGCGCCGGCGACGCATCGCGACCTCACGCTGCGCGACCGCGCCACGACTGCGCTCAGGCCCTGATCAGGCGCCTCCGAGCATCTGCAACACCCGCGCCGCATAGAATCGAACCGTCATGTCAACCATCTTCGACTGCCGCGACGAGTCGCAGCTGCTCGCCGGCATGCGCAATGCGCGCCAGGCGATCGGCCGTGGCGACCTCATCGTCATGCCCACAGACACCGTGTACGGCGTCGCCGCCGACGCCTTCTCCCCGGCCGCGGTCCAGCGACTGCTCGACGCCAAGGGGCGAGGCCGCGACCAGCCGCCGCCCGTGCTGATCGGCACGAAGGAGACGCTCGCCGCTCTGGCCGAGTCCGTCCCCGAGCCCGTGGAGCGCCTGGTCGAGGCGTTCTGGCCCGGTGGGCTCACCATCGTCCTGCCCGCCCAGCCGTCGCTGGTGTGGGACCTGGGGGAGACCCTCGGCACGGTGGCCGTCCGGATGCCGGAGGGGAGGGTGGCCCTGGAGCTGCTGGCCGAGACCGGCCCGCTCGCGGTCTCCAGCGCGAATCTCACGGGTCAACCCGCGGCCATCTCGGCGTACGACGCTGAGAAGATGCTGGGCGACAGCGTCGCGGTCTACCTCGCCGACGGGCTGAGCAAGGACGGCATCGCCTCCACCATCGTCGACGCGACCTCGCTCGTCCGCCCCGACGCCGAACCCGCGACCGTGCGCATCCTCCGTGACGGCGCCGTGACGCGCGAGCAGCTGCAGGAGGTGCTCGGCGATCTGCTCGAGCCCGAGGAGCAGCCCGAGGACCACGCGCATGCGGAGGAGCAGCAGGACGCGGATTCGTGAAGCAGTATCTCGCCACGATCCTCATCACAGCCGCGATCACCTTCGCGCTGACCTGGGTGGTGTGGCGGCTGAGTCTCCGCTTCAAGCTGTACCCGGGCATCCGCGAGCGGGACGTGCACACCACGCCCACCCCGCGCCTCGGCGGAGTGGCGATCTTCCTCGGCATCGCCGCGGCCTTCGGGTTCTCGGCGATCAACCCGTTCTTCCACAGCATCTGGATCCCGCCGCAGACCATGTGGTCGATCCTGGGCGCGGCGCTGCTGATCGCGATCATCGGCGTGGTGGACGACCTGTGGGACATCGACTGGATGATCAAGCTCGGTGCGCAGTTCCTGGCGGCCGGCCTCATCACGGTGGGCGGCGGCCTGCAGATCCTGTCGCTGCCGTTCGGCGATCTGATCGTGGTCTCCAGCTGGCTGAGCATCACGATCACGATGTTCGCGATCGTGATCGTCATGAACGCCGTGAACTTCATCGACGGGCTCGACGGCCTCGTCGCGGGCGTGTGCCTCATCTCGAACGGCGTGTTCTTCGCCTACTCCTACATCTTCACGCGTGACTCCGGCGCCTCCAGCTACTTCAACCTGTCCACGTTCATCGCCGCCGTGCTGATCGGCGCGTGTCTCGGATTCCTGCCGTTGAACTGGAGCCCGGCGAAGCTGTTCATGGGCGACTCCGGCGCCCTGGTGATCGGCCTGCTGATGGCGACGTCGGCGATCGCGATCACGGGGCAGATGGACCCCTCGGCCCTCGACCCCGAGCGCGTCGGCCGCTCCCAGCTGGTCGGTGCGTTCCTGCCCATCCTGCTGCCGCTGCTCGTGGTGCTGCTGCCCCTGCTCGACTTCGGCCTCGCCGTGCTGCGGCGCATGAGCGCGGGCCGCTCGCCGTTCTCGCCCGATCGCAAGCACCTGCATCACCGGATGCTCGACCTGGGCCACCGGGACCGCGACGCGGTCCTCATCTTCTACGCCTGGACGGCCGTGATCTCACTCGCCGTCCTGCTGATGTACGTCGGAGCGCGGGAGGACTGGCCCGGCCAGTATCTGCCGGGCGTCGGCTTCGGCATCGTGGGCATCGCCGCCTGCCTCGTCGTCACCCTGAGCCCCACCCGCCGCAGGAAGAGCGCAGCGGCCGCCGCAACCGACCCGACACCCGTGGAGTCCTGATGAGCCCGAGCCCCGTTTCCAGCACGCCGATCCTGCGTCGCACCCTCATCTGGTCGGCGGTGGCGACCGCCGTGCTGGCCGTCGTCGCCGGCGGCATCGGCTACCTCGTCGCGCAGGGGGAGGGGCTCGTCAGCGGCCTCCTCGGCGTCCTCCTGGCCGCCGTCTTCCTGGCGATCACCGGCATCAGCATCCTCATCGCGAACCGCTGGTACGGCGATCCGATCTACGTGCAGCTCTTCTTCGCGATCGTGCTCGGAGGCTGGCTCCTCAAGCTCGGCCTCTTCGTCGTGGCGATGATCCTGCTCGCGGGACAGCCGTGGCTGCACCCCATGGTGTTCTTCCTCTCGATCGTCGCCGGAGTGCTGATGTCGCTCGCGATCGACGTGATCGTGCTGACCCGCATGCGCCTGCCGAACGTCAGCGATGCGACCCTGCCGACCGAGGTGCCGGAGGATCGCGCCCCGGGAGCGGCGAACAAGGTCGATGACGAGCCCCTCGAGGAGGGTCCGCGGTCTTAGGGGACCCTCAGATTCTGATACTGTTGAGACGTGCCCGCCGCTCGCCCGCGAGCGCTTGCGCTGTGTAGCACACCGACCATCGTCGCCCCGGTTTAGACCGGTGCCCCGAAGCTGGAGCCCGCGCTGTTCAATCTTGCTGCGACCCTGACCCCTCGACTCGCCTCTGACGGCGAGTTCCACGGCCCTTCGATCGACGATTTCTTCCCTGAGATCCTCTTCCACGTCGGACCCATCCCTGTGAACCGGATCCATCTGGTGCAGCTCCTCGCGGTCATCGCCGTGGTGCTGTTCCTGTGGCTCGGCACCCGCCGCATGAAGGTGGTGCCCGGACGCTTCCAGAGCCTGACGGAGATGGGGCTCGGCTTCGTCCGGACCAACGTCGCCCACGACATGCTCGGGCGCAAGGACGGCGACCGCTTCCTCCCGATCCTCACCACGATCTTCTTCATGGTGCTGTTCATGAACATCACGGGAATCATCCCGTTCCTGAACATGCCGGGAACGGCGATCATCGCGGTGCCGCTCACGCTCGCCATCGTCAGCTACGTGACGTTCATCTACGCGGGCATCAAGCGCCACGGCTTCCGGTTCTTCAAGAACTCGCTGTTCCCGCAGGGCGTCCCCGCGGCAGCGATGCCGATCGTGGCGATCATCGAGCTCATCTCGACGTTCATCCTGCGCCCCGTCACGCTGACGCTGCGTCTTCTCATGAACCTCGTCGTGGGGCACATGATCCTGGTCCTCGCGTTCTCCGCGACCCAGTTCTTCTTCTTCACCGCAGGCGGCGGCTGGGCCGCGCTCGGTGTCGGAACCCTCGCCTTCGGCGGCGCCTTCACTCTCTTCGAGATTCTGGTCGCCGTTCTCCAGGCATACGTCTTCACCGTCCTCACCGCGGTCTACATCCAGCTCGCGGTCGCAGAAGAGCACTGAGCGGGCAGGCATCAGCCTTCCCACCCAACGAAAGGAAAAACCCGTGGACGCTACTACGGTTCTCGCTGAAATCAACGGTCACCTCGGAGCGGTCGGCTACGGCCTCGCCGCCATCGGCCCGGCCATCGGCGTCGGCATCGTCGTCGGCAAGACCATCGAGGGTGTCGCTCGTCAGCCCGAGCTGGCCGGCCGTCTCCAGGTCCTCATGTGGATCGGTATCGCCTTCACCGAGGCGCTTGCATTCGTCGGCATCGCCGTCGCATTCATTCCCTTCCCGTAATCCTCACCGACTTCTGAAGGAGACAGGATGCTGAACGCTCTTGTCACGAACCTCGCAGCAGAGGGTGAGCCGAACAACCCGCTCATCCCTGCGTGGTACGACATCATCTGGTCGGGCCTCTGGTTCATCGTCATCCTCATCGTGGTCTGGAAGGTCGCCCTTCCGAAGCTGACGAAGATGCTCGATGAGCGCTCCGCCGCGATCGAGGGCAACATCGCCAAGGCCGACGAGGCGCAGAAGCAGGCGGAGGCGGCACTCGAGGAGTACACGCGTCAGCTCGCTGAGGCGCGTACCGAGGCCGGCGAGATCCGCGAGGCCGCCCGTGAGGACGGCAAGAAGATCGTCGCCGAGGCGAAGGATGCCGCGACCTCCGAGGCCGCACGCATCACCGCCACCGCGCACACGCAGATCGAGGCCGAGCGTCAGACCGCTCTCGTCTCGCTGCGCAGCGAGGTCGGAACGCTCGCCATCGACCTCGCCGGTGGCGTGGTCGGCGAGACGCTGTCCGACGACGCACGTGCGACGGCTGTCGTCGATCGCTTCCTCGCCGAGCTCGAGGCATCCGAGAAGGCGGCTCAGTAATGGGCAGCGCGACCACTCAGGCACTCGCGGCATCCATCAAGACGCTTGCCGCAGCGAAGGACGTCTCTCTCGACACCGCACGGGAGCTGCTGGCTGCCGCGCGTGCTGTGAGCGAGTCGTCCCAGCTGAGCGGCGCGCTTGCTGACCCTTCCGCTCCCGCCGCGGCACGACAGAACGTCGTCGCCGCGGTGTTCGGCGGGTTCTCCGCAGGCAGTCAGGGCGTTCTGAAGACCGCCGTGGCTGAGCGCTGGTCGAACGCGGGTGAACTCGTCGACGGTATCGAGGAGCTCGCGATCCGCGCTGCCGCGATCGCCGAGCCGGATGCGGACATCGAAGGGGAGCTGTTCGGCTTCTCCCGGGTGATCGCGGCCAACCCCGAGCTCGAGCTCGCGCTCGGCAGCCACATCGGGGGAGAAGACGCCAAGAGCACGCTCATCGAGCGTCTCCTGGCCGAAGGCTCCACGAGCGCCGCCACGACGCTGATCATCTCGTCGCTCGTGCGTCAGCCGCGCGGACGCCGCGTGCGTCGGCTGCTGAACCGGGCGATGGACATCGTCTCGAGCCAGCGCGGTCGCGTGGTCGCCACGGTTCACACCGCGGCTGCCCTCACCGACGCGCAGCGCGCCCGTCTCAGCGACTCGCTCTCGCGTCGCTACGACGGTCAGGTGTCGCTCAACGTCGTCATCGACCCCGCCGTGGTCGGAGGTCTGCGCGTGCAGATCGCCGATGACGTCATCGACGGCAGCATCTCCGCACGACTCGCCGACCTTCGCCAGAAGCTCGCGGGCTAACACGACTTCGCGCGGGGAACCGCGCACCCAGATACAAAGGGAAGACAATGGCAGAACTATCGATCAGCCCCGACGTCATCCGTGACGCGCTGAAGGACTTCGCCGCAGCATACGAGCCCTCCGGGGCCGGGGCGACCGAGGTCGGCACGGTCATCGACGCCGCCGACGGCATCGCTCACGTCGAGGGACTGCCCGGCGTCATGGCGAACGAGCTCGTGATCTTCGCGGACGGCACCAAGGGTCTCGCGCAGAGCCTGAACGAGCACGAGATCGGTGTCGTCGTCCTCGGCGAGTTCACCGGTGTCGAGGCCGGCCAGGAAGTCACCCGCACCGGTGAGGTCCTCTCGGTCCCCGTCGGCGACGGCTACCTCGGCCGCGTGGTCGACCCGCTCGGCAACCCGATCGACGGCCTCGGCGCGATCGAGACCGAGGCTGTCCGTGCCCTCGAGCTTCAGGCGCCCGGCGTCATGCAGCGCAAGTCGGTGCACGAGCCGATGCAGACCGGCATCAAGGCCATCGACGCGATGATCCCCGTCGGCCGTGGTCAGCGTCAGCTGATCATCGGTGACCGCCAGACCGGCAAGACGGCCATCGCGATCGACACGATCATCAACCAGAAGGCCAACTGGGAGTCGGGCGACGTCAACAAGCAGGTTCGCTGCATCTACGTCGCCATCGGCCAGAAGGGCTCGACCATCGCTTCGGTGAAGGGCGCGCTCGAAGAGGCCGGCGCCCTGGAGTACACCACGATCGTGGCCGCTCCGGCTTCCGACCCCGCCGGCTTCAAGTACCTGGCTCCCTACACCGGTTCGGCCATCGGCCAGCACTGGATGTACGGCGGCAAGCACGTCCTCATCATCTTCGACGACCTGTCGAAGCAGGCCGAGGCCTACCGTGCCGTTTCCCTCCTGCTGCGCCGCCCGCCGGGCCGCGAGGCTTACCCGGGTGACGTGTTCTACCTGCACTCGCGTCTGCTCGAGCGTTGCGCGAAGCTGTCCGACGAGCTCGGTGCCGGTTCCATGACGGGTCTTCCCATCATCGAGACCAAGGCGAACGACGTCTCGGCGTACATCCCGACCAACGTGATCTCGATCACCGACGGCCAGATCTTCCTCCAGTCCGACCTCTTCAACGCCAACCAGCGTCCGGCGGTCGACGTGGGTATCTCGGTCTCGCGAGTCGGTGGTGACGCGCAGGTCAAGTCGATCAAGAAGGTCTCCGGAACGTTGAAGCTGGAGCTGGCGCAGTACCGCTCGCTCGAGGCCTTCGCGATGTTCGCGTCCGACCTCGACGCGGCCTCGCGTCGTCAGCTCTCCCGCGGTGCGCGCCTGACCGAGCTGCTCAAGCAGCCTCAGTACTCGCCGTACCCCGTCGAGGAGCAGGTCGTCTCGATCTGGGCCGGTACCAACGGCAAGCTCGACACGATCGAGGTGGAGGACGTCCTCCGCTTCGAGCGCGAGCTCCTGGACTACCTGCGTCGCAACACCACGGTTCTCGACACGCTGCGCGACACCAACGTCCTCGATGACGCCACGGTCGCCGAGCTCGAGAAGCAGACGGATGCCTTCATCCTGGAGTTCCAGGGCGGCAAGGGTCACGCCATCGGCGCCCCGGGCCACGAGGAGCACGCTGCAGCCGAGGCTGAGGACGTCAACCAGGAGAAGATCGTCAAGGGTCGTCGCGCGTAACCGCGTGAGGTACTGACATATGGGCGCTCAACTCAGGGTCTACAAGCAGAAGATCTCTTCTGCTCAGACGACCAAGAAGATCACGAAGGCGATGGAACTCATCGCGGCTTCGCGCATCCAGAAGGCGATGGCACGCGTCAAGGCGTCCACTCCCTTCGCGCGTGCCGTGACGAGGGCCGTATCGGCCGTCGCGACGCACTCGAACGTGGATCACCCGCTGACCCGCGAGTCCGAGAACATCACCCGCTCCGCGGTCGTGATCTTCTCCTCGGACCGCGGTCTCGCCGGAGCCTTCAACTCGCAGATCCTCCGTGAGGGTCTCGAGGTGGCGGAGCTCCTGCGGGAGCAGGGCAAGGAGCCGGTCTTCTACCTCATCGGTCGCAAGGCCGTCGGATACTTCCAGTTCCGACGCCTCGCCTCCGCTGCGGAGTGGACCGGCGACACCGACACCCCGTCGTTCCACACCGCGGAGGAGATCTCGGCCACGCTGCTCGAGGCCTTCTCCCGTGGTGGGCAGGACGGCGGCGTCGACGAGATCCACCTCGTGTACAACCGTTTCGTCAGCATGATGACGCAGTCGCCGGAATCCGTGCGCCTGCTCCCGCTGGAGATCACGGAAGCCGATGAGTCGGAAGCCGGTAGCACCGTCTACCCGCTGTACGAGTTCGAGCCGGATGCCGAGACCGTTCTCGATGCCATCCTGCCGGTGTACATCCAGAGCCGCGTCTTCAACGCTCTCCTGCAGTCGTCTGCTGCCAAGCAGGCCGCGACGCAGAAGGCGATGAAGTCGGCCAGCGACAACGCCGACAAGCTCATCACCGACTACACCCGTCTGCGCAACAACGCGCGTCAGGCGGAGATCACGCAGCAGATCGCCGAGATCGTCGGCGGCGCCGACGCCCTCTCGAGCAAATAGACCATCAGGAAAGAGACGAAAATGACCCTCACCGCTCCGGCTGATCAGCCGGCGACCGCGGTCGTCGGGCGCGTCGCACGCGTCAACGGTCCGGTTGTCGACATCGAGTTCCCGCACGACTCGATCCCCGACATCTACAACGCGCTGAAGACCACGATCGCGATGGGCGAAGAGTCCACCGAGATCACGCTCGAGGTCGCTCAGCACCTCGGCGACGACCTCGTCCGCGCCATCGCCCTGAACCCGACCGACGGCATCGTCCGCGGCCAGGAAGTCCGCGACACCGGTGAGGCCATCTCGGTCCCCGTCGGCGACGTGACCAAGGGCAAGGTGTTCAACGTCATCGGCGAGGTGCTCAACCTCGAGCCCGGCGAGACGATCGAGGTCACCGAGCGCTGGCCCATCCACCGCAAGGCGCCGAACTTCGACCAGCTCGAGTCCAAGACTCAGATGTTCGAGACCGGCATCAAGTCGATCGACCTCCTCACCCCGTACGTGCTGGGTGGAAAGATCGGTCTGTTCGGTGGCGCCGGTGTCGGCAAGACCGTCCTCATCCAGGAGATGATCCAGCGCGTCGCGCAGGACCACGGTGGTGTGTCGGTGTTCGCCGGTGTCGGTGAGCGCACCCGTGAGGGCAACGACCTCATCCACGAGATGGAAGAGGCGGGTGTCTTCGACAAGACCGCCCTCGTCTTCGGCCAGATGGACGAGCCGCCGGGGACGCGTCTGCGGGTCGCCCTCTCGGCTCTGACGATGGCGGAGTACTTCCGTGACGTGCAGAAGCAGGACGTGCTGCTCTTCATCGACAACATCTTCCGCTTCACGCAGGCCGGTTCCGAGGTCTCCACGCTGCTGGGCCGCATGCCCTCCGCCGTGGGTTACCAGCCGAACCTCGCCGACGAGATGGGTGTGCTCCAGGAGCGCATCACCTCGACGCGTGGTCACTCGATCACCTCGCTGCAGGCGATCTACGTGCCGGCCGATGACTACACCGACCCGGCCCCGGCGACCACGTTCGCCCACCTCGACGCAACGACCGAGCTCTCTCGTGAGATCGCCTCGAAGGGTCTGTACCCGGCCATCGACCCGCTGACCTCGACGTCGCGCATCATGGACCCCCGTTACTTGGGCGAGGACCACTACCGCGTCGCCACGACGGTCAAGCAGATCCTCCAGAAGAACAAGGAGCTGCAGGAGATCATCGCGATCCTCGGTGTCGACGAGCTCTCGGAAGAGGACAAGATCGTCGTGTCGCGTGCACGTCGCATCCAGCAGTTCCTCTCGCAGAACACCTACATGGCGAAGAAGTTCACCGGTGTCGAGGGCTCGACCGTTCCGCTGAAGGAGACCATCGAGTCGTTCGATGCGATCACCCGCGGTGACTTCGACCACGTGGCCGAGCAGGCCTTCTTCAACGTCGGTGGCATCTCCGACGTCGAAGAGCAGTGGGCGAAGATCCAGAAGGAGAACGGCTGACCATGGCGCTGCATGTCAGCCTCGTCTCCGCTGACGCGGAGGTCTGGACGGGAGAGGCGAGCCTCGTGGTCGCCAAGACCGTCGAGGGTGAGATCGGCTTCATGACCGGCCACGAGCCGGTGCTCGCCATCCTTGCCGAAGGCCAGGTCCGCATCACTCAGTCCGATGGCACCAAGGTGCTGGCCAACGCGCAGGACGGGTTCCTCTCCATGGAGGGCGACACCCTGACGATCGTCGCCGGCAACGCGGCACTCATCGCCTAGCAGCACTCGTTTCGACACGTCCGCCTCGGTACCCGCTCGGGTCCCGAGGCGGACGCGTCTGCATCCACCGAGGTTTCATGAAGATCCTGCTCCCTCCGTCGGAGACCAAGCACGTGGGCGGCGACGGCGCGCCGCTCGATGTCCGCTCGCTGGCACTGCCCGGGCTGGCGGCGCATCGCACCGCGGTGGTCGACGCGCTCGTCGAGCTCTCGGCGGACGAGGCATCGGCGCGCCGGGTCCTCAAGCTGAGCGAACGTCAGCTCGGTGACATCGCGCACAACCGCGCGCTGCGGACGGCCCCCACGATGGCGGCGGTCGACCGCTACACCGGGGTGCTGTACGACGCGCTCGAGGCGCCGTCGCTCTCCGCGGCCTCGCGGCGCTGGCTGGGGGAGCACGTCTGGATCCACAGCGCGCCGCTCGGCCCGGTCGGTGCCCTCGATGCCGTGCCGACCTACCGCCTCGCGGCCGGTACCTCTCTTCCCGGGGTCCCGCCCCTCCGCCGGCACTGGGCAGAGGCGACGTCGGAGGCGATCGGCGCAGCAGCGCCCGTCTTCGTGCTCGACCTGCGGAGCGAGGCATACGTGGCACTCGGGCCGATTCCGGTGACCGTGCCTTCCGCCTATGTCCGCGTCGTGACACCGCACGGCAGAGCGCTGAACCACTTCAACAAGAAGTCCAAGGGGCTGCTCGTGCGCGCACTCGCGGAGGACCGGCCGCGTGCGGGGTCGCTTCGTGCGTTGCGGTCCTGGGCCGAGTCCCGGGGGATCGTCCTCCGAGACGCCGACCAGCCTGGCACGATCGAACTCGTCGTGGCGGAGTAGCTGCGAGACCTGCGGAATCCGGCTTCCCGTACAGGTCCGGATCGAACGCGCCCGAGCGCGGAGAGTCATGCGCCCGGTGCTTCGACACGCTATTGTGATCAACGCACGACGCCGCATCATGAACTTCTTGGAGGGAACCATGGACGACTACTACGGCTACGGGGGTCTGTCAGGTGGCGCGCTCGTCGCGCTGATCCTGGTCTACACGATCCTGCCGCTCGCCATCTACGCGCTCTACTCGTGGTTCTACATGAGGATCTTCGAGAAGGCGGGAGTCCAGGGGAAGTGGCGTGCGTGGGTTCCGGTCTACAACTCCATGATCTTCTACAAGCTCGGTGACCTGAGCCCCTGGCTCGTGCTCTACCTGATCGGCGCCAGCATCCTCGGCGCGATCATCCCGTTCCTGGGCTGGTTCCTCATCCTCCCGCTCGCCGGCATCGCCGCTCGTGTCCTCGACCTGATCGCGGCCTGGCGCGTCGGTCTCAAGCTGCAGAAGGATGCCGTCTGGGTCATCCTCTACTTCTTCCTCCCGCCCGTGTGGCTCGGCATCAACGCGTTCGACAAGTCGCGTTGGAACTCGAACATCCAGCCCGCATCGTGGGCGGCGAACTCGCTGCTCGGCGACCGCACCGCCTGGGACGGCATTCCGGCACAGGCATCCGCCGCCCCGCAGCCCGGATACGGTGCCCCGCAGCCCGGCTACGGCGTCCCGCAGGGTTACGCTCCGCCCGCCCCGCAGGGGTACGCGCCGCCCGCCCAGCCCGGCTACGCGCCTCCGGCGACGCCCACCGCTCCGGCGACGGGTGCCCCGGTTCCGCCGGTGCCGCCGACCACGCCCCCGGCGCCTCCTGCCGCTCCGCCGGCAGCACCGCCCGCACCTCCGACCGCTCCGCCGGCAGCACCGCCGGCGCCGCCCGCGGCACCGCCGGCCCCGCCGACGGATCCCACGCAGCCGCCTGCGTGATCTCTGACACAGAGCCCTCGACTCCGGTCGGGGGCTCTGTGCTGTTCGGGATGCCGCCCGATCCGACGTGGCCGCTAACGTAGAGGACATGGTCTCGTCCCAGCGCCGCGTCGGCGCGTCCGGTCTTCTCGTCTCCTCCACCGGCCTCGGCTGCAACAACTTCGGACGGGCCGGCACCGCGACCGAGACCCTGTCGGGCACACGCGAGGTGATCGATGCCGCGCTCGCGAACGACATCACCTTCTTCGACACCGCCGACATGTACGGGGCGGTCGCCGGCGCCAGCGAGACCCTGATGGGCGAGGCGCTCGAGGGACGCCGCGACAGGGTCGTCCTGGCGACCAAGTTCGGGCAGGAGCGGGACATGGGCTACGCGTTCCCCGCGGCCCGCGGCTCCCGTCGCTACGTGCGTCGGGCGGTGGAGGAGTCCCTGCGACGACTGCGCACCGACTGGATCGATCTGTACCAGCTGCACCTGCCCGATCCGGAGACGCCGATCGCCGAGACCACCGACGCGCTCGACGAGCTCGTCCGCGAGGGGAAGATCCGCTACTACGGCCACTCGAACTTCACGGGGTGGCAGATCGCCGAGGCGGAGTTCACCACGCGCGCCCGCTCGACCGGTCGATTCATCTCCGCGCAGAACCACTACTCGCTGCTGGCTCGCGCGGCCGAGCGCGAGGTGCTGCCGGCGGTGGAGCGGTACCAGCTCGGCTTCTTCCCGTACTTCCCGCTGCACAACGGGCTCCTGACCGGGAAGTTCACCCGCGACGGTGGCCCGGCGTCGAGCAGGATCATGGCGACGCGGCGGCACGTCTGGGAGGACGCGCCGTGGGATGCGATCGAGACCTTCCGCGGGTTCTGCGACGAGCGCGGCATCACCATGCTGCAGGCGACATTCGGGTGGCTCCTCGCCCGCCCGGCGGTGTCCAGCGTGATCGCCGGCGCGACCTCGGCCGCACAGGTCGAAGCGAATGCGGCGGCGGGCGATGCGTGGCGCCCGGACGCGGCTGACCTCGAGATCATCGACGAATTGTTCCCGCTGCCCGCCGATCCGGGCGCCCGAGTGTGACCGCGGCACGGGTGAGTTCTACTACGATGTGTGAGTATCCTGCGACCGCCCGACCCGACGCAGGCTCATCGGAGGCAGCACGTGGCTGAGACGAAGACGCACCGCGTCACGGTTGCGCAGCGCCCGCTGCTGCTGTCCTGGGCCGGGGTCACCGATCTCGGTCGACGCCGTGAGACGAATCAGGATGCGTTCCTGGCCGAGTACCCGCTCTTCATCGTCGCCGACGGCATGGGCGGTCATGCCGGTGGCGAGATCGCGAGTCGCAGCACGGTCGAGCGCCTTCAGGCTGTGGTCTCTGCCGGCGAGGTCAACCACGCAGCGATCGAGAAGGCTCTCGAGCTCGCCGTGGGCGACATCGCCGACCATCCGGAGACGACCGACGAGGGCACCGGGACGACGCTCACCGGGGTGTACCTGGACGGTGCCGGCGACGAGGCCCAGTGGGTCGTGCTGAACATCGGCGACTCCCGGGTCTATCTGCTCCGCGACGACCGACTCCTGCAGGTCACGACGGATCACTCCGTGGTCCAGGAGCTCATCACGGCGGGCAAGCTCAGCCCGGAGGAGGCCGAAGGGCATCCGTACAGCAACGTGATCACGCGCGCGGTCGGCGCGAGCGAGCTCACGGCCCCGGACTACGTCACGATCGACGTGCGCGCCGGCGACCGATTCGTCATCTGCTCGGACGGGCTCACCAAGGAGCTCACCGACTACGGGATCCAGCACTTCCTCCGCGAGAACTCCGACCCGGGCACGGGCGTCGAGGCGATGCTCGCCGCGGCGCTGGAGAACGGCGGCCGCGACAACGTGACCCTCATCATCGTGCAGGTCACGGACGAGGACGACTCGTCCTCCCCAATCGGCGACACCGCGGAGTAGCCGCTCCGCGCTGTGGAGAGCGCGGATTCCTGATCGCGCATGCGGTCCACTGGGGTTCATGGAAACCCTTCCGATCGTCCTCCCGGCGGCTCCCGCCCCTTCGCGTCGCGCGTCGCTGCCGTTCTTGGCCGCCGTCGTGCCGATCGTCTCCGGCGTCGCGCTGTGGATGATCACGGGATCGGTCTTCGCGCTGTGCTTCGCGGCGCTCGGTCCGTTGATGATCTGCGCCTCGTTCCTCGACGCCGCTCGCAGCCGGCGACGCGAACGTCGGCAGACGGAAGCCCAGATGGAGCGTGAGTGGACGGCAGCCGAGGAAGAGCTTCTCCGCCGGCAGCGAGAGGAGCGCGACGCGCTGTGGCTGCGCCTGCCCGACGCCGCGGCCGCCCTCGTCCAACCGCCCCTCCGGAACGCACGGCCCCCGGACTCGACGACCCCGGTCGTGGTGGGCGCCGGCAGCACGACGAGCGGCATCCGATGCGGGGGAGCGGATGATCCCCGCGGCCGGAGCTTCCGAGAGCGCTGCGGCACGCTCACGGAAGCTCCGATCACGGTTCCTCTCGGCGGCGGGATCTGTCTGCGTGGCGCGAGACCCCTGGTGGTCGCGGCCGCACGAGCGCTCGTCGTCCAGCTGAGCATGCGCTTCGGTGCGGCACAGCTCTCTCTCGTGGGCGCGGAGCTCATCGCGGTCGGTCTCGGTGCGCTCCCGCACGCAGCGCGCGCACGCCGGGGCGGATTCCGGCTGGCGGTCTGCTCGCCGGAGAGCGATCGGTTGGAGGCGGATGCTCTCATCTGGCTGACGTCGACCGACGCAGAGGTGCCCGAGGGGGTCACGACGGTGATCGACATCGGGGAACCCGCCCGTGCCCGCCTCCGCACACCGCAGGGGGCTGCGGTCATCGCCGTCGAGTGTCTGTCCGGGTCTCAGGCGGGTCTCATCGCGCGCGACCTTGCAGAGCGGGAAGAGCATGTCGATACGCTCCCGGATACCGTCACACTGGACGAGCTGGAGCAGCCGCATGCGGACGAAGGCCTGGCTGCGGCGATCGGACGCGGCGAACGGGGCGCGATCGTGGTCGACATCGTCGAGGACGGGCCGCATGCGATCGTCACCGGCACGACCGGGACGGGGAAGAGCGAGCTCCTCGTCAGCTGGGTCGCCGCCATCGCCGCGGAGCACGGACCCGATCGGGTGACGTTCGTCCTCGCCGACTTCAAGGGCGGCACCGCCTTCGAGCCGCTGCGCGAGCTGCGACAGGTGGCGGCCGTCATCACGGACCTCGATGAGGACGGTGCCCGACGCGGCGTGTCGAGCCTCACCGCCGAGCTGCGTCGCCGCGAGGGAGTGCTGGCCGCGGCGGGCGCCCGGGACGTGCGCGACGTCGCGATGCCCCGTCTGGTCATCGTCGTGGATGAGTTCGCGGCGCTCCTGGCGGAGCATCCCGACCTGGGCGCGGTCTTCACGGACGTCGCGGCTCGCGGCCGGGCTCTCGGGATGCACCTGATCCTCGGCACCCAACGAGCCGCCGGCGTCGTGCGCGACGCGCTGGCGGCCAACTGCCCGCTCCGCATCAGCCTGCGCGTGGGCGACGCCGCGGACAGCCGACTCATGATCGGAACCGATGCGGCGTCGGAGCTGCCGGGCGGTACGGAGTCTCGCGGCATCGGTCTCGTGCGGCGTCCCGCCGACGCCGAGCCGATCGCTCTGCGCATCGCACTGACCGGTGCCGCCGATCTGCGACGCATCGGGATCCGCTGGGCGACAGAGCCCCGACCGCGCAGTCCGTGGCTTCCGGCCCTTCCCACGCGCCTTCCTCTCGCGGACCTGCTCGCCGACCTGGACGCGCCGCCTGATGCCGTCGTGCTCGGGCGCGCCGACGACCCGGTGCACCAGTCGCAGCCGCTGGAGGTGATGTCGTGCGGGGGAGACCGAGGGATCCTCTTCCTCGGAGCGCCCGGATCCGGTCGCACCGCCGCCCTCCGCGCCCTCGCCGCGCAGCGACCCGAGGCGTACTGGATGCCGGAGGACCCCGAGGAGGCATGGGATCTCGTCGAGACCTGGGCTCGCGGAGGAGAGCGTCCGCCGGAGCTCGTGCTGTGCGACGACGTCGACGCCCTGTTCGCGCTGCTGCCGCCGGAGTACGGTCAGCCGTTCGCACAGCGTTGGGAGCAGATCCTCCGCACCAGCACTGGCACGTCCTTCGCTCTGACGGCTGCCAGGGCTGCGGGATCGCTGGGGCGAGCGCTCGAGGCGCTGCCGCGTCGTGCGCTGTTGCGCATGCCGAGCAGAGTGGAGCATCTCGCAGCCGGGGGAGAAGCGGCGACCTTCGTCCGCGACCGTGCTCCCGGGCGGGCCCGGATCGGTGAGCACGACGTGCAGATCGCCTGGACCGACGAGCACGCGTTCGTCCGAGGGACGGGATCGAGGCTGCGGGCCTGGGAGCCCTCGAGCGCGCTCACTGCCGTCGTCACGGCCGGGGCGGTCGACGTGGCGGCACGGCTCCGTGATGCACACCCCGGTTTCGATGTGGTCCTCGCGAGCGCGGAGCCGCACATTCCGTCGGGGGCCGGCATCCTCGTGGCCGACGCGGAGACCTGGCAGCGGAACTGGTCGGTCTGGCAGCGCATCCGTGCCGAGGGCGAGGTGCTGATCCGCGCCGAGCATCCCGCCGATCTTCGGCAGCTCGCCGGTGTCCGGGAGCTGCCGCCGTATGCCCTTCCGCACGCGGGCCGGGCGTGGTCGGTCCGCGGCGCGGAATCACCCCGGCGCGTGATCCTTGCGGAGCTGTCGCCGTGAGGGCCCGGAGGCGTCCGGAGAGGACGGCAGCCCGCAGCGCGGGCGTGGGCGACGTGTCAGAGGCCCGCACCGGGACGGATCGCGCCGACGTCCGCCGCACCGCCGCGGACGGTGAGCGGCAGCGCGTCGCCGAGCGTCGCCACGTCGGCATCGGTGAGGCCGCCCGACCGGGCGAGCAGGGTGGCGGCGACGATCGTGGAGGCGCGCGTGGCGCCGTCGAGCATCTTCAGCGCCACGGTCGTGCCGTTCGGAGCGACCATCACCATCACGCCTTCGGCGCCGTACTTCGTGAACACGCCGAGCTTCTCGATCGCGATCGTGTCCGGTCGACCGGGGCCTTCGATCGTCCACGGGTGCTCCCGCACGGCGCGCACCAGTGAGCCGGCGACGCGGTGAAGCGCGAACGGCGACCGGTCGGAGGCGGTGCCGATGCGGTGGATCGCGCGCGCCAGTCCGGTCAGCGTCATGGCGTGGACGGGGGCTCCGCATCCGTCGATCGCGGTGTGGGCGACCTTCTCGCCGGTGAGGCGCTCGACGACCTCGCGGATGTGCACCTGGAGCGGATGCGCGGGGTCGAGGTAGCCCTCGGTCGGCCAGCCGGTCGCCACGCAGGCGCGCAGCATCGCGGCGTGCTTGCCCGAGCAGCCCATCCGCACCCGCGACGGCTCACCGTGCTCGCGGACCATCTCGTCCCGGGTCGCGGAGTCGCTCGGCCAGGCGGGTGGGCAGCCCAGGTGATCCTCCGTGAGACCGCCCTCGGTGAGGATGTCGCGCACGACGGAGGCATGACGGTCGGTGCCGGTGTGGCTCGCCGTCGAGATCGCGAGCTGCTCCCCGTCGAGGACCGCACCGGCGGTGATGCAGGCGACCGCCTGCAGCGGCTTGAGGCTCGAACGCGGCAGGATCAGCGCATCGGCGTTGCCGTGGCGTGCGACGACATCTCCGTCGGGCGAGAGCACCACTGCGGCGCCGACGTGGCGGGATTCGATGAATCCGCTCCGCTCGACGACGGCGAGTTCCACGGAATCCTGAACGGTGAGAGTCTCCAGCACCCGTCAACTCTAGCGCCGGGCCCGCACCGGCTCACGTCACGTCGGAGGCGCCTGGCAGACTGTCGACATGGCAGAGTCGACTCCCCGCGCCCTCGGCGAACATCACTACGCGCTCACCTCGATCTGGACCGGGAATGCAGGTTCCGGCACGTCCGGCTACCGGGACTACCGCCGCGACGTGACCATCGAGGTGGCCGGGAAGCCGGAGCTGCTCGCCTCGGCGGACAAGCCCTTCCGCGGCGACCCGTCGCGCTGGAATCCCGAGGATCTCCTGCTCGCGTCCCTGTCCGAGTGTCATCTGCTGTCGTACCTGCATGCCTGCGTGACGGCGGGCGTCGTGGTCGTGTCGTACCGCGACGAGGCCAGCGGGATGATGCGCGAAGACGGCAAGGGCGGAGGCTCGTTCGTCGAGGTGATGCTCCGTCCCGAGGTCGTGGTCGCGGAGGCATCGATGATCGAGGCCGCCGAGCGAGCGCACGCTCAGGCGAACGAATGGTGCTTCATCGCGAACTCGATGAACTTCCCCGTTCGCCACCAGGCGACGGTCACCGCGCTCGCCTGACGTCCCTCGGCGCCGTGTCAGCGGCGTTCGTGGGGGAGCGCCTGCTTGATCTTCTCGATGGTGCCCTGGGCGGGCGCCTCGTTGTAGGCGCCGGCCAGCTCCTGGCCGGAGAGGCCGTGGATCGCGGCCATGATCTCATCGGTCGCTCCGCGGCGTGCGCGTCCGCTCGTGGCGGGGCCGTGCGGAGAGAGATCGAGCGGCTCGCCGAATCTCACGGTGATGCGCTCCTTGAGGGTGGGAACCTTCGCACCCACGGGCATCACCTTGTCCGTGCCGATCAGGCCGACCGGGACGACGGGAGCACCGGTCTGCAGCGCGAGGAACGCCACACCGGTGCGGCCCTTGTACAGCCGCCCATCCGTGGAGCGGGTCCCCTCCGGGTAAAGGGCGACGGCGAGCCCCTCCTCGAGGAGCTGACGCTGCAGGTCGAGGGCGTCGAGGGCGGCCTGCCCGGCGCCGCGACGCACCGGGATCGCGCCGATCGATTCGAAGAAGGTCTTGCTCATCCAGCCCTGGAAACCGGTGCCCTCGAAGTAGCTCGACTTGGCGAGGAAGTGCACCGGACGCGGCGCGGCGACCGGGATCGCGATCGAGTCGATGAACGACAGGTGGTTGCTGGCGAAGATGACGGGTCCGGTCAGCGGGACGTTCTCGCGGCCCTCGATCCGGGGTCGGTAGACGAGTCGGGCGAGCGGCGTGATGAGGCTCCGGCCGAGCGTGTAGGCGAATCCCGCATGGCGAGGCTTCGCGGTCTCCTCGGACGGGGGTTCCTCTTCTGACGCGGGTTCGGGCTCGACGGACTGCGCAGAGGTCATCAGAGCAGGTTACTCCCGGACCCATGCCTTCGTGGGAATGAAGATCCGCGCCGCGTCTCCCAGCGAGGGCAAAGGGGTATGGGGCAGGATGGAGTGTCCCGCCCGCGATCCCGAGGTCTCACTGTGCGCAAGCGTCCGCTCATCGTCCTGTCCACCGTCGCCGCGGCGACCCTGCTGCTGGCGGGCTGCTCCGGCGGCACCGCGCCGTCCAGCTCCGGCACCCCGGACCCGTCCGCGTCCAGCGAGTGCGTCGTGAACGCACCAGCCGGCGCGACCTCCGACGCCGTCGTCGTCAAGGGCGAGGGGGCCGACACGAAGGTCACCGTGCCCGCGGACGCCGCGTTCGAGAACGTCGAGCGCACCGTCATCTCGAAGGGCGACGGCGACGACCTGCACATCAACGACCTGGTCTCCGTCCAGTACCAGATCGTGGACGCGACCGACAACAAGGTGCTGGACTCGTCCGCCAGGGGTGAGGGCGGCGTGCTGCCCGTGCTGCTGGACACCAACCAGTCCTCGCTCTTCGTCGCGGCCCTCGAGTGCGAGCCGGCCGGTTCCCGCGTCGCGCTCGCGATCCCCGGCAGTGCGCTGGGCGAAGGCCAGAACAACGTCGTCGTGTACGCGCAGGCCGTCGACCGGCTCCCCGAGGTCGCGACGGGCACCCCCGTCGACCCGACCGCCGGCATGCCGACGGTCAAGCTCGACGACGACGGCAAGCCGTCCGTCGAGATCCCGAAGGGCGACGCGCCGACCGAGACCAAGGTCGCGGTCCTCAAGCAGGGTGACGGGGCGACCGTCGGATCCGGCGACCTCGTCGTCGTGCAGTACCTCGGCGTGAAGTGGTCCGACGGCAAGGAGTTCGACTCCTCCTGGAGCCGTGACGCCGCGCCTTCCCAGTTCCAGACCACGGGCGTCGTCGCCGGGTTCCAGAAGGCGCTCGAGGGCCAGAAGGTCGGCTCGCAGGTCGTCGTCGTCATGCCGCCGTCGGACGGCTACGGCGCGAGCGAAGGCCACGAGCTCCAGAAGGAGAGCCTCGTGTTCGTCGTCGACATCCTCGCCACCACTCCCGTCCAGTAGCAGCCGCGGAGGAGTCGGGGTCGTGTCCTAGGCTGGCGTCATGCGTCGCATCATCGTCCTCGGCTCCACCGGCTCCATCGGCACCCAGGCGCTGGATGTGATCCGCGCCAACCCCCGCCGTTTCGAGCTCGTGGGACTCGCCGCGGGCTCGAACGCCGAGATGCTGGCCGCACAGGCCGCGCAGTTCCAGGTCGAGGACACGGCGCTCGGTGCGGTCGAGGCCGAGCAGCTCGTCCGCGACGTCGAGGCCGACGTCGTGCTCAACGCGATCACCGGATCGATCGGTCTCGGTTCGACCCTCGCCGCGCTGAAGGCGGGACGCACTCTGGCGCTCGCGAACAAGGAATCGCTCATCGTCGGCGGCGATCTGGTGCTCGCCGCTGCCGCTCCCGGTCAGATCGTCCCCGTGGACTCCGAGCATTCCGCCCTCGCGCAGGCGCTGCTGGCGGGGACGCACGCCGAGGTCCGCCGGCTCGTGGTGACCGCGTCCGGCGGGCCGTTCCGGGGCCGCAGCCGCGCGGAGCTCACCGAGGTCACGCCCGCGGAGGCGCTGGCGCATCCGACCTGGGACATGGGGCGGATGGTCACCACCAACTCCGCCACGCTCGTGAACAAGGGCCTCGAGGTGATCGAAGCGCATCTGCTCTTCGACGTCGCCTATGACGACATCGAGGTCGTCGTGCATCCGCAGTCGATCGTGCACTCGATGGTCGAGTTCATCGACGGCTCGACGATCGCACAGGCGTCGCCGCCGGACATGCGTCTGCCCATCTCCCTCGGCCTGGACTGGCCGAATCGCGTCGGCGGCGTCGGACGACCGCTCGACTGGTCGACCGCGACGTCCTGGACGTTCGAGCCGCTCGACGGAGAGGCATTCCCCTCGGTCGCTCTCGCGAAGGCCGTCGGACGCGCGGGCGGCACGTTCCCGGCCGTCTACAACGCGGCCAACGAGCAGGCCGTCGACGCGTTCCACGAGGGGCGGCTGTCGTTCCTCGGCATCGTCGACACGATCGCCCGTGTCGTCGACGCCCACGAGGCCCCCGACGCCCTGACGGTCGAGACGCTCGCCGCCGCGGAGTCCTGGGCCCGCACGACGGCCGATCGGATGATCGCCGCGAGTTGAGCCGAGCCCCGGGCGACAGGCGCCGCCCGGGTGCGTGGACTCAGTCCTCGTCGGGGTAGGGCACCGGCCAGCGCGGCTCGGGAACCGGCCACCCTGCCGCGCGCAGCGCTCGGCGTGCCAGCTCGCGCGCCGAGTACGGCGTACGCACGCCGCGGATGTCCCGGTAGTCCTGGTGGCCGGGGCCGGCCCAGAGGATGGCATCGCCGTCGCCGACGAGTCCGACCGCCGTCACGATGGCGTTCTCGGGCGGCGAGGCCTCGTGGATCTCGGCGTCCGGTCGTGCCGTGCGGGCGCCCTCGACGAGGGTCGCGCGGATGGAGGCGGGATCCTCGAAACGCGGGTGGTGGTCGGTGACGACGAGGATGTCACTGCCCTCGACCGCGGTCCGCGCCATGTCGAAACGCTTGCTGGCATCGCGGTCGCCGTCCGCGCCGAACAGCATCAGGACCTTGCCCGGCGTCACGCGGCGCACGGCGGCGAGCGTCTTCTCGAACGCGTCGGGAGAGTGCCCGAAGTCGACGAACACGGCGGGACCGCGGTCGCCGGAGACGAGCTGCGTGCGACCCGGGAGATAGGCGCGGATGCCCCCGTCGCGCGTGAGCGCGTCGACGATACGGTCCCAGGCGTAGCCGCCCTCCAGGAGCATCACGATCGCGAGTGCGGCGTTGGCGGCCATGTGTGGACCGATCACCGGCACCGTGGTCGTGAGCGACCCCGCCGGTCCGGTCATCGTGAACGTCGTGCCGGCCGCGCGCTCGTCGTCGATGACGACGACCCAGTCCGCCGCGGAGGCCGCGGCGGGGTCGGCGGCGATGGACGGCGTGCCCACCGTGACGACGGGGATCTCGGCGCGGTCGACGACGATCGCGCCGGAGGGCGAGTCGAGGCAGATGACGCCGCGCTTCGCACGGTCGGGACGGAACAGCGGCAGCTTCGCCTCGAAGTACTCCTCCATGTCGGCGTAGTCGTCGAGGTGATCGTGGCTGAGGTTGGTGAAACCGGCGACGTCGAAGCGGATGCCGTCGACCCGGTGGCGGGACAGGGCCTGGGCGCTGACCTCGACCGCGACGGCTTCGACCGCACGTTCGCGCATCAGCGCCAGGAGCGCGTGCATCTCCGAGGCCTCCGGCGTGGTCAGCCGGGAGACGATGATCTCGCCGGCGATGTGGCGCTCGGCGGTGGAGGAGAGCCCGGTGACGACCCCGATCTGATCGAGGATGCCCTCCAGCAGGTGGGACACGCTGGTCTTCCCGTTGGTACCGGTGGTCGCGAACAGCAGGGGGAGAGGATCGTCCGCACCAGTGCCGTAGACCCAGGCGCTCAGATCTCCGAGGACGCCTCGGGGGTCGTCGACCACGAGGATCGGGAGCCCGGCCGGTTCGGCGATGGCGGCGCCGGCCTCGTCCGTGATGACGGCCACCGCGCCCTTCTCGGCGGCGGTGACCGCGAAGTCCGCACCGTGCCGGTTCACACCCTGGATCGCGACGAAGGCCTCGCCGGGGCGCAGGTCGGCCGTCGCGAGGGTGATGCCGGAGAGGGCGATCCCGTCGACATCGCCGCGCACGGCGCGAGCGAAACGGGAAGCGAGTTCGGACAGCTCACGCCGGGGCGGGTTCGCGGGGCGGAGCACGGGAGGCAGGCTCGGTTGTTGTTCAATCGACATGGCGCCTCCATGATCTCATGACGGCGCGGTGAACCTCTGTGCGGCACGACCCCTCGCGCGCCGGAGAGGCGATGCGCGAGGAGTCGTGACCGGGGTCAGGCGCGGCGCCGGTAGGCGAGCACGGAGACGATCAGGGCCGCGATGCCCGCGACCAGTCCGCCGGCTCCGAGCGCGATGCCCGTGACGTCGTTCGCGGTCGAGGCGGCCGCCGTGTCCTCCGTGCTTTCGGCCGCGTCGTGCTCGCCGTGACCGCCGGCGGCGGCCTCGGTGACCGTGACGACCGGTGCCGGAGCGTCCAGGCTGTGCGGGTCCTCGCCCTTCTCGGCGAGCTGCGTCCACTCGGTCGAGCCCTCGACGCACTCCTGCACGACGGGGAACGCCAGCGACGCCGGAGTGCTCTCGTCCAGACCGACGCCCATGCTCACGGCGCCGCGGAGGTCGGTGGGCACGGGCGTCAGCGCCGTGTAGGTGACCTCGCTGACGAGACCGTCGTCGCCACGCTCGACCTGGATGCTCCAGTCGCCGTCCAGGGTCGGTGCCACGGACGCGAGTCCGTCGGGCATGGTGATGCGCAGTGCCGTGGTCGGGGAGTTCTCGCAGCCGTGGGAGAACGAGAACGTGAGCACGCCGTGGTCGCCGGCGACGAGCTCGTCGGGGCTGACGCTCACGTGGGCGCTGGCCATCGCGGGGACCACGAGGGCGAGGACGGCACCGCCGAGGACTCCGGCGGTGGCGAGGGCGGTGCGGCGGGTGCGGCTGGTGCGGGTGTTGCGGGACATGCGGAAATCTCCTGTGTGCTCGGAATGCGGGCGCGCCACGATGGCGCGTTCCCGCGAGAGGGATGGGGCCGCCCGATGCGGGCGGCGGAATCCGGTGCGACGGAAGTCAGTCGCAGATGAGCGCAGGAGGGCCCCGTCGCGACACGGCGGACGAGGCCGCGGCGTCGAACGAGGGAAGGGTGATCGCGCGAGGGCGGAGGGGGCGTCGGTGCTCGACCGGTGCGATCGCGGCGGCCCGACGCAGCAGCGCCTCGACCCAGCGGACCACGGCCCGCACGACCGTCTCTCCGTGCCAGACCACGAGCGTGGTGAGCAGGGCTGCGACCGCGTGCGCGAACAGCATCAGGGTGGCGGGGGCCGACGCGGGCGATGCGGGTGCGAGTGCCGAGAGTGTCAGATGGTGCACATGTCCGGTGCCGCCCGCGAGGTCGACCCCGGTGGGCGACCCCAGTGCCTGGAACAGCAGGTGGAAGGCGACCTGGGAGACGACGACGGCCACCGCGACGCGCCCGCGCGACTGCCGCACGCCGACCAGGAGTGCGGAGAGCGGCGTCAGCAGGGTCGCGACGGCGAGGATCAGCAGCGGATGCGGGGCCGCTCCGCCGCCGAGCGTGTGCGACAGCGCGGCGAGCAGGGTCGCGACGGAGGAGACGACGGCAGCGCGTACGAGTCGCAGCTGCCGGGCATTCACGCTGACAGCCTAGCCGTGCGGCAGGTGCCGGGCGGATTCCTAGCTGGGGGGCAGTAACGTTGGCACGTGGAAATCCTGCTCTATCTGGGCGGCATCCTCTTCATGCTGATCGGCCTCGGCCTCTCGATCGGCCTGCACGAGGTCGGCCATCTCGTCCCCGCGAAGCTCTTCGGCGTGCGCGTCGGCCAGTACATGATCGGCTTCGGACCGCGGCTCTGGTCGAAGCGCATCGGCGAGACGGAGTACGGATTCAAGGTGCTGCCCCTCGGCGGCTTCATCTCGATGTCCGGCATGTACCCGGAGTCGAAGAGCTCGGGTCCGGCCTCCGGCGTGTTCCGCTCGCTGATCCAGGACGCACGATCCGCGAACGACGAGACGATCGCCGAGGGGGCGGAGGACCGCGTCTTCTACCGCCTGCCGGTGTGGAAGCGCGTCGTGGTCATGCTCGGCGGACCGCTGATGAACCTGATCCTCGCCACCGTGGTCTTCACCGTGCTGCTCTCCGGGATCGGACTGCAGCAGGGGACGACGACGATCGCCTCGGTCAACGAGTGCGTGGTGCCCGCCGGCTCCACGGCGACCGAGTGCTCCGCGGACGATCCGGCGTCGCCCGCCGCCGAGGCCGGGATCAAGCCCGGCGACGTGATCGTGTCGGTCGACGGCACCCCGGTGTCGACCTTCGCGGAGGCGACGGCGATCGTGCAGGCGGCGCCGGGCGAGACGCTCCCGATGGTGGTCCGGCGCGACGGTGTGGAGAAGCCGCTGAGCATCACGCCGATCGAGGCCCAGCGCACCATCACCGACGCCGGCGGTCGGCCGATCCTCGATGACGCCGGCGAGCCCGTCGTCAAGGACGTCGGCTACGTCGGCATGACATCGCAGATGGGCTACGTGCAGCAACCGCTGAACGCGGGTCCGCAGATGACGGCGGACACGGTCGCACGGGTGGGCTCCATGATCCTCACGCTCCCGGTGCGGATCTGGGACACCGGCGTCTCCCTCGTCACCGGCAGCGAACGCGACCCGAACGGTCCACTGAGCGTGGTGGGCGTCGGCCGTATCGCCGGGGAGGTCGCGGCGACCGATGCACCAATCCTCGACAGGTTCGCGATCCTCCTCAGCCTGCTGGGCTCGCTGAACGTCGCTCTCTTCGTCTTCAACCTGATTCCGCTGCTGCCGCTCGACGGCGGGCACGTCGTCGTGGCGCTGTGGGACGGCATCCGACGGGTGTGGGCCAAGATCTTCCGCCGGCCCCCGCCCGCGCCCGTCGACGCGACCAAGCTCGTTCCGCTGACCGTGGTCGTCGCGGTGCTGCTGATCGCGATGGGCGCGGTGCTCCTGCTTGCCGACGTCTTCAACCCGATGAAGATCCTCGGCTGAGCGCCTCAGGCGAACGCGTGCCCGACGAGGCGCTCGAGCGTGCGGATCCCGTCGCGCGAGAGGATCGATTCCAGGTGACCCTGCACGGATGAGAAGTGCGCCCCGCGGAGGGCGTACACATCGCCGGAGGCGACGTCCGCCGAGATCTCTGCCGGTCCGACCGTCGTCGTGCCGGGGGCGACGCGTGCGGTGAACGTGTTGTAGAAGCCGATCGAGGCGTTCTCTCCGAACACCGGGACGGACTTCTGCAGACCCTGATGCGGGGCATCCAGCGGAGTCAGGGCGATCCCGAGTCGGTCGGCGAGGATCTGGTGGCTCAGGCACACCGCCAGCAGCGGGGCGCCGGCATCGAGGCGACGGGCGACCACTTCGCGCATCCGGGCGATCCGTCCGTTCTCGGTGTCCCGGGGGTCGCCCGGGCCGGGGCCCGCGACGACGAGGTCGGCGGCATCCAGATCCGCATCCCGCACCTCGCTCCAGGGGGCGATCGTGACGGCGAAGCCGAGGTGGCGCAGCTGGTGGGCGAGCATGGTCGTGAACCGGTCCTCCGCGTCCACGACGAGGGCGGTGCGGCCGGCGAACGGGCCGGTGAAGTCCTCGCCCTGCGGGTTGAGCCAGAACTCCGCCAGACGGGCGTTGCGCGAGGACAGCAGCTCGGCGATGGCGGGGTCGTCGGCGAGGGCGCGCGTCTCTCCGGGTGCATCCGCGTCGCTGCGTGCTTCCGCCACGCGGTCGCGGTCGATGGCGCCGATCGCACCGAGCACGCCGGCGGCCTTCCCATGCGTCTCCGAGACCTCGCCCAGGGGGTCGGAGTGGCGCACCAGCGTCGCCCCGACCGGGACGCGCAGCGTGCCGTCCTGCAGATACACCGTGCGGATCAGGATCGGGGCGTCCACGTCGTGCCCGCCGTCGGCGTTCGGGGTGAACAGTGCGGCGACCCCGGAGTAGTAGCCGCGCGGCTTCTGCTCGTGGCGTCGGATCACGGCGCACGCGTTCTGCATGGGGGAGCCGGTGACGGTCGGGGCGAACATCGTCTCGCGGAGGATGTCGCGCGGGTCGAGGGAGCTGCGTCCCCGGAGCATGTACTCGGTGTGCGTGAGCCGTGACATCTCCTTCAGATGCGGCCCGGTGATCCGTCCGCCGTCGGAGCAGACGGCGCTCATCATCTTGAGCTCCTCGTCCACGACCATGAACAGCTCCTCGGTCTCCTTCGTGGAGGCGAGGAAGTCGATCAGCGTCTCCTTGGTGGCCCCGCCCGCCGGGTGGCGGAAGGTGCCGGAGATGGGGTTCATCGTGACGATGCCCTCCCGCGCGACGACATGCGCCTCGGGACTCGCGCCGACGGCGATGTGTCCGGGTGTGAAGACCGCGAAGGTCCAGTACGCACCGCGTTCGTGGGTCAGGAGTGCGCGGAACCAGGTGAGCGCGGCCGTGCGGTCGTCGACGTCGATGCTCGCGGTGAAGTCCCGTCGGATCACGAAGTTCGCGCCCTCGCCGCGGCCGATCTCCTCGGCGATGACCCTCTCGACGATCGCGGCGTACTCCTCGTCCGCGATGTCGAAGCCGTCGTCGTGCAGCGGCACCGGTGCGCTCGGGAGTGCGGCGAGGAGGTCGGCGGTCGGCAGGTCGAGGTGCTCGTCGACGATCACGCAGCGCAGCGGTGCCCCGTCATCCTGCGCGACGAACCCGCGCTCGCGCACCTGACGGTAGGGGACCATGGCGAAGACCTCGCGCGCGGCGCCGTCGACGGTCAGGGGGATGTCGGCGAGCAGGTCGACGTCGACGACGTCGCCGGTGAGGAGCTCGACGGTGTCGGCGCCGTCGCGCGCGATCAGCACGAAGGATGCCGTCGGATCGGCGCTGAGCTCGGCGAGTCGTGAGAGGGTCATCGATGTCTCCTGTGCAGTGCTCCGGCTCGGCGCAACGAAAAGACCGCCCCGGAGGCGGTCTGGATTCGTGGGAACGCGAACACACCGCCTAGAAGGCGGGCCACCAGGTGAAGTTCGCGAGCATGGGGCCGAAACTACCACATCGCGGGTGTCCGCCTGAGCGCGATGTCGTCACCAGATGCTGCCGCCGGGCTCCCGTGCTTCGGCGTCGAGAGCGTGGTCGACGGCCAGCCGCACGGCGCGGGCGAGCTCCTCCTCGGCGAGGTGCGGCGCGCCCGACGGCGCCGTGCCGGACGACCACGGAAGGTGCACGAATCCCGCGGGGATGCCGGGCTCGACGGCGCCGAGCGCGGTGTACAGCACGTGGTTGCAGACGTAGGAGCCGGCCGACAGTGAGAGCTGCGCCGGAATCCCGTGAGCGGTGAGCACCTGGACGATGCGCTTGACCGGAAGGGTGGCGAAGCGCGCCGCAGGTCCGTCGGTCTCGCTGGGGACGTCGACCGGCTGTGCCCCGTCGTTGTCCGGGATCCGCGCGTCCATCAGGTTCACGCCGACGCGCTCGACCGCGACGCGCGGACTCCCGCCGGCGAGTCCGGTGGCGATGACGGCGTCGGGGGAGTGCTGCGCGATCAGGGCACGCAGACGTCGAGCGGAGCCCTCGAAGGCGACGGGAAGCGTCGCGACGACGAGGTCGTGCGGGCCGTCGTACCCGGCTGCGACCGCGTTCACCGCATCGGCCGAGGGGTTGCGTGCTGCGCCGTCGAAGGGCTCGAAGCCGGTGAGAAGGATGACCGCCATCTCCTCAGCGTATGTGCGTCCGTCCAGCCCTCACGCATCCTGGCGGCGTAGGCTTGAGGCGTGCCAGCAGTGAACCTCGGAATGCCGAAGATCCCCGAAGTCCTCGCCCCCCGTCGCAAGTCCCGCCAGATCAAGGTGGGCAAGGTGCTCGTGGGCGGCGACGCTCCCGTCAGCGTGCAGTCGATGACGACCACGAAGACGACCGACATCAACGGGACCCTGCAGCAGATCGCCGAGCTCACGGCGTCTGGCTGCGAGATCGTGCGCGTCGCCGTGCCGCATCAGGACGATGCCGACGCGCTGAAGATCATCGCGATGAAGAGCCAGATCCCGGTGATCGCCGACATCCACTTCCAGCCGCGCTACATCTACACGGCCATCGACGCCGGGTGCGGGGCGGTCCGGGTGAACCCGGGCAACATCCGCGAGTTCGACGGCAACGTCGGCAAGATCGCCGAGGCGGCCAAAGCCGCCGGCGTCTCGCTGCGCATCGGCGTCAACGCCGGTTCGCTCGACCGTCGCATCCTGACCAAGTACGGCAAGGCCACCGCCGAGGCTCTCGTCGAGAGCGCCGTCTGGGAGGCATCGCTGTTCGAGGAGCACGACTTCCACGACTTCAAGATCTCGGTCAAGCACAACGACCCGATCGTGATGGTCAAGGCCTACCGCCAGCTCGCCGAGCGGGGCGACTGGCCGCTGCACCTCGGTGTGACCGAAGCCGGGCCCGCCTTCCAGGGCACGATCAAGAGCGCGACCGCGTTCGGCATCCTCCTCGGCGAGGGCATCGGCGACACGATCCGGGTCTCGCTGTCCGCTCCGCCCGCCGAAGAGGTCAAGGTCGGCCACCAGATCCTGCAGTCTCTCAACCTCCGGGAGCGCAAGCTCGAGATCGTCTCGTGCCCGTCGTGCGGTCGCGCCCAGGTCGACGTGTACACGCTCGCCGAGAACGTCACCGAGGGGCTCAAGGACATGACCGTCCCGCTCCGCGTCGCCGTGATGGGCTGCGTCGTGAACGGCCCCGGTGAGGCGCGTGAGGCCGACCTCGGGGTCGCCTCGGGCAACGGCAAGGGCCAGATCTTCGTGAAGGGCGAGGTCATCAAGACCGTGCCGGAGGCCGACATCGTCGCGACGCTGATCGAAGAGGCCAACCGGATCGCCGCCGAGATGGGGCCGGAAGCGCCGCTCGGAACCGCTCAGGTCGTCACGGTCTGACTCCGTCCCGCATTCCGACCGCTCGATCCTGAGGAGTCCCATGTCTGCCACGATCGTGTCCTTCGCCGAGGGGGCCGTCTCCGGCGATGGTGTCGTCTCGCGGGTCGAGGCGACACCGCGAGGCACGGTCGTCGTCGTCGACGCGACGCCGTTCCACCCGGTGGACCACACCTGGCCCGATCAGCCCGGCGACTCCGGCTCGCTCGGGGACGGCACGGCCGACGTGCGCGTGACGGAGGCCGTGATGGCCGCCGTGAGCGATGAGGGCGAGTTCGCTGTGGGCGGCGACATCCCCGCGAAGCGCGGCACCGAAGGCTGGACCTGGCTCGTGGCGCATCTGCTCGACGGCGAGGCGCCGGGTTGGGTGGCCGAGGACGCGCACGTGAAGCTGTCCGTCGACACCGCCAGACGGGCGGGTCTCAGCCGCGGGCACACCGCCTGCCACCTGGCGTCTCTGGCGCTCGACCTCGCCCTCGCCGATCTCTGGCGCAAGGAGCCGGGCGAGGACGCGCTCGGGAACCCGGACTTCGAGAGCCGCGCGAATCAGTCCAGCCGCATCCACGAGGACGGCGCCGTGGACGAGTATCGCCTCGGCAAGAGCCTGCGGAGGGCCGGCTTCGACACCGAGGGTTTCGCCGCGACGATCGACGAGCGCGAGGCGCGGATCAACTCCCAGCTCGCCGCCTGGATCGCGTCGGCGGCCACGAGTCGTGTCGAGACGGAAGGGCCGACCATCGTCGATCGTCGCCGTTGGCACTGCGAACTCCCCGAGGGGGAGGCCGTGATCCTGTGCGGCGGCACCCACGTGGCCTCCCTGTCGGAGTTCGCGTCCGTCACGGTGTCGCTCGACCTGAGCGATCCTCAGCTGCTCGTGATGACGACGTCGGCGCGGGCATAGGCTCGGCGGCGGAACGCTCGACGGTCCTGGCACGCCCGTGTCGTCAGGGGCGCGCGCCTGACGGGGCGGGGTCTTCGTCCGTCGGACGCCAGACCGCGCGGAGCACGCGCTGAGCATCGGCCAGCGCGAGTCCTTCCGCCTTGGCGATCTCGGCGAGCGCCCGGGCCGCGTCGGCGATGCCACCCGCGGCCGGTCGGGCGGTGTCGCTCACGCGTGTGCCGGATCCGATCCGCGAGGTGGCGAGCCCGTCGTCCTCGAGGAGCCGATACGCCTTGGCGACGGTGCCGGGCGCGATCGAGAGGTCCGACGCGAGTTGGCGGACGGAGGGGAGACGGTCCCCGGCGAGGAGATGACCTGTCGTGATCAGTCCGCGGATCTGATCGTGGACCTGCTCTGCGGGCGACTCGCCGGCGTCTCGGCGGATGGTGATGATCATGACGCGAGTGCCGGTGTCGTCTTCCGCGCGCCCATCGGCACACCGCTGAGCACGGTGATCAGGCAGAGGGCGAGGCCGGCGACGGTCGCGATCGCCCAGGCCACGAAGAGGGCGGGCCCCATCGCCGCGAACGGGGTCCCCAGCGACACGGTGCCGATCGTGCCGGCCTGAGCGGACAGCATCATCGAGGCGGTGCCACGCAGCGAGTTGAACACGACGGCGAGGTGCAGCAGGACGGCAGCGCACGCGATGCGCGTGATGTTCGCGGCGCGGAGGCGTCGGATCGCGGTGTCGAGATCCACGTCATCGCCCCAGGCGGGACGCGGGATCCGGAGCCAGGCGATGGTGGTGACGACGAGAAGGGCGGCGAGCAGAGCAAGGGACGGAAGCGAGTAGTACCACCCGTAGATCCCTGACGACGCTGCCGTCCCGGACGTGCCGAGGGTGATCGAGAACAGGGTGTGGTGCCCGAGGTCGTCGGTCTCGGAGGCGGCGCCGGCGGCCAGCGCGAGGATGACCGCGAGGACGACGAGGGCGCCCAGGACGATCGGCCGGCTCGGACGCAGGAACGTCCGGAGCGTGCGCGGCACCAGTTGCGCCGAGGCGTTCATGGACGTCGAGCGCGGAGGGAACGAGAGCAGGACGACCCCGAGGATGCCGACGATCAACGGGAGCGCTGCTCGGGTGCCGTCGTCCCACCAGAGAACCGGACCGAGCCCGAAGTCGCCGGGGAGCGGGGCGGCGGTCACCACGACGGGGATTCCGCCGGCGACCGCGGCGAGCACGGCGTCTCGCGTTCCGAGGCGTGGGGCACCACGAAGAAGCGTCAGCCGGAGGACGACGGCGATGCACGCGGCCAGCGCGAGCGGGCCCCACATCAGAAGGTAGAACAGGAACATCGGAGCCTCCAAGGTGCATCATCCCGTTGATACACTATGTACCAAACCCGTGACACACTTCAAGACCCGTCAGAGAGCGAACTCCACCTCGCCCCGGGCGATGTCGGCCCGGACGACGCGCAGGCGCACGATGTCACCGGGCTTCGCGTCCGCGGGCAGCGGTGCGGTGGCGGTGACCGCGGGCTCCGCGATCTGGATGCTCGCCCGCTCGCCGCGCAGCTCGATCACGGTCGCATCGATCGTCGTCCCCACCAAGGGGGTGAGCAGTGCCGCTTCGACCGCGTTGACGGTGGCCGCGTTCAACCGGGAAGCGCGCTGACCCGACTCCTGCATGAGGGCAGGGAGTTCCGAGAGCGAGGCACGCGCCCACTCCGGCGCAGGTTCGCCGTTCGCCGCCGCGAGGCAGATCGCGAGGACCCAGCGATCGACCAGCCGGCGCAGGGGAGCGGTCGCATGCGCGTATGGCGCGGCGATGGCCGCCTGCACCGCATCTCGTGGCGCCTCGCCGTTGAACACCAGGTACCCCGCGCCGCGGAACAGGGAAGCCGCAGCTTCGAGCACGGGGAGGGTCATCGGGTCGCTGCGATCGAGGCCGCGGAGGTACTCGCCGTAGGTGCCCGTCGTCCAGGGGCGACCGAGCGCCTCCGTCTGGTGGCGGAACGTGTCGAAGGCCGCATCGTCCGGCTCCGGCATCGTGCGGAGGATGCCCACCCCGGCGTCGAGCATCAGGGAGGCGGCCGCCATTCCGGTCATGAGCGAGAGCTGGGCGTTCCACTCCTCCACGGGAAGAGGGCTCCGCCGTTCGATGGCGTACGTTCCGTCGTCCGCGCGCACGACCTCCTCGTCGGGGAGATTGAGGCTCGCTCCTCCCCGACGGCGCTCCTGCTCGAGCCGCAGCGCGCCGATCACGGGAAGGAGTGTCGCCGGTCCCTCCTCGCCGCGGTCGAGGGTCTGCTGCGTGGTCGTGTAGTCGAGCTGCGCGCGCGAGCGGATGAGGGCGCGCTCCAGACGGAAGTCCGTGACGACGCCGTCGGAATCGAGCGCGAACGTCCACACCAGTGCCGCGCGGTCCACGTCGGGGAGCAGGGACGCGCGATCCTCGCTCAGGACGGCCGGGTGCAGCGGGATCCTGCCGTCTGCCGCGTACAGCGTCTGCCCGCGCCGGCGCGCTTCCGCATCCACGGCGCCCCCCGGGATCACGAAGCCGGGCACGTCGGCGATCGCGTAGCGCACCGTGAAGCCGGATCCCGCGCGCTCCAGGTGGAACGCCTGGTCGAGGTCCCGGGAACCCTCCGGATCGAGCGTCGCGAAGGGGATCTCCCGAAGATCCAGAACCGGCGCGGTCGCCGTCGACCGCTCCGCCTCGGCGAGCACCTCGGCCGGGAAGTCGACCGGTCCGTCGAGCGATTCCCGCAGCGCGGCCAGTGCGGAGGCGAGCTCGGTCTGGGCGGCGGACGGGGCGACGTGCGATCGGCGCTGGGGCATGGCTCCACACTAGGCGGGCGACACGGAGGAGAGCCCTTGCCCCTCGGTCGACCGAAAGGTAACATTTCACTTACCATGAGCTCGGACGAGGTCCGAGGGAGGAGACACCCATGAAGGCACTCGTCTACCACGGTCCCGGTCGCAAGAGCTGGGACGAGGTCCCGGATCCGAAGATCCTGGCTCCGACCGATGCGATCGTCCGCATCGAGAGCACGACCATCTGCGGTACCGACCTCCACATCCTGAAGGGCGACCTGCCCGCGGTGACGGAGGGACGCATCCTCGGCCACGAGGGAGTCGGCGTCATCACCGAGATCGGCGATGCCGTGACGGAGCTCTCGCCGGGGGACCGCGTGATCATCTCGTGCGTGAGCTCGTGCGGCAAGTGCGACTTCTGCGTGGCCGGGCTGGCCTCCCACTGCCGGGCGGAGGAAGGGGCGCCGGGAATCGGCTGGATCCTCGGGCACCTCATCGACGGGACCCAGGCGGAGTATGCGCGGATCCCGTTCGCGGAGACGTCGCTGCACCGGCTGCCCGACGGTCTGTCGCCCGAGACCGCGGTCCTCCTCAGCGACATCCTGCCGACAGGCCACGAGATCGGTGTGAAGTACGGCGGCGTGAAGGCCGGCGACGTCGTCGCGGTCGTCGGTGCCGGTCCGGTCGGACTCGCCGCGATCATGACGTCGCAGCTGTACGGCCCGAGCAAGGTGATCGCGATCGACCTGGACGCCAACCGGGTGGAGCTCGCTCGCGGTTTCGGCGCCACGCACGCCGTGGTCTCGAGCGCGGCCGACTGGCGCGATCAGGTGATGGCGTTGACGGACGGGCTCGGCGTCGATGTGGCGATCGAGGCGGTGGGCATCCCGCAGACGTGGGACATGGTGCTCGACATCGTCCGTCCGGGAGGACACGTGGCGAACGTCGGCGTGCATGGCGCGCCCGTCGCGTTCCCCCTCGATGAGCTATGGATCCAGAACCTCACCATCACGACCGGCCTGGTGAACGCGAACACCGCACGGATGCTGACGAAGCTCGTGGCCGAGCGGCGCATCGATCCGAGCGGATTCGTGAGCCACCGGTTCGCCCTCGCCGACATCGAGAGCGCCTACGACACGTTCGGCCGTGCGGCCGAGACGAAGGCGCTCAAGGTCGTGCTCAACGCCTGACGCGGCGATCGGGTGGAGTCGAGCGCCTCGGCTCCACCCGATCCGTCTGCCTGGATCGATCCTCCTTTCTCGAAGGAGTCGGCCCGGTCGTGCACCGCGCGCGTTAGCGTGGAGACATGACCACTGCAGCCAAGGCCCAGACCCTTGTCGGACTCTATGACGCCCCGGAGATCCTCCGCGTCGTGAACGTGTGGGACGTCGTCTCCGCGCGAGCGGTCGCCGCCCTCCCGGAGACGAAGGCGATCGCCACCGCCGGACACGGCATCGCCGCCTCCTTCGGCTACGACGACGGCGCCACCCCGCGCGAGATCATGATCGACATGGTCGGCCGGATCGCCGCCGCTGTCCACGTCCCGGTCACCGCCGACCTCGACGACGGGTACGGTGACGCCGGGGAGACCACCCGACTCGCCATCGGCGCCGGTGTCGTCGGCGCGAATGTCGAGGACCGTCTCAAGCCGCTCGACGAATCCGTCGCCGCGGTCGAGGCCATCGTCAAGGCCGCCGAGGCCGAGGGCGTGCCCTTCGCGCTGAACGCCCGCACCGATGCGTTCGTGCGCGCCGGCGGGCGCCCGGTGCAGGAGAGCATCGCCGATGCGATCCAGCGCGGTCGCGCCTACCTCGACGCCGGCGCGACCGCGGTCTTCGTGCCCGGCATCCTCGACATGAACGTGACCCGCCAGCTCGTCGAGGGGATCGGGGAGCGCAAGGTCAGCGTGATCGGCATCCCCGGCGCCCTCGCCGCGTCGGAGTACGAGAAGCTCGGTGTCGCACGCATCTCCTACGGCCCCCTCCCGCAGCGCGTCGCGCTGACCGCACTGCAGGAGCTCGCCGCCGACCTGTACGCGGGCGGCGTGGTCCCGGCGAACCTCCCGGCGCTCAACTGACTGACGTCATCGGCGTCGAAGACGGGTGGCCACGGCTCACTAGACTTGCTCCGTGGTCACTCGTCTTTCGAACTTCTTCCTCCGTACTCTCCGTGAAGACCCTGCAGGCGCAGAGGTCGCCAGCCACAAGCTGCTGATCCGGGCGGGGTACATCCGTCCGCAGGCGGCCGGCATCTTCGCGTGGCTGCCACTGGGTCTGCGCGTCAAGGCGAAGATCGAGACCGTCGTCCGCGAGGAGATGTCCGCGGCCGGTGCGCAGGAGGTGCACTTCCCCGCGCTGATGCCGCGGGAGGCGTACGAGGCGAGCGGTCGCTGGGAGGAGTACGGCGATCTGCTCTTCCGACTCCAGGATCGCAAGGGCGGCGACTACCTCCTCGCCCCGACGCACGAGGAGGCGTTCACGCTGCTCGTGAAGGACCTGTACTCGTCCTACAAGGACCTGCCGCTGACGATCTACCAGATCCAGGACAAGTACCGCGACGAGGCCCGCCCCCGCGCCGGTCTGCTCCGCGGCCGCGAGTTCACGATGAAGGACGCCTACTCGTTCGATGCCTCCGACGAGGGGCTCGACGCCAGCTACCAGGCGCAGCGTGATGCGTACGAGCGCATCTTCCAGCGCCTCGGCCTCGAGTACGTCATCGTCCAGGCCGATGCCGGGGCGATGGGTGGATCCCGCAGCGAGGAGTTCCTGCACCCGACTCCCGTCGGCGAGGACACGTTCGTGCGCAGCGCGGGCGGCTATGCCGCCAACGTCGAGGCGTTCACGACGGCCGTTCCCGCGGCGATCGCCTACGACGCCGACGCAGCCCCCGTGGTCTTCGACTCGCCGGACACGCCGACCATCGAGACGCTCGTCGCACACGCGAATCGCGAGCTCGACGGCGAGTACACCGCGGCGGACACGCTGAAGAACGTGGTCTTGGCGCTCACGCACCTCGACGGCACGCGCGAGCTGGTCATCGTCGGCATCCCCGGCGACCGCGAGGTCGACGAGAAGCGTGCGGAGGTGGCCTTCGCGCCCGCCGAGGTCGAGACCGCCACGGCGGACGACTTCGAGAAGAACCCGCTGCTCGTGAAGGGCTACATCGGCCCCTGGTCGCCGACCGGCGCCGTGCTGGGCGAGGAGTCCGCCACCGGCATCCGTTACCTGGTCGACCCGCGGGTCAGCGAGGGCACGAGCTGGATCACGGGCGCGAACATCGACCAGAAGCACGCGCACTCGGTCGTCGCCGGGCGCGACTTCGAGGCCGATGGCATCATCGAGATCGCGAACGTGCGCGCCGGCGACCCCGCCCCCGACGGCTCCGGCCCCGTGGAGCTCGCCCGCGGCATGGAGATCGGTCACGTCTTCCAGCTCGGTCGCAAGTACGCCGAGGCGCTCGGCCTCAAGGTGCTCAACGAGAACGGCAAGCTCGTCACCGTTACGATGGGCTCCTACGGCATCGGCGTGACGCGCATCCTCGCGATCATCGCCGAGCTCAACAACGACGAAAAGGGCCTCATCTGGCCGACGTCCGTCTCGCCCTTCGACGTGCAGGTCGTGGCCGCCGGTCGCGATCAGGTCGCGTTCGAGGTGGCGGAGTCGCTCTCGGCCCAGCTCGAGACCCACGGGCTCGACGTGCTGTACGACGACCGTCCCAAGGTGTCGCCCGGCGTGAAGTTCGGCGACGCCGAGCTCGTCGGTGTGCCGAAGATCGTCATCGTCGGACGCGGCGCCGCCGACGGCCAGGTCGAGCTGTGGGACCGTCGCACCGGTGACCGCGACGCCGTCACCGTCGCCGAGGCCGTGGAGGGACTCACCGCCGCCGAGTGAGCCACCCCGGCCGCGTCGTCAGCAGACGATGCGGCCGTGGTTCATGATGTCGTCATCCGGAGTGTCTCGGGTGACCAGGGACTTGAGGGCGCCGGCCGCCATGGCCAGCTTGCCCTTCGCCGGCTCCCAGAACTCCGTCACGGTCGGCGTCACCTTGAGAAGGGCGATGCCGGGGGTGTCGAGGCCGTCGGCGAACCAGATCTCCAGCGACGCCGAGTAGAGCTCTTCCATCTTCGCCCGATCATGGACGACCTCTGCGGTGCCGGCGACGGAGACGTATCGCATCCCCTTGGCGTCGCAGTAGGCGAGACCGACGTCGTGGTGTCGCTGCGCCTCCTCGACCTTCTCGGTGTCCTCCGCGGTGAAGAACCAGATGTCGCCGGCGTCATCCATCTGCCGGGTCGACATCGGTCGGCTCACGAGGTTGCCGTCGTCGTCGACCGTGGTGAGCATCGTGATGTCGATGTCCTCCACGAGCTCGGCGACGCGGGCGAGGGCTTCGGGTCCGGTGATCTCTGTCATGGTGCCAGCGTGCCCTGGAGTGCGGGGGAGGGCACGGGCGTTGACACCGGGGCCGGGTCGTGGCACGGACCCGACCGTGTCGACGCGAAGCCCGGCGTTGCGAGGCGGGGTCGCCCCGCCTCATGACACGCTGGAGTCATGATCGACGAACCCCTGCCCGAAGCCCTCAGCTCCGAGATCAACGCCGTCCTCGACGACGCGGGCGTGCACGCCGACCGACGCCTGGTGATGCGGATGCTGCGCACCGCGATCCTGCTCGGCGAGGACGGCGCGGACCGCCTCGACCTGAAGATCGCCTCCGCGGCCCTCGCCGAGATGCGCGACGCCTTCCGACTGTTCGCGCCGTTCCGCGGTGTCCCGAAGGTGACCGTCTTCGGCTCCGCCCGCACGCGGCAGGACGATCCGCTCTACCTGACCGCTCGCGACGTCGCCTCGGCGCTGGCGGGCGACGGCTGGATGGTCGTCACCGGTGCCGGCCCCGGCATCATGCAGGCCGCCTCCGAGGGGGCCGGCCCCGCGCTGTCGCTCGGCGTGTCGATCCGACTGCCCTTCGAGGAGAAGCCGAACGGCTTCGTCGCGGGCCAGGATCACGTCGTCGCGATGAAGTACTTCTTCACGCGCAAGCTGATGCTCATCAAGGAGTCCCTGGGCTTCATCTGCCTTCCCGGCGGGTTCGGCACCCTCGACGAGATGTTCGAGCTGCTCACGCTGCAGCAGACCGGAAAGGCGGAGCCGACGCCGATCGTGCTCCTCGACCAGCCGGGCGGGACGTTCTGGCAGGGCCTGCGCAGCTTCATCGATGATCACCTCGCTCCCACCGGCGTCATCTCGCCGGGCGACTTCGACCGCGTCGTGATCACGGATTCCGTCGAGGCGGCGCGAGCCGAGATCACCGGGTTCTGGCACAACTACGACTCGCTGCGGTGGGTCGGCGATGCCCTCGTGCTGCGGCTGCGGGCGGAGCCGACGGATGAGGAGATCGCGTCGCTCAACGAGCAGTTCGGCGGGATGCTGTCCTCGGGGCGCATCGAACGGACGGCGCCGCGGCAGCCGGAGGTCGCCGACGAGGATCTCCTGGACCTGCCGCGTCTGGCCCTGCACCTCGATCAGCGTCAGGTCGGGAACCTGTTCCGGCTGATCGGGGCGATCAACGCCCTGCCTTCTGCTCCCGCGCGATGATGTCGGCGGCGAACGCGCCGAGATCGACCGGGTGGCCGAGGATGCGCTCCGCCGCCCGGTGCCCGGAGTAGAACGCGGCACCGACCGTCGCCGGCTCGTCGCCCCAGGTGGCCTCGCCCGCGAAGTGCAGCACGTCGTCCACGGGACCGGCCAGCGCGTCGTGATCGTGGTGGGTCGAGCCCAGCGCCAGGTGCGAGTACGAACCGTTCGAGAACGGGTCGAGGCCCCAGCGCGTGATCCAGTGCGCCCGCGGCTCGCCGACCGCGTCGCCGTAGAGCGCCCGCAGTGCCCGGACGACGTCGGCGACGACCTCTTCGTCGGAGAGCTCCTGCATGCGGCGCCCGAAGGGGCCGGCGGCGAACGTCAGCAGCGTGGGCAGCCCGCTGACCGCGGACACGTCGTACCAGGAATGCCAGTGCTCGCCGGCCTCGCCGAGGGCGCGCAGCACATAGCTCTCCTCGTTCCAGAAACGCTCCGGGAACTGCAGGAAGACCTTGTTGAAGACACCCATGCCGAGCCGCGCGATGGGCCCGGCGACGGCGTCCGGCAGGGGCGGTTCGAAGGCGATCGTCCCCGCCTTCAGGACGCCGAGCGGCACCGTCACGATGACACGGTCGGCGGTGAACTCCTCGGCCTCGGTGTGGACCACCACACCCTGCGTCGAGAGGGTCACCCGGGTCGCCGTCGTGTCGAGGCGGATGTCGAGGTCGGCGCCGATCCGCCTCGGCAGCTCGTCGTACCCCCGCGGGAAGATCACCTCGTCGCCCTCGATCGCGTCCTCGTCGAGGCCGTGCGCGTCGAGGTCGCCGACCCAGGCGCCGCACTGCTCCTCGACGCGGTGGCGGAAGAACTCGCGGATGTCGTCGATGCGCTCGGGGGAGAGGCCGGAACGGTCCAGCGCGCGCTCGGTCACATCGAGATAGGTGTCGCCGGCGGAGGAGGCGGAGATCTCCTCGACGAGCAGGCGATCGGCGGCGTCGACGTCGGCGATCCACTGCGCGCTGGCATCGGCAGCCATCGCACGCCCTTCGCCGTCGAAGTTCTCGATCGGCCGCCCGCCGACCTGGAAGCTGCCGACCGTGTACTCGATGGTGGGGATGTGCAGCGCCTGGGCGAGCTCCCAGAGCGGCGAGCCGTCGATGCCATGGATCCACGAGGCGCCGAGATCGACGGGGAATCCGGCGCTCCGGTCGGTGTTCATCCGTCCTCCGACGCGGTCACGCGCCTCGAGGACGAGGACGCGCTGACCGGCGTCCGTCAGCATCCGAGCGCTGGTGACGCCGGACATGCCCGCGCCGATCACGATCGTGTCGAATGTGCTCACGTGCTCCTCCTCGAGCGGCTCCCCGTCCCGGACGGCGGTGCCGTCGTGGCAGGGGCCGGTGCGCACAGGGTATCGTGGTACGGATGTCGCGCGTGCGAACAGGCGCGACGAGAGCTGAATAGAGAGGCCGTCATGGACATCGAACTGAGTCTTCTGCGAGGGATCGAGAAGGAGAAGGCGATCCCCTTCGACGAACTCGTCGCGATCATCGAGCAGGCGATCCTGACCGCGTACTCCAAGCACGTCTCCGAAGATGGTGCGACGCCCGAGGGCGTCCGCGTGCACCTGGACCGCAAGACCGGGCATGTCGCGATCCTGCAGGTCGTCCGCGACGAGGAAGACGCCATCATCGGCGAGGAGGATGCGACCCCCGACGACTTCGGACGGATCGCGGCCTTCGCCGCCAAGCAGGTCATCAGCCAGCGTCTGCGGGACATCGCGGATGACGTGGTGCTCGGAGACTTCAAGGACAAAGAGGGCGACATCGTCGCCGGTGTGATCCAGCAGGGTCCCAACCCGCGCATGATCCACGTCGACCTCGGTGCCGTCGAGGCGATCCTCCCGCCCGAGGAGCAGGTGCCCGGCGAGGAGTACACGCACGGCTCGCGCCTGCGCGTCTACGTCACGAGCGTCGCCAAGGGGCTCAAGGGCCCGCAGATCACGGTCTCCCGCACGCACCCCGGACTCGTCCGCAAGCTGTTCGCGCTCGAGGTGCCGGAGATCGCCGCCGGTCTGGTCGAGATCGTCGCGCTGGCTCGCGAGGCGGGGCACCGCACCAAGATCGCGGTGCGCGCGAACGACCCCTCGATCAACGCGAAGGGCGCCTGCATCGGCGAGCTCGGACGACGTGTCCGCGCCGTCACCGAGGAGCTGGCGGGAGAGAAGATCGACATCGTCGACTACGACGCCGACCTTCCGACGTTCGTCGCCCACGCGCTTTCGCCGGCGAAGGTCACGAGCTCGTTCGTGCTCGACGCCGGCACCAAGGCCGTCCGCGCCCTGGTGCCCGACTACCAGCTGTCGCTCGCAATCGGCAAGGAGGGTCAGAACGCCCGTCTGGCCGCCAAGCTGACCGGTGCGAAGATCGACATCCAGCCGGACAGCGTCCTCGACTGACCGGCTCCGGCCTTCCGACGCGCCCCGAGTGCGGGCGAGGCGGGGTGAAACGCAGGTGTAAGATGGAACCCGTACGAACGTGCGTCGGTTGTCGCACGCGTGCTCCCCGCTCCGCCCTTCTCAGGGTGGTGTCACAGAACGACACCCTCATCGTCGATGAGCGTGCTGTCCTGCCGGGGCGCGGCGCGTGGGTGCATCCGACACAGGAATGCATGGATGCCGCTCTGCGGCGTCGCGCATTCGGACGAGCACTGCGTGTGACCACTCAGCTGGACACACGGACCTTCGAACAGCACCCACCAAGAAACAAAGGCTGAACAGCTATGGAAACAAAGTGAACGGCTCGAAATGAGACCCGTCCGCGACTAGTGGTCTGCCCTGTCTGGGTGGACCGACTCAGACAGGAGAATTGTGGCTGGTAAACCACGCGTACATGAGATCGCCGCCGAACTCGGCGTCGACAGCAAGGTCGCTCTTGCGAAGCTCAAAGAACTCGGTGAGTTCGTGAAGAGCCCCTCCTCGACCATCGAACCGCCGGTGGCGCGCAAGCTGCGCGCGGCGATCGAGGCCGACGGCTCGCTCAAGGGTTCGGCCGACGCCGCCCCCGCGGCAGCCAAGCCCGCTGCGGCGAAGCCCGCAGCGAAGCCGGGTGCCAAGCCGGCACCCACCCCGGGCCCGAAGCCCGGTCCGAAGCCTGCCCCGGAGGCACCCGCCCCCGAGGCGCCCGCGCCTGCTGCGCCCGCTCCTGCCCCCGTGGCAGAGGCTCCGGCCGCAGCCGCGCCCGAGGCGGCCAAGCCCGCCGAGGGTGGCGCTCCGACTCCCGGGGCTCCGCGCCCCGGCAACAACCCGTTCAGCTCCGCGCAGGGCATGGGCCAGCGCCCGACCGGTCCCCGACCGGGCAACAACCCCTTCGCCTCGGCGCAGGGCATGGGCCAGCGCCCGACGCCGGGTAACATCCCGCGTCCGCAGGCTCCGCGTCCCGGTGCACCCCGTCCGGGTGCTCCGCGTCCCGGCTCGCCTCGTCCCGGTGCACCTCGCGGTGGCCAGGGCGGTCGTCCCGGTGCTCCGTTCCAGCAGCGTCCCGGCGGCCCCGGTCGTCCCGGCGGTGCCGGTGGACCCGGCGGCGCCGGCGGTCCCGGAGCTCGTCCGGGCGGCGGCTTCGCCGGTCGTCCCGGTGGCGGTGGCGGTCGTGGCCGTGGTCCCGGCGGTGGCACCGCAGGTGCCTTCGGCAAGGGCGGCGGCAAGAGCAAGCAGCGCAAGTCGCGGCGGGCGAAGCGGCAAGAGTTCGAGATGCGGAGTGCTCCGGTCGTCGGTGGCGTCAACGTCACCCGCGGTAACGGAGAGATCATCCGCATGCGCCGCGGCGCATCGATCGCGGACTTCGCCGACAAGATCGAGACGCTGACCGGTTACACGGTCCAGCCCGGAACCCTCGTGACGATCCTCTTCAACCTGGGCGAGATGGCCACGGCCACCGAGTCCCTGGACGAGGCGACGTTCGAGGTCCTGGGTGCCGAGCTCGGCTACAAGATCCAGATGGTCTCGCCCGAGGACGAGGACAAGGAGCTCCTCGAGGGCTTCGGTCTCGACCTCGAGGCCGAGCTGGAGAACGAGAGCGAAGACGACCTCGAGATCCGTCCTCCGGTCGTCACCGTCATGGGTCACGTCGACCACGGTAAGACGCGCCTCCTCGACGCGATCCGCCAGACCAACGTCATCGAGGGTGAAGCCGGCGGCATCACCCAGCACATCGGTGCCTACCAGGTCTGGACCGAGCACGAGGGCATCGAGCGGGCCATCACGTTCATCGACACCCCGGGTCACGAGGCGTTCACCGCCATGCGTGCCCGTGGTGCGCAGGTCACCGACCTCGCGATCCTCGTGGTCGCCGCCGACGACGGCATCATGCCGCAGACGGTCGAGGCGCTGAACCACGCCCAGGCGGCGAACGTGCCGATCGTGGTCGCGGTGAACAAGGTCGACAAGCCCGACGCCAACCCCTCGAAGGTGCGTCAGCAGCTGACCGAGTACGGTCTGGTCGCCGAGGAGTTCGGTGGCGACGTCATGTTCGTCGACGTCTCCGCTCGTGCGAACACCGGTATCCAGGACCTCCTGGACGCCGTGCTGCTCACCGCCGACGCCGGTCTCGACCTGACCGCCAACCCGAACAAGGCCGCTCGCGGTGTCGCCATCGAGGCGAAGCTCGACAAGGGTCGCGGTTCGGTCGCCACGGTGCTGATCCAGTCCGGAACGCTCCGGGTCGGTGACGCGATCGTCGCGGGTACGGCATACGGCCGTGTGCGTGCGATGGCGGATGAGAACGGCGAGCAGGTCCTCGAGGCCTACCCGTCGCGTCCGGTCCAGGTGCAGGGTCTCAACTCCGTGCCCCGCGCCGGCGACGTCTTCATCGTCACCGAGGAAGACCGCATGGCCCGCCAGATCGCTGAGAAGCGTGAAGCAGTCGAGCGCAACGCCCAGCTGGCCAAGGCCCGCAAGCGCATCTCGCTCGAGGACTTCACCCGTGCTCTCGAAGAGGGCAAGGTCGAGTCGCTCAACCTCATCATCAAGGGTGACGTCTCCGGTGCCGTCGAGGCGCTGGAGGAGTCGCTCCTCAAGATCGAGGTCGACGACTCGGTGCAGCTGCGCATCATCCACCGCGGTGTCGGTGCGATCACCGAGTCCGACGTGAACCTGGCGACGATCGACAACGCGATCATCGTGGGCTTCAACGTCCGTCCCGACACGAAGGCGCGCGAGCGCGCCGCTCGCGAGGGCGTGGACATCCGCTTCTACTCCGTCATCTACAACGCGATCGACGAGATCGAGAGCTCGCTCAAGGGCATGCTCAAGCCGGAGTACGAAGAGGTCCAGTCGGGTGTCGCCGAGATCCGCGAGGTGTTCCGTTCCTCGAAGTTCGGCAACATCGCCGGTGTCATCGTGCGGTCGGGAACGATCACGCGAAACGCCAAGGCTCGCGTCATCCGCGACGGCGTCGTGCTGGCCGATGGCCTCGCCATCGAGTCGCTGCGTCGCTTCAAGGACGATGTCACCGAGGTCCGTACGGACTACGAGGCCGGTATCGGCCTCGGCAAGTACAACGACATCCAGATCGGTGATGAGATCGAGACGACCGAGCTCGTCGAGAAGCCTCGCGGCTGATCAATTCGAAACACCTTCGGGCGTCCCTTCGCTCCCGCTCCTTCCGGAGCGCGGAGTCGGGGGACGCCCTGAGGGTTCCTGGACAGGGAGAGAACAATGGCAGGCGAACGACAGGCCCGTCTCGCGGATCGCATCCGCGTGATCCTCGCCGAGCGGCTGGAGAAGGGGCTGCGCGACCCGCGCCTCGGCTTCGTCACGATCACCGACGTCCGAGTGAGCGGCGACCTCCAGCACGCATCCGTGTTCTACACGGTGCTGGGCACCGAGGAGGAGCGCGTCGCGAGCGGCGCGGCACTCACCTCGGCGACGGGGATGCTGCGCAGCGAGGTCGGCCGGCAGCTGAGCACGCGTCTCGTGCCGACGCTGGAGTTCATCCCCGATGCGCTTCCGGAGAACGCGGACCACATCGGTGCGCTGCTCCGCGAGGCCCAGCAGCGGGATGCCGACGTCGCGAAGCTCGCGTCCTCCGCATCGCACGCCGGCGACGCCGACCCCTACCGCACGGACGACGACTCGGAGTGAGCGCCGTTTGATACGCTCGGCTTCGCGGGATCGCCTCCCGCGAAGCTGAGGGGGATCGGCATCGAGGGAACGAGCGCGTCCGGGGGCCTCTTCGTCGCGCCCGCCGTGGTCGAGCTGATCCTCGAGGAGCTGCTCCGTCTGGATCTCGGCTGCGCCCCTCACGTGGTCGCGCGGCTGACGGCCGACCTGGATGCCGATGTCGTGGCCGTCCGAGAGATCGTACAGCGACTCTCGCCCGCGCAGCGACACGGCCAGCGTCCGCTGCCGGAACCGCTGCCGCTCGTGCCCGCGGTCGCGCGCAGATTCGCGGGCCTCGACCTCGACGCCCGCGACCGCGAGCTGATCCTCGCGCTTTCGGTGAGCCTTTCCGACGCGCTCGAACCGTTTCTCGAGTTCGACGGGAGGACGGCGACGGAGATCGCGTCGACCCCGGTGGGGGACCACCTCACGCTGCGCGCCGGCCGTGCGCGTCTCGCCGACGCGCGCCTGTCGATCTGGGTGCAGGCGACGACCTGCACCGCCGCGACGGCCGCCGTCCATGAGCGGCTGAGCGCGATCTTCCGACGTCGCGGTGATCGGCTCGGCACCGACTGGCACCGGGCGCGCGCGGCGCTCGAGGGCGATCCGGCGGCGGCACCCGAACTCACGGTCATCGCACGGCAGCTCAGCGAGTCGGGGCATCCTGATCGCGCTCTGCAGCTCGCTCGGGAGGCCGCACAGCACGCGGTCGGGACGGACCAGGACGAGGCCCGTCTCGTCGCGGGAGCCTCGGCCGTCGGAGCAGGATTCGCCGCAGAGGCCGTCGCCTGGCTGAGCGGTCTCTATCCCGACGCCGAGGAGAGCTGCCGTCTGCAGGGCCTCGGCGCGCTGGTCGTGGCGCAGTCCTTCCTCGGCGCGGTACCGGAGGTGGGGCCGAGCGCTCTGCGTCCGACCACCGACGCGCTCGAGGACTGGTGCCAGTGGACCAGAGCCGCCGCCCTCGCCGCCCTGATGTGCGCCGAGCGCGGAGATCGGCCGGCGATGCGCTCGTGGCTCGATGCCGTCCGCGAGGGGGCGGCGCGGCTCGACGCGGAGCGGGAGCTGCGCGACCCCGTCGTGGCGTTGAGCTGGGTCATCGTGGGCGAGCACGACGTCGACGAGGTCCCCGCCTCCGGGCCGGTGTGCGGGGGAATGCTCCGGACCCTGCGGGCCGCGATGGGCGGAGACGTCGATCTGGGGCTGCGTCTGCTCGCGCTGAGCGATTCCGGGATGTCGGCGGAACCCGATCCGGTGGTCCCCGGGTACGAGCGCAGCCCGATCGTCCGGGCCTACCGCGCCGTGGTCGAGGTGCTGCTCCTCGCCTGGCGCGGCGACATCGGGCTCGCGCGGGACCGACTGATCGAGGCGGCGCTGGAGCTGCCCGTGGCGATGCCGTTCGCCGGGCTCGGCGTGGTGCTCGCCCGCCGTCTGGATCTCGCGGTGCGGGGCGAGATCGGCGCCTACTCGCGAGCCCTCACGGTCGCGCTTCCCGCCGGGGCGAGGATCGATCACCTCGTGGATCAGGGCATCCGCTCGTTCCTCGCCGGTTCGTTCGACGATGCCGCGGCCACCGTGCGCCTGTGGGCCGACCTCGGGGCACCGCGCACGGCGATGACCGTTCCCGCGCTGGACGAGCTCGCCCTGCTCCCGGACGAGCGACCGGTCGCCGTGGCCGCGATCGAACCGCCGGAGATCGCGCTCGCGCAACGGCTGCGGATCCGCATCGCGACCGCGGGCGAGGGGCGCTGGCGTGCCGAGCGCGAGGAGGTCGGCGAGGCCGCCCGGGCGCTCAGCTCACCGTTCGCGCGGGCGCGGGTGGAGACGATGCTCGGCACCCAGTGCGCGATCCGGGACGATCACGCATCGGCGCGGATCCATCTCCAGCACGCGGAGCGGCTGTTCGAGCTGTCGGGGGCGACGGCGTGGGCGCGGGCGCTCCGGGACCGTCTGGATCGCCTCGAGGCCAGGGAGGGGAGCATCGTGCCCGCGGTGGATCCGCTGGCCGCCTGCCGAGCGGCGTGGGCGCTCCGATTGACGGGGCGCGAGCTGGCGGTGGCGATGCGCGCGGTCGGCGGCGCGGCGAACCGCGACATCGCCGAGGAGCTGAGCGTGTCGATCCGCACGGTCGAGGTGCACCTGGGGCGGGTGTTCGCCAAGCTCGACGTCCGGAGCAGGGTCGAACTCACGGTCCTGGCACACCGCACGAACAAGCACCTCTGAGCCGGACGATGCCGTCAGCGGCGGACGGACGATGCCGTCAGCGGGGGAGGGAGAGCCCCTCGCCGTCCGCCTCGGCGAGTCCGTCCGCGATCAGCGAATCGATCGCGCGATCCCGCTGACGGAGGTCCGGCCAGTCGGGGATCACCGCAACCAGGGGGACGGCATCCGGCGCGCTGCCGCGCAGGAGGCGCAGCACCGCGCCCCGGGCCTGACGGTCCGATCCTTCGTACGCGGCCTGCCGTCGGCGCTCGTCGCCCGTGTCGGGCCGTCCTGCCGCGAGCCACGCGCAGCCGTCCGCGAGCGGGCAGAGCTCGCACCGGGGAGACCGTGCGGTGCAGACCGTGGCGCCGAGCTCCATCGCCGCCGCGTTGAACTCGGCAGCCGCTGCGACGTCGTCGGGGAGCAGGGAACTCATCAGGTCGAGATCGCGGCGCGACGGCGGACCGGGCTGCGCGCGACCTTCGACGGCGCGGGCGAGCACACGACGCGTGTTCGTGTCGACCACCGGGTGCCGGTCCCCGTAGGCGAAGACGGCGACCGCGCGCGCCGTGTAGTCGCCGATGCCGGAGAGGGCGAGCAGGGCATCGACGTCCCGCGGGACGACCCCGCCGTGCCGGTCCGTGATCTCGACGGCGGCCCGGTGCAGCCAGAGAGCCCGCCGCGGGTAGCCCAGGTTCGCCCACTGCTGCACCACCTCGGCCGTCGACGCGGCGGACATGTCCTTCGGGGTGGGCCAGCGGGCCAGCCACGCGTCCAGGTGCGGGATGACGCGCGTGACCGGTGTCTGCTGGAGCATGAACTCGCTCACGAGCACGCCCCAGGCTCCGAACTCGTCATGGAAGGCCGGTCGCCGCCAGGGCAGGTCGCGGGCGGTCGATCGATACCACTCCGGCAGGCGCGACAGGAGCGCGAGCGAGGCCGACGACGGAGGCATCCGTCCAGCCTAGGCGAGCGCGTCGGAGTCCCGGCGACGGGCCGTCCGTCGCCGGCGTCGGACAGGGTGATCGCCCCACCGTCGGTAGGCTGGGGGGATGGTCTCGCCCGGCATCCTCCTCGTCGACAAGCCCGCTGGGCTGACCAGTCACGACGTCGTCGCACGCACGCGTCGCGCGTTCGGCACCCGCAAGGTGGGTCATGCCGGAACGCTCGATCCGATGGCGACCGGCCTCCTCGTGATCGGCATCGAGGGCGCGACGCGGCTGCTCACGTACATCGTGGGCGCCGACAAGACCTACCGGGCGACCATCCGTCTCGGGCAGACGACCGGCACCGACGACGCCGAGGGCGAGATCCTCACGACCGCCGCTCCCGAGGCCTGGGCGTCGGTGACGGACGACGCCGTCACGGCGGGCATCGCATCCCTGACCGGGGCGATCTCCCAGGTGCCCAGTGCCGTGTCCGCGATCAAGGTCGACGGCCGCCGCGCGTACGACCGGGTGCGCGCAGGCGAGGAGGTCGTGCTGGCGGCACGTGATGTCGTCGTCTCCCGCTTCGACCTGCTCGAGAGTCGTCGGGGCGACGGGCACCTCGACCTCGACGTGATCGTCGACTGTTCGTCGGGCACCTACATCCGCTCGCTCGCCCGCGACCTCGGCGCCGACCTCGGCGTCGGCGGGCACCTGACGGCGCTGCGCCGCACCAGGGTCGGTCCGTTCGAGGTGACCGATGCCGTCGCCATCGACGCGCTCGAGGGCGCGCCCACCCTGACACCCGCGGAGGCCGCGAGCCGCATCCTGCCCGTGCTGGACATGTCGGCCGACGATGCACGCGACCTCCGTCACGGCAAGCGCCTCGCCGGACGAGCCGAAGAGCTCGAGGGCAGGATCGCCGCCGCCATCGACCCGGACGGCGTGCTGATCGGCATCGTCGAGAAGCGCGGCGCCGATCTGAAGAGCGCCATGAACATGCCGGAGGGCGAACGATGATCCTGTGGTTCACGATCGTGCAGATCGCCGTCGCCGTGGCGGCCGGGATCTTCTGCCTGGTGGCCGGACTGATCGGTCGTCGACCGAGCGACTTCTCGGTCGGCGCGCTCGCCCTCGTCGAGGCACTGCTGGTGGTGCAGATCGTCACCGCGATCATCGCGCCGCTGGCGGGCAACCCGCCCACCGGTGATCTGCTCGAGTACTGGGTCTACCTGGTCTCCGCCCTGCTCCTGCCTGTCGGCGCGGTGCTGTGGGCGCTCATGGAGCGCAGCCGCTGGAGCACGGTCATCCTCGGGGTCGCGGCACTCGCCATCGCGATCATGCTGTGGCGCATGCAGGTGATCTGGACCATCCAGGTCGCATGACGCCCGAGGGCGCAGCGGAGTCCGGCCGGCTCCCACGGCTCTAGGATGGAATGCGCTATGAGCTCCACCGCCCCCTCCACTCGGATGACCGGAATCGGTCGTGTCCTCGTGATCGTCTACGCCGTCATGGCGCTGGCCGCCACGGGGCGCAGCTTCGTGCAGATCGTCCGTCGCTTCGACGAGGCGCCGCTGGCGTACTCGCTGTCCGCCGTCGCCGCCGTCGTGTACATCCTGGCCACTCTCGCGCTCGTCCTGGCCCGCCGGCGCGGCTGGTACACGGTCGCCTGGATCGCCATCGTCTTCGAGCTCACCGGAGTCCTGGTCGTGGGCCTGCTGAGCATCCTGATGCCGGCCCTGTTCCAGCACGAGACGGTGTGGTCGCTCTTCGGCCGCGGATACCTGTTCATCCCTCTCGTCCTGCCGGTCTTCGGGATCTGGTGGCTGCGCACGCATCGGCCCGCCGATGTCGCGCAGCCGGTCGAGGTGGACGCGTGATCGTCTTCCGCAGCCCGGAGGAGGTGCCGGACGGCTTCGGCCCGAGCACCGTCGCGATCGGCAAGTTCGACGGTGTCCACGCGGGGCATCGCGCCGTGATCGCCCGTCTCGAAGAGGTGGCCGCCGGCACGGGGAGCCGCTCCGTCGCCGTCACGTTCGACCGCAACCCGCTCGCCGTGATCCGGCCGGACCGGTGCCCGGAGAACGTCGTCACCGTCGACCGGAAGCTGGAGCTGCTGGGCGAGCTCGGCCTCGATGCGACACTAATGCTCACCTTCGACGAGGAGCTCGCCTCCCGCAGCGCGGAGGACTTCGTCGTCGACATCCTCGTCGGGGCGCTCCACGTCTCCACGGTCCTCGTCGGCGAGGACTTCCGCTTCGGCAACCGGGGCGCGGGGACGCCGGAGCTCCTCCGCGAACTCGGCCCGCGCCACGGCTTCGCCGTCGAGGTCGTCGAGGACGTGTACCTCCCGGGCTCTTCGCGACGCGTGTCGTCGAGCTGGATCCGCGAGCTGCTGATGGACGGCGACGTCGCCGCGGCGACCAAGGCCCTCGGGCGCCACCCCGATGTGCGGGGCGAGGTCGTGCACGGCCTCAAGCGCGGACGGGAGCTCGGATTCCCCACGGCGAACCTCTCGACCATCGTGGATGCCTTCGTCCCCGCGGACGGCGTCTACGCCGGCTGGCTCGTCGACCATGACACCGGCATCCGGCATCCGTCCGCGATCTCGGTCGGCACGAATCCCACGTTCGACGACGTCCTCGTGCGACAGGTCGAGGCTCACGTGCTGGGGGAGACCGGACTCGATCTCTACGGACATGACGTCACGGTCGAGTTCGTCGAGCGGCTGCGGGGGATGGTCGCCTTCGAGGGCATCGAGAAGCTGATGGACCAGATGGGCGCGGACGTCACGGACGCCGCGCGCGCTCTGGGCCTCCCCGGCTGACCCGCGCTCCGACGGGGCTGCGCGACACATCCTGTTCGGCTCTGCGGCGTCTGTTGTCCGCCGCACGGCGTGGGCGATCTCCGGGATCCGAGCCCGATGGCATAGAATGGACATCGGCTCCCGCCGATTCCCGCGCTTCTCGCGTGCCTCGGTGGGAAGAAGATCCATTGTTCGTACGGTCCTGGCTCACGCCACACGCGGACAACGAGAACGGCCCACGGCTTCATGGGGAAGCCGGAGCCTTCACGCTCAGGAGGAGCATGCCGACCACGGCAACCGCCGCCACGCGGCGCAAGAAGACGTCCCGTCGTGACGACGAGGCACCACTCATCCCGATCCTCGCGCGCAAGGTGCGCGAGATCGAGGCCAAGTCCCAGCGGGGGAAGCTCGGCCCGACGAACCGGGTGAAGTTCCAGGTGATCGCGTTCCTGGTGCGCGAAGAGCGCGCCAGGGTCAAGGCGGACGCCGAGATCGGCGACCCCGCCCGCGCCGAGCTGCTCAAGCGACTGGACGGTGTCGCCACCATCCTCGCGAAGACCGCGGCACGCGACACGTCGCTCATCCAGCTGCTGGAGGCCGACCAGGCGACGTCGCCGGTCGCGAAGCGCATGCGCCGGGACTGGCTGCTCGAATCCGGTGCGGAGCTCGCTCCCGAGGAGCTCATCATCGCCGACGCCGCGCCCGTGCAGATCTCCGTGGTTCCCGCGGCGATCGCCGAGCGCCAGGTCACGCCGCCGTCCGTCGAGGCTCGGCAGCTGGCCAACCCCTTCCTCGCCCCGGATCTGACGCCGCGCTCGACGTCCACGCCCCGCCGTCGTCTCGACGGCTGGGAGCTCATGGGCCCGCTGTACAAGGCGTTCGAGACCGGTGCCGGCGGATCCGCGGCATCGATGGATCTCCCGCCCGCACCGGAGTTCGACCACATCTCGCCCAAGGGCCTCGAGGTCATGGTGCACCAGTCCCGGTTCCTCGAGGCCGTGAAGGCCGGTCACCGCAGCTTCCTCCTCGCCGATGAGCCCGGACTCGGCAAGACCGCCCAGTCGGTGCTCGCCGCCTCGGTCGCCGGAGCCTACCCGCTGCTCGTCGTCGTGCCCAACGTCGTCAAGATGAACTGGGCACGCGAGGTGGAGCGCTGGACGCCGCAGCGACGCGCGACGGTGATCCAGGGTGACGGCGACGACATCGATGCGTTCGCCGATGTGTTCATCGTGAACTACGAGATCCTCGACCGGCACATGTCGTGGCTGGCGTCGATCGGTCTGCGCGGCATGGTCGTCGACGAGGCGCACTTCATCAAGAACCTCTCCTCGCAGCGGTCGCAGAACGTGCTCTCGCTGGCCGCGCAGGTGCGCGAGCGCACGCCCGGTCACGACCCTCTCATGCTCGCCCTCACCGGTACGCCGCTGATCAACGACGTCGAGGACTTCGACGCGATCTGGCGCTTCCTGGGCTGGACGACCGGGGAGAAGCCGGGTCCGGAGCTCATGGAGAAGCTGGACGCGACCGGGTTCACGCCGGCCGACAAGGCGTTCTACCCCGAGGCCCGCGACGCCGTGATCTCGATGGGTATCGTCCGCCGCAAGAAGAAGGACGTGGCCGCCGACCTCCCGGACAAGCTCATCGCCGACCTGCCCGTGCAGCTCGACGACGAGTTCGGGCGCAGCATCCGTCAGGCCGAGCGCGAGCTGGGGGAGCGGCTGGCCGCTCGCTACCGCCGCATCATCGAGGCGCGGGGCGACCGCGGTCTGGCGCCGGGCGAGATCGACGAGGACATCGTGCGTCTCGTCGCCCAGAACGAGCTCGAGGAATCGAAGGCCGCGGGCGCCGGGGGAGACAACGTCTTCACCATGGTCCGCCGCATCGGTCAGGCCAAGGCGCAGCTGGCGGCCGACTACGCCGCTCAGCTCCAGCGCTCGGTCGGCAAGGTGGTCTTCTTCGCGAAGCACATCGACGTCATGGACCAGGCGGAGGCGCACTTCGCCGCCGCGGGCATCCGGTCGGTCTCCATCCGAGGTGACCAGACGACCACGACGCGCCAGCAGGCGATCGACGACTTCAACAGCGACCCCGCCGTCGGCATCGCCGTCTGCTCGCTCACCGCGGCAGGTGTCGGTCTGAACCTGCAGGCCGCATCGAACGTCGTGCTCGCGGAGCTGTCCTGGACGGCCGCCGAGCAGACGCAGGCGATCGACCGCGTGCACCGCATCGGCCAGGACGAGCCGGTGACCGCGTGGCGGATCATCGCCGCGCACACGATCGACACCAAGATCGCGGAGCTGATCGACCAGAAGCAGGGGCTCGCGGCGCGCGCGCTCGACGGCGAAGCCGTCGAGGAGTCGGCCGCCGAGCCGGTGCAGCTGGCGGCGCTCATGCACCTGCTGCGTCAGGCTCTCGGCGCCGCATAGGCGTCAAGAAGGTCCGTTCTTAACGCGGATATCGTGGGGTGAACCTGGCTGATCGAGAAGTTCGTCGATATCGGGGAATCGAGACGTCAAGATCGACGGTTTTCGTCGCGTCCGAATGGCGCGGGAGTGCGCCGGGGCGCTAGTGTCGATCGAAGGCAGCGTCGCCTTTCCCCCATCTCCCGAACGTCTGAAGGCACCCTCATGAAGATCGGCATCCTGACGAGCGGCGGCGACTGCCCCGGCCTCAACGCGGTCATCCGCGGCATCGTGCTCAAGGGCACCACCACCTACGACCTCGAGTTCGTCGGCATCCGTGACGGATGGCGCGGACTGGTCGACGGCGACTTCATGCCGCTCACCCGTCACGAGGTGAAGGGGCTGTCGAAGGTCGGCGGGACGATCCTCGGCACGAGCCGCACGAACCCCTACGAGGGCGAGCGCGGGGGAGCCGAGAACATCGCCAAGACCCTCTACGGGCACAAGATCGACGGCATCATCGCGATCGGCGGCGAAGGCACCCTCGCCGCGGCCGACCGGCTCGCGAAGGACGGCATCAAGGTGATCGGCGTCCCCAAGACGATCGACAACGACCTGCAGGCCACGGACTACTCGTTCGGCTTCGACACCGCGGTGAACATCGCCACCGACGCGATGGACCGCCTGCGCACCACCGGCGACTCGCACCAGCGCTGCATGGTCGCCGAGGTCATGGGCCGCCACGTCGGCTGGATCGCCCTGCACGCCGGTATGGCGGCGGGCGCGCACGTCATCTGCATCCCCGAGGTGCCGATGTCGATCGACGACATCACCGAGCTCGTGACGAGCGCCCACGACCGCGGTCGCGCTCCGCTGGTCGTGGTCTCCGAGGGCTTCAAGCTCCTCGGCATGGACGAGGCATACAGCGACAAGGGCCTCGACGCCTTCAACCGTCCGCGTCTCGGCGGCATCGGCGACCTGCTCGCCCCCGAGATCGAGCGCATCACCGGCATCGAGACGCGAGCGACGATCCTCGGACACATCCAGCGAGGCGGATCGCCCTCGGCGTTCGACCGGGTTCTCGCGACGCGCCTCGGTCTGCACGCCGCGGACGCGCTCGTCGACGGCGCCTGGGGGCAGATGGTGGCCATGCAGGGCACCGACATCGTCCGGGTCCCGTTCGCCGATGCACTGGGCGAGCTGAACACGGTCCCGCGCTACCGCTACGACGAGGCCGCGGCGCTCTTCGGCTGAGCACCGTGGCGGTCGCTCCCACCCGTTCGCGGATGAGCGCGACCGCTCCGGCTCACGCCTCGGCGAGGCCGAGCGTGTCGAGGAGCCAGGCGAGCTCGAACGCCCGCTCCTTCCAGGAGTTGTAGCGTCCGCTCACACCACCGTGCCCGGCGACCATCTCGCACTTGAGCAGCACGTCGGACGCGCCGGCCTCCCGCAGGCGCGCCACCCACTTCGCCGGCTCCACGTACAGGACCCGCGTGTCGTTGAGCGATGTGACGGCGAGGATGCGGGGGTACTCGACGCCGTCGCGCACGTTCTCGTACGGCGTGTACGACTTCATGTAGGCGTAGACGTCCGCGTCGTGGAGCGGGTCGCCCCACTCGTCCCACTCGATCACGGTCAGCGGCAGCGACGGGTCGAGGATCGTGGTCAGGGCGTCGACGAACGGCACTCCGGCGAGGATGCCGGCGAACAGCTCGGGCGCGAGGTTCGTCACCGCGCCCATCAGCAGTCCACCGGCGCTGCCGCCCTCGGCCACCATGCGGCTCGGAGCGGTCACACCCGTCGCGACCAGGTGCTCGCCGCAGGACACGAAGTCCGTGAACGTGTTCCGCTTGTTGAGCAGCTTGCCGTCCTCGTACCACTGCCGCCCCATCTCGCCGCCGCCGCGGACGTGGGCGACCGCGAAGATCACACCGCGATCCAGCTCCGAGAGCCGCGCGACGGAGAAGCCGGGGTCGATCGAGTGCTCGTAGGAGCCGTAGCCGTACAGGTGCACCGGTCGTGCCTCGGCGCCCGGCTCGCCGAACGAGCGCTTCCAGACCAGGGAGATCGGGACGCGCACGCCGTCGGCGGCCGTGGCCCAGTCGCGGCGCTGACCGTACTCCGCGGCGTCGTAGCCGCCCAGCACGGCGACCTGCTTGCGCAGCACCAGCTCTTTGGAGGCGAGGTCGAGATCGAAGACGGTGCTCGGTGTGACGAACGAGGTGTAGCCGAGGCGCAGGAAGGGGGAGTGCCATTCGGGGTTGCCGCTCACGCCGGCCGAGTACAGTGGCTCGTCGAAGGAGATCTCCTCGACCGCGTCCGTGGCGTAGTCGAGCAGGCCGACCCGCTCCAGGCCCTCGCTGCGGTACTCCACGGTGGCGAAGTCGCGGAAGGCGTCCATGCCCAGCAGGCGCCTGCCCGGTTCATGGGCGATCACGACGTGTCGCGCGCCCTGCGGGTCGGATGCCGCCACCGAGACGAGCTCGAAGTCGAGGGCGCCGTCGTTGTGCAGGATGAGCAGGCGGTCCTCGCCGTCGACCACGGCATGGTCGAGCGAGTACTCGACGCCGTCGCGACGCGGCCAGACCTGGCGCGGCTCGGCCGTGAGGTCACCGGAGAGATCGACGAGGTACTCCTCGCTGGTGATGCTCGAACCGACGCCGATGACGAGGTACCGGCGGCTCCGGGTGATCCCGGCGCCGAGCCAGAACTTCTCGTCCGGCTCGTGGAACAGCGTGACGTCCTCCGACACGGGCGTTCCCAGCCGGTGCAGCCAGAGGGTGTCGGGGCGCCAGGCGTCGTCCCGCGTCGTGTAGAGGACGCCGGTGCCGTCGGGCGTGAAGAAGGCGCCGCCGGTGTTCGGGATCTCGTCCTCGAGCGTGGTGCCGCTCACCAGATCGCGCACGTGCACGGTGTAGAGCTCGTCGCCCTCGAAGTCGGTCGACCAGAGCAGCTTCGTCGCGTCGTCCGTGGTGTCGAACGCGCCGAGGGAGAAGAACTCGTGCCCCTCGGCCTCGATGTTCCCGTCGAGCAGGACCACCTCGCCGGGAACGGCCACTCCGGGCTCGAGCCGCGGGGGAGTCCAATCGCCGGGCTCGGCAGCCGCCCGGCAGTGGATGCCGTACTGCGCGCCCTCCTCGGTGCGGCTGTAGTACCACCAGTCGCCTCGACGGGTCGGCACCGAGAGGTCCGTCTCCTGCACGCGGCCCTTGATCTCCTGGAACAGCCGCTCGCGGAGGTCGGCCAGGTGCGCGGTCTCCGCGTCCGTGTGGGCGTTCTCCGCCTCGAGATGGGCGACGACCTCGGCGGACTCCTTCGCCCGCAGCCATTCGTACGGGTCTTCGACCGTGTCACCGTGGTGCGTGCGGAGGATGGAACGGCGGGCAGCGAGGGGAGCGTCAGTCACCGTCCCACGCTATCCCAGGTCGAGTTGACCGGCACGGGGGACGGTGGGAGGATTTAGCGGGGCCGGTTAACGGAAGTCAAACCCACGGTGAACTCTTCGTTCGTCACGTCGATCCCGTCGACATCTCCTTCTTCCTCAACGACCGAAAGCGAACGGTGGAAACCGCAGCCCTCATCGTCGTGCTTGTCATCGCGCTGGCACTCTTCTTCGACTTCACCAACGGCTTTCACGACACCGCGAACGCCATGGCGACGCCGATCGCCACCGGCGCGCTCAAGCCCAAGACCGCCGTCCTCCTCGCCGCCGTCCTCAACCTCGTGGGGGCGTTCCTGTCCACCGAGGTCTCGAAGACGATCTCCGGCGGGATCATCCGGGAGGATGCGATCCTCTCCGCGGGGGCGGATCTCTTCCTCTCCCTGATCTTCGCCGGTCTGATCGGCGCGATCACCTGGAACATGCTGACCTGGCTGCTCGGTCTGCCCTCGAGCTCGTCGCACGCGCTCTTCGGCGGACTCATCGGCGCGACCCTGGTCGGCGCAGGACTCGGCGGCATCGACTTCGGCATGGTGCTCTCGAAGATCGTGCTGCCGGCGCTCATCGCCCCGGTCACCGCGGGTCTGATCGCGTTCGCGGCGACGAAGATCGCCTACTCGATCACGCGGCGCTACGACGGCAAGCCCGACGGCCGTGACGGCTTCCGCTGGGGGCAGATCTTCACCTCCTCGCTGGTCGCCCTCGCGCACGGCACGAACGACGCGCAGAAGACCATGGGTGTCATCACGCTCGCGATGATCACGATCGGCTGGCAGTCGGGCGCGCACCACGAGCCCGAGCTCTGGGTGATCATCGCCTGTGCCTTCACGATCGCTCTCGGCACCTACCTGGGCGGCTGGCGCATCATCCGCACGCTCGGCAAGGGCCTCACCGACGTCAAGCCCGCGCAGGGCTTCGCGGCGGAGAGCTCGACAGCCGCCACCATCCTCGCGTCCAGCGCCCTCGGCTTCGCGCTCTCGACAACGCAGGTCGCCTCGGGGTCGGTCATCGGATCGGGACTCGGACGCCGCGGATCCACGGTGCGCTGGCGGACGGCCGGTCGTATCGGCATCGGCTGGCTGCTCACCCTCCCCGCGGCCGGAGGCGTCGGCGCACTGGCGGCGCTGCTGGTCGTCTGGCTCGGGAACTGGGGCGTCGCGATCGACGCGGTCATCGCGCTCGTCATCATCCTCGGCCTGTTCATGCGCTCGCGCCGGAACGCCGTGACCCCCGCCAACGCCATGAGCGACGTCGCGGAGTCGGGCCGGGCCATCGAGCTCCCGGACACCCCGCCGCCCACGCGCCGCCAGGTGCGCATCGAGCAGGCCAAGGCGGAGGCGAAGGCCCGCGCCGAGGCCCGCGAGAAGGCGAAGGCCGAGTCCAAGGCCCGCGCGAAGAAGGACGCGGAGGCCAAGGCCGAGAAGAAGGCCCGCGCCAAGGCGGGCGCCAAGGCCGGGTCCAAGGCCGAGAAGTCTGCGTCCTCGAAGGCGGATGCGAAGCGGAACGGGGAGTCCGAATGAACGTCGTGATCGACTGGTTCGCGTTCCTGCAGGTGTTCGCGGCGGCGCTCGTCGGCGCGGCCGCCATCGTCACCTTCTACGCCCTCGGCCTCCGTCTGCTCGTGCGCAGCGGTCGGGCCCCCGTTGTGAGCCCCGCGGAGTTCACCGACGCGATCACCGTGATCTCCGAGAAGGAGCTCAAGCGGGCCGAGAAGCAGGCGGCGAAGGCCGCGCGGAAGAGCCCGCTCACCGAGGGGCAGAAGTCCGTGGCGCTCGTGGGCGCGTACGGATGCTTCGCGCTCTGCGCCGCCGCCGTCGTCGCCGGCATCCTGATCATCGTCATCGGGCACTGACCCCGTCGAGCGGGCCAGGGGTCGGGCCGTGGATCGGGCCGGTCTCCTGACGGCCGCCCCGCACTGCCACGCCCGTACGTGTCGGCCGGCCGCCTAGGCTGATGGCATGTCCGCAGCAAACGGCAGCGCCTACGTCTTCGGTCGACACGAGCCCGCCTCGCACGTGGTGATCCACGTCAGCGACCCGCATTTCCTCGCCGGGGGAGCGCGACTGGGCGGCCGCTACGACGTCGAGGAGAACTTCGCGCGGACGCTCGAGGCGATCCGCACCGTCCACCCGCATCCGGCGGCGATCGTCGTCACCGGCGATCTGGCGGATCTGGGCGAGCCGGATGCCTACCGTCGCCTGCGGGCGGCCGTCGAACCGGTCGCCGCCGCACTCGGCGCTCCGATCGTCTGGGTCGCGGGCAACCATGACGAGCGCCCGGCCCTGCGCGCGGGGCTGCTGGACCTCGAGCCGACCGAGGAGCCGGTCACGGGCGTCTGGGATCTCGACGGGCTGCGCATCATCGCGCTGGACAGCACGGTGCCGGGGTGGCACCACGGCGATCTCGATGCGGAGCAGCTGTCCTGGCTCGCAGACGTGCTCGCCGAGCCGGCCCCGCACGGCACGCTGCTCGCGCTGCATCATCCGCCGATCCCGAGCCACCTCCCGCTCTTCGACATCCTCGAGCTGCGGCATCAGGACGAGCTCGCCGACGCCATCCGCGGCAGCGACGTGCGGGGCATCCTCGCGGGGCACCTGCACTACTCGTCGCACGGGACCTTCGCGGGGGTTCCCGTGAGCGTGGCATCCGCCACCTGCTACACGATGAACGTGGCGCGCCCCTCCGCCGAGGTGAACGGCATGGACGCCGCGCAGTCCTTCCAGCTCGTGCATGTGTACCCCGACACGATCACCCACACCGTCGTCCCGGTGACGGAGGCGGCGACCGGGGACTACTTCTCGGAGGAGTGGCTCGAGCGCATGGCGAAGCTCACGCCGGAGGGGCGACTCGACGCCTTCTCCCGCAAACCCGGGCGCTGAGCGGCGTAGACTGGGGGCATCCCCCACCCTTCTCACCCGCCACGACCCACGAGGATGTGACATGGCTTCTGCCGCGCCTACCCTGACCCGCACCGAGACCGATTCGCTCGGGAGCATGGAGATTCCCGTCGACGCGTACTGGGGGATCCACACCGCCCGCGCCGACGCGAACTTCCCGATCACGAAGCGGCCCATCTCGGTGTACCCCGACCTGGTGGTGGGACTCGCGATGGTCAAGCAGGCGAGCGCCCGCGCGAACCGCGAGATCGGTGTGCTCGACCCGGAGCGCGCAGACCTGATCGACCGCGCCGCCCAGCGCGTGATCGACGGGGAGTTCCACGAGCAGTTCACGGTCGGCGTCATCCAGGGCGGTGCCGGCACCTCGACGAACATGAACGCGAACGAGGTCATCACCAACATCGCGCTCGAGATGGCCGGCCGGGAGAAGGGCGACTACGCGTTCCTCTCGCCGATCGACCACACCAACCGCAGCCAGTCGACCAACGACGTCTACCCGACCGCCGTGAAGATCGGCCTGTCGCTGACGCTGCGGTCGCTGCTCGAGGAGCTCGATCTGCTGCGGCTGTCGTTCCTCGGCAAGTCCCGTGAGTTCCACGACGTGCTGAAGGTCGGCCGCACCCAGCTGCAGGATGCCGTGCCGATGACCCTCGGGCAGGAGTTCAACGGGTTCGCGACGACCCTCGGCTACGACCACACGCGCCTCACCGAGAACGCCTCGCTCATGTTCGAGATCAACATGGGCGCGACGGCGATCGGCACCGGCATCACGACCCACCCCGGCTACGCACCGGCCGTGCTCAAGCACCTGCGGGAGATCACCGGGCTCGACCTGCGGACGGCCGGCGACCTCGTCGAGGCCACCAGCGACACCGGTTCGTTCATGTCGTTCTCGTCGACGCTCAAGCGCAACGCGATGAAGCTGTCGAAGATCTGCAACGACCTCCGTCTCCTCTCGTCCGGCCCCCAGGCGGGACTGGGCGAGATCAACCTCCCGGCCATGCAGGCGGGGTCCAGCATCATGCCCGGCAAGGTGAACCCGGTCATCCCCGAGGTCGTGAACCAGGTCGCCTTCGCGGTCGCCGGCGCCGACATGACCGTCACGATGGCGGCGGAGGCGGGGCAGCTGCAGCTGAACGCCTTCGAGCCGGTCATCGCGCACTCGATCTTCCAGTCCATCACCTGGATGCGTCAGGCGATGTGGACGCTCCGCGTGAACTGCGTCGACGGCATCACCGCCAACCGCGACCGCCTGGGTGCGATGGTGGGGGCCTCGGTCGGCGTCATCACGGCGCTGACGCCGTTCATCGGCTACGCCGCTGCCGCCGCGCTCGCGAAGACCGCGCTCCTGACCAACCGCAGCGTCGCCGACCTGGTCGTCGAAGCCGGGCTCATGTCCCGTGACGAGGTTCTCAAGCAGCTCTCGCCGGCGCGCCTGTCCGGACTCGAGACCATCACGGCGGCGATCCCGGTGATCACGCCGGAGGACCTCATCGAGATCTGAGCGACGACACGACGAAGGGGACGGATGCCGCGGCATCCGTCCCCTTCGTCGTGATCGTGCGGATCAGTCGGTGATCCGGCAGTGCGTGGTGAGCTCGCCGATGCCGTCGATGCCCACCGTGACGGTGGAGTGGTCGCGGAGGAAGATCTGCGGATCGCGGGAGTAGCCGGCACCACCGGGGCTGCCCGTCGAGATGAGCGTTCCGGGGAGCAGCGTGAGCGACTGCGACAGGTGCGCGATGAGCTTGGCGACCGAGCGCACCATCTGGTCGGTGCTCGCGTCCTGCACCGTGTGGCCATCGACGACCGCCCAGATGTGCAGGTCCTGCGGGTCGGCGACCTCGTCCGCAGTGACCGCGAACGGACCGGTCGGGGTGAAGCCGTCGAAGGACTTGCAGCGCGACCACTGCGCCTCGGAGAACTGGATGTTCCGCGCGGTGATGTCGTTGACGACGGTGTAGCCCCACACGTGCGACAGGGCGTCCGCCTCGGAGACGTCCTTGGCCGGCGTGCCGATGAGCACGCCGAGCTCGGCCTCGTAGTCGACGGCCTCGCTCAGGCTCCGCGGCCAGGACGTGGTCTGCTCGTGGCCGGTCAGCGAGTTCGGCCACAGGGTGAACACCGTGGGCGCGGCATCCGTCTTCAACCCGAGCTCGCTGGAGTGCGCGGCGTAGTTGAGGCCGACGGCCAGGACGGCCGGGGGAGCGAGCACCGCCGACGAGAACTCCCAGTCCCCGAGCGGGTGCCGCGCGGCAGCGCCCTCGGCCACGGCGGAGCGGAGCCGGTCGAGCAGAGCGTCGCCGCCCTCGATCAGCTGCTGCAGCGTGGCAGGGGCGTCGGTCAGGAGATCAGAGACGAGGATGGCGTCCGAGTCCTGCACCACGGCGAGAACCGCACCAGGTGAGTCAGGACGGCGCAGATGAGCGAACCGCATGGTTCTACGCTACCGGGTGACGGGTGATCGGCGGGTGGAGGAGTCAGTCATACCGCGGGCCTCAGTCTTGTTCCCCATAAGCTTTGGCTATGAGTTCCGGAGGACCGCCCCCGCCGCAGCAGCCGTCTCGCTACACGCCGCCGCCCGCGCAGCCGGGGTTCGCCGCGCCGCAGCCGTCCGCTCCGGTGACGCGGGCGACGCGTTCGGACTACGCGTCCGCGCTGGCGCAGCCGACGCCCTACACGCCGCCCGCCCCCGTCGCGCCGTCGCCCGCGGAGTCGCTGCCCGCGCTGCCGACGCCGACCAAGCGGGGGCGCACGATCTCGCTCTGGCTGTTCGGCTTCCTCGGGTTCCTGCTGCTCGCGCTGATCGGCTACTTCGGCTGGGCGCTCGGACTGGTCGCGTCCGTGGTCGGCCTGGTGCTCGCGCTCATCCCGCTGACCGTCGTGTTCCTCGGCGTCCGGCTCATCGACCGCTGGGAGCCCGAGCCCAAGCGTCTCGTGCTCTTCGCCGTCGCCTGGGGAGCGCTGGCCGCCGCGGGACTCACCCTCCTTGTCGACGTGGGGCTGAAGATCCTCATCGGTCCGACGTCGGAGGCCTTCACGGCCGTCGTGCAGGCGCCCATCGTCGAGGAGTTCTGGAAGGGCCTCGGTGTCTTCCTGGTCTTCCTGCTCGCCCGACGCGCCTTCGACGGTCCGGTCGACGGCGTCGTCTACGGGGCGCTGGTGGGTGCGGGGTTCGCGTTCACCGAGAACATCCAGTACTTCGCCGTCAGCCTGATCGAGGGCGGCGGTGAGCAGCTCACGGTCACGTTCGCCGTGCGCGCGATCCTCTCGCCGTTCGCACATGCGATGTTCACCTCGGTGACCGGGTTCGCGATCGGTCTCGTGGCCCGTCGTCACGGATCCGTGGGGTCGGCGACCGGTGCCGGTCTGCTGGGCATGCTGGGGGCGATCCTCCTGCATGGGCTGTGGAACGGATCCGCCACGTTCGCGGACTTCTTCGGCCTCTACTTCACCCTGCAGGTGCCGCTCTTCGTGGGCTTCATCCTCGGCATCATCGCGCTGCGTCGGGAGGAGGCGCGTCTCACGCGGGCGCGCCTGGCCGAGTACGCGAGTGCCGGCTGGTTCACGCCGGAGGAGGTCACGATGCTCGCGACACCGAGTGGACGCAAGGCCGGTCTGGCGTGGGCGGCCGGGCTGCGCGGGGATCGTCGTCCGCTCATGCGCGAATTCATCAAGGATGCGACGGCCTTGGCCGCCGTCCGGCAGCGTGCGATCACCGGTCGCGACCCGCTGGCCGTCGAGGACGAGCGGGCGCTGCTGATCCGCACGCGTGCCGCCAGGGCGGCGCTGCTGGCCTACTGACGCGGTCGACGACGGCGTACCCTTCTCGGAGGGAAGGCGGTGGGCATGAGTGCTTTCGTCGTGATCCACGGCGGTGGGGATGTCGGCTGGTCCTGGCATCTCGTCGCCGCCGAGCTGCGGGCGCGCGGGCACGAGGTGTTCGCGCCCGACCTCCCCGCGGACGACGACGCGCTGACGCTCGACGACTACGCCGACGCGGTCGTGGGGCTGGTCGGCACGCGACCCGACCTGGTCGTGGTCGGTCATTCCTTCGGCGCGTTCACGGCGCCGCTCGTCGCCGAACGGCTGTCCGCAACCCTCCTCGTGCTGGTCGCGGGCATGATCCCGACGCCGGGCGAGCCGCCGGAGGCGTGGTGGGCCGACTCCGGCTACCTGGCCGCCGCCGCGGCGCAGGCCGCTCGGGACGGCGGGCTGACCGGCAACGACGACCCCTACGTGAGCTTCTACCACGACGTCCCCCGGGAGCTGGCGGACGAGGCGCTGCGACAGGAGCGCGCACATCCTTCCCAGGCAGCCATGGAGACGCCATGGCCTTTGGCGGCCTGGTCGGCTGTGCCGACCAGGTTCGTCCTGTTCACGGACGATCGCTTCTTCCCCGCGGCCTTCCTCCGCGAGCTCGCCCGGGACCGGCTGGGTGTGACGGCGGACGAGCTCCCGGGCGGGCACTGCGCGATGCTGAGCCGGCCCGTCGAGGTCGCGGCGCTGCTCGACGGCTACGTCGGCTGACAGCCGGAACCTGCCGGTGACAAGACTCAGCGCCCGGTGCTGCGGCGATGCCTGCGAGTCTCCCGGGCGCTGAGTTGATCTGTAATCAGGGTGCACCCGCCCCCTGACGAGTGTCAAGAGCCTCTTGTCGGTGCGCCTGCGTCGAGCTCGTCGAAGTGCCCGCACTGAGCTTGTCGAAGTGTTCGCTGTGAGCAGGTGCGTTCGCGTTGACCCCGTCCGGGGGCCTCGGGTTTGATGGAGGCATGACTGATCGCACAAAGCCTGAGTTCGATGCCCCCAGCGCCCCCGCTCCCTCGGAGCTCGTCATCCGCGACATCATCGAGGGTGACGGCGCCGAGGCGAAGCCCGGCGACACCGTCACGGTCCACTACGCGGGTGTCGAGTTCGACTCCGGCGAGGAGTTCGACTCCTCCTGGGGCCGCGGCGAGACCATCCAGTTCCCCCTGCGCGGCCTGATCCAGGGCTGGCAGGACGGCATCCCGGGCATGAAGGTCGGCGGCCGTCGTGAGCTGATCATCCCTCCGCACCTGGCGTATGGCCCGGTCGGCGGCGGTCACTTCCTCTCCGGCAAGACGCTGATCTTCATCATCGATCTCGTCGCCGTCGGCTGAGTCCGAGCCGCTTCACGAGGCGCCCTTCCCCCTCGGGGGTGGGGCGCTTCGTGCGTGTCGGGAAAAGTTCTCCATTCAGGGGAATACATGCAGGTGAATGTAAGTTGTCACAGGAGTCGCGTCCTCCGCGGCCCCTGTCCGACGCCGCGCCAGCGGCAGATGTCTCTGAAGGAGAACCCATGACCAGCATCGAAATCCCCGGCTACCGTCCCGGCACCTGGGTCCTCGACCCTTCGCACAGCGAGGTGACCTTCAGCGTCCGCCACATGATGATCTCGAAGGTGCGGGGCACGTTCGGCGTCAAGAGCGCCACGCTCATCGCTCCCGAGAACCCGCTCGACACCAAGGTGGAGGCGAGCGTCGACGTGACCTCGATCGACACCAACGACGAGGGTCGCGACGCGCACCTGCGTTCGGCCGACTTCTTCGACACCGAGAACTTCCCGACCATGGAGTTCGTCTCCACGGGCGCGCGCGTCAAGGGCGACGACCTCTTCGTCGACGGAGACCTCACGATCCGCGGCATCACCAAGCCGGTGAGCTTCGAGCTCGACTTCGGCGGGTTCGGCACCGACCCCTACGGCAACTACAAGGCCGGCGCGTCGGCGAAGACCGTGATCAACCGTGAGGACTTCGGCCTCACCTGGAACGCGGCGCTGGAGACCGGCGGCGTGCTCGTGGGCAAGGACATCACGATCAGCCTCGACCTGCAGGGCGCTCTGCAGCAGGACTGACCCTCCGCAGGTCGTCTTCCGGACCCCGGGCCCCTCAGGGCTCGGGGTTCTCTGCGTCGTAGTCGTGGAATCGACGGTTGCGGCGGGAGAGCATCGCGACCAGGGCGATCACCAGGACCCCGCCGAGCAGGGGAGGGAACCACAGGCTGGTCAGCGTCGCGAGAGTGCCGGCGTACAGGGCGCCGACGCGCGGACCGCCGGCGACCACCACGATGAACAGTCCCTGCAGGCGCCCCCGCATCGCATCGGGCACCGCCGCCTGCATCATCGTGTTGCGGTAGATCGAGCTCACGTTGTCCGAGGCTCCGGACAGGGCCAGGGCGACGCAGGCGGCGATGATCAGCCCGACGTGCGGAAGCTCCTCGCTCGCCGGCGAGGAGAACGCGCCGATCAGGAGGACGACGCCGAACAGCAGGATCGATGCCCCGTACGCCTCGACCGCACGGGCGATGCCGCGGCCGTGCCAGCGGTAGTGCACCACGCGACCGGAGAACAGGCTCGAGGAGAAGGTGCCCACCGCGACCGCCGCGGTGAGGATGCCGGTCGTGAGCGCTCCGCCGCCGAGGAGCACCGTGCCGAGAGCGGGGAAGAGGACGAGCGGCTGCCCGAACGTCATCGCGATGATGTCGATGATGTACTGCATCCGGATGTTGCCGGCCCTGCGCAGGAACCGCCAGCCGTCGACCAGGGACTCGAGGCCGGGGCGCACGACGTCGCCCTCCGGGCGCAGGGCGGGGAGCGTCCACAGCCCGAGGAACATGGACAGCATCAGCACGACGTCGATCGTGTAGGTCCAGCCGTAGCCCGTGAGCGCGACCAGGAGTCCCGCCAGTGCGGGGCCCGCCATCACGGTGAGTCCGAAGGCCACCCCGTTCAGGGCCGAGGCCGCCGCCAGTTTCTCGCGGGGGATGAGGCGGGGGACGATGGCGGTGCGCGTGGCCATGCCGACCGAGTTGGCGGCCGAGTTGATCATGCTCAGCGCGTACAGCCACCAGATGGTCTCGGTGCCCGTCCAGGTGAGGGCGGCGAGCAGCGCGGTCGATGCGAAGGTGATCGTGGCCGCGATCAGGGCCACCCTGCGCCGGTCGAACGCATCGGCGAGCATGCCGCCGTACAGCCCGGCGAGGATCATCGGCACGAGCCCGGCGACCGCGATCATCGACACCGCGAAGGTGCTCTGCGTCAGCGCGAAGACGTGCAGCATCACCGTGACGATCGTGAGCTGCCCGCCGATGCCGGCGAGAGTGGACCCGATCCACATCCGGGCGAAGGCGGGGCTGGTCTTGAGCGGGGTGAGGTCGATCAGATGACCGCGGCGCGCGCTCACTCGTCGATCTTCTTCAGCACCTTTCGAGCCTAGTTGAATCGGGCCGGGCATCGGCCGCGCCCGTGTCGCCCGAGGGGGTCGCCGGCTGGTAGACTCGTCAGGTTGCCGTTCGATCGGCCGCGGATAAAGAGAGCCCACGTATCAGGCGTCGGGCGCCGCGCAACAAGCAGAGAGGGGATCGAATCTATGGCACTGGAAGCAGACGTCAAGAAGGCGATCATCGAAGAGTACGCGACGCACCCCGGTGACACCGGATCCCCCGAGGTGCAGGTCGCAATGCTGACGCAGCGCATCAAGGACCTCACCGAGCACCTGAAGGAGCACAAGCACGACCACCACTCGCGTCGTGGTCTGTTCCTCCTCGTCGGTCAGCGCCGTCGCCTGCTGGGTTACCTGCAGGACATCGACATCAACCGCTACCGTTCGCTCATCGAGCGTCTCGGCCTGCGTCGATAAGCAAGGCGATCCTGCGTTCAATCGCGCAGAACATTCTTGAGAAGGCCGCCCCACGGTGTGGGGCGGCCTTCGTCATGTCCGGGGGAGAGCCGGCAGGGCCGTCTGCACCTGCAGATCGACCGGGCGGCAGCGGATGACGAGACCCACGACGAGCGTGAGCGCTGCGGCGCACACCATCATGAGGACGAGACTCGCGGTCCATCCCCCGGTGAGGTCGTGCAGGACGCCGACGAGGAGGCTCCCTGCGCCGGCGAAGGCATAGCCGACGCCTTGCGCGACGGCTGACAGCATCCCCGCGGAGGCTTCGTTCGCGGCGAGCATCACGATGAGCGCGAGGGAGAGCCCGAACGTCGCACTCTGGACGGCGCCGAGCACGACGGCGATCGCCACGTACGACTCGTCACCGGAGGCGAGCCAGGCGAACGCCGCGAACATCACGACGCCGAGACCCGGACCGAACCAGCGGAGCACCCGGTGGCGTCGAGCGAGGATCGGCGCGACCAGCGTCGGGCCGAGGCCGGCGATGCTGGTCAGGGCGAGCAGCCAGCCCGCGGTCTGCGCATCCACGCCGCGATCGCCGAGGATGCGGGGGAGCCACGACGCCACGGCGAAGAACAGCATCGCCTGAAGGCCGAACATCGCCGTGACGAGAGCGACGGTCGGTCGTGAGGATCGGGACAGCGTCATCCGCGACGTCGAGGGCGATGGCGCCTCCGATCGCAGCGCCACGCCGATCATGGCCCCCGTCGCGATCACCGCGGGGACGGCCCACAGCCCGAGCGCCACGGCGGGTCCGCCGGCCGCTGTGCTCAGCGGCACGGAGAGTCCCGCTCCCAGCGCGGCACCCGCGCTGAAGGACATGCTGCTCAGTCCGATCCAGAGGCCGCCCGCACGGAGGGACTTCAGATACTGCGGAAGCAGCGTGCCCGCGGCCATGATCGACACCCCGGCGAGGAACGTTCCGGGAAGCATCCCGCCGGGGATGACGACCCGGAGCGCAAGGGCGCCCGCCAGAGCCGCCATGGTCCAGATCAGCGCCCTGGTCACACCGAGTCGACGAGCGAGCAGGGGGCCGATCGGGGCGCTCATGCCGAAGGCGATGACCGGCAGCGTCGCCAGCAGGTTCAGCTGCACCGGAGCCAGGTCGAACGCCACCCTCGTCGGTTCGAGCAGAGCGGCGACCGAGGTGATCGCCGGGCGCAGATTGAGTCCGATCAGCAGGGCTGCGCCGAGCCCCACCACTCGGTCGCGGACCTCGCTGCCTCGATGCTCAGAGGGCGAGGACACGAAGACCATCGGCGACCACACGGCCGTCGTGGATGACGAGTCGGTCGGTGCCCCGGTCCATCACCGCGCTCGTGGGTGTCTCTCCGTCGACCAGGAGCAGGTCCGCCCGGTCTCCGACGGCGAGGCCGGGCCGATCGGCGACGTCGGCCAGGCGCGGCGAGGTGTGCGACATGATGCTCGCTCCGCCCATCGTCGCGACCGCGAGCGCCATCTCGATGTGGTCGTCACGGCGGAAGCCGTTCGTGAACGCGAGCTGCCACGTGCGGTCGAGCATGTCGGCGTTGCCGTAGGGGCTCCAGTAGTCGCGCTGTCCGTCCTGACCGAGTCCGATCCGCACACCCGCGTCGACGAGCTGCACGAGCGACAAGTGGTTGCTGGTGGACGGGGCGACCGTCGCCATCGAGATGTCCAGCTCGGCGAACTCCTCGATCAGGCGTCGGCTGGTGGCCTCGTTCACCGAGCCGAGCTCATAGGCGTGGGACATCGTCACCTTGCCCTGCATCCCGAGCGCGCGCGTGCGCTCCATCACGAGCTCGGTGCTGAAGACTCCGAGTGCGCCGGGCTCGTGCAGGTGGATGTCGACCTCGACCTGGTACTTCTCGGCGAGGCCGAACACGATGTCGAGGTGCCTGGCGGGATCGCGGTCGAGCTGTGAGGGGTCAATGCCGCCGATCACGTCGGCACCCTGCTTGAGAGACTCCTCCAGGTATTCGACCGTGCCCTCCTCGCGGAGGATGCCGGCCTGCGGGAAGGTCATGACCTGCACGTCGGCGTGCGCGGCGAACCTCTCCTTCGCGGCCATGACGGCGTCGAACTTCTCCAGCTTGCAGTCGACGTCGACCTGCGCGTAGGAGCGGACGCGGGTCGTGCCGCGAGCGATCATCCGCTCGAGGGTGCCGGCCACGCGCGTGGGGAGGTCGATCTCCGCCGAACGCCAGTTCTCGCGGTCGTTCATCATCATGCCCCAGACGCCAGGGGCCCCGGTGTGCTCGCGGAACGGCAGACCGATCCGCGTCGAGTCGAGATGCACATGGACGTCGCTGAAGGACGGCAGCAGGAGCCGCCCGCGCCCATCGATGTCGTCGCTCGCGATGGGGGTCTCCTCGTGGGGACGGATCCGGGTGATGCGCCCGTCCTCGATCAGGACATCGGAGGCGGAGCCGCCCCAGGGGCGCACGTCACGAATCAGCATGGACTTTCCTTTCTTCGGGGGAGCCGAGCCGCGACGCGAGGTCGGCGGCTTCAGCGAGATGATGGCACGCGGCGTCACCGGTGGGAACCTGCTCCTCGCACTGCCGGCGCCGGTCCTCGTCGAGGAGCGGGAGCACGGGGCAGCGCGTGCGGAACACGCACCCGCTGGGCGGGTTCGACGGGTGGGGGAGATCTCCGACGAGACGGATACGCCGGCTGCGGTCGGCCGTCGGGTCCGGGCTCGGCACGGAGGACAGCAGCGACTGCGTGTACGGGTGCTGTGGAGCGCCGAACACCGCGTCCCTGGTGCCGTGCTCCATGATGCGTCCGAGATACATCACGGCGACCTCGTCGGCGAAGTGCTTGACGACGGACAGATCGTGAGCGATGAAGACGTACGAGATGCCGGTGTCGGCCTGGATGTCCTGGAGCAGGTTGATGACCTGCGCCTGCACCGACACGTCGAGGGCCGACACGGGCTCGTCGCAGATCACCACGTCCGGCTCCAGAGCGAGCGCTCGGGCGATGCCGACGCGCTGCTTCTGTCCGCCCGAGAACTCGTGGGGGAAGCGATTGTAGTGCTCCGGCCGGAGCCCCACGCGGTCCATCAGCGCCGCCACCCGGTTCTTCATGCCCTCCTTGGGAGCGATGCCCTGGGCCTGCAGCGGCGCGGCGATCGCGGCGCCGACGCTCTGGCGGGGGTTCAGCGACGACGAGGGGTTCTGGAAGACCATCTGCACGCGACGACGGAACTGCTGCAGGTCGGCGCCCCGCAACTGTGCGACATCGGCGCCGTCCAGCAGGATGCGCCCCGAGGTGGGGCTGAGCAGGCGCATCAGCAGCCGCCCGGTGGTGGACTTGCCGCAGCCGGACTCGCCGACCAGGCCCAGCGTCGAGCCGCGCTCGAGGGTGAAGGAGACGCCGTCCACGGCCTTCACCTGCGAGGATCCGCGCAGGAATCCTTTGCTGACGCTGAAATGCTTGGCAAGGCCCTCGACCTTCATCAGCGGCTCGCTCATCGGACGACCTCCTGCAGATCGAGTGCGGGAGTCGGGGCATCGACCTCCGTGAGGTGGCAGCGCGCCCGGTGCCCGGATCCCACCATCGTCAGGGCGGGTCGCTCGGTGCGGCACCTGTCGTCGGGAACGAGGGCCGCGACCGGGCACCGATCGGCGAACAGGCAGCCCTGGGGAAGATCGAGCAGCGAGGGCGGGAAGCCGGGGATCGGGGTGAGACGCCCGGCTTCGTCGACCATCGAGGGCATCGACGAGAGCAGACCCTGGGCGTAGGGGTGGGCGGTCCGGAAGAAGAGGTCGTGGACCTCTGCCTCTTCCACACACTGCCCGCCGTACATGACCACGACGCGACGGCAGACCTCGGCGACGACGCCCAGATCGTGGGTGACGAAGATCACGGCGGAACCGGTCTCCGCCTGGAGCGACCCGATCAGGTCGAGGATCTGCGCCTGCACGGTGACGTCGAGCGCGGTGGTGGGCTCGTCGGCGATGAGCAGTTCCGGTTCGCAGATCAGCGCCATCGCGATCATCGCCCGCTGCCGCATGCCGCCCGAGAACTCATGGGGGTAGGAGTCGTAGCGCGCGACCGGATCGGGGATGCCCACGCGGTTGAGCATCTCGATCGCCTGGGCCTTCGCGGCCTTCGCGCTCACCCTGTTGTGCACGCGATACGCCTCGGCGATCTGCCGCCCCACGGTGTAGAACGGGTGCATCGCCGACAGCGGATCCTGGAAGATCATCCCGATCTTGCGACCGCGGTAGGGGCGCATCTCGTTCTCGCTCAGCGGCACCAGATCGGTGCCGTCGAACAGGATCCGGCCGGTCACCTCGGCGCTGCTGCCCTTCAGAAGCCCCATCAGGGTCTGGCTCGTCACGGTCTTGCCCGAGCCGGACTCGCCGACGATGCCGACGGTCTCGCCGCGCTGCACGACCAGGTCCATACCGTTCACGGCATGCACCAGACCGTCGTCGGTGGGGAATGTCACCCGCAGGTCGCGGATGTCGAGGATCGGCGTGGTCATCAGTTGACCCTCACTCTCGGGTCGACACTCGCGTACACGAGGTCGACGATGACGTTCGCGGTGATGATGAAGAAGGCGGCGAGCATCGTGATCGCCATGGTGACCGGGAGGTCGCCCGACGTCGCGGCGCGCACCGCGGTGAAGCCGAGACCGGGGACGGAGAAGATCTGCTCCGTCAGGACGGCACCGCCCAGGAGGGCACCGATGTCCAGACCGAGCATCGTGATGATCGGGGTGATCCCGGCCCGCACTCCGTGGGTCGTGATCCGACCGGGGCCCAGCCCCTTCGCGCGGGCGGTGCGCATGTAGTCCTCGCCGAAGGTCTCGATCATGTTGTTGCGCGTGATGCGGATGTACTGCGCGCTGAACAGGATCGCCAGCGCGACCCAGGGCAGCAGGTAGTTCGTGAACCACGCGCCGGGTCCGGCAGGGCCGAACGGGGAGGAGATCTGGTTGCTCGTGAACGGCAGCCAGTGCAGCACGCTCACGAAGACGAGGAGGAGCAGGAGCCCCGTGACGGGAACGGGGAGCGACACTCCGATGGATGCGGCGCCGACGATGAGCTTGTCGGTCGCCCTGCCCTTGCGCAGAGCCGCGAGCAGTCCCAGGCCGACACCGACCACGGTCCACAGCACGACGGCGCCGACGGCGATCGAGATCGTGTAGGGGAGGGCCCGGACGATCACGTCGGTGACGTTCTCGTTGGTCTGGAACGACTTGCCCAGGCACGGCCAGGCGCACACCTGCTCGGCGCCGGGGGCTCCGATGAGCCGCTCGCCGAAGAAGCCGCTCAGGTAGGTGAAGTACTGCACCAGGAACGGCTTGTCCATGCCGAGGGCCACGCGGGCCTGGGCGATGCGGTCAGGGGTGCACTCCTGTCCGCAGGCGGCGGCCGCAGGGTCTGCGGGTCCGATCTGGAACAGGGCGAACGTCACGAAGCTCACGACGAGCAGGAGGATGACCAGTGCGGTCACGCGGCGGACGATGAATCCGAACATTGCTGTCCCGTACGGGGCCGACCGATCACGCGGTCGGCCCCGTCCTTTCCGGAGGTGTCGTGTCGGTCGTTACTGCTCGACGCCGATGGTGGACAGATCGATGCTCCCGAAGAAGTACCCCACCTGGGCGTTGTGGATCTTCGAGCCCACGACGCTGTTGGTGAAGGTGCGGATCAGCGGGACGAGGGGGTACGACTCCATCGCCTGGTTGTACAGCTCGGCCCACTGGGTGTTCAGTTCCTCCGAGGTGCCGTTGGTGTTGCGCAGCTCGTACATCTCACCGGAGAGAGCGTCGTCGTAGAAGCGCGAGATGTTGCTGAAGCCGTAGGTCGTGCCGTCCAGGCTCGGCCCGATGTTGGGGTCGACCGTGGTGCGCGTCGAACCGGACGCGGCGCCACCGCACCAGCCGGCGCGGGCGATGTCGGGCATCTCGTCGCTGGCGAGCACCGTGTAGTAGTTCGCCGCGGGGATCGGCACGAGCTGCAGGTCGATGCCGAGCTCTGCGAAGTTCTGCTGGAGCACGGTGCCGAGGTTCTTGTACCGGTCGATCGCGTTCGAGTAGCCGTAGGTCAGCGATGCGGGGACGTCCTTGCCCTCGAGGAGCTTCTTGGCGGCGTCGAGCTGCGGGGCGCCGTCGATGTCGAGGTCGGTGGTCTCGGCGACGTAGCCGACCTGCGCGTCGTTCAGGTACGAGTTGGTGAGCTTGCCGAAGCGGGCTCCGCCGTACTGCACCTGGATCGCCGCACGGTCCATCGCCAGGGCGAGGGCGTGACGCACATCGGGGTCCGTGATGGTCTCGGTGTTGAAGTTGAGCACGTCGGTGCAGCCGAGCAGTCCGGAGGCGGTGCGGTCGGCGACCGATGCCTCGGTCAGTCGGGACGTGTCGGACGCCTGGAGTGCGCCGTTCGAGTCGAGCGTGATCGCGGTCGGGTCCGCGTCCGAGATCAGCTGCTGGCTGATCGTCGCCTGAGCGGTCGAGAGTGAGAATGTGAACGTGTCCGGCAGCGCGGTGCGGTTCTCATCGGTCGCGGCGTCCCACGAGGGGTTGCGCACGAGCTTGAGCTCGCGGCCGCGGTCGTAGCTCTCGATCATGTACGGGCCCGACGAGATCGGGTGGTTCGTGTAGTCGAGCTTGGTGTCCTTCGCCTGCGGCACCGGCGCGGTGTTCGAGCGGGACACGAGGGCGGCGAAGTCGGGGTTCGGCTGCTTCAGGTGGAAGACGACCGTCTTGTCGTCCGGAGTCTCGACGGCCGTCAGGTCGCCACCTCCGGAGTACGGGCCCTTGTAGTCGTCGGCGTCGAGAGCGGAGTTCAGCTCCTGCGGCGCCTGCGTGAAGACGTCGCGCGCGAAGGTGCGGGCGATGCCGTACTTCACGTCCGCGGCGGTGATCGGGGTGCCGTCCTCGTACTTCAGACCGTCCTTGAGGGTGTAGGTCCAGGTCAGGCCGTCTTCCGAGGCGGTTCCGGTGTCGGTCGCCAGGTCGGCGACGATCGTCGGCGGCTCGCCCGCGGTCTCCTTCGCCATGGTCAGCGTGCGGTAGTAGAGCTGGCCGACGTTCGCGGTCTGCACGTAGTTGCTGTTGCCGGGGTCGAGCGTCATGAAGTCGCTCGACATCAGGACGTTGACGTTGCCGCCGGCTTCATCGAAACCCGGCTGCACGATGTGTGCGGCATACGGATCCTTCGACCCGGTGGGCGCGGACTGCCCGTTCTGGGCGTTGACGCTGGTGCAGCCGGTGACGACCAGGGCGATGGCCACGGTCGCAGCGGCGAGCAGGGGACTGCGGTGTCTCATGACTCGTTCTCTTTCGGTGAGGGTCGGGTGTTCAGGGTCGGGTGTTCAGGGTCGGGAGGGTCAGCTGCGGGAGGCCTTGGGATCGAGCGCGTCGCGCACGGCGTCGCCGAGCAGGTTGAAGGCGAGCACGGTGATGATGAGCGCGGTGCCGGGCACGATGAGGAACCAGGGGTCGCTGAGATACCAGTTGCCCGCCTGAGCGGCGTTGAGCATCTGTCCCCAGGACGGGGTCGGGTCCTTCACCCCCACGCCGAGGAACGACAGTGCGGCTTCGGCGGAGATGTTCGCGGGGATCATCATGGTCGCGTAGACGAGGACGACACCGAGCACGTTCGGGATCACCTGACGGAAGATGATCGTCCGGTGCGAGGCGCCGTAGGACTTCGCCGCCTCGATGTACTCCTGCTCGCGGATGCTGAGCACCTGCCCGCGGACGACGCGTGCGAGGTATGCCCAGCCGAAGAAGCCGAGGATCAGCACGAGGGAGGCGATCGGGACGAAGCTGCCCTGGCCGAGCGGGGTGTCCCGCAGCCGTGACTGCAGGATCGGGGTGAGCGAGAGCACCAGGAGCAGGTGCGGGAACGCGAGGAACAGGTCGATGATGCGGCTGATGACCATGTCGACCTTGCCGCCGAAGTAGCCGGCCGCGGCGCCGAGCACGGTCCCGAGGACCACCGAGACCACCGTCGACAGGAGCGCGATCAGCAAGGAGACCTGCGCTCCGTAGGCGATGCGCGCGAAGATGTCGCGTCCGAGTCCCGGCTCCACGCCGAGCCAGTGCTCCACGGACGGGTACATGTACGCGGGGAGTGGCAGGCCGGGGGTGTTGAAGTTGTCGAGGACGTCGGGGCCGGTGTTCGTGGTGAACGGGTCCTGCCCTTCGATCGCGACCAGCACGGGGGCCAGGAGCGCGAAGAGGACGATCGCCACGACCACTCCGAAGGAGACGAGGGCGATCGGGCTCCGGCGGATGCGCAGCCAGGCCGTGCCGAGAAGCGAGCGTCCCGTCGCGATCTTCGGCGGCGCCGTGGGCAGCGCTTCCGTCTTCGGGGTCAGCGTCTGGGTGTCCGTCACGATCTTCCTTGATGGTTCGGGGAGCGGGTGCTCAGAATTGTATACCAGCAGGAACGCGGTTGGGATACCAAATTTCCGGATGAGGTGATTTCCGCTTGTTTGCGCGGGATTCTCTTGAAGAGCAGGAGGGCGTGAGATAGTTTTTGGATACCAAATCGCATCTCAGATCATCGGGGCTCTCATGCGCACACTTCTCACCGCCGACCACGTGCTGGTGTTCGACGGCACTTCCCACCGGGAACTCCGGCAGGGGGCCGTGGTCGTCGAGGACGACCTGATCGTCTTCGCCGGTCCGGCCGACCAGGCTCCCTCGGACGTCGATGAGCACCTGGATCTCGGCGAGAGTCTGCTGATGCCGGGGCTCATCGACCTCGACGCGCTCACCGACATCGATCACCTGATCCTGGACGCCTGGGGCACGGGGGAGCAGGCAGCCCGCCTGCAGTGGTCGGAGGAGTACTTCGACGCTCGGCGCCATGTCTTCGACGATGATGAGCGCGCGCGCATCCGGGAGATCGCGCTGGTGCAGCTCGCCCTGCACGGCATCACCAGCTACATGCCCATCGCCTCGGAGGTGCACTCGGCCTGGGCGGAATCGGCGGCCGATCTCCACCGGATGGCGACGTTCTCGCGGAAACTCGGCCTGCGCGGATTCCTCGGTCCGTCCTATCGCTCGGGCGTGAACGTCGTCACGGCGGAGGGCGAGCGTGTGGTGCGGTTCGCCTCGGACGAGGGGGAGGCCGGACTCGCCGACGCCATCCGGTTCCATGACGAGCTGGCCGCGCTCGGCGATCCGCTGCTCACGCCCGTCTTCCTGCCCTGCCGCATCGAGACGCTGACTCCCGAGCTGCTCGCGGCGACGGCCGTGGCAGCGGCGGAGCGCGGCGCGATCGTGCGGCTGCACGCGCTGCAGGGCGAGGTGGAGCGCGAACTGATCCTGGCCGAGCACGGCTTCACTCCGCTCGATCTGATCGAGGACCGCGGCCTCTTGAACGATCGCCTCATCGTGCCGCATGGCGTGTTCCTCGACGTGAACCCGCGGGTGCACGGCGAGGACAGGGGCGACCTCGCCCGTCTCGTCGCAGCCGGGGTGTCGATCGTGCACTGCCCGTTGACCAACGCGCGCTACGGGTCGGAACTCGAGACCTTCGGGCGGTACCGCGATGCCGGGGTGAACATCGCCCTCGGCACGGATTCGTTCCCGCCCGACCTCATCCGCGGCATCGACACCGGCGTGTCGGTGGCGAAGGTGCAGAACGGAAGTCTGGCTGCCGGCGACCTCGCCGGATACGTCGAGGCAGTCACGCTCGGCGGCGCGACCGCGCTCCACCGGCCCGACCTCGGACGGATCGCCGTCGGTGCCCAGGCCGATCTCACGGCCTTCCGGCTGGACGACGTGCGGATGGGTGCCGTGGACGACCCGCTGCGCACCCTGGTCCTCAACGGCACGGCGCGTGACGCCTGCCTGACGATGGTCGCTGGCCGGGTCGTCATGCGCGACGGCAGGATCGACGGGATCGACCTCGACGCGATCCGGCAGGACACGCAGATCCTCTTCGGAACGATGCGGAACGCCTACACTGGGCGCGACCATCGAAGCGGGACGACGGACGCGCTCTTCCCTCCGGTCTTCCCCCATGCCTGAGATCCCGAGAGGCTCCGCGATGAGTTCCGACAGCACGATCACCGACGGATCCGCCCTCGCCGAGCGGGTCTATCGCGGAGTGCTGCGCAGGATCATCGTCGGTGAGCTCACACCGGGAGCGTGGCTGAAGGAGAGAGACCTCTCCGAGCGCTTCGAGGTCTCTCGGGTGCCCGTCCGTCAGGCCCTGCAGCGCTTGGAGACCGAGGGGTTCGTCGTCACGACGCGCAACAAGGGCGCCAGTGTCACGCCCGTGACCAGGGCCGATGTCGAGGAGCTCTACGACGCGCGCCTGTGCATCGAGCCCTATGCGACGCGCCACGCCGCGCAGCGTGTGCACTCGGGGGCCGCCAGCGCCGACCGGTTGCGCGAGCTCCTCGAGCGCGCCCTCGCGCCGGGGGAGACGGTGGAGCTGGGGGAATCCAACCTCGGGTTCCACCTGGAGATCGTCCGGCTCTCGGGCAACCGCATCCTGGAACGCAGCCTCGCGCCGATGCTCGGCCGCATGCAGTGGATCTTCGGGATCACGCATGCCACGCGCGAGCAGGAGCATGCCGTGGAGCACCAGCAACTGCTCGATGCGATCCTCGCCGGCCGCGGCGAGGTCGCGGCCGCTCAGGCCTACGCCCACATCGATCAGGGGCGCGAACCCATCATCGACGCTCTTGCCGAGGCGCTCCACTGGTAGCGACAGGTCGACCCCCTCTCGGGTCTCCGATACGAGATCCGTCGTCCGGTGTTCCTGGCGGTCGCCTGCCCCGCCGCGGTTGCTTCTGAGACGGTCCTCGCCTATAACGGAGGAGAGGCCCTTCGTGAGAAGGGCCTTCTGACTCTCCGGGGGGAAGACGATGATCGATCACCAGGCTGTCGCCGGTCGAGAGGCGCTGGCCCCGCCCGACGTCGACACGGCTCGCCAGTACCTCACGCGAGCCGAGGCGATCGTCGAGCAGCGCGAACGCGTGGTCGATCGACGGGCGGCCGCGTGGCTGACCATCGGGACCGCCGTCTTCGTGGCGGCCTATCTCTTCCTCGCAGTGCACGGGTTCCGGCAGGAGGTGCCGTCCGTCGAGATCCAGTCGCTGCTGGTGCCGCTGCTGGTGCTGAGCCAGATCTCGACCGGGATCGCACAGCGTGGAGACAGGGGGCCGAGGCGCTCGGCCTCGCGTCGGCTGCTGACGGTCGGCGGCGTCGTCATCGCCGGCGGGGCGCTGATCGTGTTCTTCCTGATCCTGGTGAACCCGAGCATCTCGACGTCGTGGATCCTGCTCCCGATCCTGGCCGTCCTGCTCGGCTACGGGGGACGCGGCGTCGTCCGGCTCATCCGCGCCTCGCGCGGCCCCCGTCCGCTCCCGGCGGTGCGGACGCCGCTGACGGACGGCGCACGGTGGGGCACGATCGCGGTGGGCGTGCTCCTCGGCGCGGTGTGCGCCGTGAGCGCTGTGCCGGACGCGGCGCTCGCGAGTTTCCTCCTGTTCGTGTCGCTGCTCGCGCTGCTCGCCTGGATCTCGATGTCGAGCACGGGCATCGGTCTGCCCCTCCTCGGCGCATCCTGGCGCTGGCCGCACGTGCTGGCGCTCGCGGTGTCCGCGGTCGTCTTCCTCGCGCTCCGGCTCCCCGCTTTCGACGGTGTGGCCGTCGCGCCGGCGACCTTCCTCCTCGTCGGCCTCGGCATCGTCCTGATGTTCGTGGTCGTCTCGATGATCCCGGGGCGTGATCTCGATGCCTGAGCAGGAGAGCGGTTCGCCCCGTCTCGACGACGACTTCGCCTCGGCGCTGCCGTTCTCGCTGATGGCCGCGCTGCAGGACGGCGCCGATCTCGAGTTCCGCACCCTCCGCCGTATCCTCCAGGCCGAGCGGTCTGCCCTCAGCGGAGCGATCCTCCTGCTGGAGAACGAGCGACACGTGGCTCTGCGCCGTGTCTCCTTCGGCGAGATGCCCGGCACGTGGGTCGCCGCCACACCCGCGGGGAGCGCGGCGTTCCGCTCTCACCTCGCGGCGCTGCGCGCCATCGTCGCCGGCGCCCACGCCGGGCGGTGATCCTCCGTCAGACGCTCGCCGCCACCAGGTCCGCGTGGTGGATCGCGGCGACGTCCGGGTGCGCGCGCAGGCGCGACTTGAGGGCGTTCTCGCCGTAGAGCGCGTGGATGGGGTTGTTCGGGTCCTCGGTGACGCCCTTCGCCTCGGCGGCGAGGTCGGCGGGGAGCTCGATCAGCGGCAGCCGCTTGTCGAGCGCGGGGTTGAAGAAGAACGGGATGGAGATCCGCTCGTTCGGGGCCTGCGGCGACACCACACGGTGGTTGGTGGCCTTGAGATACCCGCCGGTCGCGTACTCGAGCAGCTCGCCGATGTTCACGACGAAGGCTCCGGACACCGGCGGAGCATCGACCCAGGCGCCGTCGCGCTCGACCTGCAGCCCGCCCTTGCCGGGCTCGACCCAGAGGAGCGTCAGGACGCCGGAGTCCTTGTGTGCGCCGACGCCCTGCTGCGGCTCCGGCTCGTGCGTCCCGGGGTAGCGGACGATCTTGATGAGCGTCGACGGCTCCCCGAAGTGCTCGTCGAAGTAGCTCTCGTCGGCCCCGAGGGTCTGTGCCCACGCCCGCAGCAGCTTGCGTGCGACCTCCGACAGCGTCTCGTGCCACTCGGCCACGACGTCCTGCAGCTCCGGCTGCGCCGCGGGCCAGAGGTTCGGGCCGATGAGCCGGTTGAAGGCGGGACCGTCCGCGACGGGCTCGCGCTCCGGACCGATGTCGATCTGCTCGCGCCAGTCGACCTTCCCCTGCGTCCGCTCGCCGCCGATGCGGGTGTAGCCGCGGAAGTGCGGGCTGTTGACGTTCTCGATCGCGAGCTTGTCGTCCTCCGGGAGGGCGAAGAAATCCAGCGCCGCCCGGTGGAGCCGCGCCTCGAGCTCGGGGGAGATCCCGGTGCCGGTGAGGTAGAAGAACCCGACGTCGTGCGTCGCGGCCCGGAGGTCGTCGCGGAATCGTGCCGCGGCCTCGGGGCCTTCATCGAGCTGGGAGAGGTCGAGGATGGGGAGCGAGAGTTCAGCCATGGACCGAGGCTACGTCGCCCCGTCCGGGGCGGGACGCTGTGTTGCGATCCATTACTTCCGGTCCGCGTGTTCAGGGGGTGTCGATCGCGGTGCTAGAGTCTCCTCGGTAAGGGCTGCCTTACCTCAGTCATCGCCAGAGAGTCTGCTCCCGTGCTCGCCACTTTCCTCATCGGCCTCCGTGAAGGTCTCGAAGCCGCTCTCGTCGTCGGCATCCTCGTGGCCTACCTCCGTCGTCTCGGACGGCAGGACGCCCTCCCGAAGATGTGGGCCGGCGTGGGCCTCGCGATCGCCCTGGCGCTCGGCATCGGCGCGGTGCTCACCTTCGGTGCGTACGAGCTCACCTTCCAGGCCCAGGAGCTGATCGGCGGCGGGCTCTCCCTGCTGGCCGTCGCGATGGTCACCTGGATGATCTTCTGGATGCAGCGTGCCGGACGCACCATGAAGGCGACGCTGGAGGGCGGCATCGACCGCGCCCTCACCGTCGGCGGTCTGTGGGCGCTGATCGCGATCGGCTTCGTGTCCGTCGCCCGCGAGGGGATCGAGACAACCCTGCTGTTGTGGTCGATGGTGCAGTCGTTTGGCGACGCGCCCTCCGCCCTGCTGGGTGCGCTGCTCGGCCTGATCGTGGCCGTGATCATCGGCTGGCTGATCTCGCGGGGCGCCGTGCGTCTCGACCTCCGGCGGTTCTTCGCGTGGACGGGCGGATTCCTCGTGATCGTGGCGGCCGGCGTGCTCGCCTATGCGCTGAAGGATCTGCAGGAGGCCGGTGCGCTTCCCGGGCCGTTCACCGCCCTGGCGCCGATCGACGCGGTCACCGGCGGGGTGGCCGTCGGCTGGGCCGCGTTCCCGTTCGGCTGGGCGTTCGACATCTCGGCGACCATCGCTCCCGGCGGCGCGCTCGCATCGATCCTGCAGGCGACGGTCGGGTTCATGCCCGCGATGACCTGGCTGCAGATCGTCGCCTGGGCCCTCTACATCTCCCTGGTCGGCGGGCTGTACGTCCGCGGTCTCCGCTCGCGGCGCCCCTCGAAGTCGCAGGGTCCGTCCACGCCGACTTCCGATTCTCCCTCCCTCTCACATCAAGGAGCAGCATGACCACCTCGCACCGGTTCCTGGGGGTGCTGGCCGCCACCGGCGCCGCAGCCCTCATCCTGAGCGGATGCGTCGCGAAGAGCGATGCCGAGGCCGGCGCGGCCTTCGACGTCTCGTCCACCGACGGCGACTGCGCCGTCTCGGCGGCGACCGCGAAGAGCGGCACGCTGACCTTCGACGTCAAGAACGACACCGACCAGGTCTCGGAGTTCTACCTGCTGGCCGAGGACGGTCTGCGCATCGTCGGCGAGGTCGAGAACATCGCCCCCGCCGCATCGCGGAAGCTGACCGTCGTCGCGCAGCCGGGCGACTACTTCACCCTCTGCAAGCCGGGCATGATCGGCGAGGGCGTCGGCAAGGCCGCGTTCACCGTCACCGGCGACCGCGTCGCGGTGGACGGCCCGGATGCCGAGCAGAAGCAGAAGGCCGTCGATCTGTACGCCGCCTTCGTCAAGGACCAGGTCGGCCAGCTCGTCCCGGCCGTCGAGGACTTCGTCGCCGCGTACGAGTCGGGTGACGACGAGACCGCGCGCACGCTCTTCCCGCAGACCCGCGCGTTCTACGAGCGCATCGAGCCGGTGGCCGAGGCCCTGGGCGACCTCGACCCCCGCATCGACTACCGCGAGGTCGACGCCGTGGCCGAGGGTCTCGACTGGACCGGCTTCCACCGCATCGAGAAGGACCTGTGGGTGCCGGCGGCCGACGCGCTGAACGCCGACGGCGAGACCCCGGCGCGTCAGGACTGGGCGCCGTCGACGCCGGAGGAGCGCGCCGACTACGGTGACCTGCTGCTCGCCGACGTGCAGGAGCTGTACGACTACGTGCACTCCGACGACTTCACCACGGCGCTCGACGACCAGGGCATCGGCGGCATCTCGAACGGTGCGATCGCGCTGCTCGACGAGGTCGCGACCGGCAAGATCTCGGGCGAGGAGGACTGGTGGTCGGGGACCGACCTCTACGACTTCGCCGCGAACGTCGAGGGCTCGAAGATGGCCTTCTCGCTCGTGCAGGACTTCGCGGACGCGCAGGGCGCGGACGGAGAGGCCCTCGTCAAGGAGATCGAGTCCGGCTACGCCGCTCTCGAGGACTCGCTCGCCGAGCACGGCTCGCTGACCTCCGGCTTCGTCGCCTACGCCGACCTCACGGACGACGACAAGCGCGAGTTCACCGATCTGATCAACGCCCTCGCCGAGCCGCTCTCGCAGCTCACCAGCACGGTCCTGGACTGATCAGCCGACCGCTGATCCGACGAGGTACCATCACGGACGTGAACGAACCAGAGGCGGATGCCGCACCCGAAGAGGCATCGACGGATGCGGCATCCGCTCCTGCCGGTCTGAGCAGGCGCGGCCTGCTCGGACTGGCCATCGGCGGCGGTGTCGCAGGACTCGCCGTCGGAGCGGGAGCCGGGCTCACCGGAGGCGTGGCGATCGGACGGGCGCGGGCCACGGAGGACGCGCACGCCGCGTACGAGTTCTTCGGGGCGCACCAGGCCGGAATCACGACACCGGTCCAGGACCACCTGCACTTCGCGAGCTTCGACATGATGCCCCGCACCGATCGGGATGACCTGATCTCCCTGCTGCAGGACTGGTCGTACGCGGCCTCCCGCATGGTGCAGGGGCTCGAGGTCAGTGCGACCGGCGCGGTCGGCGGTCCGGCCGAAGCTCCGCCGGACGACACCGGAGAGGCGCTCGGCCTGCCCGCCGCGGGGCTCACGATCACGTTCGGCTTCGGTCCCGGTCTGTTTGAGAACGAGGACGGCGACCGCTACGGCATCGCGGCGCAGCGCCCCGCGGGCCTCGAGCGCCTGCCGGCCTTCCTCGGCGACGACCTCGATCCGCAGACCTCGCATGGCGACCTCTGCATCCAGGCATGTGCCGACGACCCGCAGGTCGCGGTGCACGCGATCCGCAACCTGAGCCGCATCGCCTTCGGACGGGCGCGGCTGCGCTGGTCGCAGCTCGGCTTCGGCAAGACCTCGCGCACCACGGCGGCGCAGGCGACACCGCGGAACCTCTTCGGCTTCAAGGACGGCACCGCGAACATCCTGGCCGACGACACGGAGGCGCTGAACGATCACGTCTGGGTGTCCACGAAGGATGAGCCGGCGTGGCTCGCGGGTGGCTCGTACCTCGTGGCCAGGAAGATCGCCATGCTGATCGAGACGTGGGACCGGGTGCGGCTCGCCGAGCAGGACACGATCATCGGCCGGGACAAGGGGGACGGGGCACCGCTCTCCGGCGGGGACGAGTTCACGGCGCCCGACTTCCACGGCACCGCCATCGATGCGAACAGCCACGTGCGTCTTGCGCACCCGGAGCAGAACGACGGGATCCGCATCCTGCGACGCGGCTACAACTACGTCGACGGGAACAACACGCTCGGGCGCCTCGACGCCGGACTGTTCTTCCTGTCGTACCAGCGCGACCCCGCGCAGTTCATCTCGCTGCAGCGCCGACTGTCGACGGATCTCATGAACGAGTACATCCGGCACGTCGGCTCCGGCATCTGGGCCGTGCCGGCGGGTGCGAAGCCGGGGTCCTACGTGGGCGCCGGGCTGTTCGCCTGACGCGTCAGGACTCGGAGACGGCGACGAGCGTCTCCATGACGAAGGCGGCGATGGCGTCGGCGCGGAAGTGGTCGTCCGCCGTGATCGTGACCACGGCGTCGTCGAGGAAGATCAGCAGCTGGCCGTAGGCGCCGTGCAGTCGCCAGCCCGGCCCCGGGCCACCCCAGCCGGCCAGGGCGTAGCGATCGTAGGACTCGCCGTCTCCGGCGACGCCCCAGTCGCTGTGCATCCCGTCGATCCCGTGCCGCGAGAGCAGCCGGCGCCCCTCCCACATCCCGCCGTCGCGGATGAGCCGGCCGAGGCGCGCGAGCTCCTCGGTGCGCAGCGCCAGGCCGCCGCCGGCGACGATGCGGCCGTTCGGACTGCGCTCCCAGTCGACGTCGTCGATGCCGAGCGGGGCGAACAGACGGGGGACCAGGTAGTCGCCCACGTCGCCGACCCGGGCGGCCAGCGCCGTCATCGCGGTGTACGTGCTGGCGTCCGAGTACTGGAAGACGCGTCCGGCCGAGGGGCGCTGCAGGAACTCCCGGGCCAGGTCGGGCCAGTCGGTCATCAGGGTGTCCGACCACGGGAGGTCGACGCCGCTGGTCATCGTCAGCAGATGACGCAGGGTCACCTGATCGGTGCCGGGCCCGAACGCGAAGCCGTCGAGGAGGGCCGAGACGGGCTCGTCGAGCGACACCGCGCCCTCGTCGACGGCGAAGCCGGCAGCCAGCACGCAGACGCCCTTCGCGACCGAGTGGATGTCCTCCCGGACGTCCGGAGTCCAGCGATGCTCCGCGGTGTCCGCTCCGATACGGACGTGGAGACCGTGTGCGTCGAACCCGGACGCCGCCACCTCGTCGACGATGCGGTCACGGACGATCTCGGCGTTGCTCACACTCACGAGGCTATCCGCTCCGGCTCAGCGGGGCCGTCGCGAGCCGGTGGGGTCGTTCCGCCGTCCCTCGCGGGCGGTGAGGGCGGGATCGATGAACAGCCAGCGCGGGCGCGGTTCCACGAGGGGACGGAAGAGCCACCTGATCGGCTTGGTGGCCAGGAGCAGTGCGACGACGACGGCGAGCACCGTGACCAGGGGAAGCCAGATCCAGGTCGGCTCCAGGTCGCGCAGCGCGCCGGTCTCGCGGAACGGATAGAGCACGAAGGAGTGCAGCAGATAGACGTACATCGTGTACTGCCCGAACGTCGTCCACCAGTACGAGCCGCGGGGGATCAGGACGAAGAAGGCGGCGCACAGCACCACGGCCAGCAGCATGAGGGCGATGCGGATCGCTCCCGCCCACCACTGCTCTCCGACGAGATCGGCGTACGAGTCCTCGTAGAAGAGCCAGTGCCGCAGGTCGACCGCCTGCCACAGCGGCAGCCAGTTCCACGCCGCCCAGCCCGTCGCCGCGAACACCGCGACCGCGACGGCGCGGATCCACCACGGACGGAAGTCCAGCAGCCGCAAGCGGTCGACGATGTCGTGCTCGCGGAGCCACCATCCGAGCGCGAAGAACGGGAGGAGGCCGAGGGTGCGCGACAGGGAGAAGGTGCTGTCGACGTTGGGGAGGTAGCCCGCACCGATCGAGATCACGACGGTCCACAGCAGCGGCCAGCGCAGCAGCGCGAGGTAGGGCAGCACGAGCCGGAAGATGCCCAGGGCGAGCAGGAACCACAGCGTCCAGCTCGGCTTGGTGAAGTTCGGGGTCGCCTCGCCCTCGACGAGCCACTTCGTGAGCGTCCACAGCGTCTCGAAGATCACGTAGGGGAGGATGATGTCGGTGATCACCCGCGCCATCTGAGTCTTGGTGGGCGATCCGGACTTCGAGAAGTACCCGGAGATGATCGCGAACGCGGGCATGTGGAACGCGTACAGCGCGAGGTAGAACGCGAAGGCGATGTCGGAGTCGTAGATGAGTCGCTGGATCGCGTGCCCCAGGACGACCATGACGATGCAGACGTATCGCGCGTTGTCCCAGAACGGCACACGCCGTCGCTTGCGAGGAATCGTTCCCGTGGTGGGCCCTGAGATGTCGGCACCGGCACTGCTCATCGTTCGAGGCTACAGGCCGGGAATAAAGTTGCTGTGAGCGCGTTGACACAGATACATTCACATGAATAGAAACGGATGGCAGACATCCGCTTCGGAGAGCACGGAGCAATCATGAGCGAGCAGTCAGGCGCGCAGGCGATGCAGTTCGGCATCATGTCGGTCAGCGACATCACCCGCGATCCCACCACGGGGATCACCCCGAGCGAGCAGGAGCGCATCAAGGCGACGACGGCCATCGCCGTGCACGCCGAAGAGGTCGGCCTCGACGTCTTCGCGATCGGCGAGCACCACAACCCGCCGTTCTGGTCCTCCAGCCCCACCACCTTCCTCGCGGCACTGGCCGCGCAGACCGAGCGCCTCATCGTCTCCACGTCGACCACGCTCATCACCACGAACGACCCGGTGCGCATCGCCGAGGAGTACGCGATGCTCCAGCACGTGTCCGACGGACGCATGGACCTCATGCTCGGCCGCGGCAACACCGGACCCGTCTACCCGTGGTTCGGCCAGGACATCCGCCAGGGCCTTCCGCTCGCGATCGAGAACTACGCGCTGCTGCACAAGCTGTGGCGCGAGGACGTGGTCGACTGGGAGGGCAAGTTCCGCACCCCGCTGCAGGGCTTCACCTCGACGCCCCGCCCGCTCGACGGCATCGCTCCATTCGTCTGGCACGGCTCCATCCGCACGCCGGAGATCGCCGAGCAGGCCGCCTACTACGGTGACGGCTTCTTCGCGAACAACATCTTCTGGCCGAAGGAGCACTACCAGCGTCTGATCGAGCTGTACCGTCAGCGCTTCGAGCACTACGGCCACGGCACGCGGGAGCAGGCGATCGTCGGCCTCGGCGGCCAGGTGTTCATGGCCGCGAAGTCGCAGGATGCGGTGAATCAGTTCCGTCCGTACTTCGACAACGCCCCGGTGTACGGCCACGGCCCGAGCATGGAGGACTTCACCGAGATGACCCCGCTCACCGTGGGGTCGCCGCAGCAGGTGATCGACCGCTACGCCGGGATGCGCGAGCACTACGGCGACTACCAGCGTCAGCTGTTCCTCATCGACCACGCCGGTCTGCCGTTGAAGACGGTGCTGGAGCAGCTCGACATCCTCGGCTCCGAGGTGGTCCCGGTGCTGCGCAAGGAGCTCGCGAAGGACCGTCCTGCGTCGGTGCCCGACGCACCCACCCACGCCGCGCGCGTGAAGGCGGAGTTCGGCGACGGACCCACCCGCCAGGCTCGCCCGGGTGCGAACCGCGGCGACAACCTGACCGGTGACTCGCCGTACCAGGACACGCCCGCACCCGCCGGTGCGGCATTCGGGCTCGGCCGGAAGGAGGCCTGAGATGACCACGCGTCGCATCGCCGTCGTCGCGGCGGGCCTGTCGAACCCGTCGTCCACCCGGATGCTCGCTGATCGCCTCGCGGCCGAGACCGTGAAGGCGCTCGCCGAGCACGACATCGAGGCCAGCGTCGACGTGATCGAGCTGCGCGACTACGCGCACGACATCACGAACAACATGCTGACGGGGTTCGCGCCGGCGGCGCTGGAGACCGCGATCAACACGGTGGTGTCGGCCGACGCCCTCATCGCCGTGACCCCGATCTTCTCGACCAGCTACTCCGGACTCTTCAAGTCGTTCATCGACGTGCTCGACCCGGACGCCCTGAGCGGGAAGCCGGTGCTGATCGGCGCGAACGCCGGTACCGCACGGCACTCCCTCGCGATCGACTACGCGATCCGTCCCCTGTTCGCCTACCTGCACGCGGAAGCCGTCTCGACCGGCGTGTTCGCGGCGTCGAGCGACTGGGGCGGTGCGGGCGACGACGTCGCCCCGCTCGGCAAGCGGGTCGAGAAGGGCGCGCGCGAGCTCGCCGACGCGATCGCGCGTCGGCAGGAGACCGCCGTCGTCGATCCCTACGACCCCGCGACGTACCTGGGTGAGGGGCGTTCCTTCGGGCACATGCTGGGCGGTCTCGCCGGCGAGTGAGTCGCGCAGGGCGCCATCGACGATGTCCGAGGGATGTCGTACGGTGGCGCCATGCCCACACACCCCGCGCTCGTCGCGCTCCAGGAGCAGTCGACCGGCACCCTCCTCCTTCCCGATGACGTCGACTACGAGACGGCCCGTCGGCCGTGGAATCTCGCGATCGAGCAGCGCCCCGCGGCCGTCGCCGCGCCCGCCGATGTGGACGACCTCCGGATGCTGCTCGACGCGGCCCGTCGGTCCGGTCTGCGCCTGGCCGTGCAGCCTCGCGGGCACGGAGCGTCGGGCGACCTGAGCGGTGCGGTGCTCGTGCGCATGCACGCCTTCGACGCTCTCGAGATCGACGCCGAGCGCGGAGTCCTCACGGTCGGCGCCGGCGTGCGCTGGGGCCGGGTCGTCGATGCGCTGGAAGGCAGCGGGTGGGTGGCGCCCGCCGGCACCAGTCCCGTCGTGAGCGTCGCCGGATACACCCTGGGCGGCGGTCACTCCTGGTTCAGCCGCACCGCGGGCCTCGGCTCGGACAACCTGCGCGCGGCCTGGGTGCTGCGCACCGACGGCACGCACGAGCGTGTCGATGACGCCGCCGACCCCGACCTCCTGTGGGCACTGCGCGGGGCGGGAGGCCTCGTCGGGATCGTGACGGCGCTCGAGATCGAGCTCGTCCCGGCGCCCGACGTCTGGGGAGCGAATCTCACGTTCGACGTGGCCCACGCTCCCGCCGTCGTCCGGGCCGTTCGCGACCTCGCCGCCTCCGCGCCCTCGACGTTGAACGTCTTCGTCAACTCGATGCGGATGCCGGACGCCCCGCAGCTCCCCGAGGAGATCAGGGGGCGCAGCTTCCTCACGGTCCAGGCGCTGTCCGTCGACGGCCCGCAGGAGGCGCTGATCGACGCGGTGCGCCGTGCGGGCGTCGTGCGCAGCGACGTCACCGGACCCACGTCCCCGGCGGCTCTCGCAGCCGCGTCGAACGAGCCGACCGATCCCACGCCGGGCCGCGGCGCATCGATGGCGCTCACCGTGCTCGACGATGCGACCATCGACGCGCTCCTCGAGTTCCGGGAGCTGCCGGAGCAGTGGCCGATCATGGGCATCGACATCCGGATGCTGGGTGGCGCACTGGACGCCCCTCGACGCTCGGGGTTCGCGTCGCTGGAGTCGGCCGGGTGGCTGCTGCACGCGCTCGCACCGGTGATCCCCGGTGTGCCGACCGAACCGGGGGACGCGAGCCTGGAGGCGTTCCGGGAGCTGTTGCGTCCCGACGAGGCCGCGCAGACCGTGACGACGTTCCTGGAGCCCGGGCAGACGCTCGACCGCTGCGGTTCCGCCGACGACATCGCCCGCCTCCGCGAGCTGCGCGCGCGATTCGATCCGGAGCGGGTGCTCCATGACGGTCGGCTGCCCGGCTGATCTCAGATCGACGGTGCGGACGGCCGCTTCCAGTCGTACTCGGTCTCGGGGCGTCCTCGTCCGCCGTAGCGTGCACCCCGCGTGACCACGCCTGCGGCGACGAGGTGCTCCAAGTATCGACGCACCGAGACGCGGGACATGCCCAACCTCTCCGCCGCCTCGCTCGCCGAGAGCGGCCCGTCCGTGCGCAACGCCGCACGGACCCGGTCGAGTGTGGCCGCCGAGAGCCCCTTGGGGACGGTGATCGTGCCGGTGGAACGGCCGAGGAGCGCGTCGATCTCGGCCTGTGTCGCCTCGCCCTCCGTCGTGCGCGCCTGGTCCCGGTGCGCGCGGTACTGCTCCATCCGCTCTCGGAACACCGCGAACGGGAACGGCTTGACGAGGTACTGGAAGACGCCGAGCGCCGCCATCTGCCGCACCGTGTCGGCATCGCGCACGCCCGTGATCGCGATCACGTCGGTGGCTGCGGCGCCGGTGCGCAGTGCACGCAGCACGTCGATCCCGGAGCCGTCGGGCATCGTGATGTCGAGCAGGACCAGGTCGAACGCGTCGGCCCCTGGTCGTTCGAGCACCGCGGTGAGAGCGGCACGTGCGCTGCTGCATTCCCCGGCGACGACGAACCCGTCCAGGCGTGCCACGTAGTCGCGGTGCAGTTCGAGCGTCAGGGCGTCGTCGTCCACGATCAGCGTGCGGATCATGACCGTGACCTCCGTGCCCTCGCGGCGGGGAGCACGACGCGGAACGTCGTCGGCTCGCCGCTCAGCGTGACCGATCCGCCCGCGCCGGTGACCACCGACCGTACGAGCGCCAATCCGACGCCGCGCCCCTGTGCATCGGCCGGCTTCGTCGAGTAGCCCTGGTCGAAGACCCGCGAACGGAGTGCCTCGGGGATGCCGGGGCCGCTGTCCGAGACCTCGAGCATGATCCCGCCGCCCGGGTCCGGTCGCAGCGACACCGACACCCAGCGGTCGTCGGACTCGGCGGCAGCGTCCATCGCATTGTCCACGAGGTTGCCGAGCACCGACACCGCGTCGACGGGGGACAGGGGCGTGCGGGGAGTGTCGGGCTCGATGTGCACCCGCCAGTCGATGCCGCGCTCCTTGGCCTGCGAGGCCTTGCCGAGCAGCAGGGCGCCCACCGCGGGGTCGCCGTGTCGGCGCGCGGTGACCTGGTCCACGAGCGACTGGCTCTGCCGCGAGGTCTCCGTGAGGATCTCGATCGCCTCGGCGCTGCGTCCCAGTTCGAGCAGCGCCACGGCGGCGTGCATCCGGTTCCCGTGCTCGTGGGTCTGCGCCCGCAGTGCTTCGCCCAGCGTGCGGATCGACTCGTAGGACGACACGGCGTCCCGCAGCTGACCGGGTGGCAGATCGCCGGTGATCCGCCGTGTCACGCGACGGGCGATCAGCGCGCCGCCGGCACCGAGCGCGACCAGGCCGACGGTGATCCCGAGCGACAGCGGCAGCCGACGGAGCAGGGTGTCGGCGATGGACTCGGTCGTCACGCCCGCGGCCACCCAGCCGAGCAGCTCGCCGTCGGAATCGGAGACCGGCACGATCGTGCGCACGGACGGGCCGAGCGTTCCGGTGAACTCCTCGGTGAGCGTGCGCGGGGTCGTCGGGATGGTGCCGAGGTAGTGCCCGCCGATCTGGTCCGTGTCGGGGTGGGTGAGGCGGATGCCGTCGACGTCCATGATCGTGATGAAGTCGAGTCCCGCGTCGTCGATAACGGCCAGCGAATAGGGCTCGAGGATGCTCGTCGCCGCGGCGTCGTCCGAGGAGCGCAGCCCGTCGACGACCACGGGCGAGGCGGCGAACGCGGCTGCGGTGGAGGCGGTCACCCGCTCGGCCTCCGATCGGATCGCCCGCTGCGCATCGGTGACGAGGAAGACCGCCACGAGGGCGCCGATCAGCACGGCCGCGCCAAGCAGGACGAGGAACACGCGTGAGGCGGTGCTGCGCGCCGGGGAGGTCTGCGCCATCGCTCTCCTCCGATCGTCGATGATCCGTGCCGAGACCAATACGACCACAAATCGGATCCCGGAGCGAAGTCGGTGACCGTGGATACCGATCGGCGGCGAGGCAGCCGCCCACCCAGACGACGACGTCGATGATCGAGGAGGACGCGATGGCGCTCACAACAGGATTCTCACTGCCGAAGTTCCACTGGCGGCGCGGGAAGCAGTCATGGGACCGACACACCTGGCTCTACGTGTCCGTGCTTCTCGCGGTCGTGCTCGGCGCGGTCGTCGGCCTGGTCTGGCCGGAGGTCGGGCAGGCGTTCGAACCACTCGGCAAGGGCTTCGTGGCGCTGATCAAGATGATGATCGCGCCGATCATCTTCTGCACGATCGTGGTCGGGGTCGGCTCGATCGCCAAGGCGGCGACCGTCGGCAAGATCGGCGGACTGGCGCTGCTGTACTTCATGGTGATGTCGACGTTCGCCCTCGCGATCGGACTCGTCGTCGGCAACATCATCCACCCCGGGGCCGGACTCGACATGGCCTCGTCGACCTATGATGCCGTCGAGGCGGAGGCCAAGACGACGCAGGAGTTCATCCTGGGCATCATCCCGGCGACGTTCTTCTCGGCGTTCACGGGGGAGAGCGTGCTGCAGGTGCTGTTCATCGCGCTCCTCGTCGGGTTCGCTCTGCAGGGTCTCGGCGAGCGCGGCGCCCCGATCATGGAGGCGGTCAAGCAGCTCCAGAAGCTGGTCTTCCGCATCCTCGGCATGATCCTGTGGCTCGCGCCCCTCGGAGCCTTCGGCGCGATCGCCGCGGTCGTGGGCAAGACGGGCGTCGCCGCGATCTGGAGTCTGGGCACCCTGATGGTCGCGTTCTACATCACGTGCATCCTGTTCATCGTCGTGATCCTGGGCACGCTGCTGTGGGCCGTGACACGGGTGAACATCTTCGCGCTCATCAAGTACCTCGCCCGGGAGTACCTGCTGATCGTCGGCACCTCCTCCTCGGAGTCGGCCCTCCCGCGCCTGATCGCGAAGATGGAGTACGTCGGCGTCTCCAAGCCCGTCGTGGGCATCACCGTGCCGACCGGCTACTCGTTCAACCTCGACGGGACGGCGATCTACCTGACGATGGCGTCGCTGTTCATCGCGACCGGGATGGGGCAGCCCATGTCGATCGGCGAGCAGATCGGTCTGCTGGTGTTCATGATCATCGCGAGCAAGGGAGCAGCAGGCGTCACCGGCGCCGGACTCGCCACGCTCGCCGGAGGTCTGCAGGCCTACCGCCCCGACCTGGTCGACGGCGTCGGGGTCATCGTCGGGATCGACCGGTTCATGTCGGAGGGGCGCGCCCTGACCAACTTCACCGGGAACGCGGTCGCGACCCTGCTGATCGGCACCTGGACGAAGCAGATCGACAGGGACCGGGTGCGTCGTGTCCTCGGCGGGGAGCTGCCGTTCGACGAGTCGCTGCTGGACGGCGTCGATGCGCACGGGAGCGCTGATGCCCCGCAGGCTGCCGACGTGCAGGAGCTGCGGGAGGCCGCCGTCGCGGAGATGGCAGCGAAGGAGGCGCGGGCCAGGGCTCGCGCCGAGCGCGGCTGACAGAGAGAGGGATGCGGGAGTCCGGTGACGCCGGCTCCCGCATCCGCGCGGTCAACCGCTCTTGCGTCGGAACTCGCGTCGGGTCTGCGGGGCGTTCGCACTGTGCACGGCGGAGTCGCCGTCGAGGTGTGCCTCGCCCTCCCGGTGGTGCGCGTTCTTCTTCTCGAGCGCTTCCTTGAACTTGCGCTTCATCTCCTCAGCGGAGGTGGCGCCTTCTTCGGTGCTCATGCCCCGAGCCTAGAGCACCGAGTGCGGAGGGTCACCCTCTGGTGCGTCGTACGGCGAGGTCGATCAGCACCCCGAGACCGATGGCGATCACGATCGACACCGGCACGGCGACGAGCGGTCCGCCGGGGAGGATCGCCGCGACGGCCGCACCCACCGCCGCCTGGTAGAGCGCCCACCCGGTGGCGGCCAGCGCGACGAGGGCGAGATAGCGCGGAGGATGGATCCGCGAGGCTCCGGCGACGAGGTTGATCGCGAGCCGGGCGAAGGGCACGAAACGGGCGGTGAAAAGCACCGTGGCCATGCCCCCGTCCAGGCGACGCCGCGCCCAGCCGAGGGCCTGCTGCACCCGGGGCGCGCGCATCCAGCGCCAGCGCTCCGTGCCGACCAGCCGTCCGATCAGGTAGCAGCACGCATCGCCGACCGTCGCGGCGGCGGCCGCGCACACGACCACGGCCCAGAGCGGGGGCGTCCCCGTCGTCGCGGCCAGCGCGCCCAACGCGGTCACGGCGATCTCTCCGGGCAGGACGACGAAGAACGCATCCCCGACCACGAGCAGACACATCAGCGCGAGACTCCACGGGCCGGCGAGGGATGCGGTCAGAAGATCGGTCGGCACGCGTCCACTGTGCCTGCGGTCGGTGAACGGGAACCAAAGGCCGGATAGCCGGTGACCCGCCGTCCAGCATCCGGTGAACATCTGGTGCCGGAGGCCGTTTGCGGCGAGCGGGCCCGCTCCGCGGCGTCATCCTGGGGCTGTGAGAGTAGCGATCGTCACGGAATCCTTCCTTCCGCACATGAACGGCGTCACCGGCTCCGTGCTGCAGATCCTGCGGCACCTCGAGCAGCGGGGACACGACGCCCACGTCGTCGCCCCGGCAGCCGTCGGCATCCCCACCGAGGTCGACGGGGCACCGATCCAGGCGATCCCGAGCCTGCCGCTGCCCGGCTATCGGAACGTCCGGGTGGGCACGTCGACCGCGCATCGGGTCGCGGCCTCCCTGCGCGGCTTCCGCCCCGATGTCGTGCACCTCGCCTCGCCGTTCGCCCTCGGCTGGCGAGGGGTTCTCGCCGCCCAGCGCCTCGATGTGGCCAGCGTCGCCGCCTACCAGACCGATGTCGCGGCCTACACCGAGCGCTACCGGATCGCCGCCACCACGGGCATGGCCGAGACGCACATCGCGCGCCTGCACCGACGGGCGACGCTCACCCTCGCCCCCTCCGCCGAGTCGGCGCAGCAGCTTGCGGCACTCGGCGTGGACCGGGTGCGTCGTTGGGGACGGGGCGTCGACGCGGAGCGCTTCCAGCCCACGCGCCGGGATGCGCTCCTCCGCGCCCAGTGGGACACCGACGTGGTGATCGGCTATGTCGGCCGTCTCGCTCCCGAGAAGCAGGTCGAGGACCTCGCCGCCCTGCGGGGCATCCCGGGCACCCGCCTCGTGATCGTCGGAGACGGCCCCAGCAGAGCGCGGCTGGAGACGCTGTTGCCGGACGCCCTGTTCCTCGGACACCTCGGAGGTGACGCGCTCGCCGCAGCCATGGCCTCCTTCGACCTGTTCGTGCACCCCGGGGAGAGCGAGACGTTCGGGCAGACGCTGCAGGAGGCGCACGCCAGCGGTGTCCCGGTGATCGCGACCGGGAAGGGCGGCCCGCTCGACCTCGTGCGCATGGGCATCGACGGGTGGCTCTACCGGCCCGGTGACCTGGACGACCTGCGGATGCGCGTCGCCGACCTCGCCGGAGACGCCCGCAAGCGCCGCGCCTTCGGGGAGGCCGGCCGCGAGGCCGTGCAGGGACGCAGCTGGGCGAGCGTGTGCGATCAGCTGCTCGACCACTTCGAGGAGGCGCGGACCCTGCATCGTGCGGATGCCGGTGCCCGCGCTCGCCGCGTCGTCCGGCCGGAGCCGCCCGCCCCGGTCGCCGCCCGTCGCTGGCGTCGCTTCGTCGCGCTGGGCGACTCCCTCACGGAAGGGCTCTGCGACCCCGCACCCGACGGCGCCCTGCGCGGATGGGCGGATCGCCTCGCCCTCCTGCTCGCCGCGCAGGGAGGGCTGCACTACGCGAACCTCGCGATCCGATCGAAGCGGGTCCGTGACGTCTCGGGCACCCAGCTCGAGCGCGCCCTCGAGCTGCGTCCGGACCTGGTCTCGATCCTGATCGGCGCCAACGATCTCGTGAAGCACCGGGTCGACGTGTCCGCGCTCGCCGCGGAGGTCGAAGACACGGTGCGGCGCCTGAGGGGGATCGGCGCCGATGTGCTCCTGGTCACCCCGTTCCTCCCCGGGCGCCGTGCCGCGGCGATCTACACGCGGCGGTTCGCCGCCTTCGCGACCGCGCTGGCGGGGATCGCGACGCGCACGGGGGCGATACTCATCGACACCGACCTGCATCCGACGCTGGGCGAGCGGCCGAACTGGGGGGAGGACCTCGTGCACCTCAGCAGCAGAGGGCATCGTTTCCTCGCCTATCGCGCGGGCGAGATGCTCGGGGTGCCGGACGCGGACGCTCTCGGAGCCCTCGACGCCGCACTGCACGAGCACGAGGCGATCGGCGCCGGCGTGTGGTGGCGGCGGCACGCGCTGCCGTGGGTCTGGCGTCGTCTGCACGGTCGGTCCGCGGGCGACGGGCGGTCGGCGAAGCACGACGACTACGTGTACCTCGGCCGGGCGACCGCCGGGCGCGGGGTCTCCGTCGGCTGAGGGGCCTCCATCGTCTGAGGGGGCTCCGTCGTCTGAGGGGCCTCCGGGCGTCTCCTTCAGCCGCGGCCGGCGTCGACGCAGCGAGCGGGAGTCAGCGTCGGCCCATGCCGTGGTACTGCCAGCCGGCCGCGCGCCAGGCCGCGGCGTCGAGGCAGTTGCGGCCGTCGACCATGATCCGTCCGCGGACGAGGCCGCCCGCGTGCACGGGGGAGAGATCGCGGCGGTACTCGTCCCACTCGGTGACGATGACGACCGCGTCCGCCTCCCGGAGCGCGTCGTCCCGGTGCCGCGCGTACCCGAGCTGCGGGTGCGCGGCCATGGCGTTGTCGAGGGCCGCCGGGTCCGTCACGACCACGTCGGCGCCGAGTCCGCGCAGTCGCACTGCGACGTCGAGGGCGGGGGAGTCTCGGATGTCGTCGCTGAACGGCTTGAACGCCGCGCCCAGGACCGCGATCCGCCGTCCGAAGACGAGCCCGCCGAGTGCGTCGACGACGAGTTGGACCGCGCGGTCGCGGCGGCGGAGGTTGATGGCGTCGACCTCGCGGAGGAAGCCGACGGCCTCGCCGCGTCCCAGCTCCTCCGCGCGTGCCGCGAACGCGCGGATGTCCTTCGGGAGGCAGCCGCCGCCGAAGCCGATCCCTGCGCCGAGGTAGCGTCGGCCGATCCGGGAGTCGTGGCCGAGTGCGTCGGCGAGCAGCGCCACGTCGGCACCGGAGGCCTCGGCGATCTCGGCCATGGCATTGATGAAGGAGATCTTGGTGGCGAGGAACGCGTTCGCCGCGCCCTTGACCAGTTCTGCGGTGGCGAGGTCGGTCACCAGGAACGGTGTGCCCGAGGCGATCGCGGGTGCGTACGCCTCACGGAGCACGTCGACGGCGCGCCGCCCCTCCGCATCCGGCTCCGCACCGACCACCAGACGGTCCGGGGTCAGGGTGTCGTGCACGGCCCAGCCCTCGCGGAGGAACTCGGGGTTCCACACCAGGGTCGCGCCGCTGTCCGCGATCAGCGCCGACAGCCGTGCCGCGGTGCCGACCGGCACGGTCGACTTCCCGGCGACCACGTCCCCCGGGCGGAGGTGGGGGAGCAGCGCCTCGAGCGCGGCGTCGACGTACTGCAGGTCCGCGGCGTGACCTCCGGGGATCTGCGGTGTCCCGACGGCGAGGAAGTGCACCTCCGCACCCTCGGCATCCGCCATCCGTCCGCTGAACCGCAGCCGACCGGAGCGGAGCCCTTCGGTGAGGAGCTCGGAGAGTCGTGGCTCGAAGAACGGTGCCGCACCGGTTGCCAGCGTGGCGACCCGGTGCTCGTCGACGTCGATGCCGATGACGTCGTGTCCGATCGAGGCCATGGCGGCGGCGTGCACGGCACCGAGGTACCCGCAGCCGATCACTGACATGCGCATGGACTCAGCACAGCCCGGGTCCCTCTCCTCGCGACGTCTGCGAGGTGAACGGCCGATGGCGAGTGCATGTCCGCTCCGCGACGCTCGTGCGGTCCCGTGCCCGGACGCGGTTTTCGCGGCCTGCGCTGGTAGGGTGGACGAGGTTGACGTGTGTCAACCGCACAATTTCATATCGACTCACGGAGCGAGCGGCGGAGAAGCTGGTCCCCTGTGGTGGGTTCCTCGGCGGATGTCGGGTGGCTTTCTACTGGTGGCCAGCGCAGGCGACATTCGCGGGAATGCCCGCGCGCCCGAACCCTTCCGCTCCGCTCCTTTGAACACGCTCGCGCGTCACATGGACTCGCGAGTCTAAACAAAGAAGGAGAGACCTCTTGGAAGGTCCTGAAATCACCGCCACCGAGGCCGTTCTCGACAACGGCCGCTTCGGCACCCGCACCATCCGCTTCGAGACCGGCCGCCTCGCGCAGCAGGCTCAGGGCGCAGTCGCCGCCTACCTCGACGGCGAGACCATGCTCCTCTCGGCCACCAGCGCAGGCAAGCACCCGCGCGAGGGCTTCGACTTCTTCCCGCTGACGGTCGACGTCGAGGAGCGCTCCTACGCCGCCGGCAAGATCCCCGGCTCGTTCTTCCGTCGTGAGGGTCGTCCCTCCACCGAGGCGATCCTCGTCTGCCGTCTGATCGACCGTCCGCTGCGTCCGTCGTTCGTCGACGGCCTGCGCAACGAGGTCCAGATCGTCATCACGGTCCTCTCGATCGCACCGGGCGAGTTCTACGACGCTCTCGCGATCAACGCCGCTTCGGCGTCGACCCAGATCTCGGGTCTGCCGTTCTCGGGCCCCGTCGCCGGTGTGCGCCTCGCGTTCATCCCCGGTCACGGCGAGCACGCGGACCAGTGGGTCGCGTTCCCGACCGCCGAGCAGGTCTCGGAGGCCGTGTTCGACCTGATCGTCGCCGGTCGCGTCGTCACCAAGGCCGATGGCACGGAAGACGTCGCCATCATGATGGTCGAGGCTGAGGCCACCGAGGGCAGCTGGAACCTGATCAAGGCCGGCGCCACCAAGCCGAACGAGGAGATCGTGGCCCAGGGTCTCGAGGCCTCGAAGCCGTTCATCGCCCAGCTCGTCAAGGCTCAGGCCGAGCTCGCCGCGACCGCGTCGAAGGAGCCGGGCGTCTACCCGGTCTTCCCCGCGTACAGCGACGAGGTCTACAGCTTCGTCTCCGAGCGCGCGTTCGCCGAGCTCAGCGATGTCTACCAGATCGCCGACAAGGTCGAGCGTCAGACCGCTGACGACGCGATCAAGGACCGCGTCAAGGCCGAGCTCATCGAGGCCACCGAGGCGGGCTCGCTGCCGGCCGCGGCTCCGCTGGAGTTCTCCGCCGCGTACAAGTCCGTCACGAAGAAGATCGTCCGCGGTCGCATCCTCACCGAGGGCGCTCGCATCGACGGCCGTGGCCTGGCGGACATCCGTCCGCTCGACGCCGAGGTGCAGGTCATCCCGCGCGTGCACGGCTCCGCGATCTTCCAGCGCGGCGAGACCCAGATCATGGGTGTCACCACGCTGAACATGCTCAAGATGGAGCAGCAGATCGACTCGCTGTCGCCCACGACGAGCAAGCGCTACATGCACCACTACAACTTCCCGCCCTACTCGACCGGTGAGACCGGCCGCGTGGGTTCGCCGAAGCGTCGCGAGATCGGGCACGGCTTCCTGGCCGAGCGCGCGCTCGTACCGGTGCTGCCGAGCCGCGAGGAGTTCCCCTACGCCATCCGTCAGGTGTCCGAGGCGCTGAGCTCCAACGGCTCGACGTCGATGGGCTCCGTCTGCGCGTCGACCCTGTCGCTGCTGAACGCGGGTGTGCCGCTGCGCGCCCCCGTCGCCGGCATCGCGATGGGTCTCGTCTCCGACGAGGTCGACGGTGAGACCCGCTACGCGGCTCTGACCGACATCCTGGGTGCGGAGGACGCTCTCGGCGACATGGACTTCAAGGTCGCCGGTACCAGCGATTTCGTCACGGCCATCCAGCTCGACACGAAGCTCGACGGCATCCCGTCGTCGGTGCTCGCGGGCGCGCTGACCCAGGCACGCGAGGCTCGTCTGACGATCCTCAACGTGCTGAACGCCGCGATCGACGCTCCCGACGAGATGGCGCCCACCGCGCCGCGCGTCATCAGCGTCCAGATCCCGGTCGACAAGATCGGCGAGCTGATCGGCCCGAAGGGCAAGACGATCAACGCGATCCAGGACGAGACCGGCGCGCAGATCTCCATCGAGGAGGACGGCACCGTCTACATCGGCGCGACCGACGGCCCCTCGGCCGAGGCTGCCCGTGCCCAGGTGAACGCGATCGCCAACCCGACCAACCCGGAGGTCGGGGAGCAGTTCCTCGGCACCGTCGTGAAGATCGCCACCTTCGGTGCGTTCGTCTCGCTGCTCCCGGGCAAGGACGGCCTCCTGCACGTCACCGAGGTGCGCAAGCTCGCCGGTGGCAAGCGGGTCGAGAACGTCGATGACGTCCTCTCCGTCGGCCAGAAGATCCTCGTGAAGATCACGAAGATCGACGACCGTGGCAAGCTCTCGCTCGAGCCCGTCCTCGACGACGCGCCCGCCGCGGAGGCAGCTCCTGCAGAGGACGCCGCCGCCGAGTAAGCGCAGAGCTCGAACCGGAGCCCGGGCCGTCCGCACAGGACGTGCCCGGGCTTCGTCGTCTCCGGCGTGACCGAATCGTTATCGGACGTTTCCGCGCCGTTCCCCGGATTGGTCAGGACGTTCCGCGAAGTCGCTTACCCTCGAAGTACGCACCGGGGGGTGCAGAATCAGCAGGTACGAAGGTCGGAACGCACCGATCGACGCGGGGGTGAGAGAGTATGCGGTTGTTCAGCGTAGGCGCAGGAGCGTCCGCGGATCGCGCCCAGGAGACGGCCGCCGAGCACCCGTCCGCCCCGATCCCCATCATCGGACCGGGAATAGGGGAGACCATCCGCGTCCCTCTCGGCGAGACCGGGTTCGAGACCTTCCCGCTGATGCTCGGGGCCGCGGAGTTCGGCTGGAACGTCGACCTCGAGACCAGCCACGGGATCCTCGATCGCTACGTCGAGTTCGGCGGCAACGCGATCCACACGGCCGACGGCTTCTCCGGGGGTCGCAGCGAGCACATCATCGGGCAGTGGCTGCGTTCCCGCGGGCAGCGGGATCGCGCGGTCCTCAGCGTGCGCATCGGCGCCCACGCCGACAACCCGGGCCTCGGCTCCGTCAACCTCGTGCGCGCGGTCGAGGGCTCGCTCACCCGGCTCGGCGTCGAGCGCATCGACGTGCTGTACCTCGATGCCACGCTCGACGGGACGACGAACCTCGAAGACACCCTCGCGACCGTCGAGTGGCTGACCGACGCCGGCAAGATCGGTGCACTCGGCGCATTCGGTCTCGCCCCGGAGCGTCTGGTCGAAGCGCGCATCCTCGCGTCCGCGGGCTACCCCCGCATCCAGGTCATCGACGCGCCGTACAACCTCATCCGTCGTCAGCCGTTCGAGGGCGACCTGCGCCTCGTGGCGGGCGCGCAGAACCTCGCGGTGACGCCGTCGCACGCTCTCGAGCACGGGTTCCTGTCCGGGCGGCACCGCAACAAGGCCCTCACCTCGCGCGGCGTGCGCGGCGAGCAGCTGCGCGGGCATCTGAACCGCCGCGGGATCAAGATCCTGCGGGCGCTCGACCAGGTCGCCGAAGAGCTCACGGTCCCCGTGGCCGCCGTGTCGATCGCGTGGCTCCTCGCGCAGCGCACGATCGCCGCGCCGATCGTGAACGCCTTCGCCGCGGATCACGTCGACGAGCTCATGCAGGGCGCGGGCGTCTCGCTGTCCCGGAGCCAGGTCGCTGACCTCACCCGGGCCGGCAACTGAGCTTCGTCCCACCCGTGACATAGGGTGGGAGAGAGGCCCGGCGGATGCTGGCGATGAAGCGAGCGAGTTGTGACGCACTACATATATCTGGTCAGACACGGTGAACATCAGGATGCGGAGCATGGTCTCGCCGACGGACCCCTCTCTCCGCGAGGGCAGCGTCAGGCGGAACTGATCGCCGATCGACTCTCGGGCCTTCCCCTCGACGCGGTCTGGCATTCGCCGCTGCTACGTGCGAATGAGACGGCCCGAGCGATCGCGGCGAGGCTTCCTTCGGTCGACCCCGCGCCGACCGCGCTTCTCTTCGACTGCGTGCCCACGGGCATGACCGAGGAGACGCCCGCGGTGTTCGAGCCGTTCTTCGGCTCGGTGACCGAGGCCGAGATCGAGGCCGGTCGAGCGCAGATGTCGGACGCGGTGAACGAGTTCCTCGTCCGCAAGACCGGCGACGTGCACGAGGTGCTCATCACCCACAACTTCGTGATCTCCTGGTTCGTCCGCGAGGTCCTCTCGGCACCCGAGTGGCGGTGGATGACGCTGAACCAGTCCCACTGCGGACTGACCGTGATCGCCCAGAAGCAGGGGCGACCGTGGACGCTGCTCACGCACAACGACACCGGCCACCTCCCGGTCGAGCTGCGGACCGGCATCCCCGACGCGCTCCTGGTCTGACTCAGCTCCAGAAGCTGGCGAGCGACGCGGCGACTGCTCGACCCTGTGCGAAGCCGGCCTGCGCGGCGGGCACGCGGGTCGCCGGGTCCATGACGTTCTCGCCGAAGGCGGTGCGTGACGCGCTGTCGGGGAAGATCGTCTCCACGGTGCTCCCCGTCGCCCTCAGCGCGGCGATCTGATCCGCGAGGTGCGTGCCCCAGGATGAGGGCGTCCGCGATGCTCCGCCGAAGGGCGCCAGCACGAGGACCTTCGCGTATCCGGATGCGAGATCGGCGTTCTCGGCGTTGGAACGATAGCCGCCGTCGATGTAGCGGTGGGTGCCGATGTCGTAGGCGGATCCGCTGGAGCAGCTGGCGGCGACGGCATCCACGAGGTCCACACCGCTGCGTCGGTCGAAGAGGACGGGCTCGCCGCTGTCTGCGTCCACGGCGGTGATCAGCACCCGCTGATCCGGCCAGTCCGGTCGCGGCAGCCGGGTGGCGACCGTCTCCCGCCACCGCGTGCCGGCGCCCGGCGAGGCCGCGGACAGGTCGATCGCCGCGGCCCCCATCCGCCGCCGCATGTCTTCGATGCCGGTCGAGCCGTCGATGATCCGCTGCGTGCGCTCCAGGTGGTCGGTGACGGGCGGACGCCGCATGCCTCCGCCGGGCCGCGACGACGTCGAGGGAAGGGGTGCGGAGAGGATCTGGTCCAGCAGGTGCCTCGCGGGCACGGCTGTGACCTGTGCGGCGGTGGTCGCGCCGGCGGAGGTGCCGACGACGAGGTCAGCCGCCGTGACGTCGAGCCCTCCTTCCGCGAGGCCGGCGAGGGCGCCGATCAGCCAGGCGTTGCCGGCCGATCCGCCGCCACCGAGGACTAGAGCTCGTCCTTCGAGGACCGGCTCGGGAGCAGACGGAGGTCGTGGCGCGGGGGTTCGGGGGAGAGAGGGGCGAGAGGTCAGGATGTCCATGGGAGTGCCTTTCGCGAATGCGGGGCGGGGCTCCCGGCCGCGACTACGCCGGTCGCGGGATCGCGCGCTGTGAGGGAGCACCCGATGCGGATACTGCGTACATGGGGCTCACCTCCTCCTGCCGGAACACGATCACGGGAACGCTACCACGCACGGCGGGGGAGAGCGCCGGTCGCGATCCGGACTCCTGTGCGGCCCCGCGCGCCCCGGGCCGGACCCTGCTGCCCGCGAAATAGACTGGACGCATGACCACGCAGGTAGCCCTCGTCGGCGGAACCGGGAAGCTCGGCACGATCATCGGAGCGGTGATCGATGAGCTCGAGGGGTTCGAGGTGAGCCGGGTGCTGGGCTCGTCGAGTGATCTCTCCGAGCTCGAGGGCGCCGATCTCGTGGTCGACGCCTCGACGCCGCAGGTGAGCATCGAGGTCGTCCGGGCCGCCGTCGAACGCGGCATCAACGTGCTGGTCGCGACCTCCGGGTGGTCGGCCGAGCGCATCGCCCTGGTGCGACCGCTCGTCGAGGCGGCCGGCACCGGCGCGGTCTTCATCCCCAACTTCTCGCTCGGGTCGGTCCTCGGATCCGCTCTGGCCGCGGCTGCCGCGCCGTTCTTCGGCTCCGCTGAGATCATCGAGGCGCACCGCGAGACGAAGATCGATTCCCCCAGCGGAACTGCGGTGCGCACCGCGGAGCTGATCGCGGCCGCGCGCGCCGAGCAGGGGCCGGTCAGTGCTCCGCACGCGGATCAGCGTGCTCGGGGACAGCAGGTCGGCAGCGTGCCGATCCACTCGCTCCGTCGGCCCGGTGTCGTCGCGAAGCAGGAGGTCATCCTGTCCGGGCCCGGCGAGTCGCTCACCTTCACGCACGACACCACCGATTCCGCGCTGGCGTACGCCCCGGGCATCCGCCTCGCCGTGCCGTTCGCGCTGCAGGCCCGCGGTGTGATCGTCGGCCTCGAGCACATGATCGACATCGGCATCCGCTCGTGATGTCGCGGATCGGCGTCGGCCTGATGGCGGCGGCGCTGCTGGTCTACCTCGCGGTCGCGATCTGGCTCGCGGTGATGTTCATCTCCGTCGGCACACCGGTGTCGGTCGGCATGGGCATCACGCTCCTCGTGCTCGCACCCATCGGTGCCTGGGCGCTGGTTCGCGAGATGATGTTCGGCTTCGGAGCCGATCGGCTCGGACGCCTGCTCGACGCCGAGGGCGGGATGCCGCCGGTCGAGACGGAGCTCACGCCGAGCGGACGTATCGCGCGAGCCGACGCCGATCCGCTGATCGCTCGGTACACGGCGGAAGCGGACGCGTCCGGTGACGACTGGCGCGCCCGCTATCGGCTGGGCGTCGTCCAGGACGCCGCGGGCCGCCGGAAGGACGCACGAGCCAGCATCCGCGAGGCCATCCGTCTCGCGCGTCCGTCCTGACGACGCGGTCGGTCAGGCGAGTGTCGCCTCGAGCGTGATCTCGATGCCGGCGAGGGCCTGCGAGACGGGGCAGCCGTCCTTCGCGCCGACGGCGATCTCCTGGAAGGCCTCCGGCGACAGGTTCGGGACGACCGCGTTCACGTTGAGGTGACTTCCGGTGATGCCGACGCCGGGCTTGAAGGTGACCGAGGCGCTGGTGTTGACGCGCTCCGGAGGGGTGCCGTTCTCGGCGAGGGCATGCGAGAGGGCCATGCTGAAGCAGGAGGCGTGCGCGGCGGCGATGAGCTCCTCCGGCGTGGTCGTCGTGTCGCTGCCCTCGCTGCGCGCCTTCCAGTTGATCGGGAAGGTGCCGAGGTTCGACGACGAGAACGCGACCGTGCCCGACCCCTCCATGAGCGATCCGGTCCAGGTGCTGGCGGCTTCGCTGGTGACGGGCATGATTCCTCCGGTTCTCGCACTGCAGGGGTGCAGCGTCGGCTCGTGGCCAGCCTAGCGAGCGGCCGTACGCGGGGGAACAGCGGTCAGGAGGTGGCGGCTTCCCGCCCGACCACGCCGGCGCGCTGCAGCAGCAGGTACAGCTGGCAGCCGAGGCAGAACGCGAAGGCGGCGTTGAGGAAGGCCGCGATGAACGCCGCGGCGGTGGCGATCGGCAGCGCCCACGGGACGCCGAGGAGATGGAGCACGAGGCCGATGCCCACGACGAAGAGGCCGACCCCCTGCGAGAACCGCGGCGGACGCGGATCCTCCAGCTCGCTCGGCGGGGCGAGACGCGGGCGGACCAGCGTCCGGAAGACCACGCTCCACGGCGCCGTCCGCGGTGAGAGCACGCCCCAGAGGAAGAGCAGCGCGACGACGATGGTGAGCAGGAAGCCCGGGTCGAGGGCGCGCTGAGCGATGGGCGCGGAGGAGATGGCCCATCCGGTGGGGCTGAAGGTGGAATCGGCGAGCGGCTGATACGCGAACCAGCCGAACGTGGCGGCGCCCGCCTGCGCGGTGGAGATCCCGATCAGCGCCAGGAAGGTCGCCGCGAGCAGGAGCACTGCGGTGATCGTGGCGGCGAAGCGGGGACCGCGGGGGTCGATGCCTGCGGGAGTGCTCATCTCGGTGCTCCTGTCTTCGCGCCTCAGAGGGCGGCGACGGCTTCGGTGAGGGCGTGCCGGTGCGGAACACCGTGGAATCGTGCGCGAACGGCACCGGAGCCGTCGACGACGAACGTGGTCGGGGTCTGGAGCACCTTGTAGCGTGCGGAGAGATCGGGGCGGTGGGTCAGATCCACCTCGACGTGGCGGAGCCCGTCCTGGTCGGAGGCGTAGTCCGTCAGCAGCCGGCGTACCTGGGGGCAGCGCGCGCACATCTCGGTGCTGAACTGCACCAGGGTCGCACGGGAGCCGAACTCCGCAGCCGCATCCGCCGGGTCGAAGCGGAGCGCGCCCCCCTCGCGTCGTCGGCCGTCGCGGCGGCGCAGCACGATGCCGATGACCGTGGCGAGCGCGAGAAGCGCTGCGGCGACCCCGAGGGCGAGTGCGGGCGACATGCGTCGAGAGTACTTCGCGTCGTACCCCACCGAGGCCGATGTTTCCGAGCGTGACGAACGACGGTCGGGCCGCGTGCTCCGCCCGAGTCCGAGGGCGGGAAGGTATCGTGGCTTTCATGAGCGCAGCCGTCCCGACTCCTTACGAAGACCTGCTCCGCGACGTGCTGGAGACGGGCACGCACAAGTCGGATCGCACCGGAACCGGGACCACGAGCGTCTTCGGCCGGCAGATCCGCTTCGACCTCTCGAAGGGCTTCCCGCTCATCACCACGAAGCGCGTGCACTTCAAGTCGATCGCCTACGAGCTGCTCTGGTTCCTGCAGGGCGACTCCAACGTCGGGTGGCTCCGAGAGAACGGTGTCACGATCTGGGACGAGTGGGCGGACGAGTCCGGCGACCTTGGTCCGGTGTACGGCGTCCAGTGGCGGTCCTGGCCGAAGCCCGACGGTGGCAGCATCGACCAGCTGTCCGAGGTGATCGAGCAGATCCGCCGCTCGCCCGACTCGCGCCGTCTGATCGTCTCGGCGTGGAACCCGGCCGACATCCCCGACATGGCGCTCGCTCCGTGCCACGCCCTGTTCCAGTTCTACGTGGCCGACGGCAAGCTCTCCTGCCAGCTGTACCAGCGCAGCGCGGACATGTTCCTCGGCGTGCCGTTCAACATCGCCTCCTATGCGCTGCTCACGATGATGATCGCGCAGCAGGTCGGCCTCGAGCCCGGCGACTTCGTGTGGACCGGTGGCGACTGCCACGTCTACGACAACCACGTCGAGCAGGTCCGCGAGCAGCTCTCCCGCGAGCCCTATCCGTACCCGACGCTCCGCTTCGGGCGGAAGCCGGAATCGATCTTCGACTACCGCTACGAGGACTTCGTGGTGGAGGACTACCAGCACCACGCCCCGATCCGTGCGGCGGTGGCGGTATGACCTGGGTCGGACTGATCTGGGCGGAGGCGCACGACGGCGTCATCGGCGCCGAGGGCGGCATGCCCTGGCACGTTCCCGAGGACCTCGCGCATTTCAAGGACGTCACGCTCGGTGCGCCGGTGGTCATGGGTCGCAAGACCTGGGACTCGTTGCCCGAGCGGTTCCGACCGCTCGCCGGCCGAGACAACATCGTCGTCACCCGACAGCAGGACTGGTCAGCGGAGGGGGCCCGTCGCGCCGCGACGGTCGCCGAGGCCGTCCGCGGTCAGGACCGGGTCTGGATCATCGGCGGTGCGGAGATCTTCCGTCAGGTCATCGGCGATGCCGATCGCCTCGAGGTCACCGAGCTCGTTCTCGACGTCGACGGCGATACCTACGCACCCGCCAAGACCGGCTGGCGGCTGGTCGACGAGGGGGAGTGGCAGACCTCGCGCACCGGCATCCGCTACCGCTTCCTCGGATACGAGCGCTGATGCCCACCGCACTGATCACCGGGGCCAGCGCCGGACTGGGCGCCGAGTTCGCGCGCCAGCTCGCCCGTCGTCGCGCCGATCTGGTCCTGGTGGCGCGGTCGGAGGAGGCATTGCAGACGCTCGGTGCCGAGCTGCGCAGCGAATACGGCGTCGCCGTCGAGATCATCTCCGCCGATCTGGCCGACGAGGCCGGGGTCGAGAAGGTCGCCGACCGGCTGCGCGACACGGCGGACCCCATCGATCTCCTCGTGAACAACGCCGGGTTCGGGCTGCCGCTGCAGTTCGCCGACAACGACATCGAGGATGAGGTGCGCCATCTGCGCGTGCATGTGGAGGCGTCGATGCGCCTCATGCACGCGGCGCTGCAGTCCATGCGCGGCCGCGGGGGACGGATCATCAACGTGGCGTCGGTCGCGGGCTTCATCTCCCGCTCCACGTATTCCGCCTGCAAGTCGTGGCTGATCGGTTTCAGCCGCTGGGCGAACGCCGAATACGGGCGCGACGGTGTCAGCGTCACCGCGCTGTGCCCCGGGTTCACCCACACCTCGTTCCACGAGCGGATGGGCCTCGCCGTCGGCGAGGAGGGCGTGCCGAGCATCATGTGGCTCGACGCGCGCGACGTCGTCCGCACCGGGCTGCGCGACGCGGCCCGCGGCAAGGCCGTGTCCATCCCCTCGCTGCGGTACAAGGCCATCGTCGCGCTGACCCGCGTCCTGCCCAGCTCCCTCACGTCGGGCGTCGCCCGCCGTGGCCGGGTCTGACGCGTGCCGGCGAGGATGCGTCGGTCGGTGTGATCCTGCGCGGCAGGATCGACGTCGCCCGTGGCGACATCATCCGCGTCACCGCGTCCGCATGAGCGGCATCCGAACCGATACGCTGGGAGCATGACGCACTCGGGCAACCCCTTCGGACAGGTTCTCGTCGCGCTCGTCACTCCGATGACGGCCGACGGCGAAGTCGACTGGCCCGCTGTCGAGAAGCACATCGATGACGTGATCACCGCAGGCGCGGACGGCATCGTCGTGACGGGAACGACCGGCGAGACCTCGACCCTGACGGACCCCGAGAAGCTCAAGCTCGTCGAGGTCGGCAAGTCCGTCTCGGCAGGCCGGGCGAAGATCATCACGGGCGGTGGCTCGAACGAGACCGCGCACGCGATCGAGCTCTACAAGGCCAGCGAGAAGGCCGGCGCCGACGGCATCATGATCGTCACGCCGTACTACAACAAGCCGACCCAGGCCGGCATCCTGACGCACTTCCGTCTGGTGGCCGACGCGACCGATCTGCCGGTGATCCTGTACGACATCCCCGGTCGCACCGGCGTGCCGATCAAGTACGAGACGATCCTGCGCCTCGCCAAGCACCCGAACATCCTCGCGGTGAAGGACGCCAAGGGCGACTTCTCCGAGGTGAGCCGTGTGCTCAACCAGACCGACCTGATGTACTTCTCCGGCGACGACGCCAACGTGCTGCCGCACCTCGCGATCGGCGCCACCGGCCTCATCGGCGTCACGGCGAACGTCGCCGCAGCGCCGTACCGCACGATCATCGATGCGGTGAACGCGGGAGATCTCGCTACGGCCACGGCCGAGCACAAGCGCCTCGAACCCCTCGTCCGCGCGGTCATGACGCACGTGCCGGGCACGGTCGCGGCGAAGTACATCCTGCACGGGCTCGGTCGCATCTCGAGCCCGCGCGTCCGACTTCCCCTGGTCGGCCCCGAGGAATGGGAGGCCGCGCTCATCGAAGACGAGCTCGACCTCGTCAAGGACGTTCCCGGTGCCGACTTCTCGAACTTCCGCCCGGACCGCAACGCGGCCGCGGGTGGTGCCCTGCCGAAGGTGCACGGCACGACGCGCTGAGCCGCGTCGCCACGAACGAACGGACGCGCAGAGTGTCCGACTGAGGAGACAGCATGTCCATCCCCCTGTCAGAACCGTCCACCCTCGACGAAGGAACGCTCCGGGTCATCCCGATCGGCGGTCTCGGCGAGATCGGTCGGAACATGACCATGTTCGAGTACGACGGCAAGATCCTGATCGTCGACTGCGGTGTGCTCTTCCCGGAGGAGCACCAGCCCGGCGTCGATCTGATCCTTCCCGACTTCGAGCCCATCCGCGATCGTCTCGACGACATCGTCGGCGTGGTGCTCACGCACGGCCACGAAGACCACATCGGTGCCGTCCCGTACCTGCTGCGCCTGAAGAGCGACATCCCGCTGATCGGCTCCGGGCTCACCCTCGCGCTCGTCGAGGCGAAGCTCAAGGAGCACCGCATCAAGGCCTTCACCCTGACGGTGAAGGAGGGCCAGCAGGAGAAGGTCGGGCCCTTCGACCTCGAGTTCGTGGCCGTGAACCACTCGATCCCGGATGCGCTGGCGGTGGCCATCCGCACTCCCGCCGGCATGGTGCTGGCCACCGGTGACTTCAAGATGGACCAGCTGCCGCTGGACGGCCGCATCACCGACCTCCGGGCGTTCTCGCGCCTGGGTGAAGAGGGCGTCGACCTCTTCCTCGTCGATTCGACCAATGCCGACGTGCCGGGCTTCACCCCGACCGAGCGCTCCATCGGACCCGTGCTCGACCAGGTGATCGGCAAGGCCCCGCGTCGGGTCATCGTCGCCAGCTTCTCGAGCCACGTGCACCGCGTGCAGCAGGTCATCGACGCTGCGGCGGCGCACGGTCGTCGTGTCGCCTTCCTCGGTCGCAGCATGGTGCGCAACATGACGATCGCCGAGCAGCTGGGCTACCTGAAGGTGCCGGACGGCGTCCTGATCGACTTCAAGAAGGCGCGCGACCTGCCCGACGAGCAGATCGTCTACATGTCCACGGGGTCGCAGGGCGAGCCGATGGCCGTGCTCAGCCGCATGGCGAACATGGACCACGCGATCGAGGTGAGCGAGGGCGACACCGTCATCCTCGCCTCCAGCCTCATCCCGGGCAATGAGAATGCCGTCTACCGCGTCATCGACGGCCTAACCAAGCTCGGCGCGCACGTCGTGCACAAGGCGAACGCCCGCGTCCACGTCTCCGGTCACGCCGCGGCCGGTGAGCTGCTCTACTGCTACAACATCCTGAAGCCGAAGAACGTCCTCCCGGTGCACGGCGAGTACCGCCACCTCATCGCGAACGCCAAGCTCGCGCAGGACACCGGCATCCCCGAAGAGAACACGATCATCGCCTCCAACGGCACCGTGATCGATCTGAAGGACGGCGTCGCGAAGGTCACGGGTCAGCTCGACCTCGGCTTCGTCTACGTCGACGGCTCGACCGTCGGCGAGATCACGGACGCCGACCTCAAGGATCGCCGGATCCTCGGCGAAGAGGGCTTCATCTCGGTGATCGTCGTCGTCGACGCGGCGACCGGCCGCATCATCTCCGGCCCGGAGATCCACGCGCGGGGTGTGGCGGAGGACGACTCCGTGTTCGACGACGTGACGCCGAAGATCGTGGCAGCCCTCAAGGAGGCATCCGGCAACGGAGTGCGCGACACGCATGCGCTGTCTCAGGTCGTCCGGCGTACGATCGGTCGCTGGGTGAACCAGCGTCTCCGTCGTCGTCCGATGATCGTGCCGCTGGTCATCGAGGCCTGATCACCGTCGGACGGGCGGCCGTGACTCACGGCTGCCCGCAATCCGTGCGTAACACCCCTGTCCTAGGCTCACGCCATGGACAGGGGCTTCTCGCTCCGCAGGGCGGCGCAGACGGATGCGATGTTCCTCGGCGACATGCTCGTCGAGGCCGCCAACTGGCGCGCCGGGGGAGTGCGCCCGCGACATGAGGTGCTCACGTCCGCGGATCATCGACGCTACCTCGCGGGCTGGAAGCGGATGGCCGACGACGGACTCGTGGCCACGAGTGACGGCGACATCCCGGTCGGAGCCGCCTGGTACCGGGTGCTTCCGCAGAACGAGCCGGGATTCGGCTTCGTCGGAGTAGCCGTTCCGGAGCTGATCATCGGCGTCCATCCCCTCTGGCGGGCGCGTGGCGTCGGCCGCTCGCTCCTGCGCGGTGTCGTGCAGCTCGCCGGCGCCCAGGGGCATGCCCGCATCAGCCTCAGCGTCGAACGGGACAACTTCGCCCGCAACCTGTATCGCGCAGAGGGATTCGCCGTCGTGGGTGAGGGGCCGACCCGCCACACGATGGTGCGCGGCACGACGTAGCGCCCGGTCCCGGATCCGGGGAAAGCCGCGTCATTACGCGGAGATGTCGGGTGTTGGTCGTAACGTGAGAGCATGGCCAGGAGTTCCACGAAGACTGAGCGCGCGTCGACCAGCGCACCGTCGCGCCCCAAGCGGCAGACGGCTCCCAAGGCCCAGCCCGCTCCCAAGAAGTACATCGACGAAGCGGACAAGCCCCCGGTGATCGTCCGGGCCTGGGTCGGACTGGCGCACGGCGTCGGCGGACTCTTCCGCGCGTTCGGGCCGGAGACCCTCGAGAAGGACGACCGTCGCGACGGCTTCCCCTTCCTGCTGGTGATCCTGGCCGTGCTCGGCGCCGTCAACGAGTGGTTCTTCATCGGCAACGAGGTCGCCACGAACATCAGTGCGTACTCCGTGGGTCTCTTCGTCGGACGCGTGGCCTTCATCATGCCCGTGCTGCTCCTCCTGCTTGCCGGCTGGCTGTTCCGGCACCCATCGTCCGTCCATGACAACGGGCGCATCGGGATCGGCTTCGGCATGTTCGTCCTCGCGCTCGCGGGGATGTTCCATGTCGCCGGCCCGCGCCCGCATCCGAACCAAGGAATGCCCGCACTCAGCGAGTCAGGCGGTCTGCTCGGCTGGCTCGTCGGCCAGCCCCTGACGTATCTCACCGACATCCCCGCGTACATCGTGCTGTCGCTCCTCGCTGTGCTCAGCATCCTGATCCTCACCAAGACGCCGCCGAACCGCATCGGTTCCCGTCTCGGTGATCTGTACGCCTGGATGTTCGACGCCGAGCGCCCGGAGAAGCCGGTCAAGGACGCCGCAGCGATCGACGACGCCGACAAGGTCGACGACCCCGACGTGCTGCCCTGGTGGCGTCGTAACAAGACCGGCCGTGAAGAGGACCCCGACGAGGGCACCCTCGGGTCCGACGACATCACGGCACTCCTCACGACTTCCGACCCCACGCCCGCCTATGACCAGGCGGTCGTGGTCGAGAACCCGTACGACGCCGCCACCGAGGTGCTGTCCGAGGTCCGTTCGGTCGCCGACTCGCTCGCGGAGCAGCAGACGACGGCTCTCCTGGACGACTCCTCCGACACCGGAGAAGCGCCCGAGCTTCCGGGCCTCGACGGCTTCGGCACGGAGGGCCCGGGCGACCGGGGTCCGCAGGCACCCGTGGCTCCGTACATCCTGCCCTCGCCGGGCCTGCTGGTCGAGGGACCGCCGCCGGTCATGCGGTCCGAGGCCACGGACAAGGTCATCGAGCAGATCACCAGCGTCCTCTCGCAGTTCAAGGTCGATGCCAAGGTCACCGGTTTCTCGCGCGGTCCGACGGTCACGCAGTACGAGGTCGAGGTCGGCCACGGCGTCAAGGTCGAGAAGATCCTGCAGCTGAGCAACAACTTCGCCTATGCCGTCGCGTCGAACGACGTCCGCATCCTCTCGCCGATCCCGGGCAAGAGCGCGATCGGCATCGAGATCCCGAACGCCGACAAGGAGATGGTCGCTCTCGGCGATGTCCTCCGGTCGCCCGCGGCGCAGAAGAGCACGCATCCGATGACGATCGGCGTCGGCAAGGACGTCGGCGGCAACATCGTCATCGCGAACCTCGCCAAGATGCCTCACCTCCTCGTGGCCGGTTCGACCGGTTCCGGTAAGTCGAGCTTCGTGAACTCCATGATCACGAGCCTGCTGATGCGAGCCCGTCCCGCCGACGTGCGCATGGTCCTGATCGACCCCAAGCGCGTGGAGCTCACCAGCTACGCCGGCGTTCCGCACCTGATCACGCCCATCATCACGAACCCGAAGAAGGCCGCCGAGGCGCTGCAGTGGGTCGTGAAGGAGATGGACATGCGGTACGACGACCTCGCGTCGTTCGGGTTCCGCCACATCGACGATTTCAACCGTGCCGTCCGTGCCGGCGAGGTCGAGCTGCCCGTCGGCAGTGAGCGCGTGCTCAAGCCGTACCCGTACCTCCTGGTCGTGGTCGACGAGCTCGCCGACCTCATGATGGTCGCTCCTCGTGACGTCGAGGACTCGATCGTCCGCATCACCCAGCTCGCGCGAGCGTCCGGGATCCACCTGGTGCTCGCGACGCAGCGCCCGAGTGTCGACGTCGTCACCGGTCTGATCAAGGCCAACGTGCCGTCGCGCCTCGCCTTCGCCGTGACCAGCGTCACCGACAGCCGGGTCATCCTCGACAGCCCGGGCGCCGACAAGCTCATCGGGCAGGGTGACGCCCTCTTCTCGCCGATGGGGTCGTCGAAGCCGTTCCGTCTGCAGGGCGCGTGGGTCGACGAGAAGGAGATCGACGCGGTCGTCAAGCACGTCACGCGTCAGGCTCGTCCGGACTACCGTCCCGACGTGCAGGAGGCGATGGAGCCGACCAAGAAGAAGGAGGTCGACGAGGACATCGGCGACGACCTCGAGCTTCTGCTCGCGGCCGCCGAACTCATCGTCTCGTCCCAGTTCGGGTCGACCTCCATGCTGCAGCGCAAGCTCCGCGTCGGCTTCGCGAAGGCCGGCCGCCTCATGGATCTGCTGGAATCCCGCGAGATCGTCGGGCCGTCCGAGGGATCCAAGGCTCGTGACGTGCTCGCGACGGCGGAGCAGCTCCCGCAGGTGATGGCGAAGCTGCGTGGCGAGGATGCGCCCGCATCGGCCGCTCCGGCGCCGGCAGCACCTCCGATGCCTCCGCTTCCGACGCACGACCCGATCGCAGCCCAGTACGAGGGCCTGCCCGAGGTGGAGGCCGAGGGCGATGAAGACGCCTGGGGCCTGACGGGGCGCGACTGATGGCGATCCCTCGGCAGTTGCCCAACGCGATCACCGTCGCGCGCATCCCGCTCGCGGTCGTCTTCTTCGTCCTGCTGCTGCTCGGCGGGACGTACGGTCTTCCCGAGCCCGGTCTCCGCTGGGCAGCGGCGATCATCTTCATCGTCGGGATCTCCACCGACTGGGTCGACGGCTACCTCGCGCGCAAGTACGACATCGTCAGCGACTTCGGCAAGCTCTGGGACCCGATCGCCGACAAGCTGCTCACCGGAGCGGGCTTCGTCGGACTCGCCATCCTCGGCGAGGTGAACTGGTGGATCGTCGCGATCATCCTGGTGCGGGAGTGGGGGATCACGATCCACCGGCTCATGGTGGCCAGCGAGCACGTCGTCGCGGCGGCCTGGATGGGCAAGATCAAGACGGCGTTCCAGGGCGTGGCCCTCGGGTGGGCGCTGCTGCCGCTGCACTACCTCATCGGCCTCGACGCGTGGACCCTGATCACGTTCGTCCTGATGCTCATCGTGCTGGTGCTGACGGTGGCGAGCGGGATCGACTACATCGTCGCCCAGGTGCGCGGTTCGCGGCAGAAGTCGTGAGCGAGCGGGCCTCCGCCGCGGTGCTGTCGGCTCTGGCCCGGCGTGGCTGGACGCTCGGGGTCGCGGAGTCTCTCACGGGCGGGGCGCTGTGCGCGGAGATCGTCTCCGTCCCCGGGGCTTCCGCCGTGCTCCTCGGTGGAGTCACCGCCTACGCGACACCGGTCAAGAACACGGTCCTCGGCGTCGATGCCGACCTCCTCGCCGCGCATGGTCCTGTGCACCCGCAGGTTGCGCTGGAGATGGCGGACGGAGTGCGTCGCGTGGTGAGCGTCGACGGACGGGCGGCCGATGTCGGCGTGTCGACCACGGGCATCGCCGGGCCGGACTCGCCCGACGGGCAGCCGGTCGGCACGGTGCACATCGGCGTCGTGACGCCCATGGCGGCGCGGACGATCGAGTTCCACCTGCAGGGCGACCGCGCGGCGATCCGCGAGCAGACCGTCGTCGTGGCGCTGGAAGCGCTCCTCGAGTCGATCGCGGAATAGCGACGGCCCCGCACCGGTTACTACCTACGTGCTCACATTCAAACCACAGAGTGCAGGGGTAGATTCTGTGCAGGCCAGCGGTACTAGACTGGCTGTCTCATCGGGGGACACCTCGATCGAAAACACGGGGAGGAGGTTCCGATGATTCTTGTACGACAGGAAATCGGCGATGTGCTGAGGGACTTCCGCCTGCAGAAGGGGCGTACGCTCCGGCAGGTCGCGAGCAAGGCGTCCGTCGCACTCGGCTACCTCAGCGAGGTCGAGCGCGGGCAGAAGGAAGCGTCGAGCGAGATCCTCGCCTCCGTCGCCGACGCACTCGACGTTCCCATCTCGACGATCATGCGCGAGGTCGGAGATCGCATCTCCGTGCTCGAGGGCATCCAGGTCTTCCCCGATGTCGTCCCCGACGACCTCGTGGCGTCGATCGAGCCCCAGCTCTCGCTGCACTGATCCGCGGTCACCGAAGCGATGCGTCGTAGCGAGTTCCTTCGCGCCGTCGATGACGAGTTCCAGACGCGGGCGACGTCGCTGGTCCATGATCTGAGCCTGACCGCGCTCCGCGGTCGTACGGCGGTGGAGGCTCTGGCCGACGGCACGCCGCCCCGCGAGATCTGGCTGGCGCTGTGCGCCGAGATGGACGTGCCCGAGAGCCGGCGCTACGGCGTCGGCCGACAGGAGCCCCGCGGCCGTTGACCGTCCCCGGGGTGATGTCCGGTGCGTACGGCAACCGCCGATCGAATCTCGGCGTGTCGTCGAAGATCTGTTCGAAACGGGCGTAGTCTTCTGCACAAGTGGTTCAGGGATTCTGTTCTGCACGGTACGTGAGTTCGCCGAGACGATGTCGGTGGCCCCTCCTACGGTGGAAAACAAGCCGAAGAGCCATTACGCCTTGTCGGAGAGTTTCTCCCAACCGGGAGAGCCGCGACAGCCTACAGGCGGCACCACGCGCGCAGAAGGAGCACATCATGCCATCACCCGCCGACCGCGAGAAGTCCCTCGAGACCGCCCTCGCCCAGATCGACCGCCAGTTCGGAAAGGGCTCGGTCATGCGGCTGGGCAGCGATGAGCGCGCCCCCGTGGCCGTCATCCCCACCGGCTCCATCGCCCTCGACGTCGCCCTCGGCGTCGGCGGACTCCCGCGTGGCCGCATCGTCGAGATCTACGGACCGGAGTCCTCGGGTAAGACGACGCTCACCCTGCATGCGATCGCGAACGCCCAGCGTGCCGGAGGCATCGCCGCGTTCATCGATGCCGAGCATGCGCTCGACCCCGACTACGCCGCCAAGCTCGGCGTCGACATCGATGCGCTCCTCGTCTCGCAGCCCGACACGGGTGAGCAGGCGCTCGAGATCGCCGACATGCTCGTGCGCTCCGGCGCGATCGACCTCATCGTCATCGACTCCGTCGCGGCGCTCGTGCCGCGCGCCGAGATCGAGGGTGAGATGGGTGACTCGCACGTGGGTCTGCAGGCTCGCCTCATGTCGCAGGCGCTGCGAAAGCTCACCGGTGGTCTGAACCAGACGAACACCACCATGATCTTCATCAACCAGCTCCGCGAGAAGATCGGCGTCTTCTTCGGCTCGCCGGAGACCACCGCCGGCGGTAAGGCGCTCAAGTTCTACGCCTCGGTCCGCATGGACATCCGCCGCATCGAGACGCTCAAGGACGGCACCGACGCTGTCGGTAACCGCACCAGGGTCAAGGTCGTCAAGAACAAGATGGCCCCGCCCTTCAAGCAGGCCGAGTTCGACATCCTCTATGGTGTCGGGATCTCCCGAGAGGGCAGCCTGATCGACTTCGGCGTCGAGCATGCGATCGTGAAGAAGTCGGGCTCGTGGTACACCTACGACGGCGACCAGCTGGGTCAGGGCAAGGAGAACGCCCGGACGTTCCTGCTCAACAACCCCGACATCGCCCTGGCGATCGAGACGCAGATCAAGCAGAAGCTCGGTATCGGTGCACAGGTCGCCGCGCCTGCGGCGGCAGACGAGCTCGCTGAGCGTCGTCCGGCCTGATGAACGACACCCGTGGGGGCGATCCCGACCGGATCGCCCCCATCATCCCCCTCTTCGGCGGTGCCTCGAAGAAGACGACTCCGACGCCCGAGAGCACGGAAGTCGAGGCCGACGACGCCACGGAAGTCGTGCCGCGGCGGACCGGCGATGCCGGTCCGTGGCGTTCGACCTGGGACGCCCCGCCGGCGGGATCCGCGGCAATCGAACCGGGCGATGCGGGAAGCCCGAGCGACCGTCATCCCGCTCGAGGGGCGACAGGTCGCACCGGGGCGAGTTCGTCCGACTCGGCGAAGCCGGCGCCTCGTCTCCGCGCGCTCGACGTCCCCGAAGATGAGGGCACCGCAGACGCCGCGTCTCTCGACGAGGCCCGTGCCTCCGCCGAGGAGTCTCTCGTCCGCAAGCTGCGCGCGCGGTCGCTCTCCATCTCCGAAGCCCGGCAGGTGCTGCGGGGATACGAGCTCGACAGAGGCACGGTCGACGACGTGATCGACGACTTCTGCCGCCGAGGCTATCTCGACGACGTCGCCCTGGCCGGCGTCCTGGTGACCTCCGGCGTGGAGCGCAAGGGGCAGGGGAGAGTCGCCCTGGCTCGTGCTCTCGCTCAGCGCGGCATCCCTCGCGACGTCATCGACGGCGCTCTCGACGAGCTTCCCGACGACGACGACGAGCGCGCGCTGGAGTTCGCCCGCACCAAGGCCCGGTCGCTGAGCCGACTCGACCACGACACCGCTCTCCGACGTCTGGTGGGTCAGCTCGCACGTCGGGGCTACAACGGCGCCGTCGCGATGAAGGCGGCGAAGGCCGCGCTGCGGGAGACGACTTTCGGCGGGTCCACTTCCGGCGTCCGCTTCGTCGATTCGGACTGATCGCCCGACGCCGCTGCGGCTCGGCAACGGCTCGTACAATGGGTTGATCATGACTATTCCGCGCAGTGAACCGACGATCATCAGCGCGTCGTCGGCGGCCGTCGACGACGACGGTCGACAGCGATCGTATGAAGTGCGCACCTTCGGGTGCCAGATGAACGTGCACGATTCGGAGCGGCTCTCCGGATCCCTGGAGAGCGCCGGCTATGTGCGCGCTGCCGAGGGTGCCGAAGCCGACGTCGTGATCATCAACACGTGCGCGGTCCGCGACAACGCCGCCGGAAAGCTCTACGGGACGCTCGGTCACCTCGCGTCCGTGAAGCGACGGAAGGACGGCATGCAGATCGCCGTCGGTGGCTGCCTCGCGCAGATGGACAAGCAGGCGGTGCTCGACAAGGCACCGTGGGTCGACGTCGTTTTCGGCACCCACAACATGGGTTCCTTGCCGGGTCTGCTGGAGCGGGCACGTCACAACGGCGACGCAGAGCTCGAGATCCTCGAGTCGCTCGAGGTCTTCCCGTCCACGCTGCCGACCAAGCGCGACTCCGCGCACAGTGGCTGGGTGTCGATCTCGGTCGGCTGCAACAACACCTGCACCTTCTGCATCGTGCCGAGCCTGCGTGGCAAGGAGAAGGACCGTCGTCCCGGCGACATCCTCAACGAGATCCGGCTCCTCGTAGAGGACGGCGCGATCGAGGTCACGCTCCTCGGACAGAACGTGAACTCCTACGGCGTCGAGTTCGGTGACCGTCAGGCGTTCGGCAAGCTGCTTCGCGCGGCCGGTGAGATCGACGGGCTGGAGCGCATCCGGTTCACGAGCCCGCACCCCGCTGCTTTCACGGACGACGTCATCGACGCCATGGCCGAGACCCCGAACGTGATGCCTCAGCTGCACATGCCGCTGCAGTCCGGAAGCGACCGCATCCTCAAGGCGATGCGACGCTCCTACCGCAGCGAGCGGTTCCTCGGGATCCTCGACCGCGTGCGCGCGCGTATCCCGAACGCCGCGATCACGACCGACATCATCGTCGGCTTCCCCGGTGAGACGGAGGAGGACTTCGAGGACACGATGCGGGTCGTGGAGCAGGCGCGTTTCTCCGGCGCCTTCACCTTCCAGTACTCGATCCGCGAGGGAACGCCCGCGGCGACGATGGAGGATCAGGTTCCCAAGGAGGTCGTCCAGGCACGGTACAACCGCCTGATCGCCCTCCAGGAGCGCATCTCGCTGGAGGAGAACCAGAAGCAGGTCGGTCGCGAGATCGAGGTGCTGGTATCCACCGGAGAGGGGAAGAAGGACACCGAGACGCACCGGCTCACCGGACGCGCCGAGGACAACCGTCTGGTGCACTTCGAGGTGACACCCGGCTCCGACCTTCCTCGCCCCGGCGATGTCGTCACGGTCACCGTCACGCACGGCGCCCCCTTCCACCTGCTGGCGGACGACCCGACAGGCGCGCCTCTGAAGATCCGACGCACGCGGGGCGGAGACGCCTGGGATCGTTCGCAGTCCGAGTCCTGCGCCGTGCCGGCTCCGAGCAGCGACGGCGGAGCCCGTGCCGTTTCTCTCGGTCTGCCGACGCTGCGTGCGGGCGTGTGACCGAACCGCGTCTCTGGGCGGTCGTCGGGGCCACGGGCACCGGCAAGAGCGATCTGGCCCTCGACCTCGCTGAGGCGTTGCGAGCGAGCGGCAACCCCGCGGAGGTCGTCAACGCCGACGCCATGCAGCTCTATCGCGGCATGGACATCGGCACGGCGAAGCTCCCGGTTTCCGAGCGCCGTGGAATCCCGCATCACCTCTTCGACGTGCGCGAGGTCGACGAGGAAGCCGCCGTCGCCTGGTACCAGCCGGTCGCGCGGGCGGCGATCGCGGAGATCCACGGTCGCGGTGCGGACGCGATCCTCGTCGGCGGCTCCGGACTGTACGTCTCCAGCGTCGTGTACGAGTTCCACTTCCCTCCGCGTGACCCCGAGGTCCGCGAGCGACTCGAGCGTGAACTCGAATCCGTCGGACCGGCGGTGCTGCTCGACCGGTTGCGCGTCCAGGATCCCGAGGCTGCGGCGCGGGTCGACCCGCGTAACAGCCGACGCGTCATCCGCGCACTGGAGGTTCTCGAGCAGGGCGGCAGCACGCACGGGGCCGCCCTGCCGGAGACACCGAAGCTCTGGTATCCGCGCACTCGGCTGATCGGTCTGCGCGTCGATCGTGCGGCGCTGGTGGAACGCCTCGACCTCCGCGTCGAGCAGATGTGGGAGGCGGGTCTCGTCGACGAGGTCGCGGACCTCCGCCGCAACGGCTTGGAGCGCGGCATCACCGCGTCGCGAGCCATCGGGTACGCCCAGGCACTCGGACAGCTCGACGGCGTCCTCTCCGAAGCTGAAGCCATCGCCCAGACGCAGGCCCTCACCCGCCGCTACGCCCGTCGACAGGTGTCCTGGTTCAAGCGCTATCCCGAGCTGGAGTGGTGGGACGCACCCGCGGAGGCGCGGAGACTCCTCGGCGCGTAAGCGATGTCAGTGGTCGGTGACATGCTCTCGTCATGGCCACCCACTTCTACACCGCCTCCAGCCTCGACGGGTTCATCGCCACGGAGCAGCACTCGCTCGACTGGCTGCTCACCCAGGACATCGATCAGGACGGCCCGATGGCGTACGGGGAGTTCGAGAAGAGCATCGGCGCGCTGGCGATGGGCTCCTCGACGTACGAATGGGTCATGCGCCACGAGGAGGGCCGCTGGGGATACACCCAGCCCACCTGGGTCTTCACCCATCGGGAGCTCGACCTGCCGGAGGGTGCGGAGATCCGTCTGACGCAGGACGACGTCCGCGCCGTGCACGCCGAGATGGTGGCGGCAGCGGGGGAGAAGGACCTGTGGATCGTGGGCGGGGGAGACCTGGCCGGTCAGTTCGCCGATGCCGGGCTGCTCGATGAGGTGTGGGTGCAGTACGCGCCGGTCACGCTCGGGTCCGGCGCCCCGCTCCTTCCGCGCCGGCTCGACCTCGAGCTCCTCGAGGTGGCACGCAACCGAAGTTTCCTCTGCGGGCGATACCGCGTCGTGCGGGACGGAGCCGACCTCGCGAATCCCTAGACTGGGCTCATGGTCGCATTCACCAAGGGTCACGGCACGGGCAACGACTTCATCATCATCGCCGATCCCGATGGCGCGCTCGACCTGACCGTCGAGCAGGTCGCGGTGCTGTGCGATCGCCACTTCGGCATCGGGGCCGACGGGATCCTGCGCGTCGTGAGGTCGTCGGCGATCCCGGAGGGCGCTGCAGCACTCGCGGAGGAGCCGAACGCCGAGTGGTTCATGGACTATCGCAACGCGGACGGGTCGATCGCGGAGATGTGCGGCAACGGTATCCGCGTCTTCGCGCACTACCTCGTGCGCTCGGGGCTCGCGACCATCGAGCCGGGCTCGACGCTGCCGATCGGCACGCGGGCCGGGGTGCGCGACGTCACGAAGGGCGCCACCGGGTACCAGGTCGATCTGGGACTCTGGAAGCTCTCCGGTGACGACCCGCTCGTGCGCGCGGACGGACTGACCGTGACCCGGCCCGGGCTCGGGATCGATGTCGGCAACCCGCATGTCGTGGTCGCGCTCGCGTCCGAGGCCGAGCTCGCGACACTCGAACTGCATCGCACCCCTGACCTCGAGCCGCAGCTCCCGGCGGGGGCGAACATCGAGTTCGTGGTCCCGGGCGAGCCGCTCGTCCGAGACGGCGTCGGCCATGTGAGCATGCGCGTTCATGAGCGCGGTGTGGGCGAGACGCTCAGCTGCGGAACCGGTGTCGCCGCGACCGCTCTGGCCGTGCGTCATTGGGCGGGTGCGCAGGCCCCGAACCACTGGCAGGTGGAGGTTCCCGGAGGAACCCTCGGAGTGCGCATGTTCCCCGCCGAGGACGGCGAGCACGTCGCGCTCTCGGGTCCGGCACAGCTGGTCTTCACCGGCGAGGTCGACCTGGTCTGAGCGACCTGCGGGGCGCGGCCTCAGCCGATGGAGATCGGCTCCGTCGGCGGGTTGCCGTGCTTGCGCACCTTGAGGATGCGGTAGCCCTTGCCCGTGGCAGTGCGGAAGACGCTGTAACCGGGGTGGAACGTCGCTCCGATCCAGCGCTGCAGCGAGTCGGCGCCCAGGTTCCGCTGCACGACGAGCCAGGCATCGCTGCGTTCGTCGAGGCGGGGGATCCAGCGCTCGAGCAGGCCGTGGAGCTCGTTCTTGCCCACGCGGATGGGCGGATTCGAGCGGATCGTCCGGAACGAGACGTGCTCGGGAACATCATCGGGCAGAGATGCGTTGACATTGGTGAGCCCGAGAGCCGCCGCGTTGCGACGGACGAGATCGAGGGCACGCTCATTCACGTCGACGGCCCACACCGTCGCGTGGGGAGAGGCGAGGGCCATCGAGAGACTGACCGGCCCCCACCCGCTGCCGAGGTCGAGAAGGTCGCCGCCCGGGGGAACCGGGGGCATGTTGGCGAGGAGCACTGCGGTGCCGGCATCCAGACGATCCGGGCTGAAGACTCCACCGGCGGTGGTGACTTCCAGCTCTCGACCTGCGAGCGATACGCGGATCTTACGCAGATTCTCGGGGCTTGCCGGGGCCGCAGTGAAGTAGTGATCGGACCCCATACGGTGAGCGTACCGGACAGCGCGGGCTAAGGTTAAGGCTCGCTAGGAAACCAGAGACAAGGAACGGATGACGGAGACCACCACACCCTCCACCGACGACCACACGGTCGATCGCGTGCTCGCGAACGCAGAGAAGCGCTCGGACGTCCACGTGTTCGGCGCAGCCCAGGCGCTGCAGGACGAATCGACGGCGTCGCACACGAGCGCCGACGGCTCGCAATGGGACCTCGAGGACCGACACGCACTCCGACGCGTCGGCGGTCTCTCGACGGAGCTCGAAGACGTCACGGAGGTCGAGTACCGGCAGCTGCGTCTCGAGAACGTCGTCCTGGTGGGCGTCTACCCCCAGGGGGCGCAGGAGGACGCGGAGAACTCCCTTCGTGAGCTCGCTGCTCTGGCGGAGACCGCGGGTGCCGTCGTGCTCGACGGTGTGCTCCAGCGCCGCCCGCACCCCGACGCCGCCACGTATCTGGGCCGCGGCAAGGCCCAAGAGCTCAAGGACATCGTCGCCGCGGTGGGTGCCGACACGGTCATCGCCGACACCGAGCTGGCACCGAGCCAGCGTCGTGCGCTCGAAGACGTGGTCAAGGTCAAGGTGATCGACCGCACCACCGTGATCCTCGACATCTTCAGCCAGCACGCGAAGAGCCGCGAGGGCAAGGCCCAGGTCGAACTCGCCCAGCTCGAGTACCTGCTCCCGCGCCTGCGCGGTTGGGGTGACTCGATGAGCCGTCAGGCCGGTGGCCAGGTCGGCGCCGGCGGTGCCGGGATGGGTTCCCGTGGTCCGGGTGAGACGAAGATCGAGCTGGACCGTCGACGGATCCGCACGAAGATGGCTCTGCTCCGCCGGCAGATCCGGGACTTCGGTCCGGCCCGTGAGGCGAAGCGCGCCGAGCGCAAGCGCAACACGATCCCCTCCGTCGCGATCGCCGGCTACACCAACGCCGGCAAGTCCAGTCTGCTCAACGCGCTCACCAGCGCCGGCGTCCTCGTCGAGAACGCGCTGTTCGCGACCCTCGACGCCACCGTGCGCCGCTCGGAGACCGAGGACGGTCGCGTCTACACCCTGACCGACACGGTGGGGTTCGTGCGCAACCTCCCGCACCAGCTCGTCGAGGCGTTCCGCTCGACGCTGGAGGAGGTCGGCGAGGCCGACGTCGTGCTCCACGTCGTCGACGGCTCGCACCCCGACCCTGCGGGACAGCTCCAGACGGTGCGCGACGTCCTCGGTGACGTCGGCGTCCGCGACCTGCCGGAGATCGTCGTCTTCAACAAGGCCGACCTGATCGACGATGACGAGCGTCTGGTGCTCCGAGGGCTCCAGCCGCACGCGCACTTCGTGTCGTCGCGTTCGGGCGAGGGCATCGCGGAGCTGCGTGCCGTGATCGAGGCTGCGCTGCCGCAGCCCGCGATCGAGGTCCATGCCGTCGTCCCGTACGACCGCGGTGACCTCGTCGCCGCGATCCACGAGACGGGGATGCTCCTCTCGGTGGATCACCGGGAAGACGGCACCGCGGTCCATGCCCGGGTGTCCGAGCGTCTGGCCGCTGAGCTCGCTCCGTTCGCAGCCGAGGCCTGACCCCGTCAGCGGGCGAGGAAGCGCGCCTCGACCGTGGCGGAGATGACGATCTCCTCGGGCTCGTACTCCATCGCGGGCGCCATGTCCGCGGCGAAGGCAACCCCGCCGCGGGCCTTGATCATGGGCGCACCGGGGGCCGGCTGTCCGCTGGAGATCAGGCCGACATCGGCGATCTCCAGGGGCGTGACCTCGTCCAGACCGAGTGCTCCCGCATACGCCTTGGCGCGGGTGACGGCGACGCTGACGGCCTCGGCCGCGACCTCGCGCTCGACGCGGGTCCGGGTGACGGGCGTGAGGTGCCAGTCCACCCAGCCCACCTCGACGCCGTCCCAGGGCGAGATGTCGGAGACCCAGATCGACAGCTCGGATGCTTCGGCGAACGTCGCCGTGAAGTCGATGCTCGCGTAGTAGACGGGTGCGAGCTGCTTGCCCTCGCCGTTCCAGGGGCGCTCAGCACGCACCGAGAGTCGTTTGCTCGTCCACTCGACGACGGTCTCGGCTTCGGCCCGCTCGGTGATGCTGGTGCGCACGGGCTCGGCGAGGCGCATCTCCTGCTCGACGACGGCCGTGCGCTCCGGGCCCTCGGCGCGCACGCTGACGCGGATGGTGGCGCGCTCCGGCGCCAGGCGCGCCTCGTGCTCGCCGCGGACGGTGACGGTGACTTCGCTCATGGGGCGACTCTACGCCAGGGCTCCGACTGCCCGAGGAATGGCGGATGCGCCGTCGACGTTGTAGTCTGTGATGCTCGGGTGTTCGTCACCCGGGTTGGTAATTCCACAGTGTGACAGCGGCTCCTTCGAGAGAAGGACCACGGGGCTGATCGGTTTCGACAGCGCCTGTGAATCCACGAGAAGCGGGCCGAGGATGCAGAGTTATCTCGTAAACGCTCTCTGCAAAAAAATAGTTGCCGAAACCAAGCGCAACGACTTCGCCCTCGCTGCATAAGCGAGCCCGATAGTCCGTCAGGCCGTATGTGATTCCGATACGGATCCTGGCGTCATTTAGGAATCTTGCTGCGTGATGGCGTCTGGACGTCACGTGGGACTCTTCCCAGGCTGGGCTCGTCGACTTAGGTGTCTGTGACAAAGGTCGGAGCCGAGGAGAACGTCTTCACAGACTGCGCCCGGAGAAGGCGTGGAGACTCAGCGTTGGACGGGGGTTCGATTCCCCCCAGCTCCACATGTCGTGTGGAAGCAGTGTCTCACGACTCTCCGGATCGGTCTTCAGATCGATCCGACAGAGATGTATCATCCGAGTCATCAAAAGATGACTCGGAGGTAAGCCGTTGTCACTACAGGAAGAGGTCTCCGCCGAACACGTGCTTCGGATCGGAGAGGTCTGCCGGAAGCGGGGGGGGGGGGGGGGGGGGGGGGGGGGGGGGGGGGGGGGGGGGGGGGGGGGGGGGGGGGGGGGGGGGGGGGGGG
>NZ_JBWKXB010000003.1:0-730589 GCF_059422585.1 Microbacterium sp. GW821-FHT01D02 | reverse complement strand
TCTGCCGGAAGCGCTTCGTTGATCTTCGTATAAACGACGCGCTTTTGTGTGCAAGGGACGTCGTTGCACTCCTGGATGCCTCTCAGATTCCCGACGGAACTCCGTTCCTAGCGACTGCCGATGGCGACCTCGACTCGCTTCACTACGTCAACGCATACCTTCGTGATGCCGCGCAGCAGCGGGCATACCCGCTGGACACCCTGAGAAGCCAACACGCCACTGCGCTACGCCGCCTCATCGAGGATGTTCGCGAGCATCGCGATCCGGATGCCGATCTCGTCGATGTCACCCGCGAGGATCTGTTCAAGTTTGCCGACCGTCGCAAGATGAGGCTGCAAAGCAGCTCTTGGAATAGTGAATTGGGCATCATTTCGAACTTCTTCACTTACGCGCTCGAAATCGGATGGATCACCCGCGATCCGGTCGCGAGGTGGGGCGCCAAACGTCGCATCACGATGAAGGCCAAGGAGCGACATGTCCGGCGGATCCGATTCCTCACAGAAGGGCAGGCACGTTTTTATCTTGAAGCAGGGCTGCGAGGCGACGGGGCAGCCATGGAAGCACGCACCGTCTATCCGGAACGAGACTATGCCTTTGGGTTGACCCTCGTTTCAACCGGCTTGCGACGTCGCGAAGCCAACTTGTTGCTCGACCCGAACGGGGTTCACGTCTTCTGGCGCACAGGAAAGGGCGGCCGTCCGCGGGAGATCTGGATCGCTAGCGCCCTAGCTCTTGTAGTCGATCACTACCGCCTCATCGAGCGCGAGTATGTCGTCCAGCGTGCACAACGGGTGTTGCGCAAGGCTCGGCGCGATGGACGTCTGATCGTCGCGGAGGTCGTCGACCACCATGGATCACTGCGAGTTCGTATCGATGGTGCGACGATGCGGCCCGAACAGGTGGGCGAGGACATTCGCCGACGCGCCGTGCGCGTGCGTCCGGATGGCACAATCGACCCCCTAGCCCTCTTCGTGATGCAGGGAGGTCACGGGCCTTCGCTCAAGCGTTTCAACGAAACCTTCAATGAGGCCACTGAACGGGTGGCGTTGTTCGGACCGCACCAGGATTCGCCGCCCGCTCATCTCAGCGTCACACCGCATGTCCTTCGCCACACGTTTGCGGTCCGTATCCTCGCGGCACTGATGCGCCATGGACGGGAAACAGCGGGTGACCCCAACATCCACCTTGCTCAACCCCTATTGGTAGTACAAGAGCTTCTCGGTCACGCTCGACGAGATACGACCGAACTCTACCTCCACAACGCGCATCACTATTCCGACGATGTTCCCGCCGTAATCCAAGCCGCCGCTGTTCGGATGGTGGCTTCGTTGTGAGCGAGGATCGATTTACGTTTCGCTGGCAGCTGCCGTCGAAGCCGTCGATCCTTCATATCGTTCCAAACTCGCTACCTGCTCCTCGTCTTGCGCGCGAGCTCGCACCCTTTTGGATTGAGGTGTGCACGCATACCCCTAGTGCGGCTCACATACTGAGAACCGGAATTGGTAGCTTGTGTGCAACGATGAGCCGACAACCCGGCTTCGACCCACTTGCACACGGCCTCGCTGAACTCAGACGTCGTCATCTCGACGCTTGGGAGCGGGTTCTCTTAGAGAAGCAAGCTCGGATGGGTACTCAGCAGGCGTACCGGTTAGCCGTATACATGTTTTCATTGCTGCGCTGGATCGACGACGCGCAGCCTGAACTTCTTCATCCGGACGTGGCTGCGCGCGTCGCGGAGATGACCAGGTTATCTCCGCTAAAGGGCGCCTCGATCCCTGACTTCTCTGACTCCGAGATCGATGAGATAAGCCAGGCAGCGTGGGCATGCCTCGATTCCGACGGAGAGGCAAGTCGGAGGACGAGGTCTGACATCTTGATCGCGTTGCACATTCTGCTATGCATCGAAACCGGGCAGCCCCCAGAGGTAATCCGCGTTCTGACCACAGACGACATCCGGGCGATAACTACCGATCCTCGGGGAGCTGATATGGGAACTACGACCCTCGCCGCCGCCGGTCTGGTGTCGTCGTATCAAGTGACGATGAGAAAGAACCGCGACCACACGGTCTTTGATGAGACTTACACCCGGAAACGACATCGAAACGTGGTCAAGCTCCTCGATGATCTCCTGGTTCGCGGCGAGGCGATGCGGAGGAACACGTCTATACGTTCTTTATGGTTACGGTTCGATACCCAAGGGTCGGTGGAAAGAGTAACGTGGCGCAGTACGACGCTTCGATCATGGATGAAGCGTCACGTCTCGACATCGGTAAGCCTTCCCATCGACTGGCGTCGATTCAGGAAATCGGCAATCGCCGGCGACCTCATCGCGAACACGGGAACGTTCTTGACGACCCAGACCAGACATTCGCCTGAGACTTTCTTCGCTCGGTACACGAACAGCCCAAACATGAGGACCCATGCGGGAAAGATCTGGGTGAGAACTGCCGACGACCTATTCAGGCGCGCTGTCGGCCCCACAGTAGTCGCGGACGGCACCTCAGTTCGACTCGATGTCGGATCACAGATCCCGGTGCCGATGTCGCCCGATGAGGTGCCATCCGCTCAAGGTGGCGCTCTCACTGGGTGTCACGCTCCAACCAAATCTCCGTACGCCGACGAAGGTGACACGTGTCCGGTGGCTCGCGCTGGCAAATGCTTTACGTGTCCGGTGGCTCGCGCTGGCAAATGCTTTACGTGTCCGAACGCCGTGATCACAGCCGCACACCTTCCCGCCATGATCTTGCTCAATCAGGCCTCGGCTCCGGAGGTTGCTGCGGACGCGCGCGTATGGAAGGCCGTGTGGAGCGATATTCACGAATCGACTTCCACCATGCTCGCTCTGTTTCCCGCCCGCGCCGTCGAAGCCGCACGTGAGCACACGTCAGAGGTTCTGGTTGACCTGGGGATAAGGCAAGGGTTCCGGAACGATGACGAAAGCTGACTCTCCAGGACTGATCGACCGGCACGGTGGTCTCGTCATTGGTTGGCGTGATCACGTTCACGAAGATATGCCAGGCGGTCCGACCTTCGGCGAGAGCCGCTGGGATTGCCAGAAGATCCGTCGACCTGGCTTTCCCACCCGCTGGCTCAACTTCGACGTGATCCCTGAAGGATATAGGCAAGACGTCAAGCTGTTCCTTCTCTTTCAAGGCCGTCCACATCATCCGTATGCCGAGGAGATGGGCATCAGGCTTCGCCGTAACCCCGCTCCGCTTGAAGCCCTTGTTTCGATTCTGGCGCGCTTCGCTTTGATGACTCGGTGGGGAGCTGCGAATCGACTGGCCAACTTCTCGGCTTGGACGCAGACGACTGCAGATGGCTACCTGGAAGATCTTCGCAACGGAAAACACCACGAAAAGGGCAAGCCGAACGAACCACCGACGGTAAGAGCACACGCAACACTCCTACAGCAGGTACGCATGTTGGGTCCTGCCGCTACGCACCCGTTAACGTTCTCTCCGTGGCCTAAGCAGACGGGGAGAGAGGTTGCCAAGGATGAGTCAAGCATCGACGATGCTCGTACCTCGCCGCTCCCGAGGGAGACATGGAATCCGCTCATGGCAGCGGCAGCGTTCGTGGTGTTCGAATGCAGCGACCTCATTTTGGAAGGACACCGCGCCCTGCGGCGATGCCGCACGACCGCAGAGATGGGGCGCGGGACGACCAAGAAGGATGCTGACGCACTCGTTCAGGACTACCTCGACGGCGGGGGGCTCATTCCCCTCTTCACAGCATTCGGGAGGAACAAGCGGAGGTCCCGCGGGTCGGTGAACCGCGCACTACTCTGCAGAAAACTAGACCTTAGCGACACAGTCTTTCGACCGAGCAGTCGCGCATATAATCCAAGCGTGATCCGGGTTATTGACGACGCCGTGGATGCTGGCCTCGTCGAGTATGGAGGGCTCGTGCACTGCCCGCCCTCTTCCGTCATCGCGGAGATCGGTATGGACGAAGCGGAATACCTACCAAGTCTGCTTCGAGGAGCATGTTATGTGCTCATCGCGAGTCTCTCGGCCATGAGAGACAGCGAAGTGCAGGCGCTGGAACGCGAGGCAATCGGTCCCGATCCCGACCTTCCAACCATCGTATCGATGACATACAAGCACGCCGGCGTCTTTGGCAGGTCCCGGTCCTGGTGGGTGTGCCTTCTGTCGTAGAGAAGGCCACTCAAGTGCTCGAAGAGCTCACCGGGACGGTGCGGCTGTTCGCTCGAAGCGGTCGCCGCGGGAACGGTGGCGAAGACGGCACGTACGTTCCACACCGGGATATTCGTCGTCTTATCGCGTTCGTGGGCGCAGATCCCGCTACGCGCCCGGGCCGGGGCGCAGACCTCGGGCTGAATCCAATACTGGTTCCAGACGGTCAGTCCATCAACGCTCAATCACTTCGTCGCTCATTCTGCGTTTACGCAGCCGCGTATCCCGGCATGGACGTCGGGATCGGCATGCAGCTGGGCCACGCTTCGCTCCGCCTCACCGGCAGTTACATGCGGGACCTGCACCATGAAGTGGTTGAAGCACTCGACGACGAGCGTGCAAAGGTAGTACAGAGATCGATTGCTGAGCTGGTGCATTCGTCGGAAGCAATCGGCGGACCGTCGGGTGGCCGACTCATGGAACTGCGAGCGCAAGTCGTGGCAGATCCAGCGAGGGCCGAGATGTTGATTGCGAGAGCAGCCGCCAGCTACCACCTCGGGCTCACCAATGACTGCGCGCACCGGGAAGAAACGGCGGCGTGTGGACCCGGCGAGCCTAAGCTGGCGGACCATTTTTGCGCCGCAGAGTCATGCGCGAACGCGGTGGTGCATATGAAGCACCTTCCCATCATCGACTCGCAGATCGCTCGGTACGACACCGCTTTGAGCGAGGAGAATCTCGATCCTGGCTTCGAACGAAACATGCGTCGTGGACGTGAACGACTGATAACGCGACGGGAAGAGTTGCTGGCCCCGCGCAATGACGAGGAGACGATGCCATGACGATCAGACCTGCTCTCGTGAGCGACGAAGTCTTCGACCGCATCTCGACCGCCATCGACGAGATCTCCAGCAGTGAAGTACTGAAGCGCACAAAGCGACAAATCGAGGATCTCGCAGCCCTGTCGCACGCGACCGTGGCTCGTGCCTTCGCCCAAGACCTCCTTGTCCCGACTCACCACACCATTAACGAGCGTTTCAATGCCCTTCAGCGAGCGACTGGCGGCTTGTCGCCCAGGCAATCCGAAGAGCGAAGCAAGGACCGAGACCTGGAGAAGAGTAGGAAGCGGATCAAGACCCTCGAAGAAGAGCGCGCGATTCATCTCCAGACGATCTATGCGCTTTGGCTCGCTGCCCAGCCCGATGAGCCTGCGGCTCCCGTTGTCCGCATCAGGCGACCGCGATCTCCCCATCGCCCGTAGTCGGCATCGCCCGCTTCGTTCCCGACCTCACGGCAAGAACGGGATGTCGGATCGATTGACTGGGGTGGCAGAACGTCCGGTCGCCTCAAGAAGCATGCGCGTGCCGCGCTCGCGCTGGATCATGGCGTCTCCCTTCGGCGGACCCACGATGACCTCCTCTACTGGGAGTGGAGTGAAGAAGGTCGGGGATTGCGCGTTTCCCAGTGGTGCGTGACCGAGCGTCAGATACGGCACGGGTCCTCGCCGGGACGGACGAAAGTTCGGGGATACATCGACGGGCCGCTGCACGACAAGCCGTACTTCAGATTCGTTCCTGAATGCTGGGTGCTTGAGAACAGCTGCTAGGGCCGCCAGGTGTGCTTGTACAACCGCGACCGCACTTGGCTCATCCTCCGAGGCGACCATTCGCCCTACAAGCGAGTTCGATGCGAGAAGTTGTTCGAAAACCCATGAGATCAGTGCATCCTGGTCGGCCGGTTCGTATCTCACTCGCAGCCAGACCGGTTCGACCATGTACCCGGTTTCGACCGAGGGGCGGTCGAGGAGCGTGTACGTGGCCCAGGGGTCGAGCTTGAGGGCATATCCACCCTCTCCTGCGTAACCGCGCCAGTGCTCGAGTGAATCACGCACAGTCGATGCACAGCAGACGAAAGTTGGGTGGTCAGCGAGCTGACTCACGAGGTCGCTGAGGACATATCGGATCGCGACGTGATCACGTATCGTCCCGCCGAGGGCATTGTCCTTCTTGTCATACCAATCGAGGATCCTCTCCGCTCCGAACTTCAACTCGCTGAAGTCATTGAGAAGAGTGGCCGCGGTAGCGCGAAGCGTGCCAGTTTGCGACCATACGACCGAATCGCTCGTGGGAGCGTCATCGGCAGGCGCCTCGGTAGGGGAGTGGGTCGTACCGGTAAGGATTCCGACCAAACCTGCTGCGTCGGTGTAATGCCAGATGGGCTGGCGATGCGTCTTCGCGGCGAAGATTGGCAAAGTGCCTCGAATAGAGGGGCCATGCTCATTCATGTGTTCAGGATACGGGGAAGGAGCACTACCGCCGCGTGGTGAGATCCGCGGTGCTCAGGGCGTCCGCGAGTCCCGCGCGAAGCTGGGCTGAAGTTCCAGTACCGTCTGAACTCTGGGTTGGATGAGTGGGGGCAATGATGAATGACGCGGTGATAGAGGACGACTACGCTACATCGACCGATGCGCTGCTGGATGGTGGGTACGCGCTGATAGGGGCGGTACACAGCCTGGTGAAGGCGCAGGGCGCTGCGACGAAGAGGGATCTGCTCCTCGCTGCTGCGACACACAGTCTGCGTAGCGGCGACAAATCTGTAGGAGAAGTCACCGCCGTAGTCAGTCAAGTCTGGCCGGGCGCCCGAACGGATGAAGCCTCGGTGGGAGAAGCGCTTCTGGTCGGGCAGGAACTCAACCTGCTGAATCCGAAAGACGGGCTTGATGGAACTGAACTCTGGGGCCTGACCGCTCACGGCGCGGATGACGTCGACCGCCAAGTCACGTGGGTGGCAGCGGTCAAGGCGTCTGCCGCTGAAGAGCTCCGGTTGCGGGCGCTCGCCGACGCCGGCAGGGACGTCTCACGGGAGACCGCGGAGCTGTGGCTCGAACGCATTGTTGGAGCGCTAGTGGTGGGCATCACTGCCTCGCAGGACGCGTACCTCGGCCACGTCGAGCATCTCGTGACGAAGCGTTTGGCGCCGCGGGGCATCCACCAGAAGACGGTCCTCGCAGAGATAGCCCGGGTCGATGCAGATCCGGATGTTGTGTCCTTCCTGCAGGCATGCGCTATCGCCGCGCTCGACCCCCTCGACCCATTCGGAGCGGAGATCGTCAGCCACATCACAACTGGCTGCGTGCTCCATTCGTACGTGGCGGGGAGGGACTCTGCCGCCGTCATCGAACGTCTTGGGACGCCAGCGGGTCAGCGGGCCATCATCGACACACCGGTTCTCGTCGATCTCGTCGGCCCGGCGCGCGTGAGCATTCCGGCAGCCACGACCATTCGCGCGGCGGTGGCTGCTGGATGGGACGTTGTCGTAGCGGATCACACCATCGAAGAGCTGGACTCGTTGATGGAGCGCGAGATCCCACGAATAAAGGAGAGCCTTCACGAAGCCCATGACCGCGGAGTCCGCGCAGAGTGGTATGCCTCGTTAGTCGAAGAGCAGCTGCCGAGCTACTGCATCGAGGCTGTCAAGGAGGGGACGTACACCAATCTCGACCAGATGGTAGAGGCTGCTCAGAGCATCGCAGATGTCCTGAGCGAGCTCGGCGTGGTGGTGCGAGCGCATTACAACGAGAACGACATCGTGCGGGTGGAGCGTTGTCGCGCCGCACTCGAGAACGACCTAGAACAGACGAACTCCGGGCGCTCGACGAGCGCAATTCAAAGAGACGCAGACACCATCGCCATGATGTGGCGACGGCGTCGTCGAGAGGCGAATGGCAGTGCCTGGTCTGGTGGATGGGTGATAACGCCGGATCGCCACATGTCGGCCGCGTATCGAGCGGTGGAGCGCGCCGATGCTGTCTCGCTGACACTCTCATTGGCGCAATGGTCGACTCTTCTCTCAGTGACGGTGCCTCCCGCGGAGGTCGTGGACCTTGCAGGAGCAGCCGCGCGCCAACTCGTTGACGAGGCAATGTGGTTGCTTCCGTCTCGCTTCCCTAGTGACGTAGCTATGGACCTGGCAAGGCAGATCTCTCCCGAGCGTGGGGGATCGGAGTCGGATCTCCGCTACATGCAACTCAGTTTCGACACGGCGCTACGTGCGGATCCGAATCGCTCGGCCACATCCATCGCGGCCGAAGTTCTCGAGGGAAGGAACCAGCGCAGAGACCGGCAGAGTGCGCTGAGCGTTGAGCGGGCGAAGCAGTCGGAGGCGGATGCGCTCCGCGAGGCAGAGGCTGCGCGTTCCGTTGCGACTGAGCAGCGCAAGCTTGCTGACTCCGCGGCCGCGGATTCGGTGGTCTCGAAGCAGCAGGGCGAGAAACTGAAGGACGAGATCGAATGGATGAAACGGCGGACCACCCGCGTCGTTGTCGTCCTTGTCCTGGGGTTCGTTGCCATACTCCTGTGCATTGCTCTCGTTCTGGTCAACGCTGGAGTCGTCCCGTTCCTCAGCGCGCTGGCGGGACTCGCAATTCTCGTTATTGGTGGCATCCAGTGGTGCCAGAAGTCGGATGCGAGACTCCTACCGCTCTTGATCGGCGCCGGCTTCGAGGTCGTGGGCCTCGCCACAGGACTCCTCGGTCTGATTGGCTCGGATCTCAGTTCTCTGGGCTAGCCAGCTCTGCGAATGCTGCATGAAGGACTCGACACGCGCTCTAGCGACAACTGCGGAAGCCGCGGGAAGGAAAGGAAAGGCAATGCCCCACGGAATCCCACCACTCGTCTCACTCGCAACGTCAATGCACGCTCAGCCGGGGGTCTACGCGTTGCTCCTCGGCTCAGGCGTATCGACCGGCGCTGGCGTCCCGACGGGATGGGGCGTGGTCACCGAACTCGTCGCTCGCACGGCAGCGCTCCAAGGCGGCGACGAAGGCGCAGCACAGGCACGCGCTGACGCCGAGGCATGGTGGTCCGAACACGGGGAAGGCGAGCTCGGATACTCGACTCTGCTTGAGCAGCTCGCGCCCACGCCGGCGGCCCGGCAGGGGCTCCTTGCAGAGTTCTTCGAAGGCGAAACCGCAGACGGGGACAGACTCGTCCCGAGCCGCGCTCACCACTCCATCGCCCGACTCGTAGCGCGGGGCGCGGTACGAGTGATCATCACGACGAACTTCGACCGCCTCATGGAGCAGGCGCTGGAAGCCGTCGGAGTGTCCCCGCAGGTCATCGCCCGACCGGAGGCCGTCAACGGCATGATGCCACTCGCTCACGCTCCCGCCACGGTCATCAAGTTGCACGGCGACTACAAGGATCTCGGTTCTCGCAACACCCCCGACGAACTGTCAACGTATCCGGAGGAGTGGATTCGGCTTCTCTCGCAGGTGTTCGAGGAGTACGGACTTCTGGTCTCAGGGTGGTCCGCCGAATGGGATGAAGCGCTCGTGCACGCGCTGGAAGAGGCCCGTTCTCGGTACCCACTTTTCTGGGACGCACGCAGTGCCAGAAAGGAGAACGCGCAGCGCCTGATGGCCGGACGTCGTGGGGTGATGATCCCGGCTAGCAACGCCGATGTCCTGTTCACCGAGCTTGCCGAGAATCTCGATGCGCTAGACCGCATGAGCGCCGCGCCGCTCACGACCGCTCTCGCCGTTGCACGTCTGAAGAAGTACCTTCCGGACCCCGTCCGCCGCATCGACCTCCACGACCTCGTCATGAGCGTTGTCGATGAAGTTGTAGAGGGGATCGCAACCCAGGCGATTACCGGCGGGGGAGAGACCGTCACCGGTGCCGTTCTGCAGTCCGTGTGGGACGACCGATTCCGATCCATTGAACGTCTCGTACCTCTCCTCATCGAAGGCGTGTGGCACGATTCGGACGGCCGCCATGATCAACTGTGGCAGGACGTCGTGCAGCGGCTCGTCGATGCCGCTGCGGTTTTCGAGCAGACCTTCAATGAGGGCTACCGGGGCGCGCGACGCATTCCCGCGCTGGTCGCACTCGAGGTGCTGTCCATCGCGTCAACGCGTCGCGGACGCGAGTACCTCCTCCCGACGCTCACAGAAAAGGTCGAAGTCGTCGACCGTTACCGCGACACCGAACCACAGAACTGCGTACAGTTCCTCCATTACGCGCGCATCGCGGACGATAGTTGGATCAGTGCGATGCCGAGATGCGAAGAAACTCGCTACATGTATCCGGTGAGTCACGTCTTCTCACTGGACACGCGTCGCTACTTCACAGATCTTCTCCCCGAGGATGATGCCTTCAAGACTGCGTTCTACGGCTTCGAGTACCGCCTTGGGCTTCTCCAATCTCAGCGGTCGCGCGGCTACCGGGCGATCTCCGGGGACTATGTGGGGGAGTGGCAATGGCTGGCAGACATACCCAACGCGGAGACGCAGTTCCGTCGTGACTTGGAGAGAAGCGGACAAGGCAAGTGGGCGACGCTCCTGGAGCGCGACGGAGTCACGCTGGATGCCGCTTTGATCTCGCACCGTGAAACGCTTGAGCGCTATCGCCGCTACTAAGCAGATTTGGGACCGGTGTCCGAGCGTCGAGTTGACGCCTCAGGTCGGATGACGATGCAAGCGCGAACTCCTGTGCAAGTACTGCCGGGATGGCGCGCTGGACCATCCCGACCCCCCGGAACGTTTCCACTCTTGTTAGCGCCCGCTAAACGTCACGTTCGGCATCCCGGCCGTCGGGAACCACGCCGGCGGCTCGACACTCAGCGGGAAGTTCGAGTCGCCGTGGAACGAGCGCTGGTTGACACCGTCGTGCTTCGGGAGCGCATCGAGCGTCGAGATCGGTGTCTTCGTCGAGTCGAGGATGGTCAGATCGGGGAACACCTGCTGTGCAATGAACGCGGCAGCGTCCCAGGAGCGGATGCCCTGCTCTTCAGCCAGGTCCAGGATGACCTCGAGCTGCGCCGCAGAGTATTCGAAGGGGAGCTCGCCGTCGGCGGTACGAACGGCATCAGAGTTCACGCTATCGACGAGCGAGCAGTACTTATTGATCTCCTCGGCGTGGACGCCAGGTACGAGCTTGTCCATGCCGACGGCGCTGTGGCCAGCGAACGTCAAGGCTTCGCGCTCTCGGTCGTCGAAGCCGTAGAGCGGTGCTTCGTCGAGGGTGAGGAAGAGGGGGAAAGGGGTGTTGTTGAATGCGGTCATGGTGCCTCTATGCGCGGGCGTGAGATCCACGAGACGAATGGCCGTCGCGCCGAAACGAGTGCTTCACTCCTCGTCGACGAACTGGACCGCATTGCCCCACACCCAACACCGGAATACCTGTTCCTCGGCACGGAATTCGACACCGGCTGCATACGGAGTGGAGCGGGCAAGCTTGGCGTCGACTCGGATGGCCCGCGATCCGAAACGCACCCACGCGCGGACACGACGGTACGGCTGGGGATGGATGGTCAGCGCTTGCTCGCGCAGCGCAACCTCGCGTTCGGTGAGCGATTGGAGGGGGCCGGCCCGCGCGGCCGCGAGGACCTCGCGATGCTGTGCCCTCATGTCATAGTGAGCGGCCAGCCGTTTGCTCGCTCCCATACCGGCACCTTTCTCCGGCCTCCTCGCAGGCTAGCAAGATTCGAAGCTATGTTCTATCCTCGATCCATGCGATCCGCGACAGTACATCCGCCTGCGACCTTGAGGATGGTCAACGACATTCCGACGAGGATGGTCTTCGCCGGCCGACATTGGCGTGTGACCGACACCCCCACACGGCTGCGCGACTCGATCTGGGTAGCGCCGTTCGAGGAGAATCGCGGACTCTACGGGTGGCGGTTCCAGGCGACCGACAAGGACGGCCAGTCATTCGTCTTCGACGTCTTCAAGGGTGCCGACGGTTGGCACGTTCACCACACCTACGAGTGAATCGAACGGGCGCGCACAGGGAGTCAGGCGTCGGCTGCATTCGGATAGGCCACACTATGACTCATGGGAGACCTCGCACACGAACTTCACGGCCGATGGTGGGTGGCTGAATCGCCTCAGACTGTGGTGGCGGGCAAGCTGACGGTGAAAACCAACGGTGAAACCCGACTGGAGTTGGGCGGTGGTCTCGTGGACCTCGGAGACACCATTGCGGCTATTCACGGTGACGCGGAAGGTAAGCCCGTAACGCTTTCACGGGCGTTCGTGCTGCACACGCGCGGCGGGATGGGCGGAGGCGAGCACTTCCAACGGCTCCACATCAGCCGCTGTTTCATCGGCGCACATTTCTTGCCCGACGAGCCGGTGTTCACCAGTGCTCGCGTGCAGCTGGAGAATCTGCCGACGTTCTTGTCTGCTCCGGGCATTGAGCGAGGGTGCGAACAGGACGATTTCGCCTACTCGTCGACCGTTCGAGAGTACAAGTCCGAGGAGGCCGAGTTCGACGGGTGGAAGTTCGTGGTTCGTTCGATCCCGCAGTACTTCAATGTGGACACGACTCACGCGACGCAGACCGTGTCGACCGAGATCACCCCGTACCTGTTCATCACCTCGCCCGTACCCGTGGACGCGTATGGGTTCGATGAGAGAATTCTGCACCTGTCGGACCTGATGACGTTGGCTTCTGGCGAGCCTTCCGGGCTCATCAGCGAGCTGCTCATCCTGCGCAGGGAGGGAATGGGCCCCGACGACTTCGAGACGGTCCACACATACGGGGAGCGCATTCACACGGCATCGCCGGAGGGCGTCGGGCCCGCCCACGAGCGCTTTCGATTCACCTGCGATGACGCCGCGTTCGAGGAGCTGGTTCCAGCGTGGCTTCAGCTTCGACATGATGCGAGCACAGCATGCAACGTGTTCTTCGGCTTGCAGTACTCGCGTCCCGGCTACACGGAGACACGGCTGCTGCTGAGTGCGACAGCCGCGGAGTCGCTGGAGACCGCGTACTCGAATCTCTCTATGTCGATTCCCGAGCAGCGATTCGATGAGCTACGAGACAGAGTGCTGGAAGCGGCAGATAACGAGGAGGAACGGTCGTGGTTGCGTGCGAAGATCCGCAACGGACCCACGTATCGTGAGCGTCTCACTGAGCTCGCCTCAATACCGGACGAGTTCGCGTGCGCGACGGTCATAGACGATGTCGACCTGTGGGCGAAGAACCTCGTGCGTGCACGCAACGCGTTGGCGCACACCGGCAACTTCGAAGGGAACGGGAACATCTTCGATCTAGAGCAGCAGACGGTCGGGTTGCTCACGCTAGTACTGATGCACCGGACAGGACTTCCTCCACAGGCGCAGCAGCGAGCCGCGCGGCGTCTTCGATGGCCCGCATGAGGAGGCGACACCGTTGGCGCGCCATGTCGTTCAACTCGGGCATGATGATGACGTGCGCCGTGTGACTGGCGACCGAGACAAGGGGTGGGGATGGGTTGGCTCAACAAGCTGTTTGGTGGACGCGCGAAGACGGGCGTGACGGTTCCGACGATGACCGCTCCGGCCCCCCGCGCGTCGCAGCCCTACTTTGCCATCATCGACGTCGAGACGACTGGCTTGTCTCCGAAGAGGGACCGCGTGCTCGAACTAGCGGTCGTTCGCGTAGATCACCACGGCCAGGTCGTGGATGAATGGTCCACACGCTTCAACCCCGAGGGTCCGGTGGGGGCGACTCACATCCACGGGATCACTCAAGCTGATGTAGTACGTGCTCCACTGTTTCGCGATGTTGCGACCTCAATCATTCCCTACATCTCGGGCCTGCCTATCGCCGCACACAATGCACGCTTCGACCTCTCCTTTCTCCGCGCGGAGTTCCGCCGCGCCGGGTGGGATGTTCCGTGGCTGCCGGCGTTCTGCACGCTCGACGGCAGTCATCACTACCTTCCTCACCTCGAGCGACGTCGTCTCATCGACTGTTGCTGGAGTGCTCAGATTCCTTTGCACGGCGCTCACTCCGCGCTCGGAGATGCGCGCGCGACGGCGGGCCTTCTCCGCCACTATCTCCAAATGCAGGGGCGCATGCTCCCGCATCCGGCGCTTCTTTCTGTGCCGAATGAAGCGCGGGGTGTCGTCTGGCCGACAGCCCCCAGCCGCGCCCCGTCGGCGTTCTTGCCGGACGAGTCGCTGCCTCGTACCGCGCGGCGTAGTCGCGTGACCCGAACCGCGCCACAGCAGCCCGCACTCATCGCGCAACTGACGAAGCTCAGCCTCGCGGAGGTGCTTGACGAGGGCGCGCCCGTGGGCTCCTTAACGTACGTCGAGACTGTCCTCGATGCCCTCGAAGACGGAGTCATCTCGGACGACGAAGCGGCCGCACTGCAGGACCTCGTCGAGATGTACGAACTCAGCGACACCGACGTCGCCGCCGCGCACGCGGCCCTCCTGTTGGCGCTAGCGCACTCCGCACTCGACGATGGCCACGTCGCGCGAGATGAGCGCGCACAGTTGGAGGCCATCGCCACCGCACTGCGGTTGCCCGCCAAGCTCGTGCCGAGTCTCATCGCCGAGGCGGATGCCGCCCGTGCCGCACGTCTGAGCGCTGGGCTGGGCGCGCTGCCCAGGAACTGGGAGCACGGCGATCCTCTGCGCGTGGGAGACAGGGTGGTGTTCACAGGGTTCGTCGAACGCGAACGGGAACGATCCCGCTTGGAGGAACGCTCTCGAACGCTGGGTGTACGTGTCCTCGGAACCGTGTCCGGTCTGACAGCCATGGTGGTGACCGACGGCTCTTTCGCTGGCGGGAAACTCGAACGAGCCCACGAACTCGGGACACGTATCGTCGACCCGCAGACATACTCGACGCTGTTGAAGCACCTTCAACCGGCGGTCGCCGCGTCCCCTAAGGCCACGCGCCCTGATCCGCGTGAGGAACCGGCTCACGCGGGGAGCACCGCATCGGCATCACCGACCACGTCGCCGGGCGATATTCGGGCGTGGGGGCTCGCAAACGGGTACGCGGTCGGTGTGCGAGGCAGGCTGTCTGCCGAGTTAGTGAGTGCGTTCGAGCGCTCGAGATGAGTTCCGGTAGCCTCGCACGACGCCTGAGCAACTCTCGACATAGACGCTGTCACACTCTGCGGTGGTCTCGCTCTGCTACTCGAAGGGACTCGCCCAGTCCTGCCCCGACTGCCGGTCGACTGCCGGCGGGATAGGCGCTCATCGCGAGTGCGGCTCCGCTCAACGTGAAGTTGCCCGTTGTTAGGACAGGATGGGCGCGAATCGGATAACCATTACCTGCGCTTGCGCGCGCAGACCGTCTACGCGCCCGACGCCGAAACCGCCGATAAGGCGCTCATCGCGAAGGCCGCCTTCTTCGAAGGGATCGGCATCAGGGTCAATCTCGTCGGCGACGCGGCGGTCTGATCCCGAGATCTCTTAGCGACAGGAGGTCTTAACTGCTCCATGCTGCGGCAGCGTGCCGGGCATCGCGGAGCACACCCTCGATATGTCCGGCTCGGAGCTGTTCGATGGCGCTGGGTGCTTCCTCGCCTGTCTCGTCGTCGACTCGCGTGTTGAGCCACTGTGCCCACGTCCATGTCGACCTGGTCCCAGGGCTCAGCACGCGAAGGACTTCGCTGACCCCGTCGATAATTCGCCCATCCTCGATCTGAAAGGCGGGGTAGAGGAGCACGTTGTCGTGTGTTTCAAGCTCGAGGAGCGAGAGGGATACAGCGGCCGCCGTCACCCGATCTGGGGTCCAGTCGAGAACGCGGGCAATGGACGCCGCTGTGTAACAGGGGCCGATGATCTGGTCCCAGGGGTTCGAGTCGGTCATCGCCCTGCCGCTTCCCGAATCTGACGCAGCGACGGCGTCTCGATGCGCAGCGTGCGCATGTCGAGGATTCCCAGGTTCCCCTGTTGCCCGTCCTGGCCGAGGCTTGTCACACGGAGTCCGTGCTCGGTCTGACCACCGCCTGGGGCATGCATGTGACCGTGAATCAGGAGCTCCGGGTACACGATGTTCCACACCTTCGCCACCCGAGCGCGCGACGTGGCCGAGTCCCGGATGGCGTCATCAGGGAATCCCATCGGGTTGGTTCGCAGGATCTCCTGCACCACGCGGACAGGCGTCCCAGCTGGCGGCTCGTGCGTGAGCATGACGTCCGCTGGACCGCCGGCGATGGCCGCCTTCACATGCTCGCTGGTGATCTCCTCGTCCTTCCAATAGCTAACGCCTTCTTGCCGCCACGCCCTGTCGACGGACACTGCGCCCCCTAGCGACAGCACGCTCCGGTCGCCGATGGTCAGACGGCCAGGTCTCGGCAGCAACCATGTGATCCTCGAGACCCGTACGGCGGCGCCGGGGTGGGCATCGAGCAACGGCGTGACCTGGTTCCACTTTTCGTGGTTGCCGAGGGTCACGTAGATGCGCTCGATACCAGTTCCTTCAAGAGCCTCGTCGGTCGTGTCGGGATCCATCGCCCAATCGCCGAGCTGCAGGATGGTGGTGACGTCCGGTGCGAGCGTTTGGATCGCCCTGGCGACGATGTCCAGCCATCGGAAGTTGCCGTGGACGTCGCCGACGACGGCTACGCGCTCGTCAGGCAGCGCAATCATTGATGCGACCTCGCGGGCGTTTAGCGGTGGTGGTGTCCGCACGATTCAGCTCCAAACCGTGGCTTGCGGTGGGCGAGTCTCATCGCGACCTCGCGGCCTGGCGCGCTCGTGACCGTTCTCTGAAGGTGGGTCCGACTCTGAGGCTGCGCTCCACCCCTGGATCCCAGCTGATCCATCCACCTCGCTTCCATTGAATGGCGACGTGGAGACGGAACGCGTGGTGGATGGTGGCGCGGACGGGATAGGTGAGGCCGGTCGGCCACTCAGGGTGCAGCGGCTCGTCTCGAAACAACTCAGAGAAGACCTCCGAGAAAGTCGGGCCGCGTCCGGTGCGGCGCCGGACGCGCGCGATGAAGATGGCGGCGGCGAGCCCCAGCTCATCTGACCGCTCGTCGTCGGTGAGCGCGTTGAACGCCTCAATCCAAGCATCGGGAGCTTCGACCTCCGTGGCACTCCACCAGATCGGTCGGGGATCAGTCACTGCTACTCAACAATCAGGGTCGACCGGAACGGGACCTACGCATCGAGGCGACCCGGAGCCGATGCGCAGCGGCACACGTGCAGGTCGAGACGCGCGGAGCGCCTGTCGATGGAGTGAATGTTTCGTATGGCTGTGGAAATTATGCCACATGAGAAAGGCCATACACCCGCGCCTTTCCCGAAAGGCTTGGTTGGTGGTTCGGAAGACAGCAGGCTCGAGCGAAGGATGGCGTGAGTTTGCCGTCGAACTCGGCCGCCAGATTCGCCGCTTCCGCGTGGAGAAGGACCTTTCCCAGGAGGCGCTCGCGTTTCGCGCGGGACTCACGCGCTTCACGGTTCAACGGTATGAAGCAGGTGAAGGTCAGACAGGTTCCCCGGCCAATCCTTCCTTGCGGACCATCGTGGCGCTGGCGCAGGTGCTAGATGTTCGGCTGGAGGAGCTCCTTCCCGCGAACCAGCCGGATGTCACGACCCGATAGTTCGCTCGTCGGAGCACTCTGGAGGGATGAGGTGATCCCTCGGCAGAATCTCGACGTTGGAGCAAGCGATGGCCACCCGAGCACGGAGGGCACGCCTTCTGTCGCTGAGGCCCCGTTGTCGAACGACGTGTCGACTACTCGGAAAGGACCGGGGCACGACATGCCCAGGTGGGCTGCCGACAATCAGTTTCCCACCGGGGGAGTCTGAGCCTCACCGTCGCGGGGCTGGCGTACCGGACCGGGTCATCCAAGGACCAGTTTCGTCAGCCGTCGCCACAGAGGTTGGTGGGCTTGACATGGTTGCCGAGGGCCGTCATCGCAAGACGTTGAGCTAAGCGTTCGAACCCGTCACTCCCGATGGCGGTGCAGTCGTGGTCCACACACTCATCTTGTTAGTTGCGGGCCAGCCGCGCTTCTTCTCGACAAGTCAGAGCGGTTTGACCGGCACGGCGCGTAACGCATTCTGGTGACGGTGACGGTGACGGTCGCAGCGGCGTTGCGGTCGCGCCGCGCTATGCGCGCACTATCGAGGAATCCGGCTGCTTGCATCCGGGATGGGACACGCCATTGTGTGCCGCGCCGCTCGATAGGGCTACCAGTATTTCACTCCGCGATACGGTTTCGACGACAGCAACACAGATGCAGGGGGATGCGGTGCACCTGAAGAATGTTCGACTTTCGAACTTCCAGGCCTTCGGGCCGACGCCAGAAGAGATCTCGTTTGAGACGATTACATACGTTCTCGGACCTAATGGGGCTGGGAAGACGACTGTCCTCGAGGCACTGTCGCGGCTCTTCTCGCCCATCGCCGCTCAACGACGGGTCGAGGCGCTCGACTTTCATGTACCGATGACCAAGCCTGACGCCGAGGAGGTCGATCCGCCAACATTGTGGATCGAAGCTGACTTCGAGTTCCCGGAGGCGGGCGACGAGGAGTTGCATCCCTCGGTGCCGCCCTTCTTCGCACACATGTCCTTGATCACGGCCGATGGTCCTCCCGCGATGCGCGTCAGATTGACGGCAACGTTGGAGCCTGACGGTAACGTTGTCGAACAGATCGACTACGTGCTCGACGCAGACGACGATGGCGTTCCCTTGCGAACTGCGCGCATGTCGCGGACAGACCGCGCCCATATTGAAGTGCATTATCTTCCGGCCAGGCGCGACCCATCGGAGCAGATTTCCTATGCCTCCGCGACTCTTCTGGGGCGCACACTCCGGGCTGCGACCTGGACGGCGGAGAAAGAACTGCTCGCCGAACTGACGGAGCGGATCACTGACACCCTCGCCGGCAACGCGGCAGTCGCCAGCATTGGAGTCCAACTAGCTGCAGACTGGGTCAAGCTTCATCGTGGCGACTTCTTCAAGGACCCTGCGCTGGCTTTTGGGTCGAAGGACATCGAGAGCGCGTTGCGGCAGCTGACCCTTCGGTTCACTCCGGGCCATGGCTCCGACTCCTTGCAGTTTGAACGCCTCAGCGACGGCCAGAAATCGCTGCTGTACATCTCCCTCGTCCTGGCGTGGCAGGCCGTGGGCCGCAAGGTGCTGCAGGGCAAGGACGCGTCCGTCGACGTCAATCGACTACGCCCTCCCGTGCACACGATCTTCGCGATTGAAGAGCCAGAGAACAGCCTCGCTCCGCAGTACCTCGGACGCATCATGCGGAGCATCCGCGCAGCCTGCGACTTCGGTGACGCCCAAGGTGTTGTTGCGACCCACGCGCCTGCGATGCTCCGCCGGACGCGACCCGAGTCCATCCGCTATCTACGGCTCAATGAGCGGCGCGAGACAACTGTTCGCAGTATCGCTATGCCAGAGAAGGACAGTGACGCGGCGAAGTTCGTGCGAGAAGCAGTCGAAGCATACCCGGAGCTCTATTTCGCCCGTCTCGTTGTGCTCGGGGAAGGAGACAGCGAGCAGATTGTGCTCCCACGGATTCTTGCAGCTGCAGGCATTGCCGAAGATGATGCGTCAGTCACCGTGGTCCCGCTGGGAGGACGGCATGTCAATCACTTCTGGCGGCTGCTGGACGGTCTCGATATTCCCTACGTAACTCTGCTCGACCTCGACTGCGCCCGCTATCAGGGAGGGTGGGGGAGAGTGACCTACGCATTCGAACAGGTCAACAAGGTGCGACCTGAGACGTTCTCGCAAGAGAAGTTGGACTGGATACCGAAGTGGAACGCCGACGAGGAGTTCCCGGTGCTCGACCAGGAGGGGTATTCGGCCAACCGCTCACCGATTGCGTATCTCGAGGCAGAAAACGTGTTCTTCTCGAACCCACTCGATCTCGATCTGATGATGATGGAGTCCTACCCAGAGGCGTACGAAGGAACCGCCGCGACGCCCACCGAATCTCAGCTTAAGGCAGTACTAGGGAAGTCACGCGCCAACGTCGGCCGTCTGCCTGAGCCCGCTTTGAAACTCCTCGGCAGCTACCACCAGCACTTCAAGCTCAGCAGCAAGCCCGTCGCACACATTGCAGCCCTTGCCCTTCTTGACGATGGCGGTCTGATGGACGGACTCCCTCCGGTCCTAGACCGGCTCGTATCCAGAGTGCGCAACCTGCTGGAAGCGGTACCCGAATGAGCACCGCGCTGCAGTGGTCCCCGGCGGACGGTGTTCTTCTCGAGCCCAACGCATTGAAAGCGGTGACTACGGTCGACCGGCACGTCATCGTCACAGCGGGTCCAGGAGCCGGAAAGACGGAGCTGCTTGCTCAGCGCGCCGATTTCTTGCTTCGCACCGGGAACTGTGAGTATCCGCGGCGGATCCTCGCGATCTCGTTCAAGGTCGACGCGGCCCGAAACCTTCGCGAACGAGTCAAGCGACGCGTAGGTTCCCAGCTTGCAACCCGACTCGATAGCTTCACTTTCCACGCCTTCGCTAAGCGACTGGTCGACAACTATCGGGAGGCGTTGACCGGGGAGTTCGGACTCGACGCCGACTACCAGATCGATACGAAGACGCGCACGGCGCGACGTCAGATTACTTTCGACGATCTCGTTCCGTTCGGCGGAGAGGTGCTGCAGAGCGCACCTTTCGCTCTACAGGCCCTCCGCCAAACGTACAGTCATGTCTTCTTGGATGAGTTCCAGGATTCAACGCGCGCACAGTACTCCCTCGTCAAGGAAGCGTTTCTGTCCTCGGATGCCAAGATCACGGCCGTCGGCGACGGCAAGCAGCGCATCATGGCGTGGGCCGGCGCCGTCGAGGGCATCATGCAGGAGGCCTCTGCAGATTTCGACGCAGACGTGCTTGAGTTGCGTCAAAATCACCGATCTGCGCCAAGGCTGCGACGCATGCAGAACCGGATGATTGCCGTGATGGAGCCGGGTGCCGAGGTCTCCATCGAGGAGTTACAGGGTGACGAGGGCACCATTCAGCGACTTGACTATGGGAACGACCTCGAGGAAGCCGACGCGCTGGCCGAACTCATCAGCGACTGGATCGACGATGGTGTCCCCGTCGCCGAGATCGTGGTCCTCGTCAGGCAATGGCCCGATCTGTTTGCGGCGCCGTTGATTGATGCGCTGGGTGTGCGAGACATTCCGGCTCTGGTTGATGGTGAGCACCAGAAGCTCGTTGCGGACCCGGCGGCCGCACTCATCTTCAACTTCGTGCGCGTAGTCGTGAGCTCACGGCAACCCGGCGCGTACGCGGAGTTGATGCAGGTGTTCGACCTGTTCGATGAGAACGACGAAGCCGCTCTTCGTCGCGACCGCGACGTCAAGAAGTTCCTCGCAACGGCTTCCGCCGCAGTGCGGGAGGAGAGCTGGGACTCGGAGCGTTGGCCGCAGCTCATTCAAGACTTTCTGAGTCTGGTCTCCGCTCCGGTTCTGAGAGGCTTGTCCTCGTCCTATCTTCGAGGGGACGAGCTTCAGACGTCGATTGACGACGCAATACACGCACTACTTGAAGCCATTGCGGAAACCGGAGGCGAGGAGTCCGCTCTCGCACGACTCTCCGGTGTCGACGCGGTCCGCGTTCTCACCATCCACAAGTCCAAGGGACTGGAGTTCGAGAAGGTCGTGATGCTGGCGACGGAGGAGGAGACGCACTGGGGAGGACGGCGGGAGGCAGAGTGCATCTTTTTCGTCGGAATCTCCCGCGCGAAGACTGAGCTTGTGATGACTACTGCTCGACACCGCCCAACACCCGTGGGCCTCGCAGGACGAGGACGCTGGGACGAGTATCGGCGTCGGCATGGGCGTTTCTTGTCATTCGCCGACGAGGAGTAGCAACGTGTCGCTAGAACACTTCTCTCGGCGGTCCAGTCGGCATCGAGGAGGTCTAATCCCTCTCCGAGATAAGGACCTCAAGTAGCTTGAGTGTATGAAGAAGCGCCAGGTTCAAGTAGTTGCCGCAGTCGACTACAGGCTCGAAGCAGAGCTCGGTCGAGGCGGCGCAGCCGAAGTCTGGAGTGCGCGATCCGCTGCCGATGATCGGTTGTACGCACTGAAGCGGATCGCGAAAGACGCTAAGAGCGGCACGCGCAACCAGCGATTCCGAAACGAGATTGCGTACGGGCTCAGGGCTAATCACCCGAACGTCGTCAAGATTCATTCGCAGTCGGAGGACGGCGATGCTTTCTACTATGTCATGGACCTCTACCAGGCCACACTCCAGGACGTCATTGAAACTGAGGCCGATTTCGAAGTTCTTCTCGATTATGCGATCCAACTATGCGATGCTCTCGCATACGTTCATGGTGAGGGTATCGTTCATCGAGACATCAAACCCCAAAACATATTGGTCGATACCGCTGCTCGTCGACCTGTATTAGCTGACTTCGGAATCGCAAGGTTCAAGAACTGGGCGCTCACGAAGCGCGGCGATCTGCTCGCGAACCGAAATTACCTAGCACCCGAACAAATGGCTCGGCGTGATCCGGACACCATCGGTGAACCAGCTGACGTATTTGCCCTCGGCCTCATCATCGTGGAGCTTTTCACAAAGCAGAACCCCCAGGGTGCTCGGCCAAAACGGATCGCCGACGACTACCCGTTCCTTTCTGACATTGATCTCCTGGCTCAGCAAATGATGCTCCAAGATGAAACCCAGAGAATTGGCATTGGAGCCGCGCGCGACTCTCTGCTGATCGTTCGAGGTCAGATTCGCAACGAGACCGAAGTGATCGCCCAGGAACTTCGACCGGGAAAGAGTGTGCGAAAGCGCTACAAAACAGAGTATCCGGGAGTTCTCGGGCAAGCCGCCAGGGACGTTCTTTCTGCTAGGTATATCCTAGAGCGGTCGTCGGTCGCTGAATTGAACCAATACAACTCGAACTATCATTGCGAAATCTCCTACACGGTCACTACGGAGCTATTTAACATCTGCGCTCAATCAAGAATCTACGATATCTCGAAGCGTGTCTTCGACAATGAGAGTGTCGGGTTTATGTCGGCGACCGGACTGCACGAGATCTCTTCCGCGGAGAAGGACCGCCTACAGCTTAAATTCGAGTCACTGTTATCGGAGTACCCGTTGCCGAGACGATCTGTCTGGGAGGGACTGCCTCGACGTTCGGCGCAGTTGTTTCGCTTCTGTAAGACGTATCACTGCGAGGAGATTCTCTCTGAAGTGCAACGCGAGATGGCGGAACAAGGTCCTCTGCGCTTCAATTTGCAGGACGCACCTGTCCTATGGATCGCCCAGAGTGTCCGCCGCTACCTCGGTATGAGCCCTATCGAACTTGACCAGTTTGCGCTCCGGGAGATCGAATTCGAACGACAAGTTTCGGTGCTTTGGGAGTCGAGTCTGCCGGTGGACCCGGAACGGGTCTTGACCGGAAGAAGCTTGATTTCAGCGACTACGGACGCCGATGAGGTTAAGCAGTTGCTCGCGATTCTCGCGAACCAGTGGTCGGTTTCGACTGGTGAGCGAGTCGACTCCAAGTTCTCGGTTCACTTCAGGTCGCGGGCAGAGTACGAGCGTTTCAAAGCCGAGGCGCTTCGGATCGCTTCGCCGTATGACTCATTCGAGGGTGACGTGCGGGACCTCCTACGGCCCGTCGCACAGCATGATGACCTCGTCGCGCTGGTGTGGGATCGAGAGTACGACATCCGCAGTACCTTGGCGAAGGTCCTCGGACAACGGGAGATCTCCAATTATCCGACTGCCGCCGCAAGAGCCCGTACGTAGTCTCTGCCGAGGAAGACAGGGCCAGTCCGGCGGAAGTGTCTCATCGGATGAGGATCTCGTCGCGCACGCTACTCGTTCAGATGAGACATAAGACACCCCATAAGCGATTCTTCCGGTCACCCAGCCGTTGTCACAGTGAGAAGCCCCGTGCTCCTCGACGGTCGTCGAGAAGTGCGGGGCTTCTTGCATGCCCGGGGCCGCTGTTCACACCACCGCTATGCTGCACCGGATGGATCTTCTCCGACTCGCAGGCGCACCGGGCGTGGGCAAGTCGACGACGGCATGGGCCGCAGCGCGGCGCATCGCCGCCGACGGCGCGGCATCCGGTTACATCGACACGGATCAGCTGGGCATGTGCTATCCCGCTCCGGACCATGATGCGGATCGGTGGGCGCTCAAGGAACGCGCGCTGGCGGCTCTCGCCCACGAGTTCCGGCGGGCGGGTGTGGATCGGCTGGTGGTCTCCGGAGTCGCCTGGCCGGACGACCCGCCACCCCTGATCGATGGTGTCTCCGTGCGGTCACTGTGGCTCGACGCCTCGGAGGCCACGCGCCGCCGACGCCTCGCCGTTCGGGGGAGCAGCGAAGAGCAGCTCGCGCAGATGCTCTCCGCAGGCACCGCGGAGGCCGCGCGGGTGAACCTTGCGTGGGAGCGCCTCGGCACCGACGGCCTCTCCGCATCGCAGACCGTCGACGAGGTGCTCGCACGATGGCGGCCGAGCCCACCGATCTCGCTGAGCCCATCGAGCCCATCGAGCCCACCGCGGGCTCCTCGCCCCGAGTCCGTGCCCGGCGGGGCACGTCGAGCGCGGGCGGCGGATCGAGTGCTGTGGATCACCGGTCCGCGATTGGCGGGTGTCTCTCGCATCGGCTGGGAGATCGTGACCCGGGAGTGGAGCGCGGGGCGGCGCACGGGATTCATCGATCTCGCGCAGCTGTCGTTCGTGTGGAACGTCGACGGGCCGGCGCCCCTGGCGAACCTCGTCTGCCTGCACGCGGCGTTCCGTGAGGTCGGTGCCGACCTCTTCGTGATCGTGGCGCCCCTCGATGTCGGACCGGAGGCCGTGCGTGCGGCCCTGCCGGACTCCGAGGTGTCATTCGCGCGGGTCGTGCCCTCCGCCGCTGATGTCCGCCGGCATGCGCTGTTCCGGCAGCGGGGAGACGGACCGGCCCTCGCCGGCGACGACGTCGTCGGTGCACCGGCGGCCGCGGTGGACACCATCCTCCAGACGTCCGACGCGCAATCGTCGTTGCCGCTGCGGGAGCACGAGGTCCCCGTCGTGACGGGAGGTCTCTCGCCCGGAGAGGCGGCTGCCGCGGTGCGGCGGTCGGCAGAGTGGCCGTCGGATTCGCGACAGCCCTGACCTGGGTGACCGCGGGTGCCCCGACGCCGATTCCGGGAACCGCCCGGTACGCGCCCCGACACCGGAGGCCCGGCGCCGAGGAGGGGACCTATATTGGGGTCTGTGGACGCGACCTCCGACACTCTCTCGACCGGTCTCACGGACGCGGAGGTCGCCGAGCGCGTCGCGTCCGGGAAGACGAACGCGTTCGCGGCGGATACGAGCCGGAGCGCGTGGAGCATCGTGCGCGCGAACGTCTTCACGCTGTTCAACGGGATCGTGTTCGCGTGCTTCCTCGTCCTGTTCCTCGTCGGTCGCTGGCAGGATGCGCTCTTCGGGCTCGCCGCCTTCGCCAACGCGATCATCGGGTGCATCCAGGAGTTCCGCGCGAAGTCCGCCCTCGATCGCCTCGCACTGATGAACGCACCGCGCGCTCTGGTCCGGAGGAACGGCGCCGAGGCGGAGGTCGCGCCGACGGACGTGGTGCTCGATGACGTGCTGGTGTTCCGGGCCGGCGAGCAGGTTCCGGCGGACGCGGTGATCCTCGCGGCGCGGGGACTCCAGATCGACGAGTCGATGCTCACCGGCGAGTCGGACCCCGTCGAGAAGCAGCCGGACGATGAGGCGCTGTCCGGCGCGGTGGTCGTGGCAGGGGAGGGGACCGCACGGGCGATCCGCGTGGGGGCGGACTCCTACGCCAACCGCTTCGCCGGAGAGGCCAAGCGCTTCTCTCTCGTGTCGAGCGAACTCCGCTCCTCGGTGAACCGGGTGCTGAAGTGGGTGAGCTGGGTGATCGGGCCGGTCGGGCTGCTCGTCCTGAACGCGCAGATCATCGTCACCGGGGGATACGCCACGGTGTTCTCCAGCGGCGCCTGGGTGCAGGCGGTGGTGAACACGATCGCCGCGCTGACCGCGATGATCCCGCTCGGCCTGGTGCTCATGACGAGCATCGCCTTCGCCGTGGGGGCCTCGAGGCTGGCGCGCAGGCAGGTGCTCGTCAACGAGCTCCCCGCCGTCGAGGGGCTGGCACGCGTCGACGTCGTCTGCCTCGACAAGACCGGCACCCTCACCGTGGGCGAGATCGGCTTCGACGCCGCTCACGACCTCGCCGGACTCGATGCCGAGCAGGAGCAGAGCGCAGCGGCGGCTCTGGCCTGGTACGCGGCGTCTCCGGACGCGAACGCGACCGCCCGATCGATGCGCACGGCGTATCCGGTCGCGTCTCCGCTCGTCGTCAGCGGCTACATCCCGTTCTCCTCCGCACGCAAGTGGAGCGCGGTGTCCTTCACCGGACTGCCGGGCACCTGGGTGATGGGGGCGCCGGAGATGGTGTTCGGCGACGCCGCGACATCGACGGACACCGAGCTCGGACGCACGGTCACCTCGCTCGCGGAGACCGGCCGCCGCACGCTGGTCCTCGGTCACTCGGAGCACGCCCTGTCCGAGGCCGACACCGAGGCCGAGCGCCTTCCCGACGGGGTCACGGCGATCATCGTCCTCACCTTCCGCGAGCAGGTGCGCCCGGATGCCGCGCAGACCCTGCAGTACTTCGCGCGCCAGCAGGTCGGCATCCGCATCATCTCCGGAGACAACCCGCGCACGGTGGCGGCCATCGCCCGCGAGGTCGGCATCGACGTCGCCGAGGGCTTCGACGCGCGGCGGCTTCCCGAGGACGACGCCGAGCTCGCAGACGTGCTCGATCGGGAGACGGTGTTCGGGCGGGTCACACCCGAGCAGAAGAAGCGCATGGTCACCGCGCTGCAGAGCCACGGACACACCGTCGCGATGACCGGTGACGGCGTCAACGACGCCCTGGCCATCAAGGCCGCGGACATCGGCATCGCGATGAACTCGGGCTCGCCGGCGACCAAGGCGGTGGCGCGACTGGTGCTGCTGGACGGACAGTTCTCGCACCTGCCGGACGTCGTGGCGGAGGGGCGCCAGGTCATCGCGAACATCGAGCGCGTGTCGATGCTGTTCCTCAACAAGACCGTGTACGCGACCCTGCTCGCGCTGATCTTCGGCGTGTTCGTGCTGGAGTTCCCGTTCCTGCCGCGTCAGCTGTCGATCACCGACGGGCTCACCATCGGCATCCCGGCGTTCTTCCTCGCGCTCATGCCGAATGCGGCCCGCTACGTCCCGGGATTCCTCCGCCGCTCGCTGAGCTTCGCGATCCCCTCGGGCATCGTCGTGGCGCTCGGCCTCACCTGGTACACCTTCGTCGCGCGGGGTCTCGGGGCCCATGAGGACCAGCTGCGCACCGGTGCGACCGTGATCCTCGCCGTCGTCGGCATCTGGGTGCTGGCCGTGCTCGCCCGACCGCTCAACCGGTTCAAGGTGCTCGTCGTGGGCGCGATGTTCGTCATGCTCATCGCGGTCTTCACGATCCCTCTCGCACGGCAGTTCTTCGTCCTCGTCGACCCCGGGGAGGACCTCGCGATCGCGCTCACCGGGATCACGATCGTCATGATCGCCGCGATCGAGATCGTGCGGCTGCTGCATCGTCGTCTCGTCCTGTCGGCACCGGCCGGACCGGCGTCGAGCCCGACAGTGTACGCAGCGCCCGCGCCCCGCCCGTCGGCTCCGTCGGCTCCCCGGGTCGCAGCCGCGGTCATCACCACCGCGGTGGCCGTGCTGGCGTACGTCTTCGGCATCCTCGCGATCGGGTTCGGGATCCTGATCTTCCTCGGTCGCTACGATCCGGACGTGAGCACGTCGACGTTCTCCCTCACGGGTGCGGCCATCGCGCTCTTCGGGCTGCTCGTGCTCGCCGTCGCGGCCGGGGTGCGCCGTGGCAGCGGGCTGTCACGTCTGATGCTCACGATCTTCCTCGGGCTCGCGATCCTGCTCAGCGCGCTCGTCCTCGTCCTCGGTGACCGGTGGGCCTGGGGAGCGGCGATCACCGCGGCGGTCGCGGCCCTCATCATCGTGCTGCTGTGGACGCCGCCGGTCGCGCGCGGTTTCGGGCGCATCCTCGACAGCTCCATGGGCTCCCGGGGCTCGTCGGGTTCGTGAGCCGCCTGATCACGTGGGCCCGCGTCAGCGCGCCTCCCGACGGCGCGCGTGGGCAGGGCGCTGACCACGCTTCGCGCGGGCGTAGGCGGCGGGCGTCGAGCCGAACAGCTGCCGGAACGCCTTGATGAACCCCGTGGGGGTCGCGTACCCGCTCAGGTCGGACGCCTCCTGAACGGTGCATCCGTCGACGATGAGCCGTTCTGCCGCGTACAGCCGGGCGCGGGTCCGCCATTGCCCGAACGTGAGTCCGGTCTCGCTCTGGAAGGAACGCTGCAGCGTCTTCGTGCTGACGAGGAGCTGTCGCGCCCAGTCGTCCAGCTCGCGATGGTCACCCGGGTCGGCGAGGATGCCCTCGGCGACGGTGCGAGCGCGCGGGTCGGCCGGGACGGCGAGCGTGTCGAAGCTCTCCTCGGTGTTCTCGAGGATGTTCAGCAGAAGCGCGAGGGATGCCTGGAGCCGCTCCGCATCGGCCTCCGCGGTGCACAGGTTCCGCACGATCGCGCCCGCGACCGGATCGACGGGCAGAGCGAGCGGCCTGCTCCACCGCGCCTGGGGGATGCGCAGCCCGGGGGAGAGGTACAGGCTGAACATCTCCTCCGCGCCCGCCATCCGCATCTCGTGCTCGGCGAGCGCGGGCACCCACGCGAAGTGGTCGCCGTGCAGACGCCAGCGCGAATCACCGACCCGGATGTGGGCGCCACCCGGCACCCAGGCGAGCTGATCCGCCGTGTGCGCATGCTCTTCGAAGTGCTGATCGGGGAGCACCTGCTCGCGATGCGCGGCAAGATCTTCGGATGTCGTTCCAGGCACAGGAATCCTTCGTCCTCGGCATATCCGGGCTCTCGATCGTCCTCAGTGGACGACGATGCCGCACTCTCGGACGATTGACGTCCTGTGAGGATGATAGCGAATTAGGTAAGCCTTCACTATGTTTGGCAGTCGTCCCCCCTGACTTTCCACCCGAGGAGTCCCATGTCCCGTCTGCACCGGCGTGCGCCACGTACCCTGATCGCGCTCACCGCGCTCGTGCTGGCCGCCTCGTCCTTGACCGCCTGCTCCGCGAGCTCGGATGCCTCCTCCGGTCCGTCCGAACAGGCCTCGTCGGGCTCCTACCCGGTCACTGTCGAGCACGTCTACGGCGAGACGACCATCGATGAGAAGCCCGAGCGCATCGTCACGCTCGGCTGGTACTCGCAGGATGTCGTCGCGGCGCTCGGAGAGGTCCCGGTCGGAGTCGAGGACTTCACGTGGGGCAACGTCGACACCTACCTCCCGTGGTTCAAGGATCGGGTCGAGGAGCTCGGTGGCGAGCTGCCCGAGATCATCGAGTTCACGGACGCCGGCGAGTACGACTTCGAGCAGATCCTCGCCCTCGCCCCCGACGTGATCCTCGCCAACCACTCGGGCATCTCCGAGACCGACTACAAGCGGCTCACGGAGATCGCGCCGACCGTCGCGTTCGCGGAGTCGACGTGGGCATCGGATCGCGAGCAGCTGACGCTCTCGGTCGGCTCCGTGCTCGGCAAGGAGGACGAGGCGCAGAAGCTCCTCGACGAATCGGACGCCGCGATCGAGGCCGCCGCCGACGCGCACCCGGAGTTCCAGGGCATCGTCTTCTCGTACGGGTGGTTCCTCGCCGAGGGCGAGACCTCCCTCGGGCTCTACCTCCCGCGTGACCCGCGGGTGCCGCTCCTCGAGCAGCTGGGCTTCGAGTACTCGCCGGACATCGCCGCACTCGAGGACACCACGAAGGAGTTCTACGCCAACGTGAGCCTCGAGGAACTCGGCGACATCGAGTCGCAATTCCACATCGGCTGGGGCAACACCCCGGAGGACGTGGAACACACCCTCGCGGACCCGCTGGTCTCCCGCTGGGCACCGATCGCCGCCGGTTCCTCCTACTTCTTCGAGGATCAGCGCCTCGCCTGGGCGACGACGGCTCCGAGCGTGCTGAGCATCCCCTCCACGATCGACGACCTCGCCGACGCGCTGGCCGGCGCGGTTCCCGCCAACTGATCGGTGTCGACGCCGTCGAGCCGCGCCGCGGAACGTCCGTCGACGTCCCGCGGCGCGGTGTCCCGTCTGGGTGGACTGGTCATCGCGCTGGCCGTCCTGTTCCTCGCAGCGTTGCTGAGTCTCATGGTCGGTGCGCGGGCCCTGCCTCCGGCGACCGTGCTGGCCGCGCTGTTCGACTTCGACGGCTCCGATGCGCAGGCGATCGTCCGTGATTCCCGTCTGCCACGCACGGTCGTCGGCCTCGTCGTCGGGCCGGCGCTCGGCGTGTGCGGAGCGCTGATCCAGGCGTTCACCCGCAATCCGCTCGCCGATCCGGGCATCCTCGGGGTGAACGCCGGAGCGACCTTCGCCGTGACGATGGGAGTCGGTCTTCTCGGCGTGCGCGCGCCGAACGCCTATGTCTGGTTCGCCCTGATCGGGGCCCTCGCGGTCACCCTGATCGTCTATCTGATCGGCGCGGCCGGCCGCGGTGGTCCGTCTCCCGGCCGCATGACGCTCGCGGGCGTCGCGATCGGCGCGGTTCTCAGCGGCATCACGTCGATCGTGATGCTCAAGAACATGGAGGTCTTCAGCACGCTGCGGCTGTGGGGGCTGGGCAGTCTCGGCGGTCGCGATGAGAGCGCGGTCGCCCTGATCGCCCCGTTCATCGCGGTCGGCCTGATCATCGCCCTCCTCATCGCGCGTCCGCTCAATGCCATCGCCCTCGGAGACGACCTCGGCCGGACGCTCGGCGCCGGCCTCGTGCGCACGCGGATCGTCTCGATCGTCGCCGTGACGGTGCTGGCCGGCGGTGCCACGGCTCTCGCCGGTCCGATCGCGTTCATCGGGCTGATGGTGCCGCATGCCGTGCGGTGGTTCACCGGACCCGACCAGCGGTGGATCATCGTGTACTCGGCGATCCTCGCTCCGAGCATGCTTCTGCTCTCCGACGTGATCGGTCGTGTGGTGCTCCCCACCGGAGAGCTCCAGGTGAGCATCGTCACCGCCGTCGTCGGCGCTCCGGTGCTGATCGCACTCGCACGCCGCAGGAAGGTGAGCGGACTGTGAACGCCGCTCCGACCGACGACCGCTCCCGTCTGATGACCGTTCGGATGGGCGACGTCCTCTGGCGTCTCGAGGTGCGCACCCTCGTGATCCGATCGGTGCTCGTGGCGCTGCTGATCGCGCTCGGAGTGGCGACGCTCATGGTGGGCACCTTCCAGCTCGACCTCTCCCAGGTGCTGTCGGCCCTCACGGGCGGGGGAGAGGACAACGTCCGCAAGCTCGTCGTCGAATGGCGGCTGCCGCGTCTGCTGTTCGCGGTGCTCGGCGGGATCGCGCTCGGTGTCAGCGGAGCTATCTTCCAGTCCCTCACACGGAACCCCCTGGGAAGCCCGGACGTCATCGGCTTCGACGCGGGGTCGTACACCGGCGCCCTCGTGGTGATGCTGGTCCTCGGCAGCGCGTCGTACGCGCTCATCGCGTCCGGGGCGGTGCTCGGGGGAGTGCTGACCGCGTTGGTGGTCTACCTGCTCGCCTATCGGGGTGGGATCCAGGGGTTCCGATTCATCATCGTCGGCATCGGCGTCTCGGCTTTCCTGGTCGGGATCAACAGCTACCTGCTCATCAGCACGGGCGCCCAGGAGGCTCGCGCCGCCGTCGCGTGGGGCTTCGGCTCGTTCTCCGCCCTCGGCTACGAGCAACTGCTGCCGTTCACGCTCGCCCTCGTGGTGATCCTTCCGCTGGTCGCGGTGGCGCGCCGGGGCTTCGCGCAGCTCGAACTCGGCGACGATGCCGCCAAGGCGCTGGGCGTGCACGTCGAACGCCGGCGCCTGACCATGACGGTGCTGGGGGTGGCACTGACCGCCATCGTCACCGCGGCCGCCGGGCCGATCGCGTTCGTCGCGCTCGTCGCCCCGCAGGTCGCCCGCCGTCTCGTGCGTTCGCCGGGACTCGATCTGCCCAGCGCAGGGATCGTCGGCGCCGTTCTGCTGCTCGGCGCCGACTTCATCGGTCAGCGCATCAACATCACCGTCGGTCTCGTGACCGTCGTCCTCGGCGGAGGCTACTTCGCCTGGTTGCTCATCAGGGAAGGATTCCGTCGATGACAGAGTCGCCGTCCAGCCGTCTGCGAGCCGAAGGCGTCACCATCGGCTACGACCGCCGGATCATCTCCACCGATCTCTCGGTCTCGATCCCGGACGGATCGTTCACCGTGATCGTGGGGCCGAACGCCTGCGGCAAGTCGACGCTGCTGCGCACGCTGTCACGCCTGCTCGCACCGGAGTCGGGGCAGGTGCTGCTCGACGGCAAGGCGATCCACAGCTATCGGGCGAAGGAGGTCGCACGCCGGGTCGGGCTGCTCCCACAGAGCTCGCTCGCCCCGGACGGGATCCGCGTGGCCGATCTGGTCGGCCGCGGGCGCTATCCCCATCAGACGCTGCTGCGCCCCTGGACCGACGCGGACACCGTCGCGGTCGACGCGGCCATGGCCGCGACGGGCGTGACCGAGCTCTCCGGGCGCCTCGTCGACGAGCTGTCGGGCGGCCAGCGCCAGCGTGTCTGGGTCGCGATGGTGCTGGCGCAGCAGACGCCGCTGCTGCTGCTGGACGAGCCGACGACCTTCCTCGACATCGCGCATCAGATCGAGCTGCTCGAGCTGTTCACGGACCTGCACGACGACGGCAGCACCCTGGTCGCCGTCCTGCACGACCTGAACCATGCGGCGCGCTACGCCACGCACCTCATCGCCATGAAGGACGGCGCCGTCGTCGCCGAGGGGCGCCCGGATGACGTGGTGACGGCGGAACTGGTCGAGGAGGTCTTCGGGCTGCCGTGCGTCGTCGTCCCCGATCCGATCACCGGCAAGCCCAGCGTCGTGCCGATCGGTCGCGACCGTTCGCGCCGCACGCGCTGAGGGAACGCTGTCGGGGCGCGCCGGGCAGGCCGGTCAGCCGGTCCACTCCACGAGGATCAGTCCCTGCCGCGTATCGGCGAACTTCACCCAGCCGTCGCCGAACAGGTACGTCATCCCGTACCCGTCGTCGTCGAGCCCCATGGAGTACTGGGGGTCTTCGGTGAAGTACACGCCGTCCTCGCCGTCCTCCCGCTTCCAGCCCTCCGCGAGCAGGCCTGCCTGCGCGCGAGCCGCATCGGCCGAGGTCAGCGCGGACCATCCGTACAGCTGGCCGTGATCGGAGGCGACCGAGTAGTCGGCCCAGAAGCACAGCAGGCCGTCCGCCAGCTCGACCCCGCCGACCACGAACTCCTTCGGCTGCGCGGTCCATCCGATCTCGGAGAGCCGTTCGACGGTTCCCGCCGAGACCATCGACTCGCAGGTGAGCTCTCCGGAGGATGGCTCCGGAGTCGCCGACGTGACCGGGACGGGTGTCGCCGACGGGCTCGGCGCGATGGCCTCCGGTGTCGATGCCGGCGGCGGATCCGCGGGAGCGGCACATGCCGTCAGTGCGACGAGCAGCAGCAGGACGCCCGCGGTGGCGGACATGATGCGCGGGTTCATCGCTGGCCTCGTGGTTCGTATCAGTCGTTCATGAGCGTCAGGAAGTCTTCGTGGAGCCTGCCGTTGGTTGCCAGTGTCGAGCGCGCCGAGATCGTCTCGGTGCCGTCGGCGGCCGTCATCCGGCCGCCGGCTTCCCGGACGATCGCGACCGCCGCGGCGATGTCGTACTCCTTGACGCCGAACTCCGCGACCATGTCGACCCGCCCCTCGGCGAGCAGCATGTACGAGTAGACATCCCCGTAGGCGCGATCGCGCCACACCCGTGCCGCGATAGCGAGCAGGGTGTCGAGGCGCCCGGCATCCGACCACTGCGCGATGCTCTGGAAGCTCACGCTGGCGTCGTCGAGCGAGGAAACGGAGGAGGTCTGCAGTGCACGGGGCCCGTCCTCGGTGGCGGTCCAGGCGCCTGCTCCCGAGGAAGCCCACCAGCGGCGGCCGAGCGCCGGCATGCTGACGACGCCGACCTGGGGGACGCCGTCGATCGCGAGCGAGATCATGGTGCCCCACAGCGGGACGCCGCGGAGGAAATTGGCCGTGCCGTCGATCGGATCGATGATCCACTGGCGGTGCGTGCTTCCCTCCGCGCCGAACTCCTCGCCGAAGATCCCGTCCTCGGGGCGTTCCGCCGCGAGGATGTCGCGGATCGCCCGCTCGGTGGCGAGGTCGGCATCCGTCACGTGCGAGTTGTCGGCCTTGGTCGAGATCTCGAGGTCGGAGGCATCGAACCGCGGAAGCGACTGGCCGTCGGCGGCATCGGCGAGGCGGAGCGCGAGGTCGAGATCTCGGCGCAGGTCATCGGCGTGGGGGGAGACGGTCACGGTCTCAGAATAGTCGGCGGGCGACGGTAGGCTGAGGGTCGAAAGGCCATGTTTCGTCCTGCGAAGAAGGCCTGCCACGCCCGGGCCGCACTCGATTTCACATGGGGCCGGTCGGCTGGTAATGTAATTCCTCGGTCGGGGTTATCCCGGGCCACGCACCTCTAGCTCAATCGGCAGAGCAACTGACTCTTAATCAGTGGGTTCTCGGTTCAAGTCCGAGGGGGTGCACGGATCAGCCTCGGAAACTCTCGCCAGTTTCCGAGGCTTTTCTGCTTCCCGGGGCCTTTCTGCACTTTCGCGAGCTGCCGCGCCTCGGAGCTTCTGTGAGGATGATGGCGTGCGCTATCTGACGATCGAGATCCCGGTGGGGCTCTGGCAACGCGTCGACGGGTGCGTCGACAACTCGATGGCGATCGACGTGGTCGACGGGAACATCGAGACGGTGATCGCCGGGTCCTGCGTCCGTGACGCGGGCTGGCGTGCGTCCGCCGTGTACGAGGGCGCGCGCGACGACGACGGGTGGCCGCCGCCGCGGCATCCGCTCGCCGTCACGCTTCGACGCGCGCACTGGGAGTGGGTGCTGTCTCAGCTGGACCGCTGGGAACCGTTCGTGACCGACGGCGGGTCGGACGCACGCGATGTCCGCGCGATCGTCGGTCCCGCGCTCACCGCCGGATAGGCCGTCACCGTCGGATCTCGGCGTTCCGGACCGATATTCCGTCGAGCTCTCGCGTAACGGAACGCCGATGATGCCGTCTCTCCAGTGGGGACATACGCACCACCAGTTCGGATGCGCTGCAGGACAGCGTGGCGGCGGTGGGGCTTCATCGACGAACTGGGGAACACCGTGTACAGAAGCAATCGGCGCGCTCGCGCGCGCCGCCGGACCACCACGATCATCGCCGTTGCCGCCGCAGCGCTCACCGCCGCGATCACGCTCGCCGGTGCGGGGGCGGCCACGGCGGCCGAGTACGACTATCCGGGGGCGGTCGACGCGTCGTCGATCACCGTGACGAAGTCCGGCGCCGGGGGGACCGTCGCCCAGTGGGACCAGGTGCGCGTCGATGCGGACTGGGCGGTGCCGGACGGCGCCGTGGCGGGACAGACCTTCGGGTTCACCCTGCCGAGCGAGTTCGGGCGCACGGGGATGACCTTCACGGTGCCGTCGACCGAGGATCCGAGTCGGACGGTCGCCGAATGCGCCGTGAGCGGAGACGTCGCTCCCGTCGTCACGTGCACGCTCACCGACTACGTGGACGGACGCACCGGGGTCAACGGATCGTTGTGGTTCACGGCCAGTGCAGACGAGCAGACGACCGAGAGCACGGTCGAGTTCACCGTCGACGGCCGGATCACCCGGGTCGAGGTGCCCGGCGGTGGCATCGGCCCGGCGGCTCCACTGCCGACCGAGCCGCAGAAGTGGTCGTGGCAGACGGACGACGGCAACATCGCCTGGCAGCTCGCCCTGCCCGGCGCGCGCTTCCAGGGCGTGGACGCGATCGTGATCGACGACACCCTCACGCCTGCGGGCGACGGATACGCGGAGCACCACAACGAGGACGGCCGGCTCGTGGTCTGGAGCACCACCATGCAGGATCAGGATCCCCGGACCATCACGGACTGGACCGGCGAGTGGAACGACGCGGGGACCGCTTTCCACCTCGAGATCCCCGCGCCGATCGACCCCGCGCGGATGTACTTCGTGAAGTACCTCACGGTGCCCGGCTCGCAGGTCGACGGCGCCACCTACGGCAACGTCGCCGACGTGAACGGCGTGCAGCTGCACGACCGCGAGGTCTGGACCGTCACGGGCGGCGGAAGCGGCGACGGTTCAGCCTCCGGAGCCTTCACGCTGACCAAGACGGTCGCGGGCACCGGTGCGTCCGATGTCCCGAAGGATGCCGTCTACACGGTGCGCTACCGCTACGGCGATCCCGAGGTGGAGCGTACCGTCGCTCTGACGGCCGGGGCGACGGCTCCGCGCATCCAGCTCCCTGCAGGAACGATCGTCACGCTGGAGGAGGTCGCGCCGCCCGCGGTGAAGGGCATCGACTGGGGTACGCCGGTCTTCACCGGCGCCGGGGTGCGTGCACTGCCGGAGGGTGGCGCGCAGATCACCATCGGCGGCGGGTCGACGGTCGCGATCACGCTGACGAACACGGCGACGGCGAAGCCGCCGGTGATCCCGCCCACCACGCCGGCGACCGTGCCTCCGACGCCGCCGACCGCCGTCACTCCGCCGGCGGAACTGCCGCTCACCGGGGCGTCATCGCTCGCGACGACCGGTGCGGACGTGCCGGCAGCGATCCTCTGGGCGGGCGGCGGAGCCCTCGCGCTCGGCATCGCCCTCGTGGTCCTCGCGGCCGTTCGCGCCCGCAGGCGGGAACCGCAGGACTGATCGACGCCACGATCCGGCTGACGCCACGGAGCCTCGTGCTCCGTGGCGTCCGTCGCTCTCGCGCACGGGGAAGAACGCGCGGAGGGCGACGAGGACCTCAGGCGACGGCGACGATCGTCCCATTCGTGAGCAGGCGCAGCTGTTCGAAGGTCAGCGGCATCACGGTGTGCGGATGTCCGGCTGCGGCCCAGAGCTCCTCGTGGTCCTGGAGAGCCTCGTCGAGGAAGGTGCGAAGCGGAGCGGGGTGGCCGACCGGAGCGACGCCGCCGATCGCCTGACCGGTGGCGGTGCGGACGACGGAGGCGGGCGCCATCGTCACGTCCGCCGCGCCGATGCTCGCGGTCAGCGCGGCGAGGTCGGCGCGGTGACCGCCGCTCGTCATCACGAGGACCGGCTCTCCGTCGGCGACGAACACGAGGCTGTTCGCGATCGCGGCGACGTCGCATCCGATGGCGGCTGCCGCTTCCACGGCCGTTCGCGCGGAATCCGGCAGCACGCGGATCGTGGTCTCGACGCCCGCATCCACAAGATGCTGATGCACGAGTCGGCTGCGTTCGGGGAGGGGGATGCCTTCGCTCATGGCCCCACGATAGCCAAGGCGCATGCAGCAACGCCGGGCCGGGCGACGATGCCCGGTCCGACGCTGCGGTCCGGATTCAGGCGGCGTCGCCCACGAGGATCGCCGCAGCGTCCTCGGATGCGGCATCCGCCGGCTCGTCTTCGATGTGCGCGAGCACTCGGCGTCCCAGGAAGACGGTGAGCGCGGCGAGCAGCACGGACACCGCGGCGAACAGGTACGGCACGGTCGCGTTGAACGCGTGCCACAGCAGCGCCGCGATCGGGGGAGCCATCGCGCCGCCGAGGAACCGCACGGCCGAGTACGCCGACGAAGCGACCGAGCGCGGCAGGTCCGTCGCCTCCATGACGGCCTCGGTGAGCACCGTGTTCATCACGCCGAGCAGCAGTCCGCCCACGACGATGCAGGCCACCAGGGCCGCGGCGTTTCCTACGAGCAGACCGGCCGCGACGAGATCGAGTGCGAGCAGCGGGAGGACGATGAGGATGATGCGCGTGCGCGGCATGCGGCGCATGAGGACCGGGGCCACCCAGACGCTCGTGACCGCGAGGGCGACACCCCAGCCGAAGAACGTGAAGCCGATCCCCATCGCACCGAATCCCAGCGGGAACGGCGAGAAGGCCAGCAGGACGAAGAAGCCGATGTTGTAGAACAGCGCGGCGACCGCGAGGATCGCCAGGGCGGGGCGACGGAGGGCCGTGAACGGGGCCGAGAAGGGCACCGGGACGCGCTTCTCACGCGGCCCCCGCAGCAGCACGAGCACGGCGACGAAGGCGATGGCCATGAGCACGACGACACCGAAGAACGGTCCGCGCCAGCTCTGCTCGCCGAGGATCCCGCCGAGCAGCGGACCGACGGCAATGCCGAGTCCGAGAGCCGCTTCGTACAGGATGATCGCCGCGCTGCTGCCACCCGATGCGGCGCCGACGATCGTGGCGAGCGCCGTCGAGATGAACAGCGCGTTGCCGAGTCCCCATCCGGCACGGAACCCGATGACGGCATCGACGCTGCCGCTGAGGGCGCACAGGAGTGCGAAGACGACGATGAGGGCGAGGCCGATGAGCAGCGTGGCCTTCGCTCCGATCCGGCTGGAGATCCAGCTGGTCACGAGCATCGCGAGGCCGGTCACGAGCAGGTAGCTGGTGAACAGCAGCTCGGTCTCCACCGGTGAGGCCTGCAGCGATTCGGCGATCGCGGGCAGGATCGGGTCGACGAGCCCGATGCCCATGAAGGCGACGACGCATGCGAAGGCGACGGCCCAGACCTGCGCGGGCTGTCTCCACACCGAGGTGGTGGCGGGGGTGTTCACCGGGTTTCTCCTGTTCGATCGGTGGCGGTGTGCGCGGCGAGGATCTCCGCCGCACGCGTGAGAGCGGACCAGTCCTCGTCGCTCACGGCGGCGAAGCGCGGTGCGAGCGTCTCTCGGAACTCTGCGCGCCATGCCGCGATGGCGGCGGCGCCCTGCGTCGTGATGTCGACGACGGTCGCTCGGGAATCGTCGGGGTCGGGGGAGCGGCGCACGAGTCCCTCGCGCTCCAGTCCGCCGAGGAGGCGTGTCATACCCGGTTGAGTGGTGCGCGCGGCGGCAGCGAGTTCTCCGACACGTCGGGAGCCCGCCTCCTCCAGGAGACTCAGCACCCGCCACTGTGCGGCGGGTGCGTCGTTCCCGGCATCCTGGGCGGCGATCCGGCCCAGCGCGTACCCCGAGAGCACGAGCGAGGCGATGACGTCCGAACGATTCATACCAAAGAGTATATACCCGATGGTATGTATCGACGCATCACCGCCGGGTGCCGGCGATCCGGGCGGAGAGCTGGTGCGCGTGCGCGAGGAGGGTGCGGCCGAGTTCCGGCAGCCGATCCGGGCCGAAACGGAACTCGACCCCGGTGAGGCTCAGCGCCCACTCCGGCCGCCCCGAGCGATCGAAGACCGCGGCGCCGATGCCCCAGCTGCCCTCCACGATCAGCCCCGGGTTGATCGCGTACCCGCGCTCCTTGGTCTCGGACAGGCGGGTGCGCAGTGCTCGGCGGCCATGCGTGCGTCCCCACGTGCCCTCCAGCTCGGGATGCCGCTCCAGATACGCGTCCACATCGTGGTCAGGCAGGAACGCGAGGATGGCCAGCCCCGCGCTCGCGACGCCCAGGGGAAATCGCACGCCCTCGCTCAGGACGAAGGAGCGGATGGGGAACGAGCCCTCCTCGCGGAGGAGGCAAACGGTCTCGTCCGCGCGCCGCACGGAGAAGAACGCGCTCTCCTCGGTCTTGACGGCCAGCGACCGCACGATGTCGCGTGCGAGGGCGGTCACGTCGTACCGCGCGGCAGCCACGGATCCCATGAGGTAGAGCTCCGGGCCGGGCATCCAGCGCGTGCTCTCCTCGTCGCGGTCGATCAGCCCCTCGAGCTTCAGGGCGCTGAGCAGACGGTGGGCCGTGGAACGCGACAGGTCGGCGGTGCGTGCCAGGTCGTGCAGGGTGGCGCCGTCGGCCCCGGCGGCGGTCACCAGGCGCAGCAGCCGGGCCGCACGAGCGATCGCCTGCGCGCCGGGGACGGTGGGGCCGGAGGATTCCATATCGTGGACGCTACCTCCGTATCCGACCACATCACAAGACCGGGCTCTCCTGTACGGGCACGCAGGGCGGATGCTGGAGGAAGGCACGCATTCGAAGGAGCAGACGTGATCGACAAGCAATGGGATTCCGCGACCGCCGCCGTCTCCGACATCCCGGACGGAGCGTCGCTCGCGGTCGGCGGGTTCGGGCTGTCCGGCAATCCGATCGCGCTGATCGAGGCTCTGCTCGCCCAGGGGACGAAAGACCTCAGCGTCGTGAGCAACAACTGCGGGGTGGACGACTGGGGCCTCGGGGTCCTGCTCGCCGCACAACGCATCCGCAAGATGACGTCGTCGTACGTGGGCGAGAACAAGGAGTTCGAGCGCCAGTTCCTCAGCGGTGAGCTCGAGCTCGAGCTCACCCCGCAGGGCACGCTCGCCGAGAAGCTCCGTGCCGGCGGCTCCGGCATCGCCGCGTTCTTCACCCAGACGGGCGTCGGCACCCAGGTCGCCGAGGGGGGACTCCCGCGCCGGTACAACCCCGACGGCAGCATCGCCGTCGCCTCACCGGTCAAGGACGTGCGCACGTTCGACGTGGACGGCACGCCCGCGGAGTTCGTCCTGGAGGAGGCGATCACCACCGACTTCTCCCTCGTGCACGCGGCGCGCGGCGACCGGCACGGCAACCTCGTCTTCAACAAGGCGGCCCGCAACTTCAATCCGCTCGCCGCCATGGCCGGTCGCATCTGCATCGCCCAGGTCGAGCAGCTGGTGGAACCGGGCGAGCTCGACCCCGACGGCATCCACCTCCCCGGTGTCTTCGTGCATCGCATCGTCGAGGTCGGCACCGACATCCCGAAGCGCATCGAACGGCGCACCGTCGCCGCGGAAGGAGCCTGAGATGGCACTCACCCGAGACCAGATGGCCGCCCGCGCCGCCGCCGAGCTCGAGGACGGCGCGTACGTCAACCTCGGCATCGGTCTGCCGACGCTCGTGCCGAACCATGTGCCGCGTGACGTCACGGTCGTCCTGCAGTCGGAGAACGGGATCCTCGGCGTCGGCCCGTACCCGCGGGAGGAGGCGGTGGATCCCGATCTCATCAACGCCGGCAAGGAGACGGTCACGACTCTCCCGGGGGCGGCGTTCTTCGATTCGGCGACGAGCTTCGGCATGATCCGCGGTGGCAAGATCGACGCGGCGATCCTCGGCGCGATGCAGGTCTCCGCGACGGGCGACCTCGCGAACTGGATGATCCCCGGCAAGATGGTCAAGGGTCCGGGCGGCGCGATGGATCTCGTGCACGGGGCCGGCCGGGTCATCGTGCTCATGGAACACGTCGCGAAGGACGGGTCGGCGAAGATCGTCGACGACTGCTCGCTGCCGCTGACGGGCAGGGGAGTGGTCGACCGGATCATCACCGATCTCGCGGTGATCGATGTCACCGCGGACGGCCTCGTCCTCGTCGAGACCGCGCCCGGGGTGACGATCGACGAGGTCGTCGCCGCGACCGAACCACCACTCGACGTCTCCCACGCGCTCTCCACCGGAAGGAACCAGGACCATGTCTGAGAACGATGTCGTCATCGTCGCCGCCGCCCGCACCCCGCAGGGGCGGCTGAAGGGGCAGCTCGCCGCCTTCACCGCACCCCAGCTCGGATCGTTCGCGATCCGCGGTGCGCTCGAGCAGGCATCCGTCGATCCCGCGGACGTCGACGCGGTCATCGTCGGGCAGGTGCTCGCCGCGGGCTCCGGGCAGAACGCGGCCCGTCAGGCGGCCATCGGTGCGGGCATCGGCTGGGACGTGCCCGCCCACTCCGTGAACAAGGTGTGCCTGTCCGGGCTCACGGCGATCATCGACGCCGCGCGGATGATCCGCACCGGCGACGCGGATGTCGTGGTCGCCGCGGGCATGGAGTCGATGACGCGCGCACCGCACCTGCTGATGGGCTCGCGAGACGGCTGGACCTACGGAAGCGTCGAGGTGCTCGACCACATGGCCTACGACGGGCTCACCGATGCGTATGAGCGGGAGAGCATGGGGGCGTCGACCGAGCGGCACAACGCCCGATACGAGCTCACCCGGGAGGCACAGGACCGAGTCGCCGCGCTTTCGCACCAGCGTGCGGCGGCGGCTCAGGAGGCGGGCGTGTTCGAGGAGGAGATCGTCGCCGTGGAGGTGCCGCAGCGCCGCGGAGAGCCGGTGCGGGTGACGAAGGACGAGGGCGTGCGCCCGGACACGACGGTGGAGACTCTCGGGGGCCTGCGTGCGGCTTTCGCGGAGGGTGGCTCCATCACCGCGGGGAACTCCTCCCAGATCTCGGACGGCGCGTCGGCCGTGGTCGTCACGACCCGCGGAACCGCCGCGGCGAAGGGATGGCCGGTCCTCGCGACGGTCGGCGCCAGCGGTCAGACCGCCGGCCCCGACAACTCCCTGCAGGCGCAGCCGGCCCGCGCGATCGAGCGCGCCTGCGCGAAGCAGGGCATCACCCCGTCAGACCTCGACCTCGTGGAGATCAACGAGGCGTTCGGCGCGGTCGTGGCCCGTTCGCAGGTCGAACTCGGCCTGGACGACAGCATCGTGAACATCCACGGCGGCGGCATCGCGATCGGTCATCCGATCGGGGCTTCGGGCAACAGACTCGTGGTGCATGTCGCGCACGAGCTCGTCCGCCGAGGGGGAGGAACGGCGGCCGTCGGCCTGTGCGGCGGCGGCGGTCAGGGCGAAGCGCTGATCCTCACGCGCTGAGCGGCGCGTTCGGGACGCACGGTCTCAGGACCGTGCGTCCTTGGCGTGGTCCTGGGTGTCGGCGAGCGCCTTCTGCGACCGGAACTGGAGGCGCTGGGCCTTCTTGGCCTTCTTGACCGCCTGCGGGGAGTCGGCGTCCACGAGCACTCCGCGACGCTCGCGGTTCAGGTCGATCACGGCACCGACGGCGAGAGCCATCGTGATGCCCCAGCTCACCCAGGACAGCGCGGCGCGCCAGGTGAGGGGTTGCTCGCGGGTGCCGCGCAGCAGCGAGATCCCCGCCGAGATCGCAGCGACAAGTCCGGTGCTGAAGAGGTAGCGCATTCCCTTACGCTACCTGCCCGCACCCCAGGTCGCACCGAGCCTTGACAAGCCGTCCCTGATCCTGTCAGGGGCGTACGTCGTGAACGACAGCCGGAGGGTCCGCGGATCGGGGGTGCCGCAGTAGAACGAGAGGCCGGGGACGTACGCGACGTCCTTCGTCAGGGCGTGCGCGAGCGATTCCGTGGCGTCCCAGCCCTCGGGGAGTCGTGCCCAGACGAACATCCCGCCGTCCGGACGGTTCCAGGTGCTTCCCGAGGGGAGCGCGGAGGGGAGGGCGTCGAGCATCGCGTCGCGTCGCGCGGAGTACGCGTCGCGGATGCGGTCGAGCGCGGGCTCGCCGCGGCCGGAGACGAGGTAGTGCGCGGCGGCCGCCTGGTCGATCGTGGACGTGTGCAGATCGGCGGCCTGCTTGGCGATCGTGATCGCCGGACGGACGTCCGCGGTCGTGCGGATCCAGCCGATGCGCAATCCGGGGGCGATCACCTTCGAGAAGCTGCCGAGGCTGATCACGTGCTCGGGCGCCAGCTCCGCGAGCGAGGGCAGCGGGTCACCCGAGTAGCGGAGCTGACGATAGGGCTCGTCCTCGACGATGCGGAATCCTCGGCGTCGAGCGATCTCGGCGATGGCCTGACGCGCCTCGAGCCCGTGCGTGCGTCCCGTCGGGTTCTGGAACGTCGGCACGGTGTAGAAGAACTTCGGGCCGTGTTCCTCGGCGAGACGGTCCAACGCCGCGAGGTCGAGCTCGTCGCCGATGTAGGGGATCCCGACCACCCGGGCGCCGGCGAGAGCGAACGTCTGCAGCGCCGCGAGGTAGCACGGCTCCTCGACGAGGATGGTGTCGCCGGGGTCGAGCAGCGTCGTCGAGAGGAGGCCGAGGCCCTGCTGGGACCCGGTGGTGATGATCAGGTCCGCGGCGTCGGTGGGCAGGCCGTCCGCCGTGTAGCGTCTCGCCACCTCCTCGCGAAGGTGGGGGTCGCCCTCGGAGGTGGAGTACTGGAGGACGCCGGGGGAGTCGAGGACGGCGTCGAACGCGGCGCGGATGCCGTCCACGTCGAACAGCTCGGGAGCGGGCAGGCCGCCGGCGAACGAGATGACCTCCGGGCGCCGGGTGAGAGCGAGCAGATCACGGACCGGTGAGGTCTTGGCGCTGCCGGCCCGCAGCGACGGTGCGGGAAGGACTCGGGTCGAGGCGGTGTCCTGCGGGGCGGTGGGCAACGGGGTCCTCCTCGGGAGCGTGGCGGCGGGTGTCGCCCAGACTAGCCCCGTCGCGGGCCGCCCGATTCCCGGCTGTTCCCCGGCGGCATCCGCTATCCTGGGGGCGTCGCGGCTCGCCCGCGGCCGCACAACCGTGTATCTACCGGCCGTCGGCATTCCGACGGACAGCGGCGGCACCCGACATCGCGTCTTCGACGCGCGAGAGCCATGACACGCGCAACCACATCGCAGCCCCTCGCCGAGCCGAGCCTTCTCCGTCTCGCCGGCTTCCCGTACTTCCTCATCGCCTTCATCGCGCGACTCCCGTTCGCCATGATGGTCGTCGGCGTCCTGACCGTGGTGGTTTCGGCGCGCGGCTCCCTGTCGCTCGGCGGCCTGACCTCCGCCGCGGTCGGGCTGGGGACCGCATGCTTCGGCCCCCTCCTCGGCGCCGCGGCCGACCGCTTCGGCCAGCGGGCCGTGCTCGTCGTGCTGGCGCTCGCGAACGGCGCGATGCTCCTGCTCTTCACCGCGGTCGTCTACGGCACCGCGGCCGACGGCTTCGTGCTGCTGGCCGCCGTCGGCATCGGCGCCACCGCTCCGCAGGTCGCGCCGCTCTCTCGGTCCCGACTCGTCACGATCATCAGCGAGCGGATGCCGGAGGAGCGTCGCCCGCGCACCGTGTCGGGGACCATGGCGTACGAGTCCGCGGCCGACGAGACCGTGTTCGTCTTCGGCCCGTTCCTGGTCGGCGTCCTGGCTTCCGCGATCGCGCCGTGGGCGCCCCTCGTGGGCGCTGCCGCGCTCACGGTCGTGTTCGTCGGAGCGTTCGCGCTGCACCCCAGCGGCCGGCACGTGTCGCAGGACCGCGACGCCGACGGCAGGGCCCCGTCGGCGGTCTCGGAGCTGTTCCGCCCGCAGCTGCTGATCGTGGTCCTCGGGATCCTCGGTGTGGGGATGTTCTTCGGCACGATGCTCACCTCGCTCACGTCCTTCATGGCCGACCGTGGCGCCCCCGAGCAGGCGGGTCTCCTCTACGGCGTGATGGGCGTCGGCTCCGCGCTCCTGGCGCTGGGCGTGGCGTGGCTCCCTCCCGCGTTCTCGATGCGGGCGCGCTGGCTCGTCTTCTCCGGCATCCTGCTCGCCGGCACGCTCCTGCTCGGCTTCGTCGACTCGCCCGGGACGATGATGGTCGCGCTCGCGATCATGGGCATCGGGATCGGGCCGACGCTGGTCACGCAGTACAGCTTCGGAGCGGCCCGCAGCCCGCGCGGCCGCTCGGCCACCGTGATGACGATGCTCGGTTCCGGCGTGGTCGTCGGGCAGTCCATCGGCGCCGCCGTGGCGGGAGAGATCGCCGAGAACGTGGGCACCTCCGCCGCCCTCCTGCTGCCGATGATCGCCGCCTTCATCGCCTTCGCCGCGGGCGTGGCGAACTGGGCGCTCAGCGGTGAAGGGCGTCGTCGCGCCTCCGTCACGGTCTGACGCCCGCGGGCGGAATCCCGTCATCCTGGGTAGGTTGGAGTCAACCGTGAGGAGTCATCCGTGACCGCTGCAGATTTCGTCGTCGTCGCCAACCGACTGCCCGTCGACCGGGTGGAGGGACCTGACGGCGAGGAGATCTGGCGCACCTCTCCCGGAGGGCTGGTCGCCGCTCTCGAGCCCATGATGCGCAACGTCCACGGCGCCTGGGTCGGCTGGGCCGGTCAGGCCGACGTCGAGCTCGAGCCGTTCGAGGCGGGCGGCATCGAACTCGTGCCCGTCGCGCTCAGCGCGCAGGAGGTGGCGGAGTACTACGAGGGCTTCGCGAACGACACGATCTGGCCGCTGTACCACGACGTGATCGCGCCGCCCCAGTACCACCGCGAATGGTGGGAGGCCTACGTCACGGTCAATCGGCGGTTCGCCGAAGCCGCCGCGGCCACCGTGGCCCCGGAGGGCACCGTCTGGGTGCACGACTACCAGCTGCAGCTCGTCCCGCAGATGGTGCGCGAGCTGCGTCCCGACGTGACGATCGGCTACTTCCACCACATCCCGTTCCCGGCCCACGGCCTCTACGCCCAGCTGCCCTGGCGCGACCAGGTGCTGCGCGGCCTGCTCGGCGCCGACGTGATCGGCTTCCAGCGCGCTCAGGACGCCACCTACTTCCTCACCGCCGTGCGGCGTCGGCTCCGCTACGAGGTCAAGGGGCCGCACGTCGCGGTCCCCGAGGGGGACGGCACGCGCACCGCCCTGGCGCGGGCGTTCCCGATCTCCATCGACACCACGCCCTATCTCGAGCTCGCGGCGCGGGAGGACGTTCGTGCCCGGGCGGCCGAGATCCGCGCCAGCCTGGGCAACCCGAAGCGCATCCTGCTCGGCGTCGACCGGCTCGACTACACCAAGGGCATCCGTCACCGCATCAAGGCGTACGGCGAGCTGCTCGCGGAGGGGCGGCTGAAGGTCGAGGACGTCACGCTCGTCCAGGTCGCCAGCCCCAGTCGGGAGCGCGTCGACGCGTACGTGCACCTGCGCGACGAGATCGAGCTCGCCGTGAGCCGCATCAACGGCGACACCGACACGATGGGTCACTCCGCCATCCGCTACCTGCACCAGGGATATCCGCGCGAGGAGATGGTCGCGCTGTACCTGGCGGCCGACGTGATGCTCGTGACCGCGCTGCGCGACGGCATGAACCTCGTCGCGAAGGAGTACGTCGCGACCCGCGTCGACGACCGCGGTGTGCTGGTGCTCAGCGAGTTCACCGGCGCGGCGGACGAGCTGCGGCAGGCCGTGCGCGTCAACCCGCACGACATCGAGGGGCTCAAGGACGCGATCATGACCGCGGTCGAGATGACGCCGACCGAGCAGGGGCGCCGCATGCGGTCGCTCCGCCGGCGCGTGCTCGACAACGACGTCGCCGCCTGGTCCTCCTCGTTCCTGGCCGCTCTCGCCGAGGTACGTGGACGCTGACCTTCCGCGAGGCCGCGATACTGGGAGCGAACCCCCTGCGAATGGAGACACTGTGACGCGCCCCTGGATCCCCGGAACCGCCGACGACGCCCTCAGCGCCCTGGCCGCCACGCCGCGGCTGGTCGTCGCGCTCGACTTCGACGGCACCGCCTCCCCTCTGGTCGAGGACCCGATGGCGGCGCGCGCGCTCCCCGAGGTCGCGGCCCAGGTCGATCGCCTCGCGGCCCTGCCGGACACGGTCGTCGCCTACGTCTCCGGCCGCAGCATGCACGACCTCCGCGTGATCACGGAGCACACCGACGACTCGCCGATCGCCCTCGCCGGCTCGCACGGCGCCCAGTACTGGTTCCCCGGAGAGGGCGACGCCGATGCCCCGGGAGAGGCCACCGAGGACGGCGCGCGCGAGGAGCTGTGGGCCGCGGCGAAGCCGATCATCGAGCGGTACGAGGGTGCCGAGTTCGAGCCCAAGACGTTCGGCATGGGCGTGCACACCCGCCGGGCCGACCGTGAGACCGAGGAGCGCGTGTTCGCCGAGATCGACGCCCTCGTCGCCGAGCGCTTCCCGCACTGGCGACGCCGAGCCGGCCACCGGGTGCTGGAGTTCTCCTCGCGCAACGAGGGCAAGGACGCCGCGATGGCCGCGCTCCGCGACCGCTTCGACGCCACCGGCATCCTGTTCGCCGGCGACGATGTGACCGACGAGGATGCGATGCGCGTGCTCGGGGAGGGCGACCTCGGCGTGCGCGTCGGTCCAGGGGAGAGCGTCGCGACCCTGCGTGTGGACACTCCACAAGAGATCGCCGCGCTTCTGGAGGCGTTGGCGGACGAACGCACCTCTCGGCGGCAATAGACTTCCGTCATGTCCTCGCATGATCCCTCTCACAGCGCGCCCATCGACATCAAGCCCCGCAGCCGCGTCGTCACCGACGGCATCGAGGCCACGACCTCCCGAGGCATGCTCCGTGCCGTCGGCATGGGTGACGCCGACTGGGACAAGCCGCAGATCGGAATCGCCTCCAGCTGGAACGAGATCACGCCCTGCAACCTGAGCCTCGACCGGCTCGCGCAGGGCGCGAAGGAGGGCGTGCACTCCGGCGGTGGCTACCCGCTGCAGTTCGGCACGATCTCCGTCTCCGACGGCATCTCGATGGGCCACGAGGGCATGCACTTCTCCCTCGTGTCGCGCGAGGTCATCGCCGACTCCGTCGAGACCGTGATGATGGCCGAGCGCCTCGACGGCTCTGTGCTCCTCGCAGGCTGCGACAAGTCGATCCCCGGCATGCTCATGGCCAGCGCCCGCCTCGACCTCTCCAGCGTGTTCCTGTACGCCGGATCGATCGCGCCGGGATGGGTCAAGCTCTCCGACGGCACCGAGAAGGACGTCACGATCATCGACTCGTTCGAGGCGGTCGGCGCCTGCCGTGCCGGTCTCATGAGCGAGGAGGACCTGAAGCGCATCGAGTGCGCCATCGCCCCCGGCGAGGGTGCCTGCGGCGGCATGTACACCGCGAACACCATGGCATCGGTCGCCGAGGCCCTCGGTCTCAGCCTGCCCGGCTCGGCCGCGCCGCCCGCGGCGGACCGTCGTCGCGACTACTTCGCCCACCGCTCGGGCGAGGCCGTGGTGAACCTGCTCCGCCAGGGCATCACCACCCGCGACATCCTCACCAAGGAGGCGTTCGAGAACGCGATCGCCCTCGCGATGGCCCTCGGCGGCTCCACGAACGTCGTCCTGCACCTGCTCGCGATCGCCCGTGAGGCCGAGGTCGAGCTGAGCCTGCACGACTTCAACCGCATCGGCGACAAGGTCCCGCACGTCGCCGACATGAAGCCGTTCGGCAAGTACGTCATGAACGACGTCGACCGTCACGGCGGCATCCCCGTGATCATGAAGGCGATGCTCGACGAGGGCCTGCTGCACGGCGACGCGCTCACCGTCACGGGCAAGACGCTCGCCGAGAACCTCGCCGACCTCGACCCGCAGCCGATCGACGGCGAGGTCATCCACACGTTCGACAACCCGATCCACGCCACCGGCGGGCTCACGATCCTGCACGGCTCGCTGGCGCCCGAGGGCGCCGTGGTGAAGACCGCGGGCTTCGACGCCGCCGTGTTCGAGGGCCCGGCCCGCGTGTTCGAGCGCGAGCGCGCGGCCATGGACGCCGTCGCCGAGGGCGAGATCGAGCCCGGCACGGTCATCGTCATCCGCTACGAAGGACCCAAGGGCGGACCGGGTATGCGCGAGATGCTGGCCATCACCGCGGCCATCAAGGGCGCGGGGCTCGGAAAAGATGTACTACTCTTGACGGACGGACGATTCTCAGGCGGCACAACCGGCCTGTGCATCGGCCACATAGCACCCGAAGCGGTGGACGCTGGTCCCATCGCCTTCGTGCGCGATGGTGATCTGATACGGGTCGATATCGCAGCTCGCTCTCTCGATCTACTCGTCGATGAGGCAGAGCTCGCCTCCCGCCGCTCTGGCTGGGAGCCGCTTCCCCCGCGCTACACCCGAGGCGTTCTTGCCAAGTACTCGCGCCTCGTGCGGTCCGCCGCCGAGGGAGCGACCACCGGCTGACCCGGACGCTCCGGCATCCGGCGTCCTCCACAGATCATCAGAAGGAAACTCATGACTGCTGATTCCGCCCCGGCCGTGCCGAGGCCGCCCGCCCGTCAATCCTCTGCGCCGGAGATCACCGGCGCCGAGGCCGTGGTCCGCTCGCTCGAGCTGCTCGGTGTGACCGATGTGTTCGGTCTCCCGGGTGGAGCGATCCTTCCGGTCTACGACCCGCTGATGGACGCGTCCGAGCTGCGTCACATCCTGGTCCGGCACGAGCAGGGCGCCGGCCACGCGGCCGAGGGCTACGCATCCGCGTCCGGCAAGGTGGGCGTGTGCATCGCGACCTCCGGTCCGGGCGCGACCAACCTCGTGACCGCGATCGCCGACGCCTACATGGACTCGGTGCCGATGCTGGCCATCACCGGCCAGGTGTTCTCGACCCTGATGGGGACGGACGCCTTCCAGGAGGCCGACATCGTGGGCATCACGATGCCGATCACCAAGCACTCCTTCCTGGTGAAGGACGCCGCCGACATTCCGGGCGCCATCGCGGCGGCCTACGAGATCGCCGGCACCGGTCGTCCCGGCCCCGTGCTCGTCGACATCACGAAGGACGCGCAGCAGGCGACGGCTCCGTTCGTGTGGCCGCCCAAGATCGACCTCCCCGGCTACCGTCCGGTGACCAAGGCGCACGGCAAGCAGATCCAGGCCGCGGCGACCCTCCTCGCGGAGGCCAAGAAGCCCGTGCTGTACGTCGGCGGCGGCGTGATCCGCGGCAAGGCGTCGGCGGAGCTCCTCGAGCTCGCGGAGTCGACGGGCGCGCCCGTCGTCACCACGCTGATGGCCCGCGGCGCATTCCCCGACTCGCACCCGCAGCACCTCGGTATGCCGGGCATGCACGGCACGGTCCCGGCCGTGCTGGCGCTGCAGGAGGCCGACCTGCTGGTGTCGCTCGGCGCGCGGTTCGATGACCGCGTGACGGGCAAGGCGGCGCTCTTCGCGCCGAACGCCAAGGTCGTGCACGTCGACATCGATCCCGCCGAGATCTCGAAGATCCGCACGGCCGATGTGCCGATCGTGGGCGATGTCCGCGACGTGCTGACCGACCTGGACGCCGCGTTCCGCGGTGCCACGGGCGGCGAGAAGACCGACATCGAGGAGTGGTGGTCGTACCTCGACGGGCTGCGCAGCGAGTTCCCGCTCGGCTTCGCGCCGACGACGGACGGCCTCCTGGCCCCGCAGTACGTGATCCAGCGCATCGGCGAGCTCACCGGGCCCGAGGGCATCTTCGCCTCGGGCGTCGGCCAGCACCAGATGTGGGCCGCGCAGTTCATCAAGTACGAGCGCCCCAACGCCTGGCTGAACTCCGGTGGAGCCGGCACCATGGGCTACTCGGTTCCGGCCGCGATGGGCGCGAAGGTCGCCGAGCCCGACCGTCCCGTGTGGGCGATCGACGGCGACGGCTGCTTCCAGATGACCAATCAGGAGCTCGCGACCTGCACGATCAACAACATCCCGATCAAGGTCGCGATCATCAACAACTCGTCGCTGGGCATGGTCCGCCAGTGGCAGACGCTGTTCTACGACGGTCGCCACTCGAACACCGACCTCAACACCGGGCACGGCACGATCCGCATCCCCGACTTCGTGAAGCTCGCCGAGGCCTACGGCTGCCTCGCGATCCGCGTGGAGAAGGAGGAAGAAGTGGATGCCGCGATCAAGCTCGCCCTCGAGACGAACGACCGTCCGGTGGTGATCGACTTCGTGGTGAGCGCCGACTCCATGGTGTGGCCGATGGTCCCGCAGGGAGTGAGCAACAGCTTTGTCCAGTACGCCCGCGAGCACGCGCCCGCCTTCGACGAGGAGGACTGATCCATGTCGACCCACGTGCTGAGCCTGCTGGTGGAGAACACCCCCGGCCTCCTCACCCGCGTCGCCGGGCTGTTCGCCCGCCGCGGCTTCAACATCGACTCCCTCGCCGTCGGCGTGACGGAGGTGCCGGGGATCTCCCGCATCACCGTCGTCGTCGACGTCGACGAGCTCCCGCTCGAGCAGGTCACCAAGCAGCTCAACAAGCTGATCAACGTGATCAAGATCGTGGAGCTCGACTTCGCCACGTCGGTGCAGCGCGAGCACATGCTCGTGAAGGTGCGCACCGACAACGCCACGCGCTCGAACGTGATCGAGGTGGTGAACCTCTTCCGCGCATCCGTGGTGGACTACGCCTCCGACGCGCTCGTGATCGAGGTGACCGGCGACAAGGGCAAGGTCGACGCGATGCTTCGCGCGCTCGAGCCCTTCGGCATCAAGGAGATCGCGCAGTCGGGTCTCCTCGCCATCGGCCGCGGCGGCAAGAGCATCACCGAGCGCGTCCTGCGCGGCTGACAGACCTGACCACCGACTTTTCGCCGCTCGCCGAGCGCGCGAAGCCAGACGAAACGCAAAGAACAAGGAGAAACACATAGTGAGCACCGAGATCTTCTACGACGCCGACGCCGACCTGTCCCTGATCCAGGGCAAGAAGGTCGCGATCGTCGGATACGGCTCGCAGGGCCACGCCCACGCGCAGAACCTGCGCGACTCGGGCGTCGAGGTCGCCATCGCGCTCAAGGAGGGCTCCAAGTCCGCTGCCAAGGCCGAGGAGGCCGGCTTCCCGGTCAAGACCGTCGCCGAGGCCACCGAGTGGGCCGACGTCATCATGATCCTCGCGCCGGACCAGCACCAGCGCATCATCTACAGCGAGTCCATCGCGCCGAACCTCACGGCCGGCAAGACCCTCGCCTTCGCGCACGGCTTCAACATCCGCTTCGGCTACATCGACGCTCCCGAGGGCGTCGACGTGATCCTCGTCGCCCCGAAGGCGCCGGGCCACACCGTCCGTCGCGAGTTCGTCGCGGGCCGTGGCATCCCGGACATCATCGCGGTCGAGCGCGACGCATCGGGCAAGGCCTGGGACCTCGCGCTCTCGTACGCGAAGGCCATCGGCGGCACCCGCGCCGGCGTCATTAAGACGACCTTCACCGAGGAGACCGAGACCGACCTGTTCGGCGAGCAGGCCGTGCTCTGCGGTGGCGTGAGCCACCTCGTCCAGGCCGGCTTCGAGACGCTGACCGAGGCGGGCTACCAGCCGCAGATCGCCTACTTCGAGGTGCTGCACGAGCTGAAGCTCATCGTCGACCTCATGTGGGAGGGTGGCATCGCCAAGCAGCGCTGGTCGATCTCCGACACCGCCGAGTTCGGCGACTACGTCTCGGGCCCGCGCGTCATCGACGAGCGCGTCAAGGAGAGCATGCAGGGCGTCCTCGCCGACATCCAGTCGGGTGCCTTCGCCAAGCGCTTCATCGACGACCAGGACAACGGTGCCGAGGAGTTCCTGGCGCTGCGCGCCAAGGAGGAGCAGCACCCGATCGAGGTCACCGGCAAGGAGCTGCGTTCGCTCTTCGCCTGGAAGCAGCAGGACGAGGACTACATCGACGGCAGCGCCGCGCGCTGACCCGAGTATCCGACGAAAGAACGGGCGTCCCCTCGGGGGCGCCCGTTCTTTCGTTCTGTCCGGCCGTTCAGGGGCGGGTGAGCTCCTCCAGCACCTCGATCACGTGGCGGTAGGGGCGCCCCGTGGCGCGGGTCATCCCGATCTCGCACGTGCGGTTGGCCGAGACGAAGGCGTCGAATCCGCCCCGCTCGCCCTCGGCCGCGGCGATCTCCGCCGACTCCTGGGCCGTCGCACTGGCGGTGAGCTCGGGATGCAGCATCCCGCGGTCGCCGGCGAACGCGCAGCAGCCCCAGCCCTCGGGGATGAAGACGTCGTCCGCCACCGCCGCCGCGATCGCGGTCAGTGCGCCCGTCGCTCCCAGCGCGGTCGTGGAGCAGGTCGGGTGCACGGCCAAGGTCGGGAGCTTCTCCGTGACGCTCAGGCGCGGCAGCACCTCGCGGGCGACGAAGGTGGTGGCGTCCTCGATCCGCAGGCCCTGGTACTTCGGGTTCTTCGCCACCGACTGGGCGAGCATCACGTCGAGGCCCTCGGTGCAGGATGCGGCGTCGCACACCACGGGGAGCTCGCCGTGGCGGCTGGCCTCCCACAGCGAATCGAGCACCCGGTCCGACATGAGCCGGTAGCCGTCGAGGTGCCCCTTCGACTTCCACGGGGTCCCGCAGCAGAGACCGCCGTTCTCCTCGGGGATCACGACCGGGATCCCTGCGCGATCCAGGAGGTCGCGCAGCGCATCGCGGGATCCCCGGCCCTCGTCCTCCGCACCGAACATCGTGCCGATGCAGGCGCCGAAGAAGACTGCCTGGGCGCCGGCGGGCGCATCGGGCCGCGGGGGCTTGGAGCCGCCGCGGGGGAGCCCGCCGTCATAGAGCGGGACGGTGTCGGCGCCGAGGACGGCCCGGCCGACCTGCGTCACTCCGCGCACCAGCGGCGCGGGAAGGGCGTCGGCCACGGTCAGCGCCACGCCGCCGGCACGGGTCACGGTGCTCCAGTGCTTCGCCGCCGTCCCCCAGAGTGCGCCCTCGACCGCGTTCGTCTGCTCGGCTCGCAGCCGGCGCACGAGGTCGCCGGTGTTGATGTCGACCGGGCACGCGACACCGCACATGCCGTCGACGGCGCAGGTCTGCACGCCGTCGTAGTCGTAGTCCTTCTGCAGGTCGCGCAGCAGCTCGGTGTCGCCCTGCTCCTCGGCCCACGCCATGTCGCGACGGATCACGATGCGCTGACGCGGTGTGAGCGTGATGCTCTTGCTCGGGCAGGTGGGTTCGCAGTAGCCGCATTCGACGCAGCGGTCGACCTCGCTCTCGACCGTCGGCACCCGCTTGAGGTCGTGCAGGTAGGAGTCGGGGTCGTCCGAGAGGACCACACCGGGGTTGAGGATGCCGTCGGGGTCGAGCAGGCCCTTGATCTCCCACATCATGTCGGTGAGCTCGTCGCCGTACTGCCGACGCACGAAGGGCGCCATGATGCGACCGGTGCCGTGCTCGGCCTTGAGGGATCCCTGCTGGGAGAGGACCAGGTCGACCAGGTCGTCCGTGAACCTCCGGTAGCGTGCCACGCTGTCGGCGTCGTCGAAGCGCTCGTTGAGGAGGAAGTGGACGTTGCCGTCCTTCGCGTGGCCGAAGATGACCGAGCCCTCGTAGCCGTGCTCGGCGAACAGCTCGATCAGCCGTTCGCAGGTCGCGAGCAGACGGGGGACGGGGACGACGATGTCCTCCAGCAGCGCGGTCGTCCCCGAGGGGCGTGCTCCGGCCACGGCGGTGTAGAGGCCCTTGCGGACATGCCACAGGGCGGCGCGCTCGGCGGCGTCGGTCGTGAGCCGCGGAGCGACAGCGAGGGGCAGTGCCTCGAAGTGCGCCTGCGCGCCGGCGCTCGCGTCCGCGAGCGCATCGGCGTCGGCGGCATGCACCTCGACGAGAAGCGCGGCGTGCCCCTGCACCTCGATCTCGGCGATGGCGGCCGGCACGTCGCTGAGCCCCTGCGCGACGCGGAGCGATGCGGCATCCATCAGCTCGATGGTCGCGAGACCCAGACGTGTGAGGTCGGGCAGTGCGGTCATCGCGGCGGAGAGGGTCTCGAACACCAGCAGGCCGGTCGCGATCGCCGGTCGCACCTCGATCGTCCGGAACCGGGCTTCCGCGACGAACGCGAGCGTTCCCTCGGACCCGATGACGAGGTGCTCGAGGATGCGCACCGGCTCGTCGAAGTCGAGGAGGGCGTTGAGCCCGTAGCCCATCGTGTTCTTCATCGAGAACTGCTGGCGGAGGAACGCGACGTGCTCGGGCGAGGCGAGCAGGCGTGCGCGGAGGGCCAGGAGCCCTTCGGCGATCGCGGGCTCGGCGGCGCGCAGCACGGCATCCGCATCGGGCCGACCGGTGTCGAGGATCGTGCCGCTCGGGAGCACGAGCGTCATCGACTCGATCGTCTGATAGGAGTTCTCGGTGATGCCGCAGGCCATGCCGCTGGAGTTGTTGGCCACGACGCCGCCGATCGTGCAGGCGATCTCGCTCGCGGGGTCGGGTCCGAGCTTGCGACGATGGCGGGTCAGGCGGGTGTTGACCTGACGCACGGTCGCGCCCGGGCCGACCCGGACGAAGGCACCGTCCTCTTCGACGCGGATGTCGCGGAAGTTGCTCCGCGTGTCGACCAGGATGTCTCCGCTGACGCTCTGGCCGGAGAGGCTGGTGCCACCGGAGCGGAAGGTGAGGGTGCGTCCGGCCGCGCGGACCGCTCCGAAGGCACGGGCGACGCCCTCGGCGTCCGCGGGGGAGAGCACCGCGTCCGGGATCAGGAGGTAATGGGACGCATCGTGGGCGCGTGCGAAGCGGTCGATGGATCGGGAGTGCACCTGCGTCGTCGAGCCCAGCAGTGCGGGGTCGAGTGGTTCGGCGAGTGTGGTCGGCACGGTGCTCCTCTGCTCCGTCGAAAGATTGTCTGACAAGTGTACCGAGATCGCACGGCTTCGATAGGCTGACCGCATGACCACGACCACGGACGCACCGCTGGGGATCGTCGGCGTGGTGGATGCCGTCACGGCACAGCTGCGCAGACGCATCCTCCGCGGCGACATCCGCTCGGGCACTCCGCTCACGGAGGCTGCGGTGTCGCAGACCTTCGGCGTGGCGCGACCCAGCGCGAAAGCGGCCATCGAGCAGCTCGTCGCCGCGGGGCTCCTGGTCCGCACCGCTCATCGGAGCGCGCGCGTCGTGGCGATCGACCCGGCCACCGTGCGGGACGTCTATCGCACGCGGGCGCGACTGGAGAGTGCGGCCCTGCGCGACCTCGCCGTCGACGGAACCGTGCCGCAGGCGGCGCTCGACGCGAACGCCGAGATCCTCGCGATGCCGCCGGGGCCGGACCCGGCGACCGTCGACCCCGACCTCCGGTTCCACACCGCCCTGATCGACGCGCTCGAGAGCGAGCGGACGGGACGGATGTACCGGAGCGTTCTCGACGAGGTGCGGCTGTGCATGGCGCAGGTGCAGGGACGGCAGCTGCTGGACGCCGCCGAGATCGCCGCCCAGCACGCCGACATCCTCGACGCCGTCGCCTCCGGAGACGCCGATCGCGCGGCAGCTCTCCTCGACGCGCACCTCTCCTCCGCGGAGGAGAGGCTGGTGGCCGCGCTCGACGCCGACTAGCGCCGCAGCCGGGTCACTCGGCCGGGGCGTCCTCGACCACGAGCGGCGGCTCGACGGAGTCGGCCCAGACCGGCGCGGGAAGGACGGTGTCGACCTGTCCGGCCTGGATCTGGCGGAGCGCCTCGGTGATCTCCTCGTCGTTCTCCGGCACCGGCAGGTCGCAGGCGCGCAGCTCCGAGGCGAACTGGAGCGTCAGTCGGGTCTTGCCGGCCTCGACGGCCTGAGCGGTCGTGCCGGTGATGATCTCGCTGCCGGTCTGGATCGCGGAGACCTCATCGCAGACGTGATAGACCTTGCCGCCCTCGACCCAGACCACCTGGTCCTTGCCGAGGAGCTGGATGACCGCGGACTGGTCGGCGGTGTACTGCTCGACGGACGACGGCGCGAAGTCGATGCCGACGATGGCGGCGAGTGCGGCGAGGACGACGCCCACGATGCCGGCGGTCGTCTTCTGCCCCTTCGACATGTCCTTGTTCAGGAAGATCAGGATGACCAGCGGAAGGAACGCCACGATGGCGATGATCGCACCGAGCTGGTTCTGCACGAAGAACCGCACCTTGTCGGACTTGCGCGCCGGATCCAGGCGGTTCGCCTTCTTCCACAGCACCGACCCGGTGATCGACAGGGCCGCGATCACGACGAGCAGCACGAGGAGGGCGATGAAGGCCCACTGCGGGAACTGCGCCGAGACGCCGTGCTCCTCCAGGAGACCGGTGTCGGGGTTGCGCAGCAGTTCGCCGTCCTCGCCGACGAAGACGCGCTGACGCAGGAGCCAGAAGATGCCGACGCCCTCGCCGATGATCGCGACGGCCCAGAGCACGGCGGCGATCCAGCGGAAGCGCGTCGCCGTGGCCTTGGCTTCGGGGGTCGGGACCCAGCCGGCAGGCGGTTCGACGTTCGCGTCGTCCTTCACGGACGGCTCGACGCCGGCGTTCGTCTTGTCGCTCTCGGCCACGGTGCTCCCTTTCCCTCCGATGCCCGCCGATCCGGCTGAAGGCAACCCCGAGCCTAGTGGACCGGGTGTCCTACGCTGGGGACATGACTTCCGATTCCGACGACGCCCTCAGCTGGGACGGCGACGACGCGACTCCGCCCCAGGATCCCGCTCTTCCGCGCGGTTGGAACGCCGTCGGCAAGGGCAGCGGCGAGGTCGGCACGATCGAGGACGACGGCACCGTGACCTCCGCCCACCCGGAGGAGCCGGCGGGCCTGAGCACCCCGATGCTGCTGATCGTCGGCGTGATCGGGGGCGTCTACCTCCTCTACACGATCGGCTGGATCGTCGGAGGGCTGCGGCTGCAGCCGCTCGCCTCGTTCCTCGTGTCCGACGTCATGTTCCTGCCCTGGTTCGTGCTGGCGATCGCCGCACCGGCCCTGTGGTTCCTCGCGAGCTGGGTGCTCACGCGGGGGAGAGCCTCCTGGATCCGGGTCGCCGTCCTGCTCGCCGGGGTGGTCCTCCTGGTTCCGTGGCCCTTCGTCACCGTGGGGGTGATCGGATCATGAGCGAGTCGTCGACCGCTCCTCAGGTCTCCGCGGGTTCGCCGCACTGGCTCGTCGGTCTCGTCATCGGGCTGGCGGGACTCTTCTACGCCTACGCGGTGTGGAACGCCGTCGCACACCTCATCACGATGGCGCAGACCGGACTGACCGGCGGCGGGTGGGCGACGCTGCTGTTCGGTGTCGCGTTCCCCGCCATCGTGTTCGCGTTCGCCTACGTGATCGGCCGCCGGCGCAGGGTGGGCGAGCTCGCACTGGTGTTCCTCGCCGGTCTCGGCATCGTCGCGGTGTTCTGGATGAGCCTGATCGCGCTCAGCCTGACGATGCCCAGCGCCTGAGTCGCACACGGTCACACGGCACGGAGGGCCTCGGACGCTCGGGTAGAGTTGACGCGATCGCGCCCCCATGGTGTGCGGCGCATCGGCCCCTCCCGCCTGCCGCGCTGCCCCGAAGGATCCACTGTGCCGAAGCCTGTCGTGCTCATCGCCGAAGTACTCTCTCCCGCCACGATCGAGGCCCTCGGCCCCGACTTCGACGTCCGTGACGTCGATGGCACCGACCGCGAGGCGCTCTTCGCCGCGCTGGCCGACGCCGATGCGGTGCTCGTCCGCTCGGCGACGCGCATCGACGAGGAGGCGTTGACCCACGCGCCGAAGCTGAAGGTCGTCGCGCGTGCGGGTGTCGGCCTCGACAACGTCGACATCAAGGCCGCCACGGCCGCCGGCGTCATGGTCGTGAACGCGCCGACCTCGAACATCGTCTCGGCCGCCGAGCTCACGGTCGGTCACATCCTGAGCCTCGCCCGCCGCATCCCGGCCGCGCACGCGTCGCTGTCGGCCGGCGCCTGGAAGCGCAGCTCCTTCACCGGTGCCGAGCTGTTCGAGAAGACGGTCGGCATCGTCGGCCTCGGCCGTATCGGCGCGCTGGTCGCCGCCCGCCTCGCCGCGTTCGACATGCGCGTCGTCGCGTACGACCCCTACGTGACCTCCGCCCGTGCGCAGCAGCTCGGCGTGCAGCTGCTCTCGCTCGACGAGCTGGTCGCCGAGTCGGACTTCCTCACGATCCACATGCCGAAGACGCCGGAGACCACCGGCATGATCGGCGCCGAGCAGTTCAAGGCCATGAAGCCGACCGCGTTCGTCGTGAACGTGGCCCGCGGCGGCCTGATCGACGAGGAGGCGCTGCACGCGGCGCTCGTCGCCGGCGAGATCGCCGGGGCTGGACTCGACGTCTTCACGTCGGAGCCTCCCGCCGAGGGTGGCACCGCTCGTCCGCTCCTCGAGCTGCCCAACGTCGTCGTCACCCCGCATCTCGGTGCGAGCACCGAGGAAGCCCAGGAGAAGGCCGGCGTCTCGGTCGCCCGCTCCGTGCGTCTGGCCCTCGGCGGCGACCTGGTTCCCGACGCGGTCAACGTGGCGGGCGGCGTGATCGACCCCTACGTGCGCCCGGGCATCTCCCTGGTCGAGAAGCTCGGTCAGATCTTCGCCGCCCTCGCCACGTCGCCGCTCACGAGCCTCGACGTCGAGGTGCACGGCGAGCTCAACGAGTACGACGTGAGCGTGCTCAAGCTGGCAGCGCTCAAGGGCGTCTTCACGAACATCGTCAGCGAGACGGTGTCGTACGTGAACGCGCCGCTGCTGGCCGAACAGCGCGGCATCGCGGTGCGCCTGCTCAAGGACGACGTCAGCGACGAGTACCGCAACGTCATCACCCTCACCGGTGCCCTCTCCGACGGCACCCAGCTCTCCGTGTCCGGCACGCTCACCGGTCCGAAGCAGTCCGAGAAGCTGGTGGGCATCAACGACCACGCGCTCGAGCTGCCGATCGAGAAGCACCACGTCGTGATGCTCTACACCGACCGCCCCGGCATCGTGGCGGTCTACGGACAGAAGTTCGGCGAGGCCGGGATCAACATCGCCGGCATGCAGATCGCCCGTCAGGCCGCCGGTGCCCAGGCCCTCAGCGTGCTGACGCTGGACTCGCCGGTCTCCGACGAGCTGCTCGACGACGTGCGCGACGCGATCGACGCCGACCTGTTCCGTCAGATCGAGATCACCGAGGTCTGATCCGCAGCCATACCGAGAGAGGGCGGGAGCGCGAAGCTCCCGCCCTCTCTGCGTGTCCGGCGGTCAGGCCGTCGCGCGGAGCACGAGGGCGATCAGCTCGGCGAGCTCCTCGCTGCGGGGGACCAGCCGCTCCGGTCCGTGCACGTCGAGCGAGTTGTTGAAGTAGAGCCCGTCGCTGACCAGCATGACGAGGTCGAGGCTCGCGGTGTCGCGCACGTGCGGGCGGATCGTCTCGGCCCAGCGCCGTCGGGTGTCGCGGAGCATGTCGGCGGCGGGGATCGAGCCGCCCTGGGCGAGCCGGGTCGCGGCGATCAGGGCGCGGTCCAGCGCGTCGTCCTCCATCACGGACGTGCGCACGTAGTAGGCGACCGGACCCTCGTCGGCGGCTGCCATCCGCTCCAGGTCCAGCGTCGTCAGGTCGTCCAGGCGGGCGAGGAGTCCGGCCTCGAGGTCGTCCTTCGAGCCGAAGTGATAGAGCAGTCCGCCCTTGGAGACGCCCGCCGCCTTGGCCGTCGCGTCGAGCGTCGCCGCCCGTTCCCCGTCGGCGATGAGGATCTCTTCGAAGGCGTCGAGCACCTTCTCGCGAGCGAGGGGAGGTCGGGGCATCGTGGATCCTCTGCACAGGGGACAGGTGGGAATTCTGTTACTATACCATCCGGACGGTTCACTAACCGCGCCATCACGATCCTGAGAGGTGTTCCATGACCCGTACTGCGTCGATCCCGACGACAGAGACGGATGCTCCCCGCGTCGGAGCCCGCGGCTGGGCGGCACTCATCGTCCTCATGCTGCCGGTGCTGCTGGTGTCGGTGGACAACACGGTGCTGAGCTTCGCGCTCCCCGAGATCTCCATCGCCCTCGCGCCCACCGGCGCCGAGCAGCTGTGGATCATCGATGTGTACCCCCTCGTGCTCGCCGGCCTCCTCGTCACGATGGGCACCCTGGGCGACCGGTTCGGACGCCGGAAGCTGCTGCTCATCGGAGCGATCGGCTTCGCGGCCGTCTCCGGTCTCGCCGCGTTCGCCCCGACCGCCGGGCTGCTCATCGCGGCGCGTGCGCTCCTCGGCTTCTTCGGCGCCATGCTGATGCCGTCGACGCTCTCCCTGCTGCGTTCGATCTTCCAGAACCGCGACCAGCGCCGCATGGCGATCGCGGTCTGGGCGTCGGCGTTCTCGGCAGGTTCCGCACTCGGCCCGATCGTGGGTGGGTTCCTGCTCGAGCACTTCGCGTGGGGATCGGTGTTCCTCATCGCGGTGCCGGTGCTCATCCCGCTGCTCATCGCCGCCCCGCTGCTCGTTCCCGAGAGCCGCGACCCGAACCCCGGGAAGATCGACCTGGTCAGCATCGTGCTCTCGATGGCGACCATGATCCCCGTGGTCTACGCGATCAAGTCGCTGGCCGTCGACGGGCCCAGCCTCACGGCCGCCGCCTGGGCGCTGCTCGGCTTCGGCATGGGCTACCTGTTCGTCCGGCGTCAGCTGCGGGTGATGTCGCCGATGCTCGACATGGCGCTGTTCCGCCGCGGTTCGTTCTCGGGCGCGATCCTGGTGAACCTGCTCAGCGTCGTGGCGCTCGTGGGCTTCCTCTACTTCGTGTCGCAGCATCTGCAGCTCGTCCTCGGGCTGTCCCCGATGACGGCGGGTCTGGCCCTCGTGCCCGGAATGCTCGCGATGATCGTCGCCGGGCTCTCGGTCGTGCCGGTCTCGCGTCGTGTGCCGCCGCACATCGTGATCCCCGTCGCCCTGGCGTTCTCGGTGGCCGGATACCTGATCGTCGCGTTCACGACGCACGAGCACGGCGTCCTGCCGCTCATCGTCGCGTTCGTGGTGCTGGGCATCGGGATCGGGGCGGCGGAGACGATCTCCAACGAGCTGATCCTGTCGAGCGCCCCCGCCGCGAAGGCCGGTGCGGCCAGCGCCGTGTCCGAGACGGCGTACGAGCTCGGCGCCGTGCTCGGCACCGCGGTGCTCGGAGGCATCATCACCGCCTTCTACCGCGGCGCACTCGTGCTTCCGGAAGGCCTGCCCGCCGATGTCGCACACGCCGCCGGTGAGACCCTCGCCGGCGCGTACACCGCCGCACACGCCCTGCCCGGCCAGCTCGGCGACGCCCTGTGGGCGGCGGCGACGGAGGCCTTCGGATCCGGCGTGATGGTGACCTCGCTGATCGGCGCGGGACTCGTCGTCCTCGCGGCCGTCATCGCCGCCGTCACACTGCGCAAGGCACCCACGCACTGACCAGTACGCTGGGAGGACCGGCCCGCTCGCCCCTCGTCGGGCAGGGGCCGGTCCATCCCGCGCTGTGTGCAAGGAGTGTCAATGTCGCGTGTCGTGAAGCTGGCCGTCATCCCGGGTGACGGCATCGGACCCGAGGTCATCGCCGAGGCGGAGAAGGTGCTCGACGCCGTGACCGCCTCCAGCGACGTGGTCTTCGACAAGACGCGCTTCTCGCTCGGAGCCGGACGCTTCCTCGAGACCGGTGACACGCTCACGGACGAGGACCTCGCCGCGATCGCCGCGCACGACGCGATCCTGCTCGGCGCGGTCGGCGGCACCCCCGGCGACCCGCGCCTCAAGGACGCGAACATCGAGCGCGGCCTCCTCCTCAAGCTGCGCTTCACGCTCGACCACTACGTCAACCTGCGCCCGTCGAAGCTGTTCGTCGGTGCACCGGGACCCCTGGCCGCGCCGGGCGAGATCGACTTCGTCGTGGTCCGCGAGGGCACCGAGGGACCGTACGTCGGCAACGGCGGCGCGATCCGCCGGGGCACCCCGCAGGAGGTCGCGAACGAGACCTCCGTCAACACGGCCTTCGGTGTGGAGCGCGTCGTGCGCTACGCCTTCGAGCTGGCCGAGCGCCGCCGCCGCAAACTCACGCTCGTGCACAAGACGAACGTGCTCGTGCACGCCGGTGCGATCTGGCAGCGGATCGTGAACGAGGTCGCGGCCGAGCACCCCGACGTGACGGTCGACTACCTGCACGTCGACGCGGCCACCATCTTCCTCGTCACCGACCCCTCGCGCTTCGACGTGATCGTCACCGACAACCTGTTCGGCGACATCCTCACCGACCTCGCGGGAGCCGTGACCGGCGGCATCGGGCTCGCCGCATCGGGGAACATCAACCCCGACGGCGCCTTCCCCTCGATGTTCGAGCCCGTGCACGGCTCGGCGCCCGACATCGCGGGCCAGCAGAAGGCCGACCCGACCGCCGCGATCCTCTCGATCGCGCTGCTGCTCGACCACCTCGGCCTCACCGCCGAATCCGCGCGGATCAGCGCGGCGGTCGAGGCCGACATCGCCGCCCGCACCGGCGCGCGCACCACCGCGGAGATCGGCTCCGCGATCACTGCACGCCTCTGACCGCAGGCGTAGGCTGAACGGGCGCGAGGATGCGCCCACCCACGAGGAATGGATGATGAGATGACGACCATCGATGCCGAGGCGACCGTGGCTCCCCTGGAGTTCGCCGTCACGAAGAACCTGACTGCCGCGTCGCCCGCGCGGCTCGCCGAGGTCCTGGAGAATCCGGGTTTCGGCGTCGTCTTCACCGACCACATGGTCGACATCTGCTGGTCCGTCAAGGGCGGCTGGCACCGTCCGCGCGTGCAGCCCTACGGACCGATCCCGCTCGACCCCGCGGCGTCCGTCCTGCACTACGCGCAGGAGATCTTCGAGGGCATCAAGGCCTACCGCCACGCGGACGGCTCGATCCACACGTTCCGGCCCGACCGCAACGCTGCACGTCTGCAGGCCAGCGCCCGTCGTCTCGCGCTGCCCGAGCTGCCGACCGAGTACTTCATCCAGTCGCTGCGCGAGCTCATCGCGGTCGACGGTCGCTGGGTTCCCACCGGCGCCGACCAGAGCCTGTACCTGCGGCCGTTCATGTTCGCGAAGGAGGCCTTCCTCGGCGTCCGCGCGGCGCAGAAGGTCGCCTACTACGTGATCGCGAGCCCGGCGGGCGCCTACTTCTCCGGCGGGGTGAAGCCGGTGCGCATCTGGCTGTCCGAGGAGTATGCCCGCGCGGGCAAGGGCGGCACCGGCAAGGCGAAGACCGGCGGCAACTACGCCTCGAGCCTGCTCGCGCAGAGCGAGGCCAGCGCCAAGGGCTGTGACCAGGTCGTCTTCCTCAACGAGAAGCGCGACGTCGAGGAGCTCGGCGGCATGAACGTCGTGTTCGTCTTCAAGGACGGCCGTGTGGTCACGCCCGAGTCGGACAGCATCCTCGAGGGCATCACCCGCGACTCGCTCCTGCAGCTGGCGGAGGACCGCGGCTACACCGTCGAGAAGCGACCGATCTCGATCGACGAGTGGCGTGCGGGCGTGGCGTCCGGCGACATCGTCGAGGTGTTCGCCTGCGGCACCGCCGCGGTGGTCACCCCGATCGGTGCGCTGGTCGGCGACGGCTTCGACGAGCCGCAGCCGCTCGGTGAGCTCGCCCTCTCCCTGCGCGAGGAGCTCACCGACATCCAGTACGGTCGCCGCGAGGACAAGCACGGCTGGCTCCTGCGCCTCGACGCCTGAATCTGCTCGGGAACCGCGTACACGACGAGACCCACCGCCCCGCTCCGGGACGGTGGGTCTCGTCCTTCCCGGAGGGCCGCGGCGGTCGGGGTGCTCGGTAGGCTGGATCCCATGAAGATCGCCCGGTTCAGCCACGACGAAGCCATCATGTACGGGATCATCGACGAGCGCGAGCTCGTGGTGCTGGCCGGAGACCCGATGTTCACGGGCTACGAGACGACGGGTGCACGGGTTCCACTGGCCGACGCCGCACTGCTCGCTCCGGTGATCCCGCGGTCGAAGGTCGTCTGCGTCGGCAAGAACTACCACGATCACGCCGCTGAGATGGGGGGAGAGGCCCCCGAGGAGCCGCTGCTGTTCCTCAAGCCGAACACCGCGGTGATCGGTCCCGGCGACGCGATCGTGCGTCCGGCGCTCTCCGACCGCACCGAGTACGAGGGCGAGCTCGTCGTGGTCATCGGCAAGATCGCGAAGAACGTGAAGGCCGAGAACGCGCTCGACTACGTGCTCGGCTACACGATCGGCAACGACGTGACTGCCCGTGACCTGCAGCGCAAGGACGGACAGTGGGCGCGCGCGAAGGGCTTCGACACCTTCTGCCCGCTCGGACCCGTGATCGAGACCGACTTCGATCCCGCGAACGCCACGATCGAGACGCGGGTGAACGGCGAGGTGCGCCAGCACGCGCCGCTGACCGACATGATCCACTCCGTGCCCGCGATCATCGAGTACGCCTCCGCCGTGTTCACGCTGCTTCCCGGTGACGTCATCATGACCGGTACTCCGGCGGGCGTGGGCACGTTCGAGGCGGGCGACGTGGTCGAGGTCGAGATCTCGGGCCTGGGCATCCTGCGCAACACCGTGCGCGACGCCGTACCCGCGTCATGACCGATGTCGCCCTGACGGCGGCGCAGCAGACGGCGGTCCAGCGACGCACCGTGCTGGTGCTGTCGTTCGGGCAGGTGCTCGGCGGCATCGCCTTCGGTGCGACGGTCTCCCTCGGCGCGCTCCTCGCAGCGGACATCTCCGGGAGCGACGCTCTTTCCGGCCTCGCCACGGCCTCCGTGACGCTGGGGGCGGCGGTGTGCGCCATCCCGCTCGCGCGCCTCGCGGCTCGGGTCGGCCGCCGTCGCGCCCTGACGCTGGGGAACCTGTTCGCGCTCATCGGCATCGCCGTCGTCATCCTCGCCGCGTCGCTCCGCATCTTCCCCCTTCTCCTCGCCGGCATCCTGATGATCGGCGCGGGCAACGCGGGCAACCTGCAGTCGCGCTTCGCCGCAACCGATCTCGCCGCCCCGCAGCATCGCGGCCGGGACCTCTCGATCGTCGTCTGGTCGACCACGATCGGCGGGGTGGCGGGCCCCCTGCTCCTCGGGCCGGGGGAGATCGTCGGGCAGGCGATCGGGATGCCGCCGCAGACCGGGTCCTACCTGTTCTCGTTCGTCGCCCAGTGCGCGGCGCTGGTGCTCTACATCGTCGCCCTCCGGCCAGATCCGCTGCTCGCCGCGCAGCGGCTGGCGCGCGCGGCGGCGGCCACCACGGGGGCGACCGTCGTCGACCGTCCGCGGGTCGCGCGCTACGCGATCTTCGCCATCGCCGGCTCGCATGTCGTCATGGCCTCGGTGATGGCGATGACCCCCGTGCACCTCTCGCACATGGCGCACGGCGCGGGCGGGATGGCCGCGACTTCGGCGGACGTCTCGGCTCTCGTGGGGATCACGATCGCCCTCCACGTGGGCGGCATGTACGCGCTGTCCCCGGTGTTCGGCGTCCTGGCCGACCGGTGGGGCCGACTCCGCGTGGTCCTGCTCGGGCAGGTGCTCCTCGCGGGCGCGCTCGGCTTCGCGATCTTCACCGGCACCGAGGCGTGGGGAGTGATGGTCGCGCTCATCCTCCTCGGACTCGGCTGGAGCGCCGCGACCGTGGCCGGCGCCGCGCTGCTCACCGAGGCGTCGGCGCCCGAGCTCCGCACGCGCCGGCAGGGCCGCAGCGACTCGCTGATGAGCCTCTCCGCCGCGGCCGGTTCCGTGCTGGCCGGAGTCGTCCTGTCGAACTTCCAGTACGCGGGGCTCGGCGTGGCCGCTTTCGTGCTGGTCCTGGCGATCGTCGCACTGTCGCCCCTGGCGCGCACGGGCGCTCGATGAAGGAGTGGGCGGGCGTCGGCGAGGCCTACTCCGCCTCCTATGCCGCCCTCTGCGCGGGAACGCTCCCGCCGATGCGCGAGGCGCTCGGAGCGGCGCGGGGTCGACGCCTGCTCGACGTCGGCTCGGGGGACGGCAGGCTCGCGGCGGCGTGGGCGGGCGAGGGATGGGACGTCACCGCGTGCGAGCCGGAGGGCAGCATGCGGGAGGTGTCCCTGCGGACGCATCCGCTCGTCCCGGTCCTCGACGCCGGGCTGCCCGAGCTTCCGTTCCCCGATGGATCGTTCGACGTCGTGGTGGCGAACTTCGTCCTCAACCACGTCGGGTCCCCGCGCACGTCGGCGGCGGAACTGCGTCGCGTCGCCCGGGAGAGCGTCATCGCGACGACCTGGACCCGTTCGCCGTCCTGGCTGTGGGCGGAGGTCGCCCAGCGTGCCGGCATCGAGCCGGTGGCGGGTCGGCGGCTTCCGGAGAGCGAGGAGTTCGAGCGGACGGCCGAGGGCTTCGGACGGATGCTGGACGAGGCCGGGATGGGGCGCACCGAGGTCGTCGAGCACACCTGGACCTGGGCGGCGGCGCCGCCCGCGCTGTGGACCTCCGTCGAAGGAGGAGTCGCCGGCGCCGGGGCCCTGTTCGCGGGACTCGACCCCGATGCGAGGCGGAACTTCCGGACAGCCTTCGACGAGGTCGTCGAGGAGCGCCTCGTCGACGGTGCGCTGCCGCTGGAGCATCGTGCCGCGATCGCGGTCTGCACGCTGATCTGAGCATCGTCGAGGCTCAGCGGCGGAAGGCCCCGCCCCGTAGAATCGAAGGGCTATGGCTACCCCTCACCCCCTCACCACGACTGTCAGTGGTGCCGACGTCCGCGTCCGCTTCTGCCCCTCGCCGACCGGACTGCCGCACGTCGGCATGGTCCGCACCGCGCTCTACAACTGGGCCTACGCCCGCCACAACGGCGGGAAGATGGTGTTCCGCATCGAGGACACCGATGCCGCCCGTGACAGCGAGGAGAGCTTCCGTCAGCTCGTCGACGCGCTCACCTGGCTCGAGATCGACTGGGACGAGGGCGTCGAGGTCGGCGGGCCGCACGCGCCGTACCGCCAGTCGGAGCGTCATGACATCTACCGCGGCGTGATCGACAAGCTCATCGCCACCGGCGCCCTGTACGAGAGCTACTCGACGGCCGAGGAGATCGACGCCCGCAACGAGGCCGCGGGCCGCGCCAAGCAGCTCGGCTACGACAACTTCGACCGCGACCTCACGGACGAGCAGAAGGCGGCGTTCCGCGCCGAGGGCCGTCAGCCCGCGCTTCGCCTGCGCGTGCCGGACGAAGACGTCACCTACGTCGACCTCATCCGCGGCGAGGTCACCTTCCCCGCCGGCTCGTTCCCCGACTTCGTCGTGGTGCGGCCGAACGGCGTCCCGCTCTACACGTTCGTGAACCCGGTCGACGATGCGCTCATGGGCATCACGCACGTGCTGCGCGGCGAGGACCTGATGCCGTCGACGGCTCGGCAGCTGTCGCTGTACGCGGCGCTCATCGATGCGGGTGTCACGACGTTCGTCCCGCGCTTCGCGCACATGCCGCTGGTGCTGGGAGAGACGGGCAACAAGAAGCTCTCCAAGCGCGACCCGCAGGCCGACCTGTTCCTGCACCGTGATCGGGGCTTCATCCACGAGGGTCTGCTGAACTACCTCGCCCTCCTCGGCTGGTCGATCGGGCCGGACCGCGACGTGTTCTCGCTCGACGAGTTCACCGCCGCCTTCGACATCGTGAACGTGAACCCGAACCCGGCGCGCTTCGATCAGAAGAAGGCCGAGTCGATCAACGGCGATCACATCCGGATGCTGGGGGAGAAGGACTTCGCCGAGCGCACGATCCCGTATCTCGCCGCCGCCGGTCTGTTCGACGAGCCCACGCATGAGCAGCTGGTGATGGCGTTCCGCGTCGCACCCCTCGTGCAGGAGCGCGTGCAGCTGCTGGGCGAGGTCCCCGGCATGGTCGGCTTCCTGTTCACGGACGACGTCTCCTACGCCGAGGACGCGCTCAAGGGGCTCCCGGCCAACGCCGCCGAGGTCCTGGACGCGTGCGTCGTGGCTCTCGAGCCGCTGGAGGAGTTCACGCCGGAGAAGATCCAGGAGGCTCTCGCCGGGGAACTGGTCGAGAAGCTCGAGCTCAAGCCGCGCGTCGCCTACGGTCCGCCCCGCGTTGCCATCACCGGCCGCCGGATCTCGCCGCCGCTGTTCGAGTCGATGGAGCTCCTGGGCAAGGAAGAGTCCCTGCGTCGTCTGCGCTCCCTCTCCGCGTTCCTCGCGAGCTGAGACGCGACGCGCCCGGGCGGCGGCGTACGGCACCGGTTTTGGTGTTCCGCCGCCGCTCGGGTAGGCTTGATTCTCGGTGCGAGGCTCCGGTTTCGCCCTTGGGGTATGGTGTAATTGGCAACACGACGGTTTCTGGTTCCGTTATTCTTGGTTCGAGTCCAGGTACCCCAGCAGAACGAAAACCCCCGCTCAGGCGGGGGTTTCGTCGTTTCCGGATCACGCGGGGCGGGTGGCTCGTGGCCGCACGTGGCCCCGTGGGGAGATGCGGCGACGGCACACGCCGATGAGTGTTCTCCCGCGATGAGCGGGTGCGGGAACCCGGGGCCCCCGCACCCCGGCTCACAGCAGGAGCTGCAGCGGCTCTTCGAGCAGATGGGTGAGAGTCGCCAGGAACCGTGCTCCGAGGGCGCCGTCGATGATGCGGTGATCGGCGGTGAGCGTGTAGCCGATCCGCCGGTGGACGATCACCCGGTCGTCGACGAGCGTCAGCTCCTCACGGATTCCGCCGACCGCGAGGATGGCGCCCTGCGGCGGGTTGATGATCGCCGTGAACCGGTCGACGCCGAACATGCCGAGGTTGCTGACGGTGAAGGTGCCGCCGGCGAGCTCTGCCGCGGTGAGTCGGCGCTCGGCGGCCCGCTCGGCGAGATCGCGCGTGCGGCCGGCGATGCTCGTGATCGTCGCGGCATCCGCCGAACGGACCACGGGGACGACGAGTCCTGCGGGGGCGGCCATCGCGACGCCGACATGCACGTCACGGTGAAGGAGGGTGGCGCCGCCGCCGGCGGGGAAGTATGACGCATTGATCTCCGGGTGAGCCCGCAGGGCCAGGGCCACCGCCTTGACCACGAGGTCGTTGACACTGACGCGAGCCGGAGTCCCCGTGCTCTCGTTGATCCGCGCCCGCAGTGCGAGGAACTCGTCGACCCGTGCGGAGGACGTCACGGTGAACGTCGGGATCGACGTGGTCTCCGACATCCGCGCAGCGATGGTCCTGCGGGTCGCGTCGAACGGGATCGTGTCCGCGGCGAGGTCTTCGGCCGCCGGAGCGGGCGCGGCGCGGAGCTCGTCGAGGTCGGCTCGGACGATGCGTCCTCCGGGCCCCGTGCCCGACACCGCAGCTAGGTCGATCCCCTGCTCCCGGGCGATGCGGCGGACGAGAGGGGTCGCTGCCACGCGTCCGGTGGTCATCCCGAGGCTGCTCGACGCTGTCGGCGCCACCTGTGCGGCGGTCGTCGGTTCAGGGTCGGGGGCTGCTGACGGACGCTCCTGCACGCCCGCGGCGGGTCCCGCCGAGGGCGCGGGGGAGCCGCTGCCGTCGTCGAGCCTGGCGATCGGGGTGCCGATGGCGACGTTCTCGCCCTCGGGGACGAGGATCTCCACCAGCACACCGGAGTCGTACGCCTCCTGTTCCATGAGGGCCTTGTCGGTCTCGACCTCGAGCAGGAGGTCGCCCGCGGCGACGTCGTCGCCCGGTTTCTTGTGCCAGGCGGCGATGGCCCCCTCGGTCATCGTGTCGGAGAGGCGGGGCATGAGGATGTCGATCATGGTGTCTTCTTCGTTCTCATCGGCGCCGGGCGACGGCGTCGAGCGTTTCACGGATGGCGGTGACGGCGTCCTCCACGGAGGGCAGCGCTGCGGTTTCCAGCGACTTGGCGTACGGCATCGGCACCTCGGCCATGGCGACCCGGCGGACGGGGGCGTCCAGCCAGTCGAAGGCGCCGTCGCTGATGGTCGCGGCGATCTCCGCGCCGATGCCGTAGGTGAGCCAGTCGTCTTCGAGGGTCACGGCGCAGTTCGTCTTGCGGACGGAGGCGACGATGGTCTCCCGGTCGAGCGGTCGCAGGCTCCGCAGGTCGATGACCTCGATGTCGATGCCGTCGGCGGCCAGGCGCTCGGCGGCCTCGAGGGCGACGAGAGCCATCCGCGAGTAGGCGACCACGGTGATGTCGCTGCCTTCGCGCATGACCGACGCGCGCCCGATCTCCGCCGGCTCCAGGTCGTCGGGCACTTCGCCGGTCGTGTTGTACAGCGAGAGGTTCTCGAGGACGAGGACGGGGTCCTCGTCGCGGATCGCCGCGATCATCAACGCCTTCGCGTCGGCGGGAGTAGCCGGGGCGACGACCTTCATGCCGGGCACGAACGCGTAGTACAGCTCGATGTTCTGCGAATGGGTGGCGCCGAGCTGCTGCCCGCCGCCCCCGGGCGTGCGGATGACGAGGGGCACATGGGCCTGGCCGCCGAACATCCCGTAGATCTTCGCCGCATGGTTCACGATCTGGTCGAGCGCGAGCAGCGAGAAGTTGATCGTCATGATCTCGACCACGGGGCGCAGTCCCACCATCGCCGCCCCGATCGCTGCGCCGGTGAAGCCCTCTTCCGCGATGGGGGTGTCCCGGACGCGCTTCGGCCCGAACTCGTCCAGCAGACCGGCGGTGATCTTGTACGACCCTTCGAAGAGTCCGATCTCCTCGCCGATGAGGAACACGTCGTCGTCTCGCAGCATCTCGAGACGGAGGGCGTCGTGCAGAGCCTGGCGGTAGCTGATGATGCTCAACGGACACCCCCTGCGGAGAGGAGCGCGTGCGGTCGCGGGGGAGCGGGGAAGAGCGCCTCGCCGGGGAGCCGTCGGGAGTCGTTCGGCACGGGCGTGGCGTAGGTGTAGTCGAAGAGCGTCGAGACGTCGGGCTCGGGGCTCGCATCGGCGAACGCGGCCGCCGCGGTGACTTCTGCGGTGACCTCGGCATCGACCCGCTCGATCTCGTCCTGTCCGAGGACGCCCCGTTCACGCAGGTCCGCGGCGAAACGTGCGACCGGATCGGCGGCTCTCGCCGCGGCCGCCTCCTCGGGGGAGCGGTAACGGGCCGGATCGACGACGGAGTGTCCCTTCATCCGACCGGTCATCGTCTCGAGCAGGTACGGGCGGCCCGCCCTGGCGCTGGCGAGGGCGACGCGCGCGGCCTCGAGCACGGCGACCGGATCACCGCCGTCGACCCGCGCGGAGGGCATGCGATAGGAGGAGGCCCGCTTGTGCAGCTCCGGTTCTGCCGACGACTGCTCGACCGTCGTCCCCATCCCGAGTCCGTTGTTGTTCACGACGTAGACGATCGGCAGCCCCCAGAGCGCAGCGATGTTGAGCGACTCGTGGAAGGCTCCGATGTTCGTGGTCCCATCGCCCATCAGGCACATGACGGCCTCGGTCCCGCCGCGATAGTCGATCGCGAGCGCGGTGCCCGTGGCCAGCGGGACCTGTCCGCCGACGATTCCGTAGCCTCCCATGAATCGGGATTCGAGATCGAACATGTGCATGGAGCCGCCCCAGCCGTGTGAGACGCCGTCGGTCCGTCCGTAGAGCTCGGCCATGGCCCGCTCCGGCGATATCCCTCGGGCGAGCGCGTAGCCGTGCTCCCGGTAGTTGGCATAGACGTAGTCGCTCCCCTCGAGCGCGGCCATCAGCCCCACGACGGTGGCTTCTTCGCCGAGGTTGAGGTGACAGTACCCGCCGACCTTGGCCTCGGCGTACGCGCGCGCGGCACGTTCCTCGAAGCGGCGGATCAGGACCATCTGACGATGGAGGGCGCGCAGCTGATCGTCGGACGGAGCGGTGTGCACCGGACGTGAGACCTGAGCCTTCGGGGGCCGGGTGGTGCGGGATGGGGGCATGAGGGTTCTCCTTCTCGCCTTCGAGGCATCGGTGTGAGTGTCTCGATTAATGAAACCAATTCCGTTTCATTCTAGAATCGATCATAGTTGTCCTGTGCACGAAGGGGATCTGATGCCGGAGAACGAGAGCGACCCGCCACGACGGAAGCGGGGTCGGCCGACCGCGGACGAGCGCGCGCAGCGCCGTGACGACATCCTCGACGCCGCGGTCCGCCTCTTCATCCGGGGCGGGTTCGAGCAGGTCACGCTCGATGACATCGTCGCCGAGGCGCACGTCACGAAACGGACCATCTACGCCTACATCGGCGACCGCACCGAGATCTTCCTCGCCGCCGTCGAGCGCCTCCGCGAGCGGACGCTCCGGCGGGCGGAGCCGGACGACGGTCTCGCCCGGCTCGCCGAGGACATCGCCTTCATGCTGCAGTCCGACGAGGCGGTCGGCCTGCACAGCCTGATGATCGGCGAGGCGCGACGATTCCCCGAACTCGCTCGGCGGTTCTACGAGGAAGGACCGCGCGGGTACATCGCGCGGCTGCAGGCGCTGCTGCCGGGCGAGGAGGCGGATCGCGCGGAAGAGCTCTTCGCGCTGCTCCTCGGAGAGCCGCACCGGCAGCGCCTGCTGGGACTCCGTCCGGCACCGGATCGTGCGACCGCCGGTGCGCAGGCTCGGGACGCCCTGGCCGCGCTCGGCCTGTCCGACGACCGCTGACCCGGGGCGCGGACCCGGCGTCCGGCGAGGACACGGCCCGCGGCGGGGAGGCGCTCCGGCTGCGCCGGCGACGACGCGGCCCCCTGCAGCCGATCGTCCGAGGACGAGAACGGATGCAGGGGGCCGGTTCGAACGCGGCTAGGCCTTGCGGCGCAGGCGGAGCAGCCAGATGCCGGCGGCCAGCAGCGTGGCGGCCAGTCCTGTCCACACCCAGCCCATCGCGCCATCCGCGCCGGTCGTGGCGAGCGGATCGGACGAGCCGTCGGTCCCGGGCTTCACGCCGGTGCCGCCGTTCCCGGAGTCGCCGTCTCCGTCGCCGTCCTCGCCAGGGCCCTCGCCCGGACCTTCACCCGGGCCCTCACCAGGGCCACCGTCGTCGACCACGGCGAAGTCGACCGTGGCGAGCACGCGGCTCGCGACACCGGTGAGCACCAGCTCCGAGCCCTCGATGGCGTAATTCTCGACACCGCTGACGGCGACCGTGGAGCCTTCCATCCGGAACCCCGCGGCCGGGCGCAACGCCAGGCGCACCTCGCCGCCGCGGTCCGCCACACCCTCGGCCGGTGAGACGGTTCCGCCGCGGACGTCGGTGCGATACACGAAGCGGACCGTCTGCGCCTCCACGGCGTCGACGGCGGACTTCAGCGCGTCGAAGCTCGTGCGCAGCTGCTCCTTCGACGGCACACCGCCGACGGCCCGGGCGGCTGCGGCATCGGCCGTGGCGACCGACCCGGCGAGCAGCGCGGAGCTGTCGGCCGCCGCCGTGGCGAGCGCATCGCCGAGTGCCTGATCGAAGACCCGGCCGTTTCCGGCCTCGACCTCGTTCGCCTCCATCAGCTCCGTCGCGTACTCGACGGCCTGGGTGAGCGCGGCGGTCTCCTTGGTCGAATCATCGGCGGCGAAGAGGCCGGCGACCTCGGTCGCGGACAGAGCCGTGTCCCACATCCGCAGGTCGTCCATGTCGAGGCCGACCCCGTAGCTCTTGCTCCCGTCGACGCCCACGAGCATGTTCAGGCCGTTGGTCATGCTCCCGATGCCCGCGATGCTCGTCTCCTTCGCGAGCACGCCGTCCATGTAGGTGCTCGCGACGTTGCGCGTGCGGTCCACCGTGACCGTCATGTGGTGCCAGGATCCGCGATAGTCGCTCACCTCGCCGGTCGCGTAGACGCCGTTCGTGCCGTCGCCGAGGGTGAACTCGAGCTTGCCCGTGTTCGAGCCCTCCGGCGCGAGGTTGATCCCGGAGCGGTAGAAGTTCGCCCAGTTCTTGTTGCTGATGATCGCGCCGTAGCCGTTGACGCCGGTGACCTTCGTCCAGAAGCCGATGGTGAGGTCCTTGTCCGTGCCGAGGTCGAACTCGGGGCGGGATCCGAGGTCGACGTAGCTGCCGGTGCCGGCGCCGATGCGCACGGCTGTGCCGGAGGCGCCGGCGCGGTCGGTCTCGACGTAGCTGACCGCACCGACCGGCTTCGCGGCGGGGCCGCCGTCGGCGTGGGTGCCGGTGTCGCTGAGGTCGCCCTCGAAGGCGAGGTGCAGGAACTCGCCGTCGGGGGCCGGGGCGGGCGCTGCGGGGAAGTCGGGGAAGACGAGTCGGCCGGCGGTGCGCACCGTGCCCACGAGTAGCTCGGACGCGTTCTGGAAGTCGTCGTAGGCGGTGACCGTGACGGTGTAGTTCTTGGCCGCCTTCAGGCCGCGGATGTCGAAGCCCATCGTGTTCGGGGTCATGTAGAACCGGGAATAGGCCTTGAACGCGCCGGAGAAGGACTTCGCCGTGTTGTTCCCGAAGTCGGGCACCTGGTTCGCGGTGAACGAGACGGGCCTGCCGGCCTGGTCGCGGATCTCGATCTCGTAGTAGTTCACGAGCTCGTCGTCCTCGGCCTGGTCGAAGTGCAGCGTCAGCGACTCCTCAGCGATATCGGTCGCCGTGACCGCGGCGGCATCCCACCACGGTGCGACCGTGCTGCGCTGACCGGCGGTGTACGTGAAGCCGCTCTTGCCCGCGGTCGTGTCGACGACCCAGGGCATGCCGATCCAGCGCTGGTGCGTGACGTCGAAGCGACGGATCACGGTGGTGCCGTCGTCGAGCACCGAGACGAAGTTCGCGCTCTTCTGGGACACCCCGGCTGCGGCGTCACCCTGGTTGCCGCCGAAGTAGCCGCCGCCGAGGAAGTCGCCGGGAACGTCCTGGTAGATGTAGTTCATCGAGGCGTTCTCGTAGACCGTGAAGTCCTTCTGGAAGATGCTCGTCTCCGGGTTCGACGAGAAGTGCGTGTGCGCGGAGCCGAGCAGCACCTGCGGGTAGTCGGCGAGGATGCGCTGCAGGTCGGGACCGGCCATGTCGTAGTCCGCGTGGAACGGGCCGCCCAGCGAGGTGCCGGCGTAGCCGCTGTGGATCGAGACGAAGATCGGCTTGCCGGGGTCGTAGTCGGGCTGGGCGGCGATCTCCTGGAGCGTCCGGGTGAGGTAGGCCTGATAGCCGGAGCGCTGTCCGGTGTAGCCGAACGTGTTCGTGCCGTTGTAGTCGAGCCCGATGAAGTCGATGCCGTCGACCGTCGTGTGGAAGTTGCTGACGTAGTCGGTGCCCGCGTTCGGGTAGAACCACTCCGGTGCGTCGGCGGGGGCGTCCTCCCGCGCTGCCTCGAAGGTCGTGCCCATCAGGTCCGCGATGTCGTGGTTGCCCTGCGTGAGCAGCACCTGGGACTCGGGGAAGGTCTCGCGCATGACCCGCTCGACGGCGCGGTACCAGCCGGCGACCTTCTCGCTGTCGCCCGCCTGGTGGGCGGCGTACTCGGGGTCGTTCGCGCCCACCACATCGCCGTTGTCGACGACGACGCGCGGGTCGAACCCCTTCGCGTCGGCCCATGCGCGGATCGCCTCGAAGTGCGGCTTCGCGCCCTCGTACGCGACCTGCTCGGCGGTCTTGTCCGCGGTGGCGGAGCCGCTCAGCTCGGTGTCGGACATCGTGAGGAACTCGAGCGTCGCGTCCACGTCGTTGTACGCGTCGTTCGCGGCATCGATGCGCTGCTGGGTCATGGGCTGCGCGGCCGGAGTGGCAGCCGGAGTGCTCGCTGCGGCGGGGACGGCGGGCAGGAGCAGCGCGAGCACGGTGGCGGCCGCGAGTGCCCCTCCGCGCCGTGTGCGGTGCAGGGTCGCCTCGGAGCGCGTGCGCGTGCTCAGTGGGAGGTCAGGGGTCGGCATGGTTTCCTCACGTGGGGTGGTGTCTGTCTTCGGACGGGATGGAGCGGAGGGGGACGTCAGGGGAGCGCGGGTGCGTCGGCGCGCAGGGAGGCGACCCACGGCCCGGTCACGGCGCGGAGGTCGGGGATGCGGGCCGTCGGGCGACTCGCATCGTGGTCGTCGGACCGGACCTGCACGACCCGGCACCCGGCTGCGGTCGCCGCCCGGACGCCGACCGCGGAATCCTCGAAGACCAGGCACGCTGCCGGGTCGACGCCGAGCAGGGCCGCGGCGCGCAGATACGGCTCCGGATGCGGCTTCGTCTGCTGCACGTCGTCGGCGGTGACGACGGCGTCGAACGCACCCAGGTGCACGCTCTCACCGACCGCGTCGACCCACCGGCGGGTCGAGCTCGTGACGAGGGCGAGCGGCATCCCCTCGCGGCGCAGACGGCCGAGCGCCTCCTCGGCGCCGGGGATCCACGGCAGACGCCCGGCGAAGGCGCCGATCGTCAGGTCCTCGAGCTCTGCGGCGACGAGGCTCTCGTGCGCGGAGAGTCCGACGACCCGGCTCAGGGCGCGGGCGGCGTCGATGGTCGCGAGTCCCTCGAACCCGGCGAGGACCTCCGACGACGCCGGTGCGCCGATGCTCTCGAGGCGGGAGCGGATCGCGTCGAGCCACAGCCTCTCGCTGTCGACGAGGGTGCCGTCGAGGTCGAAGAGCACGGCGGACGGCCAGCCGGAGCGGCGGTCGTGGGCGGAGGGGGTCGACGGGGTCACCGGACGATTACCCCGCTCGACGGTGTGCAGGGGGCGGCGCGCAGATGAACGACGGTTGAACGATCGGCGCCCCTCCGCACGATCCGGGGGACAACTGTGAACGGCTGTCCGCTTCGCGCGATCGCGCGCTTCTCGGCGGACATAGGCTGAGCCGGTGCCCCCGGATACCGCGCGCTCGCACCGCGAGATCATGAGCCATCTGATGACCAGGATCATCGACGGGGAGTTCGCCGCCGGCACGACCCTGCCCTCCGAGACGAAGCTGGCTCTGCACTACGGCACGACCCGCGGCACCGTGCGGCGCGCCCTCGCCGGACTCGAGGATCGAGGTCTCGTGTCCCCGGTGCAGGGATCGGGCTGGATCGTCCGCTCGGGGCGTCAGAGCCAGTCGTTCGAGGAGCTGCGATCCTTCGCGCAGTGGGCGCGTTCCAAGGGCATGACGCCGGGCGGGCGGGTCCGCCGCAAGGAGTTCGGGGAGGCGACCGGGGCCGAGGCGCGGCGCCTGTGGGTGAGCCCCCGGACGCGGGTCCTCCGCGTGACCCGGACCCGCAGCATCGACGGGCGCGATGTGATGCTGGAGCGCACCTGCTACCCGGACTGGATCGCCGATCGGGTGGCCGCGATCGCGGACGACGAGGCCTCCGTGGTCGAGACGCTGAGCCGTGAGCACGGAGTCGTCACCGCGTTCGCTGAGCACGCGATCGACGCCGTCCCGGTCTCCAGCTCCGACGCCGAGCTCCTGGGCGTCCGCCGAGCGAGCCCGCTGCTGCGGGTGCGTCGGGTCAGCCACACTCCCGCGGGAGAGCCGATCGAGTACGGCGAGGACCGCTACCTGCCCGACACCGTGACGTTCCTGATCCCGGCATCGCGCGAGAGCACCTCCCTCACGCGGACCGAGTTCGAGCGGTAGCATTCGGCGGCGTTGCGCGACACCCGGATCGTCGTCGGCGCGCGTCCCGTCGAAGGACCTCGGGGGTCCCGAGTAATGTGAATACGTGACAGGAACACGAGCAGAAGCGGCATTCTCCCGCGCTGTCACCGCATTCAGCACACCGACCCTGGATCTGCTCCACGGGCGGTTCGCCCCCTTCGTGGTCGCGGCGCTCTCGCTCCTGTTCACCGCCGACCGGGCCTCCATCCCGATCGCGGACGCGCAGGCCGAGCTCACCGAGATCCTCGATGAGCTGCGCGGTGCGGGCGACGAGGAGGACGAGCGTCGGGTGCCGGCGGGAACGGGCCGCGACGTCGCCAGGAACTGGGTGCGGCTGGGCTGGCTGGTGCAGCAGATCGACGAGGACGTCGAGGTGTACCGTCTGTCCGCGCACGCGGTCGAGGCACTGGAGATCGCCGGACGCACGGGCGGGGGGAGGACGCGGGTGTCCAACTCCCGGGTGCGCACCCTGCTCGAAGCCGTCGAGCACCTGGCGGACAGCGCCGAGGCCGACCCCGTCCGCCGACTCGCCCGTCTGCGCGAAGAGCGCGCCGCGCTCGACGCCGAGATCCACCGGATCGAGGAATCCGGGCGGGCGGATCCGCTCGACGACGAAGAGCTCTTCGAGGAGGCGGAGAACGTCCTGCACCTCGCGCGGGAGCTCCCCGCGGACTTCACGCGCGTCGCCGAGTCGTTCAAGCTGATGCAGCGGGATGTCGTCGCCCATCTGCGGCGTGACGAGCGCCCGACCGGCGAGGTGCTCCGCGAGTATCTGCAGCGCGCGCAGGACGTCATGAACGCCACTCCGGAGGGGCGCGCGTTCGCGGGCGCCCTCCGGCTCATCGGTGACCCGGAGCGGATCGACGCGCTGGCCGAACAGCTGCACGGGCTTCTCCGGCAGCCGTTCGCCCGCATGCTCGACGACACCCAGCGCGCCGAGCTCGACGCCATCGGGCGTCGCGTGGAACTCGGCGTCGAGGAGGTGCTGGCCGCCCAGCGGCGGGCATCGCACGTGATCACCGGACAGGTGAAGACGCACGATCCGCTGCGGGACCGCCAGATCGACGATCTGCTGCGCGACGTCATCGCGGCGCTCCATGTCTGGGACGGCACGCGAGCGAGTGACGCCCCCGTGCGCAGCCTCCCGCTCGTCGACCTGGGCCACCTCCGACAGACGGTGAGCAGCATCCGCCCGCCCGCCGTCCCCGCCCCTCTCACCGACGCCGCCGACGTCGAGTTCCTCGACATCGACACGCGCGCGTGGGGCGGCCCGCGCTACGCCGAGCTCGAGGAGTACGTCGCCGGGCTCGGTCGGGAGTTCGACCTCGCGGAGGCGTTCACGGAAGCCGCGGACGACACCCGTCGCCCCGTCGACCTCCTCGGCCTGCTCGAGATCGCCCACCGCAACGGGATGACCGAGAGCGAGGACGTGTCGGTGGTCGAGGCGCGTCGTCCCGACGGCTCCACGCGACGGTTCGCGTTCGGGGCCGTGACGGCACGCAACACGAAGGAAGAAGCACATGTCTGACGCGAGCATCGCGACCGATGCGCCCGTCGATGACCCGTTCATCGCGCCGGTCCCCATGGAAGACGACGGCGAGGAGCACTTCGCCGGTGATCGGGGGACGCTCGACCCCGAGATCCGACGGGTGCTCGTGCACATCCTCCAGCGACGGTTCCTCTCGGCGGAGCGCAACCGTCGGGAGTGGAAGCTCCTGCTCGACCACCAGCAGGTGATCGAGTCGCGGCTGAACGACCTCTACCTGCGCCTGGTCGTCGATCACGGCCGGGGGTTCGCCTACAAGCAGCAGCTGCGCTCCGACGAGATCGACATGCCGGTGCTGCTCAAGGACGCGCCCTACACGCGCGCCGAGACGCTGGTGCTCGTGCACCTGCGCACGGTCTACCAGCGCGAGTCGGCCGCCGGCGAGGCATCCGTCCGGATCGACATCGAAGACCTCGAGCAGACGGTGCTGAGCTACTTCACCGACGTCGACGGGGGCACCGCCCGCCAGCAGAAGGCGATCCGCAACGCGATGGACCGTCTCGATCGGGAGGGCATCATCCAGGAGGAGACCAGCGGCCGCTACCGGATCAGCGCGCTCGTCGAGGTCGTCCTCAGCGCGGAGACGCTCAAGGAGCTGCGCGATTGGCTGCGTTCGCAGGAAGTGGTGGAACGATGACCATGGTCGACACGCTCTTCGGGCTCATCCCCTCGGGCTCACGGGGACAGCAGTGGGTCGCGGAGGAGCTGCAGCTGATCAACTGGGGCGGCTACGACGGCGGCCCGCATCGCGTGCGCTTCTCGCCGAACGCGACCCTGCTCTGCGGCGGCTCGGGTTCCGGGAAGTCGACGCTGATGGACGCGTACATCGCCCTGATGATGCCCCACACCACGCCGTTCAACGGCGCCTCGAACGGCGGGGTGACCGGTCGTCCGCGCGGCGACGAGCAGCGGAACATCCTCTCCTACGGGCGCGGGAAGATCGATGAGTCGCGCACCGAGGACGGCACGAAGCTCCGTGTCCTCCGCGGCGACGGCGAGGACACGTGGAGTGCGATCGCGACGACCTGGCTCGACCATGACGGGTCGCGGTTCACCGCCGTGCGCGCGTGGTACATCCCGGCGGATGCCCGCACCCTGGAGGACACCACCCGCGTGCGGGCGACCGTCAACGGGGCGTTCGAGCTGACCCGCCTGGAGCAGGCCGCGGCGCAGCGGCTCTCCGACGCATCGGTGCGCGCGGCAGGGCTGGAGACGCTGGCGACGGACCGCGAGTTCTCCGCACGACTGCAGGCCGTGCTCGGCATCGGCGCCGCCGGGTCCGGGGCGAAGGCGATGAGCCTGCTGGCGAGGATCCAGGCCGGTCAGCAGATCACCACGGTGGACGACCTCTACAAGAAGCTCGTGCTCGAGGAACCCGAGACCATGGCCACCGCGGATGCCGTCGTGGCGCACTTCGACGAGCTGGAGAGCACCCGGACCCGGATGCTCACCGCGAAGCAGCAGGTGGGTGCGCTCGAGCCGATCCGCGGGATCAAGGATCGCATCGCCGCGGCCGCCGAGCGCGTGCGCGTGATCGACGAGGTGGGGGTGTTCGCCGATCCGTCCTCTCTCGCCGCCTTGTGGAATGCGCAGCGGCGTCTGGATCTGCTCCGCGAGGTCGAGCTCGAACTGGGCGAGAAGACCCGTGCGCTGAGCCTCGCCGTGCGCGAGAGGCGTGCGCTCGTCGACGCGGCCGACGTCGAGCGCGAGGGGCTCCTCGACGTGCTCCGGCAGTCCGGTGGAGACCGCCTGGAGACGGCGCAGCGCGAGCTGCGCGTCGCCGAGCGCCGCGTGGAGGAGGTGCGACGGGAGCGGGCGAAGTTCGACGCGATCGTCGGTGAGCTCGGGGTGCAGGTGGAGTCGGCCGCGCAGTTCGACGCGCTCGTCTCCGGCGGCCGCGGCACCGCGCCGAAGGGCGACATCCGCGACGCGCGTGCCGCCTTCGCGGACGCGGAGACGGCGCGCCGGACGCTCGAGAAGGAGATCGCGCGTCTCCGCGACGAGCGCGCGCGCACGAGCCGCACGCGCGGCAGCATCCCCGCCCACCTCGACGAATCCCGCGCCCTGCTCGCGGAGGCGGCCGGCCTCGCGCCATCCGATCTGCCGTTCGTGGGCGAGCTCATCGAGCTGCGGACGGAGTTCGAGCCGTGGCGCGAGGCGTTCAACCTCGCTCTCGGGGGCTTCGCGCGGACGCTGCTGATCGACGCCGAGCAGCTGCCGGCCTTCCGCGCGGCGATCAACACGGTCCGCACCCCGGAGCGGTTGAACTACGAGGGCGTCCACGTCGGGCTCCCCGAGGTCCGCAACGCCGACCCGAAGACACTTCCCGGCCGGCTCGACCACCTGCCGACCCCCTTCGCAGGCTGGCTTCAGCAGCGTCTGCAGGACCGCTTCGGCTACGTCTGCGTGGACTCCTCGTCGCAGCTCGGCGATCACCAGAAGGCCCTCACGATCAGCGGTCAGATCTCGCAGGGGAGCCGGGGCGCCCACGGCGGCCAGGGCCGCGCCAACGTCCTGGGCTTCACCAACGACCGTCGACTCCGCGAGATCGAAGAGGAGCTGCAGCGGCTGGCCGACCGCTACGAGGAATCCGCCTCGGCTGCTCGCGACGCCGAGGCGACGCTCGACCGCATCGAGGCGAAATCGACGGCCTACGCGAAGATCGAGGACCTCACCTGGGAGCGGGTGGACGTCGCCGCGGTGGAGGCGGAGCGCGAGCGCTGGCTCGCCGTGGAAGCCGAGGTCACGACCGCCAGTCCGGAGATCGCGCAGCTCAAGCGGCAGGCCGAAGACCTCCGGTCGCGGGCCGGCCGCCTGCGCGACGAGGCCGCACGGCTGGACAACGAGCTCACGCAGGTGCAGGAGCGCTGGGGGCAGGTGACCGACGACGTCGACGCCTGTCAGCGCGTGATCGACTCGGCCACAGAGGCCGGTGTCGTGCTGGCGGAGGGACACACGTCCTTCCTCGACGGCCGTTTCCTGGACACCGATGCCGGGGACGACCGGACGGCGGCCCAGCGGCTCGCGCACCTCGACACCGCCCTGCGGACCGCCGCGCAGCGCCTGCTGGAGGACCGCCGGGAGGCCGCCGAGGCGCATGAGGTGCAGCGCGAGAGCATGCGCCGACTCATGACGGGATTCCTCGAGCGCTGGGACAACCTCACGATCCTTCCGGATCCGGATGCCTCGGTGGGGGAGTTCGAGAGCATCCTCGAGGCGCTGCAGACCAACGGCCTCCACGAGCTGGAGATCGAGTGGCGCGACAGCCTCCTCAAGCTCTCGGGGAACGACCTCACGAGCCTCGACTCGACGCTCAGCCGCTCGCTGCGCGAGATCAAGGACCGGATCGACCCCATCAACCGGATCATGGAGGAGCTGCCCTTCTACGACGACGACCACCGTCTGCAGATCACCCCGCGCGAGAACCAGACGGAGGCCCGCAAGCGGTTCCGCCGAGAGCTCCGAGAGGTCCGCGGACTCATCGAGGCCGCGTCGACGGATGCCGAACGGGAGACCGTCTACCGCAAGATGGGTCGCCTCATCGCGCGGATGCGCCGCACGGCCCCCGACTTCGCCGAGCTCATCGACGTGCGCAACCACGTGCGCGTGAGCGCGGAGCGCATCCATGCCTCCACGCGGGCGCACGTCGCGCTCTACGACCACATCGGCGAGAAATCCGGAGGCGAGTCGCAGGAGCTCGTCGCGTTCATCGTGGGCGCGGCACTGCGCTATCAGCTCGGTGACGCGGGAGCGCCGCGGCCGCGGTACGCGCCGGTGTTCATGGACGAGGCACTGATCAAGGCGGACGCGCACTTCACCAAGCGGGCGATCGGCGCCTGGCGAGGGCTCGGCTTCCAGCTCGTGATCGGCGCGCCCAACGACAAGTACAGCGCGATCGAGCCGCACGTCGACGTGGAGTACGACATCCTCAAGGACACCCGGGGCCGTTCCTGGGCGAAGGCGAAGGTGGGCCTGCCGGAGACCGCCGAGTGATCGACGGCGGGCCCGGCATCCATCGAATGGACGAGGTCGGCGGCGTGCGGACGCAATAGGCTCCGAGCATGGCTCTGGAGTCTCTGTTCCTCCGGCTCGACCGGATCGCGGGCGGGCGGCAGGCGGGTGTCGCGATCAGCGAGGCCGACCGCACGCACCCCAAGACCGTGCGCGCGTTCACCTGGATCCTCTGGCTCCTCGTCGCCGAGCTCGTGATCGGCGTCGGCGCCGTCGTGGTCGCGCTGGCCCTGGCGGTGGACGGGGAGTCCGTGTCGTTCGCGGTGTGGATGCGGACCCTGGTGGTGCTCGCGATGACGGCCACGCTGTTCTACTTCGCCTGGAGGGCGCGGCGCGGATGGCGCTGGGCCTATCAGCGGCTGCGTCTGTTCGCGCAGATCTTCCCCGTCATCACGCTCGTGATGGCCGCGATCCCCGGCCTCTACCCGCTGTGGATGGTGTCGGAGCAGATCGTGTTCAGCCTCATCATGATCGGCATCGCGGACTTCCTCACGAGCGACCACATGCGGAAGACGTTCGCGGCCCCTCGCGCGGCGGACGGATAGCACGGCAGGGCGCCGTGCGCCACTCCCTTCCCCTGTCCGTCGCGGCTCGGCATCCTCGACGGAGACGAATCGAGAGGGGCACCGATGGCGAGACTGATCCGCGTCGTACCGGGGGAGGATCCCGGCTTCCGGCGTGTGCGCTCCGGGTCGGGATTCCGCTACGTGGATGCGGCGGGGGAGACCGCGCCGGAGGCCGACCGCGAGCGGATCCACGACCTCGTGATCCCGCCCGCCTGGCAGCACGTCTGGATCGCCGCCGATCCGCTCGCGCACATCCAGGCCGTGGGCGTCGACGGCGCTGGGCGCAAGCAGTATCTGTACCACCCGCTGTGGCGCGTCACCCGCGACCGCCGCAAGTTCGTGCGCGCCCTCGACCTCGCGGCCGCACTCCCCAGCGCCCGAGCGCAGGTCACCCGGGCGCTCAAGGAGGAGGGGCAGACGAAGGAGCGCGCCCTGGCCATCGCGTTCCGACTCCTCGACGACGCCGCGCTGCGGATCGGCTCGGAGCGGTACCTCGTGCGCCACGGCAGCCGCGGGCTCACGACGCTGCGGCGACGTGATGTGCGCGTCTCGGGCAGCGAGGTGGCGCTCTCGTTCCCCGCCAAGAGCGGGCGCACCGCGTCGATCGAGATCACGGACGAGTCGCTCGCCGATGCCCTGACGGACTTCGCCGCCGGGAAGTCGGGTGCCTTCCTCCTGGCGCATCGTCGCGGACGCCGGCGAGTGCGCATCACTCCGGCGGAGGTCAACGCGTATCTGCGGGAGGTGACCGGGGCGTCCTTCACCGCGAAGGACTTCCGCACCCTGCACGGCACCATCCTCGCCGCCGACGCGCTCGCCCGGATCGGGGAGCTCGACCGCCGGAGCGAGCGCAGTCGGGCCGAGCGCCTCGCGGTGCAGGCCGCCGCGACCGCACTGGGCAACACCACCGCCGTCGCGCGCGGCAGCTACATCGACCCACGGGTCTTCAGCCAGTACGCCCGCGGCCGCACGCTCGACCTGTCGGTGTCACCGGAGACGGCCATTCGCCGCCTGCTGGGCGGCCCGGAGATCTCGAGGAAGGTCAGCCGACGAGCTGCAGCCAGACGAGGGCGATGAGCATCGGGACGAGCGGCGTCGCGACGGCGGCGACCACGGGCCACCAGCGCACGCGCGTGTCCACGGTCCTCGCGCGCTCGCTGAGCGCGTCGCCGTCGCGGCGGAGGACATCGGCACCGACAGGTTCCGCGGCCTCGTCGCGATACAGGAGCGTGCGGCGCCCGAACCGGTCATGGAGCGCGGCGATCACAGTGAGGAACCGGCGCAGCTCGCTCTCGTCCGTGAGGTCGACGGCGGGGAAGTAGACGTGCAGTGTGCTGTCCACGATCTCCAGATCGAGGTCCGCGCTCTCGTCCAGGATGATCGCCATCAGGTCGGGGGTGAGCACGTAGAGCGCATCCGTCTCATAGCCCGCGGGCACGGACACCTCGAACACGTCGCTGAAGTCGCCCTCCAGACGCAGCTGCGAGCGCCCGGTCGGCCGCCGGGGGAGAACGCTGAGAGCACCCGCGCCGCGCCGTGAGCGGAGCGTGATCCGGGGCACCTCGGAGGGGAGCGGGATCCGGACGGCGCGGACGGTGTGCGTGGTCGCGCCTTCGCGGTCCCCGACTACGAAGGCGCGTTCGACGCTGTCGAAGGGGAGATCGGTGTCCCGCGCGTCGAGGTGGTCCTGTGCCGTCCGGCTCCCGCGGTCGATCTGCTCGTCGATGGAGCCGCCCCACACCCGGTCGCCGACGCCCGCGCGATATCGCCATCCGAGTGCGGCGGCGATGCCGGCGAGGATCTCACGTCGCCGTCGATGACGGCGGATCGTCAGCGCGGCGTAGGCGACGAGCGCGGCTCCCGCGAGCATCGTGCCCAGCTGCGCGAGCACGAGCCCGGTGCCGTGCAGTCCGAACCCGACCGGCAGCAGGTAGAACGCCACGGCGGCCGCTACGACCAGATAGGCGGCGGACGCGCCGACGAGGAGCATGCCGTCCCGCGCGGGCGCGCGGCGCGCGACGGCATCACCGGGAGGGGAGATCGTCACGTCAGGGCTTGTACACGATCGCGATGTTCAGCTGACCGCTGTCCCGCGCCCAGGCCAGCCAGCGGGGCTCGCCCGTGCTGGTGAGTCGCTGGATCGGGACGACGTGGATGCCCTGCTCGGGACGGCTCAGCGCGCGGAACTCCGGCTTCTTCGAGATCCAGATGGTGCCGCCGCCGTCCCAGGGCTCCAGGCACGTGTAGACGTAGCCGTGCGCGCGCAGGTTGATCCGGTCGGCGAGACTCTCGGCTTCCCGTCGGAGCTCCTCGACGGCGTCGGCGGGCACGGTGCCGTCGACGGTGAACGCCGCGACGTCGTAGACGTTGCCCTCGCCGAAGTCCCGGGTCGTGAGGATCGTCAGCTCGGTGACGCCCTTGTCCGAAGAGCGCGTCCACAGGGCGTGCGAGTTCTTGGCTCGCTTGTTCATGAGGAATCCGCCGAAGTTCACCTTCTGGAAGGCGAAGTCGTCGAGCTTGGCGGCGATCTCTGCACGGGAGGTCATGGGGGTGTGTGTCTCCTTCTCCGAGAGACGGGCGGCCTCTCCGTCGAGCGAGCCTAGGAGGGGCGGACACGGCGTCTTCGGAGTCCGAACGAGTCCGAACGAGTCCGAACGGTGGGGGCGCATCCGGCGACGACGGCCTGCCATAGGCTCGACTCATGCCCGCTCCGCGCACCCTCGATGAGCTCTGCATCGGGCTCGGACGGCTGCGGGCGGACGCGGGCTCGCCGTCGTATGCGGAGATCGCCCGACGCATCGGTCGGGTGCGCGATGCCGCGGAGCCGCCCAAGGTGACGGTCTACGACTGCTTCCGTCCCGGGCGCCGGCGCGTGGACGATCGGCTCGTCGGGGACATCGTGCTGGTCCTCGGCGGCGCCCCCGACGCAGCGGAGCGGTGGCGCGAGACCGCGCGCATGCTCAACGGGGAGAGGTCGGGCGTCCACATCGAGGTGACGCTCGCCGTCCGCGATGCCCCGGGCGCCGCGATCGGCAGGGAGGATCTGCTCGCCGGCCTGCCGGGTGCCGACGTGCTGGTCCTGACCGGGCTCCCGGGGGCGGGCAAGAGCACCGTGGCAGCGGCGGCGGCCGGATCGGAGCCCGTGCTCACCGTGCAGCTGCGCGAGTCGGAGCCCGAGCGTCCGCACGCCGACCCGATCGACATCCTGCGCCGCATGCTGGGGGCGCTCGGTGTGTGTTCACTGCCGTATGAGCTGCCGCGGCTCCGCGAGAGGCTGCAGACGGCCGCGCGGGGCACGACCGTGATCCTGGAGGACGCCGCCGACGCGCGACGGCTCTCCGCGCTCCTCGTCCCCGGGGTGCGATTCCTCGTGACGTCGCGGGGGGACCTGGGAGGACTGGAGGAACGCATCCGCTCGAGCGACCTCCGCCTCGCACGGGTCCTCGTGCCGCCGATGGCCGAGGACGACGCGCGCCGGCTGCTCGCGAGCCTGCTGTCGGCGGGCGATTCGGAGAGCCCCCGCGGTGCCGAGGGCGAGATCCGCGCCGACGCGCTCCGGCGGATCGTCGCGGTGGGCGGGGGCCTCCCGCTCGATCTCGTGATGCTGGCCGGAATCGTCAGGGAGCACGACGGGTGGTCGTTCCAGGACCTCGCGTCGCGCTTCGAGCATGAGCCCCGCGATGCCCGCATCCGCCCGGTCCTGGAGGCGGCCACCCGCTCGCTGTCCCACGCGGAGGCCGACCTGCTCGCCGACGCCGCCCTGCTCGACAGCGGCATCGACGAGGACGTGCTCATCGCCGCCGGTGGCCCCGACGCCGCCGCAGACCTCGCGCGACTCCATGCCCGGCACCTCGTCGAGCGGCAGGCCGGACACGTGCACATGCATGCCACGGTGTTGGCCTTCGCGGCCGAGCGATCGCGCTCGCTGCGGCCCTCCTCTTCGCGGCGCGGCTTCGTGGCGAGGGCGTCCGAGGCCGTCCTGGTGCGGATCGGCGAGGATCCCGACTACGCGGCCCGCGAGGTCGCCACGGTGCTGGCCGTCGCGGCCGCGGCGCGGGAACATGGACAGGACGCCGCCGTCGAGCGGCTCGCCATCGCGGCCCATCCCGCTCTCTCGCGCTGGTCGCTGTGGGGCGAGTCGCTGCGGCTGCACGATCTCGCGGCCCGCGGCGAAGGACTCGACCTCGTGCCGGAGATCGCCCTCGGTGTGGCGCACTGCGCCGAGAAGCTCGGCCGCCTGGACGAGGCGCTGATCACGCTGCACCGGGTGCGCCGGATCGCGACCGGATCGGCGCTGGCGCGGACCTGGAACCAGATCGGCAACGTGCAGCGGTGGATGAGTCACCTCGACGACGCGCTCGAGTCCTATCGACGCGCGATCGGTCACGCCCGAGCCGCGGGGGACCGCGTCGTGGAAGGGCGCGCCACCGGGAACCATGCGGACACCCTCCGGATCCTCGCCCGGTACCCCGAGGCGCGGGACCGGTACGGCGTCGCGCTGACGATCGCGCGGGAAGAGGGCGACGACCTGAACGTGGCGGTCGTGCGCGGCAACCGGCCGCTGCTGCTGCTCGCCGTCGGGCAGCTCGACGAGGCGGAGGCGGAGCTCGAAGATCTGCTGGCCGAGTCGAACGTCGACTCGCTCCCGTTCGTGCGGAGAACCCTGGCGCTCGTGACGGAGGCGCGCGGCGACGATGTGCGAGCCCGCGCGCTGTGCGCGACCGCGATGCGGACCGTGCAGATCGCGGGGGAGTTCGCCACCTCCGCCGACCTCGAGCTGCTGGGCGCCCGCATCGACGGCCGTGCCGGCGACGTCGGGAGGGCGACGGAGGTCGCCGGGAGCGTGCTGCGCGAGGCGGAGCGGGCGGGGTCGCCGTTGATCGCGACCGAGGCGGCGAACTCCCTGGCCGAGATCCTCGTGCGCGCGGCCGTCGGTGAGGCCGCGCCGGCCGGTCTGCTCGCGGATGCGGAGCGCCATGCCGGGGAGGCCCGCAGCACGGCCGAGGCGACGGGCGACCGGGCGGAGGTGGCACGCAGCGACGGGATCCTCGCCGCGATCGCCGCAGCGAGAGGGGACGCGGAGGCCGCCGCGGCATTCGCCCGGGCATCCGCGGAGGAGTACGCCCGCATCGGGCATCGGCTGCGACCGGCGTGACGCCACGGACGGGGCGGTCCTCGAGGCCTCCGGATGACAGGATGGAGGCATGGACACAGCCAACCTCACCCGCGAGGAGACCGCCGCGCGATCCGCAGCGGTCACCGTGCACAGCATCCGCGTCGAACTCGATCTGACGGGCGCGCCGGAGCGTGCACGCACAGGCTTCCCGACCGTCACGACGCTCGAGTTCGATGCCACGGTCGACGCCACGTGGCTCGACTTCATCGGCGAAGAGGTGCGGCGGGTCGTGGTGAACGGCGCGGAGCAGGCGGTCGACTACGACGGAGCCCGGATCGCGCTGACCGGCCTCGGCGCCTCCAACGTGGTCCGCGTCGAGGCGGTCGGCGCGTACAGCCGCTCGGGCGAGGGACTGCACCGGTTCCACGACCCGGTCGACGACGAGACGTACCTGTACACGCAGTACGAGCCGGCGGACTCGCGACGGGTCATGGCCTGCTTCGAGCAGCCCGACATGAAGGCCGCCTACACATTCCTGGTGGATGCGCCGACGGGGTGGGAGGTGCTCTCCAACCAGAGTCCCGCGCACACCGACCTCGGCGTCGGTGTGCAGCGCGTGGAGTTCGCTCCGACCCTGCCGATCTCGAGCTACATCACCGCCGTCGCGGCCGGTCCCTACACGCGCGTCGACGGCACCTGGGAGCGCGACGAGCAGCACGTCGCGCTCGGCGTGTTCGTGCGACGGTCACTGGCGCCGCACCTGGAGGCGGAGGAGATCCTCGAGGTCACCCGACAGGGGCTCGACTTCTTCGCCGACGCGTTCGCCTATCCGTACCCCTGGGGCAAGTACGACCAGATCTTCGTTCCCGAGTACAACCTCGGCGCGATGGAGAACCCCGGACTGGTGACCTTCACCGAGGCGTACCTGTCGCGGGGTGCCGCCACCGAGGCGCAGCGCGCGGCCCGGGCGAACACGATCCTGCACGAGATGGCGCACATGTGGTTCGGCGATCTCGTGACCATGACGTGGTGGGACGACCTGTGGCTCAAGGAGTCCTTCGCGGACTACATGGGTGCGCATGCCTCCGCCGTCGCGACGCGCTTCCACGACGCCTGGGTCAAGTTCGCCGCGAGCCGCAAGGCCTGGGCGTACCAGCAGGACCAGCTGCCGACGACGCATCCGATCGTGGCGGACATCACCGATCTCGAGGCCGCGAAGCTGAACTTCGACGGGATCACCTACGCCAAGGGCGCGGCCGTGCTCAAGCAGCTCGTCGCCTTCGTCGGCGATGACGCGTTCTTCGAGGGCGCCCGCCGCTACTTCGCCGCCAACGCCTTCGGGAACACCACGCTCGAGGACTTCCTGGTGCAGCTGAGCGCGGTCTCCGGACGCGACATGAGCGACTGGTCGGCGGCGTGGCTGCAGACCTCGGGCGTGTCGACGCTGTGGACGGAGACCGACGGCGAGGGGCGGAGCGTCCTGGTGCAGACCGACCCGCGCCCGCACCGGCTCCGCATCGGCCTGTACGCGCGCGTCGACGGGCGGATCGTGCGACGCGAGCAGCAGGAGCTCGATGTGATCGGCGAGCAGACCGCCGTGGATCTGCCGGAGGCCGACCTGATCCTCCTCAACGACGATGACCTCACGTACGCGAAGGCGCGGCTGGACGAGCGCTCGCTCGCCACGGTCGAGGAGTCCCTGTCCGCGATCGACGAGCCGCTCGCCCGCGCGCTCGTCTGGTCGTCGCTGTGGAACGCCACGCGCGACGGCGAGCTCGACGCGGCGCGCTACGTGCGGATCGTGCGGACTCATGCCCCCGCCGAGTCGAACATCGGGCTGCTGGCGGGCGTCCTCGCGAACGCCGCGTACGCGGTGCGTCACTTCGTCGCCGATGCCGACCGCGCCACCGAGCAGCGGACGTGGACCGAAGCCGCATGGAGCGCGCTGCAGGCCGCCGACGCCGGCAGCGATGCGCAGCTCTCCTGGGCGAGGGCGCTCGCAACGGCATCCGCCTTCGACGACGTGCACCACGAGCAGGTGCGCGCCCTCCTGGACGGGGATGTGCCCGACGGCCTCGTCGTCGACCCCGATCTGCGCTGGCAGCTCCTCACGGCGCTCGTCACGACCGGGCATGCGGACGCCGCCGACATCGCGGCCGAGCAGCAGCGGGACGACACCGGCAGCGGGCGCACCGCGGCACGACGGGCGCGGGCATCGCGTCCCGATGCCGCCGTGCGGCGCGAGGCCTGGGACTCCGCGTGGGGTGATCTGTCGCTGAGCAACGACCACCTCGACGCCGAGATCGAGGGATTCCGGGCCGGTGGCCGTCGCGACCTCATCGCGGGCTTCGACGCGGCGTACTTCGACCGCATCGCGTCGGTCTGGAACGAGCGCAGCATCGAGATCGCGAGGCGGCTCGTCCTCGGACTGTTCCCCGCGACGGAGTCGTTGCAGCAGGTCGACTGGTGGCTCGCGGAGAACCCGGAGGCACCGGCAGCACTCCGACGCCTCGTGGTCGAGCAGCGCGATCACCTCGCGCGCGAGCTCAGGGTGCGGGGAGTGCTGCCTCGCTGATCAGCTCTGCGGCCGCGTCGAAGCCGAGTGCGCGCAGGTCGTCGCGGTCGTCGCTGGCATGGCAGAAGATGGCCGCGACGGCGGCGGCCCAGGCGCGCGCACGCGTCCAGGTCGCGTCGTCGTAGCGGTCGCCGGTGGCACGGCGGAAGATCTGCCGCCCGGCCCGGTCGAAGGCGAGCCAGCCCGCGGCGAGGTCGTAGGCGGGGTCTCCTGCCGTGACGTCGCCGAAGTCGATGAGCGCGGAGAGCCTGCCACCGTCGACCAGGATGTTCCCCGGGTGCAGGTCGCCGTGGATCCACACGGACTCGGCCGACGGCTCGGCCTCGAGACCCGTCCGCCAGAGGCGTCCGAGAGGATGAGCGATCTCCGCGGGGAGTTCGTCGAGGCGGTCGCGGATGCTCTCGTCCCGGGTCGCCAGCGGAACGCCGCGGACGGGATTGCGGGGCACGTCCGCCGGCGCGGGTCGATGGAGCGCGAGCAGGGCGGTGGCGAGCTGCGCGGCCCACGTGGTGTTCTCGGCGCGCGCCAGGCCGAGTGCCTGCTGTCCGGGCAGCCACGGCACGATCGCCCACGGCCACGGGAAGACCGGGTTCGGCGAACCGGCCCGCACGGGCAGCGGGGTGCGCACGTCCACGGCCGCCAGAAGGGGCGCGATCAACGGCAGCGCTTCCTGCTCATGCGAGATCAGAGGAGCGGACACGGCCCGACGGGGGATGCGGACGGCGAGCTCGGCCCCCAGGCGCCAGGTCACGTTGTCCCAGCCCTCCGCGACGCGGGTGAGGGGGAGCAGCGCGAGATCGGGGGCGACGGTGCGGATGAGCGCGCGGACGCCGTGTTCGTCGAGTGCGTGCTCGGCGGCGGGGGAGTCCGCCACGATCAGAGATCGAGCGTGTCGCCGGGTTCCAGCACGGAGAACTCGCCGCCACCCTGCTCGGTCGCCCACTGCAGACGCTGACGGTGCATGTTCTTGCCGATCGTCGACAGGGTCATGTCGTGGGTGCCGAAGGCGCGACGCGGTGCCACGGCCAGGACGAAGTCGATGGCGTCGCCGACCTTGAGCCACGGCGCCCCCAGCGGCGCGGCGAGGGTTCCCACCGTGACGCCCTCCGGGACCGCGTACGAGTCGCCCGGGTAGTAGAGCTCGTCGTTCACGAGCACCCCGACGTTCTCCACGACGGGAAGGGAGGAGTGGATGATCTCGTGCGTCCCGCCGAAGAAGCGCAGCGTGAATCCGTCGACCTCGACGGTGTCGCCGGGGGACACGACGGTGATGTCGTACCCCTCCGCGGCGCGTGCGACGCCGGACGGAGCGAAGATCGGCGTCCCCGGCGCCGCGGTCAGCAGACGATCGAGGTGCTCCGGCGTCCAGTGGTCCGGGTGCTCGTGGGTGAGCACGATCCCGGAGAGACCGGACAGGTCGGACAGCGGAGTGGTGAAGGATCCGGGGTCGATCACGAGGGTCTTCCCGTTCGCATCCAGACGGAGGGCGGCATGTTCGAACTTGGTGACGCGCATGACAGCAGTCAACTCCTTCGCCCGCGTCACGGCAAACGAAAATGGCGCGCCACGCCCGGGCGTCGAGCACGGGCGGCCTCGATTTGGCGCAGCGAGAATCGCCGTGGCATACTTGAACGGTTGTCGCGCGACGGAAACGTTCGCCAGACGGCCCCATCGTATAGCGGCCTAGTACGCCGCCCTCTCACGGCGGTAACGCGGGTTCGAATCCCGCTGGGGTCACACAACAAAGAGAAGGCCTCCGGTTCGCCGGGGGCCTTCTTCGTTGTCCGCCCTTCTTCGTTGTCCGCCCTTCTTCGTTGTCCGCCCTTCGTCAGAGACCGGGTACTCCTCCGGGCGCCGTGGAGCGCGTCAGCCACAGTGCCGCCGCCGCGCCGGCCGCGGCGATCGCGGCGAGCGGGAAGTCCAGCCCGTACGCGGTGATCGCGATGATCGGAGCGACGAAGACGAGGACGGCGAGCACCGTCGTCAGGGGCGCGGGCCGGAGCGGGCGACCGAGGGGCGGAACCTTCTCGAAGCGGCCCAGCCACCGGGAGAGCAGCAGGACGACGGCCAGCACCACGACGAAGAACACCGGGCGCGTCCACCACCACGCCGGGCTTCCCGGAGCGGGCAGCGGGAGCGGCAGGAGGAGCTCCACGCCGATGAGCACCATGATCGTCGGGAGGTGCCAGAGGTAGATCGTCATCAGCCGGGAGCCGACCAGGAACACGGCGCCCTGCGCGGCACGCGTGCGCATGAGGGCGGTGAGGGGCGCGTGCAGGAGTGTCAGCGCCGATGCCTGGATGACCGCCAGCACGGCCATCGTGGCGGTCGGCGGCCACTGGTTCCCGAGCATGCTCTGCGTGTAGCCGCCGAGCGACACGAGCCCCCAGAGAACGCCGTAGCCGCCCACGATCGCCCCGAGGAGCTGCCACCAGCGGCGGCGGGCGAACCAGCCGTCGTAGAGGAAGAAGCCGACCTGCTGCGCGAAGAGCCAGACGAACAGGACGTTGGGGATGCCGAACAGCTCCTGTCCGAGGCCGTAGCCGCCGGGAGTGACGGGGTCGATGCCGAGGACCCCGCCGATGAAGAGGAACCGGAAGGCGTCGACGGCCAGTGCCGCGGCGAACAGGAACAGGAGGATCCAGGCGCCGTACCGCTCGTGCAGGCGCATCAGGGTCGGAGCCAGGGCCTGCGCCGTCATGTAGGCCGCGAGGAACCAGAGCGGCGATCCGACCCCGATCGCGATCGTGTCGACGAGTCCCTGATCGATGCCGAGCATCCTCGTCGCCCCGAGGGCGACCGTGAAGAACAGCAGAACGGGCAGCGCGGGGCGGGCGAGGCGCGCCAGTCGCACGCGGACGAACGCGTCGGCCGTCTCACCGCGGGCGACGGCAGAGCGCCAGCCTGCCCGCGCCGCGTAGCCGCCGACGACGAAGAACAGCGGCATGATGTTCGCGATCCAGGACGCCGCCGTGAACCAGGACTGGGCCTCGAGCGTCTTCTCGATCAGCAGCGACCCGTCGGCTGCGCGTCCCACCCCGGTGAAGAGGACGTGCACGAAGACCACGAGCAGGACGCAGGCGACGCGCACCAGATCGAGAGTGAGATCGCGCCCGGCCGGCACTGTCCTGGTCGTCGGTTCGGTCGCAGCGCTGCTCATGGCACTCGACCTTAGCGGCCCGGGGGAGGGCGCTGAGGTTCCGGCGGCGGATTCTCAGATCTCGTCGGTGTCCGTCTGCTCCGTAGCCGTCTGCGCGGACCGCTCAGACGCGCGGCGACGGCTCCGGCGTGCCCGGCGGATCAGCCAGATGACCAGCACCACGACGCCGGCGACCGCGATCCACGGGAGGAGGAACCCGACGGCGATCACGAGGGCGTTCAGCGACACGACGAGACCGTTCCAGCCGGCCAGGAGGCCGTCGCCGAAGCCCGCGGGGTCGGCGGTGGTGGCCGCGGCCTCGCGCGTCAGCTGCACCTGCAGCGACGACATCGCGACCTGATCCTGCAGCGCCTCGAGCTGCTGCTCGTAGGACTCGAGCTGGGCCTGCCGGTCGGTGAGCGCGACCTCCGCCTCGATCAGCTCGGAGACGCTGCCGGACTGCGCCATCAGCTCGGTGAGGCGCTCGACCGAGGCCTTCGTGGAGTCGACACGGGCCTGGAGGTCGATCGAGACCGATGTCACGTCCTGCTTCGACGTCGACGACGAGAGCACCTCGCCGGTGTCGCCGAGCGCCGCGATGACGTCGGGAAGATCGGCGGAGGGCACGCGGATGCCGATCCACCCGTACGCCGAATCGGCGGGTGCGGGCTCGGAGGTGCCGTCGACCGCGAGGGACTTGCCGATCTCGGTGCTCTCGACGTAGCCCCCGTGCTCCTCGGCGAGTGCCGCGATCGCGGTGGCAGCCTCGGGGATGCTCTTCACCTGCACGGTCGCCTGCGCCGTGGCGATGATCTCGCGGTCGCCGTCGGGCACCGCGGTGCCGGGGAGCATGGCGCCGTCGAGACCCGGGCTCAGTGCACCGTCCGGCAGCGACTCCGGCGCCACGCCCGTGATCTGGTCCGACGACGAGGACTCGGCCGACGACTCCGCAGAGGTGTCGCCCGACGAGCCACCGGAGGTGCTCTGCCCCTCGACGGAGATCGACGAACCTGCGACGCTGCCCAGGATCGGGGGAGTGACGAGCACGCCGACCACGAACGCCGCGGCGATGCCGCCGCCCGTGAGCCAGCGCCGACGGCGGGTGCGGGCCTTCGCGACGGCCGGATTCGCGGGCGCGCGCTCCGTGGCGATCTCAGCGAACACCGACTCCTCGATCCGTGCGATGGTCTCGTCGGACAGCGCGGGGAGGTCGTCGTGGACGTTCTGGTCGTTCATGCGTCTCTCACTTCCTTGACGGCGCCCCGCAACTGCGTGCGCACTCGGGAGAGACGGTTCCGGACGACGGCATGGGTCACGCCGAGCTCCTCGGCCGCCGCCTGGTAGGCATAGCCCTCCGAGGCGCACAGGCGGAAGATCTCGCGGTCGAGCTCGCTCAGGGTGCCCACCTCGGCAGCGATCCGCGCCGCCAGCTCAGCGGTGATGACCTGCTCCTCCACGCCCACGGTCTCCGGGAGCTGCGTCTCGTCGACGGCATCGGCGGTGTGCGCTTGGTCGCGGCGACGCTGTCGAAGCCGGTTCGCTGCCTGGAAGCGGCAGATCGTGGCCAGCCACGGCAGGATCGACTCGCCCTGCAGCTCGAGGCCCGGGAGCTTGCGCCAGGCGACGACGAACGTCTCCTGCGTCACGTCCTCCGCATCGGCGGGCGATGCGAGTATCCCCTGGGCGATCCAGTAGACCGGTCGGACATGTGCGCGGTACAGCTCGCGGAAGGCGCTCTCGTCGCCACCCGCGGCCTGGGCCGCCCATTTCTGATCACTCGTCTGCACGGGCATCCTGATTCCGTTCGGTGTCTCTCACCCGGTAAGTGTCGACGGATGCCCCATAGTCTCAGATCCGCGGGCGTGCCGATCAGGGCCGGTCATCTGTTCCCCACGATGCCACCGCTCCGGTAGCATTGCCCGGGCGAGAGGGAGTATCCCGGATCCGCGCGTAACGTCATCACGAGCACCGTCATCGCTGCTCCGGGCGCGCGACGCACTTCTGTGCGGGGGAGAGACTTTCGACTCATTCCCGACCCCTCCGCGAAAGGTGCAGTGCGCCCTTGGAAATCCCCGTCTGGTTCGAGATCACCTCGATGGTCGTCCTCACGATCATCCTGATCGGCGACCTGCTCCTCATCCGGCTGCGGCCGCACATCCCTTCGACGAAGGAATCCACCCTCTGGGTGGTCTTCTACGTCGGCCTCGCGCTGCTGTTCGCGGTGCTCCTCGGGAACGTCGGGGGCTGGCAGAACGCGGGCGACTTCATCACCGGCTGGGCGCTGGAGTACAGCCTCTCCATCGACAACCTGTTCGTCTTCGTGCTGATCATGGCCCAGTTCGCCGTGCCGCGCCGCCTGCAGCAGCAGGTCCTCATGGTGGGCATCATCATCGCGCTCATCCTGCGCGGGCTGTTCATCCTCGCGGGCGTCGCGATCGTCGAGAACTTCTCGCCGATCTTCTACATCTTCGGCGCCTTCCTCATCTGGACGGCGATCCGTCAGGCGATGCCGGACGGCGACCACGAGGGCGAGGTGCAGCGCGAGAACTTCATCGTCCGGCTGCTGCGTCGCCGCGTCGACATCAGCGAGACGTACGACGGGTCGAAGATCCGCACCACCGTGGACGGCAAGCGCATGTGGACGCCCATGGTGATCGTCTTCATCACGATCGGCGTCACCGACCTGATCTTCGCCATCGACTCCATCCCCGCGATCTTCGAGATCACCACGAACGGATTCCTCGTCTTCTCGGCGAACATCTTCGCGCTCATGGGGCTGCGCCAGCTGTACTTCCTGCTGGGCGACCTGCTCGACCGTCTGCGCTACCTGCACTACGGCATCGCCGTCATCCTTGGCTTCATCGGCATCAAGCTCATCCTGCACGCGCTGCACGTGAACGAGCTGCCGTTCATCAACGGCGGTCAGCATGTCGAGTGGGTGCCGGACATCAGCAACATGGTCTCCCTCGGCGTGATCCTCGCCTCGATGACCATCGCGACGGTCGCGAGCCTGATCGCCTCCTCGCGCGAGAAGCGTGCGGAGAAGAAGGCCGCGCTCAGCGAGTGACCTCGCGGCGGACCTGCGCCCGGCTCAGAACTGGCGCAGGTTCGCCTGCAGGCCGCCCTCCGCGTACTCGCGGCGGAGGATGCCGCGACGGCGCAGGATCGGCACGAGCTCGTCGAGCGTGCGGTGCAGCGTGACCGGGTGGAAATCGCCCCAGAGCAGGATGCCGTCGTTGCCCCAGTCGCCGAGCTCCTCGATCAGGTCGGCGAACTCCTCGGCGGTGCCCACGAATCCGGTGCGATCCGTGATCCGGCCCGCTCGCGCGAGTGCGGTCAGATGCGCACGCAGCGGGGCGTCCTCCCCGCGGTCTCCGACAAGACGCTGGATGCTCCCGCGGGAGACGTGGGCGCCGAAGAGGGAGAGGTCGAGCGGGCGGTCGAGGTCGAGCGAGGTGAGATCCGTCTCCAGGTCGCTCGACTGCTTCCGGGCGATCTGCACCAGAGCGGCGTCATCGGGGTGCGCGGACGCGGCGACGATGCGGTCGGCCTCCTCGCTGGACGACGTGATCACCGGCTGGATGGCGAAGAGGATCTTGATGTCCTCCGGGCGCCGTCCCTTCGCGATGGCGGCCTCGTGCACCTTGGCGCGGTAGGCGCGCACCGACTTCTCGTTCAGCGGCGCGAGGGCCAGCTGGACATCGGAGTTCGCCCCCGCGAAGCCGAGGCCGCGGCCGGAGCCGCCGGGGGAGACGATGGCCGGCTCGCCGTCGGTGAAGGGGATCGCGTTGAGCGGACCGTCGAAGGAGAAGTACTCGCCGCGGTGACGAATCGGGCGCAGCTTCGACCCGTCCGCGTAGACGTCGGTCGCGCGGTCAGCGACCAGTGCGCCGTCGTCCCAGCTGTGCCAGAGCGCGCGGATGCCGTCGAGCCACTCCTCCGCGCGGTCGTAGGCCTCGTCGTGGCCGAGCTGCGCGGCGTCGGAGAAGTGGCGCGCGCTTCCGGTGTCCGTCACGACGTTCAGGCCGAGGCGGTGACCGCTCAGGTGCTGCAGGGTCGCGAACTGCCGCGCCGAGGTGAAGGGCAGCGAGGCCGCGGGGTTCACGGTGGGCACCACGCCGAGGTGCTTCGTGGCCTGGAACAGGTACGGTGCGAGCAGCAGCGGGTCGTGCTTGGGGCCGCCGAAGGCATGGCGCACACGGATGTCGATGGTCTCGGGGGAGCCGAGCGAGGGGCCGTCCTCGATGATCACGAGGTCGAACCCGGCCTGCTCCAGGGTCCGGGCGGCGTCCTGGTAGATCTCGGGACGCGTCCAGTCGTAGTCCCAGTCCAGGGAGGGATAGCCCCACCCCTGCGGGCCGAAGCCGCGCGCGAGGAACCAGCCGAAGTGCTGCGGGCGGCTCATGCGACGGTCTCCCGCGCACCGGCGAGCACCCGGGCGAGATCCGAGATGAGGTCGTCGACGTCCTCGATCCCGACGGACAGGCGCAGGGTGCCGGGGCGGACGCCGAGTGCCTCCCGCTCCTCCTCGGTGCGCTGCGCGTGACTGGTGGTTCCCGGATGCAGGACCAGGGAGCGCACGTCGCCGATGTGGGTCATGTGCGTGAAGACTTGCACCTCTTCCACGAAGCGCCGCGCGGCGGGAAGTCCGCCGCGGAGCGTGAAGGTGAAGATCGAGCCGAATCCGCCCTCCAGGTAGCGGAGCGCCGTCTCGTGGTCCGGGTGCGAGGGGAGCCCGACGTAGTCGACGCTCTCGACCTCGTCGTGCGCTTCCAGCCACTGCGCGATCTTGAGGGCGCTGGCGGACTGGCGCTCGACCCGCAGACCGAGGGTCTCGGCGCCCTGACCGATGAGGAAGGCGTTGAGCGGCGAGGGGGACGACCCGAAGCGCGGCGCCACCGACTCGCGGGCATAGCCGATCCGTGCCCGGCCGCCATGGCGCGCCACGACGCTCGGCGTGCCGCCCCGGCCGGGGAGCACGAGGTGCGGGGCGTTGTGTCCCGCGCGCTCGGCATCGAAACGGCCGTCGTCGACGATCACCCCGCCGAGCACGGAACCGTGTCCGGCGATGAACTTGGAGGCGGAGTGGACGACGATCGCCGCGCCGTGCTCGATCGGACGCAGGAGCGCGGGGGTGGCCAGCGTGTTGTCGATGATGAGCGGGACGGCGGACTCGTCCGCGATCGCCGCGATCGCGGCGATGTCGAGCACATCGTTGCGGGCGTTGGCCAGGGACTCGGCGAACAGCGCGCGGGTGTTCGGGCGGATCGCGGAACGCCAGGCGTCCGGGTCGGCGATGTCGTCGACGAAGGTGGTCTCGATGTCGAGCCGGGCCAGGTTGTCGAGGAAGAGTCCGCGGCTGCCCTCGTAGATGTGGGTCGACGACACGATGTGGTCACCCGCACCGGCGACGGTGAGCAGCGCGGTGGCGACGGCCGCCTGTCCGCTGGCGACCAGGACCGCGTCGGCGCCGCCTTCGAGGTCGGCGAGCTGACGCTCCACCGCGCGTACGGTCGGGTTCCCGGTCCGGGTGTACCCGAAGCCGGTGCCGGTGCTGAAGTGGTCGGCCGCATGGTCGAAGTCGTCGAACTCGAAGCCCGCCGTGAGGTAGATCGGCGTCGCGCGGGACGCGGCGGTCTCGCGGCTCCTCGCCGCGTGGACCGCACGGGTGGCGAAGCGGGCGGTGTCGACGGTCATGCGGTGCCTCTCGGTCGTTCGGGTGCTCAACAGAGTGTCATGACGGGTCGGAGCATGTCCCGGCGGTGGTAATCTGACGTCATGCGGACCGTCCTCCTTCTTCTTAGGCGCCGCGACGAGACCTCGATCTGAGCCCCTCCTCGTCGCGGAGTCCATCGTGGGCCGAACCGCCATCCACAGGAGACACGCAATGACCACCACCGCAGACGGTGCCGCTTCCGCACGCCGCAGGACCCTGGCCGAGAAGGTCTGGGACGATCACCTCGTCGTCAAGGGCGAGAACGGCGAGCCGGACCTCATCTACATCGACCTGCACCTCGTGCACGAGGTCACCAGCCCGCAGGCCTTCGACGGTCTGCGCAGCGAGGGGCGGCCGCTGCGCAGACTCGACCTGACGATCGCGACCGAGGACCACAACACCCCGACGTGGGAGATCGACAAGCCGATCGCCGACCTGACCAGCCGCACGCAGATCGAGACGCTGCGACGCAACGCCGCCGAGTTCGGTGTGCGACTGCACTCCCTGGGCGACGCGGAGCAGGGCATCGTGCACGTCGTCGGCCCCCAGCTGGGCCTCACGATGCCCGGCATCACCGTGGTCTGCGGCGACTCGCACACCTCCACCCACGGCGCGTTCGGCGCGATGGCGTTCGGCATCGGCACCAGCGAGGTCGAGCACGTCATGGCCACGCAGACGCTGCCGCTCAAGCCGTTCAAGACCATGGCGATCAACGTCGAGGGCACCCTGCGCCCCGGCGTCACCGCGAAGGACATCATCCTCGCCGTGATCGCCAAGATCGGCACCGGCGGCGGTCAGGGCTACGTGCTCGAGTACCGCGGCAGTGCGATCCGCGCCCTCTCCATGGAGGGGCGCATGACCATCTGCAACATGTCGATCGAGGCCGGTGCCCGCGCCGGCATGGTCGCCCCCGACGAGACGACGTTCGCGTACCTCGAGGGCCGTCCGCATGCCCCGAAGGGCCAGGACTGGGACGACGCGGTCGCCTACTGGCGCACCCTGCCGACCGACGAGGGCGCGACCTTCGACGCCGAGGTGTCCATCGACGCCGACCAGCTCGAGCCGTTCGTCACGTGGGGCACCAACCCCGGTCAGGGCAGTTCGCTCTCGGCCTCGGTGCCGAACCCGGCCGAGATCGCCGACCCGAACGAGCGGGCTGCGGCCGAGCGTGCGCTGGAGTACATGGCCCTGACGCCGGGCACCCCGCTCAAGGAGGTGCCGGTCGACGCGGTCTTCATGGGATCGTGCACCAACAGCCGCATCGAGGACCTGCGCGCCTTCGCGTCGATCATCGAGGGCAAGAAGAAGGCCGACGGCGTGCGCGTCATGGTCGTCCCCGGCTCTGCTCGGGTGCGTCTGGAGGCCGAGGCCGAAGGACTGGACAAGGTCATCAAGGACTTCGGGGCGGAGTGGCGCTTCGCCGGCTGCTCGATGTGCCTGGGCATGAACCCCGACCAGCTCGCGCCGGGGGAGCGCTGCGCCTCCACCTCGAACCGCAACTTCGAAGGCCGCCAGGGCAAGGGAGGCCGCACGCATCTCGTGTCGCCCCTCGTCGCCGCGGCGACCGCGATCCGCGGCACGCTGTCCAGCCCCAGCGACCTGACGGAAGGGATCTGAATCATGGAGAAGTTCACCACTCACACCGGCATCGCCGCGCCGCTGAAGCGCTCGAACGTCGACACCGACCAGATCATCCCGGCCGTCTTCCTCAAGCGCGTCACCAAGACCGGCTTCGAGGACGCGCTGTTCCACGGCTGGCGCCAGGACCCGGAGTTCGTGCTCAACCAGGCGCCTTTCCAGGGTGCCTCCATCCTGCTCGCGGGCCCCGACTTCGGGACCGGATCGAGCCGCGAGCACGCCGTCTGGGCGCTGCGCGACTTCGGCTTCGCCGTCGTCCTCAGCCCGCGCTTCGCGGACATCTTCCGGGGCAACTCGGGCAAGCAGGGGCTCCTCGCCGCGACGATCTCGGAAGAGGATCTCGAGCGGTTCTGGGCCGAGATCGACCGGAATCCCGGGGTTCAGATGACCGTCGACCTCGAGGCGCGCACCGCGTCGATCGGTGACGTCCAGGCCGAGATCGGGATCGACGATTACACTAGATGGCGGCTCCTCGAAGGGCTCGATGACATCGGGCTCACGCTGCGCAATGAAGACAAGATCGCGCAGTTCGAGGCCCGTCGCGAGTCGTGGCGGCCCCGAACCCTTCCCGTCCAGTAGACGGTGGGGGCGGGGGAGCCAGGGGCAACCCGCCCCCGATTTCCGTTGATGAAGTGAGGCTCCGAATGACGACACCTGTGCGCGACGCTCTCCCGGACGGAGTCCCTGCACTCACCGGAGACGTCCTCGCCATTCGAGGCGGACGTCCGCTCCGCGGTCGTGTCGACGTCAAGGGCGCGAAGAACCTGGCCACCAAGGCCATGGTCGCCTCCCTGCTCGGCGAGACCGTGAGCACCCTGCGCGACGTCCCCGCCATCAGCGATGTCGCCGTCGTCCGTTCGCTGCTCGAGGTGCACGGCGTGCGCGTCTCCGAGGGCGACGAGCCCGGTTCGCTGATCTTCGACCCGAGCGACGTCGAGTCCGCGCACTTCGAGGAGATCGACGCGCACGCGGGTGCCTCCCGCATCCCGATCCTGTTCTGCGGCCCGCTGCTGCACCGTCTCGGTCAGGCGTTCATCCCCGACCTCGGCGGATGCCGCATCGGCGACCGCCCCATCGACTTCCACCTGGATGCGCTCCGCAAGTTCGGGGCGATCGTGGAGAAGCTGCCCAGCGGCATCCGTCTCTCGACCGGCGGAAGCCGGCTGCACGGGGCGAACATCCACCTCCCGTACCCGAGCGTCGGGGCCACGGAGCAGGTGCTGCTCACCGCCGTCCGCGCCGAGGGCGTGACGGAGCTGCGCAACGCGGCCATCGAGCCCGAGATCATGGACCTGATCGCCGTCCTGCAGAAGATGGGCGCGATCATCTCCTACGAGCCGAACCGCGTCATCGTCATCGAGGGCGTCGAGAAGCTCCGCGGCTACGACCACCGCTCGATCTTCGACCGCAACGAGGCCGCGTCCTGGGCCTCCGCCGCGCTGGCCACGGACGGCGAGATCTTCGTCGGCGGTGCCAAGCAGCAGGAGATGCTGACCTTCCTCAACGTCTTCCGCAAGGCGGGCGGCTGGTTCGACATCCAGGAGGACGGCATCCTCTTCCGCCGCGACGGCGAGATCAAGCCCGTCGTGATCGAGACCGACGTGCACCCGGGCTTCATGACGGACTGGCAGCAGCCGCTCGTCGTCGCCCTGACGCAGGCGCACGGCCGCTCCGTCGTGCACGAGACCGTGTACGAGAACCGGATGGGCTTCACGGACGCCCTGGTCAAGATGGGCGCCGACATCGTCGTGCACCCGCGTGGTCTGCAGGACGGTCCCCGTCGCGTTCCCCGTCGGGACCTCGAGCAGGCCGCCGTCATCACCGGTCCCACGCCGCTGCACGGCGCGGACATCGTGGTGCCCGACCTCCGCGGCGGATACAGCCACGTCATCGCTGCGCTGACCGCGTCGGGGGAGTCGAAGGTGTCGGGAGTGGACATCCTCAGCCGCGGCTACGAGAAGTTCCTCGCCAAGCTCGACGCGCTCGGCGCCGACTTCGACGTCATCCGGTGACCGCCGTGACGTCCCGGTCATCCGAGACGACGCGGCCGAGCATCTTCTGGCCGCTCGCCGCGCTGGTGATCCCGCCCGTCTCGCTGATCGCGAAGATCCGGGTCACCGGTGCGGAGAAGCTTCCGCAGCAGGGCTCGTTCATCCTCGCGCCGAACCACTACTCGGAGTTCGATCCGCTCATCGTGGCGGTCGCCGTGTGGCGCGCGGGTCGGGCCCCTCGGTTCATGGCCAAGGAGAGCCTGTTCAAGGTGCCGGTGCTCGGCTGGTTCCTGCACCGCACCGGGATGATCCCGGTCGCCCGCACCTCGTCCGCCACCTCGGCGCGGCAGACGATGAAGCAGTCGGAAGAGCTCGTGGAGCACGGCCGCGGGGTCATCGTCTACCCGGAGGGCACGCTCACGCGCGATCCCGACCTGTGGCCGATGCGCGGCAAGTCCGGCGCGGTGCGCCTGGCCCTCGCCGACGGCATCCCGCTGATCCCGATGGCCCAGTGGGGCACGCAGGAGATCATGGGCCGCTATCAGAAGGGCCTGAGCCTCTGGCCGTTGCGCAAGCCCGTCCGGGTGCTCATCGGCGATCCGGTCGACGTCTCCGACCTGCGCGGTCGTGCGGGGGAGCCGGCGGCCCTCACCGAGGCGTCGAACCGGCTGATGAACGCGATCACGGCACTCCTCGAGGAGCTGCGCGACGAGAAGGCACCCGCGGAGCGCTGGAACCCCGCGAGCCACGGCCAGAAGGAGACCGGACGCCTTGACTCCTAAGAGAACCGCTCCGGTCGGCCCCCGGGCCACGGTCATCGGCTCGGGCAGCTGGGGAACCACCTTCGGAAAGATCCTCGCCGACGGCGGTGCCCAGGTCACGATGTGGGCCCGACGCGCCGAGCTCGCGCAGGAGATCAACGAGGCCAAGCGCAACTCCCGCTACCTGCCCGGCATCAACCTGCCGCGGACGATGGCCGCCACGCATGAGCTCGCGACCTCGCTGGAGGGTGTCGACCAGGTTTACCTGTCGGTGCCGAGCCAGTCGCTGCGCGAGAACCTGAAGGCGCTGCGTCCGCTGCTGGCCGACAGCGACGCGAAGGTCATCAGCCTCATGAAGGGCGTCGAGCGCGGCACCGGTCTGCGCATGAGCCAGGTGATCCAGCAGGAGCTGCGCTGCGACCCCGATCGCATCGCCGTCGCCTCCGGTCCGAACCTCGCGCTCGAGATCGCCCGCGAGCAGCCGACCGCGGCCGTGATCTCCTCGCGCAGCCAGGAGACCGCCGAGATCGTGGCGCGCGCGGCGCGGAACAGCTACTTCCGCACCTTCGTGAACACGGATGTCATCGGCACCGAGTTCGGCGGTGTGCTCAAGAACCTGATCGCGGTCGCCATCGGCATCGTGGACGGCGTGGGCTATGGCGAGAACACCAAGGCCTCGATCATCACGCGCGGTCTCGTCGAGATGACGGACTTCGCGGTCGCGAACGGCGCGCACCCCGAGACGCTCCAGGGGCTCGCGGGCCTCGGCGACCTGATCGCCACGTGCCAGTCGCCGCTGAGCCGCAACAACACGGCGGGGCGCCTGCTCGGCCAGGGGTACAGCTTCCAGGACGTGGTGAAGCAGATGCAACAGACGGCGGAGGGACTCGCCTCCGTCGCGCCCATCCTGCAGCTCGCGCGCGAGGCCGAAGTGGACATGCCCATCGTCGAGCAGGTGAAGATGGTGCTGGACGGCAAGATGGATCCGCGTGACATCGCACCCCACCTGACGACGGACGACGACACCCCGCAGGGTGAGAGGACCAACCATGGACAAGCAGACGGTGGTGGTGCTCTTCGGCGGGCGCTCCAGCGAGCATTCGATCAGTTCCGCAACGGCGGGGGGCGTGCTGGGAGCGATTGATCGCGACCGCTACGCCGTGATCCCGGTGGGGATCACCCGCGAGGGTGCCTTCGTCCTCGAAGAGGACGACCCCGCGAAGTTCCCGCTCGATGCGGCGCACCTCCCCGAGGTCGTCGACAACGGCACCCGTGTGCTGTGGCCCGAGCCCGGCGGCGACCGCACCCTGCGCGTCGTGCAGGTCGACGGCACCGTGGAGGGCTTCGGAGAGATCGACGTGGTGCTGCCCATCCTGCACGGCACGCACGGCGAGGACGGCACCATCCAGGGCTACTTCGACACGCTCGAGGTCCCTTACGCCGGCGGTGGGGTCCTCGATTCGGCCCTCTGCATGGACAAGCACTTCATGAAGATCGCGCTCCAGGCGGCCGGGATCTCCGTCGCCCCCGGGGTGACGGTCCGCCGCCGGGACTGGGAGCAGGATGCCGACGCCGTGCGTGCTCGCGCCGCGGAGCTCGGACTGCCTCTGTTCGTGAAGCCGGCGCGAGCGGGTTCGAGCGTCGGTGTGTCCAAGGTCGCCGCCGCGGACGAGCTCGACGCCGCGCTGGCCGTGGCCTTCGCCGAGGACGAGAAGGTGCTGATCGAGACCGGCGTGACCGGTCGCGAGATCGAGGTCGCCGTGCTGGAGACGGCGGACGGCGTCCGGGCGTCGCTTCCGGGCGAGATCGTGCTCACGTCCCGCGGGTTCTACGACTTCGAGGGCAAGTACCTCGGCGGCGACGGCGTCGACGTGGTGTGTCCCGCCGACGTCACCGACGCCGAGCAATCGGCGATCCGCGAGGCGGGCATCCGGGCGTTCGAGGCCGTCGACGGCCGGGGCCTCGCCCGTGTCGACATGTTCCTGACCCCGTCCGGCGATCTCGTGGTGAACGAGCTGAACACGATGCCCGGGTTCACGCCGATCTCGATGTTCCCGAAGTGCTGGGTGGCGTCGGGGCTGAGCTACGGCGACCTGATCACCGAGCTCATCGAGGCCGGTCTGCGCCGCTGACGACGTTCCCCGCGGGCCTCAGCTCGCGGGGAACTCGACCCGGTCGGTGCACTGGGCCGTGGCCGGCGCGAGTCCGGACTGGATGCTCTTCGACAGCGAGTCGACGATCGACTGGAAATCGATCTGCTCCCCGCGCCGGATGTTGATCTCGATCGCGGGTTCGCGTCCGTAGGTCACGAGACGCTGACGCGTCTCCTCCTGATCGAGGACCAGCCAGTCGACGCCCCCGAGGGTGGTGCACACGAGAGCGGACGGTGCGGGCGGCTCGACGCCGCACCGCAGCACGACGGTGGTGGGCTCGCCCCATGCCCCCGACGCCTGGGCGTCGGTCCACACACGGTCGAATCCCGCGACGTTGTCGGGGAGCAGCACCGAGACGGAGGCGCAGGCGGGATTGTTCGCATCGTCGGCCGGTTCGAGGTGCACGGTGGTCGAGCAGCCGGTGAGCGCGGCGGTGATGGCCACCGCACCGGCGAAGGCAGCGAGGCGACGGGAACGAGGCATGCTTCCAGGCTACCTTTGACAGCATGCCCTCCCGACCCGAAGCCGATGATCCGCGCCTGGGAGATGTGTCCGAGGGGCGCATCCTGCAGGCCATCCTGACGCGGACGCCCGCGGCCTCGCACACGCTGATCGGACCGGGCGACGACGCCGCCGTCATCGCGACGCCGTCGGGCACGGTGGTGGCGACGACCGACACCCTCGTGCATGGGCCGGACTTCCGTCTGGCCTGGTCCTCGGGGTACGACCTCGGCTGGAAGTCCGCCGCCGTGAACCTCGCGGACATCGCGGCGATGGGCGCCCGCCCGACGGCGCTGCTCGTCGCCCTGGCCGTGCCGCGCGACCTTCGCCTCTCGTTCGTGGAACGGCTCGCCGACGGCTTCCGTGACGCCTGTGCCGCCCTCGCCCCCGGCTGTGCGGTCGTCGGCGGCGACCTGACGGTCTCGGACGTCCTGACCGTCGCGGTGACGGCACTCGGCGACCTCGAAGGCCGAGCGGCGGTCACCCGCAGCGGTGCACGCGCCGGAGACGTCGTCGCGGTCGCCGGCGAGCTCGGTCATGCCGCGCACGGACTCGCGGTGCTGTTCGGGCGCTTCCGCGACGGCGACGTGCCGGTGCCGGTCGACGTGTCGAAGCTGGCTGCGGGGGAGAGCGCCGCGCTGGCCGCGCAGTTGCGTCCCTCGCCGCCGATCGGCCTGGGCGCCGTGGCCGCGACGGCGGGCGCCACCGCGATGATGGACGTCTCCGACGGGCTGGCGCTCGATGCGCGGCGGATGGCGGCGGCCTCCGACGTCACGATCGCCCTCGATCGGTCGGCACTCGGGGACGACCCGGAGCGAGCGATCGCCGGGGGTGAGGACCATGCGCTCCTGGCGACGTTCCCCGAGGGCATCCTGCCGCCGGGGTTCCGTGTCATCGGGAGGGTGCGTCCACGCGGTGCGGAGGATCTGCTCTGCGACGACCTTCCGGTCGACCTCAGCGGCTGGGATCCCTACCGGGACTGGGACTCGGTCGCCGGCTGACGATCCGTGCCCGAGTCCTCGACCGGCTCGGCCCACCACAGGGTGGTGTCGCCGTAGGACTTCTCCCGGAACTGCTCCAGCCCGGCGGCGGCGAAATCCGGGGGAGTGGATCGACGGGCGCGCTCGACGACGACGACGGCGTCCGACGACAGGAGCGGCGCGAGCGCGACGAGATCCGCCGTCATCGCGGCGTCGTCGAGGTCGTAGGGCGGGTCCGTGAAGACGAGGTCGAAGGGTCCGGTCGCGCGCAGCAGGAAGGTGTGGACCGCGCTCTCGTGCACGCGTCCCGGCGTCAGCCCGCCCGCCTTGGCCACGACGGCGGCGTTGCGGCGGACGATGGCCGCGGCCTGACGTCCGCGCTCCACGAACTCGGCACTCGCCGCACCTCGACTCAGGGATTCGAGGCCGAGCGCACCGGATCCCGCGTACAGATCGAGGACCCGGGCCCCGGAGATGGCGCTCAGGGACTCGAGGCTGCCGAACAGCGACTCGCGCACGCGGTCGCTGGTCGGTCGGGTGCCGGCTCCCGGAACCTCGAGCCGTGCGCCCCGAGCGGCTCCTGCGATGATCCTGGTCACCTGTTCACGATACGACAGGAGGAGTGCGGGCCGTGTCGGTCGCGTTCCCTAGACTCGGAGCATGTCGCTCACGCTCGATTCCTCGTTGGAGGATGCGCTCGGTGCGGCGTCTGCCAAGACGCTCGGTCGTGCCTTCGGCATGCAGAGCGTCGGCGACCTGCTCGCCCACTACCCTCGCCGCTATGCGGATCCGGGAGAGCTCACCCCGATCCGTGATCTCCCGCTCGGCGAGACGGTGACCATCGTGGCCGAGGTGCTGTCGTCGAGCTTCCGGCGCATGCGCAACCGCCCGGGCGCGATGGTCGACGTCGTGATCGGCGACGGCATCGGGCGCATGTCGCTCACGTTCTTCGCGAAGAACGTCGGCGCGGCGGAATGGCGCTCCAAGGATCTCGCCGTCGGCCGACGCGGGGTGTTCTCCGGCAAGGTGGGCGAGTTCAACGGGGTCACGCAGTTCGCGCACCCCGAGTACGAGCTCTTCGACGACGAGGATGCGGCCCGGCGGAGCGCGGATGCACGCGCGGCGGTGCCGATCCCGATCTACCCGGCCACGTCCACCATCCAGACCTGGCAGATCGCCCGGCTCATCGGTCGTGTGCTGGACGGCCTCGACGAGGCGCCCGACCCGTTGACCGACGAGATCCGCGAGCGCGAGGAGCTGCTCACGGCGGGCGAGGCGCTCGAGCGGATCCACCGGCCCCGCAATCGCAACGACATCGATCCGGCCGTCCGCACCCTGCGCATGCACGAAGCGCTCACCCTGCAGACGGCGCTCCTGCAGCAGCGCGACGCCGTGCGGGCGCTGTCGGCGACCTCGCGCCCGGCGCGGGCGGGCGGGCTGCTCGAACGGTTCGACGCGGCCATGCCGTACACGCTCACGCCCGATCAGGAGACCGTGGGCGCCCAGATCGCCACCGACCTCGTCGGCTCCTGGCCGATGAACCGTCTCGTCCAGGGCGAGGTCGGCTCCGGCAAGACCCTGGTCGCGCTGCGGGCCATGTTGCAGGTGGCCGAGAGTGGCGGCCAGGCGGCGCTGATCGCGCCCACCGAGGTCCTGGCCGGTCAGCACCTGCGCTCCATCGCCAAGATGCTCGGACCCGAACTCGCCCCGCAGCTGATGCCCACCCTGCTCACGGGTCAGCTTCCGGCTGCGGAGCGCCGCAAGGCCGCACTCCGCGTCGCTTCGGGCCAGGCGCTCATCGTCGTCGGCACGCACGCGCTGCTGGGGGAGAAGACCACGTTCGCCGATCTCGGCCTCGTCGTCGTCGACGAGCAGCACCGCTTCGGGGTCGAGCAGCGCGAGGCGCTGCGCGCCAAGGGGTCGAGTCCGCACGCGCTGGTGCTCACGGCCACGCCCATCCCGAGAACCGTGGCCATGACGGTGTTCGGCGACCTCGACACCTCGGTCATCCGCACGATGCCCGCCGGCCGCGCCGGCATCGAGTCGTTCGTCGCACCGCTCGCCGAGCATCCGGGGTGGTTCAACCGGGTCTGGGAGCGCGCCGCCGAGGAGATCGCGCAGGGCCGCCAGGTCTTCGCGGTGTGCGCGGCGATCGACACGGCGAAGAAGACCGCGGAGGCGGGGGAGCAGTCCGCGCTCGCTCCCGAAGGCGCATCGGGCCCGCGCTGGGGCGTCGTGCAGCTCGATGAGGCCCTCGCGACCCACCCCACGCTCGGCGGTCTGCGTCGCGCCGTGCTGCATGGGAAGATGCCGTCGGAGGAGAAGGACGCGGTGATGCAGGCCTTCGCCCGCGGCGACATCGACCTCCTCCTGGCGACCACGGTGATCGAGGTCGGCGTCGACGTGCCGAACGCCTCCACCATGATCGTGCTCGACGCCGATCGTTTCGGGGTGTCGCAGCTGCACCAGCTGCGCGGTCGCGTCGGTCGAGGCGGGGTCCCCGGGCTCTGCCTGCTGGTCACCGAGGCGGAGGCCGGCTCCCTCGCGCGGGATCGCGTCGATGCCGTGGCGGCGACCCTCGACGGATTCGCGCTGGCCGAGGTCGATCTGGAGCTTCGCGGCGAGGGCGACGTCCTCGGTGCGGCCCAGGCCGGCGTCCGCTCCTCGCTGAAGCTGCTGCGTGTCGTGAAGGACGCCGGGCTCATCACCCGCGCGCGGGAGGTGGCCGAGGCGATCCTCGCCGCCGACCCGCTCCTGGAGCAGCATCCGGGCCTGCGCGAGGCCATCGCCCGCCGGGTGAGCGACGAGGATCGCGCGGCCCTGGCGAAGAACTGAGTCGCCGGTGAGGTGCCCTAGGCTGGTGGCATGAGCAGCCGGATCGCCGTCGTCCCGGGTTCCTTCGATCCGCCGACCCTGGGTCACCTCGACGTGATCCGTCGGGCCGCCGCCCTGTACGACGAGCTGCATGTGCTGGTGGTGCACAACCCCGGCAAGGAGGCCATGCTGCCGATCGCGCAGCGACTGTCCCTGCTGGAGCGCTCGATCGCCGATGACGGGATGCCGGGCAACATCGTGATCGGCTCCTGGAGCATGGGTCTCCTCGTCGACTACGCCCGTGACGTCGGTGCCGGGGTGCTCGTCAAGGGCATCCGCTCGCAGATCGATGTCGCCTACGAGTCGCCGATGGCGATCGTCAACCGCCACCTCGCCGACATCGAGACCGTGTTCCTCCTGCCCGACCCGTCGCATGCGATGGTCTCGAGCTCGCTGGTCCGCCAGGTCGCCTCGCTCGGCGGCGACATCTCGCCGTTCGTCCCGGCCGCCGTCGCCGAGTTCCTCGACACCGGATCTCGGGGCATCTGAGCCCGTTCCCTGAACGCGTGGTCAGCCCGGCCCGAGGCGCGGCCCGGTAGCATTGCAGGGTGCGCTCTCGAATGAACGGCCCTTTCGTCCTCCCCGTCCGCGACATCGTCCGACGTCCGGGTGAGATGCGCGAACACGAGTTCACCGTCGCTCTCGCGGAGGCGTGGGGTGAGGGCATCGTCTCGTACGAGGCGGGTTCCGAACTCGATCTCGACGTGCGGCTGGAGTCCGTCCACGAGGGCATTCTCGTGTCCGGAACAGCCGATGCGGAGTACGCCGGTGTGTGCGGAAGATGCCTGATCGACATCACTCGGCCCGTCGAAGTCGAGTTCCAGGAGCTTTTCGCGTATCCTGGTGAGGAAGAAACTGACTTCGAGGTTCAAGACGACCACGTGGATCTTGAAACTCTCGTCAGGGATGCGGCCGTACTGGCACTTCCTTTTCAGCCGGTGTGTCAGCCGGATTGCCCGGGTCTCGACCCGCAAACGGGTGAACGACTGACCGTGAGCACCGGAACGGAGCAGGCCGCTCCCATCGATCCTCGATGGAGTGCGCTCCAGAACATCACAGACCAAGACGGCACGGAAGAATCTCGTGCCGCCGAGAAAGAAGAGAGCTAGTCATGGCTGGTAACCCCCCGAAGCGCAAGGTTTCCCGTTCGAACACCCGCTCGCGCCGCGCGCAGTGGAAGGCGGCTCCCGTCGCCCTCGTGAAGACGGTCGAGAACGGTCAGGTCGTCTACAGCCGCCCTCACCAGGCGAAGGTCGTCACCGACTCGCAGGGCACCGAGCTGTTCCTCGAGTACAAGGGCCGCAAGGTCGCCGACGTCTGAGTCGCGTACCGTGACGGAGGTCCCCGGGGGGACGAGACCTCTCCCAGATAAGCTCCGCGTCGACATCGACGCGGAGCTTCTGGAGTTGGCCCTCACCCACCGCTCCTACGCGTACGAGCACGGTGGCATCCCGCACAACGAGCGTCTCGAGTTCCTCGGGGACTCGGTGCTCGGGCAGGCCGTCACCGTGATGCTGTTCACCACGCACCCCGACCTCGATGAGGGCGAGCTGGCGAAGCGGCGCGCGAGCGTCGTCTCCACCGTCGCCCTCGCCGAGGTGGCGCGCGGGATCGATCTCGGCAGCCACCTGCTGCTGGGTCGCGGTGAGGAGCAGACCGGCGGTCGGGATAAGGACTCGATCCTGGCCGACACGATGGAAGCGGTCATCGGCGCGACGTATCTCTCGGCCGGCCCGGAGGCCGCGACCGAGCTCGTCCTGCGTCTGACGAAGCCCCTGCTGGCCGACCCGGAGCGCTACGGCGCGGCGATGGACCCGAAGACGAGCCTGCAGGAACTCGCCGCGCGCGTCGGTGCGCCGCCGCCCCAGTATTCGGTGGAGGCGAGTGGTCCGGATCACGACCGTCGCTTCACCGCGACGGTCGCCGTCGGCGACGTGAGCATGACCGGCACCGGCAGCAGCAAGAAGACCGCGGAGATGGCGGCGGCTCTCAGCGCCTGGCGCACCCTCAGCGAGCGTGCCTGAGCTCCCCGAGGTCGAGGTCGTCCGAGCGGGACTCGCGCCCGCGGCCGTCGGCTCTCTGATCACCTCCGTGAGCGTGTTCGACGAACGCGCCCTCACGCGGCACGGCGCCGGGCCGGCGGATTTCGTCGGACGACTGGAGGGGCGCACCTTCACGGCCGCCTCTCGTCGGGGCAAGTTCCTCTGGCTTCCGCTCGACGACGCCGAGTCCGCGCTGATCGCGCATCTCGGGATGAGCGGACAGATGCTGCTGCGCACGCCGAACGCACAGGCCGAGAGGCATGAGCGCGTGCGGATCGGCATCGAGCATCCCCTCCACGGTGAGCTCGCCATCGTCTTCGCCGATCAGCGGACGTTCGGCTCGCTCGCGGTGGATGCCCTGCTCGACGACGGCGCCTCGCGCATCCCCACCCAGGTCGCGCACATCGCCCGCGATCCGATGGACGACGACTTCGACGACCGGGCGTTCCGGGTGGCCCTGGCCAAACGAGGGAGCGCGATCAAGCGCGTGCTCCTCGACCAGGGAGTGGTGAGCGGGATCGGCAACATCTATGCCGACGAGTCGCTCTGGGCCGCGCGCATCCACCCGGAGACGCCGGCGAACCGGCTGTCGACGCAGGCCGTGCGCCGCCTGCTGGCCGAGGTGCGACTCGTGCTGTCGAAGGCTCTGGCCGAGGGCGGCACCAGCTTCGATGCCCAGTACGTCAACGTCAACGGGCAGGCGGGATACTTCGCCCACTCGCTCAATGCCTACGGACAGCAGGGGAAGCCCTGCCCGCGCTGCGGCACGCCGATCGTACGGGAGAGCTTCATGAACCGCGGCTCCCACTTCTGCCCCCGCTGCCAGCGACGCCGCTGACCTGCTCGCAGGGAGCGGATCAGCGGCGTCCGGCGTGCGTCACGCGATCTGGAACGCCCCGCTCAGCAGCGGGCGCGTCGCCCAGGTGCTCGCCCACACCACGCCGATGCCGATCGCGACGACCGCGGCGATCGTCAGCAGCGACTCGGGCGCGGTGATCAGGGCGATCCCCATCAGGGGGAACACCAGGATCGCGGCGACGAGGGCGGATCCGATCGCCGTGATCAGCAGCGGCGACATGATGGCGCGACGCCGCGCGCTGTCCACGGTCTCCACGGGCATGCCCAGGTGGTGGAGGCTGCGGTGCAGCTCGCGCTGGTCGAGCACGTCGGACGCCTGGTTCACGCCGACGGAGGCCGCGACCATGAGGAACGACCCGACGAGGGTGATGATGAGTCCGGTGCGGATGTCCCCGGCCAGCGCGAAGTCCGACGCGTCGGCCTCCGGCCCGGTCATCACGTTCAGCAGCGCGACTCCGGTGCCGGCGAACACCGCCATGAAGCTGGCCATCGCGATGCCGCCGACCTGACGCCATGCCGCCTTGGGGGAGTCGAGCACGATGCGGGCGGCGAGCAGACTCTCCGGCCGCTCGGCCCGACGGAGCTGGCTCGACGCGGTGACCTTGAGCACCCACGGCCCCACGAGGTTCAGCACGCCGAGTGCTGCGGCGAAGAGCGCGGCGAGGACGATGATGGTCAGGAGGAGGCCCCCGACCGCGGGGAACACCTTGACGAGCACGAAGGCGATCGCGATCGACCCCGCCGCGAGTACCGCGCGGATCCAGTGCACCTTCGACACCTCGGTGCGGGTGCGGACGCCGAGCGGGGAGATCACGACCCGGCGGAGACCGATCACGGCGCTGGTCGCGGCGAGCACGAGCACGGCCGTGAACACCAGCGCGATCTGGAGCGGGGGAAGCACGACGGCGCCGAAGCCGAGCGCCTCGCCGCGGAACGGGATCAGGCCGATCAACGGGCTGAGCGCGACGTGACCGACGACACCGGCGAGAGCTCCGACGGCGGCGACGAGAACCGATTCCGCGACGGTGGCGACCGTGACGCCCGCGGGCGACACTCCGAGCAGGCGGAGCGTCGAGAGCCGCTCGTCCCGGCGCCGTGCGGAGAGCCGTGCCGCCGCGCCACCGAGCGACATGAGCGGAACGACCAGCAGCACGAGGGCGATGGCGGCGAGGGCCTGATAGAGGGGCGCGAGCTCGTCGGTCCAGCCCCAGAAGGACTGTGCACCGCCGACGACCGTGAGCACCAGTGTGGTCACGATGCCGAAGGCGACCACGGGGAGCGCGAGCACGCCGCTCTGTCCGGGCGCGGGGCGCAGGAGCAGGGCGAGCACGTTGCGGTTCATGCCGCCACCGCCGAGGAGACGATGCGTCCGTCGCGCACGGCGATCGTCCGCGTGCAGCGGGCGGCGACGTCGGGGTCATGCGTGACGACGACGAGGGTGCGACCCTGACCGGTCGTCGACCACAGGAGCGCGTCCATCACCTCCGTGGAGGTCTGCGAGTCGAGAGCGCCGGTGGGCTCGTCGGCGAACACCAGCTCCGCCCCGGTCGCCTGAGCACGGGCGATGGCCACACGCTGCGCCTGGCCGCCGGAGAGTTCGCCGATGCGTCGGTCCTCCATGCCCGCGAGTCCGAGGGCCGCGAGCCAGGATGCCGCATGCTGCACGGCGTCCTGACGGCGGATGCCGTTGATCATCGAGGCGAGGGCGACGTTCTCCACCGCCGTCAGCTCCGGGATGAGGAGACCCTGCTGGAAGACGAAGCCGAAGCGCTCACGGCGCAGCCGCGAACGCGCGGACTCTCCGAGCGCGGTGACCTCGATGGGTGCGCCCTCGGACGGGCGGAAGGTGACGCTCCCCGCGTCGGGGGCGGTGATCCCCGCGAGCACGTGCAGCAGGGTCGTCTTCCCGGACCCGGAGGCGCCCATGATCGCGACGGCCTCCCCGCGCTGGATCGCGAGATCGACGCCGGCGAGGGCGCGGGTCGTCCCGAAGTTCTTGGTGAGGGCGTGGGCTTCGATCACGGGGATGTTCATGATTCCAGCCTCGTCATCCGCCCGAGCGGTGTCGTCGCCCGCGCGGATGACCGCGCGGATCCGACGTCATCCCGAAGAATGAGATCGGATCCGCGCGGGTCTCAGACCTTCTTCTGCCAGGCGCCCGCGTACGACACCGGAACGAAGCCGATCGCCTCGTTGATGTCGAGCATCGGTCGGTTCTCCTCCGCGTTGAAGGTGGAGACGACGGCCGAATCCGGCATCAGCTCCCGCCAGCGGAGCAGGTTGGCGCACTTCACGATCATGCCGAGACGGTGACCGCGATGGCCCTTCGTCACCAGCGTGCCGAACTGCTGCGTGACGCCGGTGCGATCCGCGCCGATCAGCAGCTCGTTGTACGCGACGAGGTCGCCGCTGGGCACGTGCTGCACGGTCACGACCGACACCGCCCGACCCGAGGCCGCGATCCGGGCTTCCCGACGAGCGACCCGATCCGCGTCCCACACCTCGGCGACGAAGTCCATCTCGCCGCTCGGCGCGTCCGTCGACAGCCTCGCGAGCACCGCGGCATAGGGTGCACGCAGTTCCTCGGGAGTGGGCATCGTCCACTCGACGACCCGGTAGTCGGGACCGGCGAAGGCGATGGCCTCCGCGAGTGCCGACCGCAGCGGCGCGGGATCGGACCGCAGATCGAACTCGCTGTTCCGCTCCACCTGCTCGAGCGTGTACCCGGCGGACTCGACCAGATCGCTCAACGGTGTGGCCGGCACCCGGCCCCACCCCGTGCGCGGCACGAGCGTGCGCTCGGCCTGCTCCGGTCGGTGCAGGCTCCACAGCTGCAGCACGCTGCGACCGTGGGCTCGGGCCTCGGCTTCGGCTCGCGCGAGCAGCGCGTTCTCGATGCCGCGGCCCCAGTGCTCCTCGGGCACCAGCATGTCGAACTCGGCGGCGTGCGCCTCCTCCTCCTGGGCGAAGGAGATGGTCACCATGCCGACGATCGCCCCGTCCACGCGAGCCACGAAGCCGCGGTCGAGCGAGTCGGTGTCGTCCTGCCAGCCCGGCAGGATCTGCGCCGCATCCGGAGCGAGGTCGGGAAGTCCGACCTGCTCGTCGCAGATCCGGCGATTGAGATCGCCGTAGGCGCGGAACTCTGCCGCGTCATCGTCGTCGAGAGAGGCCGGGACGATCAACGGCGTGATCGTCGGTTCGGCGATGGTCATGTCAGGTCCTTCCTGAGGGTGGATCGAGGTGGGGTGCCGGAGTCGCGTGCTCATGGTCGCCGGAGACTCAGCGCAGACCGCGCTGGAGGTCGTAGACCATGTGGACGCTGGCATCCGCTTCGGCGCGCAGTCGCTGCTGCTTGAGTCGCAGCAGGGCCTCCGCGTCGACGGAGCGGGTGCGGCGCTCGCGTCGCGGGCGCTGCGCCCTCTGGAACAGCCAGAGGCCGATCCGGAGGGAGAGACGGTCTGCGAGCGAGAGGCGGCGCAGTTCGTCGGGGCGGGGGATCTGGAGGACCTCGCGGTCCTCGATATCGGGCGGGTGGGTGATGCTGCGATGCAACGTGGTGTTCACGAGGTTTCCTTCGAAAGGGATGGTGATGGGGCACAGAGACGCCGCACGTCGGCAGCGGGAGCGGCCGGGAACGGTGCGGAAGAGCGCGGCTCACGGTGACCACACGTAGGTGGTCGCCGAAGCGGCGGAGGATCCATGATCCGGAGACGGATCAGAGGGTGGCGCGCCGGAGAACGGCCCGGAGTGAGCCCACTACGGGCCCGGATTCTCGGGGTGCGGTTCTAGGAGAGCGCGCTGATGCGGACGCCGGCGGTTACCGAGAACGCAGAGCGCGGCGCAGAGTGCGCGGGCGCGGCGAGGCCAGTGGCCTGTGCGTTGAGCTGAGTGATCATCATCGGTAACCTCCTTTCGTGTGGCGATCCGGAGGCCACGGTAGCGAACGGTGAGGTTCGACGTCAAGCACATCGGCGCGGAACCGGCGTGTCGCAGGCCGTCCGAGTTCCGCTGCCGCCCGCGCGGGATGACGGTCGAGGCGCGGAATTCCGGTAGCGTAGCCGCGTGATTCTCCCCGGACGAGCGGTGCCCGCATGCATCTGAAGAGCCTGACGCTCAAAGGGTTCAAGTCGTTCGCGCAGCCCACGAGCTTCGTCTTCGAGCCCGGCGTCACCTGCATCGTGGGACCGAACGGATCGGGCAAGTCGAACGTCGTCGACGCCCTCGCCTGGGTCATGGGCGAACAGGGAGCGAAGACGCTGCGCGGCGGCAAGATGGAGGACGTCATCTTCGCCGGCACGTCGACCCGCGGGCCACTGGGGCGTGCCGAGGTGCAGCTCACGATCGACAACGCCGACGGAGCCCTGCCGATCGAGTTCGCGGAAGTGACGATCAGTCGCACGCTGTTCCGCAACGGGTCCAGCGAGTACGCGATCAACGGCGAGGGCTGCCGTCTGCTGGATGTGCAGGAGCTGCTCAGCGACTCCGGCCTCGGCCGCGAGATGCACGTGATCGTCGGACAGGGGCGACTCGACACCGTCCTGCAGGCGTCTCCGGAGGACCGCCGCGGCTTCATCGAAGAGGCTGCCGGCATCCTCAAACACCGGAGGCGCAAGGAGAAGACCCTCCGCAAGCTCGACGCCATGGAGACCAATCTCACGCGTCTCAGCGACCTGGCCGGAGAGATCCGCCGCCAGCTGAAGCCCCTGGGGCGCCAGGCCGAGATCGCACGCGAGGCCCAGACGATCGCGGCCGTGGTGCGCGATGCCAAGGCGCGCATCTTCGCCGACGACGTGGTCGCGCTGCGCTCCGCCCTCGCCGACCACACCCGCACGGAGAACGAACGCCACACCGAGCGCCTGGTGCTGTCGGACCAGGCGGAGACGGTGCGCGCGAGCATCGCCCGACTCGAGCAGGATCAGAACTCGGTGGCCGTCGACCAGGCACGCGGCGTGGCCTTCGGGCTGGAGCAGGTACAGGAGCGGATGCGGGGGCTGTACACGCTCGCGAACCAGCGCCTGGCGCTGCTCGGCTCCGAGGAGGACGACGCCGCGGTGACCGCCGTCACGGTGACGCAGAGCACGATCGACGAGGCGAAGGACGAGATCGACGCGATCTCCGCCGGCCTCGGGGATGCGCAGGACGCGGCGGCTTCCGCCAGCCGCGAGGTGGTCCACGCCAGGGCCGAGCTGGACACGCTCGACGTCGACATCGCGGAGCAGAGCGCCCTGGTCTCGGAGTACGACATGCGACTCTCGTCCCTTCGGGGCACCGCCGACGCGGCGGCCTCGGCGCTGGCCGCGGTCCGCGGTGCGGTGCTCCGCCAGGAGAACGCGCTCGAAGCCGCGAACGCCCGCAGGCGTGAAGCCGAGGAGGCACTCGAGACCATCGACGACGCCGAGGCTCCAGAGGGCACGGCGGCCGAGCATGCGGCGGCCTACGAGAGCGCACAGCGGGCGGCGACCGCGGCCGAGGCCGAACGGGAGACGCTGCGCGAGCGACTGCACGCCGCCGAGCGCGAGGTCGACTCCCTCACGGCGAAGGCGGCAGCCCTGAGCAGCGCTCTCGCGCTGTCGGGCGGCGCGGCGGAGATCGTCAAGGCGGGCGGCACGGGCGTGCGCGGTCTGGTCGGCGACGCCGTCCAGGTGCGCGCGGGTTTCGAAGCCGCCATCGCGGCGGTGCTCGGACCGCTCGCCGAGGGCGTGCTCATCGACACGGCCGCCGACGCGTTCGCCCTCGCGGCGCAGGCGGCGGAGCAGCGCAGGGGAGTGGTCGACTTCGTCATCGCGGATGCCGGCGTCCCGGCGCGTGTCGAGCTCCCGTCGATCGCCGGTGTCACCGCCGCTGTCGACACCGTGAGCGCGCCGGATGGTGTGCGCGGTGTGCTGTCGCATGTGCTCATCGCCGACGACCTCGACGCCGCGCGGGCAGCACGGACGGCACTCGATGTCGCGGGCGACACGGCCACGACGATCGTCACCCTCGGCGGCGACGTCGTCACGGCGCAGACGCTGCGGACCGGATCCGGGGGCGAGCGCTCGCGCCTCGAGCTCGCGGCGGAGCGGGATGCGGCGGCCGAGCGGCTCGCCGAGATCCAGGTCGTCGTCGATTCGCTCCGAGAGGCCCGCGAGGATGCGAACGAGGCGGTCGAGACGACCAGGCGTCAGGCCAAAGACGCGCTGCGCTCGCTCCGTGAGCACGACGCCGCTCTCGCCACGCACGCCGAGCAGGTGAACCGCGTCACGGTGCGCCACGAGTCCGCCGTCGCCGAATGCGAGCGACTGGAGACCGGTCTCGCGCAGGCGCAGGCGGCGGTGGCGGATGCCGAGGCCAAGGCCGAGGAGACGAAGGCCGCGCTGGACGAGGCGGTCGCGGCGCCACGACCGGTCCTCGACGCGTCTGCGCGCGACGGCCTGCTCGAAGCCCTGGAGCTCGCCCGGGAGGGCGAGGTGCGGGCGCGGCTGGAGATCGAGACGCTGCGTGAGCGCGTCCGGGCCGCCCAATCCAGGGTCGCGAGCCTCGAACGTCAGCGCGAGCAGGAGCGCGATGCCGCTGCTGAGTCGGCGCGACGTGCCGTCATCCGGCGGGCCCAGCGCGAGGCGGCGTCCGGTGTGGCCGAGGAGCTCCCGCGCATCCTCGACTCCCTCGATCGCTCGGTGACCGAGGCGCGTCTCGCACTCGGCGAGGCGGAGGCCGCACGCTCGGCGCAGAACCAGGAGCTCGTCGCGCTGCGCGCCCAGGAGACCTCGCTCCGCGAGCGGCTGGCCGGCCTGACGGAGAGCGTCCACGGGCTCGAGCTGCAGATCCACGAGAAGAAGCTGCACCTGAACAGCCTGCTCGAGCGGGTCTCCTCGGAGTTGGCGCTCGACGAAGATATTCTCATTGCGGAATATGGCCCGGACCAGCTGGTTCCTCGCGATCCGGGCGTGGAGCTCTCGTCAGAGGAGCCGAACGAAGACACGGCGATCCCGTTCGACCGCCGCATCCAGCAGCGCCGTCTGGCGGAGGCGGAGCGCAAGCTCGCGCAGCTCGGCCGGGTGAATCCGCTCGCGCTCGAGGAGTTCGCCGCTCTCGAGCAGCGCCACGCCTTCCTCACCGAGCAGCTGGCCGATCTCACGCAGACGCGGCAGGATCTGCTCACGATCATCGCGGACCTCGACGAGCGGATGCAGACGATCTTCGCGAGTGCCTTCGAGGACACGAAGGAGGCCTTCACCCAGGTCTTCCCGCTGCTGTTCCCCGGAGGGACCGGGAGCATCTCTCTCACCGACCCCGACAACATGCTGACGACGGGCATCGAGGTCTCGGTCCGTCCGGTCGGGAAGAAGATCGAGCGCCTGTCTCTGCTCTCCGGCGGTGAGCGCTCGCTCGCAGCGGTCGCGCTGCTCGTCGCGATCTTCAAGGCGCGACCAAGTCCGTTCTACATCCTCGACGAGGTCGAAGCCGCCCTCGACGACGCGAACCTCGGCCGCCTGCTCACGGTCTTCGAGCAGCTGCGCGAAAGTTCGCAGCTCCTCGTGATCACGCACCAGAAGCGCACGATGGAGATCGCCGACGCGCTGTACGGCGTTTCGATGCGCCAGGACGGTGTGTCCGCCGTCGTGGGTCAGCGCGTGGGGGATCGGGCGGCGGCCACCGTCTGAGCGACCCGATCCGCGTCGTGCGCGATCGATCCACCGGCGCTACCCGTAGGCTGGAGGGATGGCGGAGAAGTCCTGGTCTCTCGGTCGCGCGCTGCGCGGCATGTTCGTCAAGCCCACCATCGATGAGACGACCTGGGAGGACCTCGAGACCGCGCTCATCACGGCAGACTTCGGGCCCGACATCAGCGAGCGTGTCGTCGAAGAGCTGCGTGCGAAGGTCGAGCGGTATCGCACCACTGATCCGAAGGATCTGCAGCGCATGCTCCGCGAGACTCTCGAGGAGCACTTCGCGAAGTTCGACACGACGCTGAAGCTCACGGAGCGCCCGGCGGTCGTCCTCGTGGTCGGGGTCAACGGCGTCGGCAAGACGACGACCATCGGCAAGTTCACGAAGTTCCTCCGGGGTTACCAGCGCAGCGTCGTCGTCGGTGCCGCGGACACGTTCCGCGCGGCCGCGGTCGATCAGCTCGCGACCTGGGCCCAGCGCGGGGGAGCGGCCATCGTGCGCCCGCAGCAGGAGGGTCAGGACCCGGCGTCCGTGGCCTTCCAGACCGTCGAGTACGCCAAGCGCGAGGGCGTCGAGATCGCGATCATCGACACGGCCGGTCGCCTGCACACCAAGGGCGGCCTCATGGACGAGCTCTCCAAGGTCCGCCGGGTCATCGAGAAGCAGGCGCCGATCAGCGAGGTCCTGCTCGTCCTCGACGCCACGACCGGTCAGAACGGCGTGATGCAGGCGGAGGCCTTCCTCGAGCACGCCGGCGTCACCGGACTGGTCCTCACCAAGCTCGACGGATCCGCCAAGGGCGGGTTCGTGCTCGCCGTTCAGGAGCGCACCGGCATCCCGGTGAAGCTGCTCGGACAGGGCGAGGGGATCGACGATCTCACCGGATTCACCCCCCATGTGTTCGTCCAGTCGTTGGTCGGTTGATGACGGGACTACCGCAGTGAGCACGAGGCTGGTTTCATAGCGTTATGGCGATCGAACACGACTACTTCGGACTCCTGTCCTCGGGACCCGACGGCTCGATCTTCTGGTCGGAGACCGTGGAACTCGGCGACCAGAGCGTCACCGTCGATCTGACCGCTCCGGACCAGGACGACGTCTCCGCGGACGCGCTCGACATCGCCGCGAGCCTCATCGCCGGCCTGGAGGGCGTGGACGACACCGCGCGCCGTGGAATGCTCGCCGAGGTGGACGATCGCACCAGTGAGGTGACCGAGTACATCCTTCAGCAGCAGGAGGCGTACGGCGACGATCTGCCCGACGTGCTCGTGGACGTCTCGGGCGACGCCGCCGTGGACATCATCCGCTCGCTGCGCCTGATGAGCATGACGATCCTCGCGGACGAGCACGGCGGCTCCGAGCCGTTCGCGGTCCTCGAGTACGCGCTCGACGACACGTCCAGCGACGACGTCCTGCTCGTCAACCTCGGCTCGGACGGCAGGGTGCAGTCCGTCATGAGCGCCGACTGACCCCGCGTCCGACGGCAGTCCGGAGCGCGACGCTGCTCAGACCGCCTGCGCGAAGCCGAGATCGGCGCTCTCGGCGATGTGGCTGAGGTGGTCCGGGATCTCACGACCCTTGGAGATCATCGACTGCGCCCAGAGCCGCCCCGCGCGGTAGGACGACCGCACCAGGGGGCCCGCGAGCACGCCGAGGAAGCCGATGCGCTCCGCCTCCTCCTTGAACTCGACGAACTCGGCCGGCTTCACCCAGCGTGAGACCGGGTGGTGGCGGGGCGTCGGCCGCAGGTACTGGGTGATCGTGATGATGTCGCAGCCGGCGTCGTGCAGGTCGTTCAGCGCCTGGACGACCTCCTCCGGCTCCTCTCCCATGCCGAGGATGAGGTTCGACTTGGTGATCAGTCCGGCATCGCGCGCCTGGGTGAGCACGTTCAGCGAGCGCTCGTACCGGAAGGCGGGGCGGATGCGCTTGAAGATGCGGGGCACGGTCTCGACGTTGTGCGCGAACACCTCGGGGCGCGCGTCGAAGATCTGCCCGAGGAACGCGGGATCGGCGTTGTGCTCGTTCGCCAGCAGCTCGACGCCGGTGTTCGGGTTGAGCTCGTGGATCTTCCGCACCGTCTCGGCGTTGAGCCACGCGCCGGTATCAGGGAGGTCGTCGCGGGCGACGCTGGTCACGGTGGCGTAGCGGAGGTTCATCCGCACGACGCTCTCCGCGACGCGACGGGGCTCGTCGGTGTCGTACGCGTCCGGCTTGCCGGTGTCGATCTGGCAGAAGTCGCAGCGCCTCGTGCACTGCGAGCCGCCGATGAGGAACGTCGCCTCCCGGTCCTCCCAGCACTCGTAGATGTTCGGGCAGCCGGCTTCCTGGCACACCGTGTGCAGGTCCTCGCTCTTCACGAGCGACTGCAGCGCGGTGTACTCGGGTCCCATCTTCGCCTTGGTCCGGATCCACTCCGGCTTGCGCTCGATCGGGGTCTCCGCGTTGCGGATCTCGAGGCGGAGGAGCTTGCGTCCCTCGGGGGCGGCGGTCATGCGCGGACTCCTGTCAGCTCGGTACGGGCATAGTCGGCGACGAAGGCGTCGGTCACCGCGTCGACGAGATCGAGCGGGGAGACGGCGGCGCCGACCACCTCGCTCACGGTCGTGACCCCGGCGTCGCTGATGCCGCACGGGATGATGCCCCGGAACCCGGCCAGGGTGTTGTCGCAGTTGATCGCGAACCCGTGCATGGTGACGCCCTGCTGGACGCGCACACCGATGGCGGCGACCTTGTCCTCCGACAGCGGGCGGCGCGCCCAGACGCCGCTCCGGCCGTCGACTTGATAGCCATCCACGCCGAACGGGCGCAGGACGTCGATGAGCAGGCGCTCCAGCCGCCGCACATGAGCGACGACGTCGATGGGTTCGACGAGGCGGACGATCGGATACCCGACGAGCTGTCCCGGCCCATGCCAAGTGATCTTCCCTCCGCGGTCGACGTCGATCACGGGGGTCCCGTCCTGGGGCCGCTCGTGCGGCTCGGTGCGCTTTCCCGCCGTGTACACGGCCTCGTGCTCCAGCAGGATCAGCGTGTCGGGTCGGCTGCCGGCGACCACGTCCGCATGGACGCGCCGCTGGAGGTCCCATCCGTCCGTGTACGGCACGGGGTCGGGGGAGAAGCCGGGGGTCAGGATGTCGAGCATGCGCAAGGCCACCTTCACGAGTAGTTGGATTGTGTCCAACAATACGCTCTCGCGTGGCTCCGGGCATCGTCGCGCCACGCCGAGCGGTAGCGTGAAGGCATGAATCCGACCGGTCGTGCCGGACGCCCCAAGGCGTCCTCGCGGGAGACGCTCGCGGAGGCGGCGTGCGAGCTGTTCCTCGAACGCGGCTACGACGCGACCTCCGTCGCCGACATCACGCAGCGCGCCGGCGTGAGCAGGTCCAGCTTCTTCAACTACTTCACGTCGAAGAGCGACGTGCTGTGGTCGGGCGTCGATGAGCGCATCGACGAGGCGGCACGTGCACTCGGCGCGCTGGGCAGAGCCGCCTCGGGGGATGCGGTCCGGGGAATCCTGCTCCTCATCGTGCGCGACTTCGCGCCGGACCCCCTCGCCCTCGCACTCCGCAATGCCCCGGCGATGGGCCTCCAGGAGGAGCTCGTCCGCGACACGGGGCTGCGGCTCGCCCGTCTCTCCGATGCGGTCTCGGCCGCCGCACGCACGGCCGGCATCGATGTGATCCGCGCCGACATCGTGGGCGCGGCGCATGCGGCGGCCGTGCTCTCGGCGCTGCGGGTGTGGGCGGAGCAGGGCGCCGGGCGCGGTACGCCGGAGGCCGTGCTGCACGATGCGCTCGGCCTGATCCACGATCTGCCCTGGTCGGATTGAGTCGCGCGGACGAAACGACGTCGTCCGGACAGGTCATGAGTGAACCCACCCCTGAGGAGGAACTCATGATCCCGGATCAGCTGGACGAGCTGCTGGACGCATCGGCACCGCCGCGCACGACGATCGAGACCGCAGAGCTGCGCGCGATGCTCTCCGAGGCACGGACCGCCGCGCAGCCGAGGCGGAGGACGCGCCGTGCAGCGGTGCTGAGCGGAGCGCTGGGTCTGCTGCTGGTGGGCGGAGCGGGCATCGCGACGGCGTCGTCGGACTGGCTGTGGAGCCCGGGGCTGGAGAACCCTGATCGCAGCTACACGTACACGGCGCCCACCTGGGGGCAGTGCGAGATCCGCTACAGCGGCTGGGATACGCACAACCCGCTGACACAGCTTCAGGTGGACCGGATCATCGACGACTGGTTCGCGAACACGGACGTCGAGGCGGCCGCGGCGCCGTACGTGGCGAAGTACCTCGCCGCCTTCGAGTCCGATCAGGCCGAGTCGGACGAAGAGATCACGGATCCGCGGATGCCGGACCTGAATGCGTGGTTCGCACACGATCAAGCCCTCTCCGAGGCGCTCCATGAGGAGCTCAAGGCGAACGGCATCGATACCGGACGCGGGGATCTGGAGGGGGCGGAGGCTCATAGCCAGCTGCACTGCGAGTACGAGGACTGGGGCGGCGAGGGTGGCACGCCGTGACCCGGCACCCGGAGGATGCGGCGCTCATCGCCGCCTTCGAGGCGAGCGCGTCCGACCTGCTCGCCTACCTCTCGCGTCGGGTCGGCCCGGACGACGCCGCAGACCTTCTCGGCGAGACCATGGTCGTCGCCTGGCGACGCGTGCGACAGCTCCCGGATGACCCCGAGCGCGCCCGGATGTGGCTCTTCGGCGTCGCGCGCGGCACGCTGCTCAACCATGCGCGCGGCGAGCGGCGGCGCTGGGCGCTGGCAGACCGCATCCGCTCCCACGCCGGGGAGGATCTGTCGGCGGCCCCCGCCGACGCCGGGGCGGATGTCCGGGACGCCATCGCACGGCTCGATCCCGAGCTGGCCGAGCTCGTCCGCCTGGTGCACTGGGACGGCTTCTCGTTGACCGATGCGGCGGAGCTGCTGGGCATCCCGGCATCCACGGCGCGTGGTCGCTATCAGCGGGCGAAGGGCGAGCTCCGTGCCGCGCTGAGCATGGAGGCTCCGCTCGCGTAGAATCGACAGCACCATGGCTACCTTTGGCACGCTCTCCGATCGGCTCACCGAAACCTTCCGCAACCTCCGCACGAAGGGAAAGCTCACCGCGGCCGATGTCGACGGCACCGTGCGCGAGATCCGTCGCGCGCTGCTCGACGCCGACGTCGCGCTCGTCGTGGTCAAGGAGTTCACCGCGAAGGTGCGCGAGCGCGCGCTCGGTGACGAGGTCAACAAGGCCCTGAACCCCGCGCAGCAGGTCGTGCAGATCGTCAACGAGGAGCTCGTGCAGATCCTCGGCGGCGAGCAGCGTCGACTGCAGTTCGCCAAGACCGCGCCGACCGTGATCATGCTCGCCGGCCTCCAGGGTTCCGGTAAGACCACCTTCGCGGGCAAGCTCGCGAAGCAGCTCGAGGGCGAGGGGCACACGCCGCTGCTCGTCGCGGCCGACCTCCAGCGTCCCAACGCCGTGAACCAGCTCCAGGTCGTCGCGGAGCAGGCCGGCGCCACCGTCTACGCCCCCGAGCCCGGCAACGGCGTCGGCGACCCCGTGAAGGTCTCCCGCGACGGCGTCGAGTACGCGCGCCGCCAGCAGCACGACGTGGTCATCATCGACACCGCGGGTCGCCTCGGTGTCGACGCCGAGCTCATGAAGCAGGCCGCCGACATCCGCAAGGCGGTCAACCCCGACGAGGTGCTGTTCGTCATCGACGCGATGATCGGTCAGGACGCCGTCAACACGGCCAAGGCCTTCCAGGAGGGCGTCGATTTCACCGGCGTGGTGCTGTCGAAGCTCGACGGCGATGCGCGCGGTGGCGCGGCCCTCTCGGTCGCTTCCGTCACCGGTCGCCCGATCATCTTCGCCTCGACGGGCGAGCGCCTCGAAGACCTCGAGCCGTTCCACCCCGACCGCATGGCGAGCCGCATCCTCGACCTCGGCGACATCCTGACCCTCATCGAGCAGGCCCAGCAGGCCTTCGATGAGGAAGAGGCCATGAAGATGGCCGAGAAGCTCGCGACCGAGGCCTTCACCCTCGAGGACTTCCTCGACCAGCTTCAGCAGATGAAAAAGATGGGCTCGATGAAGAAGATGCTCGGGATGCTCCCGGGCATGGGGCAGATGAAGCAGCAGCTCGACGACTTCGACGAGCGGGAGATCGATCGCACCGAGGCCATCATCCGTTCGATGACCCCGGGGGAGCGTCGCAACCCGAAGGTGCTCAACGGCTCGCGCCGCCTGCGCATCGCTCGCGGTTCCGGCATGACGGTCACCGACGTGAACCAGCTCGTGCAGCGCTTCGAGCAGGCCGCCAAGATGATGAAGACGGTCGCCCGTGGCGGCACGCCCAACATCCCCGGAATGGGCCCGGTGCCCGGCATGGGACGTCCTGGCGCGTCGTCGAAGCGCGGCAAGAAGGGCAAGGCGTCGAAGGGATCCCGTTCGGGTAACCCGGCGAAGCGCGCGGCCGAGAACGCCGGGATCACCGCGACCTCGACGCCGACCGGCTCGGGATTCGGCCTCGGCGGCGGTGCCGGTCAGGCGCCGAGCGAAGCCGACCTCGCCGAGATCCAGAAGCTGTTCGGCAAGAGCTGACCCGCGCTCAGCGCGGAGCCGCCAACGCTGCGGAAGCCGTCGGGCCGTCCACCGCCGCGCGATCCCTGGCGGACGGGCGGGCGACGACCTGCCCCAGCACGAGCGCTCCGATCGTGAGGGTCAGACCGATGACCTGGACCACGGTGAACCGCTCACCCGCCACCAGCACCCCGAGCGTCGTCGCGACGATGGGGGAGAGCAGGGCGAGCAGCCCCGGGGCGATCACGGGGAGCTGCTGGATTCCGCGGAACCACAGCGTGTACGCCACGATGCCGCCCGCGGTGCCGAGCCACAGGTAGCCGAGGGCCGCCCCGGTGTCGATCTCGGACGGGATGCCCTCGATGAGCAGGGTCAGCGGGAGCAGCAGGACTCCTCCCGCGGTGAGCTGCCAGCCTGCGTAGGCGACCGGTCCGACGCCGCTCGGTCGGCCCCAGCGCTTCGTCAGGATCATCCCGACTCCGGTCGCGGTGACGCCGCCCAGCGCCGCGAGGATCCCCCAGAGGTCCAGCTCCGCCGCGGGCCCGAGGACGACGAGCGCCACCCCGCCGGCACCGATCACGGCGGCCGCGGCCGTGAGCGGCCTGATCCGCTCCTGCAACACGAGGGCACCGAGGGCGAGCACGATGAGCGGCTGGGCGCCGGCCACGGCGGCGGCGACGCCGCCGGGCAGTCGTTCGGCGGCGAGGAACAGCAGCGGGAAGAACGCGCCGATGTTGAGCGCGCCGAGGGCGAACGCCTTCCACCACCAGGCACCGCGGGGAAGCCTGCGCGTGACGACGACGGCGAGGAGGCCGGCGGGCAGGGAACGGAGCAGCCCGGCGAAGAGGGGGTGCCCCGGAGGAAGCAGCTCTGTCGTGACCAGGTAGGTCGTTCCCCACGCGATGGGGGCGAGCGCGGTCAGCAGCACGAGCGTGAGGCGGTTCATCCCTCCAGCCTGCGCGCGACTCAGGGATGAGTCCAACGCATACTTGTCACGCTAACCATGAACTGAAACCATGAATGCATGGAACTCCAGCAGCTGCGGTATGTGGTCGAGGTCGCCGACACGTCGAGCTTCACGCGCGCCGCGGAACGGTGCTTCGTCACCCAGTCGGCGCTGAGTCATCAGATCGCCGCCCTCGAGCGCGACCTCGGCCAGCGTCTGTTCGTGCGGTCGAGTCGCAGCGTCCGCGCGACGGAAGCAGGCGAGGCGTTCCTCGTGCACGCACGCACAGCGCTCCGTGCGGCGGACCAGGCGAAGGAGGATGCCGCGGCTGTCGGAGGCGCGGTGATCGGGACTCTCCGGGTCGGCGTCATCCCGACGGTGACGGCGATCGACCTCCCCGCGGCTCTGGTCGCGTTCCGTGCGGCGCACCCCCACGCGCGGGTCGAGCTGCGGATGGGGAACAGCGACGAGCTGGTCGCCGCGCTCCGACAGGGGGCGCTGGATGTGGCTCTGCTCGGCCTCCGCGCGGGACTCACCCCGACCGGCGTGGCTTCCCGGGCGCTCCTCCGCGACCGCCTGGTAGCCGCCCTGCCGCCCGGCCATGCGCTCGCGGAGACCGGCGCGATCGGACTGGCGGACCTCGCGGGGCTGACCTTCGCGGACTTTCCCGCGGGCACATCGGGGCGCGCGCAGAGCGATGCGGCGTTCGCGTCCGCCGGTCTCACGCGCGACGTGGCCTTCGAGGCCGACTCGGCGACGCTCATCCTCGGGCTGGTCGAAGCCGGACTCGCGGTGACGCTGCTCGCGCCGGGGACGGTCGCACGAGCGTCCTTCGCCGTCGCGACCGCCGAAGTGCGGGACGGGCCGGAACGGGTGGAGCACCTGGCGTGGGACCTCGCGGCGCCGCGGAGCGTCGCGCGCGCCTTCCTCGCGGTCATCGACCGCCTCGGGTCCGAGAACGCGGAAGCGGGCCCGGAGGAAACCTCCGGACCCGCTTCCGCGTGATGTCAGATCACTTCACGTCTTCGTCGACCCAGTCCATCGACTTCGTGACGGCCTTGCGCCACAGACGCAGCTGACGGTCGCGCTCGTCCGCCTCCATCGACGGCTCCCAGCGCTTGTCCTCCTGCCAGTTGGCGGACAGGTCGTCGAGGCCGTTCCAGAACCCGACGGCGAGACCGGCGGCGTAGGCCGCACCGAGTGCCGTCGTCTCCGCGACGACGGGGCGCACGACCGGGACGCCGAGGACATCGGCCTGGAACTGCATGAGCGCGTCGTTGGCGACCATGCCGCCGTCGACCTTGAGCTCGGTCAGATCCACTCCGGCGTCCGCGTTCACCGCGTCGAGCACGTCGCGGGTCTGGAAGGCCACGGCCTCCAGGGCGGCGCGCGCGATGTGGTTCTTGTTCGCGTAGCGGGTGAGACCCACGATCGCGCCGCGCGCGTCCGGACGCCAGTACGGCGCGAACAGTCCGGAGAACGCCGGGACGATGTAGACCCCGCCGTTGTCCTCGACCTGCTCGGCCAGCTTCTCGACCTCGGGGGCAGAGGAGATGATGCCGAGCTGATCGCGCAGCCACTGGATGAGCGATCCGGTGACGGCGATCGATCCTTCCAGCGCGTAGTGCGTCGGTCCGTCGCCGAGCTTGTAGCCGACGGTGGTCAGCAGCCCGTTCTTCGAGTGGACGATCTCCTCGCCCGTGTTGAAGATCAGGAAGCAGCCCGTGCCGTAGGTGTTCTTGCTCTCACCGGTCTGGAACGCGGCCTGTCCGAACGTCGCGGCCTGCTGGTCGCCCAGGATGCCGGCGATCGGAGTCTCGCGCAGCAGCGAGGAGCTCTCCGCGGTGCCGTAGACCTCGGAGGAGGAGCGGATCTCCGGCATCATCGAGCGCGGCACGCCGAACGCCTCGAGGATGTCGTCGCGCCATTCCAGCGTCTCGAGGTCCATGAACATGGTGCGCGAGGCGTTCGTGACGTCCGTCGCGTGCACGCCGCCGTCCGCACCGCCCGTGAGGTTCCAGAGAACCCAGCAGTCGGTGGTTCCGAAGAGCAGGTCTCCGGCTTCCGCCTTCTCGCGGGCGCCGTCGACGTTCTCCAGGATCCAGGCGATCTTCGTGCCCGAGAAGTAGGTCGCGAGGGGGAGCCCGACGACCGGCTTGAACCGCTCGACGCCCCCGTCGGCCGCGAGGCGGTCGACGATCTCCTGCGTACGGGTGTCCTGCCAGACGATCGCGTTGTAGATCGGCTTGCCGGTCTTCTTGTCCCACACGACGGCGGTCTCGCGCTGGTTCGTGATGCCGACCGCGGCGATGTCGTGTCGCGTCAGGTCGGCGCGACCGAGGGCCAGACCGATGACCTCCTGCACGTTGCGCCAGATCTCGGCGGCATCGTGCTCCACCCAGCCGGCCTTGGGCAGGATCTGCTCGTGCTCCTTCTGCCCGGTCGCGACGATGCTGCCCTTCTTGTCGAAGATGATCGCGCGGCTCGACGTGGTTCCCTGGTCGATCGCGATGATGTAGTCAGCCACTTGTGCTCTCCTTTGAATTCCAGTGCGGATGGGGCGTGCGTCAGCCGGCGAGGCCGAGCAGCACGGGTGCGGCGAGTGCGGCGATCACACCACCGATGAGCGGACCGACGACGGGGACCCACGAGTAGGACCAGTCGCTGGCACCCTTGCCCTTGATCGGCAGGATCGCGTGCGCGATGCGCGGGCCGAGGTCACGGGCGGGGTTGATCGCGTAGCCGGTCGGGCCACCGAGGGAGGCACCGATCGCGACCACGAGGAGGGCGACGGGAAGGGCCGTGAGCGGTCCGAGGCCACCGGGAACGCCGACCTCGATGTCGCCGTAGTCGGCGAAGGCGAAGATGACGAACACCAGCACGAACGTGCCGATGATCTCGGTGACGAGGTTCCAGCCATAGGAGCGGATGGCAGGCCCGGTCGAGAAGACGCCGAGCTTGTTGGCCGGCTCCGGCTCCTCGTCGAAGTGCTGCTTGTACGCGAGCCAGACCACGATCGCACCGATGATCGCACCCACGAGCTCCGCGGCCGTGGCCGTCAGGAACATCACGAACGAGATCTTGCCGGCGACCAGGAGGCCGATGCCGACTGCGGGGTTGAGGATCGCACCGGAGTACGCGGAGACGAGCACACCGGCGAAGACGGCGAGACCCCATCCCCAGTTGACCATCAGGAAACCGCCGCCGAAGCCCTTGTTCTTCGCCAGCGCGACATTGGCCACCACGCCACAACCGAGCAGGATCAGCATCGCGGTGCCGACGAGTTCGGAGAGGAAGTAGAGACCGAGATTCACATCAGCCATGTCTTCTTTGACCTTTCTTGTGTGTCGGGGCCCCTCTGCCCCGACACTTTATGGGGGTTGCACCGCGAGGAGGGCGGCAGTCCGAAGTCCTGTCAGCCGCGGGTGCGGGACGGGATATCGAGTCCGTGTCGTTCGTTCAGCAGCTGCCGGGTCTGGTCGAGCTCGGCATCGTGGCGCGAACGGTCCCAGCCGAGCATCGGCGCGAGGGCGTCGGCGATCTCGTCGAGCACCTCGGCGTCCGCATTGCCGGTGAAGGCGATGCTGGTGCGGCGCAGGACCACGTCCTCGAGACGCGCCACCAGTTCGTTCTGCACCATCCACTCGAGCTCGCGCGTCGAGAGGTCGCCGCCGGCGAGCGGGGCGTCCGCTCCCTGCTCGACGTACTCCCACACCTGCGCGGCGCGGGTGCCGTAGCGGGCGAGCAGGCGCTCGGCCCGTGCTCCGGCTCCGGGCAGGTTCTCCTGGATCCAGATGCGCTTGGCCTTCTCGGTACGCGGGAAGTCGCGGCCGCCGCCGATCGCGCGTCCGGCCGTGGAGACGGTGCGGGTGCGGTCGATCAGCCCCAGGACGATGTCCGAGAGCGACTCGCCGAGCGCGCGGAACGTCGTCCACTTGCCGCCGACGAGGCTCACGAGCGGGACGGCGCCCTTCTCGTCCACCTCGACGCGGTAGTCGCGGGAGACGAATCCGGGTGCCGTGTCCTCATGGCGCGGCAGCGGGCGGATGCCCGAGAACTTATACACGATCTGGTCGCGTGCGACCGGGATCGTCGGGAACACGTGGTGGATGAGATCGAAGAAGTAGTCGACCTCCTCCTCGGTGCACACCGGCACCTCGCGAGGGTCGGCGTCGATGTCGGTGGTGCCGACCAGGACGCGGCCCTTGAGCGGGTAGATGAGCACGATGCGGCCGTCGGAGTGCTCGAAGAAGATCTCGCGGCCCTGCGTGGCTTCGAGGAGCTCCGGGTGGTCGAGCACGATGTGCGAGCCTTTGGTGCCGCCCATGAAGCGGGTGTCCGTGCCCAGGGCGTCGTTCGTCAGGTCCGTCCACGGGCCCGAGGCGTTCACGACGACGTCGGCCTGCACCGTGAACTCGGTGCCGCTCTCGCGATCGCGGAGCACGACCTTGTCGCCGTCGCGGGCGATCGCCTCGACGTAGTTCAGCGCGTGCGTGCCGGGGTGTGCGGAGCGGCCGTCCTGCAGGACGTCCAGCGCGAGACGCTCGGGATCGTGCATGGAGGCGTCGTAGTACGTCGCGGTGTACTTGATCTTCGGGTCGAGCGAGGGCAGCTCGGCGAGCGACTTCTTGCGACCGAGGAAGCGGTGGCGCGGGACCGTGCCGCCGTCACGGGAGAACGTGTCGTAGATCGTGAGGCCGACCTTGATGAGGAACGCGCCGCGCTCCTGCGGCTTCCCGCTCTTGTGCGTGAGGAAGCGCAGCGGGGCCGACAGGATGCCCGAGAACGTCGAGTAGATCGGGATCGTGGTCTGCAGCGGCTTGACGTAGTGCGGGGCGATCTTGAGGAGGCCGTTGCGCTCCTCGACCGACTCGCGCACGAGACGGAACTCGCCGTTCTCCAGGTAGCGGATACCGCCGTGGATCATGTGGCTCGATGCGGACGACGCGCCGGACGCGAAGTCGCCGCGTTCGACGAGGACCACGTCGACTCCCTGAAGAGCCAGGTCCCGGAACGTGGAGATCCCGTTGATCCCGCCGCCGATGACGAGGACGCTCGTGCGTCCGGATTCACGAACCGCGCGAACCTCCGCGCGCTCCGCTGACGAGTGTGTCGAATCGATCATCGTCGACCCTCTCTTCCTTGCTTGCCAACCAGCATCGACCTGTGTGGCATCCCGCGCAAGCCCACTGCACATATGTGCAAGGATCGAGGATGAGGAGGTCGTCATGGCCGGTCAAGGTGCGGAATCGCGCGACAGCAAGCTGATCGCGGCGCTCACCGCCGCGCAGCTCTACTACATGCAGGACAAGACGATGGAGGTCATCGCACAGGAGCTCGGCACGTCGCGATCATCCGTGTCGCGCCTGCTGAGCTTCGCCCGGGAGAGCGGCCTGGTCGACATCCGCATCAACTCCCCGCTGGAGCGCCTCGGCATGCTCGAGCAGCGCATCCGCGACCGTCATCGGGTGGCTGCGCACGTGGTGCCGATGCCGGAGATCCTGAGCGAGGTCGAGCGGCTCGAGCGCGTGGCGCTCACGGCCGGGCGGCTGCTGTCGCAGTTCGTCGACTCGAACATGGTGATCGGTGTGGCCTGGGGATCCACCATCAGCGCCGTCAGCCGTGGACTCACGCAGAAGGAGACGCACAACACGACGTTCGTCCAGCTGAACGGCGCCGGGAACACGCAGACGACAGGGGTCGAGTACTCGAGCGACATCCTGCAGCGATTCGGGAGCGCGTTCGGTGCACAGGTGCAGCAGTTCCCCGTCCCCGCCTTCTTCGACGACCCCGCGACGCGCGAGGCGATGTGGCGGGAGCGCAGCACCAGGCGCGTGCTGGATCTGCAGGCGAAGATGGACGTGGCCGTGTTCAGTCTGGGTTCGCCCGCCGCCGAGGTCCCGAGCCGGGTCTACGTGGGCGGCTACCTCGGGCGGGACGACTACCGCAGCCTCCGCGAGGATCACGCGATCGGCGACGTCGCCACCGTGTTCTTCCGATCCGACGGATCCTGGCGTGACATCCGCGTCAACGCGCGAGCGACCGGGCCGGGCCTGGATCGTCTGCGCCGGGTGCCGCGTCGGGTCTGCGTCGTGTCCGGCATCCCGAAGCTCGTGAGCCTCCGCGCCGCGCTCTCGGCGGGACTCGTCACCGATGTGGTCCTGGACGAGGGGCTGGCGAGGCGCCTGGTCGAGGACTGAGCGAGGGTCCGCTACGCCTCGTCGGTCGAGGACTCGGGGCCGGAGCGGAACTCGCGGATGAGGTGCTGCACCACGGCCGTGAGATCGCCCGCGGTGGCATTGGCGATCACGAGCTGCCGCTCGTAGCTCGCACCGTTCTCGAGGGTCGTGGCGTTGCCGCCGAACTCCCGCACGCAGCCGAGCTCGACGGCGATGGGGGCGAGTTCCTCGATGACCTCGGCGAGGTGTTCGCGTACGGGGCGCTGTGCGCCGGCGGCGTCGACGATCACCCGCGCATCGAGTCCGTAGCGTGCGGCCCGCCACTTGTTCTCGCGGTGGAACCAGGCCGGGAGCTCGGGCAGCGTCCGCCCCTCGTCCAGCATGCGGGAGAAGTGCTCCACCAGAACCTGGACGAGCGCCGCGACGGACGCGAGCTCGGGGAGGGTCGAGAGGCCGTCGCACGCGCGCACCTCGATGGTGCCCCAGCGGGGAGCGGGACGGATGTCCCAGCGGACTTCGGTGGCGTCGGCCATCACCCCGGTGCGGACCATGTCGTCGAGGTACGACTCGTACTCGGACCAGTCGCGCAGCGGCCAGGGGAGGCCCGCGGTCGGGAGCTGCTGGAACACCAGCGCGCGGTTCGACGCGTAGCCGGTGCGCTCGCCCGCCCAGAACGGGCTCGATGCCGAAAGTGCCTGAAGGTGCGGCAGGAAGGCGGAGAGGGCGTTGATGATGGGGAACACCTTGCGGTGGTCCTCGACGCCGATGTGGACGTGGATGCCCCAGATCATCATGTTGCGCCCCCACCACTGGGTGCGCTCGATGAGCGTGTGATAGCGCGACTTGTCCGTCACCTGCTGGTCGTACCACTGGGCGAACGGGTGGCTGCCCGCCGAGAGCAGCTCGATTCCGGCCGGATCCGTCGCCGATCGCACGGCCGTGATCGCGTTCGCGATGTCGTCGACGGCGTGCGCCACCGAGTCTCCGATGCCGCTGGTGACCTCGATCGTGTTGGTGAGCAGCTCGCCCGTGACCGTGTGGCGCTCATCGGCGCTCTCGGCTTCGAGGGCGGCGAGCAGCTCGGGGGCGCGCCCCACCAGATCACCGCTCACGGGATCCGCGAGCATGATCTCCCATTCGAGGCCGACGGTGGAGCGGGCCGAGGAGGCGAACTCGAGTTTCACCCGCACAGTCTGGCATGCGCATGACGCGACACGGGAACGGCCGTGTCTCCACGTTTCGCGCCTGGCGCGCGCATCTGGCAGAATAGAGGGTCGGACGGCTGCTCGACCCTCTATCCAGCTTTCGTCCACACTCATTTGAGCTTCCGCCGGGTGTGCACCCCACTCTCCAGGCGATCAGTTCGTTTCCTTCCACACAATTCAGGAGAATCGTGGCTGTCAAGATTCGTCTCAAGCGCCTGGGCAAGATCCGTGCGCCGTACTACCGCATCGTCGTCGCCGACTCGAAGACCAAGCGCGATGGTCGCGTGATCGAGGAGATCGGCAAGTACCACCCCACCGAGGAGCCCTCGTTCATCGAGGTCGACTCCGAGCGGGCGCAGTACTGGCTCTCCGTCGGCGCGCAGCCGACCGAGCAGGTCGCCGCCATCCTCAAGATCACGGGTGACTGGGGCAAGTTCAAGGGCGACAAGGACGCCAAGTCCACGCTCAAGGTCGCCGAGCCGAAGGCACCCTTCGAGATCGACGCGTCCAAGAAGTCCGTCGTCAAGCCCAAGGCGGAGAAGAAGGTGGAGGCTCCCGCTGAGGAGGCTCCCGCCGCGGCCGACGCGGAGGCCGCTGAGGCTCCCGCCGCAGACGCAGAGTAATCCGTCGTGCTCGCCGCCGCGCTCGAACACATCGTCAAGGGGATCGTCGATCACCCGGAGGATGTCCGCATCAACGAATCCACTTCGCCGCGAGGCGACCTCCTCGAGGTGCGCGTGCACCCCGATGACCGTGGACGCGTGATCGGGCGCGGCGGCCGCACCGCGAAGGCCCTTCGCACCCTCGTCAGCGCTCTCGCTGACGGGCGTCGGGTCCGCGTCGATGTCGCGGACGACTGACGTGGTGCCGAAGGACCGGAACCAGGGCAAGAACCAGCTCCGTGTCGGGCGCCTCGTCAAGGCGCACGGTCTCAAGGGCGGTCTCAAGCTCGAGTTGTACACCGACAATCCCGAGGGCCGTTTCACCCCCGGTGCCGGATTCACGTTGCAGGTGCCCGAGGCATCTCCGTGGCACGGCAAGGAGATCACTGTCCGCGAGTATCGCGTGATGAACGGCAACCCGGTCGTCTTTTTCGATGACGTCGACGACCGCGATGCCGCCGACAGCCTGGTCCGCGCCATCCTGTGGATCGATCAGGATGCGGACGAGGTCGAGGATGACGCGTGGTTCGACCACCAGCTCGTCGGTCTCGATGTGGTCCGCGACGACACGGTCATCGGCCGCGTCGTCCGCGTCGAGCACTTCCCCGCGCAGGACCTGCTCATCGTCAAGGCGGGCGAGAACGAGGTCATGGTCCCGTTCGTGGCGGCCATCGTGCCGACCGTCGACGTGGCGGCCGGACGAGTGATCGTGACCCCGCCGCCCGGGCTGTTCGAGGAACTTCCGGGCGCCGCGGACACCGAGTCGCCGTCGGGTTCCGACGCCGACGCGTCCGAGTGACCGCTGGTACGGTTCCTCCGTGCGCATCGACGTCCTCTCCATCTTCCCGTCGTACTTCGACGGTCTGACGCTCTCCCTGCTCGGGAAGGCCCAGGAATCCGGGATCATCGACCTCCGCGTCCGCGACCTGCGGGACTGGGCGTTCGATCGTCATCGCACGGTGGACGACACGCCCTACGGCGGTGGTGCCGGCATGGTGATGAAGCCCGAGCCGTGGGGTCTTGCACTCGATGAGGTCGCGGGGTCGTCGAAGGATCAGGGTGCCGAGCGCCCGACCATCATCTTCCCGTCTCCGGCGGGGGAGGTCTTCACGCAGAAGACCGCTCGTCAGCTGGCCACCCGTGAGCACCTCGTCTTCGGCTGCGGTCGCTATGAGGGCATCGACGAGCGGGTGTTCGAGTACGCGGCGGACCTCGGCGAGGTGCGGCTGATCAGCCTCGGGGACTACGTGCTCAATGGGGGAGAGGTCGCCACCATGGCGATGATCGAGGCCATCGGCCGGCTCATCCCCGGGGTGGTCGGCAATCCGGAGAGCCTCGTCGAGGAATCCCACGAGGACGGCCTGCTGGAGTACCCGTCGTACACGAAACCGGCGTCGTGGCTCGATCGCTCCGTGCCGGATGTGCTGCTGAGCGGAAACCACGGCGCGATCGCGCGCTGGCGTCGCGAACAGCAGCTCGAGCGGACGCGCCGCCGTCGGCCCGACCTGCTGGCGGGGGACGAAACCCTCCCGTCCTGAGGTCCACGCAGGCCTCTCTTCAGAGCATCCGCTCCCCGGACCGGTCGATCTCGAAGACCACCCCGTGCGGATGCCGCAGACCGAGCGCGGTGGGGGAGTCCAGGCCGCGGAGTTCCGCGCGCAGCATGCGTCCGATCATCTCGTGGCTCACCAGCAGGGGCACGCCGTCGGACGACCATCCGCAGCTGCTGAGCGCCTTGCGCGCACGAGCCCGCGCCTGGGCATAGCTCTCTCCGCCCGGAAACGCCCATCCGTAGCGATTGGCGGCGCGCTCCTCGCGGGCGGTGGGATGGAGCTCGTCGATCTCCTCCCAGGTCATACCCGCCAGCTCGCCATGGTCCACCTCGGCGAGATCCGGCACCTCGATGACGTCGGCCCCGAGGCGCTCCGCGATGATGACCGCCGTCTGCATGGCCCGGCCCAGGGGACTGGTGCACACCGTGAGGATCCCGCGATCGGCGAGCCGCTCCGCGATCTCCCGGGCCTGTGCCACGCCCCGGTCCGTGAGCGGAGAGTCCAGCTGCCCCTGCAGTCGACGCTCGAGGTTCCAGGCCGTCTGTCCATGCCGAGCGAGGAACAGTCGCTCCGGCACGTGACGGTCCTGCGGGATCATGCACTCAGAATGGCATACGCCGCCGGTCGCGGTCTCCTGCCGGAAACCGCCGTCAGTCGACGCCGAGGAAGGACCGGTCCGTCAGGATGATGGGTCCGTCGTCCGTGATGGCGATCGTGTGCTCGGAGTGCGCACCACGGGAGCCGTCGACGCTGCGCAGCGTCCAGCCGTCCGGGTCGGTCACGAGCTCGTCGGTCGTCGCGAGGAACCAGGGCTCCAGAGCGAGGACCAGGCCGGCGCGCAGCGGGAAGCCCCGGCCGGCGCGGCCGTCGTTCGGCACGTGCGGATCCCCGTGCATGGTGCGACCGACGCCGTGTCCGCCGAAGTCGGTGTTGATCGAGTAGCCCTCCCCGTGGGCGACCGCGGCGACGGCCGCGGAGATGTCGCCGATGCGGTTGCCGACCGTCGCGGTCTCGATCGCGGCGGTCAGGGCGCGTTCGGTGGTGTCGATGAGGCGGAGGTCCTCCTCGCGCGCGGTGCCGACCACGAACGAGACGGCGGAGTCGGCGACCCAGCCGTCGACGGAGACGGCGAAGTCGAGCGTGACGAGATCGCCGTCGCGCAGCGAGTAGTCGTGGGGGAGCCCGTGCAGCACGGCGTCGTTCACGGAGGTGCAGATGACCTTGCCGAACGGACTCGCGCCGAAGGAGGGGTGGTAGTCGATGTAGCAGGACTCCGCCCCGGCCTTGCGGATCATGTCGTGCGCGCGGCGATCGATCGAGAGGAGATTCGTCCCGACCTTCGTCTCATCGCGGAGCGTCGCCAGGGTCTCTGCGACGAACCGGCCGGCGGCGCGCATCTCTTCGATCTCGGCAGGGGTGCGCAATTCGATCATCGGGTGTCCTCTCGTCCCCTCCATTCTCCCTGATCGGGAGGGGACGATCCCGCCGAGCGCTCTCAGCGAACACCGGGTTCGGCGCTGGACGGTCGTCGTACGATCGGGGCATGTGGTTGCGACAGGCCTTCTTCCGCTGGCTCCTCCCGGCGGCCTTCCTGCTGCCGCTGTGGCTGCTCATCGGATGGGGTATCTTCCAGGGCGGCTGGTCGATCCTCTGGGTGCTGCTCATCGCGATGCCCTCCGTCTTCCTCGGACAGCTCCTGCTCACGCTCCTCACCCGTTCCCGTCCGTCGGTGCGCATCGAGCGCGCCGTGTCCTGGTGGGACGTCGCCGGGTTCACCGTCTGGCACGGTCTCACGATCGCTGTCGGCTTCTTCATCGACGGGGTGTTCCCGTGGCTGCTCACCGGAGCGATCGTCGCGGGTATCGGTCTCGTCTGGCTGCAGATCTGGCAGCTGTGGAACGAGGCCAGGGGCAGCGGGACGCGTCTTCGCGAGACCATCTCGTGGTCGACGATCCCCACGGTCGACGAGCCGGCGCCGCCGACGCGCGCACACGAGGTCATCGTGGTGCGGGAGACCGACATCCGCGACTGAGGTCCCGTTTTGGCCGGGCGCGGCATCCATGGCAGAATGGATGATTGTGCTGTGACCGGCTCTGCCACAGGGGAGCCCGCGGACGCGTCAGCTCCGTACAGCTCAATCCTCTTCTTGTTCCTTTGAAAACATGCATGCGACCTGTGGCGGGTGCAGAGAGAGACGATCATGCAGATCCTCGACGCCGTCGACGCGGCTTCCCTCCGTTCGGACATCCCGGACTTCTTCCCCGGTGACACCGTCAAGGTGCACGTCAACATCACCGAGGGCAGCCGCTCTCGTATCCAGGTCTTCCAGGGCGTCGTCATCGGCCGCCAGGGCGACAGCGTGCGCGAGACCTTCACGGTCCGCAAGATCAGCTTCCAGGTGGGCGTCGAGCGTACCTTCCCCGTGCACTCCCCGGTGATCGACCACATCGAGGTCGTCACCCGCGGTGACGTGCGTCGCGCGAAGCTCTACTACCTCCGCCAGCTCCGTGGCAAGAAGGCGAAGATCAAGGAGAAGCGCGACCGCTGACGCGCAGGTTCTCCACAGCACCCCAGGACACGATGTCCTGGGGTGCTGTGTTCTCTCCCCGGTGTGCGAACCTTGATGTGGTCGCGCCAAAGCGGTGTATGACTCGAGAAGGAACCCGATGACTGATTCCCCGGCCGCGCGCAGCACCCGACGACGACGCGGGTTCCTGGTCTTCCTCCGGGACGTGCTCGTGATCATCGTCATCGCCGCGCTCGTCTCCTTCGTGGTCAAGAGCTTCGTGGTGCGCTCGTTCTACATCCCTTCGGCATCGATGGAGCGCACCCTCCTGGTCAAGGACCGGATCCTCGTCGACGAACTGACCCCGCGGTGGACCGATTACGAACGCGGCGACGTGGTCGTCTTCAAGGACCCGGGTGGGTGGCTCGACGTTCAGCCGCAGCCTCCGGCCCAGCCGCCCCTCGTGCAGGCAGTCGACTGGGTGTTGAACTTCGTCGGGATCTCCGCGACGGACGCGCAGGACCACCTCGTCAAGCGCGTGATCGGCCTCCCCGGGGACCATGTCGTGTGCTGCAACGCGCTGGGCCAGATCACCATCAACGGTGCCCCGATCGATGAGCTCAGCTACCTGAACCTGCCCGAGGGCGACACCGCCGCGTCGAACGAGCCCTTCGACGTCGTGGTGCCGGAGGACTCGGTCTGGCTTCTCGGCGACAACCGCGATAGCTCGCGCGACGCACGGGCGCATCAGGACCTTCCCAGCGGAGGTTTCGTGCCCATGGAGAACATCGTCGGCAAGGCGTTCCTCACGACCTGGCCGCTGAACCGTCTCGGCCCGATCGACGGACACCACGACATCTTCAACGGGGTTCCGGACCCGGAATGACCGTCATCACGCCGAAGCTGACCCTGGAGCGGAAGCTCCTGGGCGAGTGCGAGCTGATCATCTCGCTCGACGAGGTCGGCCGTGGTGCCCTGGCGGGTCCGGTCGCCGTGGGCGCGGCCATGATGGACGCGGCCGGCGCTCGACGCCGGGTGCCCGAGGGGCTGCGCGACTCGAAGCTCGTGACCGAGAGACGACGGCCCGAGGTGGCCGCTCGTGCGGCCGCATGGGTGCAGGCCTCCGCCGTCGGCTGGGCGAGCGCCGCGGAGGTCGACGAGGTCGGCATCATGCGCGCACTCGGGCTGGCGGCCTCGCGCGCGGTGCTGGCGATCGCCGACGAGGGGGTCGCGGTGGGGGAGGCGCTCATCCTGCTCGACGGCAATCACGATTACGTGTCGCGGGTCCACCCGCTGCCGCTCCGGGTGCGCCCGGTGATCAAGGCCGACCGCGACTGCGCCTCGGTGTCGGCGGCATCCGTGATCGCCAAGGTGGCTCGTGATGGATACATGGCGGAGATCCACGAGAACCATCCGGCCTATCAGTGGAATCGGAACAAGGGCTACGCGAGCCCCGAGCACCGTGACGCCATCCGGAGCAACGGACTGTCGCCGTTCCACCGCGCGTCCTGGGCCATCGCCGACGCGCCCACCCTGTTCTGATCGAGCTCGCGACTCGGGCGCGGGACGGCGATGCCGCATGGCGACGCCCGCGACTCTAGGATGGACTCATCATGGATGAGGAAGCCTTCGACGACTACGACCGCGAGCTCGAGCTCGCACTGTTCCGGGAGTATCGGGATGTGGTGTCGCAGTTCCAGTACGTCGTCGAGACCGAACGCCGCTTCTACCTGGCCAACGAGGTCAACGTCGTCCGCCGCGACACCGAGCACGACTTCTACTTCGAGATCTCGATGACCGACGTCTGGGTGTGGGACATCTACCGCGCCGATCGCTTCGTCAAGGCGGTGCGCGTCCTCACCTTCAAGGACGTGAACGTCGAGGAGCTGCAGCGCCGCGAGTTCGAGCTGCCGCAGGAGCTCTCCCTCGACGGCGAGTGAACCGTCCTCGCGGAGCCGAGACGATTCTCCACACACCCTCGGACTTCTGACTTCTCCCCAGCCCTCGTGCTGATGCCGGGCCGTCGACTCCGAGCGGACGCCTCGCGCACGATGCTGAGGGCATGGCAGCGAAAGACGAGCTCGGCAGAGCCGGAGAAGAACGTGCGGCGCAGTACCTGACGCGTATCGGGTACACGGTGCTCGCGCGGAACTGGCGGTGCGTCCAGGGCGAGATCGACATCATCGCCTCGCGCGGCGGTCACCTGGCCGTGGTCGAGGTCAAGACGAGGCGCACAGCCGTCTTCGGGCACCCGTTCGAGGCGATCGACCCCCGGAAGCGTCGTCGCCTCTGGCAGCTCGCGCAGGCGTGGGTGGCCGAGCACCCCGATGCCGCCCGCGGGCGTGTCGTGCGACTCGAGGCGATCGGCATCATCGGGGCGGATCCGGCGCAGGGCGCCCTTGAGCACCTCGTGGACATCGCATGAGCACGGCGCGCACCTGGGCCGTCGCGCTCACCGGCGTGGACGGGCACCTCGTGGAGGTCGAGGCCGACCTCTCGAACCAGACACCGGAGTTCCGCATCATCGGCCTCCCGGACAAGTCGCTGGGGGAGGCCGTCCAGCGCGTGCACAACGCCTGCAAGAACTCGGGACTCGACCTCCCGCGGCGGCGGTTCACCGTGAACCTGTCCCCGGCGAGCCTTCCCAAGCACGGTGCGGGATTCGATCTCGGGATCGCGGTGGCCTCCCTCGCCGCCGGTGGCGCGATCGACCCGCGCTCCATCGCTGCGACGGTTCACGTCGGGGAGCTCGGCCTCGACGGGCGGATAAGGCCCGTGCCCGGCGTGCTCCCCGCCGTGTTCGCGGCAGCTCGGGCGGGGTTCGGCACCGTGATCGTGCCCCGTGGCAACGAAGAGGAGGCCCGACTGGTCCCCGGTCTGGAGGTGCGCGCCGCCACCTCGCTCGCGGAGGTCGCCGTCTGGCATGGGGCCGACATCGACGTGCCCGAGGTCTTGCCCGTCGAGGCGTCTGCGGGGCCCGTGAGGGAGGAGGCAGCGGTCGATCTGCAGGACGTGGTCGGACAGGAGGACGCCGTGGAGGCGCTTGTGGTGGCAGCCGCCGGTGGACATCACATGCTCCTGAGCGGACCGCCCGGCGCGGGCAAGACCATGCTCGCCCGCCGTCTGCCGGGGATCATGCCTCCTCTCGGCGACCACGAGTCTCTCGAAGTCGCGTCGATCCGCTCGCTCAGCGGTGAGCCCGTCGCCGCACTCGACCGTGTCCCGCCGTTGGAGTCTCCGCACCACAGTGCCTCGGTGGCGGCACTGGTCGGGGGAGGCTCCCGCACGGCACGTCCTGGCGCCATCGCGAGAGCGCACTGCGGGGTGCTCTTCCTCGACGAGGCTGCGGAGTTCTCCCGCGTGGCCCTGGACGCGCTGCGTCAGCCCCTCGAGTCGGGCGTCATCGAGGTCCACCGCGCGGGGTTCACAGCGGCGTTCCCTGCCCGGTTCCAGCTTCTGCTCGCCATGAATCCCTGCCCCTGCGGAAACCACGGCGTGAGAGGTGCGGAGTGCATCTGTCCGCCTATGGCGATCCGCCGGTACTCGACCCGGCTGTCCGGGCCGCTGCGGGATCGGATCGACGTCGACCTGCAGGTGAGTCGTGTGTCCGCGTCGAGGGCGACGGGGGAGAGCACGTCGGGCATGACGACGTCCGAAGCGCGGACGCGGGTGTCGGCCGCCAGAGAGAGGGCGGCGCGGCGGTGGCGGAGCACACGGTGGCGACGCAATGCCGACATCCCCGGCACCTGGCTGCGGCAGGGCGCCCTTCGGCTGCCCGCGACCGTCCGGGCGCCCCTGGATCGTGCGCTGGAGCGCGGCGCGCTCACACTGCGGGGCTACGATCGTGTGCTCCGGGTCGCGTGGACCATGGCCGACCTGGGCGAGCTCGACCGCCCGGGGCTCGAAGAGGTCGGGCGCGCGCTGCACCTGCGGAGAGGACTCCCGCGATGATGGAGCTCCTGCTCGACGACGCCGACACCGTGGCCGCGGCGCGCCGTCTGCATCCCGGAGAAGCGGTGGCGGACTGCCTGGCACGTGCGGCATGGACGGTGATCGCGGAGCCCGGGGACGCCGTCGCCGGAGCGCTGATCGATGCCCTCGGCGCTCCGGAGGCGCTCTCCTTCGCCCTGGACGACTCGGCGTCGGTGCGGTCGACGGGGCATGTCGATGCCCGCGCAGCGCGCGCCCTGAAGGAGGGAAGAGCACGATGGCGCCCCCGGGCCACGCCGAAAGCCGTACGGGACGCGCTCCGTGCCGCCGTCGACGTCGATGCGCGACTGGTGGTCCCCGGTGACCCGTCCTGGCCGGAGGCGCTGGGTGATCTGGGGCCGCACGCCCCGAGCGCACTCTGGGTTCGCGGTCGTGCGGAACTGCTCGTGCACGAGCCCCGCGTGTCGATGGTCGGTGCGCGAGCCGCGAGTGGCTACGGCGAGCACGTCGCAGCCGAACTCGCCGGAGACCTCGCGACGACGGGAGCCCTCATCGTGTCGGGCGGTGCCTACGGGATCGACGGCGCTGTGCATCGCGCAGCACTGGGGGTTCGGGGCGCGACCGTCGCGTTCCTCGCGGGCGGAGTGGACCGCGTCTACCCCGCCGGCCATCACCGGCTCCTGCAGCAGATCGCCGAGGAAGGGGCACTGGTGAGCGAACCGCCCTGTGGGACGGCGCCGACGAAATGGCGTTTCCTCGCCCGGAACCGCCTCATCGCCGCGCTGGGCCAGGCCACCGTCGTCGTCGAGGCGGGATGGCGCAGCGGCTCGCTGAACACGGCCGGGCATGCGGCGACCCTCGGCCGTCCGCTCGGCGCGGTGCCGGGACCGGTGACGTCGGCGTCGTCCGCCGGGTGCCATCGACTGCTGCGGGAGTACGACGCCCAGTGCGTCACCTCGGCGCGCGAGGTGCGCGAGCTGTGGGGCCAGGCGGATGCGCCGCCGACCGCGCACGACGTGGCGGATCCGAACCGCAGCCGTGTGCTCGACGCCCTGGGTACGCGCACACGCCTCTCGGTCGAGGAGATCGCCCGGCGCTCGGGGATGTCGCCCGACCGGGTGCGTGCGGTCCTGGGACTGATGCACCTGGAGGGGGCGGTCGCCGTCGAGGATGCGGGCTGGAGTCGCTCCACCGGCACCCGGGGGCGGTGACGGGGCGGCATCACGGCGAGGCTCCGGAGCGGACCTCAGCGGCGGGGGCATGCTGGCTACATGGATCTCGCGGCGGCCACGGAGGCATTCGCCGACCACCTCGAACGGGTGCGTCGGCTGTCTCCCGCGACGGTGCGGGCCTATCGCGCGGACCTTCGCGACCTGGAGGCCGCCGCCGGTGCCGTGCCGCTCGAGGACGTCGACCTGGACGTGCTCAGGGACTGGCTCTGGCGCGCGACGCAGAGAGGCGACGCCCGTTCGACGCTCGCGCGCCGATCTGCGGCCGCTCGCTCGTTCTTCCGCTGGGCGCAGGAGCAGGAGCTGATCGCCCACGATCCGAGTCTGCGTCTGATCGCTCCGAAGAAGGGGCGCACGCTGCCCACGGTCGCCTCGCGCGACGCGATGTCCGGTCTTCTCGACGCGCATCGAGAAGCGGCGCAGGAGGGGGATCCGATCGCGCTGCGGGATCACGCCATCCTCGAACTGCTCTACGGGTCCGGCATCCGCGTCTCCGAGCTGTGCGGGCTCGACATCGACGATCTCGACCTCGATCGCGGGACGGCTCGGGTGCTGGGCAAGGGGGCGAAGGAGCGCGTGGTGCCGTTCGGCGCGCCGGCGCGCGATGCGGTGAGCGCGTATCTGCGTCGCGGCAGACCTGCGCTCGTGGCCCGGGCGAGGACCTTCACCCCGGCGCTGATCCTGGGCAGCAGAGGCGCGCGGATCGGACCGCGATCCGTGTACGAGCTGGTCGCCCGCGTCCTCGCGCCCATCGTCGGCGCGGAGACGGTCGGCCCCCATGCACTGCGCCACACGGCGGCGACGCATCTGCTCGACGGCGGAGCGGACCTCCGCGCGGTCCAGGAGATCCTCGGGCATGCCAGCCTCGGCACCACGCAGATCTACACGCATGTCTCGGCCGAGCGGCTGACGGCCACCTACCGGCTGGCACATCCCCGCGCCTGACGCCGGCTGCCCCGCGCGGATCCTCACCCGCGTCCGCAACAGGGGAGGAGGACCGCGCGCGGAACCTCGCCGAACAGCAGCATCGGATTGATGTACTCGCCTTCGCGGCGTACTCCGAGATGGAGAGCGCCGGACGGTGTGTGCCCGCCGACATCGACGATGCCGATCTCCTGGCCCGAGGCCACGACGTCGCCGGGCTGGAGCGACGATCGCACCGGTTCGAACGTCGTCACGAGACCACCGGCATGCTCGATCGTGAGCAGAGGGCGATCGACCACCGTGCCGCGGAAGGCCACGGTGCCATCGGCCGGAGCCACCACACTCGCGCCGGCGGCTGCCCCCAGATCGACGCCGCGGTGACCCGCACCGTAGGCGTGTGCCGGAGCGCGGAACGGTTCGACGACCACGCGGGGGCCCGCGATCGGCCAGCGCCAACGAGGCATCTCGGTCGTGCCTTCGCCGACAGCGAGGGCGTCGGGGGTGGCCGAGACCAGGCAGAGCAGGACGGCGACGACCAGAGCGATGGACGAGCGGAGCTTGGTGCGCATGGGGGGATCCTCGCGTCTCGCGCACGCTCCTCGCGCGCGGAGTGGCGGACGGCGACGAGAGGTCGGGAGGAGCGGGCCGTATCGCCTGCGGTGCAGGGGGAGTGTGGCCGCGGCATCCTGTATGCTGGGGGAGCACCTCGATATCGGGGTGACTACGCGTGCCCAGAGCGATTCATCTCGCGGCATCCACATCCACAGGTCTTCCTCTCGAGGGGGCGGGTGTGAGCCGGGCGCCAGGAAGTCCGATCATCCGATCGGCTTGACAACCTCAACGGCGCAGAATCGCGCCAGAACCAGGAGACGACCATGGCTGTGGTCACCATCCGCCAGCTGCTCGACAGCGGCGTGCACTTCGGACACCAGACCCGTCGGTGGAACCCGAAGGTCAAGCGCTTCATCCTCACCGAGCGCAGCGGCATCCACATCATCGACCTTCAGCAGTCGCTCGGCTACATCGACAAGGCCTACGACTTCGTCAAGGAGACCGTCGCCCACGGTGGCACGATCCTCTTCGTCGGCACCAAGAAGCAGGCGCAGGAGATCCTCGCGGAGCAGGCCACGCGCGTCGGCCAGCCCTTCGTCAACCAGCGCTGGCTCGGTGGACTCCTCACCAACTTCTCCACGATCTCCAAGCGTCTCGCACGCATGAAGGAGCTCGAGGAGCTCGACTACGAGACCCCGGCGAACAGTGGCTTCACGAAGAAGGAGCTGCTTCTCAAGAAGCGCGAGCTCGACAAGCTGCACAAGTCGCTGGGCGGTATCCGCAACCTGACGAAGACGCCGTCGGCTCTCTGGGTCGTCGACGCCAAGCGCGAGCACCTCGCCATCGACGAGGCCAAGAAGCTCGGCATCCCCGTGATCGGCATCCTCGACACGAACGCGGACCCGGACGACTTCCAGTACCCGATCCCCGGTAACGACGACGCGATCCGCTCCGTCTCGCTGCTGACGCGCATCATCGCCGACGCCGCCGCCGAGGGCCTGCAGCAGAAGCACAACCCGGAGTCGGGCGACGCGGAGCCGCTGGCCGAGTGGGAGAAGGAGCTTCTCGAGACCCCGGTCCAGGAGTCCGCTGACGCCGCCGAGATCGTGACCGCGGACGACGAGGCCGCTGTCGTCGAGACGCCCGCTGCCGACGAGACCGCCGCCGACGAGGCCGGTGCCGAGGCACACGACGAGGCGATCGCCGCCGCTTCCGGTGAGGAGACCGCCGAGGTCGCCGACGCCGAGGCTGCCGACGCCAAGTAATCCCTCGTACACACACATACATAACGAAGCAAGGAGCCACCACACATGGCCAACTTCACCATCGCTGACCTCAAGGCGCTGCGTGAGCAGCTCGGCACGGGAATGGTCGACACCAAGAAGGCGCTCGAGGAGGCCGACGGAGACGTCGAGAAGGCCACCGAGATCCTGCGTCTGAAGGGTGCGAAGGGCAACGCGAAGCGCGCTGACCGGTCCACCAGCGAGGGACTCATCGTCGCTCGCGAGCAGGACGGCGCCGTGACGCTCATCGAGCTCGCCTGCGAGACCGACTTCGTCGCGAAGAACGAGCGCTTCATCGCGCTGGCCGACAAGGTCGCCGACGCTGCCGCTGCCGTCAAGGCCGACTCGGTCGACGCCGCTCTCGCCGCTTCGGCGGGCGACAAGAGCGTCGAGCAGGTCATCTCGGAAGAGGCCGCGATCATCGGCGAGAAGGTCGAGCTGCGCCAGGTGCGCACGATCTCCGGCGACAAGGTCGAGGTCTACCTGCACCGCACGAGCAAGGACCTGCCGCCGCAGATCGGTGTCGTCGTCGCCTACTCGGGTGACGACGCCGAGACCGCGCGCAGCATCGCCCAGCACATCTCGTTCGCCAACCCGACGTACCTCTCCCGCGAGAACGTCCCGGCCGACGCCGTCGAGAAGGAGCGCGAGATCGTCACCGAGATCTCCCGCAACGAGGGCAAGCCGGAAGCGGCTCTCCCGAAGATCGTCGAGGGTCGCGTGTCCGCGTTCATCAAGCAGGTCGCCCTGCTCGAGCAGGACTACGCGAAGGACAACAAGCTCTCTGTCGCCCAGGTGGCGAAGGACGCCGGTATCACCGTGACGGACTTCGCGCGCTTCAAGGTCGGCGCGTAGCAACGTCGAAGGGGTTCGGATCGCCAGATCCGAACCCCTTCTTCATGCCCACGAGGCACTATCTTGAATCGGGACGAGAGGACACCCACCCATGACTGAACGCACCGGACGCCGCCGCGTCCTTCTCAAGCTCTCCGGAGAGGCCTTCGGAGCAGGGCAGCTGGGTGTCAGCCCCGACGTCGTCTCCCAGATCGCCCGGGACATCGCCGCGGCCGTCGATCGTGTCGAGGTGGCGATCGTCGTGGGCGGTGGCAACTTCTTCCGCGGAGCAGAGCTCAGCCAGCGCGGGATGGACCGCGGACGTGCCGACTACATGGGCATGCTGGGCACCGTCATGAACGCCCTCGCCCTCCAGGACTTCCTCGAGCAGGCCGGTGCCGCGACCCGCGTGCAGTCGGCCATCTCGATGACCCAGGTCGCGGAGCCCTACATCCCGCGTCGTGCCGAGCGGCACCTCGAGAAGGGCCGCGTCGTGATCTTCGGCGCCGGCGCCGGGCTCCCGTACTTCTCCACCGACACCGTGGCCGCGCAGCGCGCACTCGAGATCGGCGCGGACGAGGTCCTGGTCGCCAAGAACGGCGTCGACGCGATCTACACCGCCGACCCGAACAAGCACGCCGACGCGGAGCGCATCGAGCGCGTCACCTACCGCGACGCGCTGCAGCGCGGCCTCAAGGTGGTCGACTCGACGGCCTTCAGCCTCTGCATGGACAACAGCATGGACATGCGGGTGTTCGGCATGGAGCCGGCCGGCAACGTCACGCGCGCCCTGCTCGGCGAGCCGATCGGAACCCTCGTCACCGCGTGAGCGTGTGACACGGCGGAGAAGACTTCGCCCGATAGAATTTGCAGAACACCCCGACGATAGGAGTCACCGTGATCGCGGACGTCCTCGCTGAAACCACCTCCCGGATGAACCGGGCGGTCGAAGCTGCCAAGGAGGACTTCTCCACGGTGCGCACGGGTCGTGCGAACCCGCAGATGTTCCAGAAGGTCCTTGTCGACTACTACGGCACGCCGACCCCCATCGCGCAGCTCGCGTCGCTGGCCAACCAGGAGGCCCGCACCCTCATCATCACGCCGTACGACAAGTCGGCGCTGAAGGCGATCGAGCAGGCCATCCGCGACATGCCGAACCTGGGGGCGAACCCCACCAACGACGGCAACCTCGTGCGCGTGACGATGCCCGAGCTCACGGCGGAGCGTCGCAAGGAGTACGTCAAGCTCGTCAAGACCAAGGCCGAGGACGCGAAGGTCCACGTCCGTGGCATCCGCCGCAAGGCGAAGGACGAGCTCGATGCGCTCAAGAGCGAGCTCGGTGAAGACGAGATCGCCCGCGGCGAGAAGGAGCTCGACGGCCTGACGCGTCAGCACGTCGACCTGATCGACGACGCGCTGAAGCGCAAAGAGGCCGAACTCCTCGAGGTGTAGTCAGGATGTCCGACGAAACGCGAGATGCCGAGGAGGGCAAGCCGGCCGCGCGTCCTGACGCGCCTGCCGGCTCATCGTCCGACGGCGTCCCGCTCGTGGATGCGGCGTTCCCGTCGTTCGACGCGGCCGCCGTCCCGCCTCGCCCGCCGCTTCCGGTGCCCGGCGACGCCGCGGTGCCGGTGACCGTGGGGCCCCTGGACACCGCCGACCACAACGCGATCCGCGAGCAGTGGCGCGCGGCCCGTGATGAGCTCGGCAGCCACGTCTCGCACGCCCGTGACCAGCTCGATCAGGCGAACGAGCGGATCAAGCAGCGCACCGGACGCGACCTGGTGCTCGCGATCCTGATCGGCCTCGCCTTCGGCGCCGCGCTGCTCGGGTCCCTGCTCTTCATCAAGGCGCTCTTCGTCCCGTTCGCTCTCGCCGCTGCTCTGCTCGGCGTGTACGAGCTCTCAAGGGCCCTCCGCGCCTCGGGCCGTCGCATCGATGTGGTCCCGCAGCTGCTCGCCGCCGCCTTCCTGGTGCTCTCCGCGTACTTCGCGGAGCCCTGGCTGAGCTGGGTGATGCTCTTCGTCTCGGTCGCGTTCGTGATCGTGTGGCGTCTCATCGCCCAGATGGTGGCCCAGGACGGACGCACCTACGGCGATGTGCTCGCCGATGCCGTCATCAGCGGCTTCGTGCAGGTGTATGTCCCGTTCCTCGCCGGCGTCGCTCTGATCCTGCTCGAGCAGGAGGGCGGCCAGTGGTGGGTGCTCAGCTTCATCGCGATCGCCGTAGCCGCCGACACCGGCGCGTACGCGGCGGGTCTCGCCTTCGGCCGTCATCCGATGGCACCGAAGATCAGCCCCAAGAAGACCTGGGAGGGCTTCGGCGGTGCCGTCGTCGCCTCGCTTCTCGCGGGTGTGCTCCTCGCGATCTTCCTCCTCGAGCTCCCGTGGTGGGCCGGCCTCATCTTCGGTGCGTCGATCCTGCTGTCGGCGACGCTCGGCGACCTGGGCGAATCGATGCTGAAGCGCGACCTCGGGATCAAGGACATGAGCTCCTGGCTTCCCGGTCACGGCGGCCTGCTCGATCGACTCGACAGCATCCTCCCGTCGACGATCCCGGCGCTGTGCCTGTACTTCCTCCTCTCTCCCTGGGTGGTGCTGTGATGAACCAAGACCAGCTCGATGCAGAGTCGACGCAGGCACCGCCCGCGTTCGCCCTGACATCCGGTCGCGAGCGCGGGTACCACCGCACCGCGGTCGACACGTTCCTCGCCTCGGCGCGTCGCGCGTTCGAGACCGGCGGCGACGAGCTCGGTGCCGACGACGTCCGGACCGCCTCGTTCCCGCTCGTCAAGAACGGCTACGTCGTCGCGGACGTCGACGCCGCTCTCGGCCGTGTCGAGGACGCCTTCGCCGCCAGGGAGCGGGAGCGCGCCGTCCGCTCTCAGGGCGCCGGAGCCTGGGTCGAGCAGGCGCGCGCGGACGCGCAGACGATCCTCGACCACCTGGCGCGCCCGCGTCGTCACCGCTTCGCGCGCACGGGCGTCCTCACCTTCGGATACCGGATCGATGAGGTCGATCACGTGTCGACGAGGATCGTCCGCTACCTCCGCGACGGGGATGCCCTGTCCGCCGAGCAGCTGCGCTCCGCCGCGTTCCGCATGCAGCGCGGCGGCTACCGCGAGGAGCAGGTCGATGCCCTCCTGGACGCGACCATCGACGTGATCCTCGCCGTCCGCTGACCATCCTGATGGTCGATTCAGGCGGCTTTGCGTAGACTGTCTTCCATCGTGAACTCCCGAAACGACATGAACCCCGAATCACGCGCCCTCCCGCCGGTGTCTGCGGCGACGGTTTCCGCCGCACGCAAGGGCGCTCCTCGTCGGTCTCGCCGTCGTGGTGTGGCCAGCGTGATCAGCGCGCTCGCGGTCGTCGGATTCGCGGGTGCGCTCGTCGCTCCGACCGGCGTGGCCATGGCCGAGCCGGCCGCGCCGGATGCACCCGATTCCGCATACTCGCTGGCACTCGCCGACACGCAGAACCTCACGGTCACGGTCACCGGGGCCACCATCGCCCCCGTGGAACGCGGCACCTTCGAGGTGTACGTGAAGCCGAAGCCCAAGCCGAAGCCGGCTCCCACGGTGGCCTCGCAGTCGAACTCGGGTTCGTCCGGCGGATCCTCCGGCGGTTCGGCCCTGCCCCCGTACTCCGGCGGCGGAGCGCCTGCCGAGTGGATGGCCGCCGCCGGCATCGCGCAGGGCGACTGGCAGTACGTCGACTACATCGTCTCGCGGGAGAGCGGCTGGAACCCGAACGCAACGAACAGCTCCTCCGGAGCCTGTGGTCTCGTGCAGGCGCTGCCCTGCAGCAAGGTTCCCGGCAACGGCTACAACCCCGTGGACAACCTGCGTTGGGCCACCGGCTATGCGACCGGCCGCTACGGCAGCTGGTCCGGCGCGTACAACTTCTGGGTCAACAACCACTGGTGGTGAGCAGGCACGATGCCCCGCTCCCGCAAGCGCCCTCCGGCGCGCCCTGACACCGAGGACTCGTTCGATCGACTGCTCGCGGGCTGGAAGCGCTCGGAGACGCGGCGCGGCAGCGAGTGGACGGTGCAGCCGGTTTCCGCCCTGCAGGCGCAGAAGGAGTACATCTGTCCGGGCTGCGGCCGGACCATCGAGTCGGGGACGGCTCATCTGGTCGCGTGGCGCGCGGACGGCGTGCTGGGCGATGCGGCCGACCTGGCCGCTCGTCGGCATTGGCACACACACTGTTGGAGGATGGCGTGAGCATGGAGATCCGAGGACCGCTGGAGCTTCCGGCGCAGCGAGAGGACATCGAGCTCGCGACCGCCGACGGACTGACCCTGGTCGGCGAACTCGCCGTTCCGGAGGAAGCCGCCCCGGTCGCCACCCTCGTGACGCTGCACCCGCTGCCCACCGCCGGCGGATTCATGGACTCGCACATCATCCGCAAGGCGGCCGCGCGGCTTCCTGCGCTGGCTGATCTCGCGGTCCTGCGGTTCAACACGCGCGGCACCACCTCACCCCGCGGTACGAGTGACGGCGCTTTCGACGGCGGCGGTGCGGAGCAGTTCGACGTCGCCGCGGCGATGTCGTTCGTCCGGGAGCGCGGACTACCGCGTCCTTGGCTCCTCGGCTGGTCCTTCGGCACCGAGCTCGCGCTGAAGTACGGCCGCGAGCACGAGATCGAGGGCATCATCCTGCTCTCCCCGCCGCTCCATCGCGCGACGGAGGACGAGGTCGCGGCCTGGGCGGCGACCGACGTCCCGGTCATCGTGCTGGTCCCGGAGTTCGACGACTACCTCCGACCGGCCGAGGCCCGTGAGCGCTTCGCGTCGATCCCGCACGCACAGCTGATCGCCGTCGAGGGCGGCAAGCACCTGTGGGTCGGCGAGACGCAGACGCGGCGTGTGCTGACGGAGATCGTGGCGGCGGTCAACCCCTCCGCCCTGCCGCTCGCGACGCATTGGCCGCCGTCGGCCTGAGCCGACCGCGGGAGCCTCAGAGCTCGTTCATGCGCGGGATCAGCACCTGACGGTAGATGATCAGGATGCTCGCGGCGACGGGGATGGCGATGAGCGCCCCGAGGAGTCCGAGCAGGCTGCCGCCGGCGAGAGCCGCGACGACCACGACGGCGCCGGGAACCGAGACGGCACGGCTCATGATGCGCGGGGAGATCACGTACGCCTCGATCTGCATGTAGACGAGGTAGTAGATGGCCGCGGCGATCGCGATCCCGGGGGAGCCGAGTCCGGGGATGAGGCAGACCAGGACGATGATCGTCGATCCGGTCAGCGTGCCGACCAGCGGGATCAGGGAGAAGAAGAACGCGATGATCGCGAGCACCGCCGGGAACGGCGCATCGATGATCGACAGGTAGATGGCACTGAGCACGCCGTTGATCACGCCCTGCGTGACCTGTCCCATGACGTAGTAGCCGACCGAGTCCGTGATCTGCTCGGAGAGGTCGATGAAGCGCTCGCGCTTCGACGCCGGCGCGAGCTGGTAGACGGCGCGCTTGAGCGACGGCGTCGACGCCGTGAGGTAGATCGTGAGGATGAGGATGATGAAGGCTCCGAAGAGCCCGCTGAGCGCGGCACCGCTGGCGATGAGGACCCCCTGCCCGATGGAGCCGCCGATCTCCGCCAGGTTCGTCGTCAGCCAGTCCGTGACGTAGGTGAAGACGAGGTCGACCCGCAGATTCGGGAAGGCGTCCTGCATCCATTCCTTGAGGTCGGGGATCAGGGTGCCTCGCTGGACGATCGCCGAGATCTGCGCGATCAGCTGCGAGATCTGATCCACCAGGACGGGGAGGATGATGAGCACGATCCCGACGAACACCGCGAGCACCGCGAGGATCGTCACGAGGACCGCCAGCCAGCGCGGCAGCCGACGCCGCTCCAGGAAGGAGACGAGCGGATCGAGGCCCAGGCTCAGGAACAGCGCGGTTCCCACGTAGAGGAGGACGCTCGAGAGCGTCTGGACGCTGCTGATCAGCAGGATCCCCAATCCCACGCCGAGTGTCGCCACCAAGGCGGTGCGGAAGGGGTTGTGGATCTTCATCGGGTGACTCCTCGGGGTGGCTGGAGCAAGGCTATCCATCAGTCCGGTCGCGTCGCGGGCGACGTGCCGATCCAGCACGCACTGCATCTGCTCGTGGGCAACACACAGCTGATTTCGCTAGTCTGAAATGTCGAGTGTTGCGTCGCGGGCAGATGCCCGGGACGCGTGAGGAGACTATTCGTGCGTTTCGTATGGGCCGTGGTGGCCTTCGTGCTGGCCGCCGCGCTGATCGGCGCGGGTATCGCCCAGCGCACCATCTTCCTGGGACCGGAGTCGCAGCAGACGAAGGTCGGCATCGACGAACCCGCCCCCTTCGTCCTCCTGGACGGTGACGTGCTCCGGATGCACCCGGGCGCTCAGACCCTCATCGTCCGCGGCGAGGGCGAGATCTTCGGCAGCTACGGTCGCACGGCCGACATGGAGGCCTGGCTCGCCGACACCGACTACAACCGCGTCACGGTCGACGACGACGGCGACCTCGCGGTCGAGCACGTCGCGGCACAGGACGACGCGGCCGAAGCCGGTGGCGACGGCGATGGAGCGACGGACGAGCCCGCCGGGCGCGATCCCCGCGGCTCCGATCTCTGGCTCCACTCGTTCACGGACGAGGGCCGCCTCATCGCCGACAAGATGCAGCTCCCCGAAGGCACCAGCATGCTCGTCGCCTACGACGGCACGCAGGATGCGCCCGACGACATCGTCGTGTCCTGGCCGCTCGACAACCGGACCCCCTTCGCCGGACCGCTCATGGTCGCCGGTGGCATCATGCTGCTGATCGGCCTCATCCTCTACATCCTCGGGATCCGTCACCAGCGTCGCGGACGCGGTCCTCGACGCAAGGGCCCCGGTCCGCTTCCGGCCACCGAGCCGATCGACGTCGCGGTTCTTCCCCCGGCGGAGCGTGCCGCCATCGAGAGCACCGACGCCCCGGCCGCGGACCCGGCGGCAGCACCGACCGACACCGATGTGGAGGACGCGGAGATCATCGACGACACCAAGGAGTCCGACACGAAGAGCTCGATGCGCGCAGCCCCCGCCGTGCGCCGTCGCCGTCGCCTGCTCGTCATCCCGGCGCTCGGGCTCACGGCGATCCTGGCCGCCGGCTGCTCCGCCGACTCGTGGCCGCAGGTCGGCGAGGGCTCGCCGACGCCGTCGCCCAGCCCGACGGTGATCGCGCCCGAGAACCAGAAGCCGCCGGCAGTGACCGAAGGCCAGGCCAAGCGCATTCTGAAGGAGATCTCCGAGACCGTGGTGGAGGCCGACACGGCGATGGACATCGACCAGGCCGCCACGCGCCTCGACGGTCCCGCCCTCGCCGCGCGCACCACGGAGTATGCCCTGCGCGCGAAGATCAAGGGCATGAAGGCCCCCGCGGCGATTCCGACCGACGACTTCGAGGTCATCCTCCCGGAGGCGACGGATCGTTGGCCCCGTACCGTCCTCATGCTCTCCAAGAGCACGGGCGACGACACCGTGCCCCCGGTCCTGCTCATGATGTCGCAGGCGGACCCCTGGTCGAACTACAAGGTCACGAACATGGCCGAGATGTCCGCGGACGCGGTGTTCCCGGACGTCGCCGCACCGTGGCTCGGAGCCTCCCTCGTCCCCTCGGACTCGGCCTTCCTCTCGATCCCGCCGGCCGAGGTCGCGTCGGCCTTCGCCGATGTGGTCGACTCGGGGGAGAAGAGCGAGTATTACGGCAAGTTCGATGATCTGTCGCTGAAGCTCGCCGATTCCGTCACCGCCAGCCGTCAGGTCGTGGTGAAGGGGCTCGCCGACAAGGGAGCCGCCAAGACGTCGAAGGCGTCGTTCGACATGTCGCCCACGAAGGACGCGCCGATCTCGATGACGACGCTCGACAGCGGGGCGATCGTCGCCGTGTCGATGATCGATGTCGAGAGCGTGAAGCCGACCGCCAGCGACGTGATGATCCGCTTCGGGGAGAACCCCCAGGCCAAGGCGCTGACCGGGGCGACCGAGTCGGCGAAGGGCGTCGAGACGACGTACGAGTTCCAGCTGTTCTTCTCGGTCCCCGCGCAGGGGTCGACGGAGCAGATCAGGCTCCTGGCAGTCCACCAGGACCTCGTTTCCGTGAAGGTGATCAAGTGAGTGAGATCTCTCCCGCCGCTCTGCGCGGCGCCGTCGACCTGTCGAGCCTCCGCAACCGACCGGCATCGCCGGCAGAGGGGGCGCCGGCTCCCGGCGTCGTCGATCTCGTCGTCGATGCGACGGACGAGACCTTCGGCCAGATCCTCGAGATCTCGCGGACCGTCCCCGTCGTCGTCGACCTGTGGGCTGAATGGTGCGGACCCTGCAAGCAGCTGAGCCCGATCATCGAGAAGGTCACCAGGGAGCTCGGCGGACGCGTGCTGCTCGCCAAGGTCGACGTGGACGCGAACCCGCAGCTCGCGCAGAGCTTCCGCGCCCAGTCGATCCCGATGGTCGTGGCACTGATCGCCGGCCAGCCGGTGCCGATGTTCACGGGTGCGGTGCCCGAGCAGCAGGTGCGCGACGTGTTCGCCCAGTTGCTGCAGGTGGCCGCGCAGAACGGCGTCACCGGGACTCTGTCGGTCGGGACCGACGCCGATGCCCCCGCTGCGCCGGAGGAGCCCGAACTGCCTCCGCTGCACGCCGAGGCGTACGCGGCGATCGAGGTCGGCGACTACGCCGCCGCGATCCGGGCGTACGAAAAGGCCCTTGCCGAGAACCCGCGTGACGAGGAAGCTCTCGCCGGTCTCGGCCAGGTGCGTCTGCTCGACCGTGTGCAGGGACTCGACCTGCAGGCGGCGCGTGCCGCGGCGGCGAACGGCCCCCTCGACGTCCAGGCGCAGTTCGACGTGGCCGATCTTGACCTCGCCGGCGGTCACGTGGACGACGCCTTCGGACGTCTCCTCGACCTGTTCTCCCAGTTGCCCTCCGACCAGCGCACACCGGTGCGGGAGCGCCTGATCGAGCTGTTCGGCCTCATCGGCGCCGCCGACCCGCGCGTGGTGTCGGCGCGCAACCGTCTCTCGTCGTTGCTCTTCTAGAGGCGGCTTCTTCCAGAGGCGGTTGCTTCTCGAAGCGCCGTCCGGCCGGCCCGCGCGTCAGGCGTGGGTCACGGTCGGCACGTGCGGCTCGGGCTGATGGCGCAACCACAGCGTCGACAGTGCCGGAAGCGTGACACTGGCGGTCGGTGATCCGCCGTCGTCGGCGCTCGCGACGACCATGCCGAGGTTTCCGGAACCTCGACCGCCGTAATCGGCGGCATCGGTGTTGAGCACCTCCTGCCAGACGCCCTCGCGGGGGAGGGCCAGACGGTATCCGCTCCGCTCCACCCCGGCGAAGTTGCTCACGACGACCAGTCGCCCCCCGTGCGCGTCACGCCGCTCGAATGCGATCACCGTCGGGTCCCAGGTGGGCGCCCCGAGACGGCTGAAGGACGAGCCGTCGTTGTCCCGGGCCCACAGCGGCGCCTGGGCCCGGTACGCGCGGTTCATCGCGCCGACGAAGCCCTGCAGTTGTGCGTGGGAGGGCTGATCCAGGAGCCACCAGTCGAGTTCGCGGCCCTCCGACCACTCGGCGAGCTGACCGAACTCCTGCCCCATGAAGAGCAGCTTCTTGCCCGGGTGCCCCCACATGTAGGCGAGGTAGGCACGGACGTTGGCGAGCTTGTGCCAGTGGTCGCCGGGCATCTTGGCGAGCAGGCTGCCCTTGCCGTGCACGACCTCGTCGTGGCTGATGGGCAGCAGGTAGTTCTCGCCGAACGCGTAGACGAACGAGAAGGTCATCTCGCCCTCGTGGTGCCCGCGATACATCGGGTCACGGGAGATGTACTGGAGCGAGTCGTTCATCCAGCCCATGTTCCACTTGAAGCCGAATCCGAGACCGGCGTGGTCGGTCGGCGCCGTGACGCCGGGGAAGCTGGTGGACTCCTCGGCGATCATCATGATCCCGGGGTGCAGCCGGTACGCGGTGGCGTTCACCTCCTGCAGGAAGCGGATCGCCTCGAGGTTCTCGCGCCCGCCGTGGATGTTGGGCTCCCACTCACCTGCTTCGCGGGAGTAGTCGAGGTAGAGCATCGAGGCGACCGCGTCGACGCGGAGGCCGTCGACGTGGAACTCCTGGAGCCAGTAGAGGGCGTTGGCGACCAGGAACCCCCGCACCTCGGGCCGGCCGTAGTCGAAGATGAGCGTTCCCCAGTCCTGGTGCTCTCCGCGGCGAGGATCCGGGTGCTCGTAGAGAGGCTGGCCGTCGAAGCGTGCGAGGGCGAAGGCATCCTTGGGGAAGTGACCCGGGACCCAGTCCATGATCACGCCGATGCCGGCCTGATGCAGCCGGTCGATCAGGTAGCGCAGGTCATCCGGACTGCCGAAGCGACTCGTGGGTGCGTAATACCCGCTGACCTGGTAGCCCCAGGAGCCTCCGAAGGGGTGCTCGGCGAGCGGCATGAACTCGACGTGCGTGAAACCCGCCTCCGTCACGTGCTGGATCAGCGGTTCGGCGATGTCGCGGTACCCGAGCCCCGCGCGCCAGGAGCCGACGTGGATCTCGTAGACCGACAGGGGCTGCGCGACGGCGTGCGTCGCCGCGCGACGGGTCATCCACGCGCCGTCCGTCCAGGTGTACGACGATGCGGTCACGACGGACGCGGTGTCGGGCGGAACCTCGGCGGCGAGCGCCATCGGGTCCGCCTTCAGGATCCAGGAACCGTCTCGGGTGCGGATCTGGTACTTGTATCGCGTGCCGATCGGCAGATCCGGGATGAAGAGCTCCCAGACCCCGCTGACGCCCATGGAGCGCATCGCGTGGGCCTCGCCGTTCCACTCGTTGTGGTCGCCCACCACACGGACGGCGGTGGCGTTGGGCGCCCAGACCGCGAAGGAGACGCCCTGTTCGCCGTCGTGCGTGCGGGCGTGGGCCCCGAGGGCCTCCCAGAGGCGCTCGTGACGTCCTTCCGCGATCAGGTGCAGGTCGAGATCGCCGAGCGTCGGACGATGGCGGTAGGGGTCGCCGGACACGGTCTCCTCATGGTGCGCGTAGCGGGTGGCGATCCGATAGGGCAGCGGAGGACCGACGTGCTGCGCCTCCCAGATGCCGTGGGCCACATGGCCGAGCTCGAGCCTGCTGCCGTCGCCGAACACGGCCGCCACTCCGGCGGCGAGAGGGCGTCGGACCCGGATCACGGTGACGGTGCGATCGGCGGCGTCCTTGCCCGAATGCGCCCCGAGCACGGCATGCGGATCGTGGTGCGTCGCTGACGAGATCGCCTCCCACTCGGTGGATGCGGCGACGTCTTCCGTGTAGCTCATGATCGCTCCCTCACCTTCAGGATGTGCACCGGCTCGGCGAAGGCGTCGAGTCGCACGTAGTTGTGGTCGCTCCAGGTCCAGACGGCGCCGGTGAGGAGATCCTCGACCTCGAACGTCTCGCCGAGCGGCACGCCCCACCGGGTGGTGTCGAGGTGCACGGTGGTCTCGCGCACGGAGTGCGGGTCGACGTTGGCCACGACGATGATCGTGTCCGCGCGCCCGGTGCCGGTGAAGGGGGCGGCGAGGTGCTTGCTGTAGACGAGGACGGCGTCGTCGTCGCTCCAGTGCGTGAACAGGTTGCGGAGCTGTCGCAGGGCGGGGTGCGCCGCGCGGATCTCGTTGAGCCGTCGGAGCAGAGGTGCGAGGGACTCTCCGCGGGCTTCGGCTCCGACCCAGTCGCGCACCTTGTACTCGTACTTCTCGTTGTCGATGTTCTCCTCGGAACCGGGCCGAGCCACGTTCTCGAACAGCTCGTAGCCGGCGTAGACCCCGTACACCGGACCGGCCGTCGCCGCGATGCAGGCGCGGATGCGATAGGCGGCCCTGCCGCCGAACTGCAGGTACTCGGTGAGGATGTCGTGCGTGTTCACGAACAGGTTGGGCCGCATGTAGTCGGAGGTCTCGTGCGACACGGAGGTGAGGAACTCCTCGAGCTCGGCCTTGGTGTTGCGCCAGGTGAAGTAGCTGTAGCTCTGCTGGAACCCCACCGCGGCGAGCGCGCGCATCACGGCAGGGCGGGTGAACGCCTCGGCGAGGAAGATCACGTCCGGGTCGGAGGCGTTCACCTCGGCGATGAGCCACTCCCAGAACTGCAGCGGCTTGGTGTGGGGGTTGTCGACCCGGAAGATCTTCACGCCCTGCGCGACCCAGTGCTGCACGACGCGCAGCATCTCGGCGTAGATGCCGGCCGGGTCGTTGTCGAAGTTCAGGGGGTAGATGTCCTGGTACTTCTTCGGCGGGTTCTCGGCGAACGCGATGGTCCCGTCCGGGAGCGTGGTGAACCACTCCGGATGCTCCGCGACCCAGGGATGGTCGGGGGAGGCCTGGAGTGCGAGGTCGAGTGCGACCTCGAGCCCTTCCTTCTGCGCGGCCCGGACGAAGGAGCGGAAGTCATGCGCGGTGCCGAGGTCGGGGTGGATCGCGTCGTGCCCGCCTTCTGCGGCACCGATCGCATAGGGGGAGCCGGGGTCTCCGGGTTCGGCGGTGAGCGTGTTGTTGCGGCCCTTGCGATGGGTGGTCCCGATCGGATGGATCGGCACGAGGTAGACGACGTCGAACCCCATCGCGGCGACCTCGGGAAGGCGCTTCGCGGCGGTGCGGAACGTGCCGCTCCTGACCGTTCCGTCCTTCAGACGCCGGGCGCCCTCCGACCGGGGGAAGAACTCGTACCAGGCGCCGACGCCGGCGGCGACCCGGTCGACGATGAGCGTGTGCTCCGTCGTGGCGGAACGGAACGTCGTCACCGGGCGTTCCCGGAACACCTCGGCGAGCGCGGCATCCGTCGACGTGGCCGATGTCGTCGCGGCATCCCCGGTGCGGAGGGCGTCGGCGACGGCGAGCAGGCGCTTCCGCTGGGCGGCCGGACGGTCCTTCTCCGCGGATGCCCGGGTGAGCAGCTCCGCACCGAGCGCCGCCATCACCGGCACGTCGACCCCGGCGGCGACCTTCAGCTCGGCAGCGTGCGCCCAGGTCGCGAAGTCGTCGGAGAAGCCCTCGAACCGGTAGCGCCATGCACCCTGCTCGTCCAGCGCGATGTCGGCCGACCAGGTGTCGGTGCCGTCTCCGCGCGGCGTCAGGCGGTGCAGACTCTCGTCACCCGAGGGGGAGGTGAGCCGCACGTGCACGCCGATGGTGTCGTGCCCCTCCCGGAAGGAGACGACGCGGAACGGCACGACCTCTCCGACGAAGGCCTTCGGCGGGAACCCTCCCGGCACGGCGGGTGCAGGGTCGAGCAGGGGGATGCGCGTCGTGCGCAGCGAGCCGGGGAGATCCGCGTCACCCGATGCGCGCGTCGGGATCTGAGCGGGGCTCCGGAGAGCCGAGGACCGAATACCAGCACGTGCAGCCACATCCCGAATGTACCGCGCGGACGCAGCCGCGGGTAGCGCGCCGCGGGGTGCGTCGGGACCCGGCGTCATTCGACGCGGAACAGCCTCATCGAGGTGCCGGAGACCGGCAGCACATCGCCCGGAGCGAAGACCTCGTCCTCGTCGGACGGACGTTCCTGCGCGCTCGACCACAGCGACACGAAGCGGGTCGCACCCTCGATCTCCTCGGGAAGACGCACATCGATCGGCGACTCCGTGCCGTGCACGATGAGCAGGATGCGGTTGTAGGCCTCGGTGTCCGGTGTGGACGCGGCGACGTACTGCAGCGTGCGGTTGCCGGGGTCGGCCCACTGCCCCTGTTCCATCGTCTCGCCGTTCTGGTCGTACCAGTCCATGACGGACGCATTGGGGATGTGCTCGCCGAGTCGTGCGTAGCGACTCGGTCGGAGGGCGGGGTTCTCCTGCCGCAGCCGGATCAGGCGCGAGACATGCGCGCGGAGGTCGCTCTGCCAGGGCTCGAACTCCCATCCGAGCCAGGTCATCGCGGAGTCCTGGGCATAGGCGTTGTTGTTCCCGCGCTGGGTGCGTCCGACCTCATCGCCGGCTGTGAGCATCGGGATGCCCGCGGAGAGCAGGAGCGTACCGAGCAGGTTGCGCATGGCCTTGCGCCGCGCGGCCAGGATCGTCGGGTCGTCTGTCGGACCCTCGATGCCGTGGTTGAACGCCCGGTTCATGTCGGCGCCGTCGCGGTTCTGCTCGCCGTTCGCCTCGTTGTGCTTGACGTCGTACGAGACGAGGTCGTGCAGGGTGAAGCCGTCGTGCGCCGTGACGAAGTTCACGCTGGCGAGCGGGCCGCGGTCTTCGCTGAACGTGTTCGAGGACCCGGCCAGACGCGTCGCGAATCCGCCGATGCCGACCGGAGCCGACGCCCGCCGCGCGTAGTCGATATCGCTCAGCCAGAAGTTGCGCACGCGGTCGCGGTAGCGGTCGTTCCACTCGTGCCACCCGGCCGGGAAGTTCCCGGTCTGCCAGCCGCCCAGCCCCACGTCCCACGGCTCGGCGATGAGCTTGGTGTCGGCGAGGATCGGATCGTTCGCGATCGCCGCCAGGAGCGGGTGATCCGGCGTGTACGTGTGCGTGGCGTCCCGGGCGATGGCGGTGGCCAGGTCGAAGCGGAAGCCGTCGATCTGCATCTCCTGCGCCCAGTAGCGGAGGGAGTCCAGCACGAGCCGGGCCCCGGCGTCGGTCGCCGTGTTCAGCGTGTTGCCGCAGCCGGTCGTGTCGATGTAGACGCCGGATTCGTCCTGGCGGTAGTAGTTCGCGTTGTCGATGCCGCGAAGGCTCGAGCGCGGACCGCCGATGCCCTCCTCCGAGGTGTGGTTGTAGACCACGTCGAGGATGACCTCGAGTCCCGCCTCGTGGAGCAGGCGCACCATGCCCTTGAACTCGGCGAGGACGGCCTCGGGCCCCTCCTTGCGTGCGTCCTCGGTGGCGTAGGCGGTGTGCGGCGTGAAGAAGTTGAGGGTGTTGTAGCCCCAGTAGTTCGTGAGGCCCCGCTCGAGCAGGCGCGGCTCCGGGACGAACGCATGCACCGGGAGCAGCTCGATGGACGTGATCCCGAGCGAGTGGAAGTACTCGATCATGGCCGGGTGGGCGAGTCCGGCGTAGGTGCCGTGGAGGGCGGGCGGCACGTCGGGGTGGCGCTTGGTGAGGCCCTTGAGGTGGCCCTCGTAGATGACCGTCCGATCGAGCGGCACCCGCGGCTTCTGGGAGTCGCCCCAGTCGAACCCGTCGACGATGACCACGGAGCGCCATTCCTCGTAGCCGTCTCCCTGAGCGAGGCCCCGCGCGTACGGATCGAGCAGCAGGGTCTCCGGGTTGAACGTGTTGCCGGGGCCGTGCGGGCCCCCGACGCGGACGGCGTAGCGGATGCCCGGCTGCAGGAGCTCGGTGGTGACCTCCCAGATACCGCCGGCGAGACGTTCGAGCGGCAGCTCGTCGGTCGCCCAGTCGAGGTCGGTGGCATCGAAGACCACGAGCTCGACGGACGACGCGTTCTGCGACCAGACACGCAGCGTGCCGACGCCGTCGTGCAGACGGACGCCGAGGTTGTCGAGGGTGGAGCCGCCGGGCACGGGGAGGTCTCGGGACGCGGGCATGAGTACACACTAGGCGCGTTGTGTTGCCGTCTCATGTCAGGGCGTACCGGGTTCCACCGGCAGGGGCCCGGTCGCCCGGGATCCGCGAGAGAATCGAAGGATGCGGCACTACCTCGATCACGCGGCGACCACGCCACTGCGACCGGAGGCGCGCGACGCCTGGCTGGCCGCCTCGGAGACGGTCGGGAACGCGTCGTCCACCCACGGCGCGGGCCAGGACGCACGCCGGCTCCTGGAGGAATCGCGTGAGCGGGTCGCCGCGGAGCTCGACGCCGATCCGATCGAGATCGTGTTCACCTCGGGCGGCACGGAGTCGATCAACCTCGCGCTGCAGGGTCTGTGGCACGCGCGCCCCGAGGGGACGTCGGCGATCGTGATCCCCGACGGGGAGCATCACGCGACGATGGACACGGTGGCCGCGCTCGCGGACGAGGGCGCGGAGCTGCGCCGGGTCGCCGTCACGCGCGAGGCGCGCATCGATGCGGAGCAGTTCGCCGCCGCGCTCCCCGGTGCCGCCCTCGCGACCGCCCTGGTGGCGAACAACGAGGCGGGCACGATCAACGACGCCGCTGCGCTCGCGCTGGCGAGCACGGATGCCGGCGTCGCCCTGCACCTCGACGCGGTCGCCGCGCTCGGACACGTTCCCCTCTCGTTCCGCGCGCTGCGTGGTGACGCGCCCGCCGGTGCGGGCCTGGTGGCGATGAGCCTCGCCGGGCACAAGATCGGCGCGCCGGTCGGCGTGGGAGTCCTCGTCGCGGCGCGAACGGCGAGGCTGACGGCGCTGCTGCGCGGTGGCGCCCAGCAGCGCGGTCTCCGGGCCGGCACGCAGGACATCGCCGGAGCCGCGGCCTTCGCCACGGCCCTCGAGCTGGCCGAGGCCGAGCGGGAGCAGGAGACGGCCCGTCTGCGCATCCTCCGTGATCGCCTCGTCACCGGCATCCGCTCCGCCGTGCCCGCGGCCGAGCTCCTGGGCGATCCGCTCGACCGCCTCCCCGGGAACGCCCACGTGCTGTTCCCCGGCGCGGTCGGGGAGAGCCTGCTGTTCCTCCTCGATGTCGCGGGCGTCGCCGCGTCGACCGGGTCCGCATGCCAGGCGGGTGTCGCCGAGCCCTCGCACGTGGTGATGGCGATGGGGCGGAGCGAGCGGGACGCGCGCAGCGTCCTCCGCTTCTCGCTCGGCCGGACGTCGACCGATGCCGACGTCGATGCGGTGCTCGCCGCGATCGCCGACGCCTACTCGCGCGCATCCGGCGCCGGCACAGCCACGCGCTCGTAGACTGGTGACATGCGGATCCTTGCGGCGATGAGCGGTGGAGTCGACTCCGCCGTCGCGGCCGCCAGGGCCGTGGAGGCGGGGCACGACGTGGTCGGGGTGCATCTGGCGCTCTCCCGCGCCGGCGGCACCCTGCGTACGGGCAGCCGCGGCTGCTGCACGATCGAAGACGCCCTCGACGCGCGACGTGCGGCCGATCTGCTCGGCATCCCGTTCTACGTCTGGGACTTCTCGGAGCGATTCCGCGACGACGTGATCGACGACTTCATCTCCGAGTACCAGGCCGGGCGCACGCCCAACCCCTGCATGCGCTGCAACGAGAAGATCAAGTTCGCAGCCCTCCTGGAGCGCGCGATCGAGCTCGGGTTCGACGCCGTGTGCACCGGACACTATGCGACGCTCATCGACGGTGCCGAAGGCCTGGAGCTGCACCGCGCCTCGGACAACGCCAAGGACCAGTCCTACGTGCTGGGCGTGCTCACCGCCGAGCAGCTCGCGCACACGTACTTCCCGCTCGGCACGACGCCCTCGAAGGCGATCGTCCGCGCGGAGGCGGAGGCCCGTGGCCTGAGCGTCGCGCAGAAGCCGGACAGCCACGACATCTGCTTCATCCCCGACGGCGACACCCGCGGCTGGCTCGCCGAGAAGGTCGGCACGGCGACGGGCGAGATCGTCGACCGCAACGGCGATGTCGTCGGGTCGCACGAGGGCGCCCACGCGTTCACGGTCGGGCAGCGTCGTGGTCTCAAGCTCGGCGTGCCTGCGGCGGACGGCAAGCCGCGGTTCGTCCTCGAGGTGCGTCCGGTGTCGAACACGGTGGTGGTCGGACCCAAGGAGGCGCTCGCGATCGCAGAGATCGCCGGAGAGCGGTTCAGCTGGGCCGGCGCCGCGCCCACGGATTCCGCGTTCGAGTGCCACGTGCAGATCCGCGCGCACGCCGAGCCGGTGCCCGCGCACGCGGTGGTGTCCGCGGATGGCGTGCGGGTGACCCCCGAGGTGCCGCTCGACGGTGTCGCACCGGGGCAGACTGCCGTCCTGTACGTCGGGACCCGGGTCCTCGGGCAGTTCACGATCGACACCACGGTGTCGGCGGTCCCCGTCGGCGCGTAGACGCTTCCGGTGTCGGTGCCCGCTCGTAGACTGACGGGGTGCCGGAGAACATCTCGCTGGAAGACGCCCGAACCGAAGCCGAGGAGCTGACCACTCGCATCCTGGAGGCGAAAGACGCCTACTACGGACGCGACACCTCACTGGTCGACGACTTCACCTACGACGGGTGGATGCATCGGCTCGAGGAACTCGAGCGTCTGCATCCCGAGCTGCAGGGGCAGGACTCGCCCACGCAGATGGTCGGTGCGGCCGAGGCGACAGGCCTCGCGACGATCGAGCACGCCGAGCGCATGCTCAGCCTCGACAACGTCTTCTCGATCGACGAGCTGCGGGAGTGGGCGGCGAAGACCAAGGCCGCAGCGGGGCGCGACGTCGCCTGGCTCACCGAGCTGAAGATCGACGGACTCGCGATCAACCTCCGCTACGAGAACGGCGTCCTGACCTCGGCGGCGACGCGCGGCGACGGGCGCGTGGGCGAGATCGTCACCGAGAACGCCCTGCGCCTCCCGGAGATCCCGTACCGGTTGAGCGGTGAAGGCCACCCCGAGATCGTCGAGGTGCGCGGCGAGGTCTTCATCCCCGTCGCGGCGTTCGAGCGACTCAACGCGGCGCAGGCCGCCTTCCGTGACCGCGCCTACGCCGACGCGCTCTCGCGCTGGGAGTCGCGCGGAGGGGTCAAGAAGCCGTTCGACGAAGAGAAGGCCACGACGGCCGCGGCTCGGCGCTTCCCGTCGTTCGCGAACCCGCGCAACGCGGCCAGCGGCGGACTCCGTCAGCAGATCGACAAGAAGAACGGGCTGGAGCTCGAAGCGGGGATGCTGCGGATCGAGTCGCTCGCGCTCTACGTGCACGGCGTCGGCGCGTGGTCGAACCCTCCCGTCGCCGCGCAGAGCGAGGTGTACGACCTGCTCTCGGAGTGGGGCCTGCCCACGAGCCCGCACACCCGGGTGTGCCGCACGATCGACGAGGTCGTGGAGTTCGTCGAGTACTTCGGTGAGCACCGGCACGACATCGAGCACGAGCTGGACGGCATCGTGGTCAAGGTCGACGAGCTCGAACTGCACGACGAACTCGGAGCGACGAGCCGCGCGCCGCGCTGGGCCATCGCCTACAAGTACCCGCCGGAAGAGGTGCAGACCAAGCTCCTCGACATCGTCGTGTCGGTCGGCCGCACCGGACGCGCGACGCCGTTCGCGGTGATGGCACCCGCGCACGTGGCCGGCTCCGTGGTGCGTCAGGCGACGCTGCACAACAAAGACGTCGTCAAGGCCAAGGGCGTGCTGATCGGCGACACCGTGGTGCTGCGCAAGGCCGGCGACGTGATCCCCGAGGTCCTCGGGCCGGTCGTCGAGAAGCGCGACGGCAGCGAGCGGGAGTTCGTGATGCCCGTCGAGTGCCCCGAATGCGGGACGCCGCTGCGGGCGATGAAGGAGGGCGACATCGACCTCCGCTGCCCGAACGCCCGGTCCTGTCCGGCGCAGGTGCGCGGCCGTGTCGAGCACATCGGCTCCCGGGGCGCTCTCGACGTCGAGGCACTGGGCGAGGTCACCGCGGCCGCGCTGACGCAGCCGACCTCACCGGCGGTGCCTCCGCTGGAGACCGAGGCGGGGCTGTTCGCTCTGACCCTGGACGAGCTCGTGCCCATCGAGCTGTTCGTGCGCGACGCCGAGACGGGCCTGCCGAAGGAGGATGAGGACGGCATCGTCAAGACGCGCGCCCCCTTCCGCCGGAACCCCACCGCAGCCGAGAAGAAGTCCGGCCTGGAGGGACCCCAGCCGTCCTCGCAGGCGCTCACGCTGCTGGCGGAGCTGGAGAAGGCGAAGACCAAGGACCTCTGGCGTCTGCTCGTCTCGCTGAACATCCGCCACGTCGGGCCCGTCGCCGCGCGTGCGCTGGCGCAGTGGTTCGGGTCGCTCGCCGCGATCCGCGCCGCCTCCCGCGAGGAGCTCGCCGCGGTCGAGGGCGTCGGCGGCATCATCGCCGATTCCCTGCTCGCCTGGTTCGAGGTCGACTGGCATCAGGACATCGTCCGGCAGTGGGCCGATGCCGGCGTGCAGTGGTCGACGCCCGGCCACCCCGGCCCGGGGGCCGCCGTGGCGGCGGGGGGAGTGCTGGAGGGGTTGACGGTCGTCGCGACCGGTTCGCTGGACGGCTACACGCGCGACGGGGCGCAGGAGGCCATCATCAACGCGGGTGGCAAGGCGGCGTCGAGCGTCTCGAAGAAGACCGACTTCGTCGCGGCCGGCCCCGGCGCGGGATCCAAGCTTGCCAAGGCCGAGGAGCTGGGCCTGCGGATCCTCGATGCCGCACAGTTCCACATCCTCGTGACCGAGGGACCGGATGCGCTCCCGCCTGTGGGCGAGGGCGCCTGACGGCCGACGTCCCCGACGGACACGTGTGCGGATCGGGCTGACCCCGATCCGCACACGCATCGCGGTCAGCTCTTGTGGCGCGGCTTCCGGAACGGCTTCTCGTCGCGGCTGTCGCGCGCCGGGCGGTCGTCGCGGGCGCGTCGCTCGTAGCCACCGCGTCCGCCGGAATCGTGGCTGTCACGAGAACCGGCGCTGCGGCGGGCTCCGCCGGGGCCACGGTCGGGCTTGATCTCGATCAGGCGTCCGGAGATGCGCGTGTCGCGCAGCTTCTCGAGGACGGCGGGGTCGAGGTTCGCGGGCAGCTCGACGATCGAGAAGTCGGGACGGATGTTGATCGCACCGAAGTCATCACGGCCGAGTCCACCCTCGTTCGCGAGCGCACCCACGATCTGACGCGGCTCGACGCGGTGCCGGCGCCCGACCTCGATGCGGTACGCCGCGTAGTCGCCGCGGCCGCGACGCTCCGTGCGGGGCTCCCGCGGTTCACGGGAATCGCGGGTCGCGCGCTCGCGTGGAGGGCGGTTGTCCGCCTCCACGGCCTTCGAGAGCGGGTCGTTCGCGGGGTCGAGGAGCAGAGGCTTGTCGCCCTGCGCCACGACGGCCAGGGCCGCTGCGACATCGCCCTCGGGCACATCGTGGTGGCGGACGTAGTGCGCGACGATGTCGCGGAACGCCTCGATGCGCCCGGTCTCCGAGAGCGCGGTGGTGATCGCGTCGTCGAAGCGGTTGAGGCGCGTGGTGTTCACGTCCTCGGTGCTCGGCAGCTGCATCTGGGCCGGCTGCTGACGCGTCGCCTTCTCGATGTGCTTGAGCAGGTAGCGCTCGCGCGGCGTGATGAAGCTGATCGCGTCGCCCGAGCGTCCGGCGCGTCCCGTGCGGCCGATGCGGTGCACGTACGACTCGGTGTCGGTCGGGATGTCGAAGTTGACGACGTGGCTGATGCGCTCGACGTCGAGGCCGCGCGCGGCCACGTCGGTCGCGACGAGGATGTCGAGCTTGCCGTCCTTGAGCTGGTTGACGCTGCGTTCGCGCTGCATCTGCGGCACGTCGCCGTTGATGGCTGCGGCGGAGTAGCCCCGCGCGCGCAGCTTCTCGGCCAGCGTCTCGGTCTCGTTCTTGGTGCGGACGAACACGATCATGCCGTCGAAGTTCTCGACCTCGAGGATCCGGGTGAGCGCATCGACCTTCTGCGCGTACGACACCACGAGGTAGCGCTGCGTGATGTTGGTGCCGGTCGCGGTCTTCGACTTGATGCTGATCTCTTCCGGCTCACGCAGGTACTTCTGCGCGAGGCGGCGGATCTGGGGAGGCATCGTCGCCGAGAACAGGGCGACCTGCTTCTCCTCGGGCGTCTGCGCGAGGATCTGCTCCACGTCTTCCGCGAAGCCCATCTTCAGCATCTCGTCGGCCTCGTCGAGCACCAGGTACTGCAGCTGCGACAGGTCGAGTGTGCCCTTGGCGAGGTGATCCATGATGCGGCCCGGAGTGCCGACGATCACGTGGACGCCGCGGCGGAGCGCCGACAGCTGCACGCCGTAGCCCTGGCCGCCGTAGACGGGGAGGACGTGCACGCCCTTCATCTTCGAGGCGTAGGACTCGAATGCCTCGCACACCTGGAGGGCGAGCTCACGGGTGGGCGCGAGGACGAGGGCCTGCGGGGTCTTCTGCGAGACGTCGAGGCGCTCGAGCACGGGGAGCGCGAACGCCGCGGTCTTGCCGGTACCGGTCTGCGCCATGCCGACGACATCGCGGCCGGCGAGAAGCGTGGGAATGGTGGCCGCCTGGATGGGCGACGGGGTCTCGTATCCGAGATCCTTGATGGCTTTGAGGACGGGCCCGGTGATGCCGAGCTCCTCGAATCCGGGGGTCGCGGGGGAGTCCTCGGGGGCGTCGGTCAGCACTGCATCTTCAGGGGTCACTTCCCAAGGGTAGCGCGCGGCGCCGTCTCGTGCCTGTGAGGGCGTCCTCAGGCGCCGCTCGTGAGCGAGACCAGCCTCTCCTTCACCTCACGTCGGAGGACCTTCCCGATCAGCGATTTGGGGAGCTCGTCGACCACGTACACGCGCCGGGGCACCTTGTAGGGGGTGAGGATGCTCCGTGCGAACTCGCGGATGGCCTCGACGTCGACATCGGTGCCGGGGTCGACGACGATGGCCGCGACGACCTCCTCGCCGGAGTGATCGCTCGGGAGTCCGACGACGGCGGCATCCGCGACCTGCGGGTGCTGGCGCAGCGCGTTCTCCACCTCGGTGGGCGCGACGTTGAAGCCGCCCGTGATGATGAGCTCCTTGATCCGATCGACGATGCGGACGAAGCCGGCCTCGTCGATCGTGACGATGTCACCGGTGCGATACCAGCCATCGACGAAGACGGCCTCGGTCTCTTCCGGCTTGCCGTAGTAGCCCGAGAAGACCTGCGGACCGCGGACGACCAGTTCGCCGGCGGATCCTGCCGGCACATCCTCGGTCGGGTTCTCCGGGTCGACCACGCGGCACTCGGTTCCGGGCAGCGGAAGCCCGACCGTTCCGGGCACGCGGTTGTCGGCGACCGGGTTGGCCATCAGCACCGGAGAGCACTCGCTCAGTCCGTAGCCCTCGACGAGGAAGCCGTGGGTGGCCTCCTCGAACGGCACGACCAGCTCGTGCGGGAGAGCCATGGCCCCCGAGATCGCGACCTCGATGCCGTCGAGCGACACGCCCTTGTCCTTCGCCGCGGCGAGCAGGCGATCGGCGATGGGCGGAACCAGCGGCAGGAACGTGGCGGGGTGCTTCTTCACGACGTCGAGCACGAGGTCGGGGTCGAACTTCGGGAAGAGGACGAGGCGCGCGCCCATCGACATGGCGAAGGTGAGGCAGAGCGTGAGCCCGTACGCATGGAACATCGGCAGCACCGCGTAGACGACGCAGCCCTTGCCGCGCTGGATCGACGGCACCCAGGCCTGGGCCTGGGCGGCGTTCGCGAGCAGGTTGCGGTGCGTGAGAGCGGCGCCCTTCGGCGTTCCGGTGGTGCCGGACGTGTACTGGATGATCGCGAGGTCGTCGGTGGCCGGCTTCGGGTGCGAGGCGGGAAGCGGGGCGGCGTCGATCAGTGCGTCCCAGGCGACGGTTCCGCGCACCTTCTCGGTGAGGGCGGCGCGCGATTCCCGGGCCTTCACGATCGGAAGGCGCAGCGCGAACCGGGTGAGGAACGGCATGGCGCGCGTCACGTCCACCGAGATCAGGTTCGTCACGGCCAGGTCGGCAGGGAACTCCTGCACGGTGGAGACGACCTTGTTCCAGACGATCGCGTGCTTCGCGCCGTGATCCTCGAACTGCTTCCGCAGTTCGCGGGGCGTGTAGAGCGGGTTGTGCTCGACCACGACGGCGCCGAGGCGCAGCACCGCGTAGAACGCCACGATGTGCTGCGGACAGTTCGGCAGCACGATCGCGACCGGGTCCCCGGCGCGGACGCCGAGATCGCGGAGACCGGAGGCGGCGCGATCGATCGCGTGCTGCAACTCGGCATAGGTGGTCTCACGGCCGAAGAACTGCAGGGCGGGGGCCTCGGGGTAGTCCCTCGCGGAAGCGGCGACGATGTCGACCAGCGAGCCCTCCACAGGAGGGAGGTCTTCCGGGACTCCGGTGGCATAGCTGGCGATCCATGGGCGAGGGGGCTGGAACGTGCTCACCCGCCCAGCATAGGACGAGCGCGCGCCAGGGCATGGGAGTTCGGAGCGCGCCAACTAGACTGGGGGAGTGTCTGAAATCACCCCTGAACTCGTGCGCCATCTCGGTTTGCTCGCACGCATCCAGCTGAACGACGACGAGGTGTCGCGGCTCACGGGCCAGCTCGACGCGATCGTCGACAACATCGCGAAGGTCTCGGAGGTCGCGACCGCCGACGTCGTCGCGACGAGCCACCCGATCCCGCTGAGCAACGTGTTCCGGCCGGACGTGGTCGGCCAGACGCTCACGCACGAGCAGGTGCTCCAGAACGCCCCGGATGCCGCCGACGGCCGTTTCCGCGTCACCGCGATCCTGGGAGAAGAGCAGTGAGCGACATCATCCGACTGAACGCGGCCGACCTCGCCGCCAAGCTCTCCGCGGGCGAGGTGACGAGCGTCGAGGCGACGCAGGCGCACCTCGACCGCATCGCCGCCGTCGACGGCGACATCCATGCCTTCCTGCACGTCAACGAGGGCGCACTCGAGGCCGCAGCGGCGATCGATGCGCGTCGCGCCGCCGGTGAGGCCCTCGGCCCGCTCGCCGGGGTGCCGCTCGCGATCAAGGACGTGCTCGTCACGACCGACCAGCCGACGACCAGCGGCTCGCGCATCCTGGAGGGCTACCGCTCTCCCTACGACGCCACCGTCGTCGCGCGTTCGCGTGCTGCGGGACTGATCCCGCTCGGCAAGACCAACATGGATGAGTTCGCCATGGGGTCGTCCACCGAGCACTCGGCGTACGGACCCACGCACAACCCCTGGGACCTCGAACGGATCCCCGGCGGCTCGGGCGGCGGCTCGGCTGCGGCCGTCGCCGCCTTCGAGGCTCCGCTCGCTCTCGGCTCGGACACCGGCGGATCGATCCGTCAGCCCGCGCACGTCACCGGCACGGTGGGCGTGAAGCCCACGTACGGCGGCGTGAGCCGCTACGGCGCGATCGCTCTCGCCTCCAGCCTCGACCAGGTCGGTCCCGTGTCCCGGACGGTCCTCGACTCCGGCCTGCTGCACGACGCGATCGGCGGGCACGACCCCAAGGATTCGACCTCGCTGCGCGACGCCTGGCCATCGTTCGCCGAAGCCGCTCGCGAGGGCGCACGCGGCGACGTTCTCAAGGGCCTCAAGGTCGGCGTGATCCGCGAACTCCCGGACAGCGGCTTCCAGCCCGGCGTCGCGGCGTCGTTCCGGAGCGCTCTCGCTCTCATGGAGGCGCAGGGTGCCGAGATCGTCGAGATCGGCGCCCCGCACTTCGAGTACGGTGTCGCCGCGTACTACCTGATCCTCCCCGCGGAGGCGTCGAGCAACCTCGCGAAGTTCGACTCGGTGCGCTTCGGCCTGCGCGTGACCCCCGACGGCAACCCGACGGTCGAGGACGTCATGTCCGCGACCCGCGACGCCGGTTTCGGCGATGAGGTCAAGCGCCGCATCATCCTCGGCACCTACGCCCTCTCGGCCGGATACTACGACGCCTACTACGGCAGCGCGCAGAAGGTCCGCACGCTCATCCAGCAGGACTTCGCGAACGCGTTCGCCGAGGTCGACGTGATCGCCACGCCCTCGGCGCCCACCACGGCGTTCAAGCTCGGCGAGAAGATCGACGACCCGCTGCAGATGTACCTCAACGACATCACCACCATCCCGGTGAACCTCGCCGGCGTCCCTGGTATCTCGATCCCGAGCGGTCTGGCGGACGACGACGGTCTGCCCGTCGGCATCCAGTTCATCGCTCCGGCGCGCGAGGACGCCCGTCTCTACAAGGTCGGTGCCGCGCTCGAGACGCTGCTCGTCGACTCGTGGGGGGCGCCGCTGCTCACCCGTGCCCCGCAGCTCGCAGGAGGGAACCGCTGATGGCCGCCGCCGCCAAGCTCATGGACTTCGACAAGGCGCTCGAGCTGTTCGAGCCGGTCCTCGGTTTCGAGGTGCACGTCGAGCTCAACACGAACACGAAGATGTTCTCCGATGCACCGAACCCGGCCAACGAGGCGTTCCACGCTGCGGAGCCGAACACGCTCATCGCCCCGGTCGACCTCGGTCTGCCGGGCTCGCTGCCCGTCGTGAACGAGACGGCGATCCGCTCGTCGATCAGCCTGGGCCTCGCGCTCGGCTGCTCGATCGCGGAGTCGAGCCGCTTCGCCCGGAAGAACTACTTCTACCCGGACCTGGGCAAGAACTACCAGATCTCGCAGTACGACGAGCCGATCGCGTACGAGGGATCGGTCGAGGTCGAGCTCGAGGACGGCATGCTCATCACGATCCCGATCGAGCGCGCGCACATGGAGGAGGACGCCGGCAAGCTCACCCACATGGGTGGAGCGACCGGTCGCATCCAGGGCGCCGAGTACTCGCTCGTCGACTACAACCGCGCGGGCGTCCCCCTGGTCGAGATCGTGACGAACATCATCTACGGCACCGAGCACCGCGCACCGGAGGTCGCCAAGGCCTACGTGCAGGCCATCCGCGACATCGTCCGCGGTCTCGGCATCTCCGAGGCCCGGCTGGAGCGCGGAAACCTGCGTTGTGACGCGAACGTCTCGCTGCGTCCGCGGGGCACCGACAAGCTCGGCACCCGCACCGAGACGAAGAACGTCAACTCGATGCGCTCCGTCGAGCGGGCCGTGAAGTACGAGATCCAGCGTCAGGCGCAGATCCTCGCCGACGGCGGCACCATCACGCAGGAGACGCGGCACTGGCACGAGGACACGGGCACCACCTCGCCGGGTCGTCCGAAGTCGGATGCGGATGACTACCGCTACTTCCCCGAGCCCGATCTGCTGCCGGTGGAGCCCGCCGCGGAACTGATCGAGGAGCTGCGCGCAGCCCTGCCCGAGCAGCCGGTGGCCCGCCGTCGCCGTCTCATGACGGAGTGGGGCTTCACCGACCTGGAGTTCCAGGACGTGCGCAACGGCGGACTGCTCGAAGTCGTCGAGGCGACGATCGCCGCCGGTGCGACTCCGGCGACGGCCCGCAAGTGGTGGACGGGGGAGATCTCCCGTCTCGCGAACGCGCAGGAGAAGGACGCCACCGAGCTGATCAGCCCGGAGAACGTCGCGGCTCTGCAGCAGCTCGTCGACGCGGGAACGCTCACCGACAAGCTCGCGCGCCAGGTGCTCGAAGGTGTCATCGCCGGTGAGGGCACCCCGCAGGAGGTCGTCGACGCCCGTGGACTCGCGGTCGTGTCCGACGACGGCGCGCTGATCGCCGCCATCGACGAGGCCCTCGCCGCGCAGCCCGACGTGATGGCCAAGATCAAGGACGGCAAGGTGCAGGCCGCCGGAGCGGTGATCGGCGCCGTGATGAAGGCCATGAAGGGCCAGGCCGACGCCGCGCGCGTCCGCGAACTCATTCTCGAGCGCGCTGCCCAGTAGCGCGTGCCCCCGGGTCTCCTGTCGGAGGTCCGGGGGAGAATGGTCGTATGGGACACGGTGACGGCAGAGGGCGGATCGTCTCGTCCGCCGACGCCGACGACACCGGGACGCGCATCCTGCACGTCGACATGGATGCGTTCTACGCGGCCGTCGAGGTGCTCGATGATCCCTCTCTCCGCGGCCTCCCGCTCATCATCGGGGCGCCGGACGGGCGTTCGGTCGTGTCCAGCGCCTCGTACGAGGCCCGCCGCTACGGCGTGCGCGCGGCGATGCCGGTCTCGCAGGCGCTGCGGCTGTGCCCGTCCGCGCGCATCGTGCTCCCGCACTTCCACCGCTACCAGGAGGTGTCGCGGCAGGTGATGGCGATCTTCGAGTCGTTCACGCCGCTCGTGGAGCCGCTGTCCGTCGACGAGGCCTTCCTCGACGTGCAGGGGGTGCGGCGGCTGTGGGGGAGTCCGGCGCAGATCGCCGAGCTCATCCGCGAGCGCGTCCTCCACGAGGTCGGCATCACCTGCAGCGTCGGTGTCGCGGCGACCAAGCACGTCGCGAAGATGGCTTCGACCATCGCCAAACCCGACGGCATGCTGGTCGTCCCCGCACAGGAGACTCTCGACTTCCTGACGCCGCGTCCGGTGCGAGCGATGTGGGGCGTCGGCCCCAAAGCTGCGGAAGCGCTCGAAGCGCGAGGCATCCGCACCGTGGGCGACATCCGGGAGTCCTCGCGCGAGATGCTCGAGCGCGCGGTCGGCCCCGCCCTCAGCGCGCGCCTGACCCTGCTCGCCCGCGGAGAGGATGCACGCGCCGTGGACACCGAGCGTGTGGAGAAGAGCATCGGGCACGAGGAGACGTTCGACGAGGACATCCTCGATCGCGGCTTCCTCCGCGCCGAGCTCCTGCGCCTAGCCGACCGCGTCGCGGCACGGCTCCGACGCGCGGAGTGGGAGACGGCGACCGTGGCGATCAAGATCCGCTTCGACGACTTCCGCACGCTCAACCGCTCGATGACGCTGAGCGAGCCCACCGCGGTCGGCCAGCGCATCGGGGAGGCCGCCCAGACGCTGTTCGAGCAGATCGATCGGCGCGACCCCGTACGACTCGTCGGCGTCCGCGCGGAGAACCTGCGCCCGGCGGGCGGCGGCGGTCTGGGTCTCTGGGACGACGACGAGGACTGGCGCAAGGTCGAGGGTGCCGTCGACGAGGCCGTCGCCCGCTTCGGCACGGCGACGATCAGCCGTGCACGACACATCGGCCGAGGAGACGGTCGCGGTGCCGCGCAGCATCCCAAGGCGCACGGCCTGGATTGATCCCACGCGCCGCGTGTTCCTCGACTACCGTGGGGGTATGCCGAACATTGCACTGGAACTCGGAAAGCAAGCTGCGTCCTTCGGCGTGAAGAGCGCGTACGGAGAGCCGCAGGACGTCGATGGGGTGAGCATCACTCCGGTCGCATTCACCTACTCCGGCTTCGGCGGTGGCAGCGGCGACGGAGCCGAGGGCGGTGGCGGCGGCGGTGTCTCGGTGCCGGTCGGCGTCTACGTCCGGCGTGAGGAGGGGCTGCGGTTCGAGCCGAACATCGTCACGCTGCTCGTCGTGGCCGTGCCGTTCGTCTGGGTCGCCGGGCGGGCACTCACTCGCATCATCCGTGCCCTCAAGAAGTGACGACCCGGTCGCAGCGGCTCTGGAGCACGCTGCGGCGCTGATCGAGGAAGACGTGCGGGCCGTCGCCGCGGCGAATCCCGTCGTCTTGATCGACGGCGGCAGCGGAGCGGGCAAGTCGTCATTGGCGGCGCGGCTGGTGCGGCGCTGGCCTGTCCTCGGGAACGTGCAGCTGATCGCGCTCGACTCGCTGTATCCGGGATGGGACGGGCTCGACGACGGAGCGGAACGGGCGCTCGAGTGGATTCTGCGCCCGCACGGCCGTGGATACCTCGGGACCTGGCGTCGGTGGGACTGGGAGGCGCAGGCCGAGGCGGAGAGTCACGCCGTCGACCCCGCGCTGGGGGTGATCGTGGAGGGCAGCGGCATCCTGCGGCCTTCCACGGCTGGACTGGCCGACATCAGAGTCTGGGTGGAGTCGGCAGCGGAGTCGCGGAAGGCTCGTGCCCTGGCTCGCGACGGCGAAACCTATCGTCCGCACTGGGACCGTTGGGCGGCGCAAGAACGTCGACACATCGAGCGTGACGATCCTCGGGCACTCGCCACCCGGATCGTCGAGATCCCCTAGAGCGGTCGCCGCTCAGTCGGCGTCGAGCTCATCGGCGGCCTGGATCAGCAGCTCCAGGCGGTAGCCGAGCCAGTCGTACACGTCGTGCCGGCCATCCGTTCCGGTCTCGTCGTCCGAGGTGATCCCGAGCCGTGTCGCGATGACGAGGCGGATGGCGGTGAGGGTCCGGAGCCAGGCGTCGATGCTGTCGGTGGGGACGAGCACGTCATGGGTCCGAAGCGCTTCGCCCTCCGACAGGGCGTCGATGCCGCTGCGGAACTCGTCGAGGGATGCCCGGACCCGACGTGCGTCCACCAGGCGCCGGTCCAGGAGGTCATCGCGCGTGGTGTCGGCGAACCCTGCGGCGGCATCCGCGTCATCGGGATAGGGGCTCGGCGTCAGCCTCTCCAGAGCCGGGTCGCCGTCGTCCCGGGACCCGTCGACGAGCTCGACGAAGTCGTCGACGAGCTGGGCGAGGTGGAACTCCTCGATCACGGTGATCGGCATCACGATCATCTCGGTGCTCACTGCGGGGCCTTCCTGACCGTCGCCCACAGTCCGTAGTCGTGCATCGCCTGGGCGTGCACCTCCATCGTCTCGCGCGGCCCCGTGGCGACGACCGCGTGCCCCTCGTGATGCACCGCGAGCATGAGCGCGGTCGCGCGATCCGCGGAGTAGCCGAAGTAGGTGCGGAAGACGCGGACCACGTAGCTCATGAGATTCACGGGGTCGTTCCACACGACGACCTGCCAGGGTTCCATGGGGGCGGCGCGCAGATCGGTGATCTCGTCGAGCTCCGGCACGGCGGCGGGCGTCGTCATGCCCAGCCCATCTCGTGCAGTTGCTCGTCGTCGATGCCGTAGAAATGCGCGATCTCGTGGACCAGCGTGGTGTGGATCTCGTCGCGCAGCTCGTCGTGGGTCTCGCACTGGGCCAGGTGCGGCTCGCGGTACAGCACGATCCGGTCGGGCAGCTCGCCCATGCCGTATTGCGTCCGTTCCGTGAGTGCCAGCCCGTCGTACAGCCCGAGCAGGTCGAGGGTGCCGTCCTCGGGGCGATCCTCGACGACGAAGACGACGTTCTCCAGGCCCTCGACCATGTCGTCGGGCAGCGCATCGAGCTCGTCGATCACGAGCTCCTCGAAAGCGGCGGCATCCATGTCCATCCCCTCCAGCCTAGGGGCGCGCGACCACGACCGCGGTGCTCAGTGCAGGAGCACCAGGATGGCGGCCACCACGATGAAGAGCGCGCCGAACACGGTGTTCAGGATGCGCTGGCCGCGCGCGGAGCGGGTGAGCCGTCGGAACGGGCGCGCGGCTGCGGCGAAGAACCCCCACATGACGATCACGTCGACCACGATCACGGTCGCGATGAGCGTGAGGTACTGCGGCAGCTGAGGTTGGTCCAGACGGATGAACTGCGGGATGAAGGCCAGGAAGAAGACGATGGCCTTGGGGTTGAGGAGGTTGACCCAGAAGCCGCGGCGGATCATCGACCAGTGGCTCTCGCGGGAGTCGACGGGGACGGGCGCTTCGTCCACGACGACGGCGGGCTTGGTGAGGATCAGGCGGATCCCGAGGAACACGAGGTACGCGGCACCCGCATAACGGATGGCGTTGAACAGGAACTCCGAGCGGGAGACCAGGAGTCCCACGCCGGCGGCGACGATCGCGACGTGCACGACCAGGGCGATCTGCTGTCCGACGATGCCCCAGATCGAGCGTCGCCACCCCTGATTCAGGGCATTCGACATCGTGTTGATCGCACCGGCCCCTGGTGTGAAGCTGATGACGACGGACGCGGTGAGCAACGAGAACCAGACCGCGAGTGACACCACGTCAGTCTAGAGCTTCGGGGGAGGGGCGCCGCTCTCCGCCGGAATGCGAAGAAGGCCCGAATCTCGCGATTCGGGCCTTCTTCCGGAGGGTGAGTAACGGGACTCGAACCCGCGACATCCGGCACCACAAGCCAGCGCTCTACCAGCTGAGCTATACCCACCATGTGCCCACCGGAGCGGGCAACCATACGAGTCTATTACATGTTCGGAGTGAACTCGGACACCGTGCGGGCGGCGATCTCCCGCGCGTCGTCGCTGGAGGGTCCGGGCTCCTCGACGAAGACGGCTTCGCGGTAGTAGCGGAGCTCGCGGATCGACTCGAGGATGTCGGCGAGAGCGCGGTGCCCGCCGTCCTTCGCGGGGGCCTGGAAGAACACGCGCGGATACCAGCGACGCGAGAGCTCCTTGATGCTCGAGACGTCGACGTTCCGGTAGTGCAGCCACTGGTCCACCTGCGGCATGTACTTCGCGAGGAACATCCGGTCGGTGCCGATGGTGTTGCCGGCGAGGGGCGCCTTGCGTTCGAGCGGGACGAAACGCTTGATGTACGCGAGCGTCTGAGCCTCCGCCTCCTCGAGGGAGACGCCGAGGGGGATCTCCTCGATGAGACCGGACGTCTCGTGCATCTTGGTGACGAAGTCGTTCATGTGGGCGAGGGCGGTTTCGCTCGGGCGGATCACCACCTGGAACCCCGGGTCGATCGGGCGGAGCTCGAAATCGGTGATGACGACGGCGATCTCGACGAGCTCATCGACCGCCAGGTCGAGCCCCGTCATCTCGCAGTCGATCCATACGAGACGATCGTTCTCGGACGCAGATACCATGTCGCCATACTATCGACGGCCCCGACATCGTCTGCCGGGGTGCGGTACCGCACGACGCCACGGGGTCGCGGTACGGTAGATGCATCCGCCTCCGTAGCTCAGGGGATAGAGCAGGAGCCTTCTAATCTCTTGGTCGCAGGTTCGAATCCTGCCGGGGGCGCTTCCCAGGTTCGATGCAACGCCGCAGCCGTTCGTCTCCGCATGATCGTGACGGTGTTCGGCGAGTCACCGCCGGCCGCTGGTGCGGGCATGCCGGCCCCTTCAGGAGTTGCGCAGGGCCGCGACGGCATCGTCCACGCGCCAGAACTCGCCGATGACGCGGAAGGCACCGGTCGCCAGGTGGAGGCGTTCGGCGCGGTAGCGGAGACCGAGCGGATCGGAGACGACGCGGAGATGTCCGAGGACATGCTCACGCCGGTCCTGGACCCGCCAGAGGTGATCCGCCGCACGCACCAGGTGCTCTCGGGCAGAGGAGAGTCGGGGCGTCGCGATCGGGATCTCGGGAAGTGAGGTGATCAGGTTGTCGGTCATCGGAACTCCTTTCTCGCTTCGAAGATATGACCGACCACCGACATTCGTTCCGGAGCCGGGAACTGCGTGCCATCTGCCCTTTCTGCACACTGCACCGCTCGAGGGAACTGTCCACCGGACGCGGGTTCCTGGCTCCGGGCCAACGGTCGTGTCGCGCACGCTGGTCAGATCCCGGACGAGATCCGGTCACCGAAAGGACAGAGACATGATCGACACGCTGACCATCGTGGGAAGAGTGGCCACAGACCCGACGCAGGGCCAGACGAAGGGAGGGGTGCCGGTCACGAACTTCCGTCTCGCCAGCACTCACCGACGCTTCGACGAGGCGACGCAGACGTGGACCGACTCCGGCACGAACTGGTTCTCGGTGGCCGCGTTCCGGCAGCTGGGGGAGCATGCCAAGGCGTCGCTGCGCACCGGTGACAGCGTGATCGTCACCGGGCGACTCAGGATCCGCGACTGGGAGAGCAACGACCGGCACGGCACGAGCGTCGACATCGAGGCCGACGCGATCGGTCATGACCTGCGGTGGGGGACCACCGCGTATCGCCCCCAGACGCGCTCGACGACGCCCCGCGTCGAATCACCGGAGAGCGGCTCGGCCGAAGCCGGGGAGCAGGGGACAGCAGCCGAACGGGCGGAGAGCGGCGGCATCGAGTCCGCGCCGCTCGACCTGGCGTGGGCGGTGCCGAGCACGGATGCCGAGGTGGGAGCGGTGAGCGGGCGGCCCTGAATCACGGAGACCGGCGATGTCCGCGACGGTCGAGCGATCGAGCGGAGCCGGAAGGAGGGCGACGTAGAATCGGGCACGTGCTTCGTCGATCGGTCCTCTCGTCTTCCCGTGCGGCAGGGGTCCTCGCGACTTCCGTGGCTGCTCTCCTGCTGTTGTCGGCCTGCGCCCCGGGCCCCGGGCCCTCGGCGTCGCCGTCGGCCACGGTCTCGCCGAGCGCGGCGCCCACGACTCCGGCGGCGCCGGTGTTCGTGCCGGACGGCACAGCGGAAGACAACCTCCCCGTCTTCACGGCGGTCGCCGACGGCGTCTGGGGGACGGACCAGCGCGGGTCCGGGCGGGCCTACATCGATGCGCTGATCGGTGCGGGCTTCGATCGCGCGGCCATGCAGGTCACGCAGGACCAGTCGACGGTGGGCAACCCGGCCGAGAGCCTGCAGTTCTCGGTGCGCTGGGGGAAGAGCGACTGCCTGATCGGCCAGGTGGGGCCGTCCACGGGTCAGGTCGTCACCGCGGTCATGCCTCAGCTCGCGGAAGGACGCTGCCTCGTCGGCACCACACGTCCGATCGACTGGTGACACGCCAGGGGCCGGTAGGCTGGAGTGTCGATCTTCGACGCCAATAGAAGGAGCGGTTTTCGGTGGCTGAGTACATCTACTCGATGGTTCGTGCGCGCAAGGCGGTGGGCGAGAAGCTCATCCTCGACGACGTCACGATGGCGTTCCTCCCGGGAGCGAAGATCGGCATGGTCGGCCCGAACGGTGCCGGTAAGTCGACGATCCTCAAGATCATGGCGGGTCTGGACACGCCGTCCAACGGTGAGGCCAAGCTCTCCCCGGGCTACACCGTCGGCATCCTGATGCAGGAGCCGGAGCTCGACGAGTCGAAGACCGTGCTCGAGAACATCCAGGACGGCATCGCGATCAAGGCGAAGCTCGACCGCTTCAACGAGATCTCGGCGCTCATGGCCGACCCCGACGCGGACTTCGATGCACTCCTCGCGGAGATGGGCTCGCTGCAGGAGGAGATCGACGCCGCGGACGGCTGGGACCTCGACTCGCAGCTGGACCAGGCGATGGACGCCCTCCGCACCCCGCCGGGAGACGCCGCGATCGCCCCGCTCTCCGGTGGTGAGAAGCGTCGTGTCGCGCTCGCGAAGCTCCTTCTCCAGAAGCCCGACCTGCTGCTCCTCGACGAGCCCACCAACCACCTCGACGCCGAGAGCGTTCTCTGGCTCGAGCAGCACCTGCAGGCGTACAAGGGCGCGGTCATCGCGATCACCCACGACCGGTACTTCCTCGACCACGTCGCCGAGTGGATCGCCGAAGTCGACCGCGGCCGCCTGATCGGCTACGAGGGCAACTACTCGACCTACCTGGAGAAGAAGGGCGAGCGCCTGGAGATCCAGGGCAAGAAGGACGCGAAGCTCGCCAAGCGCCTCAAGGAGGAGCTGGACTGGGTCCGCTCCAGTGCGAAGGGTCGCCAGACCAAGTCCAAGGCCCGTCTCGCCCGCTACGAGGAGATGGCATCCGAGGCCGAGCGCACCAGGAAGTTGGACTTCGAGGAGATCCAGATCCCCGCGGGTCCGCGTCTGGGCAGCATCGTGATCGAGGCCAAGAACCTGAAGAAGGGCTTCGACGGGCGTTCGCTCATCGACGGCCTGAGCTTCAGCCTGCCGCCGAACGGCATCGTCGGCGTCATCGGTCCGAACGGTGTGGGAAAGACCACGCTTTTCAAGACGATCGTCGGCCTGGAGCCGCTCGACGGCGGCGACCTGAAGGTCGGCGAGACGGTCAAGATCAGCTACGTCGACCAGTCCCGCTCCAACATCGACCCGAACAAGACGCTGTGGGAGGTCGTCTCCGACGGCCTGGACTACATCACGGTCGGCAAGACCGAGATCCCGTCCCGCGCCTACGTGTCGAAGTTCGGCTTCAAGGGCCCCGACCAGCAGAAGAAGGCCGGCGTGCTCTCCGGTGGTGAGCGCAACCGCCTGAACCTCGCTCTGACGCTCAAGGAGGGTGGCAACCTGCTGCTCCTCGACGAGCCCACGAACGACCTCGACGTCGAGACCTTGAGCTCCCTCGAGAACGCCCTGCTCGAGTTCCCCGGCTGCGCGGTGGTCATCACCCACGACCGGTGGTTCCTCGACCGCATCGCGACGCACATCCTCGCCTACGAGGGCACCGACGAGAAGCCCGACCAGTGGTACTGGTTCGAGGGTAACTTCGAGGCGTACGAGGAGAACAAGATCGAGCGCCTCGGACCGGATGCCGCCAAGCCGCACCGTTCCACGCACCGCAAGCTCACCCGCGACTGAGGCCGTGATGTCCGCTTCGCCGGGGCCGCGCCTGCACATCCCGATCCACCTCCGCTGGGGTGACCTGGATGCGTTCAACCACGTCAACAACACCTCGATGCTGAAACTGCTCGAGGAGGCGCGCGTACGCGCGTTCTGGCGTGCCGGCCCCGGTGAAGAGGCGCCCACGACGGCCGTGCTCGATTCCGGCATCGACGAGGGGATCCTGACGCTCATCGCGCGCCAGGAGATCGAGTACCTCGCTCCGGTGCCGTACCAGCGTCGTCCCCTCGAAGTGCAGATGTGGTTCGGCAAGCTCGGGGGATCCAGCGTCGAGGTCTGCTACGAGGTGCACAACGATCCTGCCACCGAGCCGCGGCAGATCTACGCGCGCTCGACGGCGATCATCGTGCTCGTCGACGCGCAGACGGGGCGCCCGACACGCCTCACGCAGGAGATGCGCGACGCCTGGGAGCCGTTCGTCGGCCCGTCGATCGAGTACGCGCACCGCTGAGCATCCTCCGGTCGACGACCTCGCGTTCGTCGACCGGCCCGCGGAGGCGCAGACCTCAGGACGGGTCTGAGTCGGGAACGCGGATCATGATCTCCTGCGCGACGCTCGCGACGAGCACACCGTCGCGCGTGTAGATGCGTCCCGTCGCGAGTCCGCGGCCTCCGCGGGCGCTGGGGGACTCCTGCACGTACAGCAGCCACTCGTCCACGCGTGCCGGACGATGCCACCACATCGCGTGGTCGAGACTCGCGACCTTGAGGCCGGGCAGCGCCCAGTAGACGCCGTGGGCCCGCAGGATCGATTCCTGGATCGTCATGTCGCTGAGGTATGCGAGAGCGGCGCGGTGCAGGCGCTGGTCGTCGGGAAGCGGCGCCCGGAGGCGCATCCACACGGCCTGACGCGGTACCCGGGAGTCGGTGCTCGGCAGGTACATCGGCGAGTCCACGTGGCGGATGTCCGCGGCGCGGTCGCTCAGCATGCGGGCGGTGCCGTCCGGCAGCCCGTGCACGCGCTCCTCGTCGGGCGCCAGGTCCTCCGGTGCGGGAATGCCCTCGGGCATCGGCTCGGCGTGCTCCACGCCCGGGTCCTCATCCTGGAACGAGGCAATCATCGAGAAGATCGGCACGCCGTTCTGATACGCCTGCGTTCGCCTCGTCGAGAACGAGCGTCCGTCGTGGATGCGGTCGACGGCGATGGTGATGCCCTGGCTGGCGTCGCCCGGGCGGAGGAAGTAACCGTGCATCGAGTGCACCGCGCGGTCCTCGGGAAGGGTGCGTTCCGCCGCGAGAAGCGTCTGCGCGAGAACCTGTCCGCCGTAGATGCGTCCGGTGGGCATCGGGTGCGAGGAACCGGTGAAGATGTCCTCCGTGGTCCGCGCCTGGGTCGAGTCGAGGTCGAGGACCTCGAGAAGTCGCTGGACGGTCTGGACGGCGTGTGCTTCCGCGCTCATGGGTTCCTCTCCGCGACCGAGGCGCCGCTCCGTTGGTAGTTTAGAACGCGTGCCGCATCACCTTCTCCTCGCCGACCCGGACACCGCCAAGGACGTCCTCACATTCGTCGGTCGAGCGACCAGGATCTCGGATGAGGGGATCCGGCTGCAGGCGACGAACGGCGTCCTCGCCCTGACGACGGCAGCCCTCGCTCCGCACGGCCTGTTCGACCAGACACCGACGATCCTGGCGATGCGGATCGTGCACGCCGACCCCGAGCTCGAGTGCGATGTCGTCGTCGACCAGCTCACGAAGACGGATGAGGAGCACCGACTGACGCTCCCCGACACGGGGCTCTCCCCGGCGTGGGCGGGTGTCGCTCCTCCGCGGAGCGGGTGGGCGCCGGTGTCGACGCTCGCGGCGTCGGTGATCGCCCAGCGCGCCCAGTGGGGGATCTCCGCGGTCGCCCGCGGCGCCGGCCCGGGTTCGGGCGAGGAGGCGGTTCGCGCCCTGCGCGCCGCCATCTGGGGCGAGCCGGACGAAGACCTCGACGGCCTTCCGCGTGGGATCGCCTTCGCCGCCGACGCGATGGGCTTCATCTCCGGCGAGGAGCAGGTGCCCGTGTCACGGTCCGGCCGGTGGACCCGCCTGGCGTTCCGCCGTGGTCATGTGCTCGCCCGTGGACCGGTGGCCTCCGGACTCACGAGCGTGCGCGGCACCGGCTCCGGTTCCGCCCTCTAGGTCGCCACAGCGCCGAGGCGCCGATCACCCACACTGGTCGCGCGCCGAGGACAGGGATACGCGGAGACCGATCCGCCGGCGCCGCCGAACCGCCAGCACCGCCGAACCGCCAGCACCGCGGAATCCGCCCGTGGCCGGAACCCGCGTGCTCAGCCTGCAGCCGCGGCAGCCGCTCGTCCTGCCGCGCGACCGGAGAAGAGACACCCTCCGAGGAAGGTCCCCTCGAGCGCGCGGTACCCGTGCACGCCGCCTCCACCGAACCCGCTCGCCTCGCCCGCCGCGTAGAGCCCGGGGATCGGGGTCCCCGCAGCGTTCAGGGCCCGACCTTCGAGGTCGGTGTTGATCCCGCCGAGGGACTTGCGGGTGAGGACGTGCAGCTTCACCGCGACGAGCGGACCCGCGGTGGGGTCCTGCAGGCGGTGCGGTGCGGCCGTCCGGATGAGCTTGTCGCCCCGGTAGCCGCGCATGGAGCGCAGCATCCCGATCTGGGCATCCTTCGTGAAGTCGTTCTCCATCTCACGGTCGCGGGCGACCACCTCGCGACGCACGTTCTCGATGTCGAGGAGCTCGCCACCCGGGTGCTTCTGCATCTGCTCGAGCAGCGAGTCGAGATCGTTCTCCACGAGGAAGTCGGCGCCCTCGTCGAGGAAGGACTGCACCGGGCCCGTCGGGCCCTTGGCGAGCCGCGACTTCAGCAGCAGCCCGACATCCTTGCCGGTGAGATCGGGGTTCTGCTCGCTGCCGGAGAGCGCGAACTCCTTCTCCACGATCTGCCGCGACGTGACGAACCACGAGTGGTCATGGCCGGTCGTGCGCAGGTGCTGGAGCGTGCCGAGCGTGTCGAATCCGGGGAAGAGCGGCACCGGGAGGCGCGAGCCCGTGGCATCGAGCCAGAGCGAGGAGGGGCCCGGCAGGATGCGGATCCCGTGGGACGGCCACACCGGGTCCCAGTTCGTGATGCCCTCGACGTAGTGCCACATCCGGTCGCCGTTGATCAGACGGGCGCCCGCAGCCTCGCTGACGGCGTGCATGGAGCCGTCGACGTAGGCGGGCACGCCGGTGAGCATGTGCTCCGGTGGGGTGCCGAGGCGTGCCGGCCATGCGGCGCGCACCAGGTCGTGATTGCCTCCGATGCCTCCCGACGAGACGACGGTGGCACCGGCGGTGATCTCGAAGTCCCCGATGACGTCGCGCGTCGTCTCCTCACCGCGCCGGGCACCGGTGGAGGCGAGGATGCTGCCGCGGGCACCCGTCACGGTGCCGTCGGTCACGATCAGCTCCGAGACGCGGTGGCGCGGGAGCACGGTGAGACGGCCTTCGCGTTCGCCCTGCTCCACGGCGGCCGCGAACGGAGCGACGATGCCGGGACCGGTGCCCCAGGTGATGTGGAAGCGGGGGACCGAGTTGCCGGGGCCGATCGCGCCGTATCCGCCTCGCTCCGCCCATCCGACGACGGGGAAGAACCCCACTCCGCGCTCACGGAGCCATGCGCGCTTCTCGCCGGCCGCGAACTGCAGGTACGCCTCCGCCCACCGGCGGGGCCACTCGTCCTCGGGACGATCGAACGCCGCATTCCCGAACCAGTCCTGGGTCGCGAGCTCCAGGGAGTCCTTGATGCCGAAGCGACGCTGCTCGGGCGAGTCGATGAAGAACAGCCCGCCGAACGACCACCAGGCCTGCCCGCCGAGGTTCGTCCGCGGCTCCTGGTCCACCAGGATGACGCGACACCCCGCGTCGAGCGCCTCTGCGGCGGCGACCAGGCCGGCCAACCCCCATCCGATCACCAGGACGTCTGCGGACAGGGGCGTGTTCGTCATGAGTTCTCCGTTGATTCCTGACGTGAGCGGGTCTCGAGAGTGGGGCGTCCGGCGGGGCCGGCGCCGATCCCCGACGGCTCGAATGTGTTCACCATGGCATAGGCGGCGCGCTCCAGGTAGTCCCACAGCGTCGATTCGTGCAGGGGAGACAACTGGGCCTCGTCGACGGCCGTCCTCATGTGACGAAGCCAACGATCGCGCGCGTCCGCATCGATGTGGAACGGCATGTGGCGCATGCGCAGCCGAGGGTGGCCGCGCGTGTCGCCATAGGTCGTCGGGCCGCCCCAGTACTGCTCGAGGAACATCCGCAGACGATCCTCCGCGGGGCCGAGGTCCTCTTCGGGATACATGGGCTTCATGACCGGGTCGAGGGCGACCTCGCGGTAGAACACCGAGACGATCTTCGCGAACGTCTCGTGTCCGCCGATCTCGTCGTAGAACGTCACTTCTGGGAGCTCCCGTCGTCGGTGGGCTTCTTGCGGCGCCAGATGCCGCGGTCGGGGATGATCGGCACGCCCGTGACGGCATTCGGCCGGGTCTTCGGCGGGTTCGCCCCGCGCACCCGACGGGCTCCGTCGAGGCCCGTGGGCATGACGTCGGCCATGCTCGGCACGGCGATGTCCTTCTCGAGCAGGGCGGCCCGCAGGCGGCGACGCAGCTCCTGTGCGACGTCGTCCTTCGCATTGGCGCGAGCCTTGACCACGATGCGCACCACGAGGGCGTCCCCGTCGACCGACTCCAGGCCCCACAGCTCCGGCTTCTCGATGATGCGGGTGCGCCACTTCGGGTCCTTCGCCAGCCCCTGCGCCGTCTCGAGCATGATGTGCTCGACCTGCTCGAGGTCGGAGTCCGCGGGCACGCCCAGGTCGATGATCGCGCGCGCCCAGCCCTGCGACATGTTGCCGATGCGGGTGACCTCGCCGTTGCGCACGTACCAGAGAGTGCCGTTCACGTCCCTGACCTGGGTGATGCGGACGCTGACGTACTCGACGACACCGCTCGCGAGCCCGAGGTCGACCACGTCGCCGATGCCGATCTGATCCTCGGCGACGAGGAAGATGCCGTTCAGGACGTCCTTGACGATGTTCTGCGCCCCGAAGCCGAGGCCGGCGCCGACAGCGGCGGTGAGCAGGGTCAGCGAGCCGAGGAGGCTGTTGTCGATCGCGTTCACGATCAGCACGATGGCTATCACGACGAGCATCACGTTCACGATGTTCTGCAGGATCGTGCCGAGCGTCCTCGTGCGCTGCACCAGACGCATGTCGGCGAGCGGCGATCGTTCCAGAGCCTGCGTGTCGTCGACCGAGGCCTTGCTCTTCGCACTGTCCACGATGCGGTGCACGACGCGCCGGATCACGATCCGCAGGACGAGGCCGATCACGACGCAGGCCGCGATGATGATCGCGATGGCCAGGGCCTTCTTGCCGAGCTCGATCAGACCTTCCGAGAGGTCCGCCCACATCTTGGGGATCTCGACGGGATCGGGGGCAGGGGTGGTCGTGAAGGGGAGCATCATCACTTCCAGATCCTAGCGATCCGGCCTCTGTGCCGGCTGGGTGATCCGCCATGCGAAAACGGAGACCATCCGCTCCCGTCAGGGCGAGTCCCGGTGGGACAGGCCGTCTGAGGGCGAGATGGTCTCCGTTTCGGTGCGGTCAGCGCGGGGGAGCGGTCAGTCCTCCGCGTCGCGCGACTGTGCGGCCAGCGCACGCTCGACGTCGGCGAGGTTCTCGAGGACGAGGCGTCGCAGTGCGGGCGCGGCATCCTGGTTCGCCGCCAGCCACGCACGCGTGGCGTCACGCAGCGCGACGTCGGCGAGTGCGGTCGGGAACAGCCCGACGATCAGGTACTGCGCGATCTGGTAGGTGCGCGACTCCCACACGGGAAGGAGCATGTCGAAGTACGCGGGCACGAACTCGGCCAGCACCGCGGCACCGGCCGGGTGCGTGAATCCGAGCGCCGCCGAGCGGACGATCGTGTTGGGAGCGTCATCGCGCTCGATGAGCGACGCCCACGCGGCCTTCTTCGAGGCGGAGTCCGGGAGCGATGCCCGAGCCTGCGCGGCGAACTCGCCGCCCTTCGCGGTGTTGTCCGCAGCGAGCGCGGCGTCGATCGCCCCGGCATCCGTCGCGCCGATGGTGGCCAGGCCGACGAGCAGCTGCCAGTTCAGATCGGCGTCGACCTCGAGGCCGGGGAGCGTGTCCTCGCCCGAGCGCAGACGACCGATGATGCCGGCGTGCTCGGGAGTGACGAGGGCGTTCGCGAACGCGGTGACGAACTGCAGCTGGCTGTCGCTGCCCGGCGCCGCGGACTCCGCGAGGTTCCACAGACCGTCGGCGACCTTGAGGCGGGCGGCCTCGCGGTCGGCGGGTGCGACGTAGAGGTTCGCGGCGGTGCGGAGCTGAGCGAGCGTGGTGCGCACCGTGGTCGACTCGGTCTCGCGGCCGATGTTGCCGAGGACGAGGTCGAGGTAGGCGGATGCACCGGTCTCGGCGTCACGCGTCTGGTCCCAGGCGGCACCCCAGACCAGCGAGCGGGCCAGCGGGTCGTGGATGTCGGCCAGGTGGGCGATCGCGGTGGCGAGCGACTTCTCGTCGAGACGGATCTTCGCGTAGGCGAGGTCGTTGTCGTTGAGCAGCACGAGGTCGGGACGGTCGATGCCGTGCAGCTCCGGCACCTCGGTGCGGTCTCCGTCGACGTCGACCTCGACGTAGTGCGAACGGGTCAGCGAGCCGTCCGTCAGCGTGTAGAAGCCGATGCCGAGACGGTGCGGGCGGATCGTGGGGTAGTCGGCCGGGGCCGTCTGCGTGATCGCGAAGCGCGAGATCTTCCCGTCGTGGTCCTCGGCGATCACCGGCTCCAGCGTGTTCACGCCCGCGGTCTCGAGCCACTTCTTCGACCAGGTGCTTAGGTCGCGGCCGCTGGTGGCCTCGAGCTCGGAGAGCAGGTCGCTCAGCTCGGTGTTGCCCCAGGAGTGCTTCTGGAAGTACTGCGAGACGCCGGCGAAGAACTCCTCGATGCCGACCCAGGCCGCGAGCTGCTTCAGCACGGAGCCGCCCTTGGCGTACGTGATGCCGTCGAAGTTGACCTGCACGTCCTCCAGGTCGTTGATCTCGGCCACGATCGGGTGCGTCGAGGGGAGCTGGTCCTGACGGTACGCCCAGGTCTTCTCCATGGCGTTGAACGTGGTCCACGCCTCGGTCCACTCGGTGGCCTCGGCGGTCGCGATGGTGGAGGCCCACTCGGCGAACGACTCGTTCAGCCACAGGTCGTTCCACCACTTCATGGTGACGAGGTCGCCGAACCACATGTGCGCGAGCTCGTGCAGGATCGTGACGACGCGACGCTCCTTGACGGCGTCGGTCACCTTGCTGCGGAAGACGTAGGTCTCCGTGAACGTCACCGCTCCCGCGTTCTCCATGGCACCGGCGTTGAACTCGGGCACGAAGAGCTGGTCGTACTTGGCGAACGGGTACGGCACACCGAACTTCGACTCGAAGTAGGCGAAGCCCTCACGGGTCTTGTCGAAGATGTAGTCGGCGTCGAGGTGCTGCCAGAGGCTCTTGCGGCCGTAAACGCCGAGGGGGATCACGCGGCCGGACGCGCTCGTCAGCTCCGAGAACGTGGACTCGTACGGCCCGGCGACGAGCGCCGTGATGTACGACGAGATGCGCGGCGTCGGCTCGAAGCCCCACGTCGCGGTCACGTCGTCGTCGTGCACGATGGGCTCGGGCGTGGGGGAGTTGGAGACGACCTTCCACGCGGCCGGAGCCGTCACGGTGAACTGGAACGTCGCCTTGAGGTCGGGCTGCTCGAACACGGCGAAAACGCGACGCGAGTCGGGCACCTCGAACTGCGAGTAGAGGTAGACCTCCCCGTCGACGGGGTCGACGAAGCGGTGCAGGCCCTCGCCCGTGTTGGTGTACTCGCAGTCGGCGTCGACGACCAGCACGTTCTCTGCCTGCAGGCCGGTCAGGGCGATGCGCGAGTCGGCGAAGACCTCGTTCGGGTCGAGCTGCTCGCCGTTGAGCGAGATCTCGCGTACCTCCCGGGCGATCAGGTCGATGAAGGTGAAGCCCTCCGGAGTCGCGGTGAAGCGCACGACGCTGCGGGAGCCGAACACCTCGGCGCCCTTGGTCAGATCGAGAGCGACTTCATAGGACTGGGTGTCGATGACGTCGCGGCGCTCCTGCGCTTCGATACGGGTGAGGTTCTCTCCAGGCACAGCTGTACTCCCAGGGGTGAGGGGATGCCACCGGGGCTCGGCGCAGTTGGCGCCGACGGCAACCCTGACAGCCTACGCCAGTGCCGTGGATGCCCTCGATCCTCGACGTCATGCGGGGCCGTGGATAGAAACGGTGGACGACGGACGCCACCGCTCCGTCGAGGTGGAAGGATGGAGGGGTGACTGCGATCGAGCCGAATGCCGTTCCCTTTGCCTCTCCTGCTGCCGCCGGTGGTGCGCCCTTCGTGACCACGCCGGTCGCCTACGACGCGATCCTGCTCGCCGGATTCGGCGGGCCGGAGGGCCAGGAGGACGTGATCCCGTTCCTCCGGAACGTGACCCGCGGGCGCGGGATCCCCGACGAACGGCTCGAGGAGGTCGCGCATCACTATCGCCACTTCGGCGGGGTGAGCCCGATCAACGGCCAGAACCGCGTGCTCAAGGAGGCGCTCCAGAACGCCCTCGTCGAGCGCGGCATCACGCTCCCCGTCTACTGGGGGAACCGCAACTGGGCTCCGTATCTGGAAGAGGTCGTGACCGAGGCGTCGACCAACGGCCACAACACGCTCCTGGCCTTCGCGACCAGCGCCTACAGCTCCTTCTCCAGCTGCCGTCAGTACCGTGAGGACTTCGCCCGCATCCTGGAGGAGACGGGACTGGGGGAGACCGTCACGATCGACAAGATCCGTCCCTTCTACGACCACCCCGGCTTCGTCGAAGCGTTCGAGACGGGTGTCCGCGAGGCGGTCGAGGGCTTCCTCGCCGACGGGATCGCCCCGGCCGACATCCAGATCCTGTTCTCCACCCACAGCATCCCGACGGCCGACGCCGAGCGGTCCGGCGCGCGCGACATCGAGTGGGGTGAGGGCGGCGCGTACGCCGCCCAGCACCTGGCTGTCGCCGCCTGGGTCATGGACCGCGTCCGCCAGACCGTTCCGGCCGCGGCCGACGTGTCCTGGGAGCTCGTCTACCAGTCCCGTTCCGGCCCCGCTTCGCAGCCGTGGCTCGAGCCCGACGTCTGCGACGTCATCGGCGAACTGCCCGCGCGCGGACGCAAGGCCGTCGCCGTCGTCCCGGTGGGGTTCATGAGCGATCACATGGAGGTCCTGTGGGATCTCGACACCGAGGCGGCCGAGGCGGCGGAGGAGGCCGGTCTCGCCTTCACGCGCACCCCGACGCCGGGAGTCGCTCCCGCCTTCGTCGCGGGCATCGTCGACCTCATCGAGGAGCGCCTCCAGGGGCGTCCCAACGAGGAGCGTGCGCACGTGACGTCGCTTCCCGGCGGTTTCGACGTCTGCCGCCCCGGCTGCTGCGAGAACATCCGCGCGGGCTTCAAGCCGGCCGCCGCCGGCGTCGCGCCGTGACACCCCGGTTCGTCGGCGGGCACTTCTAGGATGGAAGCCATGCGCATCCACATCGCCACCGACCACGCGGGACTCGACTTCTCCACGAAGCTGCAGGAGCACCTGCGCACGGCGGGGCACGAGGTCGTCGATCACGGACCGATCGAGTACGACGCGGTGGACGACTACCCGGCGTTCTGCATCCGGGCGGCGCAGGCGGTCATCTCCGACCAGCGCGCCGGTGTCGAGGCTCTCGGCGTTGTCTTCGGCGGTTCGGGCAACGGCGAGCAGATCGCCGCCAACAAGGTCGAAGGCGTGCGCGCCGCCCTCGTGTGGAACCTCTCCACGGCGGAGCTGGCACGCGAGCACAACGACGCCAACGTCATCTCCATCGGCGCACGGCAGCACACCTACGACGAGGTGACGTCGTTCATCGACCGCTTCATCGAGACCCCGTTCTCCGGTGACGAGCGGCATGTGCGCCGCATCGGTCAGATCGCGGACTTCGAGCGCGACGGCTCCCTCCTTCCGGACCCGCGGGCCTGAGATGCCCGAGGGTCATTCCGTCCACCGGATCGCTCGGCAGTTCGACCGCAACTTCGTCGGCAAGACCCTGAGCGCCTCCAGCCCGCAGGGCCGGTTCGCCGAGGGCGCCGCTGTCCTCGACGGACGGGCGGCGGTCAGCGTGCAGGCCGTCGGAAAGCAGATGTTCCTCGAGACGGAGGGCGACCTCTGGCTCCGCGTGCACCTCGGCCTCTACGGCGCCTGGGACTTCGCCGGCGAGATCGTCGTCGATCCGACCATCGCCTCGGCCAACGGCCGGATGGGACAGACGAACCAGCGCGGCACGGTGCTCGATGAGCCGATCCTCGACGATGCCGGGGAGAACTCGCTCGCGTCGATCGGCGCCCCTCGGCGCACCCGCGTGCACGTGCGCATGTCGGAGCAGACGAAAGGCCTCGCGGACGAGGGCATGGAGTGGCCCCCGCCGGTCGTCGGGCAGGTGCGTCTCCGACTGATGACCGACATCACCGCCGCCGATCTGCGCGGACCGACGGCCTGCGTGCTGCAGACGCCGGAGGAGATGCTGGCGACCGTGGCGAAGCTCGGACCCGACCCTCTCGTCGGCGACCCCGTGGAGAACGAGGAGCGCTTCGTCCGCGCCGTCGGGAAGAAGTCGACCGTCATCGCGCTGCTGCTGATGGACCAGTCGGTCGTGAGCGGAATCGGCAACGTCTATCGCGCCGAGATGCTGTTCCGCCAGCGTCTGAACCCGCACACTCCGGGACGGGACGTTCCCGAGGAGATCGTGCGTGCACTCTGGCACGACTGGGTGCGACTCCTTGCGATCGGGGTCGAGACCGGCCAGATGATGACGATGGACGGGCTCACGGGCGCGGACTATCGCGCGGCGATGGCGAATCGCGACGACCGGCACTGGGTCTACCACCGCGCGGGCCTGCCGTGCCGGATCTGCGGCACCGAGATCGCTCTCGAGGAGATCGGCGCCCGCAAGCTCTACTGGTGCCCGCGTTGCCAGGCGTGACCCCGCCCCCGATCGACACAACGGTTCTAGGCTGAACGGATGCGACAGAATCCCAGCTTCACGCTGGCCGATGTGCCCGAGATCCGCCGAGTGATCGAGGCGAATCCGTGGGCGACGATCATGAGTGCCGCCGACGAGGGGCTGGTCGCCTCGCACTACGCCGTGCTCCTGGACGACGCGCGCGACGACCTCACCGTCGTCGGTCACGTCGGGCGCCCGGATGATCTGATCCACGGGATGGGGGCGCGCGAGCTCCTCATCGTCTTCCAGGGACCGCACGGCTACATCTCGCCTGGGTGGTACGGCGATGTCCCGGCGGTCCCCACGTGGAACTACACCGCGGTGCACCTCGCGGGCGTGCCGGAGATCCTCACCGCCGAGGAGAATCTCATGGTCCTCGACCGACTGGTGGAGCGATTCGAGTCGAGGATGCCGGAGCCGCGCCGGATGTGGGAGCGCCCGAACGACCCGGCCTACGTGGAGCGGCTCGCGGCGGGGACGGTCGGATTCCGGCTGACCCCGACCCGGGTCGTCGCCAAGAGGAAGCTCAGCCAGAACAAGTCGCCGGAGACGATCGAGACGGTCATCGCCGCGCTCACGGACGATGGCCCGTACACGAACCCGGCCCTGGCCGCGGAGATGCGGCGTGCGCAGGATGCGCGCCGAGGAGGAAAGCAGTGACGGAACGCGGAACCGCGATCGACACCATCAGGGCCGTGCGGATCGCCGGACCGGGACGCGAGTTCCTGATCGACGACGAGCCGGTGGACATCTTCATCGCGGATGGACGCATCGTCGACATCGCTCCCACCGGCGCGTTGCCGGCGCGGGGCGAGGTGATCGACGCAGACGGCACCTGGGCGGTGCCCGGACTGTGGGACAACCACGTCCACACCGTGCAGTGGGCTCTGACGTCGGAGCGCGCACCGCTGGGCCAGGCGGACTCCGCTGCGGCGGCGGCCGCGGCGATGAGCGACGTCGCAGCGCTCCCGGACGGGCGTCGTGTCGGGACCGGGTTCCGCGACGCCCTGTGGGCCGACCGGCCATCGCTCGAGGTCCTCGACGCCGCGACCGGCGTGGTCCCGACCTACCTCATCAACGCCGATGTGCACAGCGTCTGGCTCAACACGGCCGCCCTGGCGCGAGAAGGGTTCCGCACCGATGACGGGGTCCTGCGCGAGACGGACGCGTTCGAGATCTCCCGTCGCCTGAACGCGGTCGATGCCGCCCATGGCGACCGTGCGATGATGCGCGCGGGGGAGCAGGCGGCCGCGCGCGGCATCACCGGTCTGGTCGACTTCGACATGGCGTGGAGCGCGGAGGCGTGGCCCCGTCGCGTCCAGGCGGGATTCGCCTCGCACCGCGTCGAGTTCGCCGTGTACCCGTTCGACCTCGAGCGCGCGATCGCCGCCGGTCTGCGCACGGGAGAGCTCCGCGAGGAGCCCGACGTCCCGGTCGCCGGACGGGGGCTCATCCATGTCGGCCCCCTGAAGGTCATCACCGACGGCTCTCTCGGAACGCGCACGGCAGCCTGCTCGCACGCCTATCCCGGCGATCCGGGCAACTTCGGGGTGCTTACGGTTCCGTCCGACGAGCTCGTCGCACTCCTGACCCGGGCGACCGGCTCCGGGTTGGCCGTCGCCGTGCATGCGATCGGCGACCGGGCGATCACCTCGGCGCTGGACGCGTTCACCACCACGGGTGCCGTCGGCTCGATCGAGCACGTGCAACTGGTGCGGCACGCGGACCTCGCCCGGTTCGCGCGTCTCGGCGTCTTCGCCAGCGTCCAACCGCAGCATGCGGTCGACGACCGCGATCTGGTCGACCGCCATTGGGCGGAGCAGACCGCGATCGGCTACCCGCTCGCCTCCCTGCGCGACGCCGGAGCGCATCTGCGCTTCGGATCCGATGCTCCGGTTTCCGAGCTCGATCCGTGGCACGCCATCTCCGCCGCCGTATCGCGCACCGACGATGAGCGGGAGCCGTGGCATCCGGAGGAGCGGATCACGGTCGACCAGGCGATCGAGGCGAGTGTGCGGTCGACCCTGCGCCCGGGGGAACCGGCCGACATCGTCCTCTGCGCCGTCGACCCGCGCACCGCGACGGGGGAGGGTCTCCGGTCCATGCCGGTCGTCGCCACGGTGCTGGCCGGTCACGTCACGCACACCGCGTAACCCGCGGAACGCACGACGAAGGGGTGGTCCTCGGAGAACCGAGGACCACCCCTTCGAGTGTCAGGCGACCTTGATCAGGCGGCGATGTGCGAGACCAGGAACCAGCGGTCCTTCTCGAGGCCGCGCTGGATCTCGATCGCGACGTCCTGGCTGGTCAGGTCGACCTCGTCGAGGCCTTCGACCGCAGCCTTGACGTCAACGAGGATGGCGTCGATGTCGGAGATGACCGCGCGGACGAGGTCGTCCGACGGGGTGAAGCCTGCGGGGACCGCGGTGGCGCCGGCCTTCTCCGAGACGGCGTTCACACGCGCGTCGATCGGCAGACCCAGGGCGACGATGCGCTCCGCGGCCGTGTCGGCGAAGTCGCCGGCGTGCGCGACGATCGTGTCGAGCAGCTCGTGGACGCCGATGAAGTTGGCGCCGCGGACGTGCCAGTGGGCCTGCTTGCCGTTGACGGTCAGGGCCTGGAGGCCGAGCACGACGGGGGAGAGGAACTGGGCTGCGCCGGCAGCCACGGTCGGGTCGATGGCGGTGGTGGAAACGGTCTGTGCCTTGCTCATCTTGTGCTCCTCCGGAACGGATTCTCGTATCTGATGTAGACAACGCTACTCAGCCTCAGACATTCCGCAAGCAAGCTGAGGCTCGGCTCACTTCCGCGTTTTTCCGCGGCAGTGAGGGTAGTCTCGCCTCATGAGCATCGCCGCCGAAGCCTCCGTCCTCGCCCTTCCCGGGAGCGCGCCGTCGATCGACGGATCGGCGTTCGTGGCGGATGGCGCGCGCATCATCGGAGACGTCTCGCTCGCCGCCGGCTCGAGCGTCTGGTACAACGCCGTGCTGCGCGGGGACTCGGCAGGCATCGTCATCGGACCGGGCTCCAACGTGCAGGACAACGTCTCGGTGCACGTCGACTCCGGTCATCCCGTGGTCGTGGGTGCCAAGGTCTCGATCGGGCACAACGCCGTCGTGCACGGGTGCACGATCGGAGACGGCACGCTGGTCGGCATGGGCGCGGTCATCCTCAACGGTGCCGTCATCGGAGCGGGCTGCCTGATCGCCGGCGGCGCCGTGGTCCTCGGCGGGTCCGAGATCCCCGCCGGATCACTCGTGGCCGGTGTGCCGGCGAAGGTGCGTCGTGCCCTCGACGAGGACGAGCGCGCCGGTCTGATCGCGAACGCGGACATCTACCTCGGCCACTCGCAGACCCACGCGGCGGCGACTCCGGTCTGAACGCCCCGACCGATAGGCTGAGATCCGTACGGGGCGGTGGCCAAGCTGGTTAAGGCAGTGGGCTCATAACCCAACGATCGCGGGTTCAAGTCCCGCCCGCCCTACCCGTCGAGTCCGCGCCCCGCTTCCGGGTTTCCCCGGGGCGATACGACTCAGGCGTGGTCTCCGGTGGCTCTGCTCTCGTTGCGAGCTCGCGCCACGGCGTCCGAAGGGATCACCAGGGTGGCCTGGTGGCCTGGTGGAGCACGTTCGCGGAGGTGCTGCCCAGCAGCGTGGCCTTGAGGCCCCGCAGTCCCCGCGAGCCGAGCACGATCAGGGTGATGTCGAGCTCTTCGGCCGCCTCGATGATGGCCTCGGATGCCGTCGAGACCGTCGATGAGACGAGCGGCTCGGCTTTCAGCCCGTGCGCCCGCGCGAGTTCCGCGCCCTCGGAAGCGACGAGCTCGGACGCGTCCAGGTCCGCGGCGGCGAGCCCCTGCAGGTTCTCGAAATCCGGGTGGCCCTGCAGATGGGCGGCGAAGCTCTCCATCGGCTGTCGGGCGTAGAGCAGGACGGCCTCGGCGCCGGGGAACAGTGATGCGGCGGTCTCGACCGCGCTCTTCGCATTCGTCGAGCCGTCGTAGGCGATCAGGAGTCGGGGAGTGGACATGTGTGTTCTTCTCTCATCTCGGGGCGGGGTGCCCGGGGACTCCCGGGCACCCCCTTTGCGGTGGAGCTGCCGGGCTCGCGTGCGCGGCAGCGTGATCGCTACACCTGGCGGGTGTCGATCGCGTGGGCGGACCTCTTCGTGCGGAAGAGGATCTGCGTGAGCAGGGCCCCGAGCAGCGCGATGGAGCCGGCGGCGATGAACGCCGCCGAGTACCCGCTCGTCAGAGCGACGGGGTCGTCGAGCTGCCCCGACCCGAAGCCTGCCGCGATCGCCGAGACCACGGCGAGCCCGATCGCGGAACCGACCTGGTAGCTGGTGTTGACGATGCCGGAGGCGAGGCCCCCTTCCTCGGGTCGAGCCGCCGAGATCGCGGTCTGCAGGGACGGGATGAAGGCGAGAGCCTGTCCGAATGCCACGACGAGGGAGGGCCCGAAGGCATCCACCCAGTAGTTGCCGTCGGGGCGGATGAATGCCATCCAGCCGAGTCCCGCGGCCAAGATGATCAGGCCGAGAACGATCGGGACCTTGGGGCCGACCGCCGCGATGATGCGCGGGGCGAGCACGATCATCCCGATCATGATCAGGATGGTCATCGGCAGCAGGGCGGCTCCCGCGGGGAACGCGGAGAACCCGAGGACCTGCTGCAGGTAGAGGTTCAGGAAGAACCACATGGGCACCCAGGCAGCGCCCAGCAGGACCTGCGCGATGTTCGCGGCCCCGAGATTCGGGGACCGGAAGATCGACAGGCGCATCAGCGGGTCACGCTTCACCCTCTGGATGATCACGAAGAGCACCAGCAGGACGACGCCGATGCCGATCGCGATCCAGGTCTCCGCCGATGCCCAGCCGGCGACCTCGGCGCGCACGATGCCGTAGACGAGGGCCGCGAGACCGAGTGTCACGGTGAGAGCCCCGAGGATGTCCACGGATCCGCGTGCGCCGAGCTTGCCGCCGGGGAGTGCCTTCCACATCACGGCCAGCACGATCACGGCGATCGGCACGTTGATGAAGAAGACCCAGGGCCACGAGGCGAACTCGGTGATGACGCCGCCGAGGAAGACCCCGGCGGTGCCACCGGCAGGGGCCGCCGCACCGTAGAAGGCCATGGCCTTGGTGAGCTCCCTGGGGTTGGAGCCGAAGATCATCATCAGCAGTGTGAGTGCGGCCGGGGCGATCAGCGCGGAGCCGACGCCCTGCAGGATGCGGCCGAGCAGTTCCACAGGGACGTTTCCGGCGAAGCCGGCCACGAGCGAGCTGATCGCGAGGACGACCCAGCCGATCGCGAACATCTTCCGCGGCCCGAAGAGGTCGGAGAGTCGGCCGCCGAGCAGCAGCAGACCACCGAGGGCGATGACGTAGGCGTTGAAGACCCAGGACAGGGTGTGCGGGCTGAAGCCGAGATCCGCCTGCATGCGCGGCAGTGCGACTCCGATGATCGATGCATCCATGATCACCATGAACTGCGCCAGGGCGATGAGGGTGAGTCCCCACCAGCGGGCGGGACTTCTTGAGGATGACGCTGACACGACGTGCTCCGTTTCGACGAGGAGGCAAGGAGTGGAGAGGGGAATCCCTCCTCCGGAACCATACCCTAGGGGGGTACGGTATAGATCCATCGACGAAGACACAGCGGAGTCGGCGAAGGGCGGGCGCAGACGACGGGGAACTCGCAGAGGGCCGATTGCACAGGACGACCACACAGGGCGACTACTCCGGGGAGGACTCAGCCTCGCGTGTCTTCTCCGTCTTCATGGTCGTCGACGTCGTTCTGGTGACCCGAAGCAGTGAGCAGCAGCAGGCAGCGGTGCTCGGTGACGAAGGGGTCCAGACGCTGCACCTCCAGCGGCCCACCGCTCTGCCGGAGCACGTCGCGCACGAGCTGAGCATGCACGTCGCAGACGAGATCCTGATCCTCGGCGAGTTGTCGCCGATAGCGGCAGGGGACGAGGTCGATCCGCAGCGCATCCTCATCGACGACGGGATCAAGGCCCACGTCGTCGAGGTGCTCATACAGCACGTCGACCTGGCGCAACGCGTCGGCGTCGAGTCTCCTCGCGCCGGCGGACGTCGTCGCGCGGTACATCCGGCCTCGCGTCATCGCGCCTTCGACACGCGCAGCGGCCACGGAACTCGATGACGCTTCGTGGACCGGGTGGAACACCACCGGCGGACGACCGCGCGTTCCCGCCCTCAGCGTCTCGCTCCGGATCAGGCCCTCGTCTTCCAGGACCCGGAGGTGATCCCGAGCGGTGTTGAGCGGGATGCCGCTCTCCTGGGCGAGCGCGCGGGCGGAGCGTCCGGGCTTCTCCTGGACGATGCGGAGCAGACGGAGCCGACGGGGTTGTGTCAGTCCGCGGAAGTCGTGAGCGCGACGAGGCATGTGGTGAGCGTAGGCGCGGCGACCTGTACGCGCTGGATGTTCGACCGGAAATAACCCGGTGGAACCGGCGGTGCCTTCGTTCACGGTCGGCGAGGGTGGAGATCATGACGAACACGAGAAGGGGAGTCATGACGCTCTCCCCGGAGTCCGAGTCCATCGTCCACGCCACCGCCGGGGTCGTCGCGCAGCATGCCGACGAGATCACGACGCTGTTCTACCGGGAGATGTTCGCCGCGCACCCGGAGCTGCTCCGCGTCTTCAACCGCGCGAATCAGGCGATCGGCGAGCAGCCGAAGGCCCTCGCCGCATCGGTCGTCGCCTTCGCCGTGCACCTCATCGACCCGGAGGCACCGGACTTCACACCGATCATGCAGCGGATCGCCCACAAGCACGTGTCGCTCGGGATCCAGGCGCGGCAGTACACGATCGTCGGACATCATCTCCTCGATGCCGTCGGTGTCGTCCTCGGAGACGCCGTCACACCCGAGGTGCGCGCCGCCTGGGACGAGGTCTACTGGCTCTTCGGTTGCTCCCTCATCGCGGAGGAGGCCAAGCTCTACGCGCTGGGCGGGACCGACCCGGAGCAGCCGTGGCGCGCGCACCGCGTCGTGGAGCGGATCGAGGAGTCGCCGGACGTGATCTCGCTGCTCCTGGCGCCCGTGACCGGCGAAGTGGCGCCGCACCGCACCGGACAGTACGTGGCGATCGCCGTGGACCTCCCGGACGGGGCGCGCCAGCCCCGCCAGTACACGATCTCGTCCGGCCCCCGCGGCGACACCCTGCGCGTGACCATCAAACGCGTGCGCGGCGATGGCGAGACGCCGGCCGGGCAGGTCTCGACCTGGCTTCACGAGAACGCGCATCCCGGCACCGTGCTCGACGTGTCGCAGCCCGCGGGAGACGTCGTCCTCGACGACGCCGAGCATCCGCTCGTGCTCGTTTCGGCCGGGATCGGCATCACCCCGATCGCCGCCATCCTCGAAGACCTGTCACGCCGATCGCCGTCGCGCACGGTGCGTCTGTTCCACGCCGATCGCGCGCACGACACCCACGCGCTCTATGCCACGCTCCGCCGCCAGGTGCTCGCGATGGAGGATGCCCGCGCACAGAACTGGTACGAGTCCGACGCGGAACTCGCGCCCACGCTGCACCCCGCGCTTCCCGGACGCATGGACCTCGCCGAGGTCGAGCTCCCGGACGACGCGGTGGTCTTCATGTGCGGGCCGCTCGCGTTCATGCGCGCCGCACGGGAGACCCTGATGGCCCGTGGAGTGCCGGCCGACCGCATCTCCTATGAGGTCTTCGGGCCGGACCTGTGGGCCCGGCAGCCCGGCACCGACGCCGCCTGAGGGCCCGCGCACGGCGTGGGCGAAGAAAGGGGCGGGGCGCTGTCAACCCCCTCCTCGGGATCGACGCTCGACGCCATCCTCGTGATGTGCGGCAGCGGGCCGCAGAACGGGAGGCATCATGAGCATCGGAAGTGGAATCGCCCTCTTCGTGATCGGAGCGATCCTCGTCTTCGCGGTGAACGTGGACGTACCGTGGATCGACCTGGACATGGTCGGCTACATCCTGATGGGCGCCGGCGTCCTCATCTTCCTCATCGGCATCGTGCTGCTGGCGCGTCGCCGCCGCACGGAGACGGTGTCCCGCACGTTCGTCGATCCCGCCACCGGCGAGCCGACGACGCGCCGATCGGTCAGCTCCAGCGGCGACGAGCCGGTGTGAGCAGGACGGCTGGCGGCATCCGCGCACGGAGCGACGCGGAGCCGTCAGTCGGTCGGCGTGCTCTCCAGGTGCTCCTCCACGAGCATGATCCCGCCGCTCGAACTCGCCGAGTGGGCCAGCTCCTCGATCCACTTCCTGCTCAGCTCCGGTGATTCCGGCTCCTGGAACACGAAGCGGAGCGGGATCGACGGGTGCAGCCACAGCGTCGATCGCCCGGGCGCGTCCCCTTCCGGGTGCCGCCAGGACAGGGTGAAGCTCTCGTTGCGACGGAGCTTGGTGGCGATGACGACCTTCAGATGCGCGAGTGCACGGTCATCGATCTGGATCGGTGTCTTCGCGTCTCCGTAATAGAGGCTACCCATCAGCGAGTGACGGGTTCGGCGGTGTGCGGGGGACGGACCATGGGACTCCTCGAGGGCATGCGCGAAGGACCGAGAAGCGCGGTCCGGGTACTCGAACTCTAGCCAGGACAGCGCGCAGGCTCCGGCGTCGGGCGTCGACCCGCCGTCGCAGGCGAACAGAGTGTTCGCCTGGTGTCACGGAGCGGGCAGCGCAGGTGGAACGCCGTAGGCCTCTCGGTACGCGGCGGTGAAGCGCGACGAGTTGCTGAATCCCCAGCGACGGGCGACCTCGCCCACCGAGCGGGCGCCGCCGACCTGCAGATCCCGATGGGCGCCCTCGAGCCGAGCGCGACGCAGCGCCTGTGCCGGCGTGATGTCGAGAGCGCGGCGGAACGCGTACTGGAGACCCCGCGTCGAGATGTAGGCCGCGGCCGCCACCTCGTCGATCGTGATGGGGAGGTGCGCGTTCTCATCGATGTACGCCAGGGCGCGGCGGACGGACGCCGGCGCACCGGAACGCTGAGCGGGTCGACGGAGCGCATCGCTGAAGGTCGTGGGGAATGCCGAGAGCGTCATCATCAGGGCATGCCGCTCGAGCTCGGCGCGCAGCAGGGGCTCCGCTCCCGCCGTCCCGAGGAGCTGCTCGACGTACGCGAACGACTTCTCCCAGCGATGCGCGTCAGCGGGGGAGTGGGGGACGAGTCCGGCCGCGCGCAGTTCGCTCCGGTCGTCTCCGGTGAGCTGCCGCGCAAGGTCCTCGGCGGCCCGACGATCGAAGATCACGGCCCGGACGTCGGCGGTACGGTCCCATTCCGCGTCGACCCGGGTGCCGTCGGAGATCCACGGCGAACGGGCATCCAGGGTGTCGCGACCGGCCCACACGCGGGCGGTGGGAGCGTCGACGCGGCACACGAGGATCTGGTCGTGCGGCTCGGCGGTCGAGTGCACCTGCGCGGCGAGCCGGTAGTTCACGAGCGTCGCGTCGTCGAGGTCTTCGGATCGCCAGTCGAAGCGGAAGCGGTGCGGATCAGCGCGCTGGAGCGACGACGAGGGTACGTACTGCTGCCACGTGGACTCCACCTGCTCCACATCCGTGGAGGTGAACTGCATGCGCTCCTCCTTGTTCTCCGCGCCGTCGTCTGTCGGGGCTTCAGCCGGTGACGGGCCGAATCGATCGTACGGGCCACGTTCCGTCGAGAGCATCCTCGGGGTCGAGGCGCCCGATGCTCACGAAGTACTCGGTGAGACTCGCAGCCTGTGATCTCGCCCAGCCGATCTGGTGGGTGTGCAGCTCGATCGGCGTCTCCGGAAGGGCGAACTGACGCGCCAGCGCCTGGGCCACGCGACCGGCGGCGATCGCGTCGGCGGATGCCTCATGGGCGGCTTCGAGTGCGACCGAGTAGTGGGCGGCCACGACCTCGAGTGTGCGCCTCCCCCGGCGGTAGCGGTCGTACGCCTTGTCGATCACGAGCGGATCGATGATCGGCGAGGGGTCGGCCAGCGGTTCCACATCGTGCCGGACGGCGTCGAACGCGAGCAGGGAGAAGTCGTAGGACGCGTTGTAGGCCACCACGGGCACGCCCTGGTCGAACAACGAGCGCAGTGCCGCGGTGACCTCGGCGACGACCTCGCGAGCGGGACGACCATGCGACCGCGCGTGTTCCGTCGTGATGCCGTGCACGGCGGTGGCGCCCTCGGGGATCGGGACCCCCGGGTCGGCCAACCAGGACCGCGCGGCGATCTCGCGACCCTCGGCATCGAGCACGCCCACGTATGCGGTGACGACACGGTCGGTCGTCACATCCACCCCTGTGGTCTCCAGGTCGAACACCCCGACGCGGGTGAGCCACGCGGGGAGGGCGAGACCGGACGGCATGTCCCCACGCTATGGCCGGGCGCCGACATTCAGGAGAAGGCGCACGGCGACTCGTAGACTCGGAGCATGACCGTGCCTTCCCCCTATGCGGATCGTCTTCGTCGCCTCCCCGTGCGCCGCTTCGAGGTCGAGGTGCGCGGTGCGACCACCGCCTACTGGGTGTACGGGCCGGAGGACGCCGAGACCACGGTCGTCGCGGTCCACGGATTCCGCGGCGAGCACCACGGTCTCGAACCCGTGCTCGCCTACCTTCCGGAGGTGCGGGTGGTCGCCCCCGATCTCCCCGGATTCGGGGAATCGGCGCCGCTGCCCGGCCGCAGACACGACCTCGACGAGTATGCCGGGTGGCTCACCGACTTCGCCGCGGCGGTCGCTCCGGGCGCCGTCATCCTCGGACACTCGTTCGGATCGATCGTGTCGTCCGCCGCCGTCGCCCGAGGACTGCAGACGCCGCGTCTGATCCTGCTCAACCCGATCGGTGCGCCCGCGCTCGAGGGGCCGAAGGGCCTGATGACGCGCCTCGCGGTGCTCTACTACGCCCTCGGCGCCCGGCTCCCGGAGAAGCTCGGCACCGCGCTGCTGCGCAACCGGATCATCGTCCGCGTGATGAGCATCACGATGGCGAAGACGAACGACCCGGGGCTGCGTCGGTTCATCCACGACCAGCACGACACCTACTTCTCACGATTCTCGGACCGAGATGTGCTTCGGGACGCCTTCGTGGCGAGCGTCTCCCACGACGTCAGTGAGTTCGCCCCCGCGATCGACGTGCCCACGCTGCTCGTCGCCGCCGAACGCGATGACATCACCCCCATCGAGGCCGAGCGCACGTTGGCCACGCTGTTCCCCGAGGCGTCGCTCGTCGAGATCGCCCATGTGGGGCACCTCATCCACTACGAGACGCCGGCCGAGGCTGCGGGTGCCGTGCGACGCTTCCTCAGGATTCCCGTCGCGCGAGGCCGATGAGCCCGGCGACCCGGAACGGGATCACCTCGCCCATCGCGAGGGAGGTCTCGGTCCGCTCGACGCCCTCGATCGACAGGATGCGCGCATCGGTGTCGAAGAGGTGACGTGCGTCGCGGCACGCGACCCGCGCGAGCAGGTCGATGGAGCCGCTGAGCCCGTGCGCCTGCACGACCTCGGGGATGCGGGCGAGCTCGTTGATGATCCGCGGCAACTCCGTCTGGCGCACGCCGATGCTCACGAAGGCCTGCAGGGGGAAGCCGAGCACATCCGGTGAGAACGACCTCTCGTAGGAGAGGAAGATGCCGGTCTGCTCCAAGCGCGCCATCCGCGCCTGGATCGTGTTGCGGGAGAGGCCGAGATTCTCCGCCAGCGCGACGATCGTGGTCCTCGGGTCGTCGGCGAGAGCGGCGAGAAGCTCGAGATCGATGCGGTCCAGTCCTGGCATAGTGCCAAACCCTAGCAGCACCGATAGGACGCATATTGAGCAACATGCTCAAGGCGATCTCGAATGCTTGAGCGAGGTGTGCAGCAGACGTACTCTCAGACCATGCCGGTGATGACGCCGACATCAGTGCGCGGAGCCTCACGAGGGCCGCCGAGGACGAGGAGGACGACGATGTCACCGCAGATCACCCCCATCGCAGACACCGCCCAGGATCTGGAGCTCGCCGAGCGCATCCTGGCGCCGGATGGAACCCGCATCGCGAACTCCCGGCTCGACCCGTTCGTCGCCGACGTCGATGCGGAGCAGCTGCGCTCCCTGCTCCGCGACATGGTCATCCTCCGCCGCATCGACGCCGAGGGCGTCGCTTTGCAGCGACAGGGTCAGCTCGGCCTCTGGGCACCCTGCCAGGGTCAGGAGGCGACGCAGATCGGCACCGCCAGGGCACTCGCCCCGGAGGACTACGTGTTCCCCAGCTACCGCGAGACCGGCGTCATCTATGCGCGCGGCGCGCAGCCGGGCGACTACGTCCGCATGTGGCGCGGAGAAGAGGGGGCGGCATACGACCCCGCTGCCCTCGGCGTCGCGCCGCTGCAGATCATCATCGGCGCGCAGACGCTGCACGCCGTCGGCTACGCGCTCGGCATCCAGCACGACCGCGCGGCCGAGGTGGCGGTGACGTACTTCGGAGACGGTGCGACGAGCCAGGGCGACGTCAACGAGGCGATGATCTTCGCCTCCTCGTACCAGGCGCCCGTGGTCTTCGTGTGCCAGAACAACCACTGGGCCATCTCCGAGCCGGTGTCGGTCCAGTCGCAGTACCCGATCGCCGGACGGGCGCCCGGTTTCGGGATCCCCAGCGTCCGGGTCGACGGCAACGACGTCATCGCCTGCATGGCCGCCATGCGCTGGGCCCTGGAGCACGCGCGCTCGGGCAAGGGGCCCGCCTACATCGAGGCCGTGACCTACCGGATGGGCCCGCACACGACGGCCGACGACCCGACCCGGTACCGCGATGAGGCCGAGCTCGAGTCGTGGCGCCGGCGCGACCCGATCGCCCGGCTCGAGGCCCACCTGCGCGCGAGGGGGGACCTGTCGGAGGAGCACCTCGCCGACACGCAGGCGGCAGCGGACATCGTCGCGAAGGAGATGCGCGCCGCGTGCCTCGGCATGGTGACGCGCCCGCCCCTCGCCGTCTTCGACGGCGTCTACGCCGAACCGCACACCGGTCTCGACCGGCAGCGCGACGAGTACGCCGCCTACCTCGCGAGCTTCGAGAGCGAGGCCGGAGCATGACCGAACTCACCCTCGGCAAGGCGCTCGGTGCCGGCCTCCGTCAGGCGATGAGGGACGACGACAAGGTCGTCCTCCTCGGCGAGGACATCGGCCGACTCGGCGGCGTGTTCCGCATCACCGACGGTCTGCTCGACGAGTTCGGCGCCGCCCGGGTGATCGACACGCCCCTGGCCGAGTCCGGCATCGTCGGGACCGCGGTGGGGTTGGCTTTCCGTGGATACCGTCCGGTCGTCGAGATCCAGTTCGACGGCTTCGTCTATCCCGCGTTCGACCAGATCGTCGCGCAGGTGGCCAAGCTCCACTACCGCACGCAGGGGCGCGTGAAGATGCCGATCACGATCCGCATCCCGTGGGCGGGCGGCATCGGCGCGGCCGAGCATCACTCCGAGTCCCCGGAGGCGTACTTCGTGCACACCGCCGGCCTCCGGGTCGTCGCCGTCTCGAACCCCGAGGATGCGTACCGGAGCCTGCGTCAGGCGATCGCTTCCGACGACCCGGTGATCTTCTTCGAACCGAAGCGGCTCTACCACCACAAGGGAGAGGTCGACCTCGAGGCTCCGCTGGCCGACGCGCCGCCGATAGGCCTGGCACGGGTGGTGCGTGCGGGTACCGACGCCACGCTGATCACCTACGGCGCGATGGTCGGCACCGCACTCCAGGCGGCGGAAGCCGCCGAGGACGAGGGGATCTCGCTGGAGGTGATCGATCTGCGCTCGCTCTCGCCGGTCGACTACGACTCCGTCGCCGCATCCGTCCGCAAGACCGGACGGGTCGTCGTCGCGCACGAGGCGTCGCGCGAAGCCGGGGTGGCCGCCGAGGTGATCGCGAGCATCACGGAACGGTGCTTCGAGTACCTGGAGTCCGCGCCCCTGAGGGTCACCGGACACGACGTGCCCTACCCGCCCGCGAAGCTCGAGAAGTACCACCTGCCCGACCTCGACCGGCTGCTCGACGCGGTCGACCGCGTGCTCGACCGACCGAACAGCTTGACGGGAGCGGACGCATGATCGCGGAGTTCCGGCTTCCCGACCTCGGCGAGGGACTCACCGAGGCCGAGGTGGTGCAGTGGCTGGTCGCCCCCGGGGACCAGGTCGCTCTCAACCAGACGCTCGCGGAGGTGGAGACGGCCAAGGCCGTGGTGGAGCTGCCGTCGCCGTACGAGGGGACGGTCTCGACACTGCATGCGGAGGCGGGGGAGACCGTCGCCGTCGGTGCACCGCTGATCGCGTTCGACGTCGTCGGTGAAGAGGAAGCTCCGGTGTCGTCCGACGACGGTGCCGAGAAGGCGCAACCGAACCTCGTCGGCTACGGGGCCGCCCCCACGACTGCCGGAAGGCCAGCTCGCCGAGCGCGCCGCATCGGTGGCACGCCCGCCGTCGTCGACACGGCGGTCCTCGAGGCGGCACCGCATGATGCGGCCCCGACCGTGGCGATCGACTCCGTCGTCGAGCGGCCGCGATCCACGCCTCCGGTGCGCGCGCACGCCAAGCGGCTCGGTATCGACCTCGTCCTCGTGGCCTCGGAAGTCGGCGACCGGCTGATCACCCGCGCCGACGTCGACGCCTATGCAGAACGCACCGGTGCACGCGGAACACGAGCGGACGAGGCGCCGTCGATCGCGACCTCCGTACCGTCGAGCCCGGCGGCACTCGCGGCGGACGAGCGCGAGACGCGCATCCCCATCCGCGGAGTGCGCAAGCACACGGCGGCGGCGATGGTGCAGAGCGCGTTCACGGCACCGCACGTCACGGTCTTCCATACCGTCGATGTGACGGCGACCATGGACCTCCTCGCGAAGCTCCGCGACGACCGCTCGCTGAGCGAGCACCGGATCGGTCCACTCGCCGTCGTGGCGAAGGCCGTGTGCCTCGCCCTCGGTCGGACCCCGGGTCTGAACTCGCGCTGGGACGAGCCCGCCGGGGAGATCGTTCAGCACAACTACGTCGATCTCGGGATCGCCGCGGCGACGGAGCGGGGCCTCATCGTCCCGATGATCCGCGACGCGGAACGCCTGACCCTGGTGGGGCTGGCCGACGCCGTGAAGACTCTCGCAGAGGTGGCGCGCTCGGGGAAGACCTCCCCGGCCGAACTCGCCGGCGGGACCTTCTCGATCTCGAACATCGGGGTGTTCGGAGTCGACGCGGGCACACCGATCCTCCCGCCCGGTCAGTCCGGGATCCTCGCTGTCGGCGCCGTCCGCCGACAGCCGTGGGAGTTCCGGGGAGACATCGCCCTGCGTCAGGTCATGACCCTGAGCCTCTCGTTCGACCACCGTCTGGTGGACGGAGCCGAGGGGGCGCGGTTCCTCAAGGACGTCGCCGACATCCTCGAGGAGCCCGGACGGGCGATGCTGCTCAGCTAGGCGCTCGCAGTGCGGCCTCCGCCATCGCGACCAGCACGGTCGCGGTGGCGGAGTGGCGTCGGGCGGCAGCCCGGGTGCTGTGCGGGGTCGAGTTGATCAGACCGAAGCACGCCTGCACCCGCAGACGCAGCTCGTCCCGATCCGTGTCGGCGTCGGACGGATGCAGCGGGGAGAGCGCGTCCATCCAGAGCTCGATGTAGGCGCGCTGCAGACGGCGGACCTCGGCGCGGTCGGCGGAGGACAGGAACGCGACGTCGCGGTCCTGCACCTGGATGACCTCGGCGTTGCCGAGGGCGAACTCCACGTGGAAGCGGATCAGCGCACGCATCCGCTCATCGGGGGCGGCAGCCTCCTCGGCCACACGACCCCCGCCATGGATGAGGTCCTGGCTGACCTTCACCAGCACCGCCCCCAGCAGGGCCTGCTTGCCGGCGAAGTGACGGTACACGGCGGGACCGGACACGCCCACGGCTGCCCCGATGTCCTCGAGGCTCACGCCGCTGTAGCCGCGCGCGGCGAAGAGTCGTGCGGCAGCGTGCAGGATCGCGTCGGACCGTTCGGCCTTGGCGCGGTCGCGGGCGGTGACCGGGCTTGTCATCTCAGTTAATCCTCGCTAACCTGATCGAACGGGTTAGTGAACACTAACCGAGAATGCCTGCACCGCGCCAGGGCTCGCCCGCGCGAACGTGAGTCGAGGAGGACGTCACGATGCCCGCAACCCAGGAGTCCCTCGCGCAGGAGCTGCGCGAGCGCCTCGCGAAAGCCGCCCGCGGGGGACCGGAGGCGTCTCGCGAGCGGCATGTGTCGCGCGGCAAGCTGCTCCCTCGGGACCGCGTCACGCGGGTGCTCGACGAGGGCAGCCCCTTCCTCGAGGTCGCACCGCTCGCCGCCGACGGACTTTACGGGGGAGAGGCGCCGGGCGCCGGAGTCATCGCCGGCATCGGGCTCGTCCACGGACGCCAGGTGATGGTCGTCTGCAACGACGCGACCGTGAAGGGCGGCACGTACTACCCGCTCACGGTGAAGAAGCACCTGCGCGCGCAGGAGATCGCGCTCGAGAACCGCCTGCCCTGTCTGTACCTGGTCGATTCGGGAGGAGCGTTCCTGCCGAAACAGGACGAGGTCTTCCCCGATCGGGAGCACTTCGGCCGGATCTTCTTCAACCAGGCCCGTATGTCGGCCGAGGGGATCCCGCAGCTCGCGGCGGTGCTCGGCTCGTGCACGGCCGGTGGCGCCTACGTTCCCGCCATGAGCGACGAGACCGTGATCGTGCGCGGACAGGGCACCATCTTCCTCGGCGGCCCGCCGCTGGTGAAGGCCGCGATCGGCGAGGTGGTGACGGCGGAGGAGCTGGGTGGCGGCGAGCTGCACGCGCGACGGAGCGGTGTCGTCGATCACCTGGCGGAGGACGACGAGCACGCTCTCGAGATCCTCCGCGACATCGTCGCCACGCTCCCTCCGCCCGCGGCTCCCGCCTGGGAGGTGCAGCGCAGTCGACCGCCGTCCGAGCTCACTCCGCTGTACGACGTCGTCCCCGTCGACGTGAACGCCGGGTACGACGTGCACGAGGTGATCTCGCGTCTGGTCGACGGCGACACGTTCCTGGAGTTCAAGCCGGCGTACGGAACCACGCTCGTCACGGGCTTCGCACGCCTCCACGGTCACCCGGTCGGCATCGTCGCGAACAACGGGGTCCTGTTCAGCGAATCCGCGCTCAAGGGGGCGCACTTCATCGAGCTGTGCGACCAGCGCGGCATCCCGCTCCTCTTCCTCCAGAACATCACGGGCTTCATGGTCGGGTCCGACGCCGAGGCCGGAGGGATCGCGAAGGACGGCGCGAAGATGGTCACCGCTGTCGCCAGCACCCGGGTGCCGAAGCTCACCGTCATCATCGGCGGCTCCTTCGGTGCGGGGAACTACTCGATGTGCGGGCGCGCGTACTCGCCGCGGTTCCTCTGGACCTGGCCCGCGAGCCGGATCTCGGTCATGGGCGGGGCGCAGGCCGCGTCGGTCCTGGCCACCGTCAAGGAGGATCAGCTCACCGCCCGAGGGGAGTCCTGGACCGGTGACGAGCGCGCCGCATTCGAGGACCCGATCCGCGAGCAGTACGAGAACCAGGGCGAGCCCTACTACGCCACCGCCCGCCTGTGGGACGACGGCATCGTCGATCCCGCGCAGACCCGCGACCTCCTGGGCCTCGCCCTCGACGTCGTCGCCCGCAGTCCGCTGCCCGAGCCGCGCTTCGGCGTCTTCCGGATGTGAGTGCCATGTCGCCGTCGAACACCGTCTCCTTCCACACCGTCCTCGTCGCCAACCGCGGGGAGATCGCCCGCCGCGTGATCCGCACCCTGCGCGCCCTCGGGATCCGCAGCGTGGCGGTCTACAGCGACGCCGACGCCGCAGCACCGCATGTGCGCGAGGCCGACGTCGCCGTGCGGATCGGCCCCGCACCCGCTTCCGACTCCTACCTCGACATCGATGCGGTGATCGCCGCAGCCCGCCGCACGGGGGCGCAGGCGATCCACCCGGGCTACGGCTTCCTCTCCGAGAGCGTCGGACTCGCCGAGGCCTGCGCAGAGAGCGGCATCGTGTTCATCGGTCCGTCCGTCGACGCCCTGCAGATCATGGGGGACAAGGCGCGCGCTCGTGAACACGTGCTGCGCTACGGTGTGCCCGTCGTCCCCGGGTTCGACGCCAAGGGGCTGTCCGATCTCGAGATCGCCGAGGAGGCCGACCGGGTCGGGTACCCGCTCCTCGTCAAGCCGAGTGCCGGCGGCGGCGGGAAGGGCATGGAGGTCGTCGCGGACGCGGCGGGTCTCCGAGCTGCACTCGCGTCGGCGCGACGGGTCGCGGCATCCGCCTTCGGGGACGATTCCCTCATCCTCGAACGGCTCATCCGCCGCCCGCGGCACATCGAGGTGCAGGTGTTCGGCGATACGCACGGGACGGTCGTCGCCCTCGGCGAGCGCGAGTGCACGCTCCAGCGTCGCCATCAGAAGGTGATCGAGGAGGCGCCGTCCGCCGGCATCCCCGCGCACACGCGTGAGCGACTGCTGTCCGCCGCGGTGCTCGCCGCGGAGAGCGTCGAGTACGTCGGCGCCGGCACCGTGGAGTTCCTCGTCGATGCCGACGCGCCGGACGAGGTCTTCTTCATCGAGATGAACACGCGGCTGCAGGTGGAGCATCCGGTGACCGAGGAGGTCACCGGTCTCGACCTGGTCGCCCTCCAGCTCCGGGCCGCGGATGGGCTCGCGCTGGACGTCACTCCCCGGCTCCGCGGCCATGCGGTCGAGGCGCGGGTGTACGCGGAGTCGCCCGAGCGCGGCTTCCTCCCCTCCACCGGCACGGTCCTGCTGTTCGAGGAGCCGGTCGGGGTGCGCGTCGACGCCGCGATCGAGACCGGCAGCGAGGTGACCGGGTTCTACGACCCGATGATCGCCAAGGTGATCGCGTTCGCCGACGATCGCGCCACCGCCCTCGCGCGGCTCGACGACGCTCTCGCCCGCACGGTCGTGCTGGGCGTGGACACGAACATCGCGTTCCTCCGCCGGCTCTGCCGTGACGCGCGGGTCGTCGCGGGGGACCTCGACACCGGCCTCATCGAGACCCTGCTGCCCCTGGCGGTCGAGCACCCCTCGTCCGCGCAGCTCGCGGCGGCCGCGGATGCCGTCGCGGTGCCGAGCACTCCGCCCCGCACGAGCGATCTGTGGCGCGAGCGACCGGGGTGGCGGCTCGGGGCCGAGAGCGTGGCATCAGGACGTTTCGTGGCGCTCACCGACGACGACGAGACGGTCGAGCTCGAGTCTGCTCCGGGAGCGGCTTCGCGACGTCCCGTGCGTGCCGCCGTGGATGCCGAGGGGGCGGTGTGGGTCGCGGAGGAGGGCCACACGGTCCGACTGCGCCCGCTCGACCGACGACAGCGGATGCTGCGTCGTCTCGCCGCCCGGGAGGCGGGTTCGGCGGCGACGGAGCCGGAGGGACGGGCACCCATGCCGGGCAGTGTGGTCGCCGTGCACGTCTCGGACGGCGACACCGTGTCGGCCGGCGACCCGCTGGTCGCGATCGAGGCGATGAAGATGGAGCACCAGGTGCTCGCGCCGCACGACGGCGTGGTGCATCTGCTGGTCGCCGTGGGCGATCAGGTGCGGCGCGACCAACCGGTCGCCCGTGTGACGACGGAGGAGAGTTGATCATGGAAGACCTGTCCGAGGAGGAGCGCGAGCTCGCCGCCATGGTGCGTGAGTTCGCCGACACCGTCGTGGCCCCTCAGGCCTACGAGGCCGACCGCACGCACACGCTGTCGATGGACGTCGTATCGCAGATGGGCGACCTGGGCCTGTTCGGCCTGCCGTTCCCGGAGGAATACGGCGGCCAGGGCGGCGACTACATGGCACTCGGCATCGCGATCGAGGCGCTGGGTCGCGTGGACCAGTCCATCGCGATCACCCTCGAGGCGGGGGTGAGTCTCGGAGCGATGCCGATCTTCCGGTTCGGCACGGAGGCGCAGCGCGAGGAGCTGCTGCCCGACCTCCTCGCCGGACGGGCGCTGGCGGGGTTCGGACTCACGGAGCCGGAAGCGGGCAGCGACGCCGGCGCGACGAGGACGACCGCCCGGCTGGAGGGCGACGAATGGGTGATCGACGGCTCGAAGCAGTTCATCACCAACTCGGGCACCCCGATCACGCGGTTCGTCACCGTGACCGCGGTCACCGGCACCGCCGACAACGGGCGCAAGGAGATCTCCACGATCATCGTCCCGAACGGCACACCGGGCTTCACCGTCGAGGCACCCTACGACAAGGTCGGCTGGAACGCGTCCGACACGCACCCGCTCACGTTCGACGGCGCACGCGTGCCCGCATCGAACCTCGTCGGGAAGCGGGGCACCGGCTTCCGCAACTTCCTCAGCATCCTCGACGAGGGACGCATCGCCATCGCGGCACTGTCCACCGGCGCGGCGGAAGGATGCCTGGAGGCGGCGGTCGAGTACGCGAAGAGCCGCACGATCTTCGGCAGCGCACTCAGCACCCGCCAGAACGCCCAATTCACCCTCGCACGCATGCGAGCCCGCGTGCACACGGCCAGGCTCGCATGGCATCACGCCGCCCGGCTGCGCGATGCGGGGAAGCCGTTCGCCGAGGCGGCGGCGATCGCGAAGCTCGTCGGCGGCGAGGCGGCCATGGACAACGCCCGAGATGCGACCCAGATCTTCGGCGGGAACGGTTTCATGAACGAGTTCCCCGTGGGTCGGCACTACCGCGACTCGAAGATCCTCGAGATCGGCGAGGGCACGACCGAGGTGCAGCTGCTCGTCATCGCCCGCGGGCTCGGCCTCGCCGGGTAGCGTGGCCATCATGACGCACGACATCCTCCAGCGGGGCCTGTACTACGAGGAGTTCGAGCTCGATGCCCGCTACCTGCATCGCCCGGGGCGCACCGCCACGGAGGCGGACAACGTGCTCTTCACGACGCTCACCATGAATACGCAGGCGCTGCATCTCGACGCGGCCTTCGCCGACGCCCAGGAGCCGTTCCACGCGCGGCTCATGAACTCGATGTGGACGCTCTCGACCATGGTCGGCGCCTCCGTGGCGCAGCTGACGCAGGGCACGCTGGTGGCGCAGCTCGGCTTCGGCGACATCACCTTCCCGCATCCCCTGTTCGCGGGGGACACGCTGTACACCGAGAGCGTGATCGTCGACCGACGCCTCTCGTCGTCCCGGCCGGGTCAGGGCATCGTGCAGATCGCCCACACCGGTCGCAACCAGGACGACACCGTCGTGGCCACGGCCGTGCGCTCCGTGCTGGTCCGCTGCCTTCCGGAAGGATCCGCCGCATGACGTTCGACCTCGGACCCGCGCTGCTGTTCTGCCCCGCCGACCGTCCCGAGCGCTTCCGCAAGGCGCTGGAGAGGGCCGACGCGATCATCCTCGACCTGGAGGATGCGGTCCTGCCGGACGCGAAGGAGACCGCGCGGGGGAACGTGATCACCGCCGACCTCGACCCGGCGCGCGTGATCGTGCGTGTGAACGCCCCCGACAGCGATGCCTTCGCCGCCGACCTCGAGGCGCTCGCACGGACCGACTTCCGCACCGTGATGGTGGCGAAGACCGAGAGCCCCGAGGCGTTGTCCGGCTTCGACGACGGGTACTCGCTGATCGCCCTGTGCGAGACCGCCCGTGGCATCCACGCCGCGGACCGCATCGCCGCCCATCCGCTGGTCGTGGCGATGATGTGGGGCGCGGAAGATCTCGTCGCGTCCCTCGGGGGCACCTCGTCACGGAACGCCGACGGCGAGTACCGGGAGATCGCCCGTTACGCCCGGTCCCGCGTGCTCCTCGAGGCGGGCGCCCACGGCAAGTCCGCGATCGACGCGGTGCACATCGACCTGGATGACGCGGCGGGACTCGAGCGCGAGGCCGTGGATGCCGCGGCGTCCGGATTCCGCGCCACCGCCTGCATCCATCCGAACCAGGTCGCGGCGATCCGCGCCGCCTATCGGCCGGACGGCGACGCCGTGGCCTGGGCGCACGCGGTGCTGGAGGCGGCGCGGAGCGAGCGGGGCGTCTTCCGCTTCCGGGGGCGCATGATCGACGAGCCGGTGCTCCGACACGCGCGTTCGGTGATCTCCCGCGCGGGCTGAAGCCATCCGGTCAGAGAACCGGCGACTCCTCGAGCAGACGCAGGTAGCCGGGTGCGGCGACGAAGCGATGCGCCGATCCGTTGCGCAGCACTTCGCCCTCGCGGGGGAGAGTGCCGCCGGAGACATGATCGATGACGGCGCGGATCACTCCACCGTGCGCGACGACGATGACCGATTCCGCCCGAGGCGTGGACCGGCGGCGTGCCTCGCGCGCGATGGCGTGCAGGGCGGTGATGGCACGCTCGCCGACCTCCTGCAGCGACTCGGCACCGGGTACCTCGGCATGCCAGTCGCCGTAGGTCGCGATGTAGTCCTCGACGAGCATGCCCTCGCCGTCGCCGAACTCCCGCTCGCGGATGTCGGGCACGACACCGACCACCTCCAGCCCGAGGCGCTCCGCGATGATCTCCGCGGTCTCCTTGGCTCGCAGCAGCGGACTCGTGTAGACGGCGTGATGCGTGCTGCCGGCCAGCTTCTCTGCCGCCCAGCGTGCATCCTCCCGCCCGGTGTCGTTCAGCGGGATGTCGGTGGAACCCTGGATGCGACGAGCGAGGTTCCAGTCGGTCTGGCCATGGCGGACGAGGGTGAGGTGGGTCACGAGAGGAGTTCCTGAAGTGCGGGGAGCACGTCGCTGGTGCCTGCGGCGATGGTGACATCGGCCCAGGCGTCCGCACGCGTCGGCTCGCGGTTGACGATGATCAGAGGGATGCTGCGGCGGCGCGCGCGCTCGACGAGACGCACACCGGAGTTGACCACCAGCGAGGAGCCGGCGACGATCAGGGCGGAGCTGGAGCGCAGCAGCGACTCCGCCGCACGGAAGCGGTCCTGCGGGACGTACTCGCCGAAGAACACGACGTCGGGCTTGAGCATCCCGCCGCACACGGTGCAGACGGGGACGATGAAGCCCTCCGTGCTCTCCGGCAGCACATCGCCGTCCGGGGCGAGCGCGACGTTCTCCGGCACGGTGATCCAGGGATTGAGCTCCTCGATCTGCACGGCGATGTCGCGGCGGTCGAAGACCTGGCCGCACCGCAGACACAGGACGCGACGCATGGTGCCGTGCACCTCGATCACGTGCGAGCTGCCCGCCCGAAGGTGCAGGCCGTCGACGTTCTGGGTGATGACGCCCGAGACGTGCCCCGACGCCTCCATCTGCGCAAGGGCGATGTGTCCCGCGTTCGGCCCGGCCTGCGCGAAGGCGCGCCAGCCGAGGTGCCCGCCGACCCAGTAGCGACGCCGCGCGGCCTCGTCACCCAGGTAGGTCTGGATCGTCATCGGGTCGCTGCGGGTCCGGGAGCCCTCTCCGCGGTACGCGGGGATGCCCGAGTCCGTGGAGATGCCGGCGCCGGTCAGGAGTGCGATGCGCCTGTCGCGCAGCAGCTCGGCGGCGTGGGCGATGGTGGCCGACAGCTCGGCGGTGTTCGACACGCTCACAGGACCTCCTCGAGCGAGTCTACGGCGTGCGGGCGGGACGGGGCTTCCCGCGGGAGGGGCCGTCCGACGCCCCGGGTTCGGCGCGGCCGGTGTGCGGTGGCAGAGTGGACCCCGTGGAACTGCTGCCTGTGACGGATGCCGACGACCCTCGACTCGACGACTACCGCGGACTCACCGACACCGCGCTCCGCGCCCTGTCCGAGCCGTCCGGCGGCCTGTACATCGCCGAATCGACCAAGGTCATCGCCCGTGCGGTCGCGGCGGGTCATCGTCCGCGCTCGGTCCTGGTGCAGGAGCGTCGGGTGGAGGACATCCGCGAGATCGTCGGCACCTTCGACGTCCCGGTTTACGTCGTCCCGGACGAGGTGGCCGAAGCGGTGACGGGCTTCGCCGTGCACCGCGGGACGATCGCGTCGATGCACCGTCCGGCCCTGCCGACCGTGGGTGAGGTGCTCGAGGGCGCCACCGTCGTGCTGATCCTGGAGAACATCGGCGACCACACGAACGTCGGTGCGGCCTTCCGCGCGGCCGCCGGTCTCGGTGCGGACGCCGTGCTCGTGTCCCCGGGAGGGGCGGACCCCCTCTACCGGCGCAGTGTCCGCGTGAGCATGGGCACCGTCTTCCAGGTGCCGTGGACCCGCATCACGGACTGGGACTCCGCCGTCGCCGACCTCCACGCCGCGCACTTCGACATCGCGGCACTGGCCCTGCGCGACGACGCGGTCACCCTCGAAGCCTATGTCGCCGACCGACCCGAACGCGTCGCCCTCGTGATGGGATCCGAGGGCGACGGTCTCTCCCGCACGGTGCTCGATCACGCCGACACGGTCGTCACGATCCCGATGTCGGGTGGCGTCGACTCGCTGAACGTGGCTTCGGCTGCGGCCGTCGCCCTCTGGGCCGTGAAGAGCTGACCCGTCAGTCCCGCTCGGGGAAGATCACCGGCGAGGGCTCGGGGCGCTTGGCCGTGATCGTGTCGCCCGATGACTGGTGCCGCAGCCGACGCAGGACCCAGGGGACCAGGTGCTCGCGCGCCCAGCCGAGGTCCTCGGATCGCGCCTCCCGCCAGGTGCGCAGCGGGAACGGCTCGGGCTGCATGGCCTCCAGGTCGTTCGGGACGTTGAGCGCACGCAGCACCATCCGTGCCACCTCGTGGTGTCCGAGAGCGTTGTAGTGCAGCCGGTCGTCGTCGAAGAAGCGCATATCCTGCACGACCTTGAGCGCCCACTGGTCCGCGACGATGCAGTCGTGGCGCTCGGCGATGGCACGGACGTTCTCGTTGTAGATGGCTACCTTGCCGCGGAACGCACGGAACACGGGCGTGAAGCCGGTGTCGATGCCGGTGAACAGGAGGACGGCGGCTCCGGTCGATGACAGGCGGGACACCGCGTCCTCGAGCTGGCTCGCGATCGCGTCGGGATCGGTGCCGGGGCGGATCACGTCGTTGCCGCCGGCGCAGATCGACACCAGGTCGGGGCGCAGGGCGACGGCGGGCTCGATCTGGTCGGCGACGATCTGGGCGATGAGCTTTCCGCGGACGGCGAGGTTCGCGTACGCGAAGTCGTCGACCTGGGCGGCGAGCACCTCGGCGACGCGGTCCGCCCAGCCCCGGTGGTTGCCCGGATGCGCCGGATCAGGGTCGCCGATGCCCTCCGTGAAGGAGTCTCCGACGGCGACGAAACGGCGCCACGGGTGCGCGGTCTCGTTGGGGACGTAGGGGGTCCGAGGCGAATCCTGGTCGGTCATCCAGCTCTCCTTCGCGAACGTTCTGCGCCCGCGACGGTGGCCGCAGCGCAGAGACAGAGCCTACCCGCAGCGGCACGTCCGGGGGAGGGGCACGCGCGGGAACCGTGGCGAGTGATCCAGTGTCCGCGGCAGCGATTATCGTGGACTCGATGCTCTCTCCGTCCTTTCCTCAGCGCGCCCCCTGGGGAACCGCAAGCAAGCTGCGCGCCTGGCAGCAGGAGGCGCTCGACCAGTACTTCGAGGCGGACCAGCGGGACTTCCTCGTCGCCGCCACCCCCGGCGCAGGAAAGACCACCTTCGCCCTCACGCTGGCCGTCGAGCTCATGCGCATGGGGGAGGTCAACCGCATCATCGTGGTCGCCCCGACCGAGCACCTCAAGACGCAGTGGGCCGACGCCGCCGCACGCGTGCACATCCGCCTCGACCCGCGGTTCCGCAACAGCGACTGGGCGCCGGCGCGGCACTATCACGGTGCGGTGGTGACCTACGCGCAGGTCGCGGCGAAGTCCTCGGTGCACCGGCACCTCACCGAAGACGCGAAGACCCTGGTCATCCTCGACGAGGTGCATCACGGCGGCGACGCGCTCAGCTGGGGCGACGCGATCCGCGATGCCTACGGACCCGCCAAGCGCCGCCTCCTCCTCTCCGGTACCCCCTTCCGCAGCGACACGGCGCCGATTCCCTTCGTGGAGTACCACCCGGACGAGTCCGGTGCGCGCATCTCCCGCACCGACTACAACTACGGCTACGGCCGGGCACTCGCCGACGGCGTCGTCCGCCCCGTGCTGTTCCACATGTACGCGGGCAAGATGCGCTGGCGCACGACCACCGGCGATGAACTCGAGACGCACCTCGGTCAGGACAACACGAAGGACGTGACGTCGCAGGCCTGGAGGACGGCGCTCGACCCCGAGGGCGACTGGATGCCGGCGGTGCTGTCGGCGGCCGATCGACGTCTCACCGAGATCCGACATCACGTACCGGATGCCGGTGGACTCGTGCTCGCGACCGACCAGACGGTCGCGCGCGCCTACGCCAAGATCCTGCACAGCATCACGGGCCAGCAGGCGACCGTCGTGCTCTCCGACGACGCCACGGCCTCGGAGCGGATCGAGAGGTTCAGCGCGAACGACTCGCGGTGGATGGTCGCCGTGCGCATGGTGTCCGAGGGCGTCGACGTCCCCCGTCTCGCCGTGGGCGTGTACGCGACGTCGTCGTCCACGCCGCTGTTCTTCGCGCAGGCGATCGGCCGCTTCGTGCGGGCCCGACGTCGGGGTGAGGCCGCCAGCGTGTTCCTTCCGCAGGTGCCCGTGCTGATGGGGCTCGCGAACGAGATGGACAAGCAGCGCGACCACGCGCTCGACCGGCAGTCGAAGGAGGAGGACGGCCTCGACGACTCGCTCCTCGAGAGCGCCAATCGCGAGGAGGAGACCTCCGATGCGCTGACCCAGGAGTTCAGCTACCAGGCGCTCTCGTCCGTGGCGCACTTCGACCGTGTGGTGTTCGAGGGGCAGGAGTTCGGACAGCTGGCCGAACCCGGTACGCCGGAGGAGGAGGAGTTCATCGGCTTCCCCGGACTCCTGGAGCCCGAGCACGTGCACGAGCTGCTCATGCAGCGTCAGAGCCGGCAGTCGCGGCTGCGTGAGGCGCGCGAGGCCTCCACGGCACCGACCGAGACCACGACGCTGCCCCCGCCCCTGCATCGCACGCTCAAGGAGCAGCGGCAGCTGCTGAACAGTCTCGTGGGTCTGTACGCCCGGCAGAAGGGCGAGCCGCACGGCGCCGTCCACGCGGAGCTCCGGCGCATCTGCGGCGGGCCCGCGGTGGCGCAGGCGACCGTGACGCAGCTGCAGTCGCGCATCGAGGTCCTGCGCAAGCGCGTCCGCTCCTGACGGGTGCGTCTCGGGCCACGTCCGCTGCCGCGCTTCGGAGCCCCGAAATGCTGTCAATCCGCGGCTGAGCGAGGTGTCCGACCGGCGGCGCGGATAGCGTGGAACGGTTGCCCGCGCTCCGGGCACTGCCCCACCTGGAGGAACCATGACAGCCCCTGCTGCCGCCGACCCGACCCCCGCCGATCGCCGGCGCTGGGCCCGTTACCTCGTCGAGGAGCGCGCCGAGGGCGCCGTGTACCAGAAGCTCGCCGCGCGCCGAGAGGGGGAGGAGCGGGAGATCCTGCTCAGCCTCGCCGATGCCGAGCGCCGCCACGAGCAGCACTGGCTGGACCTGCTCGGCTCCGAACCCGCACGTCTGCCTCGTGCCGGTATCCGCTCCCGCATGCTCGGGTGGATGGCCGGACGGTTCGGATCGATCTTCGTCCTCGCTCTCGCACAGAGCGCTGAGGCTCGCTCTCCCTACGATTCCGAGCAGTACGCGACGCCCGCCATGCGGGCCGATGAGAAGGTGCACTACGAGGTCGTCCGCGGTCTCGCCGCCCGCGGTCGTCGCCGGCTCTCCGGCTCGTTCCGCGCCGCCGTGTTCGGTGCCAACGACGGTCTGGTGAGCAACCTCGCGCTCGTGCTGGGCATCGGCGCCACCGGGGTCAGCTCCGGCTTCGTGCTCTTCAGCGGCATCGCGGGGCTCCTGGCCGGCGCCCTGTCGATGGGGGCAGGGGAGTTCGTCTCGGTGCGCTCCCAGCGCGAGCTCCTGGCCGCGACTGAGGCGAACGAGGATGCGGCGGCCGCCGCGGTCGACCTGGACATCGATGAGAACGAGCTGGCACTCGTCTACCGCGCGCGGGGCATGGACCAGCAGGAGTCCCTGGCGCGGGCGCACCGTATCGTGGAGGCGGCGCAGGCCGGTGTCCGTCGCGCGGCGACCGGACCGGTGAACATCCAGAGCGGAGACGACCACGAGATCGTCGGCAGCGACTGGACGGCCGCGATCTCCAGCTTCCTCCTCTTCGCGTCCGGCGCGATCATCCCCGTGCTGCCGTGGATCTTCGGCCTCCAGGGCGCGACGGCGATCATCGTGGCGCTCGTGCTGGTCGGCATCGCCCTGCTCAGCACCGGCGCCATGGTCGGTGTGCTCTCCGGCGGCCCGCCCCTGCGTCGCGCCCTGCGCCAGCTCGCGATCGGCTTCGGCGCCGCCGCGATCACCTACGTCCTCGGTCTCCTCTTCGGCGTGGGTGCGGTCTGATCGAGGATCGTCCCGTCAGCCGTCAGAGCGGGTGATCGCGGGGAACGTGTAGCCGCCGTCGAGGACGGACGCGTCGGGTTCGTACATCCGCATCACCGGACGGAAGTCACCGGCCGGCGCGGGCAGCCAGTTCGCCGCGGCGGTGGGCTCGGCCGGCGGCTCATGACTGATCGTGATGGTCAGGGCCCCGTCCTCGTCGCGGACGACCCCCGGCGTCCGATCGCCGATCGAGTAGCGGGCGATCGGGTTCTCGACGAGGTAGAAGTCCGGAACCGAGTACATCGTGAGCGACCAGAAAGCGGCGACGGGCGGCGGGGGATCGAGCCGCAGCGTGTACGTCCGTGCACCCGTGAGCTGTTCACCACGGTCGTCGACGTAGGTCATGATGTACGCCGCCTCATAAGGGTGGTTTCCCCAGAGGCCTCCGAGGGCGGCGGCCGCGCGTTCGACGATGCGCAGCTTCGGGTCGCTCATCTTGAATCGATCATCGTCGAGCGCGCCGATCTCGAAGTAGTCGAGGTTGTAGTCGAACGCGTGGAACGTGAGCTTCCACCCGTTCTCCTCGGGACTGGACCCGTGGGTCAGGGCCGTGTGCAGCACCTCCTTCGCCGCGTCCAGGTCTCCCACGAGCCGGGCGGCCTCGGACAGGGAGATCGACGCATACGGCGAGGGGCCGGTCGTGGTGATGCCCGTCGCGGCGAGTGAGTCCTGCAGCGGGACGTCGCGGGGCGCCGGCGGGAACTGCTGGGACCAGACCCGGAGCTTCTCGAGGAAGCGCGCGCTCTCCGGGACGAGCGGGTCCGGTTCGGCCAGGCCCGCGGGGGAGGCCCCGTCGTCGAGCGGCCGAAGGGTCGTCGCGTCCTGGAGCGCGTGCACGGTCGGAAGGTCGGCATCGTCGCTGACGGCCCACCGGCCGACGATCGAGGCCACGGTGGTGGGGAACCGGATGACCGTCAGGCCACCGGCGTCTCCCGACCATTCCGGCGGGACCAGGAGGAATGTGCCCGCGGCCGTCCCCGTCGCGCGATGGCCGACGTAGGCGAAGTTGTCCGTCCAGGCGTCGACGAACTGCAGCACGTAGTAGCGCCCGGCCGTGTCCGGCACGCGCAGCTCGACCGGTCCGACGCTCAGGTCGACCTGCGCCATCGAATACAGCGTGTCGTTGTTGATCGTGACGAAGGTGTCGTCGGGCCCGGCGAGTGTGCGGGCGTGGCTGAACGTGTTGAAGGGGGCGGCCGGGTTCGCTCCGACCCCCGTCGTCGTGTAGCGGATCACCTGATCGAGGTTGAAGACGAGCGGGAATCCGTAGAGGTAGGCCTGGAGGATGGCGGCACGGTCTGCGTCGAGGTCGGTCATGCACGCAGGCTAGCCACACGGCGCGAGATCAGGATCGAGGGATCATCCATACCGGATGAGGCATACGGCGACGACGAGGCGCCCGACGGGACCACCCGCGGAGGGAAAGAGGGGCAGATACGAAGAAGCCCCGGAGCATTCCTGGTGAACCAGGGATGCTCCGGGGCTGTCTGTGCGCGGAGGGGGACTTGAACCCCCACGCCCTTACGGGCACTACGACCTCAACGTAGCGCGTCTACCATTCCGCCACCCGCGCAGGTGTTGGATTTGATCGTTGCCGACCGAAGAATGAGATTAGCACGATATCCGGCGGGCTTCGAACCGAGCGGTACGCCCGGGCGTGGCTCGCCGTTTCGATAGCCTTGAGCACATGATCGATCCCTCGCTTCCCGAGGTCGTGCGCATCGCGAGCGACCTCATCCGCTTCGACACCTCCAACTTCGGCGGAGGGAATGCGAAGGGCGAGCGGGAGGCTGCGGAGTACGTCGGCGCGTACCTCGAGGAACTCGGCCTCGAGGTCGAGTACTACGAGCCGATCCCGCGCCGCACCAACGTGATGGCCCGCGTCCGCGGTCGTGACAGGGACAAGCCCGCCCTGGTCGTGCACGGGCATCTCGACGTCGTACCGGCGATGCCCGAGGACTGGACCGTCGATCCCTTCGCCGGGATCGTGCAGGACGGGATGCTGTGGGGCCGCGGCGCGGTCGACATGAAGAACATGAACGCGATGATCCTCACGGCCGTCGCCGAGATCCTCCGCGCGGGAGAGCAGCCGGAGCGCGATCTCGTGCTGGCGTTCTTCGCCGACGAGGAGAACGGCGGGGTGGAGGGCTCCGCACTCGTGGTGAAGGACCGCCCCGAGTGGTTCGAGGGCGCCACGGCCGCCATCAGCGAGGTCGGCGGGTACTCCATCACGGTCGACGACCGTCGCGCCTACCTGCTCCAGGTCGGCGAGAAGGCGCTGATCTGGATCCGTCTGGTCGCGAAGGGGCGTGCGGGCCACGGCAGCCGCCTGCACGACGACAACGCCGTCACCAAGCTCGCGGAGGCCGTGGCGGCCATCGGACGGACGCGGTGGCCGATCCGCCTCACGGCGACGACGAAGGCCCTGCTGGACGGCCTGAGCGAGCTCACCGGACGCAGCACGGACGATCCCGATGCCCTCGCGTCCGCCGCAGGTCCTGCGGAGGCTTTCCTCCGCTCGTCGTTCCGCACCACCACGAATCCCACGGCGCTCACCGCCGGCTACAAGCACAACGTGATCCCCGAGCGCGCGGAGGCGCTGATCGACGTCCGCGTGATCCCCGGCACCGAGGACGATGTGCTCGCCGAGCTCCAGCAGATCGTGGGCGACGACATCGAGATCCAGACGGTGGTGAGGGACATCGGCATGGAGACGCCTTTCGAGGGTGACCTCGTCGAGGCCATGGTCGCCAGCATCGGCCGCCACGACCCCGGGATCCCCGTGATCCCGTATCTCCTCGGCGCCGGCACCGACAACAAGGCGCTGGCCTACCTCGGCATCACCGGCTACGGCTTCGCGCCGCTCAAGCTGCCGGCCGACCTCGACTTCACAGGCATGTTCCACGGTGTCGACGAGCGAGTGCCCGTAGAATCGCTTGTCTTCGGTCAGCGGGTGCTGGCCGATCTGCTGCGCACGTTCTGAGCGCCGCGCGCTCCGTGCCGTCCCTGACCTGAAGGCTCTTCCATGCACCTGCTCGAAGCACTGATCCTCGGCATCGTCCAGGGACTCACCGAGTTCCTCCCGATCTCGTCCAGCGCCCATCTGCGCATCCTCGGCACCTTCCTGCCGTCGGGGGAGGACCCTGGGGCGGCCTTCACGGCGATCACGCAGATCGGCACCGAAGCCGCCGTGGTGGTGTTCTTCTGGCGTGACATCGTGCGCATCATCACGCAGTGGTGCCGTTCGCTCGTCGGCAAGGCGCCCCGCAACGATCCGGACGCCCGGATGGGGTGGCTGATCATCATCGGCAGCATCCCGATCGTCGTGCTCGGCCTGCTGTTCCAGGACCAGATCGAGACCGTGCTCCGCTCGATGTGGATCGTGGCGATCATGCTCATCGTGTTCGGCATCCTGCTCGGGATCGCCGACTACGTCGGAGCGAAGCGCCGCAAGCTCGACGACCTGACCTACCCGCACGGCATCGCCTTCGGGTTCGCGCAGGCCCTCGCCCTGATCCCCGGCGTCTCCCGGTCGGGCGGCACCATCACGATGGGGCTGTTCCTCGGGTACGAGCGCGCTGCTGCGGCTCGCTACGCGTTCCTGCTCGCGATCCCCGCCGTGTTCGGCAGCGGCTTCTACCAGGTGTTCAAGAGCTGGGACGAGCCGTCGTTCTTCTCCTTCGGCGACACCCTCGCGGCCACCGGCATCGCGTTCGTGGTCGCCCTCGGTGTGATCGCGTTCTTCATGAACTGGATCTCGAAGCGCAGCTTCCTGCCCTTCGTGATCTACCGGATCCTGCTCGGCAGCGTGCTGCTGGTGCTCCTCGGCACCGGCGTGATCGCGGCCTGAGCCGGCCTCGCCGCCGGGCGGTTCAGCGCTTGCGGTCGCCCGGGCCGTCGTCGCGACGACGGAGGTAACGCTCGAACGCCTGCGCGATCGCGTCGCCGGACGCCTCGGGGGAGTCCCACGTGTCGCGGGTGCGCTCGAGCTGGCGGATGTACTCCGCCATGTCCTCGTCCTCGGACGCGGCGGCGTCGATCGATGCCTCCCAGGCGGCGGCCTCGGTGCGGAGCGTCTGGCGGTCGACGTCGACGCCGGTGAGCTCCTCGAGGCGATCCAGGAGTGCGAGCGTCACCTTCGGCGAAGGCGTCGCGGAGGCGACGTAGTGCGGGACGCTGGCCCACAGGCTGGCCGTGGGGATGCCCGCATTCTCAGCGAAGTGCTCGAAGACGGTGAGGATCCCGACCGGGCCTTCGTACAGCGAACGCTCGAGACCGTGCGACTCCCGCACCTGCTCGTTCTGGCTGGAGGCGAAGATCGAGATCGGTCGGGTGTGCGGTACATCGGAGAGCATCGCTCCGAGCGTCACGAGACCGGTGATGTCGTCCCGCAGGGCCACGTCGATGAACTCCGAGGCGAACGCCTGCCAGGTGCGCGCGGGCTCGGCGCCGGTGAGGAGCCAGAACTCGGGGCCGGGACCGGGGTCGCGCGGGCGCCACAGCCCCGCCTCCGGCCAGGTGAGCTGTCGGCGTCCCTCCGCGTCCATCCGCGTCGACGGGCGCGTGTACTGGTAGTCGAAGTACAGCTCGGGGTCGACGGAGTGCACGAGGTCGTACTCCGTCGATGCACGCAGCGCCTCGATGGCACCGCTCGCTGCTTCACCCGCATCGTTCCAGCCGTCGAAGGCGGCGATGACGATGCGCGGACCGAGAACATCCATCGAGGGCTCCCTTCGAGATCGCGGTCGTGATCCTTCCAGGCTAGTCCGCGAGGACGGGATGCGGGCGGCACCCCGGCTAGCATGGGTTCAGTGAGCAGAAAGCCCAGCGCGGTCCTTTGGGACATGGATGGAACACTCGTCGACACCGAACCGTATTGGATGGCGGCGGAGACGACGCTGGTCGAGTCCTTCGGCGGCACCTGGAGCCACGAGGACGCACTGCAGCTCGTGGGCAGCGGCCTCCTCGACAGCGCCGCGATCCTGCAGAAGGCCGGCGTCGCGATGGAGGCCGAGGCGATCGTCTCGCACCTGACGGACATGGTGCAGGAGTCCCTGCGCACCCAGGGAGTCCCGTTCCGCCCCGGGGCCCGTGAGCTGCTGCGCGATCTGCGGGACGCCGGCATCCCGACCGGCCTGGTGACGATGTCGCTGCGGCGGATGGCCCTCAACGTCGTCGAACTGATCGACTTCGAGGCGTTCGACATCGTCGTCGCGGGCGACGACGTGGACAACCCGAAGCCCCACCCCGAGCCCTACCTGCAGGCAGCGGCCCTCCTCGACGTGGACATCGCGGACGTCGTGGTCATCGAGGACTCCCCGACGGGTGTCCGTGCCGGACTCGCCTCGGGCGCCGTGACGCTGGCCGTGCCGCACATCGTGCCGCTGGACCACCTCGGCGCACATGAGCTCTGGACGACCCTCGCGGGTCGCGGAGCGGATGACCTCGCCGACCTCTACGACGAGAAGAGCACCATGACGGGAGCGACCCGATGACCGTTTCCCGCGCTCCCCGTCCGAGCGGACCCTTCCGCATCGGCGACCGCGTGCAGCTCACCGGTCCGAAGGGCCGTCTGCACACCGTGACGCTCCGTGAGGACGGAGAGCTCCACACGCACCAGGGAGTGCTCCGGCACCGCGATCTGATCGGCCTGCCCGACGGCTCCGTGGTCGCCAACAGCTCCGGGCACGACTATCTGGCGCTGCGCCCGCTGCTGCGCGACTTCGCGATGTCGATGCCCCGCGGTGCGGCGATCGTGTACCCCAAGGACGCCGCGCAGATCGTGATGCAGGCCGACATCTTCCCCGGCGCCGTCGTGGTGGAGGCCGGCGTCGGCTCCGGAGCGCTCTCGCTGTCGCTGCTGCGCGCCGTCGGTCACGACGGCAGCCTGATCTCCTTCGAGCGTCGCGAGGACTTCGCCGATGTGGCCCGCGGCAACGTCGAGACGTTCTTCGGCGAGTCGCCCGACACCTGGCGCGTGGTCGTCGGAGATCTCGTCGAGGCGCTGCCGAACGAGGTGACCGCGGGTTCGGTCGACCGCGTGGTCCTCGACATGCTCGCTCCCTGGGAGTGCATGGACGCCGTCGCCGATGCGCTCACCCCCGGCGGGGTCGTCCTCTGCTACGTGGCGACCGCGACGCAGCTCTCCCGGGTGGCCGAGTACATCCGCTCCACCGGCCTCTTCACCGACCCCGATGCCTCGGAGACCATGGTCCGCGGCTGGCATGTCGAGGGTCTGGCCGTGCGGCCGGACCACCGCATGGTCGCGCACACCGGGTTCCTCCTCACCGCACGCAGGCTCGCCCCGGGCGCGGTGGCACCGTCGGTGAAGCGACGCGCGTCGAAGAGCAGCTACGGAGATGAGGACGTGGAGCTCTGGACTCCCGGCGCCGTCGGCGATCGCGAGATCAGCGACAAGAACCTGCGCAAGCGCGCCCGAGAAGCCGAGAAGGCCGCGGAGGGGGCGCGCCTTGCCGCTGCCTCGCGCGATTCCGGGCACGCGACGGAATAGACTGGAGCGCGTGCGTAAAACGTCCGCCGTTCTGGCCTCTCTCAGCCTTGCCGTCCTCGCCCTGACCGGGTGCACCGCCGCGGCGCCCGGCGGCGTCGCCTGCGATCGTGCTGCCGGGGGAACCGACATCCTGGATGCGGTCAGCGTCTCGGGTGACGTCGGGTCCGCGCCGGACGTCGACGTCTACTCGCCGCTGCACCTGAAGAAGTCGTCGTTCGCGGACGCGACCGTCGGCGACGGGCGGGAGATCCTCACCGACCAGCAGCTGCTCGTGGTCGAGCTCTCGATCTTCAGCGGCGAGACGGGGAAGAAGGTCTACTCGACTCCGTACGACGGGAATCGCGGCAACGTCTCGTCCGCCACATTCTGGGCGAAGCAGTCCCCGGGGCTCGCGGACGTGTTCGAGTGCGCGACGGCCGGATCGCGGATCGTCGCGGGTCTCACGTCCGACGACTTCGGCGCCAACAACCTCCAGGCCTTCGGGCTCTCCGCGGACGACAATGCGGTGTTCGTGATCGACGTCGTCGACGTGTACCTCTCCCGCGCCGAGGGCACGCTGCAGTTCAACGACGCGAAGGGCATGCCGACGGTGGTGCGCGCCTCCGACGGCACGCCCGGCGTGATCATCCCGGACAGCGCCGCCCCGACCAAGCAGGTCGTGCAGACCCTCATCAAGGGGGACGGCGACAAGGTCGAGGCCGGCCAGCTCCCGCTGCTCAACGTCACGGCCGTCGGCTGGGACAGCAAGAAGGTCATCACCACCACCTGGGGCCAGAGCCCCACCGGCGACCTCTCGAAGTCCGCCCCGACCGTCGGAGAGGCCCTGATCGGCCAGACCGTCGGATCGCAGATCCTGGTCGTGACGCCCGCCGGCGAGAGCGGACAGGCCGTCGCCTACGTGGTCGACATCCTGGGCGCAGTCACGGCGCCGACGCAGTGATGGCCACCCGTATCCCCGCGGAGGAGCGCCTGACGAATCTCGTCGTGGCGCTGATGGCCACGGAGATCGGGTTGACCAAGCAGCAGATCCTCGACAACGTCTCCGGCTATCGTCAGCGCGCGGACGCCGGCACGCGATCCGACGCGCTCGAGAAGATGTTCGAGCGCGACAAGGACGAGCTGCGAACGCTGGGCGTCCCGATCGAGACGATCGGCGACGCCGCCGACCCGAACGACCTCCGCGAAGCCCGCTATCGCATTCCGCAGGCCGAGTACGACCTGCCCAGCGACATCGAGTTCTCTCCCGCGGAGCTGGCGGTGCTGCGGCTGGCCGGAAGCGTGTGGAGCGCGGAGTCGGTCTCGGGTGACGCTCAGTCCGGGGTGCGCAAGATCCGTGCACTGGGCATCGACGGTGACGAGCCGATCATCGGCTTCGCGCCGCGCATCACCGCGCGGGACGCCGCGTTCTCGCCGCTGCAGGATGCGATCGAGCGCTCCAAGGTGGTCACGTTCGACTACCTCAAGCCGGGGGAGGACGCTCCTCGTCGGCGGCGGATCCGACCGCTCGCTCTGGTCGACTACGAGGCACGCTGGCATGTGTTCGGCGTGGATGTCAACGTCGAGGAGGATCGCACCTTCCTGCTCAGCCGCATCGTCGGCGATGTCAAGGTCAGCCCGACCGCCTTCGACCCGGTGCTCCGCGACGGCGCAGGGGAGCGGGCTCTGGCCGGACTCGAGCGCGTCGCAGCCGAGAACTCCGCCCTTCTGGAGATCACGCCGGGCACCGAGGCGGCACTCCGTCTCGGACGGCGCGCCACCTCCGCGGCCCAGGGCATCCGCGTGCCGTTCGTCGACCTGCACATCCTCGCCGACGAGCTCGCGTCGTACGGACCCGAGGTCCGCGTCGTCGAGCCCGCGCCGCTGCGGGATGCCGTGATCGCGCGCCTCCGAGCAGTCGTCGACACCCACACGGACATCGAGGAGGCACGATGAGCGCGAAGTCGAAGCCGCTGCTCGCCGCCGAGCGCGTCCGGCTGTATCTGACGCTCGTGCCGTACCTGCTCGAGCACGGCCAGGTCTCACTCGCAGAGGCGGCCGAGGAGTTCGGCGTGACCCCGCAGGAGATGCGGGGCATGGTCGAGAAGCTGACCGTGATCGGACTCCCCGGTGAGTCCGGCTACTGGCAGCAGCCCCAGGAGATGTTCGACATCAACTGGGATCTGCTCGACCTCGAAGACGTCATCGAGATCACCAACGATGTCGCCCTCCGGCGGGTGCCACGATTCACCGCGCGCGAGGCTGCGGCCCTCCTGGCGGGACTGCAGATGGTCGCCGCCGTACCGGCCGTCTCGGATTCGGGGCTCGTCGCCGGACTCATCTCGAAGCTCTCGCGAGGCGCCGCGGACGCGCCCGCCGATGTCGTCGTCGCTCCGAGCGCCGTCGATGAGGTCCGCGAAGCGGTCGCCCGCGGTCTCCACGAGGGCGTCGCGATCTCCTTCACCTATCAGGCGCCGGATGCGTCGCCGACGACACGCACGGTCGACCCCGTGCAGATCCTCATCACGAACGGCCAGTGGTACCTGCAGGGCTGGTGCCACCTTCGCCAGGCGATGCGCACGTTCCACCTCGACCGGGTGAGCGCGCCGAGCCTCACCGACATCCCGATCACCCACGGCGGCGACCAGGTCCCGGAGGCCTTCGCCGGGCTCGACGATGAACGCGAGGTCACCGTGCGCGTGCCGGAGCGACTCGCCCCGCTGCTGAACGGGTTCCTCCCGTCCGAGGCGATCGATGCGGGAGAGGGATCCGTGACGGCTCGGCTCCATCTCGCCGACCCCCGTGGCATCAAACGGCTCGCGGCACGCTTCGGCGGTGCGATGGAAGTGCTCGATCCGGGCATCGCCCGAACGGCGACACGCGACTGGGCGTCTGCCGGACTCGCGCTCTACCGCAGCCCCGATGCACGGATTTGATCTGTAGACTGAACCGAACGCCCACCAACGACGGGAATCTCGACATGTTCGCTGGAATGCAAGGCTGGCACCTGCTCATCGTGCTCGCCGTGATCCTTCTCCTCTTCGGTGCTGCCAAGCTGCCGGCGCTCGCGAAGAGCATGGGTCAGTCCGCCCGCGTCTTCAAGGGCGAGATGAAGGCGATGAAGGAAGAGGACGCCGGTCGTGCGGACTCCACCTCTGTCGACCCCACGGTGAAGGACCCTGGTTCCGAGCCTGAGACTCCGCCTCGCGCCTGACCGGCCGTGGCAGCCATCGAACCGACCGTGAAGCCGAAGGCTGAGCGGGATCGGCGGATGTCGCTCGGTGCGCATCTCGTCGAACTGCGCAAGCGTCTGATGTACGCAGCGCTGGCGCTGGTGGTCGGCATGGTCATCGCGTTCCTCATCACCGATCCGGTCATCAGCTTCATCACCAAGCCGATCAACGACATCGCGGAGCAACGCGGCGAAGATGTCGCGGCGCTCGTGTATTCCACGATCACCGGTCCCTTCGACATGCGGATGCGGATCGCCTTCTCGCTGGGTCTGTTCATCTCGGCGCCGGTATGGCTGTGGCAGATCTGGGCGTTCATCATGCCCGGACTGACCCGCAAGGAGATCCGCTACACCGTCTCCTTCGTCGCCGCGGCAGTGCCGCTGTTCTTCGCCGGCTGCTACGTCGGTGTGATGATCCAGCCGCACATCATCGAGCTCATGGCCGGGTTCACGCCGGAGGGTGCCAAGAACCTCTTCCAGGCGCAGGAGTACTACGACTTCATCTTCAAGCTCATGATCGTGATCGGGATCTCGTTCGTCCTCCCGGTCTTCCTGGTGGCTCTAAACGTCGCGGGCATCATGTCCGGCCGGGCGATCCTGAAGGGCTGGCGTGTCGCCATCATCATCGCGACCGTCTTCGCTGCCCTCGCAACCCCCGCCGCCGATGTCATCAGCATGCTGATGCTCGCGGGCATCCTCATCGTCCTCTTCTTCGCAGCCGCCGGTCTCTCGCTGCTCTTCGACCGTCGCAAGCGCAAGCGCGAAGCGGCGTCGGGGCTGCTGCCGGACGCGGCATGAGTTCGCCCTCCGAGAGGTACGCCCAGGCCCAGCAGGCGGCGGAGCATCCCGAGTCCGCCGCGTTCGCCGCCCTGCAGAAGTTCGATCTCGATCCCTTCCAGGTTGCCGGATGCCACGCCCTGGAGAACGGCCGCAGCGTGCTCGTCGCAGCGCCCACCGGCGCGGGCAAGACGATCGTGGGCGAGTTCGCGATCCATCTCGCGATGCGGACTCCGGCCGACAAGGCGTTCTACACGACGCCCATGAAGGCGCTGTCCAACCAAAAGTTCCGCGAGCTGGTCGACGTCTACGGCGCCGATCAGGTCGGGCTCCTCACCGGCGACACGAACATCAACGGGAACGCGCGCATCGTGGTGATGACCACCGAGGTGCTGCGGAACATGATCTACGCCGATTCGGCGGCGCTGCGTGATCTCCGCTACGTGATCATGGACGAGGTCCACTACCTCGCCGACCGCTTCCGCGGCGCTGTGTGGGAAGAGGTCATCATCCACCTGCCGCAGCAGGTGCGGCTCGTCTCGCTGAGCGCCACGGTCTCGAACGCGGAGGAGTTCGGCGACTGGCTCGACACCGTGCGCGGGGACACCGAGGTGATCGTCTCCGAGATCCGCCCGGTTCCGCTGGAGCAGCACGTGCTCGTGCGCGACGACCTCCTTCCCCTGTTCGACGACCGCGCGGGCCTGGCGACGGCGAAGGTGAACCAGGAGCTGATGCGCTTCCGCTCCTCGACGGGTTCGACGTACGAGAGCAACCGGCAGGCGCAGTCCTATCGCAGCGATCGGCATGCGGGACGTCAGGCGAAGCGCCCGCATCGCGGGGGCCGACGACCCGTTCGCCCCGGGAACACGCAGCGGATCGAGCGGATGGACCGTCCCGACGTGATCCGCCTCCTCGAGCGGGCCAACCTGCTGCCGGCCATCTTCTTCATCTTCAGCCGCGTCGGCTGCGACGCCGCCGTCCAGCAGGTGCGCCGATCCGGACTGCGACTGACCTCCACGGAGGAGCGCACCGAGATCCGCTCGATCGTCGAGGACCGCACCAGGACGCTGCAAGACGAGGACCTCGACGTGCTCGGCTACTGGGAGTGGCTGGACAACCTCGAGCGCGGCGTCGCCTCCCACCACGCGGGGCTGCTGCCCGCGTTCAAGGAGGTCGTCGAGGAGCTCTACCAGCGCAAGCTCGTGAAGGTCGTCTTCGCCACCGAGACCTTGGCGCTCGGCATCAACATGCCGGCGCGCACGGTCGTGCTCGAGAAGATGGAGAAGTTCAACGGCGAGGCCCGCGTCGCGATCACGTCGGGGGAGTACACCCAGCTCACCGGCCGTGCCGGTCGTCGCGGCATCGACGTCGAGGGCCATGCCGTGGTCCAGTGGACCGAGGGGATGGACCCGCAGGCGGTCGCGGCGCTCGCTTCTCGGCGTACCTACCCGCTGAACTCCAGCTTCCGACCGACGTACAACATGGCCGTGAACCTCATCGACATGTTCGGCAAGACGAGGGCTCGACAGATCCTGGAATCGTCGTTCGCGCAGTTCCAGGCGGACCGTGCGGTCGTCGGGCTCGCCCGTCAGGTGCGGGAGGCCGAGGAGTCCCTGGCGGGCTACCAGAGCGCGATGGCGTGCGAGCACGGCGACTTCCCGGAGTATGCGGCCATCCGTCGCGAGCTGAGCGATCTGGAGAAGAAGAACCGTCAGGATTCGCAGGCGCCCCGAGCCTCCCGCGACAAGCGCATGAAGCGCATCCAGACCCTGCGCACCCAGATGCAGCGCCATCCGTGCCATCGATGCCCCGATCGCGAGGCGCATGCCCGGTGGGCCGAGCGCTACTGGAAGCTCAAGAGGCAGACCGACCGCATCCGTCGCCAGATCGAGACGCGCACGGGAACGGTGGCGCGCGTCTTCGATCGCGTCGTCGAGGTGCTGGAGACTCTGGACTATCTGACCGAGGTCGACGGCGAGACCGCGCTGACGGAGGCCGGACGCACCATGCGCCGCATCTACGGCGAACGCGACCTCCTCGTCGCCGAGTCGCTCCGACAGGGCCTGTGGGCCGGTCTCGACGCCCCGTCTCTCGCCGCCATGGCGTGCTGTCTCGTGTATGAGCCGCGACGCGATGAGGCGAATGCGGGGGAGCGGGGCCTTCCCCGCGGCGCGTTCCGTACCGCCTACGAGAAGACGACGACGCTCTGGGCCGAGCTCGACGATCTCGAACAGGACCATCACCTGCCCGGTAGCGAGCCGCTCGCCGCGGGCCTGGCCGGCGCGATGCACGCGTGGGCACGGGGAGGATCTCTCGATCGGGTCCTCATCGACGCGGACATGGCCGCCGGTGACTTCGTGCGCTGGGCGAAGCAGACCATCGATCTGCTCGACCAGCTCTCGATCGTCGCGGAGGACGGGGCCCTCGCGCGCACCGCGCGGACCGCGCTCGACGGCGTCCGGCGCGGCATCGTCGCCTACTCGTCGATGTGACAATGGAGGGGATGTCCGAGTCCCGAGCGCGCGAGCGCGCCCTTCTCCCGCTCTGGGCCGCGGTGCTGGCCGCCGCTCTCGCCGCTCTTTTGATGAATCTCGCCTACCCGGAGGCGGCGGTCTGGGCACTCGCGTTCCCCGCGACCGCCCTGCTGCTGCTCTCCCTGATCGGGAGGCGCTTCGGGGGCGCGCTGCTGGTCGGACTCGTCTACGGCATCCTCTTCTTCGGGCTCCTGGTCTCGTGGACCTCGCGCTACCTCGGCCCGATCCCGTGGGGCGCTCTCAGCGTCGTCGAGGGGGGCCTGACCGCCCTGGCCCTGATCCCGATCGCCCTGGCCTATCGCTGGCTCCCACGAGCCTTCCCCGGCGCTGCAGGGCGCCTTCTGGGCCTTCCGGCGACCGTCGCGGCCCTCTGGGTCGGTCGCGAGCTCTTCGTCGGCTCCTGGCCGTACGGGGGCTTCCCGTGGGCGCGCATCGGGATGAGCCAGGCGGAGAGCCCGCTCGCGCCGATCTCGTCGTGGCTGGGCGTCAGTGGACTCAGCTTCCTGATGGTGCTGCTCGTCGCGATGCTCATCGAGGTCGTGCGACTGCGCGCCTGGCGTCGTCCTTTGCGCGTCCTCGCGCCCGCTGCGCTCGTCGTGGTCCTGCTCTTCACGCCGCTGTTCCCCACCTCGTCGACCGGTTCCATGCGGATCGCAGCCGTTCAGGGAAACGGTCCGACGGGGTACTTCGACGATCGCGAGCCGTTCTCGGTCATCCAGGCCCAGACCGACGCGACCGCTCCGCTCTACGGAGAGGACGTCGACCTGCTGGTGTGGCCGGAGGGATCGCTCGACGGAGACCCGTTCCAGAACGACGCTCTCGCGAGACGCATGACCCTGATCACGAACAGGATCGACGCGCCGCTGCTGGCCAACGCGGCGACCGGTCGTGACGGCCTGTACTTCAACACCTCGATGCTGTGGACGTCGAACGGCACCGCGACCCAGACCCACGACAAGCGCCACCCGGTGCCGTTCGGGGAGTACGTCCCGGATCGCGCCTTCTACAACGCGATCGTCCCCGATCTGATCGGGCTCATCCAGCGGGAGTACACCCCCGGATCGAACCCGCCCATCATGGATGTCGACGGGGTGCTGGTCGGTCTCGCGATCTGCTTCGACGTGATCTACGACGACGTCATCTGGGAAGGCATCGGCGACGGCGCCCAGGTCCTGGTGTTCCAGACGAACAACGCCGACTTCCGCGGCACCGACGAGAATCTGCAGCAGCTCGCCTTCGCCCGCATGCGCGCGATCGAGACCGGACGCAGCGTCGTGAACGTCTCGACGGTCGGGACGAGCCAGGTCATCCGCGCAGACGGGACCACGGTCACGAGCCTGGACGCAGGAGAGGCCGGAGCGATGCTCGAAGATGTCGAGCTCCGGTCCGGCCTCACGGCGGGGGTTGTCCTGGGCCCCTGGATCCAGATGATCCTGCTCTGGGGCGGGTTGGGCGCGCTCGGCCTCGGGTGGTGGCGCGCCCGGAAGCGCTAGGCGCCGATCTTCTCGCGGGTCGGGTCCTCGCCGGCACCGCGGCGGGCGCGGATGAACGCGAGGCGCTCTTCCAGGAGCTCTTCGAGCTCTGCGCGGGTACGACGCTCCAGGAGCATGTCCCAGTGCGTGCGGGCGGCTTTCTCGTCGCTGGCCTCGAGCGTCACGGCGTGGCCGTCGACATTCAGGCGGGCCTCGGCGCCGCATGCGCGGCATTCCCAGGTCTGGGGCGGTTCGGCGTCTGCCGCGAACATGAGGTTCGTGACGTGGCCGCAGGTGTCACAGGTGTAGGTGGTCTCACGGCGCTCCATGAAAACGACGCCCTCTTCGCTCTGTAGGCTCTGGGCGCCGAGTCGGATGCCGCGCAGGCTGCGATCTGCCATTTTGTGGTCCTCTCGTCGCTGTCAGGTATAACGCTCCAGCCTGTGCGCTTCATCCACGCGAGCGTCTTCTCGGCGGGATTCACAGGGTAATCCCAGCGGCGGAGGTTATGGGGCGCGTCGAGCTAGCGAGGAGAGAGCGTCTTGAGAGCGACGTCGGCCCGATCGGAGACGATGCCGTCGACGCCGACCTCGACGAGTCGGCGCATCGTCTCGGGGTCGTTGACCGTCCACACGTGGACCTCCGCGCCGTGTCGATGCGCGGCGCGGAGGAGTGCGGGGGTGAGCACCCGCAGCGCGCCGTATCGTTCCGGGATCTGGAGTGCGTCGACCTCTCGCAGCACACGAACGGGGGAGAGGCGGAGAGCGGAGAGCGCCCGCAGCGCGGCGATCGTCCTGCTGCCTCCGGACGTCGCGGGCCGGATCTCCGCACCGGCTCTCAGCACCGACGCGAGGGTCGCGCGACGATTCGCATCCGAGAAGCTCGTGACGAGCACCCGATGCGTGTGCTCGGCCAGGATCGGCCCGAGTGGCTCGACCGCCGCCGACGTCTTCACGTCGATGTTGAACCGGACGTCGGGGAAGGAGGTCAACGCCTCGGCCACGGTGAGCAGGCCGCCGTGATCGGCGAACACGGCACGCAGCTCGCGGGTGCGGACCTCGCGCACGGCCCGGGGGTCGCCGACGAGTCGTTCGAGCGTCGCGTCATGGAACAGGACCACATCGCCGTCCGCGGTGACCTGGCAGTCGGTCTCGACGTACTCGGCGCCGGCGGCGTGAGCGGCGGCGAACGCGGCGGCGGAGTTCTCCCAGACGCCCGAATCCTCGCCCGCCGCGGTGACGAGACCGCGATGGGCGAGGACTCGGGGATGCCGCGTCTTCGTGAAGTACGGGTGCGTCACGCGCCCGGCAGTGTGTTGGTGGGACCCTGCTGGCCCGGCTTCGGCGTGAAGGCGCTGCCGATGCCCTTGAGCGCCTCGGTGAGCTCGCTCGGGATGATCCACAGCTTGTTGGACTGGCCTTCGCTGATCTTCGGGAGCATCTGGAGGTACTGGTAGGCGAGGAGCTTGTCGTCCGGCTCGCCCTGGTGGATCGCGCTGAACACGTTCTGGATGGCCTCGGCCTCACCCTGTGCACGGAGCACAGCGGCCTGCTTGTCACCCTCGGCGCGGAGGATCTCGGCCTGACGAGCACCCTCGGCCTCGAGGATCGCGGACTGCTTGGTGCCCTCCGCGGTCAGGATGGCCGCGCGGCGGTCGCGCTCGGCGCGCATCTGCTTCTCCATCGAGTCCTGGATGGAGATGGGCGGGTCGATCGCCTTGAGCTCGACACGGCCGACGCGGATGCCCCACTTCCCGGTCGCCTCATCGAGCACGACGCGCAGCTGACCGTTGATGTTGTCACGGCTGGTGAGGGCCTCTTCGAGGTTGAGGCCACCGACGACGTTACGCAGAGTGGTGGTCGTGAGCTGCTCGACGGCGCCCAGGTAGTTCGCGATCTCATAGGTCGCGGCCCGGGCGTCGGTCACCTGGAAGTAGACGACGGTGTCGATCGACACCACGAGGTTGTCCTCGGTGATCACCGGCTGCGGGGGGAACGAGACGACCTGCTCGCGCATGTCGATCAGGGGACGCAGACGGTCGATGAACGGGACCAGCACGTTCAGACCGGGGGTCAGGGTCTTGTGGTAGCGGCCGAGGCGCTCCACGACTCCGGCGGTTGCCTGCGGGATGATGCGGATCGCGCGGGCGACGGTGACCACCACGAAGATGATCACCGCGATCACGAGGATCCACAGGATCGCGGTGGGGATGAACGATGCGTCGTTCACGGAGTTCTCCTAGTCGTTGACGGGACGGACGATGGCGGTGGCGCCGTTGATCGCGCTCACGGCGACGGGTGCACCCGGAGGGATCGGCACGGACGAGGCGCTGCGGGCCGTCCAGGTGTCGCCGTTGGCGAGCTTGACCTGACCGGAGATCTGCGTGATCTCGTGCAGCGCGATCCCGCGCAGATCGACGAGAGCGTCGACGTTGGATTTGGTGGGATCCTCCCCACGGCGCAGGCGCTTGAGGAGCGGTGGGCGCAGGAAGAGGATGAACAGCGCGGCGGCGGCCGCGGCGATGATCACCTGCACCCAGACCGGCACGCCGATCAGGTCGGTGACCAGACCGACGACGCTTCCGAAGCTCAGCATCAGGAACGTGAAGTCCAGCGACAGCATCTCGATGACGAGGAAGACGGCGATCAGGACCAGCCAGCCGATCCAAGCCCAATGGTCGATGAACGTGACGAATGTCGTGAAGTTGTCCATGCGGCCTCCTTTGTGGTCAACGTATCACGCGGGGGACCGCCGATCCCGGTGCCGCAGCGCGCGCTTGGTAGTGTGTGAGGGCCGTGCGATCACGGCGTTTTCACGCATCATGAGGAGTCACCGTGACCGACGTTCTTCCCGCAGGATCCCTCGACGGCAAGGTCGCCCTTGTCACCGGTTCATCGCGGGGCATCGGCGCCGACACCGTGCGCTACCTGGCCGAGGCCGGAGCCGACGTCGTCATCAACTTCCGCAACAAGGCTCCCCGAGCGGAGAAGCTCGCCGCGCAGCTTCGTGAGCTCGGACGCCGCGCCCTCGTCGTCGGTGCGGACCTCACCGACCCGGCATCCGTCGCCGAGATGTTCGAGGCCATCCGCGCCGCGTACGGTCGTCTCGACGTCCTGGTGCTCAACGCCTCCGGCGGCATGGAGTCCGGCATGGCCGAGGACTACGCGCTCACGCTCAACCGCGACGCCCAGCTCAACGTCCTCAACGCCGCCACGCCCCTCCTGGGCGAGGGTGCACGCGTGGTGTTCGTGACCAGCCACCAGGCGCACTTCATCCGCACCACGCCGACCATGCCGGAGTACGAGCCGGTGGCGCTGTCGAAGCGTGCCGGCGAGGACGCTCTCCGCGAGCTCACCCCCGGCCTCGCCGAGAAGGGCATCGGCTTCACCGTCGTCTCCGGCGACATGATCGAGGGCACGATCACGGCCACCCTGCTGGAGCGCGCGAACCCGGGCGCGATCGCCGAGCGCCGGGAGTCGGCCGGCAAGCTCTACAACGTCTCCGAGTTCGCGGCGGAGGTCGCCAAGGCCGCCGTGGATCCGGTCCCGGCGGACAACACGCGCCTCGTGGGCGACGTCAGCGCCTTCGTCGCCGAATAGCAGTCCCCACGGAATCGGCCCCGTCCTGCATCGCGCAGGACGGGGCCGATTCGTGTCGGGGGAGGGTCAGCTGACCGGGTCTCCCTGCACAGCGGAGACGTACTCCTTCTCATCCTTGCCGAGCGTGATGGCACGCACGATCTGGATGATGCCGAGGACGACCAGCGAGATGCCGAGCAGCAGCCAGAATGCGAAGCCGGCGATGAGCGGCGAGAACAGCACGATGATTCCGGCCACGATGCTGAGGATCGCGTAGATGACCGTCCACACGCGCGAGCCGTCGCGGCCGAGGAGCGTCAGGGCGACGACTCCGTCCACGATCCAGCTCACACCGATGAAGATCACGACGACGAAGGCCAGCGTGGCGGCGGCGACGTTCAGGTTGAAGAACGCGATGACGCCGGCGGCGATGTAGAGCAGACCGAGGACGATGTGGCCGACACGGGCCCATCCTCCCTTGCTGCTCGAGAAGATGCCGAGCCCGATGTACACGAGGCCGGCGATGATCAGATACGAGGCGAAGATGGCCGTCACGATGACCGCGGACTTCACCGGCCAGACGAGGAGGACGATTCCGGCGATGAGCGCGAGGACACCGGCGACGGCCAGCGTGACGCGGATCGACTTGAACACCGACTTCGCCTGGGTGAGCGGTTCAGACATGGTGGGGGACCCCTTTCTGAGAAGATCCTGTGAGGATGCACCCTCAGGGTAGCGCTCTCCCGGGTCCGTGCGGGGGAGATGTCTCCGCCCGCGTTTCTCGCCGTCATGTCGCGACTTCCGGCGACATGGCAAGATCGACTCGTGAAAGCCGTGGACGAATCCCGCCTGCGCGAACTCGTCGTGATGCGGAAGGTCAGGGATCGCATCGACCGGGAGTACGCGAGGCCCCTCGACGTGGAGGCCCTCGCGCGGGGCGTGCACATGTCGGCGGGGCATCTGAGCAGGCAGTTCCGGGAAGCCTACGGGGAGTCGCCGTACTCCTATCTCATGACGCGGCGCATCGAACGCGCCATGGCGCTGCTGCGACGAGGCGACCTGTCCGTCACGGAGGTCTGCTTCGAAGTCGGCTGCTCGTCGCTCGGCACCTTCAGCACGCGATTCTCGGAGCTGGTCGGTGTCGCACCCAGCGTGTACCGTGAACGCGCCGCGAACGTCGAGGGGATCCCCTCGTTCCAGGCGAAGCAGGTCACCAGACCGATCAGGAATCGAGAAGCGCCGCGCACCGATGCGCACCTAACGTGAACACCATGAACATCAGCATCCACTACGCCTTCCTCCCGCACACCGACGCCGATGCGGCCCTCGCGTTCTATCGCGACGCCCTCGGCTTCGAGGTGCGCAACGACGTCGGCTACGACGGGCTGCGCTGGCTCACCGTCGGCCCCGAGGGCCAGCCGGAGACCTCGATCGTGCTGCATCCGCCGGCAACCGACCCCGGGATCACGGACGCCGAGCGTCAGACGATCCTCGAGCTGATCGCCAAGGGCAGCTATGCGGCGCTCACCCTGGCCAGCGACGACGTCGACGGCCTGTTCGAGCGCCTCGTCGAGGGCGGCGCCGATGTCGTGCAGGAGCCGATGGACCAGCCCTACGGCGTCCGCGACTGCGCCTTCCGTGACCCCGCCGGCAACCTGCTCCGTATCAACCAGACCGCCTGAACCCTCTGCTGCACCGACCGAGAGACACCGATGACTGCTGACGAGCATCCCGCTGACACCCATGATCTGATCCGTGTGCAGGGCGCACGCGAGAACAATCTGAAGGACGTCAGCGTCGACATCCCCAAACGACGGCTGACCGTGTTCACCGGCGTCTCCGGCTCGGGCAAGAGCTCGCTCGTCTTCGACACGATCGCGGCGGAGTCCCGGCGCATGATCGACGAGACGTACAGCGCGTTCGTGCAGGGGTTCATGCCCTCGGTCCCGCGCCCCGACGTCGACGTGCTCGAGGGGCTGACCACGGCGATCATCGTCGACCAGGAGCGTCTGGGAGCGAACCCGCGGTCGACCGTCGGCACCGTCACGGATGCGAACGCGATGCTGCGGATCCTGTTCAGCAAGCTCGGCCACCCCTACATCGGCGGTCCGACGGCGTTCTCCTTCAACATCCCCACGCAGAAGGCCAGCGGCGTGATGACCGGCCCGGGCGGCGAGAAGAAGATCGTGAAGGACGCGATCTACCTCGGCGGGATGTGCCCGCGATGCGAGGGGAGGGGAGCGGTGTCCGACCTCGATCTCGCGCAGATCGTCGACGAGTCGAAGTCCCTCGACGAGGGCGCCATCATGGTGCCCGGGTACACCGCCGACGGGTGGATGGTGAAGGGCTTCTCACAGTCGGGCTTCTACCCGGGGGACAAGCCGATCTCGCAGTTCACCGAGAAGCAGCGGCACCTCTTCCTCTACGGCGAGGTCACGAAGGTGAAGATCTCCGGCATCAACATGACCTACGAGGGACTGATCCCGAAGATCACGAAGTCGATGCTCTCGAAGGACCTCGACGCCCTGCAGCCGCACATCCGCGCCTTCGTCGAACGCGTCGCCACGTTCGCGGTGTGCCCGGAGTGCGACGGGACGCGCCTCACGGAGGGCGCACGCTCGTCGAAGATCGAGGGCGTCAGCATCGCGGACGCCTGCCGGATGCAGGTGACCGACCTGGCCGCGTGGGTGCGCGGTCTCGATCTTCCGGAAGCCGGTCCGCTGCTGCAGGCGCTCAGCGCGAACCTCGACGCGTTCGTCACACTCGGTCTCGGCTACCTGAGCCTGGAGCGGCCGTCGGGCACCCTGTCCGGGGGAGAGGCGCAGCGCATCAAGATGCTGCGCCACCTCGGCTCCTCTCTGACGGACATCACCTACGTGTTCGACGAGCCGACCATCGGATTGCACCCGCACGACATCCAGCGCATGAACGGTCTGCTGCTGCAGCTGCGGGACAAGGGCAACACCGTCCTGGTGGTCGAGCACAAGCCGGAGACCATCGCGATCGGCGACCACGTCATCGACCTCGGGCCGGGGGCGGGCAGCGCCGGCGGGGAGATCTGCTTCGAGGGCACGGTCGAGGGTCTCAAGGCCAGCGGCACCAAGACCGGCGATCACCTCGAGGACCGCGCACAGCTGAAGGACTCGGTGCGCTCGAAGGCGGGAGCGATCGAGGTCCGCGGCGCCACCGCGAACAACCTGCAGGATGTCGACGTCGACATCCCGACGGGCGTGCTCACCGTGGTGACGGGCGTGGCGGGCTCCGGCAAGAGCTCGCTCATCCACGGCTCTGTGTCGAAGCGGGAGGGCGTCGTGGCGATCGACCAGGCCGCCATCAAGGGCTCCCGGCGCAGCAACCCGGCGACCTACACCGGCCTTCTCGAGCCGATCCGCAAGGCGTTCGCGAAGGCCAACGGCGTGAAGCCGGCCCTGTTCAGCGCGAACTCCGAGGGGGCATGTCCGTCGTGCAAGGGCGCCGGCGTGATCATCACGGAACTCGGCTTCATGGACACGATCGAGACGCCGTGCGAGGACTGCGGTGGCAAGCGCTTCCAGGCGAGCGTGCTGGAGTACAAGCTCGCGGGCAAGGACATCACCGAGGTGCTCGACCTGCCGGTGTCCGAGGCGCGGGTCTTCTTCAGCGACGGCGAGGCCAAGCTCCCGGCCGCCGCGGCGATCCTCGGCCGGATGGAAGACGTCGGGCTCGGCTACCTGTCACTCGGCCAGCCCCTGTCCACGCTGTCGGGCGGTGAGCGCCAGCGCATCAAGCTCGCGATCCAGATGGGGGAGAAGGGCGACGTGTACGTGCTCGACGAGCCCACGACGGGACTTCACCTCGCCGATGTCGACAAGATCCTCGGTCTGCTGGATCGACTCGTCGACGCCGGCAAGACCGTGATCGTGATCGAACACCACCAGGCGGTCATGGCGCACGCGGACTGGATCATCGACATCGGTCCGGGTGCCGGTCACGACGGCGGCAAGGTCGTCTTCGAGGGAACGCCGAGTGATTTGGTATCCCAGAAGTCGACACTCACGGGGGAGCACCTCGCGGAGTACGTGGGTGCCTGAGGCAGGGGAGGGGCGTACCCGACGCGCGCCGGGCTCGGGCAACTCGGTTCAGTCGCGTCGGGCGACGATCGTGTACGTGCACGGCAGGAGGTCACGTTCGGCCTCCGGCCAGGCATAGCCGCCGGGAACCTCGACCATCCGCTCGCTGAAGCGCCACGGCAGCGTTCGTCCTTCGTCGAAGTGCACGAGCCGGAGGCCGGCCCGCAGGAGCGCGCCGAGAATCTCCGACAGGGCGTGCGGCCACTCATAGGTGCGGGCGTGCGCGATGCGCCCGTCGCCGGCATAGGTAGAGTCATCGTCCCACTGCTGCGCATGTCCGGTTGCGAAGTACGAATAGCGGGTGGTCAGCGCCGGGGCTTCTTCGTCCAGCGCATAGAGGGCGGGATGGCCGTCTCGGATGAAGAACGTACCGCCGGGACGAAGCAGCGCGACGATCTGGGCAGCCCACCGATCCAAGTCATCGAGCCAGGTGACCGTCCCGATGCTCGTGTAGACGACGTCGAAGTCGCCCGCGACCGCGGCACGCGCATCCAGGACATCGGTCTCGACCCAGGTCGCCTCGATTCCCAGTCGGGCGGCGAACTCCCGGGCGGTGCGGAGCGCGGCCGGGGAGAAATCGACGCCCGTGACCGTCGCGCCAGCGCGGGCGAGAGAGACCGTGTCGGTGCCGATGTGGCATTGCAGGTGGCACAGGTCGAGCCCGGACAGCCCAGCTGGCGGGAGGAAGGGCATCAGCGAGGCGAGATCGTCACGGACGACGTCGCTCAGGTGCTCGGGATCGTCGAAGGCGTCGAGCCCGTAGGCCTCCGCGTGGACGGGAACTCGGTCCTCCCAGTTTTCCTTGTTCGCGTGGCGGGCGGACTCCCAGTCGATGTCGACGTTGCTTCCGTTCACGGTTCGAGCCTACCGAGGCGCTCCAGAGAGACGAGCGATGCTTTGGTATCCCAAAAAATGATGCGCAGGGGGAGTACCTCACCGAGAGACGCGGTTCGCTGGTGCTGCCCCACGCCAGGTCTCGATCACCGCGCGCGTACTCTGGTCCACGTCGGCCGCGCGGAACCACGCGTCGAGGTCCAGATGCTCGTACATGTCCCGAAACGCCGAGTCCGGCGTGTGCCCGAACCGCCTCAGGATCTCGTGGCGTTCGGCGACCTCGAAGGATCGCCCGTGCAGGATCTCCATCTCGCCGGCGTTTCCGAACGAGGCGAGGTAGTCCGCGACTGCGGCCTCGGTCGTGACGTCGAGCGCCCGGAGGAGAACCGCGGACACGAGACCCGTGCGATCCCACCCGGCGGAGCAGTGGAAGAGGATCGCGCCGTCGTCGGCAGTGGCGATCGCCGTCAGGACGTCTCCGAGCCGCTCGGGGAGCTCGCGGAGGTGATCGAGATAGTAGAGCGGAGTACCCCACCGGCCATCGGCTTCGTATGCCGCCCAGAACTCGACGTCGTCGCCGTCGAGGTCCACGCGGGTGCGGGTGATCGATGACGGCACGTCTCCACTGTGCTCATCGGGCCGACGCAGATCGATGATGGTGCGCACACCCGCAGCCTGCAGCTCGTCCCAGCCGGATGCATCGACGAGATCGAGTCGTTCTGCGCGGACGAAAACGCCTGACGGCGTCACCGTCCCGTCGGCACGCTCGAGGCCACCGAGGTCGCGCGCGTTGGCCAGGCCGGCGATGCGGAGGGTGCTTGTCATCGCAACAGTCTCGCATCCGACCACGGTTCGTCTCCGTGCTGCATTCCGCCGGGGCGCTGCGCCATGACCCCTCTCGAGATATAGCCGATAATGTATCTCATGTCAGATTAGCCAGCGGCCACTGGGTCGAAAGTGATACATTTCATTTATGATGGTGTGGATCGTGTACTTGGAAGAAACTCCTGGTTTCATCGGCGTTTTTGACGTCGAAAGCGACGCGTACGAATTCCAGGAAAAGTATGCGGCTGATAGCGGACTCTCAGTTCTGCTTACCCCCGTCTCTGTGCCTTATCGGGTCGCAGGAACAGATGGGCCTCTTTATTCGCAGTAGAGGCTACGACTCTCCTACCGCGCGTCATAATCAGAGAACGACGCGCCCGACCTCCCGCCACTCACAGCGGTGAGCTCGGCGGACGTTCCCGACGAGTACCTCGTCTACCCGGATGGAACACCACTTCCTGCTGATGCGGTGGTGATGACGGACGCGGAGATGGATGCACTTGGGTCGGACACGAGCATCGGCGCTCCTGAATCGACGCCAGGTGCGACCACGAGAGCGACGGTAGTAGGAAATTGTTATTTTGCGGTGGGACAAATGTGGAAGAGATCATCCGGACAGGGGTTCCCCTCCGGTTCAGTGGGCGCGAAGCCAGCAATCTCTAGTTGTTGGGGGAGCCGTCACCAAGACGTACATCAGGTCCATCGTTTTCATGCATAACGGGTGGCTCTGGGTTCCCGTCACTAAAGCCTTCGAGAGTTTTGGCGCGTGGAACATAGTGCAAAAAAGTGTCCAGTACAAATGCAATGGGACCGGGCAGCACACGTTCCGCGTTGTCTCGTATTTCAAAGCCTCTGGGGCCAAGGATGTCACCGCTGCGTCAGCTCAGCTCAGCTCCGGCGATTACAAGCTCCAGTGCGGCTAAAGAACTGTCTGATCTCATGACGCGGTGAGCAATCGCTGCACTGAACCGCGAGCTGGCCCCGTCACCCTCGAACCCGTCACCGTCATCTCGGACTACGAACGACGACTGCTCTCGAACAAGACGCTCGTCCACGCACTCGAGTCCGCATCGGCGGAAGTCGAGCGAGGCAAGATCGTCCCGGCTGAACGTCGACACGTCGCCGCTGACCAGCAATACGAAGAAGGCCCACGTTCGCACGTGGGCCTTCTTCGTATTGCAGCGCGATCCAACGCTACGAACAAGCGAGATCGGCGAAATCTTAGTGAATGACGATTATCCGATAATGCACATTATGTCAGTTCACGTCGTCACACCGCCGGAACGGCGCTCCCCTGCGAGCACTGCGACAATGGTGCGATGACTCCGGTGGGTGATGCGCAGACGCGTCTCGTGATCCTTCGCGGCGACTCCGGTTCCGGCAAGACGACGACGGCGCTCGCACTACGGCCGCTTCTCGGTCCGCGGGTCGCGCTGATCCATCAGGACTATGTACGTCGCGAGCTGCTTCACGACACCGACTCCCGCCGGCTGTCGAGGAATGCGAGCGCGTTGATCACCGCAGCCGCCCGCCAGGCTCTCGACCTCGGCTACGACGTGATCCTGGATGGCGTCTTCAATCTGCGCGACTACTCCGCACCCTTCGAGAACCTGCATCGTGATCATCGCGGGGTCACACGCATCTATCAGTTCGACGTCGGCCTCGAAGAGACCCTTCGTCGACATGCCAGTCGTCCGCTCGCGACGGCCTTCGGGGAGCCGCAACTCCGCGACTGGTACGACGGGTGGCAACCACTCCCCTGGTATGAGGAACGAAGGATCGGGCGGGAGACGTCGGTCGACGAACTCGTCTCGTCGATCCTCGACGACCTCGGCCCTCAGCGTTCAGCTCCCCGGTGATGCCATGAAGCTCTCCGCTGCGACATGATGGGCTCGTGGCCACCCTCCCATCCACGCGGAACCGTCGATTCGCTGCCCTCCTTGCGTGCCTCCCTCTCGCACTGGTCCTGGCGGCCTGTGGGGACTCCGACTTCAACCTCACCGAGGAGGATGCGTACGGAACATGGCGCGCGGGAAGCGACCTCCCCGCGACACTCCAACTCGCCGACGATGGGACGTTCCAGGCGACCGCGTGGCCGCTGGACGTGGGTTGCAGCGGGCACCCACCGCGCACAGCGGCCGAGTTGCGCGGAGGAGAGACCATCGACTTCTCGGGCACCTGGGAGGAGGGCGACGGTTTGTCGCAAAACCAGATCACGCTGACGTCGGACCGCGAGTCCCCGTGCAACATGAACCGGATATTCGCTGACTTCCGGAGCGAGGGCGGCGTCTTGTACACCTGCACGTTGCTCGACGCTCAGGTCGACCTGGCGACCGCAGAGAACTGGTTCATCCTCTATCAGGGCGAGCCGGAGACCACGCCGGACTCCGATCGCTGCTTCAACTACTGATCGCACCCGTGCAGTGCGGTCACGTGTTCTCCATCGGTTCACCCCCGCGCGCCCACTCCTCGCCTCCGCGAAAAGATCGATCCCCCGTCGTGCAACGTTTCGCCCCCTGCCGGGAATGTAGGTGCAGACGACGAATGGAGTGGACATGAAGGATACGGAGCTCGACGACCTGCTCGCGGCATCGATCGCACCGCTGCCCGCCGCTGTGACGCAGGCGGCGACCGTGCTGGCGAGCGAGACGAGGCCCGCGCGCCTGCGACGGGGCCGGATGCCGCGGCCGCGGTGGTTCGTTCCGGTGATCGTGCTGGGGGCAGTGGCGCTCACCGGCGCCGCGAGCATCACCACCGCGGAGCTCTCGGTGTGGCCCTGGGTGAGTCTGCCGGACGGCTATGAACGCACCATCCGGATTCCGGTCGAATACACGACGGATGAGGGTCACTCGGAGAACTGCGGCGCATACATCGAGCTGCGCAACGCCGAGGACGGCGATCTGGCGGCACTCGACGCCTCGCTCGAAGCGCGCGACTGGACCGGTTTCGGCCAGCAGCTCTATGCGCAGGGCACCGCCGTCCCGGGCGATACCGACAGCGAGGAGCGGGTGGGCAACGAGCTCTACCCCGCGCTCGTCGAGATGACCAAAGCGGTCCTGCCCCATGTGCTCGAACTCGGCGAAGACGGCGACACCGTCGCCATCGGCGCCATGGGGCTGAGCTGCCGGGTGGACGAGCAGTGAGCGGGCGGGCGGACGAGAAGCGGCGGCGCATCGAGCGAGCCGTTCCGGAGCACTCCCCTGCGCTCCTCGCCTACTTCGTGCGACGTGTCGATCCGGCCCACCTCGCCGCGGATCTCCTTGCCGAGACCCTGCTCGCCCTCTGGAAGCGCGCGAATGCGCTGCCTGACGACGACGACGAGATCCGTCCCTGGATGTTCGGCATCGCCAGGAACGTCCTGCTCCACCATCGTCGCGGCGCCGCGAGGCACCACGCGCTCGCGGACCGTCTCCGCAGCCAGCTCTCGACGGAGCAGGCCTCGGGTTTCGCGGATCCCACGGCATTCGGGGAACTGCACGAGGCACTCCGCCTGCTCGACCAGACGGATCGCGACATCATCGCACTCCGCCATTGGGATGGTCTCCCGCTCGTCGAGATCGCCCGTGTGCTGCGGATGAAGGAAGGCACCGTCCGCAGCCGCTACCACCGCGCGCGCGAGCGGCTGCGCGAGGAACTCCGGGACGTCACCTACGCGCTCGACGGACGGTGAACCCCTCGGGCGTTCGGCGCAGTCGCTACGCTGTCGTCATGCACCTGAGGCGCGGACTCATCAGCGTCGGCGGAGTCGCTCTCCTCGTCGGCCTCGCCGCCTGCTCGATGGTTCCGTCCATAGGCGTGGCCGACGAGCGCCGTCCGGGGACGCCGGCGGGCGTCGAGATCGCTCCGTTCACGGAGGGACCCGTCGTGGTCGCCTACGACGACGGCGGTGTCGACGTCGTGACGTGGGGAAGCTCCAGCTGCCCCGCCATGGCGACATCCGTCGAGAAGAAGGACGGCGAGTTCATCGCCACGTTCGAGCCCCCTTCCGAGGGCCCGTGCACCGCGGACATGGGCCCGACGACCCACGTCTTCACAGCCGCGTCGGTCGGCTCCACCGTGCCGGACACCTCCCGATTGATCTTCACCGACTTCGACGACGAGCAGACGGTGGAGGTCACCCGCGTCGGCGATCGAGGCGCCGTCGTGCCCTGAGTCGCTCCCTGAGCCGGAACTACTGCGCGGACCAGACGCCGAGTTCGTTCCCCGTCGGATCGGCGAAGTGGAGTCGTCTGCCGCCCGGGAACTCGTACGGCTGCTGCAGGATGGTGCCCCCCGCTGCCGCGATTGCATCCATCGTGGCGTCGAGGTCATCCGAGTAGAGCAGCACGAGCGGTCCGCCCACCGGTCGCGGCTCGTCGGCCAGCAGGAGCCCGCCGACCTCGCTGCCATCCCCACGCGGAGAGGCGATGCCCGCGTAGCCGGGGCCGTAGTCGTTGAAGCTCCAGCCGAACGCCGCGGTGAAGAAGCGCTTGGCCACATCGAGGTCGGTGACGACGAGCTCGACGTAGTCGATCGAATGGTGCAGAGGTGAGGTGGTCATGCGGTCAGGCTAGCGCCGGCATCCGACACGGCGCTCCGATCGGAGCGACGCCGTCACAGGAGTAGCGTGGAGACGTGCCGAAGGTCTCCCCCTCCCCCGTGTCGACTCCGGGGTGGCGAGCCTGGGTGATCTGGTCGGTCGGCGTCGCAGCCTATGTGCTCGCGATCACCAACCGCACCTCGCTCGGCGCGGTCGGCGTCGAGGCTGCCGACAGGTTCCAGGCCGACGCGTCGACCCTCGCGCTCTTCGCCGTCGTGCAGCTCGCCGTCTACGGCGGCATGCAGATCCCGGTCGGTGTGCTCCTCGACCGCTTCGGCTCGCGCCCGATCATGACGATCGGCATGCTCCTCATGGCGGCAGGCCAGCTCACCATGGCCCTCTCCCCCAGCATCGGGATCGCCATCTTCGCTCGCGTTCTGCTCGGCGCCGGCGACGCGGCGATCTTCCCCGCCGTCCTCCGCCTGGTCGCAACCTGGTTCCCCGCCCAGCGCGGACCCCTCATGGTGCAGTTCACCGGCATCATCGGGCAGACCGGCCAGCTCATCGCCCTCGTGCCCCTCGCCGCGCTGCTGCACGCGACGAGCTGGACCATCACGTTCGGGAGCATCGCCGGGCTCGGTGTCCTCTTCACGATCCTCGTGGCCCTCGTCATCCGCAACCATCCCGCCGAGAGCGGCGCCGACGTCACGGTGAACACCGACACGGGCGTCGTCCGCGTCGTCACCTCCGCGATCGACACCGGGGTCGGCATCCGTGCCGCCTGGGCCCATCCCGGCACCCGACTGGCTTTCTGGTCGCACTTCACCACGCCGTTCGCGGGCACGGCCTTCGTCCTGCTCTGGGGAATGCCCTTCCTCACCGCCGCAGAGGGCCTCGACACCGCGCATGCCGCCGGCATCATCTCCGTATATGTCGTTGCCGGCATGCTTCTGGGACCGGTGATCGGAGACCTCTCACGACGCCTCCCGAACCACCGGTCACTGGCACTGGTGCTCCCGGCCGTCGGCGTGCAGATGGCCGCGTGGATCGCCGTGATCGCGCTCCCCGACACCGCTCCCATCTGGCTCCTGTACGTGCTGGCGGTCGCCCTGGCCACCGGAGGCCCGGCCTCGATGATCGCGTTCGACCATGCGCGGACGCACAACCCCACCCATCGTCTGAGCACGGCGACCGGCGTCACCAACGCCGGCGGCTTCATCGCCGCCCTCATCGCGATCTTCCTGATCGGTCTCGTCCTCGACCTGCAGGGCGCCGGCACTCCCGAGACCTACACGCTCGAGGCCTTCCGGATCGCCTTCCTCATGCCGATTCCGCTCTGGATCCTCGGAACCGTGTTCATCCTGATCGAACGCAAGCGGACCCGCATCCGCATGGGGCTCGATCCCGAGCGACGCCGCTGAATCCTTCTAGGATGAGGCGTGGCCTCCGACTTCACCTTCTCCCACGACTCGACGAGAATCGACCGCGCCCGCGTGCATCGCTGGCTCAGCGAGCAGTCCTACTGGGCGAAGGGACGCCCACGGGAGGCACAGGACGCGGCGATCGATGCCTCGCGCAACTACGGCGTCTGGGATGCCGCCGGGGAGCAGGTCGGCTACGCACGGGTCGTGACCGACAGCGTGACGTTCGCGTGGCTCTGCGACGTCTTCGTCGATGAGCGCGTGCGCGGATCGGGTGTCGGCAAGATGCTCGTCGCCGGTGTCGTCGCCGACCTGGAGCCTCTGCCGCTGCGTCGCATCGTCCTCGCGACGGCCGACGCGCACGGCCTGTACGCACAGTACGGCTTCGCCCCGCCGGCGGATCCGAACCGCTACATGATCAAGAGCTTGACCGCGGACTGAGACGGCAGCGGAGCAGGTGCTGGACGGTCTCCACGATGAGCTCGACACTCACGTGCTCGGGGACCTCCGCGTCGCCGGCCTCGAACTCGGCGAGCTCGACTCCGCGGACGGACTCCACCGGCAGCGCCGCGAAGATCGCCGCGACCTCGTGCGGCAGCAGCCCCCCGCCCACGCGGTACGCGGCAGGGATGTAGCCCGGTTCGAGGACATCCCAGTCCACATGGATCCAGACCGGGCGCCCGGCGACCAGCTCGCGGATCCGCTCAGGAGTGCTCTCGGCCGGGGAGAGCACGGTCACGCCGGCGCCGTCCAGGAGATCCGCCTCCGCGGGATCGATGTCGCGTCCGCCGACCACGATCACCTGCTGCGGATCGATGCCCGCACCATGACCGCTGTCCCAGAGCCCGCATGCCGCCGCGAGGACCATGCCGCCCAGGTACCCGGACTCGGTGGTCTCCGGGGTGTTGAAGTCTCCGTGCGCATCGATCCATAGCAGGACGGCATCGGGGTGACGCTCCGCGACGGTCGGCAGGGTGCCGAGGCTCGCCGCGCACGTGTTGGTCACCAGGACCGGAGTCGTCCCTCGGCCGATGGCGTCACCCAGCGCGTCGCGCAGCCCCGTCAGGGTCCCCGCAGCCTCGGGAAGCGCCACCGTCCAGTCATCGACCGTGCCCGCCGACGGAGTGCCGACGACCACGGACTCGACGGCCAGGAGCGTCGAAAGAGCCGCACCGACGCGACGTGCACCGATGAGAGCGCCGTCGGTGCGGTCGGCGACACGTCCCTGAGAGACGATGAGGGAGTACGCGGATGTCATGACACCAGCCTGGCATCCGCCGCCCTGTCCCGGCAAAGCGAGCAGCGGCAGAGCGCTCAGGCTCGGCGCGGTGTCCACCCGGAAGGGAGCGGGCCGTCCAGCGCCGCACGCTCGCGGTCGGCGGAGGCCGACCAGCCCTGCGCACGATCCGGTGTGTCGAACGCGCCGCGCGCGAGCCGGAGCCCGACGTCTTCATGGTGCATGCGCGGTGCTCCCCCGCGGCGGACCGAAGCGCGGACGCTCCAGGCGTCATCGGCGAAACCGCCGCCACGGAACACGCGGTAGTCGTCGTAGCGCGCCGGATCCAACAGGTCCCAGCACCACTCCCAGACATTGCCGAGGGTGTCGAACAGACCGTTCAGGTTCGGCAGCTTGCCACCGACGTTCTGCGGTGACCGGACGCCGTCCGCACTCGTCCAGGCGGCGTCCGCCAGCGGGGCGTAGTGCGGGCCCGTGGAACCGGCCCGGCACGCATACTCCCACTCGGCCTCGGTGGGAAGCCGGTAGCCGTCCGCCGTCGTGTCCCAGCTCACGTCCTCGCCGTCGAACAGGTAGACCCGATCGAGGCCCTCCCACTCGGATGCCGCGTTGCAGAAGTGCACGGCGCGCAGCCAGCTGAGGTCGGCGGCCGGGCGGTCGGGGTGCCGCGCCGGGACACCCAGCACCTCCGCGAGCTGCTCCTCCGTGACCGGATACACGCCGATCTCGAAGGGCTCGAGCGCGACGTGGTGCTGCTCGGCACGGCGGGCATCCGTCATCGTCAGCGACCCCGCGGAGATGCGCGCCAGCTCGATGTCGCTCACGCGGTGGCTCGTCGCGTCGGTCGAGGACGATTCACGACGGAACCCGCTCGACCCAGGTCGGGTACTTCGCGGTGCGTCCGTCGCCGGACGAGGTGCGCGTGACGCGACGGCGCACCCACGGGCCCACGAACTCGCGATAGTACGCGATGCCGGACGGCCCTGCCCCCATCCGATCACTCGGAGCCCACCACGTCTCCGGCGGCTCGAAGCCGAGAGCGTGCAGCACCCGTGCGGCCACCCGATGATGACCGGACGCGTTCATATGCAGACGGTCATCGGCCCAGTAGGCGCCGCGCGAGAGCTCCCGATCAGGCCAGTTCAGGGCGCGGATCACGTCGGGGCGCTCCTCGATCCGTCGCAGCACCGCATCCGACAGCAGATCTCCGCGCCGCTGCACGAGCGACCCCATCGGGAGCTGACCGCTGGGGTTCGCGCCGGACAGCAGGATCATGGTCACGCCCTCCTCGTCGCAGCGGCGCAGCACCCGGCTGAACGCATCGGCGATGTGCTCGACGTCGGTCCGCGGTCGCAGCATGTCGTTGCCGCCGCCGTTGAACGAGAGGTGCGTGGGACGCAGCGCCAGTGCGGGTTCGAGCTGCTGCTCGACGATCGGCCAGGCGAGCTTGCCGCGGATCGCGAGATTCGCGTACTGGATCGGGTGGCCGGCGGCGTCGGCCCATCCCTGCGCGGCGAGGTCGGCCCACCCTCGCTCGCGCCCGTCGGGAAGGACGTCGCCGACTCCCTCGGTGAACGAGTCGCCGATCGCCACGAAGCGCACATCTGCCATCGGACCAGCCTATTGCGGTACGCCGACAGCGGGCGTCAACGGTCGTCGAGCGCCGCGCCGCCCCGATCGACGAGCCCCCATGCCGCAGCTGCCGCGCCGAGGAAGCAGCAGCCGAAGATCGCGAACAGCAGCGGTGCTCCCCCGGCCGCGAGCAGCGCCGGAACCGACAGGGGCGCCACGATCGACGCGATCCGCCCCACCCCGGCCGCCCAGCCGGCGCCCGTCCCACGGAGCGACGTCGGATAGATCTCCGGCGTCACGGCGTAGAGGGCACCCCAGGCGCCGAGGTTGAAGAAGGACAGCGCCATGCCGGCGATGATGATCGCGCTCTCCGCCGTGGCGGTGCCGAACAGGACGGCGGACACGGCAGACCCGACGAGGAAGACCGAGAGCGTCAGACGCCTCCCCCACACCTCGATCAGCCATGCGGCCACCGCGTAGCCCGGCAGCTGGGCGAGAGTGATGATCAAGGTGAAGCCGAAGGAGCGCACCAGGTCGAAGCCCGCATCCACCAGGATGCTCGGGATCCAGATGAATGCGCCGTAGTACGCGAAGTTCACGCCCAGCCAGACCAGCCACAGGCACAGGGTGCGTACCCGGAACTCGCGGTTCCAAAGCGTCGCCAGTCGCGCGCGCGCCGTGACGGCGATCGCGCGGGAGGCGGGCTCCTTCCGGATGGCCGGGGCGGTGACGACACGGGCATCCGCTTCGAACGCAGAGACGATGCGGTCGGCCTCCGCGATACGTCCCCGCGACGCGAGCCAGCGTGGCGACTCCGGCATCCGCCAGCGCACGAAGAGCGCGTACACGGCGGGGATCGCTCCCAGCGCGAACGCCCAGCGCCAGCCGTCGTCGGATGCCGGGATGACGAGGAACCCGATGACGGCCGCCGCCGTCCAACCCAGCGCCCAGAACGCCTCCAGCACCACGATCAGCCGACCGCGGATGCGGGCAGGCGCGAACTCGCTGACGTACGTCGACGCGACGGGGAGCTCTGCACCGAGTCCGAGGCCCACGAGGAACCGCAGCACCAGCAGGGCGGCGAGGCCGCCGACGAGCGCGCTCGCGCCGGTCGCGACGCCGTAGATGAGCAACGTGAGGGCGAACACCTGTCGGCGTCCGAAGCGATCGGCCAGGAGACCACCGAGCGTGGCGCCGATGGCCATGCCGAGGAAGCCGATGGAGGCGATCCAGCCCGCGTCGCTCTTGCTCAGGTCCCACTGCTGGGTGAGTGCGGCGAGGATGAACGAGATCAGCCCGACATCCATCGCATCCAGCGCCCAGCCGAGTCCGGACCCGGTCAGCAGGCGAAGGTGTCGACGCGTGAACGGCAGGACGTCCAGGCGCTCAGCCAGCGATGAGCGGCTCGGCAGGGCGGTGTTGGCCATGTCCCTCATCGTAGAGCCGAGCGCCGGACGGTCCGCGCGAGATGTCGTCAGTCGCGGGCTGCGAGGATCTTCCGCACCCGCGGGATCACCTCGGTGCCGTAGAGCTCGATGCTCCGCATCATCGACTCGTGCGACAGGGTGCCCGTGGCGTACTTCAGATCGAACCGGCCGAGCCCCAGCGTCGTGACGGTGTCGGCGATCTTCGCGGCCACCCGGTCGGGCGACCCCGAGTAGATGGCACCCTCCGGCCCGACGTCGTTCTGGAACCGAGCACGGCTGTACGCGGGCCAGCCGCGCTCGCGGCCGATGGTGTTGTTCATCGCCTCGAATCCGGAGTACGCGGCATCCCACGCCTCCGCGTCCGTCTCGGCGATGTGTCCGGGCGAGTGGACCGAGATGGGGTGGGAGGTGGTGCCGAACGAGGCGACGGAGCGGTGGTACAGGTCGACGAACGGCTTGAACCGCCCTGCCGGACCTCCGATGATCGCGAGCATGAGACCGAGGCCGTGGCGGGCGACCCGCACGACGGACTCGGGACTGCCGCCGACGCCGACCCACGTGCGGAGGCCCTTCTCCGTCTTGGGGAAGACGTTCGCGTTCTCCAGCGACGCGCGCATGGTCCCCGACCACGTGACCGGCTCTTCCTTGAGGAGCTCCACGAAGAGCTCGAGCTTCTGCTCGAACAGCGCGTCGTAGTCCCGCAGGTCGTAGCCGAACAGCGGGAAGGACTCGATGAAGGATCCGCGGCCCAGCACGACCTCGCCGCGACCGTTGGAGAGAGCGTCGAGGGTCGAGAAGCGTTCGAACACGCGGACGGGGTCGTCGGACGAGAGCACCGTCACCGCGGTGCCGAGGCGGATGTGCTCGGTCCGTGCGGCGATCGCAGCGAGCACCATCTCCGGCGCGGAGACCGCGAACTCGGTGCGGTGGTGCTCCCCCACGCCGAAGAAGTCCACGCCGACGGTGTCGGCGAGCTCCGCCTGCGCGACGATGTTGCGGATCGTCTGCGCTCCGGTGAGGAGTTCTCCGTCCGCGTCCCTCGTGATGTCGCCGAAGGTGTCCAGCCCGAATTCGATGCCCATGTCATCCCTTTCCATTCAGGTGAATGAACACACGCGACCCGAGCCGCATTCCCGTCAGCGCGGAAGCAGCGCGGTGCGGAGCGTGTCGAGGCCCACGCCTCCCATGTCCAGCGCACGCTTGTGGAAGTCCTTGAAGGAGAAGTCGTCGCCCTGTGCGGCGCGCACTCCGTCGCGGACCTGCTCCCAGATGCGCTGGCCGACCTTGTAGGACGGCGCCTGTCCGGGCCACCCGAGGTAGCGGTTGACCTCGAACTGGACGAACTGATCGGACATGTTCACGTTGCGGCGCATGAAGTCGAGGGCGTACTCCGCATCCCAGACACCGGTGCCGTCGAGACGCGGCTTGCCCAGGTGCACGCCGATGTCGAGGACCACGCGTGCCGCGCGCATCCGCTGTCCGTCGAGCATGCCCAGGCGGTCGGCCGGGTCGTCGAGGTAGCCGAGCTGTTCCATGAGGCGCTCCGCATACAGCGCCCAGCCCTCGGCATGACCCGAGGTGCCGGCCAGGAGACGGCGCCAGGAGTTGAGCTCGGCGCGGTTGTAGACGGCCTGGGCGATCTGGAGGTGGTGGCCCGGAACGCCCTCGTGGAACACGGTGGTGAGCTCGCGCCAGGTGTCGAACTCCGTGACGCCCTCCGGCACCGACCACCACATGCGACCGGGACGCGAGAAGTCGTCGGTCGGTCCGGTGTAGTAGATCCCGCCCTCCTGCGTCGGCGCGATCATGCACTCGAGCGTGCGGATCGCCTCGGGGATGTCGAAGTGGGAGGCGCCGAGCTCGGCGACCGCGCGGTCGCTCGTCTCCTGCATCCACTTCTGCAGCGCGTCGGTGCCGACGAGCTTCCGGGCGGGGTCGGCCTCGAGGTGCGCGACGGCCTCCTCGACGGACGCGCCGGGCAGGATCTCGTTCGCGATCGCCGTCTGCTCGGCGACCATGCGCTCGAGCTCCTCACGGCCCCACTCGTACGTCTCGTCCAGGTCGATCGTCGCGCCGAGGAAGCGACGGGAGTTCAGCGCATACAGCTCCCGGCCGACGGCATCGACCTCGCCGGCAGCGGGGGCGAGCTCCTCGGCGAGGAAGCGACGCAGCTCGTCGTAGGCGACGCGGGCGGCCGCGGAGTTGTCCGCCAGAGTACGCGCGAGCGACGCCGGGAGCTGGCCCTCGTCCGGATCGGCGTGCGCGACGAACGCGGCGAAGAACCCGTCGTCGGCGGTGTAGCGATCGATCTGCATCGCCACCTCGGTCACCTGGCGGCGCGCCGGCATGACGCCCTCCGCGATACCGGTCCTGAGGGTCTCGACGTATCCACGGAGCGCCGCGGGGACGGCGGCGAGTCGGGTCGAGACGACATCCCAGTCGTCGACGGTCGCGGTCGGCATCAGGTCGAATGCGGAGCGGACGTCCTGCGCGGCGGAGGCGATGACGTTGAGGTCGCGCAGGTGCCACTTCGCATCGTGCAGCTCGAGGTCCAGCCGCAGCTCCGCGCTGAGGTCCGTCTTGGTCACCTCGTCGATCGCGTCGACGGGCTCCAGCGCCGAGAGCCGGTCGAGCGTGACGCGGGTCGCTGCGGCGATCTCCTCGTGGCCTGCAGGGCTGAGGTCGCCGAAGCGGTCGTTTACCTCGTCGCGGCCGATGTAGGTCCCGAGAGTGGGTGCCAGAACCGCGATCGTGTCGACCCATTCATCGGCGACGGCGTCGATGGCGGTGGGGGTGCGGGGAGCTGAAGTCATGCCTTCCAGCCTAATCCCCGACCCCCTTCCGCACGGGGACCTCAGTGCGCGGCTTCGTTCCAATCCCGACCGCGACCGACCTGCACGTCGAGGGGCACCGACAGCGTCGCCGCGTCACCCATCCGGGTGCGGACGATGCGCTCGGTGGCATCCCACTCCCCGGGTGCGACCTCGACCACGAGTTCGTCGTGGATCTGCAGCAGGACGCGCGAGGCGAGTCCCTCGGTGCGGAGATCATCGTGGATGTGCAGGAGGGCGATCTTCATGATGTCGGCGGCACTGCCCTGGATCGGCGCGTTGAGCGCGGCGCGCTCCGCGTTCTCGCGCAGCACGCGGTTGGGGCTGGCGAGGTCGGGGAACGGGCGACGGCGGCCGAAGATCGTCTCGGTGTAACCGACCTCCTTCGCCTTCATGACCGATGCCCGCAGGTAGTCGCGCACGGCGCCGAAGCGCGCGAAGTACTCGACCATCAGCTGCTTGGCCTCGGACTGCTCGATGCGCAACTGCTTGGAGAGCCCGAACGCCGACAGGCCGTAGACCAGCCCGTAGGACATCGCTTTCACCTTGGTGCGCATCGCCGGCGTCACGTCGCTCGGCTCGACGCCGAACACACGGGCGCCGACGAAGCGGTGCAGGTCTTCCCCGCTGTTGAACGCCTCGATCAGGCCCTCGTCGCCCGACAGGTGCGCCATGATGCGCATCTCGATCTGTGAGTAGTCCGCTGTGAGGAGCGCCTCGTAGCCCGCGCCCACCTGGAACGCGCTGCGGATGCGGCGGGACTCCTCCGTGCGCACCGGGATGTTCTGCAGGTTGGGGTCGGTGCTGGAGAGCCGCCCGGTCTGGCTTCCGGTCTGCACGTACGTCGTGTGCACGCGGTGATCATCCCCGATCGCCGTGTCGAGCGACTCGATGATCTGACGGAGTTTGGTGGCCTCGCGGTGTTGGAGGAGCAGGCTCAGGAACGGGTGCGGGTGCGACTCCTGCAAGTCGGCGAGGACGGCGGCATCGGTCGAGTACCCGGTCTTGGTCTTGCGCGTCTTCGGGAGCTGCAGGTCTTCGAAAAGGACCTCCTGCAGCTGCTTCGGGGAACCGAGGTTGAACTCGCGCCCCACGACCGTGAACGCCTCCTGCGCGAGGCCCTCAGCCCGCGTCGCGAGTTCGCCGGAGAACGTCGACAGCACCTCGTGGGAGACCGCGACGCCCGCCACCTCCATATCGGCGAGGGTCAGCAGGGTCGGCAGCTCGATGTCGACCAGGACCTTCGCCACGGATTCGGGGATGTCCTCCCGAAGGGCATCGGCGACGCGCAGGGAGAACCACGCCTCCTGCGAGGGTGTCGCCCCCTCGGTCTCGGGCACGAGCTGGGACGGGTCGGCCTCGGGGAGCTTCTCCCCCAGGTAGCGCTCGACGAGATCGGAGAGCGTCTTGTCGGGGAAGCTCGGCCGCAGCAGCCAGCCGGCGAGACTCGTGTCGTAGGCGAGACCACCGAGGCGGATGCCCTGGCGCACCAGAGCCTTCACCTGGGGCTTCGCGTCGTGCAGGACCTTCGCACCATCGGACTCGAGCCAGCCGCGGAGCTCGTCGGCCGCGGCATCGGTCCAGTCCGCCTCGCGCAGCTCGGTGAGGGTGGCGGCGCCGATGCGCACCGGAGCGCCGCCCTGCGTCGTCAGGCGGAGTGCCACATCCCCCTCCTGCGCCGCAGCCCAGGTCGCGAGCTCGGCGGGAGAGACCTCGCCCGGGACCGGCAGCACGACCACGGAGGCCGGATCGTCCGCGACCTCACCGGCGCCGACTGCCTCGAACACGCGAGGCAGGAGGGTACGGAACTCGAGCCGCGCGAAGATGTCGCGAACGGCCTGTGCATCGATGGGAGCCACCGCGAGATCGGCCGGTCCGACCGGAAGCTCCACATCGGTCAGGAGACGGTTGAGCTTGCGGTTGCGACGGACGTCATCGATGTGGTCGCGCAGGTTGCCGCCGACCACGCCCTTGATCTCATCGGCGCGGGCGATCAGGTCGTCGAGCGAGCCGAACTGCGTGAGCCACTTGACCGCGGTCTTCTCGCCGACCTTCGGCACGCCGGGCAGGTTGTCGCTGGTCTCTCCGACGAGCGCCGCGATGTCGGGGTACTGCTCCGGGCGGACGCCGTAACGCTCCTGCACGGTCGTCGGGTCGTATCGCTTGAGCTGAGAGACGCCCTGGACCGACGGATACAGCAGCGTCACGTCGTCGTTGACGAGCTGGATGGTGTCGCGGTCGCCCGAGACGACGAGGACGTCGAAGCCCTGCTCGGCACCCTGCGACGCGAGGGTCGCGAGGATGTCGTCGGCCTCGATGCCCTCCTTGGTCAGGACGGGGATGGACATCGCGGCGAGGCAGTCCTGGAGGAGCGGGATCTGCCCCTTGAACTCCTGCGGCGACTCCGACCTGGTGGCCTTGTACTCCGGGTACTCGTCGGTCCGGAACGAGTGACGCGAGGTGTCGAAGGCGATGGCCAAGTGCGTCGGCTGCTCGGCCTTGATGAGGTTGACCAGCATCGACAGGAAGCCGTAGATGCCGTTCGTGTGCTGGTTGTCCTTGGTCGTGAAGTTCTCCACCGGGAGGGCGAAGAAGGCACGATAGGCGAGCGAGTGGCCGTCGACGACCATGAGGGTAGGCTTTGCGGAGTCCGTCACCCTGTCAGCCTAACGAGGACGACAGACACCCGCTGAGGAGGATGCATGAGCGACGTCGCGACGAGCGAGGGACTCGACTGGGCCACGGCCCGCGGGATGGGCGCGCTGGCCGAGAAGATGGGCATGGAGTTCGTGGAGTTCAGCGTCGATCGCTGCGTCGCGACCATGCCGGTCGAGGGGAACACGCAGCCCGTCGGCCTCATGCACGGCGGCGCATACGTGGTGCTCGGCGAATCGCTGGGGTCGATGGCCGCCAATCTGCACGCCGGAGCAGGCCGACTCGCTGTGGGCGTCGACATCAACGCCACCCACACGCGTTCAGCGACCTCCGGAGTGGTCACCGGAGTCTGCACGCCCGTGCACCTCGGGCGCAGCATCACCGTCCACGAGATCGTGGTGACCGACGATCAGGGCCGACGGTGCTCGACGATCCGGATCACGAACATGATCAAGGACCTTCCCGCCGCGAGCTGAGCGGTTGCTCCAGCAGCAGCTGGAACAGCAGGTGGTCCTGCCACTCCCCCGCGATGCGTAGATACTTCGGCGCGAGCCCGATGCGCTCGAAGCCGTTGCCGAGCAGCACCCGCTGGGATCCGACGTTGTGAAGAAGTGTGGCCGCCTGCATCCGGTGGAGCCGCAGCTCATCCTGTGCGTACTCCGCGGTGCGTGCGACGGCGCGGCTCGCGAGTCCCCGTCGCAGCCGGGACGCTCCGACCCAGTAGCCGAGATCGGCGCTCCAGAACGCCCCGCGGACGATGTTGTTGATGTTCATCCGTCCGCGGATCTCGCCGTCGTCGGACTCGATCACGAGTCGGACGCTCCGTCCGGCAGCGGCGTCGTCCACGCACTGCTGCGCGTGCTGCTCCTGGGATGCCTCCGTGAAGAAGCTCTCATCGCGCGTCGGCTCCCAGGGCGCGAGGTGCTCCCGGTTCTCCGAGTAGGCGAGTGCGAGGGCGGCCCCGTCGCCGAGGCGGACCGGCCGCAGGATGTGCTCCGAGTCGAGTCGGAACACCGCTCTACTTCTTGGGAGCGAGCTGCTCGATGATCGCCTTGGCGACGTCCTGCATCGTCAGACGGCGGTCCATGGACGCCTTCTGGATCCAGCGGAACGCCTCGGGCTCGCTCAGGCCCATCTTCTCGTTGAGCAGGCCCTTGGCCCGGTCGACGAGCTTGCGGGTCTCGAAGCGCTCGACCATGTCGGCGACCTCGGCCTCGAGCGTGATGATCTGCTCGTGACGGGCCAGCGCGATCTCGATCGCGGGGAGGAGATCGTTCGGGGTGAACGGCTTCACGACGTAGGCGAGGGCACCGGCCTCGCTGGCGCGCTCCACGAGCTCCTTCTGGCTGAACGCCGTGAGGAGGACGACGGGTGCGATGTTGCCCTTGTGCAGCTTCTCGGCCGCGCTGATGCCGTCGAGCTGCGGCATCTTGACGTCCATGATCACCAGGTCGGGGCGCAGCTCGGTCGCGAGCGCGACGGCGGTCTCTCCATCACCGGCCTCGCCGACGACATCGAAGCCGTTGTCGCGGAGGATCTCGACGATGTCGAGACGGATCAGCGATTCGTCTTCGGCGACGACGACGCGTCGGGGTGCGGATGACGTGGGCTGCTCAGCCTGTTCTTCGTGCTCGGTCACAGAACCATCCTAGTGGAGTGCCCCTGTCAGCAGGCCGTAGGCGGTCGGCGCGGACGAATCCCGTCCGCCCCCTGCGCTACAGTCGTAGACGCGACACACGAGCCGGCGTGGCGGAATGGCAGACGCGGAGCACTCAAAATGCTTTGTCCGAAAGGGCGTGTGGGTTCGAGTCCCACCGCCGGCACCCTCCATCGACGTCTGTCGTCCCCGGTCCCGTGAACGGCCGAGCCTCACCAACGTGAGCACACGCATCAGTTGGTGTCAGCGCGTCCAGACGATCGCATCGATGAGTTCAACGCTCGGTGCGAAAGCTACCCAGTCGTCTGCAACGAGGAAGACGAGCGGCGAGGGTCCGGGAATGTCGACCTCCCAGGTTCCCCGGGCGTCGGTGGTAACGGTCGAGCCGCCTTGGGGCGCCATTGCAGCAATCAGTGCATCTCGCTCCTCCGCAGTGATCGCTCCCCAGCCATATGCCGCAATCGGATGCATCTGACCGTCGAAGCCCCATCCACAAGAGAGGGAGGGACCCGAGACTTCGCCGATGCTCGTGCCCAGCGGCTTGGCCCGCGACGTCAGGTTCATCGCCTCCATCGTGTCGACCACGAGGGGTTCGAGCATCGTGTCGCAGCTGAGATCGTCCGCAGCGGGCAGCGTGACCTCCGGGGAAGGCGCTGGCACCTCGGCCTCCGTTGTCGCCGTGACGGTGATTGTCGGCGCCGGCGTCACTGCGGCCTCTGGCGCGGAAGAGCATCCGCTCAACAGCAGCGCAGCGGCGACGCCGGTGGTCGCCAAGGCAAGGCGAGAAGTGTCGGTCATGCTGCGATCGTATCGAGCCGAGGCAATCATCCAAGGTCATTCGGCGAGAACGGCGAGCTCCGCCAGCACCCGGGGATGCGCGAGGATCCGGAAGTGGCCACCGGTGTCGAGGCGCACGTTCTTGGCGCCGGCCAGCTCGCTCCCCTCGGGGATGTGGGGGTCGAACGCCGCGTAGATCGACACGATCCGCTCGTTGATCGTCAGCTGCAGCGCGAGACCCACGATGGACGGGGCCTCCGGCGAGAACTCGCGGAGGGTGCGGGACAGCATGAGCCGCGCGTAGCGTGAGCCTCCGAACGGCGTCGCGATCGCCAGCATGGAGCGGACCCTCTCCCCCGCGGCCCCGGTCATGACGAGCTTCCCGGCGAGCCCGCCCTTGCTGTGCGCGACCAGGATCACGTCGGTCAAGCCGCGCTGCTCCAGGAACTCGGCCACCGCCGCGGCCATGTCCGCTACCGGACGCTGATTCCGCGCGAGGGTGTCGACGACGTGGACGGGGTGTCCGCGTTCGTGGAGAGCCGTGACGAGCGGCTGCATGAACTTCCACGTCTCGTACACCCCGGGGAGGACCACGATGTGCGGACCGTCACCGGACTCGAAGGAGGCGGGGTCCGTGCGATCGAAGAGGGCACGAAGCTGCCAGGAGCCCGCGTAGACGTAGTCGGCGATCCACCAGCCCGCCTTCCTCAGCACGCCGATGACGTGCTCCCCCGACGACGATGCAGATCCATGACTGAAAGCTACCCGACGCGCACGACAGAGGGGGCGGAGCCGAAGCCCCACCCCCTCTGGATGCTGTACGTCAGACGCCGGCCTTGTAGATCGGTGCCGCGCCGCGGATCGCATCGCCGACCTTGTGCACGCGAAGGTCGTTCGTCGATCCGATGATTCCGGGAGGGGAACCGGAGATCACGACGACCTTGTCACCTTCGGCGGCGAGGCCGTTTCCGAGCAGATACTCGTCGACCTGGTGATACATCAGGTCGGTGTGCTGCACCATGTCGACGAGCGTCGAACGGATGCCCCACGTGAGCGCCATACGACGGCGGATGCCGGGCTCCGGCGTGAACGCGATCATCGGGATGCGCGACCGCAGACGCGAAAGACGGCGAGCGGAGTCGCCCGACTGCGTGAACACGCAGAGGAACTTCGCGTCGACGAACTCGGCGACCTCGAGTGCGGCGAGGGTGATCGCACCACCCTGGGTGCGGGGCTTGCTCGTGAGCGGCGCGATGCGCTCCAGGCCGTGCTCCTCGGTCGACTCGATGATGCGGGCCATCGTCTCGACCACGACGACCGGGTAGTCGCCGACGGACGTCTCGCCGGACAGCATGACGGCGTCTGCACCGTCGAGGACGGCGTTCGCGACATCCGAGGTCTCGGCGCGCGTCGGCACCGGGCTGTTGATCATCGACTCGAGCATCTGGGTCGCCACGATGACGGGCTTCGCGTTGCGACGAGCGAGCTCGACTGCGCGCTTCTGCACGATCGGCACGGCCTCGAGCGGCAGCTCCACGCCCAGGTCGCCACGGGCGACCATGATCGCGTCGAACGCGTCGACGATCTCCTCGAGCGCCTCGACGGCCTGCGGCTTCTCGACCTTGGCGATGACGGGGACCTTCACGCCCTCCTCGGCCATGATCTCGTGCACGCGGGTGACGTCGGCGGCGTTGCGCACGAACGACAGCGCGATCAGGTCGGCGCCGATGCGCAGACCCCAGCGCAGGTCATCCTCGTCCTTCTCGCTCAGGGCGGGCACGTTCACCGCGACGCCCGGGAGGTTGATGCCCTTGTTGTTGGACACGGCACCGGCGACGATGACCTTCGTCGTGACGGTGACGCCGTCGGTCTCCACGACCTCGACGCGGACCTTGCCGTCGTCGATCAGGAGGAAGTCACCGGGCCGGACGTCCTGCGGCAGTCCCTTGAAGGTCGTTCCGCAGATCTCCTTGTTGCCGATGATGTCTTCGGTGGTGATCTTGAAGATGTCGCCCTTGGCGAGCTCGTACGGGCCGTCCTCGAACTTGCCGAGACGGATCTTCGGGCCCTGCAGGTCCACGAGGATCGCGACGGGACGGCCGGCGTCCTCCGCCGCGCGACGCACGTTGGCGTAGTTGTTCTCGTGCACGGAGTAGTCACCGTGGCTGAGGTTCAGTCGCGCAACGTCCACCCCCGCATCGATCAGTGCGCGCACCGTCTCATACGTGGAAGTTGCGGGGCCCAAGGTGGCGACGATTTTCGCGCGTCTCAACAGATACTCCAGGGTAGAAATGGGGGATGTAAATCAGGCGACGGTGCCGCCCTCAGCCTACGCGGGCTGGAGGCCGATCGCGACATCGCTCGGGCGCACCGGCTCGGGGAGCACGGTGGTACCCATCAGGAACCGGTCGACATTCGCCGCCGCCGCGCGTCCTTCCGCGATCGCCCACACGATGAGTGACTGCCCACGACCCGCGTCGCCGGCGACGAACACGCCCGGAACCGTCGACTCGTACGTGGCATCGCGGCGGAAGGAGCCACGGTCGGTGACCTGCGGAAGCGTCTCCTCGGTGTAGCCGTCCTGCTCCGGACCGGTGAAGCCCATGGCGATCAGGATGAGGTCGGCCGGGATCTCCCGCTCGGTGCCGCTCTTGGGAACGCGTCGTCCGTCGATGTACTCGGTCTCGGCGACGCGCAGTGCGCGGACCTCGCCGACCTCGTTGGCGAGGAACTCGACGGTGGACGCGAGGAAGACCCGCTCGCCACCTTCCTCATGCGCAGAGGACACCTCGAACAGGGTCGGCATCATCGGCCACGGCTGATGGTCGGGACGGGCGTCGCCCGGCTGCTTGCCGATCGCGAGGTTGGTGACGCTGAGCGCCCCCTGACGGTGTGCGGTGCCGATGCAGTCCGCACCGGTGTCGCCGCCGCCGATCACGATGACGTGCTTGCCCTCCGCCCTGATCTGGTCGGGAACCTTGTCCCCCGCCACGGCGTGGTTCGACTCCACCAGGTACTCCATGGCGAAGTGCACGCCGTCGAGGTCGCGGCCGGGGATGGCCAGGTCGCGCGGCACGGTGGAGCCGGTCGCGATGACGACCGCGTCGTACCGGGCGCGCAGGTCGGCCCAGGAGATGTCCTTGCCGATCTCGACGCCCGCACGGAAGCGGGTGCCCTCCTCCTGCATCTGGCGCAGACGAGACTCGAGCTGCGTCTTCTCCATCTTGAAGTCCGGGATGCCGTAGCGCAGGAGGCCGCCGATGCGGTCATCGCGCTCGAACACGGCGACGGTGTGCCCGGCGCGCGTGAGCTGCTGGGCGGCAGCGAGACCCGCGGGGCCCGATCCGACGACGGCGACCGTCTTGCCGGTCAGACGCTCCGGCGGCTCGGGCTCGACCCAGCCCTTGGCGAAGGCCTCGTCGATGATCGAGACCTCGATCTGCTTGATCGTGACCGCCGGCTGGTTGATGCCGAGGACGCACGAGCTCTCGCACGGCGCGGGACACAGCCGGCCGGTGAACTCCGGGAAGTTGTTCGTCGCGTGCAGACGCTCGATCGCCTCGCGGCCCTCGCCGCGCCACGTGAGGTCGTTCCACTCCGGGATCAGGTTGCCGAGCGGGCAGCCCTGATGGCAGAACGGCACACCGCAGTCCATGCAGCGGCCGGCCTGACGACGCAGGACCTGCTTGTCGCCCGGTTCGTAGACCTCTTTCCAGTCCATGATGCGCACCGGCACCGGACGTCGTGCGGGGAGTTCCCGCTCGGTCACCTTCAGAAAGCCTTTGGGGTCAGCCACCGGTCACCTCCAGGATGCGGTTCCACACGATGTCGCCGTCGGGGTCGATCCCCTCGGCCAGCGCCTCCTCGCGCATGCTCCGCACGGCGGCGAAGTCACGAGGCAGCACCTTCACGAACTCTGCAGCGCTCTCCTCGAAGCTCTCGAGAAGAGCAGCCGCGCGCGGCGAGGCCGTACGCTCCACATGCGCGACCAGCAGGCTGCGCAGCACTTCCAGATCCGCCCGATCGAGCGGCTCGAGCAGCAGCTCGCCGCTGCCGAGCGACTGCGCGTTCACCTTGCTGGTGTCCAGCGCGTGCACGTACGCCACTCCCCCGGACATGCCGGCGCCGAAGTTGCGTCCCGTCGATCCGAGGATCACGGCCAATCCGCCCGTCATGTACTCGAGTGCGTGGTCTCCCACACCCTCGACGACCGCGGTCGCCCCGGAGTTGCGGACGAGGAAACGCTCGCCGACCACACCGGAGAGGAACATCGTCCCCGAGGTGGCGCCGTATCCGATCACGTTGCCGGCGATCACGTTCTCGTGCGGAGCGATCGCGGACCCGCGCGGCGGACGGATCGTGATGTCACCACCCGAGAGGCCCTTGCCGACGTAGTCGTTCGCGTCGCCCTCCAGGCGCAGCACGATGCCCGGCGGCAGGAACGCGCCGAGCGACTGCCCCGCCGTTCCGTGCAGTGTGACGTCGATGGTGCCCTGCGGCAGACCGGCCGCACCGTGGCGCGAGGTGACCTGGTGGCCCAGCATCGTTCCGACAGCACGCTCGGTGTTGGCGATGGGCAGCTCCACCACGACGGGTTCGCCGTTGAGCAGCGCCCCCTTCGCGATGTCGATGAGCTGCACGTCGAAGTGCTTCTCGAGCTCGTGGTCCTGGGTCCGCGCACTGCGGCGCGGCTCCCCGGCCGGGAAGACCGGCCCCTCGAGCACCGGCGTCAGGTCGAGTCCCTCGGCCTTCCAGTGCTCGACGGCCGCGTTCACCTCGATGAGGTCGGCACGGCCGACGATCTCGTCGAGCGACCGGTAGCCGAGCTCGGCGAGGAGCTCGCGCACCTCCTCGGCGATGAACTCCATGAAGTTCACGACGAACTCCGGCTTGCCCGTGAAGCGCTCGCGCAGAACTGGGTTCTGCGTCGCGACACCGACCGGGCACGTGTCGAGGTGGCAGACGCGCATCATGATGCAGCCGCTGACGACCAGCGGAGCGGTCGCGAAACCGAACTCCTCCGCACCGAGCAGCGCGCCGATGATCACGTCGCGACCCGTCTTGAGCTGGCCGTCGACCTGCACGACCACGCGGTCGCGCATGCCGTTGAGCATGAGCGTCTGCTGCGTCTCGGCGAGGCCGAGCTCCCACGGGGTGCCGGCGTGCTTGAGCGAGTTCAGCGGGCTCGCGCCCGTGCCCCCGTCATGGCCGGAGACCAGGATGACGTCGCTGAGCGCCTTGGCGACACCGGCCGACACCGCGCCGATACCGGACTGGCTCACGAGCTTGGTGTGGATGCGCGCCTCGGGGTTCGCCCGCTTCAGGTCGAAGATGAGCTGCTTGAGGTCTTCGATCGAGTAGATGTCGTGGTGCGGCGGCGGGGAGATGAGTCCCACACCGGCCGTCGCATGACGCGTGCGCGCCACCCACGGGTACACCTTGGTCGGGGGCAGCTGACCGCCCTCGCCCGGCTTCGCGCCCTGGGCGAGCTTGATCTGGATGTCGTCGGCCTCGGTGAGGTACAGGCTGGTCACTCCGAAGCGCCCGGAGGCGACCTGCTTGATCGCGCTGCGACGCTCGGGGTCGACCAGACGGTCCTGGTCCTCGCCGCCCTCGCCCGTGTTCGACTTGGCGCCGATGCTGTTCATCGCGATCGCCAGTGTCTCGTGCGCCTCGCGGGAGATGGAGCCGTAGCTCATCGCCCCGGTGGAGAAGCGCTTGACGATCGAGGAGACCGGCTCGACCTCGTCCAGCGGGACGGGCTTGCGGGTGCCGGTGCGCAGCGTGAACAGACCGCGCAGGGTCTTCAGCTCCGCCGCCTGATCGTCGACGAGCTTCGTGTACTCGCGGAAGATGTCGTAACGGCGCGTCCGGGTGGAGTGCTGCAGCTTGAACACCGTCTCCGGGTTGAACAGGTGCGGAGAGCCGTCCCGGCGCCACTGGTACTCGCCGCCGGTCCACAGACGCTCATGCGCGCGTGCCGCCGCGTCTTCCGGGTAGGCGTAGTCGTGCCGCGCCTGGTTCTCGGCGAAGATCTCCTCGATGCCGATGCCGCCGAGCTTGGACTCGGTCCGCGTGAAGTACGCGTCGATGAACTCCTGGCTGAGGCCGATCGCCTCGAACACCTGAGCGCCCGCGTACGACGAGACCGTGGAGATGCCCATCTTCGACATGATCTTCAGCACGCCCTTGCCGAGCGCGTAGATCAGGTTCTTGACGGCCTTCTCGGGCGTGATGCCCGTGATGTATCCGGTGCGCACGAGGTGCTCGACCGTCTCCATCGCCAGGTACGGGTTGACGGCGGAGGCGCCGTAGCCGATCAGCGTCGCGACGTGGTGGACCTCGCGGACGTCTCCGGCTTCGACGATGAGTCCGACCTTCATGCGGTTCTCGCGCCGGATCAGGTGGTGGTGGATCGCCGACACCATGAGCAGCGACGGGATCGGCGTGAGGTCCTTGTTCGAGTCGCGGTCGGACAGGATGATGAACTCCGCGCCGTCCTCGATCGCCGCGTCCACCTCCGCGCACATCTCGGTGAGGCGCTCCTGGAGCGTCTGGGGGCCGGCATCGAAGTGGTAGAGACCGCGGATGGTCGCACTCGACCGACCCGGCATCGCCTTGTCGATGTGGCGGATCTTCGCGAGCTCGTCGTTGTCGATCACCGGGAAGTCGAGCGACACCGTGCGCGTGTGCTCCGGTCCCCACGAGAGGAGGTTGCTCTCCGGGCCGAGGCCGAGCTTGAGGCTCGTGACGACCTCTTCGCGGATCGAGTCCAGCGGCGGGTTGGTGACCTGCGCGAACTGCTGCGTGAAGTAGTCGAACAGCAGGCGCGGACGCTTGCTGAGCACGGCGATCGGCGTATCCGATCCCATGGCGCCGAGCGGCTCGACACCGGTCTGGCCCATCGGCGTGAGGAGGATGCGGACCTCTTCCTCGGTGTAGCCGAACGTGCGCTGGCGACGAGTGATCGAGGCCGGCGGGTGCACGATGTGCTCGCGCTCGGGCAGCTCGGCGAGCCGGACGGCACCGGCGTCGAGCCACTCCTGCCACGGGTGCATGGTGGCGAGGTCGTGCTTGATCTCGCTGTCCTCGACGATGCGGCGCTGGGAGGTGTCGACCAGGAACATCTTGCCCGGCTGCAGACGACCGCGACGCTTGATGCGCTCCGGCTCGAACTGCAGCACGCCGGTCTCGGACCCGATCACGACGAGGCCGTCGGTGGTCTCGGTCCAGCGCCCCGGGCGGAGGCCGTTGCGGTCGAGGGTGGCGCCGACGAGCGTGCCGTCGGTGAAGATGAGCGCGGCGGGACCGTCCCACGGCTCCATCTGGTTCGAGTGGTACTCGTAGAACGAACGCAGCTCCGGCGTGATGTCGGCCTGCTTCTCGTACGCCTCCGGGACCATCATCATGATCGCGTGTGGCAGGCTCCGGCCCGTGAGGGTCAGCAGTTCCAGGACCTCGTCGAACGAAGCGGAGTCGCTGGCGCCGTCGGTGCAGATCGGGAGCAGCGGAGCGACGTCCCCGAGGAGCTCGGATTCGAGCTGCGATTGGCGGGCGCGCATCCAGTTGCGGTTGCCGCCGACCGTGTTGATCTCGCCGTTGTGCGCGAGCATCCGCAGCGGCTGGGCGAGCGGCCAGGACGGGAACGTGTTCGTGGAGTATCGGGAGTGCACGACGGCCAGCTCCGAGGCGAAGCGCTCATCCTGCAGGTCGGGGTAGAACGGCTCGAGCTGCAGCGTGGTGACCATGCCCTTGTAGCCGAGGGTGCGCGCCGAGAGCGAGACGAAGTAGGCGCCGAGCTCGTGGCCCGCACGCTTGCGCAGACGGTAGGCGACGCGGTCGAGGGCGATGCCGGTGAGAGGTGCATCGGTGTGGGTCGCTCCGCCGGCGCTGACGAACAGCTGCTCGAAGGCGGGACGCGCCTCATCGGCGAGCTTGCCGAGGTTCTCGTTGGCGGTGGGGACCTCACGCCAGCCGAGGACGCGAAGCCCCTCGGAACGGGCGATCTTCTCGATCCCTGCCTTCTGCTGGCGGCGTTCGCTCGAATCGCGAGGCAGGAAGGCCAGTCCAGCGGCGTACTCCCCCACGGGCGGCAGTTCGAAGCCGGCGACTGCGCGGAGGAATTCATCGGGCATCTGCGTCAGGATGCCGGCGCCGTCCCCGGTGCCCGCATCCGAGCCGATGGCTCCGCGGTGCTCCAGGTTGCGCAGGGCCTCGAGGGCCAACGCGATGATGTCGTGCCCGGCTTCGCCGCGCAGAGTCGCGACCATGGCGAGGCCGCAGGCGTCCTTCTCGAACGCCGGGTTGTACATGCCCTGCTTCGGGGGGTATGCGCCAGAGGCGCCGTAAGGGGGCTGGAAGTACACCAGTTACCGTCCTCAGATCTTCGAGTGAAACCCGGGGACGACGTCGGCCCGCTCGTTCAGTGCAATGGTTCTCCCGCCACGAGGCGGCGTTATCGGGAGCCGTCCTCGCTCGTGGGAGCAGTGCTTGTGGCGGTGGCTCCTGCGGTGACTTCTTCGGTCGGAGGCTCGCTCACGTCCACGAAGTCAGAGGGATTGTTCTGCGATTGTACATCAGCGTCGGGGTCGGTCTTCTCGCGGCCCGGCTGGTACGGCGAGGGCTCCAGTCCGGGGTGGCGACGCGTCTGCACGATCAGGATGGCGAGGCCGACGAGAATGCCGATGATCGCCGCCCAGACGTTGCTGCGCAGACCGAGGATGATCTCGCTCGGATCGATGCGGATGGACTCCCAGACGACGCGGCCGGCGCTGTACCAGATGAGGTAGATCGCGAACAGGCGCCCCCACTGGAAGAAGAGCTTGCGTCCGAGCCAGAGCAGGACGATGACGCCCAGACCGTTCCAGAGCACCTCGTAGAGGAAGGTCGGGTGGAACAGTGTGCCCTCGGGGAGACCCGGGGGGAACGCAGTGTTGGGCTGACCGTTCCACGGGTAGGTCGTGGGGATCTCGAGACCCCAAGGGAGGTCGGTGGGGAGTCCGAAGAGCTCGTGGTTGAACCAGTTGCCGAAGCGGCCCATGGCCTGGGCCAGCAGCAGGCCCGGCGCCAGCGCATCGGCGAAGGTCCAGAAGCGGATGCCCGTCCAGCGGCAGCCCAGGTAGGCGCCGATCGCGCCGCCGATGAGAGCTCCGAAGATCGCGATCCCGCCCTCCCAGATCGCCCAGACGGAGCCGGGTTCGAACGGGTTCCAGGTGTTCCTGCCCTCGCCGAAGTAGAAGTTCGGGTGGGTGAGCACGTGGAAGATGCGCGCGCCGATGATCGCCAGCGGCACGGCCAGGATCGAGATGTCGATGACGACCCACGGCTCCGCACCCCGCTTCGTCAGGCGGCGGTTCGTGAGGAGCGTCGCGGCGATGATGCCGGCGATGATGCACAGCGCGTAGAAGTGGATCCGTACGGGCCCGAAGTCCCAGTAAGAGCTCGGGGGGCTCGGGATGCTGGCGAGCACGTTGGTGACGGTGCTGGGGAACGCGAGTGACATGAGTGCGATTCTAGTTCTCGGGATCGGGGCGGGCCGACGAGGTGCCGGCTGCCAGGTTTCGGGTGACCTCGGCGAGGGCGGGGACACCGCCGTCACGGAGGGCGCGGACGAGTGCCGTGCCGACGATCGCGCCGTCGGCGTACTCCGACACCCCCGCGATCTGCTCGGCGGTCGAGATGCCGATGCCCACGCACGCGCGGTGGGCGCCGTGCTCGCGCAGGCGGCCGACCAGGGTGCGGGCGGCGCGGTCGAGCTCGGTGCGCTCGCCCGTGATACCCATCGTGGAGACGGTGTACACGAATCCGGTCGACGACTTCACGACCAGGTCGAGACGCTCGTCCGAGGAGGTCGGGGCCGCGAGGAAGACACGGTCGAGGCCGGTCCGCTCGCTGGCGGCGATCCACTCCCCTGCCGCCTCCGGCGTGATGTCCGGGGTGATGAGCCCCGCGCCACCCGCGGCGAGCAGGTCGTCCGCGTACCGGTCGATGCCGTACTGCATGACCGGGTTCCAGTAGGTCATCACGAGCACCGGCACGTCGGTCGCGGCCGTGATCTCGCGGATCGCGGTGAACAGGTCGGCCATCCGGAAGCCCGCGGCCAGAGCCTTGGTCGTCGCCTCCTGGATGATCGCGCCGTCCATGACCGGGTCGCTGTAGGGCGGGCCCAGCTCGATGATGTCGACGCCGTTCTCGGCCAGCGCGATGGCGGCCTGGATGCTCGTCTCCAGATCCGGGAATCCGACCGGGAGGTAACCGACGAATGCGCTGCGGCCGGCGTCCTGCGCACGCTGGATCGCCTCTTCGACGCGGCTCATAGCTGAGGCTCCCCCTTCGACGCCTGGTCTTCCTCGTCGCTCTCCTCGGTCACGTCGTGCGCCACAGCGGCCTCGTCGTAGAGCTCGAAGTAGCGTGCCGCGGTGTCCATGTCCTTGTCGCCGCGGCCGGAGAGGCAGATGGCGATCAGTCCGTCCGGACCCAGCTCACGGCCGATGCGCAGCGCGCCGGCGAGGGCGTGCGCCGACTCGATGGCGGGGATGATCCCCTCGGTGCGGCTGAGCAGACGCAGTGCCTGCATGGCCTCGTCGTCGGTCGCCGGGATGTACTCGGCCCGACCGATGTCGGCGAGCCAGGAGTGCTCGGGTCCGACGCCCGGGTAGTCGAGGCCGGCGGAGATCGAGTGTGATTCGACCGTCTGCCCGTCTTCGTCCTGGAGCACATAGGTCTTCGCGCCGTGCAGGACCCCGGGGCGCCCGCGTTCGATCGATGCCGCGTGCTTCTCCGTGTCGACGCCGTCTCCCGCCGCCTCGACGCCGTAGAGCTTGACGCCCTCGTCGTCGAGGAACGCATCGAACATGCCGATGGCGTTGGAGCCGCCGCCCACGCAGGCGACCACGGCGTCGGGGAGTCGTCCGACCTCGTCGAGCAGCTGTGCGCGAGCTTCTTCGCCGATGATCTTCTGGAAGTCGCGGACCATCGCGGGGAACGGGTGCGGTCCCGCTGCGGTGCCGAAGATGTAGTTGGTCGTCTCGACCGACGCCACCCAGTCGCGGTATGCGTCGTTGATCGCGTCCTTGAGCGTGCGCGAGCCCGAGGTGACCGGGATCACCTCGGCGCCGAGAAGGCGCATGCGTGCGACGTTGAGCGCCTGGCGCTCGGTGTCGACCTCGCCCATGTAGATGGTGCACTCCAGCCCGAACAGCGCAGCGGCTGTGGCGGTCGCGACACCGTGCTGTCCTGCACCGGTCTCGGCGATGACCCTGGTCTTGCCGAGACGCTTGGTGAGCAGTGCCTGTCCGAGCACGTTGTTGATCTTGTGCGATCCCGTGTGGTTCAGGTCTTCCCGCTTGAGGAAGATGCGCGCGCCCCCCGCATGCTCCGCGAAGCGCGGAACCTCGGTGATCGCGGACGGTCGCCCGGCGTAAGAGCTGAGCAGGTGCGCGAGCTCGGCCCGGAACTCCGGATCGACGATCGCCTCCTCGTACGCGACGGTCAGCTCGTCGATCGCGGCGATCAGCGACTCGGGCATGAAACGGCCGCCGAAATCGCCGAAGAAGGGGCCGTGCTGATCGCGCAGGCTTCCTTCGACTCGCTCGGCTCGCTCAGTACGACGCATCATGCCTCCAGGAAGCTCTTGAGGGTGGCGACGGGGTCGCCGGTCACGAGTGCCTCGCCGATCAGGACGACGTCGGCACCCGCAGAGCGGTAGTGCACGACGTCAGCGGGCGTCAGCACCGCGGACTCCGCGATCTTCACCGCTGTGTCGGGGATCCGCTCCACCAGGCGCCCGAAGAGGTCGCGGTCGAGTTCGAGGGTCTTGAGGTCGCGGGCGTTCACGCCGATCAGCGGTGCGCCGAGGTCGATGGCCGCCTCGAGCTCCTCGGCGGAATGCGTCTCGACGAGGGGCGTCATGCCCAGCTCGCCGATGAAGCCGAAGAGGTCACGAAGCACATCGGGCTCGAGACCGGCGACGATCAGCAGCACCAGGTCGGCACCGGCCGCCCGTGCTTCGAGCACCTGGTACCGGGTCGCGATGAAGTCCTTGCGCAGCACCGGCAGCGCGACCCGGGCCGTGACGGCCTCGAGGTCGGCGAGGCTGCCGCCGAAGCGGCGTTCCTCGGTGAGGACGCTGATCGCGGAGGCCCCACCCGTCTCGTAGAGAGACGCCTGGTGCGCAGGATCGGGGATGTCCGCGAGAGCGCCGCGGGACGGGCTCGCCCGCTTGACCTCGGCGATGATCTTCACCCGGTCGGCGGGTGCCAGGAACGACAGCGCGTCCTTGGCGTCAGGACGCGCGAGCGCCTCCCGCTCGACGACGGCCAGGGGGCGCGACAGAGCGCGACGCTCAGCGTCTGCGACAGCGCCGGCCGTCAGGTCGGCGAGGACCATTAGTGCGCCTTCGGAGCGTACTTCGGACCCTTCACGCCGTAGCCGGCCTTGGAGAGCGCCCAGCCGACGATCGCGCCGATCGGGATGAGCGCGACCGAGATCACCACGAGGATGGGCTGCTCGAAGCAGAATGCGACGGTGCCGGCGGTCACGCCGACCAGCATGATCACGACGGCGGTCCAGGCTGCAGGCGAGTGTCCGTGGCCGGGGTCAGCGATCGGGTTGGTCATGTTCTCCTCCGGGGGACGACGTGCAGTTCGGAATCAGTCTATCGGGGTCAGCGCGTCGGATCGGTTCCCCGGGACAGCTCGTCCCAGGAATCGACGGCGTCGACGGGTCCGTCGTGGACCACGGCGGCCTGGTCGGTGCGATACCGCCGTCCGCCGGCCTTCCATCCACGCCAGGTCACCAGCACCACGATCGATGCGGCGAGCAGGATCACCCAGCCGACCAGTGCGATGTACGGCCAGGCGGACGGCACGATGCGCGTCACGACCTCGTGCACCGCATCGCCGCCGGCGAGACCCGTCACCTCGGTCACGGTCGCCGCGACCGCACCGAAGGGCTCGGCCAGCAGCAGCTGAAGCGTCGACCAGCCGAGGAACAGGGCGGTCGCCCCGGCGAGCACGCCGAACACGACGCGCACGGCCTTGCCCGCGATCGCGAGCGCGGCGCCGAGCGCCAGGACCGCGAGGCTGAGCGGGGCGAGCAGCACGAGTGCGGAGGCGCCGGGCACCAGGATCGCCTCACCGGCATCGGCGCGCTCGACCGTCAACCAGGTCTGGGTGGACGAGATGATGCCGATCGCACCGGCGAGGAGGAATCCGGAGACGGACAGCGAACGGCCGCGCTGTGCGAAGGTCATGGCTGGTCCGTCCCGGCGATGGCCTCGAGATCGTTGGTGTCGAAACAGGTGCGGGTGCCGGTGTGGCATGCGGGACCGGTCTGCGCCACCAGCAGCAGGATGGCGTCGCCGTCGCAGTCGAGTCGCGCCTCGTGCACGACCTGGATGTGCCCGGACGTGTCGCCCTTGCGCCAGTACTCCCGACGTGACCGCGACCAATAGGTCGCACGTCCCGAGGTCAGCGTGCGGCGCAGCGCCTCCGCATCCACCCAGGCGAGCATGAGCACTTCGCGGGTGTCCCACTGCTGCACGATCACGGGCGCGAGGCCGTCCCCGTTGAAGGCGACCTGCGCGATGCGCTCCTCCACGGAGGAGCCGTGCGCCGCCGTCCGGTCGAGGCCGTCTGCACCATCTGCGGCGTTCATCGTACGAGCACTCCCTCCGCGCGCAGCGCGTCCTTGACGTCGCCGACGGTGAGCGCGCCGGTGTGGAAGACGCTCGCGGCCAGGACCGCATCCGCGCCCGCCTTGATGGCCGGAGCGAAGTCGGAGGCGTGTCCTGCGCCGCCGGAGGCGATGACGGGGACGGATGCCACCTCTCGCATCAGACCGACGAGTTCGAGATCGAAACCGTCCCTGGTGCCGTCGGCGTCGATCGAGTTCACGAGCAGCTCACCGGCACCGCGCTCGACCGCCTCGCGCGCCCAGTCGAGGGCATCGAGGGTGGTCTGCGTGCGGCCGCCGTGCGTGGTGACCACGAAACCGGAGGACGTCGTCGGGGCGCGCTTCACATCGAGCGACAGGACGAGCACCTGCGCGCCGAAGCGGTCCGCGATCTCACCGAGCAGCTCCGGACGCGCGATCGCGGCGGAGTTGACGCCCACCTTGTCCGCGCCGACAGAAAGCAGCCGGGCGACGTCGTCGACCGTGCGCACTCCCCCGCCGACCGTCAGCGGCACGAAGACCTGCTCCGCGGTGCGCTGCACCACGTCATAGGTGGTGGCGCGCGCATCCACGGTGGCCGTGACGTCGAGGAACGTGATCTCGTCCGCGCCCTGGGCGGCGTAGTGCCGTGCCAGTTCGACGGGATCGCCCATGTCGCGGAGGTTCTCGAAGTTCACGCCCTTGACGACGCGGCCGTCGGCCACGTCGAGGCACGGGATGACCCGACAGGCGAGGGCCATCAGAGCCTCGCGTTGTGGATGGCCGTGACCAGGATCGCCCGCGCGCCCAGGGCGTAGAGCGCATCCATCACGGGATTGACGCGCGAACGCGCCACCATGACCCGCACCGCGACCCATTCGGGGTCGCGCAGCGGCGAGACGGTCGGCGACTCGACGCCGCCGGCGATCTTCACGGCATCGTCGAGGAGGGCGACCGGGAGGTCGTAGTCGATCATCACGAAGCGACGGGCGACCATCACGCCACGCAGGCGACGGAGGAGAGTGTCGGCACCCTCGGCATCGACCGGGCCGGCGATGAGCACGGCCTCCGACTCCAGGATGACCGGGCCGAACACCTCGAGCCCCGCCTGACGGAGCGTGGTGCCGGTCTCGACGACGTCGGCGACCGCATCGGCGACGCCCAGGCGGACGGCGGACTCCACGGCACCGTCGAGCGGCACCAGGTCGACCGCGATGTCGCGCTCGTCGAGGAATGCATCCACCAGACCCGGGTACGAGGTGGCGATGCGCAGCCCGTCGAGCTCGCTCACATCGGTGTAGCGGCCGGTCGGCGCGGCGAACCGGAACGTCGACCCGGCGAAGCCGAGGGCCTCGATCTCGCGAGCACCGGGCATCCGGGCGTCGAGCAGGAGGTCACGTCCGGTGATCCCCACGTCGATGGCGCCGGAGCCCACGTACGTGGCGATGTCCTTGGGACGGAGGAAGAAGAACTCGACGTCGTTCTCGGCGTCGACGACGTGCAGGGTCTTGGGATCGCGTCGACCGGCGTAGCCCGCCTCGGCGAGCATGTCGGCGGCGGTCTCGGAGAGCGAGCCCTTATTGGGAACAGCGATGCGCAGCATGGATGGCTTTCAGTTCGAGAGGAGAGGAACGGAGCGCATCACAGATGTCGGTAGACGTCCTGCAGGCTGAGACCCTTCGCGATCATCATGACCTGGAGGTGGTAGAGCAGCTGCGAGATCTCCTCGGCAGCGGCTTCCTGGGACTCGTACTCGGACGCCATCCACACCTCGGCGGCCTCTTCGACGATCTTCTTGCCGATCGTGTGCACGCCGCCGTCGAGCTCGGCGACCGTGCCCGATCCCTCAGGACGGGTCTCGGCCTTGACGCTGAGCTCGGCGAACAGCTCGTCGAAAGTCTTCACGGTTCCAGGCTAGCGGCTCGCGCGAGGTCTCTGAGCCGGGTGACGGCCGCCTCGACGTCATCGGCGCCATACACGGCGGACCCGGCGACGAACGTGTCGGCGCCGGCGGCGGCGGCGAGCTCGATCGTGGAGTCCGAGATCCCCCCGTCCACCTGGAGCCAGATCTGCGATCCGCGTCGACGCGCCTCGTCCGCGAGTGCACGGAGCTTCGGCATCGTCTCGGGCATGAAGCTCTGTCCGCCGAAGCCCGGCTCGACCGTCATCACGAGGATCTGGTCGAACTCGTCGAGCACGTCGTACAGGCCCTCGACCGGGGTCCCCGGCTTGACCGCCACGCCGGCACGGGATCCGATGTCGCGCAGTCGCCGGGCGAGGGAGATCGGATCCGCGGCCGCCTCGAGGTGGAACGTGACGCTGGCCGCGCCGAGCTCGGCGTAGCCGGGAGCCCACCGCTCCGGGTCCGTGATCATCAGGTGGACGTCGAGCGGGATCGGGCTCGTCGCCTGGATCCGCTCGACCATCTGCGGGCCGAACGTCAGGTTCGGGACGAAATGGTTGTCCATCACGTCGACGTGCGCGAAGTCGGCCGTCGCGATCCGGGCGAGATCCGCCTGCATGTTCACGAAGTCGGCGGCGAGGATGCTCGGGTTGATGCGCGGGGCGCGGGGCAGTTCCACGGTCCTAGTCTTCCTTCCCAGAGGTGTTCGTCGTTCCGGTGCGCTGCAGGAGTGCGAGGAACATGGCGTCGGTGCCGTGACGGTGCGGCCAGAGCTGCGCGCTGCCCGAGCTCGATCGGCCCTCTTCCGCGAGATCGATCGGAGACACCGCGACGTCGGCGACGGCCTGACGTGCGTCGAGCTCCACGACGTCGGAGCGCCCGCGCAGCACCTCCTGCACGACGCCGGTGGTCTCGGCGAGATGGGGCGAGCAGGTGACGTAGGCGACGATGCCGCCCGGAGCCAGCGCCTCCAGCGCGGCCGAGAGCAGCTCGACCTGCAGCGGCACCAGCTCTGCGACGTCAGCCGGCGACTTCCGCCACCGCGCCTCGGGGCGGCGGCGGAGCGCCCCCAGTCCGGTGCACGGCGCATCGACCAGGATCCGATCGAACTCGCCGGGGCGGGCGGCGGCGAGCTCACGGCCGTCCTCCTCGTGCACGACGACCTCGCCCGGCACCGCCCGCAGAGCCTTGCGCACCAGGCGCGCGCGCACCGGCACGACCTCGTTGGCCTCCAGGGTGACGCCGTGCTCCCGGGCGACCGCTGCCAGGAGCGCCGTCTTCCCACCGGGACCGGCGCACAGATCGAGCCACCGCTCCCCCTCGGCGATCGGAGCCGCACCGGCCAGGGCGAGAGCGACGAGCTGCGAGCCCTCGTCCTGCACGCGGACGGTGCCGCCCGACGCCTCGACGGATCGACGCGGATCGCCACCGGGCGATGCGAAGGCCGTCGGCGCGTACGGGAGGTGCGGCTCGCCGGGCTCCGCGAGCCCCGGGAGCGCCACGAGGGTGACCTCCGGCGAGGCGTTGTCGGCTTCGAGGAGGGCATCGAGCTCGTCACCGCGCCCCTCCGCCGCCAGGGCCCGACGGAGCGCTCGGATCACCCACACCGGGTGGGCCGACCGCAGCGCCAGACGCTCGTCATCGGACCGCGCCTCCTCTTCGATGCGCTCCTGCCACGCCTCCCCCGAATCCCGGGTGATGCGACGGAGGACCGCATTCGCGAAGCTCGACGCGCCACGACCGGCCGCCGTGGCCACGAGGTTCACGGACTCGTTCACCGCGGCGTGGGAGGCCACCCGTGTCGCGAGGAGCTGATGGACGGCGAGTCGCAGGGCATCGAGCACGGCGGGATCGATGCTGTCGGCCGAGCGATCGGCTGCGGCGGCGATGATCGCGTCGTAGGTGCCGAGCCGACGCAGGGTGCCGTACGTGAGCTCGGTCGCGAGAGCCGCGTCCTGCGGACCGAGTCGTGCCTCGGCGATCGCCGTCGGGAGCACGAGGTTGGCGTAGGCATCGGTCTCCGACACCGCGCGCAGCACGTCGTACGCGACTCGCCTCGCGGGCTGCACCGTGCGTGTGGGCCCGCGCTGTCCCGCGCGGCTCCCGTCGCCCGAAGGCCGACCGGATGAGCGTCGACCGTGCGGCTGCGGCGACCGGCGGCCGCGTGCGTCGTCGCTCATGAGCCGGCCTGCAGCTCGTCGCCGCCGCGCTGTCCGCGCCACCAGTCGACCGCGTTCATCGCGCCCTTTCCGGCGGGCTGCACCCGCGTGACCGCCAGCGGCGTGGAGCCCGTGCCGATGTGCAAGGCCGACTTGGTACCGCGGAATCGCCCGGGCGCCAGCGGCTCCGCGTCTGCAGCAGGGGCGGCCTCCAGCACCTTGAAGGGCTGTCCGTCCACGGTGGTGTGCGCGCCCGGCTCCGGGGTCACGCCACGGAAGCGTGCGAACACGGTCTCGACGGGCTCGTGCCAGTCCAGCAGACCGTCAGCAAGCGTGAGCTTGGCCGCGAAGCTCGGCTCGCCCTCCTGCGGACGTGCCGTGGCTGTGCCGTCCGCGATCGCTGCGACGACCTCCGCGGTGAGCTCGGCACCATCCTGGGCGAGGACCTCGAGCGCCTCGCCGGCCGTCGCGGTCGCGGGGACCTCGATCTCCCGGAGCGCGAAGACGTCGCCGGCATCGAGTTCCGGAACGAGCTGGAACACGCTCGCCCCGAGCACCCGGTCGCCGGCGATCAGCGCGCGCTGCACGGGGGCGGCACCGCGCCAGGCCGGCAGCAGCGAGAAGTGCAGGTTGATCCATCCGGCCCTCGGCGCGGAGAGCAGCGGCTCGCGCACCAGTCCGCCGTAGGCGACGATGACCCCGAGGTCGACCTGGAGGGCGGAGATCTCGGCGGTCGCGGCGTCGTCGAGGCGCGCGGCCTTGATGACCGGGAGACCGAGCTCGACCGCCGCCTGAGCGACCGGAGAGGGCGTGAGCACACGCTTCCGTCCGAGCGGGGCATCGGGCCGCGTGACGCCCGCGGCGATCTCGTGGGAGGTCGCCAGACGGCGGAGGGTGGGCACGGCAGCAGCGGGTGTGCCGGCGAAGACGAGGCGCATGAAGGTTCTCCGGAAGGGTCAGAGCTCTGGTTCGAGGATATCGAGGCGGACGGAGAGCGTGCTCTTGGTGGCACGGCCCTTCCCCCGGCGGCCGCTCACGGCCTCGGCGACCACGGCGGCGCGCAGAGCGGTCGCCACCCGGGTGCCGGCGCCGTAGTCGAAGCGGACGAGGGCGCGCACGCGGGGCGGAATGTCGTCGGACTCCACGGGGACCGGACCCAGCACGGCATCGCCCGGCACGGCGAGCTCCGTGAGCGCGGCGAGGGCCCGGCCGACGGCGGGCACCGAGCCCTGGACCAGGGCCACACGGGTCGTCGGCGGCATGTGCAGGGGCGCCCTGCTCTCGAGCTCGGAGCGCGCGTGGCCGGCCTGATTCCACGTGGCCAGCGCCTTCGCCGCCGCACCGTTCACACCGACGAGGTGGATGGGCGCCCCGGGCGCCGCGAGAGCCGCGGCGTTCGACCACCAGCGCAGGCAGGACTCCGCGATGCGGAGGTCGGGCGCCTGGAGCATGCGGGGGCCGTCGAGCAGAACGACTGCGCGGTAGCCGCCGTCGGCGATCGGCTCGGCGCCGCGTGTCGCCACGACGAGTGCGGGTTTCGCGTCGACCCGCTCGACCGGGTGCGCGCTGTCCGCGACGATCACCCGCACGCCCGGGAACGCGCGTCCGAGCTCGTCGGCGGTGCGTTCGCTCCCGGACGAGGCGAGGCGCAGCTTCGTGGAGGAGCAGGCGGGGCACGTCCAGGCGCTCGCGCCACGACCGCACCATCCGCAGACGGGAACGGCACCGCGATGCCGCGCGCCCAGGGGGCCACCGCAGTGCGGACAGCGAGCCGGAGCGCGACACTCCGCACAGACGAGGGACGGGGAGAAACCGGGACGCGAGACCTGCACCAGCACCGGCCCCTCGGCCGCGGCGTTGCGTGCGGCGAGGAACGCGGAAGAGGGCATCCGCTGCGCGGTCGGCTGCTCCATCTCCTGCGGCGTGCTGAGGACGACGCGAGGGAGCACACGACGGACGGCGGTGATGTCCTGCAGCCAGCCGAGGACGACGAGCCGCTCCACATCGGTGGTGCGGGTGTGCCCGGCGAACACGAGCGCCGACCCCTCGAGCTCCCGCCGCACGAGCGCGGCGTCGCGGGCGTTGACGTAGGGGGCCAGCGGCTCGCCCAGCAGCGGATCGCCGTCGTCCCAGATCGCGACGAGACCGGCCACGACGGGCGCATAGACGGCGGATCGGTTGCCCACGACGATGCAGGGGGCGTCCTCGAGCGTGCGGAGGAACGCGCGATACCGGTCCGGGTTCGTCTGTCGCGAGTCGTGGCGTACGACCGCATCGGCGGGCACGAGCGTGTCGAGGGCCGCGAGCAGTCGATCGAGATCGCGATGGTCGGGCGCGATGAGGATCGACGACTTCCCGGCGGTGAGCATCCGCGCGGCCGCCGCGGCCAGCAGTCGCGCCCAGCCCTGGACGCCGTCGACGAGTTGAGGAACGGCTTCCACCGCCGCGCGGCCGCCCTCGTCGAGGACCGCACCGAGACCGTCGTAGAGCGCGACGGCCTCGTCCGCCACGGACTGCGCCTCGGGAGTCGGCGTCGCGGCCGGCGTATCGGCGGTCCACGCCTTCTCGACGCGCACCTGTCGCTTCGGGATCACGAGACGCAGCACGTCCGAGGCCGATCCCGCGGCGCGATCGGCGACGCGACGTGCGAGCGTATGCAGGCGCTCCGGCAGCACCGGGACCGGCGACACCACGCTCTCCACCTCGGAGAGCGGGCGGTCGGCGTCGTCCTCGGTGTCGATCTCGACGACATAGCCGTCGATCACGCGCCCGGCCGTGCGGAGGGGCACCCGGACGCGGACGCCCAGGGGGACATCGCCGAGCTCGGCGGGCAGCGCGTAGTCGAAGAGTCGATCGAGCTGCGGCAAGGGTGAGTCGAGGAGCACGCGCGCGATGCGCCGGCTCTCCGGAGGCATCAGGACCGCGGTCCCATCAGAGCCCGGCAGCGCGGCGCAGCTCTTCGGCGCGGTTCGTGCGCTCCCAGGTGAAGTCGGGGAGCTCGCGGCCGAAGTGACCGTAGGCCGCCGTCTGGGCGTAGATCGGGCGGAGCAGATCGAGCTGCTCGATGATGGCCTGCGGGCGCAGGTCGAACACGTCGGAGATCGCCCGCGTGATGACCTCGTCGGACACCTTGCCGGTGCCGAAGGTCTCGACGTACAGCCCGACGGGGCGCGCGACGCCGATCGCGTAGGCGACCTGCACCTCGAGGCGGTCGGCGAGGCCCGCGGCCACCGCGTTCTTCGCCACCCAGCGCGTCGCGTAGGCGCCGGAGCGGTCGACCTTCGACGGGTCCTTGCCGCTGAAGGCGCCGCCGCCATGACGCGCCGCTCCGCCGTAGGTGTCGATGATGATCTTGCGGCCGGTGAGGCCGGCATCCCCCTTGGGGCCGCCGGTGACGAACGGCCCAGCGGGGTTGATGTAGTAGGTGACGTCGTCGAGGTCGAGACCGGTCGTGGCCAGGATCGGGTCGATCACGTGCTCGCGGATCTGCGCCTTCAGCTCGTCCTGCGAGATGTCGGGGTGGTGCTGCGTCGACAGCACGACGGCATCGACCGTCTTCGGGGTGAAGCCGTCGTAGCCGAGCGTCACCTGGGTCTTGCCGTCGGGGCGCAGGAACGGCAGCACGCCGCTGCGGCGCACGGCCGTCAGCTGCTCGGCGATGCGGTGCGCGGTCCAGGCGGCCATCGGCATGAGCTGCGGGGTCTCGTTCGTCGCGAAGCCGAACATGATGCCCTGATCGCCCGCGCCGAGACCGTCGAGCGGGTCGATCGACGAGCCGTCGCGATGCTCCTGTGCACTGTCGACGCCGTGGGCGATGTCGGTCGACTGCTCGCCCACCGAGACGCTGACGCCGCAGGAGTCACCGTCGAAGCCGGTGTCGCTCGACGTGTAGCCGATGCCGTTGACGACCTGACGGACGATCGTCGGGATGTCGACGTAGGCTTCGGTCCGGATCTCGCCGGCGACGTGCACCAGTCCCGTGGTGACGAGGGTCTCGACCGCGACGCGGGAGCCCGGGTCCTTGGCGATGAGGCCGTCGAGGATGCTGTCCGAGATCTGGTCGCAGATCTTGTCCGGGTGCCCTTCGGTGACGGACTCGGACGTGAACAGACGCAGCGCGCTCATCGATTCTCCAGAACGGGACGGACGGTGGGAGGGTGTTGCACCCATTCTGGACCGCGCCTCCGACAGAAGGGAGGCGCGGTCTCGAATATCACTCTGCGTGACGCAGGCGGAGCTTGTCCTCGTTGATCTCGTGCAGCGCGATGGTGAGCGGCTTGTCCTCGACCGAGGAGTCCACGAGCGGGCCGACGTTGTCGAAGAGGTTTCCCTCGTGCAGGTCCGAGTAGTAGTCGTTGATCTGGCGCGCGCGCTTGGCGGCGTAGATCACGAGCTCGTACTTGGAGTCGACGCGGTCGAGCAGGTTGTCGATGGGGGGATCGATGATTCCGTTGTTGTGTCCGGCCATGGTGAGACCTCCTGATCAGGCGACGGGATCGTCGCGGAAAACGGTGCGAAAGGCGCGCGAAGACGCTCAGCGCGCAGAGCTTGAAGACAATTCTACGACCTCGTGGGCCGCAGTGGCGACGTCCTCGTTCACGATGAGGTGATCGAACTCGTTCTGGGCGGCCAGTTCGACCTTCGCGGTGCGCAGGCGACGGGCCCGCTCCTCCGCTCCCTCGGTGCCGCGGCCGACCAGGCGATGCACCAGTTCGTCCCAGCTCGGAGGCAGCAGGAAGATGAGCGTCGCGGCCGGCTCGGCGCGCCGCACCTGGCGCGCACCCTGCAGGTCGATCTCGAGGAGGACGGTCTTCCCCTCGGCGAGAGCCGCGTCGATCGGGGCGCGAGGGGTGCCGTAGCGCGACTTGTTGTGGACGACCGCGTACTCGAGGAGCTCGTCCTCGGCGATCAGCCGGTCGAACTCGGCGTCGTCGACGAAGTAGTAGTGCACACCGTCGACCTCGCCCGGACGCGGCGGCCGGGTGGTCGCCGACACCGACAGGTGGATCTCCGGGTTGTGCTCCCGGATGTGCGCGGCCACCGTGCCCTTGCCGACGGCGGTCGGGCCGGCGAGCACGAGCAGACGGCTGCGCGCGCCACGCGGAGACGGCACGGGGAACCGGGAGTCGAGCCATTCCTCCAGCACGCGGCGCTGACGGGCGCCGAGGCCTCCGAGTCGCTTCACCGGGGAGATCTGCAGCTCCTCCAACACGCGATCGCGCTTGCCGGCGCCGATCGCCGGGAGAGCCAGCAGGAAGTCGGTGATGCGCATCGACCCCTCGACCGAATCGGCATCCGCCGTCGCCCGGTGCAGCACCGCCTGGGGAGTCACCACCCGCATCGTGAGGTCGCGCTTGACGGAGGCCCTGGCACGGCGTCGCTCGACGGCGCGACGCGCGGCAGCGGCTCGGTCGACCTCGGGAACGGTCCTCTGCACGTCAGACACCGGCCACCTCGAGGTACTCGGAGGCGCGCGCGGAGATGGCCTCGGCCAGATCCGTGGGGCCGGCGGAGAGGATGCTGCGGCTCTCGCTCGCGATCACGGCGTCGGACATCGCACCGAAGCGCGTCCGGAGATCCGCGGGCGTCGCGCCCTGGGCGCCGAAGCCCGGGGCGAGGATCGGGGCGAGGGGCGCGAACGGCTCGATGCCGGCCGCGGCCCAGTCCACGGTCGCGCCGATGACGAAGCCGAAGCTCCCCCACTCCCCCGCGCGGGCGGCCGCGGCGTTGCGCTCCGAGACCTCCGCGACGATCGACGCGGACACGGTCGCGCCGGACGGGCTCTGGGACCGCTGGAGCCCCTCGGCCTCGGGGTTGCTGGTCGCGGCGAGCACGAACAGCCCCTTCCCGTGCTCCTGAACGAGGGCGAACGTCCCGGCCAGGGCGCCGACGCCGAGGAACGGGTTCACGGTCAGCGCGTCGGCCTCCAGAGGAGAGCCCGGCGTGAGCCAGGCGCGCGCGTAATCGTCCATCGTGGAGCCGATGTCGCCGCGCTTGGCGTCGGCGATCACGATCAGACCTGCTGCACGCGCCGCGGCGAGGACGTCTTCCAGCGCCGCGATGCCCTGCGACCCGAAGCGCTCGAAGAACGAGACCTGCGGCTTCACGATGCCGACGCGTCCGGTCGCCGCCTCGACGGTGCGGAGGCCGAACTCCCGGACGCCCTGCGCATCGTCGGCGAGCCCCCACGCGGCGAGCAGTGCCGCGTGGGGGTCGATGCCGACGCAGAGGGGTCCGCGCACGCTCAGCGCGGAGCGGACCCGCTCGCCGAAGCCTTCGCTCACAGTGCCGCCTTCCGGTCCAGCGCGTACTCCTGGAGGCTCTTCACCTGGAAGCCCTCGTGGGCGGCGTCCATCCCGCTCACGGCCGCGCCCAGCACGGCCATGGTCGTGAACAGGGCCTTGTCGGCGGCGACCGCCGCGGCACGGATCTCGTAGCCGTCGGCACGGGCCGCCCCACCGGACGGGGTGTTCACGACGATGTCGATCTCGCCCTCGTTGATGAGGTCCACGATGTTCTTCGCCCCGGACTCCTGCGTCGCGCTGTACTTCTCGACGACGGTCACCGCGATGCCGTTGCGCGAGAGGATCTCGGCGGTGCCCTCGGTCGCGACGATCGTGAAGCCGAGCTGCTGCAGGCGGTGCGCCGGAAGGATCACGGCACGCTTGTCCGAGTCGGCGACCGAGATGAACACGGTTCCCGAGGTCGGCATGCCGCCGTACGCCGCGGCCTGGCTCTTGGCGAAGGCGGTCGGGAAGTCGCGGTCGATGCCCATGACCTCACCGGTGGAGCGCATCTCCGGGCCGAGGACGGAGTCGACCGTCTTGCCGTCCGCGGTGCGGAAGCGCTTGAACGGGAGCACGGCCTCCTTGACCGAGACCGGGGCGTCGAGCGGAACCCGCGAGCCGTCCTGCTCGGGCAGCATGCCCTCGGCGCGGAGCTCAGCGATCGTGGAACCGGTCATGACGCGGCTCGCGGCCTTGGCCATCGGGATCCCCAGCGCCTTCGACACGAACGGGACCGTGCGGCTGGCGCGGGGGTTGGCCTCGATGACGTAGAGCACACCGGCGCTGATGGCGAACTGCACGTTCAGCAGTCCGCGCACGCCGACGCCCTTCGCGATGGCGAGGGTGGCCTCGCGCACACGGTCGACGTCGGTGCGGCCCAGCGAGACCGGCGGCAGGGTGCAGCTGGAGTCACCGGAGTGGATGCCGGCCTCCTCCAGGTGCTCCATGACGCCGCCGATGTACAGGTCCGTGCCGTCGAAGAGCGCGTCCACGTCGAGCTCGATCGCATCGTCGAGGAAGCGGTCCACGAGGAGCGGCTTGCCCTCCTCGATGACGACCTCGCCCGCGGTGCGCACGAAGTAGTCGCGCAGCGAGGCGGTGTCGTAGACGATCTCCATGCCGCGGCCGCCGAGGACGAAGCTCGGGCGCACCAGCACCGGGTAGCCGATCTCCTCGGCGATGCGCACGGCGCCCTCGACGTCGATCGCGGTGCCGTTGCGCGGTGCCACGAGACCCGCCTCGTCGAGCAGGCGCGAGAAGAGCTCACGCTCCTCCGCCAGGTCGATCGCCTCGGGGCTGGTGCCGAGCACGGTGTAGCCCGCGGCCTCGATGCCCTTCGCGAGACCGAGCGGGGTCTGTCCGCCGAGCTGGCAGACGACGCCGAGGATGGTGCCGCTCGCCGCCTCTGCGTCGAGCACCTCCAGCACGTCTTCGAGCGTCAGCGGCTCGAAGTACAGGCGGTCGGAGGTGTCGTAGTCGGTCGAGACCGTCTCGGGGTTGCAGTTGACCATGACGGTCTCGAAGCCGGCGTCCGACAGCGCGAACGAGGCGTGCACGCACGAGTAGTCGAACTCGACGCCCTGACCGATGCGGTTCGGGCCCGAGCCGATGATGACGACCTTGGTCCGCTCGGACGGCGCCACCTCGGTCTCGAAGTCGTAGCTCGAGTAGTGGTACGGCGTCAGAGCCGGGAACTCGCCGGCGCAGGTGTCGACCGTCTTGTAGACCGGGCGGATGCCGAGCCCGTGGCGCACGCCGCGGACCTCGGCCTCGGTGATGCCGCGGAGCTCGGCGAGCTGCGCATCCGAGAAGCCGTGCTCCTTGGCGTAGCGGAGAGTCGCGGCATCCAGCTCGGGGGCCGTGCGCACGATCTCGGCGACCTCGTTGATCAAGACCATCTGGTCGAGGAACCACGGGTCGATCGCGGTCGCGTCGAACGCCTGCTCGACGGTCGCGCCCTTGCGCAGCGCCTGCTGCAGCGTGACGATGCGGCCGTCGGTCGGGATCTTCGATATCTCGAGCAGCTCCTCCACCGAGCGCTCCTCCACGCCCCAGTGGAAGCTCGACCCGCGCTTCTCCAGCGAGCGGAGCGCCTTCTGCAGCGCGGTCGCGTAGTTGCGGCCGATGGCCATCGCCTCGCCGACCGACTTCATGGTCGTGGTGAGGGTCGCATCGGCGGCCGGGAACTTCTCGAACGCGAAGCGCGGGACCTTGACGACCACGTAGTCGAGCGTCGGCTCGAAGCTGGCGGGGGTCACGCCCGTGATGTCGTTCGGGATCTCGTCGAGGCGGTAGCCGAGCGCGAGCTTGGCCGCGAGCTTGGCGATCGGGAAGCCGGTGGCCTTCGAGGCGAGCGCACTGGAGCGCGACACACGCGGGTTCATCTCGATCACGATGATGCGGCCGTTGGACGGGTCCACCGCGAACTGGATGTTGCAGCCACCGGTGTCGACGCCGACGGCGCGGATGATGTCGATGCCGATGTCGCGCATCTTCTGGTACTCGCGGTCCGTGAGCGTGAGGGCGGGAGCCACCGTGATCGAGTCGCCGGTGTGTACACCGACCGGATCGACGTTCTCGATGGAGCAGACGACGACCGTGTTGTCGGCGGTGTCGCGCATGAGCTCGAGCTCGTACTCCTTCCAGCCGAGGATGGACTCCTCCAGGAGCACCTCGGTGGTGGGCGAGTCGCGCAGACCCGCGCCGGCGATGCGGCGGAGGTCTTCCTCGTCGTAGGCGAAGCCGGAACCCAGGCCGCCCATCGTGAAGCTCGGGCGGACCACCAGCGGGTAGCCGAGCTCGCCGGCGGCGGCCAGCACCTCGTCCATCGTGTGCGCGATGCGGGAGTCCGCCACGTCGGCACCGGCGTCGAGGACCAGCTGCTTGAAGATCTGACGGTCTTCGCCCTTGTTGATCGCCTCGAAGTTGGCGCCGATCAGCTCGACGCCGTACTTCTCGAGGATGCCGTGGTTGTGCAGCTCGATCGCGGCGTTCAGCGCCGTCTGACCGCCGAGGGTCGGGAGGATCGCGTCGGGGCGCTCCTTGGCGATGATCGTCTCGATGACCTGCCACGTGATCGGCTCGATGTACGTCGCGTCGGCGAAGTCGGGGTCGGTCATGATGGTGGCAGGGTTGGAGTTGACCAGGATGACCCGGACGCCCTCCTCGCGGAGCACGCGGCACGCCTGGGTGCCGGAGTAGTCGAACTCGCAGGCCTGGCCGATGACGATCGGGCCGGAGCCGATGACGAGGACGGAGTTGATGTCGTCGCGCTTGGGCATTACTTGGCGTCCTTCTTGCTCGCGATGACCAGGTCGCGGAAACGGTCGAAGAGGTAGTTGGCGTCGTGCGGTCCCGCTGCCGCCTCGGGGTGGTACTGCACCGAGAAGGCGGGGATGTCGAGGGCGCGCAGGCCCTCCACGACGTTGTCGTTGAGGCCGACGTGGCTGACCTCGACCTTGCCGTAGCCGTTCGGGCTGTCGAAGGTGCCCTCGATCGGCGCCTCGACCGCGAAGCCGTGGTTGTGGGCCGTGATCTCGACCTTGCCGGTCTCCTTGTCGAGGACCGGCTGGTTGATGCCACGGTGGCCGAAGGGCAGCTTGTAGGTGCCGAGTCCCAGGGCGCGACCGAGCAGCTGGTTGCCGAAGCAGATGCCGAAGAACGGCAGCCCGTCGTCGAGCACCGAGCGCAGTAGCTCGACGTGGTCGCCCGAGGCCGCGGGGTCGCCGGGGCCGTTCGAGTAGAAGACCGCGACCGGATCGATCGCGCGGATCTCCTCGATCGTCACGCTCTGCGGGAGCACGTGCACCTCGAAGCCGCGCGCGGCGAGGTTGTCGATCGTCGCCTGCTTCACACCGAGGTCCAGCACGGCGAGGTTGCCGATCCGCTCCCCCATCGCGGTCGTCACCGTGGCGACGTCGACCGAGACCTCGGCGGACAGGTTGCGTCCTGCCATCTCGGGCGCCTCGCGGACGATGCGCACCTGCTCCTCGGGGTCGAGTGCGGCGTCCGCACCCGAGAAGATGCCGCCGCGCATGGAGCCGGCCGAACGGATGTGGCGGGTGATCGATCGGGTGTCGATGCCGCTGATGCCGACGACGCCGTCCTCGACGAGCACGTCGTCGAGCGAGGCGTTCGCGCGCCAGTTCGACACGACGCGCGAGGGGTCGCGCACGATGTAGCCGGCGACCCAGATGCGGCGGGACTCCGCGTCCTCGTCGTTCATGCCGGTGTTGCCGATGTGCGGAGCGGTCTGCAGCACGATCTGGCCGGCGTACGAGGGGTCGGTGATCGTCTCCTGGTAGCCGGACATGCCGGTGGCGAAGACGACCTCGCCGAGGGTGCGGCCGCGGGCGCCGTAGGCGCGTCCGAGGTGGCGGGTGCCGTCCTCCAGGACGAGCACGGCGGGATCGGGGAGCTGGGCCGCGGGGGCCTGCCCGGAGGTTGTCGAGAGGGTCATGACGTTGCTCCTGTGTCGGGGGCGGCGGGGACGAGCCGCTGCAGGTCGGAGATGAGGTTCTGGGGGTCGCCGGTGGCGAGGCGCAGGTAGCTGTCGACGATGGTGTCGTCGTCGATGTGCCACGCGATGCGCACGAGGCCGCCGGGCTCCACGACGCGGTCGATCGTGACCGTGGCGCGGTCGACGGAGACGATCCGGTCGGTCGCGAGGAAGACCGTCGGCGTGCCGTCGAGGCAGAGGGCGATGCCGCGATCCGTGACGGCGATCTCGCCGCGCGCCCGGTACGCGAGAGGCGACACCGCGAGGCGCTCGAGCGGCTGTCCGTGTCGTGTCGTGGACACGTACAGCACCTCGTCGCGACGGGTGACCTCCGCGTGCTCCGGAACGCCCAGCGGGGCCGTGTACACGGAGTCGCGGCGGATTCGTCGTCGCCAGGCGAGGAGCATGACCAGGAGCACCAGGAGGGCGACCGCGATGGTGATCGCGACGGCCAGATCCCGAGCGCTCATGCGCCGAGCTCCGCGACGACGCTGCCGCCGTCGACCGTGAGGACGCCGCCGTGGAGCGTGTACTCCACCCGTCCGGGAAGGGCCCGGCCGAGGTACGGCGAGTTCACGCTGCGACCGTGGAGGTCGGCCTCGGTGAAGACTCCGTCGACGGAGGCGTCGTAGAGCGTGATCTGCGCGGGCTGCCCGACCTCGAGCGGAGTGCCGTGCCCCGCGAGGCGACCGATCCGCGCCGGCGTCGAGCTCATGACCCGCGCCACGTCCGACCAGCCGATGAGTCCGGTCTGCACCATCGACTGGTGCACCACGCGCAGCGCGCTCTCGAGACCCACCATGCCGTTCGCGGCCGCCTGCCACTCGCAGGCCTTGTGCTCGCTCGGGTGCGGAGCGTGGTCGGTCGCGACGATGTCGATCGTGCCGTCCGCGAGGCCTTCGCGCACCGCGAGGACATCCTCTTCGCGGCGCAGCGGCGGGTTCACCTTGTAGCGCGCGTCGTAGCCGCGGACGAGCTCGTCGGTCAGCAGCAGGTGGTGCGGGGTGACCTCGGCGGTGACGTTGATCCCCCGCTTCTTGGCCCAGCGGATGATGTCCACCGAACCCGCGGTCGAGAGGTGGCACACGTGCAGCCGCGAGCCGACGTGCTCGGCGAGCAGGACGTCGCGGGCGATGATCGACTCCTCGGCGACGGCGGGCCAGCCGGCGAGGCCGAGCTCCGCCGAGACCGTGCCCTCGTTCATCTGCGCCCCCTCGGTGAGGCGGGGGTCCTGCGCATGCTGAGCGATGACGCCGTCGAAGGACTTCACGTATTCGAGTGCGCGACGCATGATGAGCGGGTCGAACACGCAGAATCCGTCGTCGCTGAAGACGCGCACCTGTGCGCGCGAGGTCGCCATCGCACCCAGTTCGGCGAGGCGTTCGCCCTTCTGGCCGACGGTGACGGCTCCGATGGGCTGCACCGTGGCGTAGCCCGCGGCCTCGCCGAGGGCGAGCTCCTGCTCCACCACGCCGGCGGTATCGGCGACCGGCGACGTGTTGGGCATCGCGAAGACGGCGGTGAAACCGCCGGCGGCCGCAGCCCTCGTCCCGGTGAGGATCGACTCGGAGGCCTCATAGCCGGGCTCGCGCAGATGCGTGTGGAGGTCGACAAGGCCCGGCAGCGCGACGAGTCCCGCCGCGTCGATGACCCGGGCGCCGGAGCGGTGCAGTCCGCTGCCGATCTCGGCGATCCGGCCGTCCTCGATGATGATGTCGGCGCTCTCCGCGCCGAGCAGCTGTGCACCGGTGATGACGAGGGTCTCGTTCACAGGTCTCCCCCTCGTTCGTCGTCTCGTTCCCCTGCCAGCAGCAGGTACAGCACCGCCATGCGGACGGACACCCCGTTCGTGACCTGTTCCAGCACCGTCGAGCGGGGGGAATCGGCTGCTTCCGAGGAGATCTCCAGTCCCCGGTTCATGGGTCCGGGGTGCATCACAATGCTACCGCTCGGAAGAGCGGCCACACGCCGTGCGTCCAGGCCCCAGCGACGGGAATACTCCCGCTCAGTCGGGAAATACGCCGCATTCATCCGTTCCAGCTGGATGCGCAGCATCATCACCGCGTCCGGCTCGTCCGCCAGCGCCTGATCCAGGTCGTAGACGACACGGACCGGCCACAGCGAGACGTTCTGCGGCACCAGCGTCGGCGGAGACACGAGAGTGACCTCCGCGCCGAGCGTGGTGAGCAGCCACACGTTCGAGCGGGCGACCCGCGAATGCAGGACGTCGCCGACGATCACGACGCGCAGACCGCTCAGGTCCCGGCCGCGGCTGTCGGCGCCGAAACGACGCTTGCGGATCGTGAACGCGTCGAGCAGAGCCTGCGTCGGGTGCTCGTGCGTGCCGTCCCCGGCGTTCACGACCCCGGCGGAGATCCAGCCGCTCGTCGCCAGGGTCTGCGGCGCACCGGAGCCCGGATGACGGACCACGACCGCGTCGGCGCCGATGGCCTCGAGGGTCTGGGCGGTGTCCTTGAGGCTCTCGCCCTTCGAGACGCTGGAGCCCTTCGCGGCGAAGTTGATCACATCGGCGGACAGGCGCTTGGCCGCGGCCTCGAAGGAGATGCGGGTTCGGGTCGAGTCCTCGAAGAAGAGGTTCACGACGGTCTTGCCGCGCAGCGTCGGGAGCTTCTTGACCTCCCGGGACTGCGTGTCGGACATGTCCTCCGCGACGTCGAGGATGCGCAGCGCGGTGGCGCGGTCGAGCGTGCGGGTGTCGAGGAGGTGTCTCATTCGCCGATCGTCACCTCCTCGGCCCCGTCGTTCTCGAAGAGGCGTACGTTGACCCGCTCGGTGCGGGCGGAGGGGATGTTCTTGCCGATGAAGTCCGGACGGATCGGGAGCTCGCGGTGGCCGCGGTCGACGAGGATGGCGAGGCGTACGACGGCCGGGCGGCCGATCGACTGGATCGCGTCGAGCGCCGCGCGGATGCTGCGCCCGGAGAAGAGCACGTCGTCGACGAGCACGACGGTCTTGCCGTCGATGCCGCCGACCGGGATCTCGGTGGGCTGCGGAGAGCGGGTCGGGTGCTTGGCGAGGTCATCGCGGAAGAGCGTGACGTCGAGCGAGCCGACCGGGACGGACTGCTGGGCGATCTCGCTGATCAGCAGGCCGAGGCGATGGGCGAGAGTGACGCCGCGGGTCGGGATGCCCAGCAGGACGAGATTCTCGGCCCCTCGATTGGACTCGAGGATCTCGTGCGCGATTCGGGTCAACGCTCGTGAGATGTCGGCTTCGTGCAGCACAGTGCGCATGCTCATCGGCCGCTCCCTTCTCCGCCTCACAGGACGGTGTTAAAGGTTGCTTGTGACGTCAGTCTATCGGAGCGCGGCGACTCCGGCGGATCAGCTCGCCTCCTGCAGCACGGGGTCGGTGACCTCGTCGATCTTGGAGGAGCGGATCGCATGCCCGGCGGTCGACAGGCAACGACCGGTCTTCAGGTCCCACTTCCAGTCGTGCATGCTGCACGTGAGGATGCCGTCCTCGTCGACCGTTCCCGTACGGGTGAGGTCGGCGCGGAGGTGCGGGCAGCGGCGCTGCACGACCCAGTCGCCGATCTCGGCGTCCTCGGTCTGGTCGGTCTGCTCCTGGTACCAGTTCTCGACGTATTCGATGCGGTCGACCGACAGGCACTTGAGGAACGTGGTGAGGAACTCGTTGAACTTGCCGCTGCGGCCCACCGAGAACTGCATCGACAGGAAGATCGAGTTCGACCAGTCGATCTCGTGGTCGACGATGTTCGTCGAGACGAGGTCGGCCGGGATCGTGTACCAGTACACGCACTCCTCGCCCGCGTACTCGCGGACCTTCGCGCGCGGGAAGTCCACGACCATGTCGAGGTCGCCGATGCGGAAGCGCACGCATCCGCCGACGCCGAGCCGGATCGTGCGGGACTTCTTCAGCAGCGGCTCCCACCAGGTCTTGATCGCCTCGAGCATCTCGGCGGGAGGGATGATCTCGGCGCGGGATGCCTCCTCATCGCGGATCTCCTGCTGACGGGACGCGCGCTGCTCCTCGAGGTACTCCCACTTCTCATCGAAGATGTGCGAGATCTCGGCCTCGGTGTAGAGGGTCTGCTCGCTCGTGACGACTCCCCCGTCGACCGTGACGACGGTGCCGGGGATGAAGAGCTGGCCGTCGTACTGCGGCGCGAGCTCCTTCATGTGCGCGAGGAACTGCTTCTGATCCGTGAAGATCGACTCGCCGTTCTTGCCGAGGCCGTTGAAGTCGAACAGGTCGTCGCGCAGGAACATGGGCGGGCCGGCCATCGGGAAGACGTGCGGGGCGTCGACCTTCTCGATGTAGTACATGGCGCGCTTGTTCTGGGCTTCGCGCTTGAGGCGGGCGAAGTTCTGCTTCGCATCCAGCGGCAGGTCGTAGACCATGGGCCACCAGATCGCGCCGGAGACCTGCGTGAAGTAGGCGTCGGGCTTGCCGAAGTCGAGCAGCTTCTCGAGGTCGAGCGGGTGCGAGTCGTTCTGGTTCAGCACCGATCCGGTGCCGTCGTCGACGCTCAGGGAGGAGTCGCCGATGGGCCCGTCGCTCGGAGCGCGCAGCGGCGTGATCATCATCTTGAGCTCGCCGCGCTGGATCACCTGGCCCGCGGGGGCGTACGTGATGTTGGTGTAGCCGAGCGCGCGGAGATCCTTCTCGAGGTCGTCGGTCGGGTACTCCGGCAGCAGCACCTCGATGTCCTTGCGGATGTACCGCTCGAGGAGCTTCGGGTCGAAGTGGTCACGGTGGCGGTGCGAGATCCACAGGAAGTCGGCGTCGCGCCCGAAGTGCTCCCAGTCGAGACCGCGGTTGTCGGGGAACGGGAACCAGGATCCGTAGAACGACGGCCCGAGGACCGGGTCGCAGATGATGTTCCCGCCCAACGTCTCGATGAACATCCCGGCGTGGCCGAGTCCCGTGATCCGCATTGCATTCCTCCCGAAAGTGAACCGTTCGATTGTACCGAGGGCTCCCTGTGCGCCCGGTCGACTCGGCCGTGAGTATTCCGGTCAGCGCTCGAACAGTCCTCGGATGTCGTCGGCGGAGAGCGACTGCGCGAACAGCGCCTCGTCGTCGAGGACCGCCGTGAACAGGCGCGCCTTGCGGCGCTGCAGGTCGAGCACCTTCTCCTCGATCGTGCCGGTGGCGATCATCCGGTAGACGAACACCTGGCTGTCCTGCCCGATGCGGTGCGTGCGGTCGACGGCTTGCGCCTCGGCGGCCGGGTTCCACCACGGGTCGAGCAGGAACACGTAGTCGGCCTCGGTCAGTGTGAGGCCGAAACCGCCGGCTTTCAGACTGATCAGGAAGACCGGCTGCTCCCCTGAGGTGAAGCCCTCGACGACCTTCTGGCGATGGCGGGTCGATCCGTCCAGGTGCGCATAGGGGATGCCGGCCGCCTCCAGACGCGCGGCCGCCATGTCGAGGAACGTCGTGAACTGGCTGAAGACGAGCGCCCGGTGCCCCTCGGCCTGCAGCTCGATCACGCGCTCGAGCAGAACATCGAGCTTGCGGGAGCCGATCTTGGCATCCTCGGGGTCGATGAGTCCCGGCGCCAGGCTGAGCATGCGCATCAGGGTGAGCGAACGGAACACGATGAAGCGGTTGCGGTCCAGGTCTTCCAGCAGCCCCAGCACCTTCTGGCGCTCGCGCTGGAGGACCGTCTCGTAGAGGGCGCGGTGCGAGGCGCTGAGCTCGACCTCGAGGATCTGCTCCTGCTTGGGCGGAAGCTCGGGGGCGACGAGCTCTTTGGTGCGGCGCAGGAGCAGCGGGCGGATCCGTCGGCGCAGTTGCTCGAGGCGACGCTGGCGATAGGCCCCGCCCTCCTCGTTCTCCGGCACCTTCCCCTGCTCGATCGGCTGGATGTACCGCTCGCGGAACTTGCGCGCCGAGGCGAAGAGACCGGGGGCCGTGAGCTTCAACAGGGCCCACAGCTCACTGAGGCTGTTCTCCATCGGCGTGCCGGTGACGGCGAAGGTGACGTCGGCGCGGAACGATGCGACCGCACGGTGCAGCTTCGTCTCCGGGTTCTTCACGAACTGCGCCTCGTCCAGGATGAGCCCCGCCCATTCGACTCCTGCGTACTCGGTCTCGTCGAGTCGGGCGACGGCATAGGTCGTGATGACGAGGTCGACGTCGAGGATGGCATCGGCCAGCCGCGGCCCCTGGGTGCTGGCCCTGAGCAGCGTGCGCATTGTCGAGGCGAAGCGCGCAGCTTCGTCCCGCCAGGTGGAGAGCACCGAGGTGGGCACCACGACGAGGAAGGGGCGCCGCTCCCCCGACTCACGGGCATGCACGATGAGGGCGAGCAGCTGCAGCGTCTTCCCCAGGCCCATGTCGTCGGCGAGGATGCCGCCGAGGCGATGGCCCCAGAGGAAGGCGAGCCAGTTCAGGCCCTCCCTCTGGTACGGACGGAGTTCGGCTGTGACGCCGCGGGGTACGGGCACCTCGGGGACCGACCCCGCGCGACGCAGGCCCTCTGCGGTCGCGCGCCAGGTCACCGCGGGAAGCGCTTCGTCGGCGAGATCCTCGAAGTCCTCCCACAGGTCGGTCTGGTGACGGCTGATCCGGGGGCCGGTCTCCCACTCGTCGAGCTCGCCCGACTCGTCGATCAGCTCCCGCAGACGATCGAGGGCGTGGTGGCTCAGGGAGAAGTAGCTGCCGTCGACGAGGAGGAGCTTCTTCTTCCCCTTGCTGAGCGCCGTGAACAGGGGCTCGAAGGGGATCGTGCGCCCATCGATCTTGACCAGCACCCCGAGGTCGAACCAGTCGGGGTCCGTGCTCTCGACCGTCGTCACGGTGATCTCCGGCTCGCCCGTCAGCTCGTGATAGCTCTTGCGACGGCCCGAGACGGAGACAGTGACACCCTCGGCTTCGAGCGCGGGCACCGTGCGGGTGACGAACTCGGCCGCGGCGACGTCATGGAACGATCCCGTCGGAGCGATCGTCTCTCCAAGATGCTCCGTCCAGACCGCCTGGAGCGCATCGCGGAGCTCATCTTCGGCGGCCATGTCGCGCACGGCGTCTCCGCCCGGCGGGAACGGGACCCGTCCGAACCCGCGGTAATCCCACTCGAACGTGTACTTGACCGTGTCGCCGCGCAGGAAGGACAGGTCGAGCACCGGTCGGGGTGCGGGCAGCTCCGGCAGCTCGACGCGACCGAGCGGACGCACCTCGATCCGACGGGCGAGCAGCGGATAGGCGTCGCGGAAGAACGCGGATTCGTCGCGCGCGGGCACCTCGAGCCCGGTCCTGGCGGCGAGCAGCGCGTGCACCGGTTCCGCCATCGGCGCCTCGGCGAGCGTCACGCGCAGCTTCGTGCCGTGTTGCGCGACCTCGTACAGCCCGCTGTGACCGATCGTCTGCACGTCGGCGGGGTCGGCGTCGCGGCCGTCGATCATGATGTCCGGGCGTACGACGAGCTCACCCCCGTCGTCACGCCCGACCGTCGCGCCGATCGAGGCGCGTTCGGCGAGCACGACGGTCGTGCTCTTCTGTGTGGCGATGAGCGGGATGTCGACGTCGGCCGCCGCGCGCAGATGGCCCCAGAGCAGCCCGGACTCGATCAGGTCGGCGACCAGCCAGTCGCCCGCCGTTCCGGAGAGCAGCGTGTCGCGCGCGATGCTGAGCAGATCGGCGAACCATCGGGAGCGGTCGCGTCCGTACTGCGTCGGCGATCGTCGCACCGCGTCCCAGGTCGCCGCTCCCTGCACCCAGGCGCCGGTCGCCGCGCTCTTCTCGAGCGGCCGGATGCCGAGCAGGATCTCGCCGGTGCGCTTCGCCACGTCGCGCGCGCTCGCAGTCCGCTGCGGGCGGGAGGCCCAGGGGTTCGCCCCACGCCCGTCGCGCACACGGAGCTCGACCCCCAGCGCGAGCGGCGTCGCCGCATCCTCACGCGGGGCTCCGAGGATGGAACGCCAGTCTGCGGACGACGAGCCCTCCGGGCGGGAGGCGTCGTTCGGGAGGGGCATGTCCCCATCCTCTCCGACACCGCCGACAGTGCCTCGTGTCGGACGGGTCAGGCGGCGCGGGCCACCCGGGCGAGGACGCCGTGCACGAACGCACCGGAGTCGTCGGTCGAGAACTCCTTCGCGAGCTCGACGGCCTCATCGATCGCGACGGCCGTCGGCACCTCGTCGTTGTGCAGGATCTCCCACACGGCGATGCGCAGCAGGGCGCGGTCGACGGCGGGCATCCGCTCCAGCTTCCAGTCCCTGCTGTGCGTGGTGATCTGCTCGTCGATCTCGTCGCGCGCATCGATGATGCCGTCGACGATCTCCCGCGCATAGAGCCAGGAGGCCTCGCGGGCGGGCTCGCTCGCCGCGCGCTTGGCCTCGGCGGCCAGGGTCACGGCGAGGTCGTCACCGCGCACATCGGCGGAGAACAGGATGTCGAGAGCGCGCTTGCGCGCCTTCGTCCGGGCGCTCACGCCTTACTTCTCGCGGCCGAGGTAGTCACCCGTGCGGGTGTCGACCTTGACCTTGGTGCCGGTCTCGAGGAACAGCGGCACCTGGATCTCGTAGCCGGTCTCGAGCGTGGCGGGCTTGGTGCCGGCCGACGAGCGGTCGCCCTGCAGGCCGGGCTCCGTGTAGGTGACCTCGAGGATCACGGACGCGGGGAGGTCGATGTACAGCGGGTTGCCGTTGTTCATCGCGATGGTCACCTGCTGGTTCTCGAGCAGGAAGTTCTTCGCGTCGCCCACCGTCGCGGCGCCGACCGTGATCTGATCGAAGTCGGTCTGGTCCATGAAGACGTAGCCGTCGCCATCGGTGTACAGGTACGTGTAGTCGCGGCGGTCGACGTTCTCGATCTCGATCTTCGCGCCCGCGTTGTACGTGCGGTCGACCGTCTTGCCGGAGACGACGTTCTTCAGCTTGGTGCGCACGAACGCGCCACCCTTGCCGGGCTTGACGTGCTGGAACTCGATGACGCTCCAGAGCTGCCCGTCGATGCTGAGGACGACGCCGTTCTTGATGTCTGCGGTAGATGCCATGCGCTGCGAGTTCCGTTCGTGAGTCTGCGGGGTCGGACGAGGCCGACAGTCGATTCTAAGGGATGAGTGCGGCGAGCTGTCGCACGGCGTCTGCGTAGCCCTGGACGCCGCGTCCGACCACGCGGACCGCGGCGACGTCATCGAGGTAGGAGTGGTGCCGGAACTCCTCGCGCGCGTACACGTCGGAGATGTGCACCTCGGCGAACGGCAGGGACACTCCGGTGAGCGCGTCGCGCAGCACGACGGAGGTGTGGGTGAGACCCCCGGGGTTGATGACGATGCCGACGCAGTCCTCGCGTGCGGCGTGGATCGCGTCGATCAGCACGCCTTCGTGATTGCTCTGCACGGCGGCCACCTCGAAGCCGACCTCGGCCGCGGCATCCGCGGTGAGCTGCTCCACGTCGGCGAGCGTGGCCGTTCCGTACAGCTCGGGCTCGCGCGTTCCCAGCAGGTTGAGGTTCGGTCCGTTCACGAGGAGGATGCGGCGGCTCACGCGCCGACCTCCTGGTAGGCCGCGAACAGCAGCGACTCGTCCGGAGCCTGCAGCACGGTGGGCTTCGCGATGTCGTCGAGCAGGATGAAGCGCAGCATCCCGCCGCGGCTCTTCTTGTCGCGCTGCATCGTCGCGAGCAGCTGCGGCCACGCGCCGGCCCGGTACGAGGTCGGAAGGCCCAGCGACTCGAGGATGGTGCGGTGACGCTCGGCGGCCGCGTCCGAGAGGCGTCCAGCCAGACGGGAGAGCTCCGCCGCGTACAGCATGCCCACCGAGATCGCCGCGCCGTGACGCCAGCGGTAGCGCTCGGCGTGCTCGATCGCGTGCCCGAGCGTGTGCCCGTAGTTGAGGATCTCGCGGAGCCCCGCCTCACGGAAGTCGTCCGAGACGACCTTCGCCTTCATGTCGATCGCGAGCTCGACGGTGCGACGGAACTCCTCGCTGGTCGGGTCGACCGCGCGGGTCGGGTCGGCCTCGATGATGTCGAGGATCTCCGGCGCCCAGATGAACCCGGCCTTCACGACCTCCGCGAATCCCGCAGTCGCCTCGTTCGGGCTGAGGCTCGCGAGCTCGTCGAGGTCGCCCACCACCGCGCTCGGCGCCCAGAACGCACCGACGAGGTTCTTGCCCTCCGCGGTGTTCACGCCGGTCTTGCCGCCGACGGCCGCATCGACGAGACCGAGGACGGTGGTCGGTACCTGGATCAGCTGGACGCCGCGCAGCCAGGTCGCGGCGACGAAGCCGGCGAGGTCGGTGACCGAGCCCCCGCCGTAGCCGATGACGGCATCGCTGCGCGTGAAGTCCGCCTGCCCCATGACCTGCCAGCAGAAGGCCGCGACCTCGATGCGCTTGCCCTGCTCCGCATCCGGGATCTCGGCGAGCAGCACCTCACGGGGGCCGTCGGCCGTGTCCGCGAGCAGTCTGTCGCGCAGCTCGGCGGCACGGGCCGCGAGTGTCGGCGGGTGCACGACGAGGATCTTGCGCACGCCCGGCGCGAGGGCCGCCGAGACCCGGTCGAGGATCCCCCGTCCGATCGTGATGTCGTAGGCGTCGTTCCCCGTGACGCTGATGGTCGTCGTGCTCATCGCTGCTCTCTCCTCCATGCCACGATCTCGTCCGCGATCTTCTGCATCGGACGACGTGAGGTGTCGAAGGTCGCCGATGACACCTCGGCGTACCACCCCCGACGCTCCTCGAAGATCCTCTTCCACCGCTCGAGCGGGTCCTCCCCCGCCAGCAGCGGGCGGTTGCTGCCGCGCAGCCGGTCGGCCACGGCCTCGGCGCTCACCGTCAGGAACACCACCGGGTGCTGCTGCAGCAGGTCGCGCGTCGCCGCCTCCGTCACCGCTCCTCCGCCCAGCGAGATCACTCCGCCCTCCGCCAACGCCTCGGCGACGGCGGCGCGCTCCAGGTCGCGGAAATGCGCCTCGCCGTGCTCGGCGAAGATGCCGGGGATCGGACCGTGCGTCGCGACGATGCGCTTGTCGGTGTCGATGAAGGCGACGCCGAGCCGGCGGGCCACGCGCCTGCCGACGCTGGTCTTGCCGGCGGCCATCGGGCCGACCAGCACCAGCGTCAGCGGATCAGCCTCGCTCGTCATGCGCGATGAGCGCCGCCTCGGACGCGGGTGCCGTGCGCAGCTCCGCGGGGATGCCGGCGAGGTACCCCTCGAGGTTGCGGCGCGTCTCTCGGATGCTGTCGCCGCCGAACTTCTCCAGCACGGCGTTCGCGAGCTCGACCGCGACCATGGCCTCGGCGACCACGCCCGCGGCGGGCACGGCGCACACGTCGGAACGCTGGTGGTGGGCGGTGGCGTCGTCGCCCGTGGCGATGTCGATCGTGCGCAGCGCGTGCGGGACCGTGGCGATCGGCTTCATGCCGGCGCGCACACGGAGCACGGTTCCCGTGGACATACCGCCCTCGGTGCCACCGGCGCGGTCGGATCCGCGCGTGATGCCGTCCGCCGTGGCGAACAGCTCGTCGTGTGCAGCGGAACCCCGGCGGCGCGTGGTCTCGAAGCCGTCGCCGACCTCGACGCCCTTGATCGCCTGGATGCTCATGAGCGCCTGCGCGAGGCGCGCGTCGAGACGCCGGTCCCACTGCACGTGCGAACCGAGTCCCGGCGGAAGACCGTAGGCGAGGACCTCGACGATGCCGCCCAGCGTGTCGCCGTCCTTCTTCGCGTCATCGACCTCGGCGACCATCGACGCGGAGGTCGCGGGGTCGAAGCAGCGCAGCGGATCGGCATCCAGGACGTCGACGTCGTCCGGCGTCGGGAGCGGGGATCCGGCGGGGACCTGCACCGGTCCGATCGACAGCGTGTGGCTGACGAGGCGGATGCCGAGCTCGCCCAGGAACGAGCGCGCGATCGCACCGAGGGCCACGCGTGCGGCGGTCTCGCGGGCGCTGGCGCGCTCGAGGATCGGACGGGCCTCGTCGAAGTCGTACTTCTGCATGCCGACGAGGTCGGCGTGTCCGGGGCGCGGGCGCGTCAGCGGAGCACTGCGTCCGCGGGATTTGTCGGTGAGTTCGACGGGCTCGGGGTTCATGACCTCGATCCACTTCGGCCACTCGGTGTTGCCGATGCGCAGGGCGATCGGGCTGCCGAGGCTCTTGCCATGACGGACGCCGCCGGAGAGCGTCAGCTCGTCCTGCTCGAACTTCATGCGCGAGCCGCGGCCGTAGCCCAGCTTGCGACGAGCGAGGTCGGCCTGGATGGCCTCGGACGACACCGGAACGCCGGAGGGCAGACCCTCCATGACGGCGATGAGTTCTGGGCCGTGCGATTCGCCGGCCGTGAGCACGCGGAGCATTGCTCCAGTCTCCCATGTGTTCGCACCCTCGCCGCGCCGCGTTTCGTCCGTGGGGCCGTTTCGCCGGAGCGACGCGGATCAGAGGGCGGCGCGCATGGCGGCGATGGCGTCGGCCTCGTCGGGCAGGGCGACGGACGGGTCGCCGTGGCGGAAGATCCGGATCTGGCGCACGGCCTGGTGCAGCAGCATCCCGAGCCCGGAGATCGCAGGAGCGTCCCCCCAGACGGACGCGAGGGACGAGGGCCACGGGGCGTACGCGGCGTCGAAGAGGGCTCCGCCGCTCGCGGCCAGCACCGCCGCGGTCTCCGTGGCGAGGACGGTTCCGCTGGGCAGGGTCGCGATCGTCAGGTCCACACCGAGGACCGGATCGTCGAGCGCGGAGACCTCGACGACGACGCCGACGCGCTCTCCGAGATCGATCAACGGCGCCGCGCGTTCCGGTCGTCGGGCACGCACATCCACTCGCGCCGCGCCGATCTCCGCGACGGCGACCAGCGCCGACGCCGCGGTCGCGCCCGCGCCGAGGATGCGCACCGTCTCCACGTCGCCGATGCCGGCCTCTGCCAGCGCGTCGACGATGCCTCCCACGTCGGTGTTGAAGCCGGCGGGGCGCGCACTGAGCAGCAGGGTGTTGACGGCTCCGGTGAGGTCCGCGTGCCGATCCCGCGTCGCTGCCGCGCGGAACGCCTCTTCCTTCAGCGGCATCGTGAGGGAGAGACCACGCCACGTGCCGTCGAGCTGAGCGAGCGCCGTCGCGAATCCTTCAGCGGGAACCTGACGCCGCCCGTACTCCCAGTCGAGACCGAGCACCCGGTACGCGGCCGCGTGCAGGGCGGGCGACTTGGAGTGCCCGATCGGGTCGCCCCAGACCGCCAGACGGGTCATTGCGATCCGGCCGCGCATCCGTTGTTGTCGGGATTGTCGCGGCACCAGGCGCGCCATTTCTCCACGCCGGCGAGGTGCTCGTCGTACGTCGTCGAGAACTGCGTCTCCCCCGTCGCGAGGTTGATCGTGACGAAGTACAGCCACGGACCGTCATCGGGGTGCATCGCCGCCTTGATGGCCGCATCGCTCGGGCTCGCGATCGGTGTCACCGGGAGCCCCGTGTGCACGTAGGTGTTCCAGGGGTTCGGATCGGCGAGAGCCTCGGCCGAGCTGGAGACGACGCCTTCGTGCAGGGTGCCGTAGCCGTACTGGGCCGTCGAATCCATCTGCAGCTTCATGTCGATGTCGAGACGGTTCTGGATGACGCGCGAGACCTTCGGGAAATCCGCGGTCAGACCCTCGCGCTGGATGATCGAGGCGATCGTCAGCACGCGCTCCGCGTCTGCGGCCGGCACACCGGTGGCATCGAGCGCTTCACGGGTGCGGTCGACCATCCGCTGGATCACCTGCGGAGCCGTCACCCCGGGATCGAACTCGTACACCGCGGGGAAGAGCCAGCCTTCGAGGCTCTGCGCGTCGACGCCGTAGGCGGAGGGATCCTTGACCGCGGCCTCGAAGTCGGCCAGCGGGATGCCGAGCGTCTCCGCCATGCTGGGCAGCGACGACACGACCGTCCCGCCTTCGGAGACCGACACCGCGTTCGCCATCTTGTTCTCGTCGTTCTGGAGCGCGGCCAGAGCGGCCTCGGCCGTCATCTTCTCCTGCAGGCGGTAGACGCCCGGGTAGAACGTGACGTCGATGTTCTCATCGACCAGATAGTCGTAGAACACGTCCTCCGTCTTCGTGACGCCCGCCTCGTAGAGGGCGGCGGACACCGGCGCTCCGGTGTCGCCCTGCTTGATCGTCACGAGGGCCTCACCGGTCGCGAGACCCGGCTCCCAGTCCTTCGGCTCGCCCCATCCCATGGCGTCGGCGATCTTGTCGCCGTAGGTGTTGGCCACCCAGACGCCGGCGGCCGCGATGCCGCCGAGGATCGCCAGGACGATGATCAGCGCGATCAGGCATCCCTTGCGTCGCTTCTTCTTCGGTCGCGCGTCGACGTGGTCGTCGTGCGGAGCGAACAGGTCGTCGAGACCGCCGCCGATGACGGGGTCCGGATCCGGCTGCGCGACGGGAGCGGCGAGGGCAGGGTCCACCTGCGGTACGGCGCGAGTCGGAGTGTCCGCCGCATCGGCCGATGCGCGGACGGGCGTCACCGACGGCGTCTCGGTCTCGGAAGCGACGGCGTCATCGGCGGACGCGCGGACCGGCACGGGCGACGGATCCGTCGGAGCGCCCGCAGGGGTCGGCGACGAGGGCGAACCGGCAGCCGCCTCCCGCGCGGCGCGACGCGAGCCGGGCGCAGGGGCGCTGTTGTCGACCGTCGGGATCTGACGGGTCGGCTCCGGCAGGTTCTCGAACAGGTCCCCCAAGCGGGAGTCGGCGTCGTGTCGGGGCGTAGCGCTGTCGCGTTCGGACATCGTCAGGCGTGCTCCTCGTCAGGCGAGATGGCGGCACCGGCCGGGTTTCCGGTGCTCTTCTCCATGTCGATCGCCTGCTGCAGAAGCACCACGGCGGCGACCTGATCCACAATGCTACGAGACTTCTTCTGAGATCTCCCGGAACTTCGCAGTGCCGCGTGTGCGGTCACGGTGCTGAGGCGCTCGTCCACGAGGCGGACGGGGACACCGCTGCGCTCCTGCAGAGCCGCGGCGAACTCCCGCGCATCCGTGGTCGACGCGGTGTCCGCACCCTGCAGGTTGACCGGCAGTCCGACGACGAACTCCAGCGGCTCGTACTCCCCCGCGATCTCGACGAGTCGGGCGATCGATGCGTCATCGCGGGGAACCGTCTCCACCGGTACGGCGAGCATCCCGTCCGGGTCGCAGCGCGCCACCCCGACCCTCGCCCGACCGACGTCGATGCCGAGCCGCACCCCGCGGCGGAATCCGCTCACGCGACGTGCAGCTCCTGTGCGATGGCCTCGAGCGCCGCCGGCAGAGCCGACGCGTCCGCGCCGCCGCCCTGTGCGACGTCGTCTCGACCGCCACCGCCACCGCCGAGGACTCCGGCGGCGCGCTTGGCCAGCGCGCCCGCCTTCGCACCGGCGGAGCGTGCGGCATCGTTGGTCGCCACGACCACGACGGGACGCCCGTTGACGACCGCGCCGAGTGCGACGATGGCCGCATCGGAACCGAGTCGATCGCGGACACCGTTCACGAGATCGCGCACGTCATCGGCCGAGGCCGCCTCGCCGAGGTTCTGCGCGGCCAGACGGAAGGCGCCGATGCGGGACGCGGCCTCGACGATCGCGGGGATCTGTCCGGCCCGCTCCTTCGCCTCGAACTGGGCGATGCGCTTCTCCGCGGCCTTGAGGCTCGCGGAGAGATCGGCGATGCGCTCGGGCAGCTGCTCCCGCGGCGTCTTGAGCGAGCTGGTGAGCTGCGACACGATCGCCCGCTCGGCGGCGAGCTCGCGGAAGGCGTCGGCGCCGACGAGCGCCTCGATGCGGCGGTTGGACGCGCCGACCGACGACTCTCCGACGAGGCTGACGAGCCCGATCTCGGCGCTCGTGCTGACGTGGGTGCCGGCGCAGAGCTCGCGCGACCAGGGGCCGCCGATGTCGACCATGCGCACCACGTCGCCGTACTTCTCGCCGAACAGTGCCATGGCGCCGGCGTCCTTCGCCTCGTCGAGCGAGACGATGCGGGTGGTCACCTCGAGGGCGTCCTGCACCGCGCGGTTCGTGATCTCCTCGATCTCGCTGCGGGTGTCGGCGGAGAGCGCCTGCGACCACGAGAAGTCGAACCGCATGTAGCCGGCACGGTTCAGCGAACCCGCCTGCGTCGCGGTCGGTCCGAGCGTGTCGCGGAGGGCGGCGTGCACGAGGTGCGTGGCGGAGTGCGCCTGGCGAGCGGCACGACGGTTCGCGGCATCCACCACGGTCGTCGCGATATCGTCGACGGCCACGCTGCCCCGCGTCACCTCGACGGTGTGGCTGATCAGACCCGGCACGGGCTTCTGCACGTCGAGCACCTCGAGCACATAGCCCGGCCCGACGATGGTGCCCTTGTCGGCGACCTGTCCACCGGACTCCGCGTACAGCGTGGTCTCGGCGAGCACGACCTCGGCGATCTGTCCCTCGGACGCGCTGCGCACGGGGGCGCCGTCCACGAGCAGCCCGAGCACGCGCGACTCGACCTCGAGGGCCGTGTAGCCGTCGAAGCCGGTCTCGCCCAGGGCGCGCAGGTCGCGGTACACCGACACGTCCGCGAGCTGACGCTTGCGGTTGCGGGCGTCGTCCTTGGCGCGCTGACGCTGCTCCTGCATGAGCGTGTCGAAAGCGACGCGGTCGACGTCGAGGCCCGCCTCCTCGGCGACCTCGAGCGTGAGGTCGATCGGGAAGCCGTAGGTGTCGTGCAGCAGGAAGGCCTCGGGTCCGCTCAGGGTCTTCCCGCCGCCCTTCTTCGTCTCGTCCAGAGCGAGGTCGAGGATCGTGGAGCCGGCGACGAGGGTGCGACGGAACGTCTCCTCCTCGGCGAAGGCGGACGCGGAGAGCACCGACCAGTCCTTCTCGAGAACCGGGTAGACCTCTTTCATCGCGTCGCGCGACGCGGCGAACAGCTCGGGGAAGGTCGGGGCGTCGACGCCCAGGAGGCGCATGGCGCGCACCGTGCGGCGCATGAGACGACGCAGGATGTATCCGCGTCCCTCGTTGGACGGGCGGACCCCGTCGGAGAGCAGCATGAGCGAGGAGCGCACGTGGTCCGCGATCACGCGGAACCGGACGTCGTCCTCGTGCGACGCGCCGTAGCGACGGCCCGAGAGCTCCACCGCGCGGTCGAGGACCGGGCGCACCTGGTCGGTCTCGTACATGTTCTCGACGCCCTGCTTGAGGAACGCGACGCGCTCGAGGCCCATGCCGGTGTCGATGTTCTTCATCGGCAGCTCGCCGACGATGTCGAACTCCGTCTTCCCGCGGATGTTCTCGATGAAGTCCTGCATGAACACGAGGTTCCAGATCTCCAGGAAGCGCGTGTCATCCGCCGCCGGGCCGCCGTCCTTGCCGTAGGAGGGCCCGCGGTCGAAGAAGATCTCGGAGTCGGGGCCGCCGGGGCCGGGCTGGCCCGTGTTCCAGTAGTTGTCGGCGCGGCCGAGGCGCTGGATGCGCTCCGGCTTCAGACCGATGATGTCCCGCCAGATCGACTCGGCCTCGTCGTCTGTCTCGTAGACGGTGACCCAGAGGTCCTTCTCGTCGAAGCCCATCCCGCCGTCCGCCTCGGAGCTCGTGAGCAGCTCCCAGGCGTAGCGGATCGCGCCCTCCTTGAAGTAGTCGCCGAACGACCAGTTGCCGAGCATCTGGAAGAACGTGCCGTGACGGGCGGTGCGACCGACCTCTTCGATGTCGTTGGTGCGGATGCACTTCTGCAGGTCGGCGATGCGCGGATGCGGCGCGGGGACGACGCCCGTGAGATACGGGATCATCGGCACCATTCCGGCGACGGTGAACAGCAGGGACGGGTCGTCGCTGACCAGCGAGGCGGAGGGGACGATGAGGTGGTCGTTCTTCTCGAAGAAGTCGAGGTAACGCTGCGCGATATCCGCAGTTTTCATAGAGTGCCGGGTGTCCTTGCGTGAAGATGCCGCGCCGGAGCGCTGCTGCGGTGGTTCAGTTCTTGCCCGGCTCCGTGAGCCGTGCCTCCTGCTCGCGGTAGGCGTCGCCGATGATCGCGGTGAACCCGTTGATCCGGGCGTCGACCTCGGCGAGGATGTCATGACCGCGCGGGTCCTTGTTCATGAAGTGAGCCGCGACGAAGCCGCCGATCACACCGATCAGGAACCACTGCAAGCTCTTCATGTCGTCATCCTTGCCCTTGACCCGCGAAGGCGCGGTGTCACCATCGTATGCGGAAACGACAGGAGGCGTCGGGAATCCCGACGCCTCCTGCCTGATTGCTCTTTCGCTGGATCAGCGAGCCGCGTAGTACTCGACGACGAGCTGCACTTCACAGGTCACGGGGACCTCGGCGCGCTTCGGACGACGGATCAGACGCGACTGGAGCTTGTCGAGCTCGACCTCGAGGTAGCCCGGAACGGGGGGCAGGACCTCGGCGTGACCGCCGGCTGCTGCCACCTGGAAGGGCTCGGTGCCCTCGCTCTTGGCCTTGACGTGGATGAGCTGGCCCGGCTTCACGCGGAACGACGGGCGGTCGACGAGCTGGCCGTCGACGAGGATGTGACGGTGCACGACGAGCTGGCGAGCCTGAGCCGTGGTGCGGGCGAAGCCCGAGCGCACGACGAGAGCGTCGAGACGCATCTCGAGGAGCTCGACCAGGTTCTCACCGGTCAGGCCGTCCTGACGACGGGCCTCGTTGAACGTGTTGCGCATCTGCTTCTCGCGGATGCCGTACTGCTCGCGCAGACGCTGCTTCTCACGCAGACGGACGGCGTAGTCGCTGTCGGCCTTGCGCTTGGTGCGGCCGTGCTCACCCGGAGCGTAGGGACGCTTCTCGAGGTAGCGGGCTGCCTTCGGGGTGAGCGGGATGCCGAGGGCACGGCTCAGACGCACCTTGCGGCGGTCCTGGGACTTCGTGGTCACGAAGTTGTCCTTCCGATGACGTGGTCGCGTCTTTCACGACTCACGGACGTATCACCCGCGTTCTGCCTTGGAGCGCACGCCGGGGCGCCAGCAAGGTGTGGTGTGAACGAGGAGATGCCCGAAAACTCGGTTTCGAGCCGCTCAAGTCTAACAGATCGTCGCTCGCGGCCCGATCGGAAGGGTCAGCGGTCACCGAGGATGCGACGGATGCGCTCGAGACGCGCCCCGATGTCGCGCTCCGCGCCCAGATTCTTCGGCTCGTAGTAGCGCCGCCCGTCGAGCTCGTCCGGCAGATACTGCTGGGGCACGATGCCGTACTCGCTGTCGTGCGAGTACACGTAGCCGCGCCCATGTCCGAGGCGCTTCGCCCCCGGGTAGTGGGCGTCGCGCAGGTGCAGCGGCACACGGCCGAAGCCGCCGGAGCGGATGTCGGCGATCGCGGCGTCGATCCCGACGTACGCGGCGTTCGACTTCGCCGTGGTGGCGAGGTACACGGTCGCCTCGGCGAGGGGGATGCGCCCCTCCGGCATCCCGATGAAGGCGACCGCGTCGGCGGCGGCGACCGCGATGCCGAGCGCGTGGGGGTCGGCGAGGCCGACGTCCTCGGAGGCGGAGATCACCAGACGCCTGGCGATGAAGCGCGGGTCCTCCCCCGCCTCGATCATGCGCGCGAGGTAGTGCAGCGCCGCGTCCGGATCGGACCCCCGGATCGACTTGATGAACGCGCTGATGACGTCGTAGTGCTCGTCGCCCTGCCGGTCGTAGCGCAGCAGCGCCTTGTCGACGGCCTGCGCGACGTCGTCGGCCGACACCTCGGGCACCGCGTCGGGATCGGCCGCGTCGGGATCGGCCTCGTCGTCGGAGGGCTGCTCGGAGTCACCGGTCGACGCGTGGGAGAGCGCGACCGCCGCGCCCGCCTCCAGTCCGGTGAGGGCGCGCCGCGCATCGCCCGAGGCCAGTCGCACCAGGGAGGAGCGCGCCTCGTCGCTGAGCGTGACCGCGCCGTTGAGCCCTCGGGCATCGGCGACCGCCCGGTCGACGAGGAGCCCGATGTCGTCGTCGGTGAGCGGCTGCAGGGTCAGGAGCAGGGAACGCGACAGCAGCGGCGAGATGACAGAGAACGACGGGTTCTCGGTCGTCGCGGCGATCAGGATGACCCAGCCGTTCTCGACACCGGGAAGGAGCGCGTCCTGCTGCGCCTTCGTGAACCGGTGGATCTCGTCGAGGAAGAGGATCGTGGTCTGGCCGTACAGGTCGCGCTGTGTGATCGCCTCCTGCATCACCTCCCGTACGTCCTTCACCCCGGCCGTGATCGCGGAGAGCTCGACGAAACGACGCCCCGAAGAGCGGGCGATCGCCTGCGCGAGCGTGGTCTTCCCCGTGCCGGGAGGACCCCACAGGATGATGGACACCGCACCGGGCGAGGTCGCCTCCGGATCCGCGAGAGCCACGATGGGCGATCCGGCCCGCAGCAGGTGCCGCTGCCCCGCGACCTCGGCGAGGGAGACCGGACGCATGCGCACGGCGAGGGGCGTCTGCCCGGAGAGCAGTGCGGCAGGGGACGTCATCCCTCCAGGCTACCTGCGGGCCCCGACACTTCGGCCTGCGGGCCCCGGCACTTCGGCCGATCCCGCGCCTCCCGGTAGGCTCTCAGGCGACGTCGTGGAGCGGCGTCCGGACGGGAGATTCACGGGCATGGCCGCACGCGGTTCCAAGAACGCACAGGCACGCACCTCGGCGGAGCGCGCGCGACTGCACACCGCGCGCAACCTCTGGCACGAGGGACAGGTCCGGCGTCGCGTGCGCGACAACACCATCGCCACAGTCGTCGGCGCACTCATCGTCGTCGCCGCGATCGTCAGCCAGGTCATGCATGCGCAGGTGACCGCACCGGAACCCGCTCCCTCGCCGTCGCCGTCCGTCCAGCGGACGACGGCTCCGACCGAGTCGCCGACCCCCGTCCCCACCGAGACGCCCGCGGAGTGAGCCCGACTCCACCGGCGTTCCCCGATCAGGGTTCGGCGCCGACGAGTCGATAGCCCCAGCCGTTCGCGACGGATACCGCTCCTCGCGACGCCACGGGAGCCGACGCACGCCTCCCCTGCGCGGAATCGGATCGGCCCGGAGCTTCCGGACTACTGTCCGGTCGAAGCTCCGTCGCCGGCCGCGTCTCGCCTGCTGCCCTCTCCCCGTCGCCGGGCGCCAGCCCCGCGGCCGCGAGCCGTTCGATCAGCGGCGCGAGCTGCGCCGGCCGCGCCCCGTGCAGCTCGATCCCGGCCTCGACGATCCGTGGCTGCAGGCGGAACTCCTCGGCGATCCGGCCCAGCGCGACGAGATCTGCCGGGGAGAGCATCATCTCTCGGGTCCACGGCCGCACCGTCCAGGTCCCGTCCGTCCGGAGAGGTGCCGTGGGACGCACGGCAGCGAGAGGTTCGGCCACCCCGCTCCAGCCCGCGCGCGAGCGGGCGAGGTCGAGGAGTGCGCGCGCGATCGCGAGCGTGCAGTCGTCGCAGCCGTCGCGTCCGACAAGCGGACGTGCGGTGCTGAACCGGGAGACGTCGGCGGAGTGCAGGTCCGCGACAAGGCGTGCGTGCGATGCGCCGATATGGTCGCAGATCCCGAGGTCGTCGGTCGCCCCATCCTCGGCGGGCAGCAGCTGAGCCGCCACGTCCGCGCTCACCGGCGACCCGACCGCCGCGCGGAGGGCCTCGTGATCGCCGGTATCGCCGACGAGGATCCCGCCCAGCAGCGTCCGAGCGTCGTCGCTGAACACGAGCTTCCGGTACACGCCCGCCGCAGTGTCCCGGTGCGTCACGACCTCGACGGCGCCGACGCGGAGCAGCGGGTCGCCGAAGCTCGCGAACGCGACCCCGCCGAGCGTCGCGTGCACCGATTCGGCGACCCGGAGGAGACGCTCGTCGCCACCGAGCACGCGTGCGGCCGCCACCTCGCCCATCACCTGGGCCGCACCGGCGAAGGACACCTCGCGCTCGTCGAGCCTGGCCACCTCCCCGATCGCGAGGATGTGCGGGTCGGACGTCCCGCAGCCGTCGTCGATGACCACGCCCCCGCGAGGATCCACGGCGAGGCCGGCGTTGCGGGCCAGCTCGTCGCGCGGACGCACACCGACGGTGAAGACCACGACGTCCGCGCGTTCGAAAGTGCCGTCCTGGAACTCGAGGGCGGTGACGGCACCCGACTCATCGGGGTCCAGGCGCGTCGTGCGGGTGCGCGTGCGCACGGTCACGCCCTGCGCTTCCACGGCCGCGCGCACGGTGCTCGCGGCGACCGGATCGAGGTGCGCGGACAGGAGGCGATCCGGATACTGCACGACCGTCGTGGAGACGCCCATCCCGCTCAGCGCGAGCGCCGCCCGCAGGCCGTGCAGCCCACCGCCGATCACGGCGCCACGGAGCGGACGGCCGCGCTCACGGCTGCGGGACGCCACGAAGTCCCGCACCGCCTCCGCGTCCTCGATCGAGCGGAACACGAAGCATCCCGGGAGTTCCGAGCCCTCGACGGCGACCCGCGCTGCGTACGACCCCGTGGCCAGGACGAGGGCGTCGTACGCATAGGTGCGTCGGGAACGCGTCCGCACCGTGCGGCGGGCGCGGTCGATGTGCAGCACCCGCTCGTCGCGGATCAGACGCACGCGATCGTCGCGGAGCACCGCCCGGTCGAGCTCGAGCTCCGCGGGATCGGCACCGGAGAGGAGGCTCGTGAGCGCGGACCGGTCGTACGGCCCACGGCCCTCCTCGCCGATCATCGTCACGCGCACCGGGGCGCCGGGGTCGCGGAGCAGACACGCGACGAACCGGTGCGCCGCGACCCCCGCTCCCACGACCAGGATGCGGCGCGCCGAGGATGCGGTCTCTGTCATCGTGCTCCTGTCGACCGGAAGGCTGTCGTCCTCGCGACGATAGGAGCCTCATGTTTCCCGCATGTGACGGCGGGTGTGTCCTCCGGCGAACGTTCTCCTCACAGATCGATAACGGTCGGGTCCGCTCCGGCGGCCTCACCCCGGGCGCTCCGTCGTACTAGGCTGAGCCTCGTCCTTTCCGCCTCCCGCGGCCCTACCGCGCAAGGAGAATCACGTGTCTGCCACCGAGCCCTCGAAGCCGACTCCGCCCGTTCCCGCACCGCCCGCTGTGCCGATGCCCCGCAAGGCGCCGACACCGGCTGCCGTCGCGCCCGTCGCCCCGGTGCCGGCATCGTCGTCGACATCCGCCGATTGGGGCCGTGTCTCCGAAGACGGCACCGTCGAGGTCCGCGAAGGCGATGCCTGGCGCGTCGTCGGCCAGTACCCCGACGGGACGCCGGACGAGGCTCTCGCGTACTTCGTCCGCAAGTTCGACGACATCGCCTTCAAGGTGCACGCGCTCGAACAGCGCCAGCAGGCAGGCGGCGCCACGGCGAGCGACCTCGCCAAGCAGGCTTCGCACCTGATCGACGAGGCGACCGATGCGGCTGCCGTCGGCGACCTCGCCGGGTTGCGCGACCGACTCACCGCCCTCACCTCCTCGCTCTCCGAGGCGACCGAGCAGGAGGCGCAGCAGGCCAAGGAGCTCGTCGACCAGGCGATCGCCGAGCGCACCGCTCTCGTCGAGAAGGCCGAGGCCATCGCCGCCCGCGACCTCAGCAAGGTGCAGTGGAAGCAGGTGACCGCAGAGCTCGGTGAGCTGTTCGACGCCTGGCAGGCCCAGCAGCAGAACGGCCCCCGTCTCTCGAAGGGCATCTCGCAGCAGCTCTGGAAGCGCTTCCGCGACGCTCGCGCCGTGGTCGACAAGCAGCGCCGCGCGTTCTACTCCGAGCTCGACGACGCGCACAAGAGCGCCCGCGACGCGAAGACCCGCCTGGTCGAGCGCGCCGAGGCTCTCGCCCCGCGCGGCACCGACGGGATTCCCGCCTACCGCACGCTGCTCGACGAGTGGAAGGCGGCAGGGCGCGCAGGGCGCAAGGCCGACGACGCTCTCTGGGCCCGCTTCAAGGCGGCCGGCGACGCGCTCTACGCGGCCCGCGCGGAGCAGTCCGCGGCGGAGGAGGCCGAGTCCGCTCCGAAGATCGAAGCGCGCCAGGCACTCCTCGAAGAGGCCAAGGCCGTCGCCGACGAGTCCAACATCAAGCGCGCTCGGGCCCTCCTCACGGGCATCCAGCGTCAGTGGGACGAGATCGGCCGTATCTTCCCGCGCGAGAAGGAGCGTGCCCTCGATGACAAGCTCCGCACGATCGAGCAGGGTCTGAAGGCCCGCGAGGACGTGGACTGGAAGAAGAACAACCCCGAGACCAAGGCACGCGCGAACGACATGAGCTCGCAGCTCCTCGAGGCCATCGAGAAGCTCGAGGCCGAGGTCGCCGCCGCGGAGAAGGCCGGCAACAAGAAGGCCGCGAAGGAAGCCGCAGACGCCCTCGAGGCGCGCCGCGCCTGGCTGAACGCTCTCGGCGGCTGAGCGGTTTCTCCACAGTCGCCCGCGACCACCGAAGACGCGGGGTGCACTACGCCAGACTGGCGTGATGCACCCCGCGTTTCTGTATGTTCCGGGCGGGCGGCTGAGCCAGTCCGAGCTGAGCGCCGCCCGGCTCGACGGTCATGTGGTCGAGGTCGGCGATGCCTACATCCCGGCAGACCTGGTGGAGGGTCCGGATGTCCGCGCCGGCGCGATCGCCACGCTCGTGCAGGCGGGCACGGCCGCCTGCGGACCGACCGCCGCCTGGATCCACGGCGCCGGTGACGCTGCCCCGGGTGTGCATCATGTGCGGCGCTGCGTCGAGCGACGCCTCCGCCCCCTGACCTGCGCGCGCCTGATCTTCCACGACACCATGGTCCCCGCCGTCGACGTCGCGATGATCGGCGGGATCCCGGTCACGACCCCGACGCGGACCATGCTCGATCTCGCGACCACGCTGCATCGCGATCCTCGGGTGCTGACCTGGATGAGCCGCCTCGCCGTCGCCTGCCCCGGCACGGCCGAGGCTGCGGCAGAAGCGCTCCGTGCACGCCGGCGCGTACCGGGAAGCCGGGCGGGCCTGGCTGCGCTCGAAAGGCTCGCCGTCAGGACGAGGTGACGCGGTACACGTCGTACACGGCGTCGATGCGCCGCACGGCATTGAGCACCCGGTCCAGGTGCACGGCGTCGCCCATCTCGAACACGAACCGGCTCAGGGCCAGCCTCTCGTCGGTGGTCGACACCGTCGCCGAGAGGATGTTGACGTGGTGCTCGCTGAGGACCCGGGTGACATCGGAGAGCAGCCCGGAGCGGTCGAGAGCCTCGACCTGGATCTGCACGCGGAACACGCTCTTGGTGGTCGGCGCCCACGACACCTCGACGAAACGGTCTTGCTCCGCGCTCAGCGCCTTGACGTTGACGCAGTCCGCGCGGTGCACGGAGACGCCGCTGCCCCGGGTGACGAAACCGACGATCGCGTCGCCCGGAACCGGGGTGCAGCACTTCGCCAGCTTCACGAGGATGTCGTTGGCTCCGCGCACGAGCACACCGGAGTCGCCGGATCGCGGCTCCCGCGTCGGAACGCTGCCGGGGAGATCGATGGCGCCGGTCGTCGGATCGTTCGCCGCGACGAGGGCCGTGACCTTCTCCAGCACCGACTGGGTGGAGACGTGTCCTTCGCCGACAGCGGCATAGAGCGCCGATACGTCTTCGTAGTGCATGCCCCGCGCCACTTCCGTGAACGAGTCATGGCTCATCAGACGTTGCAGCGGCAGGTTCTGTCGGCGCATCGCGCGGGCGATGGCCTCCTTGCCCTGCTCGATCGCCTCTTCGCGGCGCTCCTTCGTGAACCACCCGCGGATCTTGTTGCGGGCACGGGTGCTCGCGACGAAGCCGAGCCAGTCCTGACTGGGACCGGCGTCGGGGTTCTTCGAGGTGAACACCTCGACGACGTCGCCGCTCTTGAGCTCGGACTCCAGTGGCACGAGGCGGCCGTTGACCTTGGCACCCATCGTGCGGTGGCCGATCTCGGTGTGCACGGCGTAGGCGAAGTCCACCGGGGTCGCCCCGGACGGGAGTCCGATCACGCGTCCCTTCGGCGTGAAGACGTAGACCTCCTTCGCGCCGATCTCGAAGCGGAGGGATTCGAGGAACTCCCCCGGGTCGGCCGTCTCGGCCTGCCAGTCGGAGATGTGCGCGAGCCACGCCATGTCGGTGTCGGAGGCGCGCACCTCGGTCTTGCCGCCGCCGTTCATCCGCTCCTTGTACATCCAGTGCGCGGCCACACCGTACTCGGCCTGCTGGTGCATCTCGTGGGTGCGGATCTGGATCTCGACCGTCCGGCCCGCGGGGCCGATCACCGTGGTGTGCAGCGACTGGTAGAGGTTGAACTTCGGGGTGGCGATGTAGTCCTTGAACCGTCCGGGCAGCGGGGTCCACCGGGCGTGGATCGCGCCGAGCACCGCATAGCAGTCGCGCACGGAGGCGACGAGCACGCGGATGCCGATCAGGTCGTAGATGTCGTCGAACTCGCGTCCGCGGATGACCATCTTCTGGTAAACGGAGTAGAGCTGCTTCGGGCGCCCGACGACCTTGCCGCGGATGCGGAGATCGCGCAGGTCCTCGTCGATCTCCTCGACCACCTGGTTGAGGTACTTCTCGCGCTGCGGCGTCCGCTGCGCGATGAGGCTGTGGATCTCGTTGTAGATCTTCGGGTGCAGCACCGCGAAGGAGAGGTCTTCGAGTTCGGACTTGATGGCCTGGATGCCGAGGCGGTTGGCCAGCGGCGCGTAGATCTCGAGGGTCTCCTTGGCCTTCTTCGCCGCCTTCTCCGGCGGGACGAAGCCCCAGGTGCGCGCGTTGTGCAGACGGTCGGCGAGCTTGATGAGCAGGACCCGGATGTCCTTCGACATCGCGACGATCATCTTGCGGACCGTCTCGGCCTGCGCGCTCTCGCCGTACTTGACCTTGTCGAGCTTGGTCACGCCGTCGACGAGCATCGCGACCTCGTCGCCGAACTCGGCGGTCAGGTCGGTCAGGGCGTAACCGGTGTCCTCGACCGTGTCGTGCAGGAGCGCGGCCGCCACCGCACGCGGCCCGAGCCCGAGCTCCGCGAGGATCTGCGCGACCGCCAGCGGGTGCGTGATGTACGGCTCGCCGCTCTGCCGCTTCTGTCCCTCGTGCTTCTCCTTCGCGACCGCGTAGGCGCGCTCGATGACGGAGAAGTCACCCTTGGGGTGGTTCGCACGGACGGTGCGGATCAGGTTGTCGAGGTCGTTGATCCGGGACGCGCGGGAGAAGATGCGGGGAACCAGTCGTCGCAGACTCGAACCCTGCGATGACGTCTGCGGTTCCGCCATCAACTCACCTCCCGATCAGTTCATCCTACGCGTGCTGTACGGGCCGAGCGCCCGCCGAGGGGACCGCTCAGGCGTCGATCGCCGCCCGCTCGCGGGCCGCCCGCACGCGCGCGTCGCGCTCCTTGATCTGCGGCTCGTTCTCTCGGAAGAGCGAGTACAGCGGCGCGGCGACGAACAGCGTCGAGTAGGTGGCGACCAGGATGCCGACGAAGATCGACAGCGAGATGTCCGTGAGCGACTCGGCACCGAGCCAGAGAGCACCGATGAAGAGCACGGCACCGACCGGGAGTGCCGCGACGACCGAGGTGTTGATCGATCGCACGAGCGTCTGGTTCACCGCGAGGTTCACCGACTCCCCGAAGAGCCGGCCCGATTTCTCGCCGTCCTCCGTGGTGTTCTCACGCACCTTGTCGAACACGACGGTGGTGTCGTAGAGCGAGTACGCGAGGATCGTCAGGAAGCCGATCACGGCGGCCGGGGAGATCTCGAAGCCCGCCAGCGCGTACACGCCGACGGTGATCACGAGCACGTCGAGCAGGCCGAGGATGGCCGCGGCCGACATCTTCCAGGTTCGGAAGTAGATCGCGAGGATCAGGAAGGTCAGGGCCAGGAAGATCGCGAGACCCCACAGCGACTGCTTCGTGACGTTCTCGCCCCAGGCCGGGCCGATGAACGAGGAGGTCACATCGGCGGGCTCGACCTCGTACGCCTTGGCCAGGGCTTCGGCGACCTGCTGGGTCTCCTCGGCGCTCATCTGGTCCGTCTGGACGCGGATGTCCTTGCCGTTGAGGACGACGACCTTGGTCGCCGCGCCCGGGACGACCGACTGCACGGCCGTCGTGGCGGTGTCCTGATCGGTGGTCGCAGGGTCCTGCACGGTGAACTGCGATCCGCCGGTGAACTCGATGGAGAACTGGATCGGACGGACCAACGGCACGAGCGCGGACCCGACGACGAGGATGATCGCGATGATGAACCACAGACGGCGCTTGCCGACGAACGGGAAAGAAGTCTTGCCCGAGTAGAGATTGTTGCCGAACTCATTCATGGAAGGCATCAGTCGTCTCCCTCACTTCCGGCTTTCGAGGATTTATCGCCCGCGAGCGCTTCCGCGCGTTTGCGTTCCGCGATGGTCTGTCTGCGCTCCGCCTCGCCGCGGGAGCGGGTGTTCTTCGCCCCGCGCCCGGCGGACGCCGTCGCGACCTCCCGATACTGCGAGCGGCTGCGGTAGACGGCGCCGAGCGCTTCCGGGTCGAGACCGGAGAGCTTGTGTCCGCCGCCGAAGAACCGGGTCCTGGCGAGCAGCTGCATCACGGGGTGCGTGAAGATCACGAAGATGAACACGTCGATGAGTGTCGTGAGTCCGAGCGTGAACGCGAAGCCCTTCACGGTGGCGTCGGCCAGGATGTAGAGCACCACGGCGGCCAGGATGTTGATCGACTTCGAGATGTAGATCGTGCGCTTCGCACGACCCCAGCCGTCCTCCACCGCCGCGGTGATGGACTTGCCGTCTCGCAGCTCGTCTCGTATTCGCTCGAAGTAGACGATGAACGAGTCGGCCGTGAATCCGATCGAGACGATCAGACCGGCGACGCCCGCGAGCGACAGGCGGAAGCCGAGCCGCCACGCGAGGATGCAGATGATGATGTACGTCAGGACCGCCATCACGGTGATCGAGGCGATGATCACCGAACCGAGGGCGCGATAGACGATGAGCGAGTAGATCGCGACCAGCGCGAGGCCGATGAGACCCGCGATCAGGCCGATCTGGAGCTGCTGCGTTCCGAGCGTCGCGGAGATCGTGTCCGAGCTCTGCACCGTGAAGCTGAGCGGCAGGGCGCCGAACTTCAGCTGATCGGCGAGAGTGGTCGCGGACTCCTGCGTGAAGCTGCCCGAGATGCTGGGGCGTCCGTCGAGGATCACACCGTTCATCCGCGGGGCGCTGATGACCTGGCCGTCGAGCACGAACGCGAACTGATCGCGGGGCGAGAGGCCGTCGATGCGGTTCTGGTTCAGGCGCGTGCTGACCTTGCCGAAGGCGTCGCCGCCCTCGCCGTTCATGGTCAGCTGGACGATCCACGCGCCGGACTTCTGGTCGCGACCCGCCGACGCATCGGTGATGGCCGTGCCGTCGAGCTCTGTCGGCCCGAGGAGGAACTTCTGGGTGCCGTCGGGCGAGCACGCGATCAGCGGCTTGTCCTTCGGCTCGCGTGCCGGATCGTTGTCGGGGCTCGCGCAGTCGTAGGCCTGGAACTCCGCGGCGAGCTTCTCCGTGACCCAGGACAGGTCGCTCGCGTCCGTCGGCTTGGCCGTCGGCGTGGCGTTCAGCGTCGGGTCCGGGCTCGGGTAGGGAGTCGAGTTCCCGTCCTCGCCGACGAACTCGGTGCCGGCGGCCGTGGTGTACAGCACGGGCCGGAGCTCGAGCTGCGCACTGGCCTGGATGCGCTCACGTGTCTGCGCGTCGGCCTCACCCGGGATCTGGACGACGATGTTCCGTCCGCCCTCGGTCGTGATGTCGGCCTCGGCCACGCCCGAGGCGTCGACGCGCTGGCGGATGATCGCCGCGGCCTGGTCGAGCTGATCCTGCGTGGGATCCGCCCCGTCCTCCGTCTCGGCGCTCAGGACGATCTGGGTGCCGCCCTGGAGGTCGAGCGCGAGCTCGGGAGCCCACGAGCTCACCGGATCCCCGTCACCGTCCTTGAGGACGTACACGCCCAGCGAGTTGATGCCGAAGAGCACGCCGGTCACGAGGAGCAGGCCGAGCAGAACCCGCCAGGCGTGACGGACGGGAGAGGATGAAGCCACGTGTGTTCAGCTTTCTGGAAGGACGGGGATCCGAGCGGCCGCGCCGGCCGCGGACTTACTTGTCGTCGGCGTCGCGCTCGAGGCGGGCGCGGGTCTCCTCGGGAGTCTCGACGGCGGGCGCGATCGACTCGTCAGCGACGGGCTCGTCGATCTCGTCGACCGGCGACTCGACGACGACGTCCTTCGGCTCGACCACACGCAGGATCGCCTGGCTGTGCACGTCGATGATGGTTCCGGGAGCGATCTCGACGAGGGCCGGGGTGTCGAGGTCCTCGGGGTCGTACGCGACGATCGTTCCGTAGATGCCGCCCTGCAGCAGCACCTTGGCGCCGGGGACGGTCTTGGTGGCCTTCTCCTCCTGCTCGGCCTTCATCTGCTTCGTACGCTTGCGCGTGTTGAAGATCATGAAGATGAGGAGGACGGCGAGAAGGCCGAAGAGCAGGAATTCCATGGGCATGGGGGAAGCGCCTTTCTCAGGTGCACGCTCCAGCCTTTGGGCGCGCGAAGGTAACCGGGAAGTCTTCAGCGATTATAGGTCATCCAACTTAAGCATCCCGTCCGGATGCGGAACGCCCAGGTGCGAGTACGCCTCCGGCATGGCGACGCGCCCGCGCGGAGTGCGGCCGAGGAAGCCGATACGCACGAGGTACGGCTCGACCACGCTCTCCACGGTCTCGGCCTCTTCACCCACGGCCACGGCCAGCGTGCTCAGGCCCACCGGTCCCCCGCGGAAGCGACGGACGAGCGCCTCGAGCACCGCCCGGTCCAGCCGATCGAGACCGATCGAGTCGACGTCGTAGAGCTCCAGCGCCGCACGGACGTCCTGGATCGTCGCGGCACCGCCGCCGTGCACCAGCGCGTAGTCGCGCACCCGGCGGAGCAGGCGGTTCGCGATGCGGGGTGTGCCGCGCGAGCGGCGGGCGATCTCCGAGAGCGAGTCGGTCGGCAGATCCACGCCGAGGACGGCGGCGGAGCGGGCGATCACCTGTTCCAGTTCCGACTCCTCGTAGAACTCGAGGTGCCCGGTGAAGCCGAATCGGTCGCGGAGCGGGTTCGGCAGCAGGCCGGATCGCGTCGTCGCGCCCACGAGCGTGAACGGCGAGAGCTCGAGCGGGATGCTCGTGGCCCCCGCCCCCTTGCCGACCATGATGTCGATCCGGTAGTCCTCCATCGCGAGGTAGAGCATCTCCTCGGCGGAGCGCGCCATGCGGTGGATCTCGTCGATGAAGAGGACCTCGCCGGGAACCAGGCTGGAGAGCAGCGCGGCGAGATCGCCGGCGTGCTGGATCGCGGGACCGCTGGAGAGGCGCAGGGGGCGCTCGCTCTCGTGGGCCACGATCATCGCGAGCGTCGTCTTCCCGAGCCCCGGAGGGCCCGCCAGCAGGATGTGATCGGCGGGGCGGCTCTGGATGCGGGCGGCGTCGAGGAGTAGCTGCAGCTGACCGCGGACCTTCTGCTGCCCCACGAAGTCGCCGAGGCTCGTCGGACGCAGGGCGCCCTCGATCGCGAGCTCGGTCTCGTCGGACGGCTCGGAGGCGTCGAGGGGGTCAGACACGCGCCTGGCCTCCCTGCGCCGGGCCGAGGAGGGCGAGGGTGCGCCGGAGCAGCGCCGCGACGGAGCCGCGCTCCGCATCGGTGGCATCCGTGGCCGTCTGTGTCGCGGCCTCGGTGGCGACCTTCTCCGACCAGCCGAGACCGATGAGCGCCGCCGCGACCTGCGTCACGACGTCGGTCGCTCCCCCGGATGCCGGCTTCGACGGGCTCGCGAGGGCGTGCACCTTGCCGGCCAGCTGCACCACGATGAGCTTGGCCGTCTTGGGGCCGATGCCGGACACCCGTCGGAACGGCGCGTCGTCCTCGGCGGTGACGGCCTCGGCGATCTGGTCGGCCGTGAGATGCGACAGCACGCCGAGAGCGGACTTCGGTCCCACCCCGGTGACGCTGATGAGCAGGCCGAAGATCTCCAGTTCACCGCGATCGGCGAATCCGAACAGCGACAGCGCGTCCTCGCGGACGATGAGGCTCGTGTGCAGGAGGAGCTTCTCCCCCACCGTGGCGGTGTGCGCCACGTCGGCGGGAACGGCGACGGAGAACCCGACCCCGCCCACGTCGATGACGACCTGATCGGACGTCGTGTGCAGGACGACGCCGTGCAGAGAGGAGATCATCTGCTCAGCCTACGGGGTGGCTCGAACATAACTACGAGCGACACGCTCCGCGTCGGCCCAGGCGCGCTGCGCGGGCGTCAGCGCACCCTGCCCGGAGGCTGCGGGGCCCCCTCGACGCCAGGCATGGCACAGGGCGATGGCGAGGGCGTCGGCGGCATCCGCGGGCTGCGGGAGCGCGTCCAGGCGCAGGATGCGCGCGATCATGGTCTGCACCTGCCGCTTGTCGGCCGCGCCGTAGCCGGTCACGGCGGCCTTGACCTCGCTCGGCGTGTGCGTGGCGGCCGGCAGCCCGGACTCGGCGGCGATCAGCAGCGCCACGCCGCTGGCCTGCGCCGTCCCCATGACCGAATGCGTGTTCTGCTGCGCGAACACCCGCTCGACGGCCACCGCATCCGGACGATGCTCGGCGATCACGGCACGGATGCCGGCGGCGACGATCGCGAGACGATCGCCGGTCTCCGCATCCGGCGAGGACCGGATCACCCCGACGTGGACGAGCGTGCCGCGGCGCGAGCCGTCGACGTCGACCACGCCGACGCCGCACCGGGTGAGCCCCGGGTCGATGCCCAGGACGCGCAGAGAGGAGGTCACTCCTCCAGGCTAGGCGGCGGAACCGACACGGGGCGTGTGGCGCGCCTAGGCCTCGTCGTTCTCCAGCTCGGCCTGCACCTCGGGGGTGAGGTCGAAGTTGGTGAACACGTTCTGCACGTCTTCGCTGTCTTCGAGCGCGTCGATGAGGCGGAAGATCTTGCGGGCGGTGTCGGCGTCGATCTCGACCTTGAGGTTCGGGACGAACTCCACGTCGGCCGACTCGTAGTCGATGCCGGCCTCCTGGAGGGCCGAGCGCACGGCCACCAGGTCGGTCGCCTCGGTGATGACCTCGAAGCCCTCGGCGTGCGGCTCGATCTCCTCGGCACCGGCCTCGAGCGCCGCCATCATGACGTCGTCCTCGGTCGTGCCCTCGGAGCCGACGACGATGACGCCCTTGCGGCTGAAGTTGTAGGCGACGCTGCCCGGGTCGGCCAGCGTGCCGCCGTTGCGGCTGAGAGCCGTGCGGACCTCGGCGGCCGCGCGGTTCTTGTTGTCGGTCAGACACTCGATCATGAGGGCGACGCCGTTGGGTCCGTAGCCTTCGTACATGATCGACAGGTACTCGACGGCCTCGCCGCCGATGCCCGCACCGCGCTTCACCGCGCGGTCGATGTTGTCCTTGGGGACCGAGGTCTTCTTGGCCTTCTGAACCGCGTCGAAGAGCGTGGGGTTGCCCGCGAGGTCGGGGCCGCCGAGCTTCGCCGCGACCTCGATGTTCTTGATGAGCTTGGCCCAGGACTTCGCGCGCCTGGAGTCGATGATGGCCTTCTTGTGCTTCGTGGTCGCCCACTTGGAATGCCCGGACATAAGTCTCCGCTCGTCGTATCCGCCCCGGAGCGTGCCCAGGGCGTCGTCCATTCTATCGAAAAGCCACGGTCGCCCGAGCGGCGACCGTGGCGGACGACCACACGGCCGTCATTCGCGCGGGTCTCGGCCCTGCAGCGTCACCGGGGCAGCGCCGATCTGCAGCATCATGCGCGATTCGTCGCCACGCGCGACCCGGACGTGCTCGGTGATGTACCCCGCGATCTCGTCGCTCGGCTCACCCGCGGCACAGGTTCCGACGGCGGCGTTCGCCTGACGGACCAGCGCCATCATCATCGGGACGCGCTGCAGCAGGCGATCGGCATCCCCGGGCTTGTCGACCGCTTCGGCGATCGCTCGCTCGCCCTTCGCCTGGTAGTCGCAGGCGAGCACGTGGGCTGCTCCGAACGCGGCCTGCTCCCGCAACGGGGCGGTCGGGTCGTGCAGCGCGTAATAGCGCGCGACCTCGTCACGAAGCCAGGGCGCCAGCGGCAGCAGGGACTCCTGCGTCGCCTGGTCGAGCTCGCGGCCCTGCAGCGTCGGCTCCAGGGCCGCCACGATCGCGTCCATCCATCCGCGGAGCGCAGTGGTCCGTGCCTCGTCCTCGGCCGTGCCGCTGATCATCGCCGAAGCGCGATCGTAGACATGCAGTCGCTGCAGATTCATGTAGAGGTTGTTCAGGCCGATGAGTTGCCATTCCCGTGCGCTGATCATGTGATCGAGCCTACTGATGACCATCGGGCTCCTCGCGAGCCGGCGCGAGCGTGCGGCCTCTGGCGCGAGACGGCACCCGGGTGTAGGCCTGAGGCATGAACGGGATGGCTCCTGACGACAGGTCTCGTGCGCTCGACGCCGCGCATCACGCCGCGCTCCGCTTCCTGGACTCGGTCGCCGAGCGACCGGTGTGGCCTCGGGCATCACTCGACGACATGCTGGCCGAGTTCGGCGGCCCGCTCCCCGACCACGGACTGGACGCCCCGGCAGTGATCGAGGAGATGGCCGTGCTGGCCGATCCCGGGCTCGTGGCGATCCCCGGCGGCCGATTCTTCGGCTTCGTGATCGGCGGCACCCATCCGGCAGCCCTGGCCGCGGACTGGCTCGTCTCGGCGTGGGATCAGAACTCGGGATCGTCGACCCTCACACCCGCCACGGTCGCGATGGAACGCGTCGCCGGGCAGTGGATGCTCGACCTCTTCGGTCTCCCGGCGACCGCCAGCGTCGGCTTCGTCACGGGTGGGCAGCTCGCCGACTTCACCTGCCTCGCCACCGCGCGGCACGCTGCGCTGGCGCGCGCGGGATGGGACGTCGCCGAGCAGGGATTCCGCGGTTCTCCCCCGCTGCGCTTCGTCGTCGGCGCCGACCGACACGGCTCCGTCGACCGCGCCGCACGCTTCCTGGGGATCGGGCGCGCGGAGCTGACGGTCGTCCCCTCGGACGGCCAGGGACGCATGAGCGCCGATGGGCTCGAGCAGGCTCTCGTCGGCGGAGAGGGACCCCTCATCGTGTGTCTGCAGGCGGGAGAGGTGCACACCGGCGCCTTCGATGACTTCGCCGCGCTGATCCCGATCGCGCACCGACACGGCGCCTGGGTGCACATCGACGGGGCCTTCGGTCTGTGGGCGGCAGCGTCTCCCGCCCTGAGCCGTCTCACGACCGGCATGGCGGACGCCGACTCCTGGGCGACCGACGCCCACAAGACGCTGAACGTGCCGTACGACTGCGGCATGGCGATCGTGCGCGATCCGGCCGACTCCATCGCCGCGTTCCGCACCGGAGGCGACTATCTGATCTATTCAGGGCTCGACCCGTGGGACGTCACCCCGGAGCTCTCGCGTCGAGCGCGCGGCGTGCCGGCGTGGGCAGCGCTCCGCAGCCTGGGACGTTCGGGGATCGCCGGGTTGCTGGACCGCCTGCACGCGAACGCCGTGGCCATGGCGGCCGGGCTCGCGGCGATCGATGCCGTGCAGATCCTGAACGACGTCGAGTACACCCAGGTGATGTTCCGCGTGGACTCCGACGACGCCACGCGAGCGCTCGGCGCCGCGATCTTGGACGAGGGCACCGCGGCGCTCACCGGCGCCGAGTGGCGAGGGCGCGCGGCTCTGCGCTGTTCGATGTCGTCCTGGGCGACGACCCCGGCCGACATCGAGCGCACCGTGCAGGCGATCCGCGCGCTGGTCGCCGCATAGCGCATCCCGCTCTCTCACGAACCGCGCGAGTGGAGCAGGATGGATGCATGCGCCGATCGCGACACATCACTCCTGCCGACCGCTCATCGGACGTCCGCGACGGCGAGCCGACACCGGCGGACTCCTTGCGATACCTCGTGCATCTGCCGGACGAGTACGACGCCGATCCGGACCGGCTCTGGCCTCTCGTCCTGTTCCTGCACGGTGCGGGCGAACGCGGCTCCGACCTCGACCTCGCCGCGGTGCACGGCCCACCGAGCTTGGCGGACGCCGGCCACGAGTTCCCCCTCATCCTCGTCACGCCCCAGTGCGCCGAGTCGAGTCAGTGGGTCACCGAGCTCTCGACCCTGTCCGTCCTGCTCGATGAGGTCGTCGCCGCACACCGCATCGATCCCGCCCGCGTCTCGGTGACCGGACTCAGCATGGGCGGATACGGGACCTGGAGCCTGGCGGTGCGCTACCCGGATCGGTTCGCCGCGATCGCGCCCGTCTGCGGCGGACTGTGGATGCAGAGCGCGGCGCCGATCCGCAGCCTGCCCGTCTGGGCGTTCCACGGCGACGCCGACGATGTCGTGCCGATCTCCGCCACGGAGCAGATCGTGACCGAGCTCCGGACGCTCGGGGCCGACGCGCGGTTCACGCGATACGCCGGCGTCGGTCACGATTCCTGGACCGAGACGTACGAGAACCCCGAGCTCTACGACTGGCTGCTCTCCCAGCGGCGCGCGTCCTGACGCTCGGGCGGTCGCACGCCGCTCGAGTCGCGTCGCGCCCGTTCGCTCCCATCCCTGCTAGCGTCGAGGAACTTCCGCACCGGCGGGACCGTCACGATGCAGGGGGCTCGGCACGATGAACGCAGGAGCGGACCGCCTCCGACCCGCCTGGGCCAGTCTTCCCCTCCCCCTCCGTGCGCAGATCGTCGCGGTGATCGGCGGCGATTTCGTGACGGACGAACCCGCTCACGGCGGCTTCAGCGCCTCGTACGCGGGTGTCGTGACGACCACCACCGGTCACGCGTTCGTCAAAGCCTCTGCTGCCGATTGGCACGCGGACTCCCTGCTCTTCCTTCGCGAGGAGATGCGCACCCTCGCTCATCTGCCGACCCCGATCGCCCCGCGCCTTCTCGCCGCCGTCGACGATGCCGTGGGTGCCGCACTCGTCATCGAGGCGATCGATGGGCACCACCCGGGCGAGCCGTGGACCATCCAGGACCTGCACGCCGTGGCGCGCGCGCTGCGAACCCTGGCGGCCACCCCCGCGCCGACGGAGATGCCCCGGGCGGAGGACCATATGGTCCCGAGCTTCACCCGCTGGAAGGAGATCGCGGCGGACCCGCACCTCCTCGGCGCACTGCCACACGATCTGCCGGCTCTTATGCCGCAGCTCCTACGCCTCGAAGAGGGCTTCGGCGACGCACTGCGCGGCGACGTCATCGTGCACGACGACGTGCGCGCCGACAACATCCTGATCAGCGACGGGCGAGCACACCTGCTGGACTGGCCGCACGCGCGCCGGGGGGCCGCGTGGATCGACCTGCCCTGTCTGCTGCCGAGCGTCGAGGCGTCCGGCGGGCCGTCCTGCGAGGAAGCATGGGGCGTCTTCCAAGAGCACGGTGCGCCACCCCAGGCCGCCCTGCTCCCCGTGATCTCCGCCTTCGCGTCATTCCTCTGGTACCAGCAGGCGCAGCCTGAGATTCCACAGCTTCCCGGCCTCCGGGCGTTCCAGCGCGCGCAGGCGCTCCCCGCCCTGCGGTGGCTCGCCGCGCTTCTCCGACGGGATCAGAATCGCGCGGCGTGACGCTCTCGCGCCGACGGCAGCAGCCCTTCGAAGCGAGACACTCCGCACGCTCGCGGTCGAGTGATCGCGATGCAGGCTATCGGGCGCCGACTCCCGCGAACGCACGTGCCTTCTCGAGGAAGCGCTCGTGGAAGCGCGTCTCCCCATCGACCTCGGGATGGAAGCTCGTGCCGAGGAGACTCCCCTGCTCGACGGCGACGATCGTGCCGTCCGCGAGCGAGGCCAGCACGTCCACGTGCGACCCGACGCGTTCGACGATCGGCGCGCGGATGAACGTCGCCCGCACGGCCTGCTCCCCCAGCACCGGGACGTCGAGTTCCGTCTCGAACGACTCGGTCTGCCGTCCGAAGGCGTTGCGGCGCACCTCGACGTCCATCCCGCCGAAGGACTCCTGCCCGTCGATCCCGTCGAGCACGGTGTCGGCGAGGAGGATGAGCCCCGCGCACGTCCCGTAGACCGGAAGTCCCGCCGCGATGCGCTCGCGGATCGGACCCTGCATGCCGAAGATGCGGGACAGCTTGTCGATCACGCTGGACTCGCCGCCGGGGAGCACGAGCCCGTCGACCGAGGCCAGCTCCTCGGGGCGACGCACGAGCACGACGTCGGCACCGAGGCCCGCGAGTAGGGCGGCGTGCTCGCGCACGTCGCCCTGCAGCGCGAGCACTCCGACGCGGGTGTTACCAGCCACGCTCGGCGAGCCGGTGGGGTGCGGGAAGCTCGCTGACGTTGATGCCGACCATCGCCTCGCCGAGACCGCGCGAGACCTCGGCGATGACCTTGGCGTCGTCGTAGAACGTCGTCGCCTTGACGATCGCCTTGGCGCGCTCGACCGGGTTGCCGGACTTGAAGATGCCCGATCCGACGAAGACGCCGTCGGCGCCGAGCTGCATCATCATCGCGGCATCCGCCGGGGTCGCGACCCCTCCGGCCACGAAGAGCACGACGGGGAGCTTGCCGGTCTCGGCGATCTCGGCCACGAGCTCATAGGGCGCCTGCAGCTCCTTGGCCGCGACGAACAGCTCGTCCTTGGGGAGAGCCGTGAGGGCGGCGATCTCGCCGCGGATCTTGCGGATGTGCTTCATCGCCTCGGAGACGTCACCGGTGCCGGCCTCGCCCTTGGAGCGGATCATCGCGGCGCCCTCGTTGATGCGGCGCAGCGCCTCGCCCAGGTTGGTGGCACCGCACACGAACGGCACCGTGAAGCCGTACTTGTCGATGTGGTTGACGTAGTCCGCGGGCGAGAGCACCTCGGACTCGTCGATGTAGTCGACGCCGAGCTCCTGCAGGACCTGTGCCTCGACGAAGTGTCCGATACGGGCCTTCGCCATCACCGGGATGGAGACCGCGTCGATGATGCTGTCGATCATGTCGGGGTCGCTCATGCGCGAGACGCCGCCCTGAGCGCGGATGTCGGCGGGCACGCGCTCGAGCGCCATGACGGCGACGGCTCCGGCGTCTTCGGCGATCTTCGCCTGCTCAGCCGTGACGACGTCCATGATGACGCCGCCCTTGAGCATCTCGGCGAGGCCGCGCTTGACGCGCGAGGATCCGGTGGTGGTCTGATCGGTCATGGGGGAACTCCTGTCGGATGCACCGAAGTCGGGTTTGATCTATGTCAAACATAGCACTGTCCGATTCGACCTAGAATCGCAGAGGAGGACCATGAGCGACCAGATCACAGGCACCACCGCGTCGGAGATCGCCGACAGCGTGCGGGCGTTGCGCGACCGCGGAATCCTCCAGCCCGGCAGCCTGCTGCCTCCGGTGCGGGAGCTGGCGGCCACGCTCGGCGTCAACCGCAACACCGCCGTCGCCGCGTACCGGCAGCTCGCGCAGGCCGGCCTGGTGATCTCGCGGGGCCGCGCCGGCACGGTCGTGGCCGGACTCGAGACGGTGGCGCAGGAGGGCTACGCCCCCGACACCGTGCTGCGCGACATCGGCACGGGCAACCCCGACCCGCGCCTCATCCCCGACCCGGCACCGGCCCTGATGACGATCGCCTCGCGCCCCGTGCTGTACGGAGAGCCCGTGATCGATCGCGGACTCGACGAGTGGGCGCGGCGGTGGATCGCGACCGACCTGGCCGACGTCGACTTCCGCATCACCATCACCAGCGGAGCCGTCGACGCGGTCGAGCGGCTGCTCGCACAGGCGCTGATGCGCGACGACGCGGTGGCTCTCGAGGACCCCTGCTTTCTGGCGAGCATCCACACCGTGCGACTGGGCGGCTACCGCGCGGTCCCGGTACCCGTCGACTCCGAAGGCATGACCGTGGACGGGCTGCGCGCGGCGCTGGACGCGGGTGTCCGCGCCGTCATCTGCACCCCGCGGGCGCAGAACCCGACCGGAGCGAGCCTCACCGCGACGCGGGCGGCAGAGCTGCGCGCCGTGCTCGCCGACCACCCGTACGTGCTGATCATCGAGGACGACCACTTCTCGATGCTGTCCCAGCGGCCCTACGAGTCGCTCATCGGGCCCGACCACCGCCGTTTCGCGCTCGTCCGATCGGTGTCGAAGTTCCTCGGCCCCGACATGTGCCTCGCGATCGCCGCGACCGATGCCGAGACGGCCGAGCGCCTCGCGATGCGGCTGAGCCCCGGCACCACCTGGGTCAGCCACCTGCTCCAGCGCCTCGCGCTGACGCAGCTGACCGACGAGTCCGTGATGGCCGAGGTCGCCGGCGCGGCCGCGCACTACGCGGAGCGGAACACCGCCTTCGCGGATCGACTGCGCGCCGGAGGCATCGACGCGACGGCATCCGACGGGCTGAGCCTGTGGGTCGAGCTCGGGCAGCCCGCCCGGACCGTCGCCGACCGTCTGATGCGGCGCGGGTGGCTCGCACGCACCGGCGACGACTTCGCCCTCGACGACCGCGCCGAGCCGTCGCACCATCTGCGCCTGACCGTGCACGACCTGTCCGACGACGATGCCGAGGCACTCGTCGCCGACCTCGTCGCCGCCGGGCGATGACCATCCCGTGCGGGCACCGGCCCGCCCAGTACGAAAGGACCGGAGAATGAAGATCCTCTCCATCCAGTCGGCCGTGGCCTACGGTCACGTCGGCAACTCCGCCGCCGTCTTCCCGCTGCAGCGCATCGGCGTCGAGGTGCTCCCGGTCTACACCGTGAACTTCTCCAACCACACCGGATACGGCGCGTGGCGCGGACCCCTGATCGCCCCGGACGACGTGCGCGAGGTGATCACCGGTATCGAGGAGCGTGGTGTCTTCGGCGGCATCGATGCCATCCTCAGCGGCTACCAGGGCGGCGAGGGCATCGGCGACGTGATCATCGACGCGGTCTCCCGCGTGAAGGCCGCCAACCCGAATGCCCTGTACGCGTGCGACCCGGTGATGGGCAACGCGAAGTCCGGGTGCTTCGTCGCCCCGGCCATCCCGGTGCTCCTGCGCGAACGCGTGGTGCCGGTCGCCGACATCATCACGCCGAACCAGTTCGAGCTCGGCTTCCTCACCGACACCGAGCCGGACACGCTGGAGTCGACGCTCGCCTCGGTCGACCTCGCGCACGCGATGGGTCCGCGCACGGTGCTCGTGACGAGCGTGGAGCGCCCGGACCGCGAAGAGGGCACGATCGAGATGCTCGCCGCCGATGAGCACGGCGCCTGGATCGTGCAGACCCCGCACCTGCCGATGAAGGCGAACGGCTCGGGCGATGTCACGGCGGCACTGTTCACCGCGCACTATGTCGAGACCGGGAGCGCCAAGACCGCGCTCGAGCGCACCGCGTCCAGCGTCTACGACCTGCTCAAGGCGACGCTGGAGTCCGGTGAGCGCGAGCTGCAGCTCGTCGAGGCGCAGGAGTTCTACGCCAACCCGCAGATGCAGTTCACCGCGCGTCAGGTGCGCTGACCCGGGGACGTTTCGTCTCGTCGCTGCGCTCCTCGCTCAACGACCGTCCGTTCGGGCGGGAGGCCTTCGCCCACCGCCCGGTCGTTGAGCGAGCGCAGCGAGACGAAACGCACACCACCCGGTCGTTGAGCGAGCGCAGCGAGACGAAACGCGCTCCACCCGGTCACTCGGTCACCCGGTAGGGATCGGGAGCTCTCGATACGCCGCGATCCAGTCGGGGTAGTCGGCGGGGCACAGGTACTGCATACCCGAGATCGCGAGGCCACCGAGCATGAACGGCAGGCCGGGGTCGCTCTCCTCGAACGCATCCGACCAGGTGCGAAGGATGTCCGACGAGTCGATGTGCGCACTGACCTGTGCGGCATCGACACGGTGCTCGTCCTCGATCGCCACCAGGCAGACGTCGATCGTGAGTTCGAGGCTCATCCATGCGACATCCTCGTCGGGGATGCCGGCCCAGACACCGCTCTCGATCACGTCGTCGACCAGTCGCTGCTGCTCGGGGGTCTTGGGGGTGAGCCGTCCCTCGTTCTCCCCGTAGCCCTGTGCGAGATAGAACGCGCGCCCCTCGTCCTCGACGCTCGTCGGCGTGGGCTCAGGGCTCGACGGCGGCGTGCAGGCGACGAGGAGGGTGGCGAGCGAAGCCGTGAGGCCGAGGAGCACCACGGATGCGACGCGTCGCGAGGGCAGAGTCATCGATCGGGCGGTGCGGTCAGGCTTCGGGCTGCGGCCAGGCTGCCGCCACGGCCTCCCGCACCTCGCCGAGGAGCTGCGGCAGCGCCTTGGTCTTCGCGATGATCGGGAAGAAGTTGGCGTCCGAGGTCCACCGCGGCACCACGTGCTGGTGCAGGTGGGCGTCGACACCGGCCCCGGCCACCGCGCCCTGGTTCATCCCGAGGTTGAAGCCGTCGCACCGTGCCACCCCGCGCAGCACCCGCATCGCGGTCTGCGTGAGCGCGCCGATCTCGGCGACCTCCTCGGGGGTCGCCTGATCGTACGTCGCGATGTGGCGGTACGGGCAGACGAGCAGGTGCCCGGAGTTGTACGGGAACAGGTTCAACAGCACGTAGGCCGTCCGGCCCCGCGCCACGACCAGGCGCTCGGCATCGGGGAACTTCGGCGCCTCGCAGAACGGGCACTCCTCACGAAGCGGCTCCGGTCCCGCCTGGATGTACGCCATCCGGTGCGGGGTCCACAGCCGCTGGAACTCGTCCGGCACTCCGGCGAGGAGTCCGGCGTCCTCCAGCGGCTGCTCCCCCTCGGTCACGCCAAGTCCCCCGCCGTCTGCACGAGGGCGTGGGAGTCGATGGCGGCGCGGATGCGGGCCACGGCGTCCGCGATCGGCACACCGTTCTCCTGCGAGCCGTCGCGGTAGCGGAAGGACACGGTGCCGGCGGCACGGTCCTGCTCCCCCGCGATCAGCAGCAGCGGCACCTTGCCGGTCGTGTGGGTGCGGATCTTCTTCTGCATCCGGTCGTCCGACGTGTCCAGCTCGGCGCGGACGCCCTGCGAGCGGAGCGTGCCGACGACCTCGCCGAGGTAGTCGGCGAAGTCGTCCGCGACGGGGATGCCCACGACCTGCAGCGGCGACAGCCAGACCGGGAAGTCACCGGCGTAGTGCTCGAGCAGGATCGCGAAGAATCGCTCGATCGAGCCGAAGAGCGCACGGTGGATCATGATCGGGCGCTTCTTCTGCCCGTCCTTGTCCATGAACTCCAGGTCGAAGCGCTCGGGCAGGTTCGGGTCGACCTGGACGGTCGAGAGCTGCCAGGTGCGACCGATCGCGTCGCGCGTCTTGAGGTCGATCTTCGGACCGTAGAACGCGGCCTCTCCGGGGACCTCGGTCAGCTTGAGGCCGGAGGCGACGGCGACGCGACGCAGGGCGTCGGTCGACGACTCCCAGAACTCGTCGGAGCCGATCCACTTCGACTTCTCGTCATCCTTCATCGACAGTTCGAGCTCGAAGTCGGTCAGACCGAAGTCGCGCAGCATCGAGAGGATGAACTCGAGGACCTTGGCGACCTCGGCCTCGAGCTGGTCGGGCGTGACGAACAGGTGCGAGTCGTCCTGGGTGAAACCGCGCACACGGGTGAGGCCGTGGAGCGCGCCGGAGAGCTCGTTGCGGTACACGGTGCCGTTCTCGGCGAGCCGCAGCGGCAGGTCGCGGTAGCTGCGCGCACGCTCCTTGTAGATGAGGATGTGCATCGGGCAGTTCATGGGCTTCAGGTAGTAGTCCTGACCCTGCTTGGTGATGTTGCCCTCGTCGTCGCGCTCCTCGTCCATCACGATCGGCGGGAACATGCCCTCCTTGTACGTGACGAGGTGGTTCGAGGTGAGGAAGAGGTCTTCCTTCGAGATGTGCGGCGTGTACACGTAGGTGTAGCCGCCCTCGATGTGGCGCTTGCGCGCGTGCTGCTCCATCTCGCCGCGGATGACGCCGCCGCGAGGGTGCCAGACCGAGAGACCGGAGCCGATCTCCTCGGGGAACGAGAACAGGTCGAGCTCCTTGCCGAGGCGACGGTGGTCGCGCTTCGCGGCCTCCTCCAGACGGTGCTGGTAGGCGCGCAGCTCGTCCTTGGTGGGCCAGGCGGTGCCGTAGATGCGCTGCAGCTGCGGGTTCTTCTCACTGCCGCGCCAGTAGGCGGCCGCGATGCGGGTGAGGTCCCAGCCGTTGCCGATCATGCGGGTGTTCGGCAGGTGCGGACCGCGGCAGAGGTCCTTCCAGACGACCTCGCCGTCACGGGTGGTGTTGTCGTAGATCGTGAGCTCGCCCTCGCCGACCTCGACGGAGGCGCCTTCCGCGGCTTCCTTCCCGCCCTTGAGGCCGATGAGCTCGAGCTTGAACGGCTCGTCCGCGAGCTCGGCGCGCGCCTCGTCATCGGTCACGACACGGCGCACGAAGCGCTGGCCTTCACGGACGATGCGCTGCATCTCCTTCGTGATGGCCTTGATGTCCTCGGGCGTGAACGGGGTCTCGACGCCGAAGTCGTAGTAGAAGCCGTCCGTGATGGGCGGGCCGATGCCGAGGTTCGCCTGCGGGTTGATCCGCTGCACCGCCTGCGCGAGCACGTGTGCCGCGGAGTGGCGGAGGATGTTCAACCCGTCCGGGCTGTCGATCGTGACCGGCTCGACCTCGTCGGTGTCGGTCACGGTCGTGGCGAGATCCTTGAGATCGCCGTTGACGCGCATCGCGACGACGTTTCGGTCAGTGAACAGGGCGAAGCCGTCATTCGGCCGGGCGTTTTCAGGCACAGAAACTCTCCATCTGGGTCGGTACCCAGGTTACTCGCATGATCACGCGGTCCTGACCGCCGCACACGCCCGATCGAAGACGTGCCGCGGAAGGCGCTCAGCCTCCGGCGACGACGATTCCGGACTCGTACGCGAGGATCACCAGCTGGGCGCGGTCGCGCGCATCCACCTTCGACATGATGCGGTTCACGTGCGTCTTCGCGGTGTGCGGCGAGATGGTGAGCATCGACGCGATCTCCTGGTTCGTCCGGCCTCCGGCGACCAGCACCAGCACCTCCTGCTCACGGGCCGTCAACCGGGCGAGCACCTCCGCGTGGGCGCCCGGCGTCGGTGGGGTGGCTCCGCGCACCGAACGCTCGATGAGCGTGCGCGTCGCCGTGGACGACAGCAGCGACTCCCCGGCGTCGATCGTGCGCACCGCCCGGACGATGTCGTCCGGTTCCGCCCCCTTGCCGATGAAGCCGCTCGCGCCCGCGCGGAGAGCGGCGACCACGTAGTCGTCCTCCTCGAACGTCGTGAGGATCAGCACCCGGGGCTTTCCCTCCGGACGCGCGGCGCAGATCAGCGCGGTCGCGGCGATCCCGTCCAGGTCCGGCATCCGGATGTCCATCAGCACCACATCCGGGACGAGTTCGGCGGCGGACGCGACCGCTGCGCGCCCGGTGGCGGCCTCGCCGACCACGTGCAGGCCCCCGTCCGTGAGGATGTCGCGCACCGCCTGGCGGACCAGCGGCTGGTCGTCGACCACGAGAACCGAGATCATGCGCGGATACTCCGTCCGTTCGTGGGGAGGTGCACGGAGAGGACGAAATCCTCGCCCGTGCTCTCCACGGCCACCTCGCCCCGGACGGCGGAGACCCGTTCACGGAGCCCACGGAGCCCGTGACCGCTCGGCGAGGAGCGGACGACACTCGGATCCACCGGATTCGCGACCGTCAGAGCGAGCGCCTCATCGACGGCGCGCACCGTCACCGCGACTCGCCCTTGCGCGCCGTGCTTGTGCGCATTCGTCAGCCCTTCCTGCACGACCAGATACGCGACATGGTCGCTCGCCGGGGACATCGCCACGGCGTCATCCTCGCGCCGCAGGTCGACGCGGAGACCGACCTCCTCGAACCGCTCGACCAGGGCGTCGAGGTCGGCGAGCCCATGCTGCGGACGGAGATCGGAGGGGTCGTCGCCGTCGTCCGCGCGCAGCAGCGACATGAGGCCGCCGATGTCGGTGAGCACCGTGCGCGATGCGCTGCGGATCGTCGTGAGAGCCTCCCGGGCACGTTCGGGCCTGCTCTCCACGGCGGATGACGCCACCCCGGCGTTGAGGCTGATCACCGAGATCTGGTGCGCGACGACGTCGTGCAGATCCCGGGCGATCCGCACCCGCTCCTCCATCACCCGGCGCCGCGCCTCGTCGTCGCGGCTCTGCTCGGCACGCTCGGCCCGCTCCGTCATCACCGCGACGAACTCCCGACGCGAGCGCGCGGCATCGCCCAGCGCACCGGCGAGCAGGAGGAACAGGACGAACTGGAGCGCGGCGGAGTCCAAGAGGTCGCCGTCCATGGCGAGGCCGTTCGAGAAGAACACGACCACTGCCGCGGCGACGACTCCGGCCGCGCCCACCAGCCGTCCGCGCAGATCGACGAGCGTGTAGCAGCTGAAGGCGGCCGCCAGGAGCGCACTGGGAGAGACGACACCGGCGAACGCGAGCACGATCGCGCAGAACAGACTCGCCCCGAGAGCCACGAACGGCATGCGACGACGGACCAGCACCGCCGCAGCCGGCAGGAGCGCGGGGACCAGCAGCCACCCGGTGGCCCGGAAGTCCTCGGCGGGGAACGGCAGGACGGCGAAGGTGACGACCACGGCGAAGACGATGACGCTCCGCAGCGCGGCCGCGATCCCCTGAGCTCCGGGCGCCGTCATCCCTCCAGTATTCCGCGGTTCTCCCGGCCGCGAGTCCCCCGTGAGGACGACCTCCGCATACCGCGAACGCGGTACGCGGGTGTCTGCACCGGGGGGACGCGCCGACGGACGCGACGAGGAACGCTGGAACAGGGTCGCACCGCGCGACCGGGAGAGGTGTCCATGAAGAAGTTCGCGAAGAGAGCGCTCATCACCGTGACGGCGATCGGTGCCGTGATCGCGGTGGGATTGGCCACCACGACGATCGTCAACGCCGTGGCGACGGGTGTCGAAGCCGATCGCATCGGGCCGTACGGCGAGACCGTGAGCGTCGACGGGCGCGACATGAACGTCCGGATCACGGGCGACGGGCCGGAGACCATCGTGATGCTGCCCGGATTCGGCACCGCCTCCCCCGTGCTCGACTTCGAGCCGCTGGTGGACGACCTCGCAGCGGACCATCGCGTGGTCGTGGTGGAGCCCTTCGGGTACGGACTGAGCGACGGGACCGACCGGCCCCGCACCACCGAGAACATCGTCGCGGAGGTCCACGAGGCGCTCCAGAGCCTGGACATCGACAGCTACGTGCTCATGGGGCACTCGATCGCCGGCATCTACGGCATCGAGTTCGCGAACCGGTATCCCGACGAGGTGCGGGCGTTCGTCGGCATCGACACCAGCGTCCCGGGCCAGCCGCACATGGACACCGTGTTTCCCACCGGCCTGATGGGGGCGGCGAAGAACCTCGGTCTCGTCCGGCTGCTCACCGCGTTCGGCGGCGCCGACGACGAGGAGTCCGTCTTCTCGGCGGAGTCGCGCGAGCAGATGACGCTGCTGAGCAACCGGAACTCCCTCAGCCCGACCTACCTGGACGAGATGTCCCATATCCGGACCAACTTCGCGGATGCGATCGGCACGACGTTCCCGGAGGATCTGCCCCTCCTGCTCTTCGCGGTGGCCGAGAACGAGACCACGCCCGAATGGCTGTCCCTCCACGAGGAGCAGGCGGCGACCGTGGCGGATGGAACCGTGGTGCCTTTGGACGGCGAGCACTATCTGCACCACACGCACTCCCCTGAGATCGCCGACGGCTTCCGGACCTGGGAGCAGGCACGAGGCCTCTCGGCCGGCTGACCGATCCGTCGCCGGTGCGCGTCGGAGGCATGGTGCTTCCGACGCGCACCTGTAGCGTGAGCGGATGAGCAGAGCAGTCGCCCGCTGGATCCTCGCCCTCGCCCTCGGCGCCATCGGCGTCACGCACTTCGTCAGCACCCGCGGGTTCCGCGTCGTGGTCCCCGACTGGGCCACCCGGATCACGCGGCTCGACAAGGATGCGATCGTGATCGCCTCGGGGGCGGCGGAGGTCGCGCTCGCCGTCGGACTCGTCGCGCTCCCTAGGGAACGGCGCAGGATCGGGTGGGCGACGGCCGCGTTCTTCGCCGCGGTGTTCCCCGGCAACGTGCACCAGTGGCGCACGCGGCGCTCGACTCCCGGACTCGACACCGACGCCCGACGGTTCGGTCGTCTCTTCCTGCAGCCGCTGCTCGTCGCGTGGGCGCTGTGGGCCACGGGCGATGAGGGCGGGCATCCCCGCCGCACGCGCCGGCGCTGATCTCAGCCCGTCTGCCGAAGGAGGGGCTCCGGTCAGCGAGAATGGGGCCATGGTCTCCCCCTCGCTCGTCTGGTTCCGAGACGATCTGCGTCTGGCGGACAACCCCGCCCTGCGCGCTGCGATCGATCGCGGCGAACCGGTCGTCGCGGTCTTCGTGCTCGACGAGGAGTCTCCGGGCTTCCGCCCGCTCGGTGGCGCGGCGCGATGGTGGCTGCATCATTCGCTGGAGTCCCTCGGGGGGCGACTGCGTGATCGAGGAGGTTTCCTGGTGCTGCGCCGCGGCCCCGCGGAACGCGTGGTGTCGGAGCTGGCCGACGAGATCGATGCCGGAGCCGTCTTCTGGAATCGCCGGTACGGCGGCCCCGAGCGGTCGGTGGATGCCGCCCTCAAGACCGCGCTGCGCGCCGACGGCATCGACGTCACCTCCTTCGCCGCCTCCCTGCTGCATGAGCCGTGGACCGTCACGACCGGCAGTGGCACCCACTACTCCGTGTTCACGCCGTTCTGGCGCGCCTGCGTCGCGCTTCCCGCTCCGCGGACGCCGCTCGCCGAGCCGCGCGACGTCGCCGGCGTCGACCATCCCCCGGCCTCCGATGCGCTCGACGACTGGGGCCTCCTGCCGACGTCTCCGGACTGGGCAGCAGGGCTCCGCGAGACCTGGGAGCCCGGGGAGCCCGCGGCCAGGCGCCGCCTCACGGAGTTCCTCGAGAACGACCTCCCCTCCTACGATCGTGCGCGCGACGAGCCCGCCGCCGGCGCGACCTCGCTGCTCTCGCCTCGGCTGCGGTGGGGGGAGCTCAGTCCGTTCACCGTGTGGCACGAGGCGGTCGGCGTCGAGGGCGCGGGCGGTTTCCTCTCCGAACTGGGATGGCGCGAGTTCGCCTGGCACACGCTCTACCACTCGCCCGACCTGGCGACCACGAACCTGCGCCACGAGTTCGACGCGTTCCCCTGGCCGCCCCTCGACCCCGCGCAGCTGGACGCCTGGCAGCACGGCGATACCGGGGTTCCACTCGTCGATGCCGGGATGCGCGAACTCTGGCACACGGGGTACATGCACAACCGCGTACGGATGGTCGTGGCCTCCTTCCTCGTGAAGAACCTGCTCATCGACTGGCGTCTCGGCGAAGAGTGGTTCTGGGACACACTCGTCGATGCCGACGAAGCGAACAACCCGTTCAACTGGCAGTGGGTGGCGGGCTCCGGTGCCGACGCCGCGCCCTACTTCCGCGTGTTCAACCCCGAGCTCCAGGCGAAGAAGTTCGACCCGCAGGGGCTTTACATCTCGCAGTGGGCCTCGGATGCGCCGACCGAGCCGATCGTCGACCTCGGTGAGACCCGCAAGGCCGCGCTCGCCGCGTACGACGTGGTCAAGCAGGCCCCGCGCGGTCCTCGCGGAGGCTGAGCGCCGGCGACGCCTCGGGCCCCGTGGAACGGGGCCGTGACGGACTCCATGCCAGACTGGTGCCGTGACCGAGTCCAGGAAGCCAGCCGTCGTCCGCGGCTTCGCCGCCTCGTCACTGGCCATCTTCGTCGCCCTCGCGGGGCACGTCTCCGGCGGCGGCCAGATGCCTGGCGCCCTCGGCATCCTCGTGCCGTGGATGTTCTCGTTCATGATCTGCGTGCTGCTGGCCGGCCGCAGGCTGTCACTGATCCGGCTCGGGCTCTCCGTCGCGATCAGCCAGTTCCTGTTCCACACCCTCTTCGTCCTCGGCACCATCACGCCCTCGGGCGTCTCCGCACCGCACGTGCACGGCGCACCGCTCGTGATCCCGGCGACGCCCGGCATCCCCGAGGCTGTCACCGCCGACGCGTCCATGTGGCTCGGGCACGGTCTCGCGGCCCTGCTGACGGTGGCGGCCCTCCATCGGGGCGAGCGCCTGATCCTGGCGGCGCGCGAGCTCGCGGTGCAATTGGTCCGTTGGGTGCGTCGCCGGGTCGATCTCGTGCTGGTGCTGCCGGTCCTCCGCGCGGTGCGCACTCCCCGCGGCCGCTTCGCGGTGGCCGCGGCCGATGACCTCCTGCTCCTCGCCACTCTTCGGGGCCGAGCCCCACCTCTCACCGCTGCGATCTGATCCGCACCCGGGGCCGATTCGCGGACCCGTGGTGCGTCCCGCCGCGCGCGTCCGCTGCGCGCGGTTCTGAACGCACGCATGCACGTCGCACGCGCGACGTCTGATGAGAGGCCATTCCCATGTCCCCTGTCCGCAGGATCGCGGCCGGGCTGGTGCTGGCGACGGTCGCGACCTTCGCGATCGCCACGCCGGCGTCCGCCCACGACCAGCTGATCTCCAGCACGCCCGCTGCCGATGAACGGCTGGCGACCCCGCCCGAGAGCATCGCGATGACGTTCTCCGGCGAACTCCTGGTCCTCGACGCGTCTCTGACCGGGGCCGTCGTCCTCGTCGTCGACGCGTCGGGCGAGGACTGGGTCGCCGGCGACGTCACGGTGGACGGGCGCACCGTCACCGCCCCGCTCGCACCGGGGATGCCGGTCGCCGGGTATCAGGTGCGGTGGCAGGTCGTGTCGGAAGACGGCCATCCGATCGCCGGGGTCATCCCCTTCACGGTCGGCGACGCCGATCCGATGGAGACGGCGACGACCGGTGGCGGAGTGGACGCTCCCCCGGAACCGTCAGAGCAACCGGATCAGAACGCAGGATCAGGCGGCACCGTGAGGGTGCTGCTCATCGGCGCGGGCGGAGCGGCTGTCGCCGTCCTCGCGCTCGTGCTCGTTCGTTTCCTTCGCCGTCCCCGGACGGCAGCCGCACCGCCGGAGACCGGCGGTTCCGCGGCAGATGACCTGTGAAAGGCACCATTGTGAACACCACCACCAGAACCCTTCCCCGCCTCGCGGCCGTGATCGCGGTCTCCGTGCTCGCCCTGACCGGCTGCGCCCCCGAGAACGCGCCGGTCAAGACCGAGACCGTCCCGGCGGGCGAGGTCGTGACGATCGACGACGCCTGGGTGAAGTCCGCCGACGAGGGCATGTCCGCCGCTTTCGGGAGCCTCGTCAACTCGGGCGAAGATGACGTGACCGTCGTCTCGGTCGCGTCGGAGGCCTCCCCCATGCTCGAACTCCACGAGACGGTCGAGAACGAAGCCGGGGAGATGGTGATGCGCGAGATCGAGGGCGGCTTCGTCATCCCCGCCGGAGGCAAGCTCGCCCTGGAGCCCGGCGCGAATCACATCATGATGATGGATCTGACCGGCCCGCTCGCCGCCGGCAGCGACGTCACCTTCACGCTCACGTTCGCCGACGACTCGACCTACGAGTTCTCCGCCCCCGTCAAGGACTATTCCGGGGCGAACGAGAACTACGAGGGCGGCGAAGAGCACGAGGGCATGGATCACTGATGACGGCGCCCGCTGAGGGCGCCCGTTCCCGCCGCGCCGGGTCGACCCGGCGGCAGTTCCTCCTCGGAGGAGCTGTCGCCGGTGTCGGCGCGGTCGCGGCCGTGGGAGCGGACATCGCCCTGAACCGTCCGGACACCGATACCGGTCCCGCCGCCGCGCCGATGAACGGCGATGAGACCGTGCCGTTCTTCGGCGTGCATCAGGCCGGCATCGACACGGCCGCCCAGGCGCACGGCGTCTTCGTCGGCCTCGATCTCCACGATGACGTCGACCGCGAGGCGCTCACCCGCCTCCTGCGCATCCTGACGGATGATGCCGCTCGTCTGACGCAGGGGCTTCCGGCGCTCGCCGACTCGGAACCGGAGCTCGCGCTCTCCCCCGCTCGCCTCACGGTCACCTTCGGCTTGGGTCCGGGGCTCGTGCAGCGTGCGGAGGGCGTGGCACCCGCGTGGCTCGCGCCTCTTCCCGCATTCGGGGTGGATCGGCTGCGCCCCGAGTTCTCCGACGGCGATCTCCTGCTGCAGATCGCCGGTGACGATCCGCTCACGGTCGCCCACGCGACGCGCATGTTGTTGAAGGACGCCCGCGGCTTCGCGAGCATCCGATGGACCCAGCAGGGTTTCCGGCGGGCGTACGGAACCGAGCGGCCGGGGACGACGATGCGCAACCTGTTCGGGCAGGTCGACGGCACGACCAACCCCCAGCCGGGGACAGCGGACTTCGATCGGGTCGTCTGGACGGACCGGGGGTGGCTCACCGGCGGCACCGGCGCGGTGATCCGACGGATCCGCATGGACCTCGACAAGTGGGATCGGCTGGACCGCAGCGGACGCGATGCCTCGGTGGGAAGGACGCTGTCGAACGGCGCCCCGCTCACCGGGAGCGAGGAGTTCGACGAGCCGGACTTCGACGCCACCACGGCGATCGGCTTTCCGGTGATCCCGCCGTTCGCACACATCCGGCGAGCTCGCGGTGAGGGGCGGGAGCGCATCTTCCGACGCGCGTACAACTACGACGAACGCCCGGCCGGCGGCGACGTCTCGGAGTCGGGGTTGATCTTCGTCTCGTTCCAGGCCGATATCGAGCGTCAGTTCGTTCCGATGCAGCGACGGCTCGATGAGCTCGATCTGCTCAACGAGTGGACGGTGCCGATCGGCTCCGCCGTGTTCGCGATCCCGCCCGGATGCGCGGAGGGAGGCTTCGTCGGCGACACACTGCTCACGTGACGAGGCGGTGGTCGACCCCGCCGTGATCACTCCGTCGGGAGCGCCGGCTCCGGGAAGGGCATGACCCGACGCCGGTGCTCCAGCGGCGAGCGTCCGAAGCGCCGGCGGAAGGCCCGGGTGAGTGCCGTCCTGTCGCCGTACCCGTGGTCGTGCGCGAGGGCGTCCAGCGACGGCAGGGCTGCTCGCGCGCTCAGCCGCCGGGCGACGGCGGTGAGTCGCGCGTCGCGGAGGGCGGCGATCGGGCTGGTGCCGATCGCGCGGAACTCGCGGTGCAGGGTCCGGGGGCTGGTGCCGAGTCCTGCCGCCATCGAGTCGAGATCGAGCTCCGGATCCGCGAGATGGTCTTCGAGATACAGCAGGGCCGCGGTGAGGACCGGGGATCGTGTCGCCTGCACCTGTCGTGCTTGCGTGATGTTGAGTGCGACCTGGGTGAGGAGCGCGACCACGAGGTTCTCGAGCTCCTGGTCGCGAGCGGCGTCCGGTTCCTCATCGTCCGGCGCATCGATGAGCGCGTCGATCGCGGTCCAGATCGTGGCGTTGACCAGGGAGGGCGGCGACGGGGTGTCGATCGCGGCGAGGAGGTCGGCGATCGAGGTCGGGGCGAACAGCCGGAGGGGGACGAGCACCTGCGACAACTCGCCGTCCTCGATGACGAAGTCGTAGGGGCGCGTGGAGAGCATCAGGACGCATTCGCCCGCCGCCACGGTGTAGGTCTGTCCGCTGAACGCCACGTTCAGCGCGCCGCTGATCGCGCGGTAGAACGCGATCAACGGGGTGTCGGAGCGCTGAGGCGGCGTCGACCTCAACCGGATGGTCCCCATCGTGGCCCGTTCGGCCACGAGTTCGCCGTACCGGCGCTTGTGCTGACGCCCCCGGAAGGCGGCGGGATCCGGGGCGGACGCCTTCGCCCTCCCGATCAGCCGGTGGACATCAGCCACGCCGACGTCGATGCTCCCCATGCCCATCCCCCTCGTAGACCGACATCTGAGAGTCAGTATGCCCGCACGGCAGGGATCCGGAACAGATCGCAGGGAACTCGAGAAGCGGAAGGACCCCCGAGTACGCAAAAACCCCCGGGAGAACCGGGGGTTTGTCTGTGCGCGATACTGGGATCGAACCAGTGACCTCTTCCGTGTCAGGGAAGCGCGCTACCGCTGCGCCAATCGCGCCCGTTGGGGCTATTCAGTTTTCCCGTGAGGTGGCGACGGGATTCGAACCCGTGTAAACGGCTTTGCAGGCCGGTGCCTAGCCGCTCGGCCACGCCACCGTGTGGATTGACCCCACGTGCAGATGATCTTCCGAAGAAGACCTTCTCCACTCGAGCGGATGACGAGACTCGAACTCGCGACCCCAACCTTGGCAAGGTTGTGCGCTACCAACTGCGCTACATCCGCATTTTGTTCCCGGTTGTCCCGGGCACTCATGAAACATTAGCCGAAGATCTGCCCTCTGCCAAACCGGTAGCGAATCTCGCGCGTGTCTCCCCGAGTGGTCCTCACAGCCTCCGAGCGTCCGGTAGTATCGGTTGACGTACCCCACGGGTATGGGCGATTGGCGCAGTTGGTAGCGCGCTTCCTTCACACGGAAGAGGTCATCGGTTCGAGTCCGGTATCGCCCACCACAAGCCCCCGATCCTTCGGGGGCTTTCCTGTTCTCCGGGCGCCCTGACCCCGCTCACGCTAACGTCGGTGGCATGACGTCGACTGTCGAGAGCACGCCCGTCGCCGCCCGGCTTCCCTTCCCTCGGGTGCTGATCATCACCGCGACGTTGCTCGCGGGCGGAACGATCGCGATGATCTGGATCGCCGCGGTCCCCTGGGGGCCGCTCGTCTGCCCCGCGGTCTACCCCTCGCCTCCGAACTGCCAGGAGTCCCAGAGAATCGGCAGCGGCCTCGTCGCTTCGGTCTGCGTGAGCGTCGTGTACCTCGCGACGTTCCTCACGGCGCTCCGCCGCACACCCGCGAGCAGAGCGATGTCCGTCGTCGGCCTCATCGCGCTGGTGCTCGCTCCTGTCGTCTCCTACCTGAGCGTCGCGTGGGCGCCCGGCTTCACGGTCTGACCCCGCACGACCTCGTCCGACCGGTCACGGAGCAGCACGCCGACGGCGACCAGCACGCCCGCCACCACGAACGCGGTCGCCTGCGTGTATCCGGTCCCCGGCGGCACATCCCAGTGCCCACCGGCGAATTCGAGCCACAGCAGGTACTCGGTCAGCGCGTTCATGACGAGCACGACCACGAGGGCCGACACCGCGAGCGTCCGCTGTCGGCCGCGTACCGACGCCAGGAGCGCCCCGACGCAGAGCGCCAGGCAGAGCAGCCAGAGCATCTGGAGCGTGGCGAGATGTCCGGGCTGATCCATCGCCCGAAGACAGGGGTCGAGGGTCTGATCCGCCGCGCACGGTGACCACGCCGCACGGGTCGCGGTGATGCCCAGCGCTCCCGCCGTGAGCAGACCGACGGCGCACACCGCGGCGACCAACGTGCGAAAACCGGTCATCATCGTCCCCATCCCCCGCTGCCCCACAGCATGCCCTCACGGTACGCGAGCGGATCGCGTCCCGCCATCCCTCCGTTTCGGCGCGCGTCATCCCACGGGCACGTGCACCACGCGATCGTCCCCCGCCCTCGGGCTGCCCCGCCCATCGGTGTTGTTCGTCAGCACCCACAGCGCACCGTCCGGGGCGACGACGACGTCACGGAGCCTCCCGAGTTCCCCGACGAAGTGCTCCGCCGAGGTGCCGAGATCGTCCAGGGGAACCTCGCGCAGCCGCTCCCCCCGCAGGTTCGCGATGAAGATCGCCCCCGCGGTGATGGCGATGCCGCTCGGACTCGCCGCTTCGGGCGCCCACTGCTGCACCGGATCGATGAAGCCGTCGCGATCCGCGATGCCCTCCACGTCCGGCCACCCGTAGTTCCCACCGGCTTCGATCACGTTCAGCTCGTCCCAGGTGTCCTGTCCGAACTCGCTCGCATACATCGTGCCGTCGTCCGCCCACGCCAGGCCCTGCGGGTTCCGGTGACCGAGGCTGTAGACGGGCGAGCCCGCGAAGGGATTGTCATCCGGCACCGTCCCGTCCGGTGTGACACGGAGGATCTTGCCCGACAACGCGCGCGGGTCCTGAGCGCTCTCCCGATCCCCCGCATCGCCGACCGTCACGTACAGCATCCCGTCGGGACCGAAGGCGATCCGCCCGCCGTTGTGGTTGGTCGCGGACGCGAGGCCGGACAGGATCGTCTCCGGCTCACCGAGCTCCAGCGAGCCGGGCTTCCCGGACAGGGCGAATCGCTGCACGCGGTTCTCGTCCGCCGCCGTGGAGTATGCGTACAGCCAGTCACCGAAGACCGCGATGCCCAGCAGACCGCCCTCTCCCCGCGCCTCGACGCCGTCGATCACTCCGACCTCGCGCAGGTCGCCCGTGTCGGAGATCTCGACGATGCGCGCGCTGTCGCGCTCGCTGAGCACGGCCGTCCCGTCATGGAAAGCGATCGACCACGGCGCGGCGAGATCCTCGACGATGACGGTCTCCTGCCCCGGCGCGATCGCTCCGGAGTCCGCCGGAAGCGTGGACGCGGACGGCGCCGGTGAGGCCGGAGCGCAGGCCACCAACAGGGCGGTCGCCGCGCAGGCCGCGAGGCAGGCACCGACACGGAGCCGCTCCGTCCTGGCCATCCCCACTCCCTTCGACCCACTCACTCCGACACTAGGCGCGCCGTCACCCGCACAGAAGGGCTCCGCACCGATTCCCCGCCGAGCCGTGTCCGAAGGGGCGCGTAGTCTGCCGCGGTGCCGACCATCGACTCGCTCCCCGGTCCCTGCGCGCTCTGCGGTGGAGCGCGGGGCGCCCGCAGCGACGGAGCCTGGTTCTGCGAGGACTGCGGCTGGCGATACGGCGACGCCCCCGATCCGGATCTGCCGCTCCCCCGCGTCGACGTCGTCTACTACCTCCGCTACGACCGCCGGGTGAAGATCGGCACGTCCAGACGGCCTCGTCAACGGCTCGCGAGCATCATGCACGACGAGCTGCTCGCGTTCGAGCGGGGAGGACGGGCGGTCGAACAGCAGCGGCATCGGGAGTTCGCGGCCATCCGTGAAGGCGGCGAGTGGTTCACCCTCACCGACGAGCTCCGCACCCACATCGCCGACCTCCGACGCGTCGGCGATCCCTGGCAGCTCTACGCCCGCTGGCTGAGCCGGGCGCTCCGGGGCGACGACGAGCCTCCGGCGGACGCCCCGGAGGCATGACGACGCCGGACGACCGCTTCGGGAAGCGCAGTCGCCCGGCATCGCGTCTCGCGTGGGATCACACCGTCGCGGCACGACCTCGGGTGGTCGCCGGCTGGGGCTGCGAGAACAGCACGACGACGATGACGGCGACACCGACGACGACGTGCGGGAGCCAGACGTTGAGAGCCTCGCCCGCGAAGCCGAAGATCCACGGCGAGAGCGCGAGGAACAGGCTGGCGACGATGTCGAACACGAGGTGCACGGGCATCGGGATGAAGCCGAAGGGGCCCCATTCGTACTTCGTGAACAGGCTGTAGACGATCAGTCCGACGCCGAGGACGATCGGGATGATGACGGCCGCTCCGCCCACGCTAGCGAATCCGAACAGCCAGGGTGCGGCGATCAGCGCGATGCCGACGATGTAGTCGAGGACTCCGTGGACCTTGGTGGGGATGAAACGCATGATTCCTCCTTGTGTGGCGCCGCTGAACGCGACTCACCACTGGTTCGACGCCCTCCACGGATCGGATTGCGCCGGGTTCCGGCGTCGGTGACGGAATGTGACGCCGCCGCGATCTGGGCCGCCGACGGAATCGATAGATTCATGAGCATGTGCTTCCCGTGCACATCACCCGAACCCCCTGGAGCAAGATCATGACCTCTCGTCGCCGTGCCCTCGCGGGCGCCGCTCTCGTCCTCACCAGTGCGCTGCTGGTGACCGCATGCAGCTCGTCCGGATCGGGCGATGCGGCGACGGAGACCGCCGCGGACGCTCCCAAGATCACCTTCCTCTACTCCCCGTACGCCGACTACGCGCCGTTCTTCCTCGCCGAGGAGAAGGGCTACTTCGAAGAGGCCGGACTCGACGTGGAGCTCGTCGCCAAGGGCGGCAGCTCCGGCGAGACGTACCAGCAGGTCAGCACCGGCAACATCACCGCGGGCGGGGCCACGTGGGGTGCCGGCCTGTTCAACGCCACCAAGGCCGGCGCGTCGATCTCCGTGATCGCCAGCGTCTCGCGCATCCCGGAGTCGGGCCCGAACCCGTCGCCGCTGATCGCCTCGGATGCGTCCGACGTCACCGACGCCGCCGACCTGAAGGGCAAGAAGATCGGCATCCCCGGCGACGGCGGCTTCGGCATCTACTCCGTCGACCTCGCCCTCGAGTCGGTCGGGCTGAGCGTCGACGACGTCGAGCTCGTCAACCTGAGCCCCGGCGACATCCCCGCAGCGCTCGCGAACGGCTCGGTGGACGCGAGCTGGTCGATCGAGCCCATCTCGTCGGCCGTCATCTCCCAGGGCATCGCCCATGAGCTGCTCCCGATCGACTACCAGGCCGGCGTGGAGCTCGGCGCGATGGTCTTCAACACCGAGTACGTCGACAAGCACCCGGCTGCCGTCACGGCGTTCACGGCCGCGTACCTGAAGGCCGTCAAGGAGCTCGACGACGGCGGCTGGGACGACCCCGCCACGCAGGAGATCATCGCGGAGTACACGGATCTGCCGGTCGAGACGCTGACCTCGATCGCCCTCACCACCCAGGACCCGAGCGGTGCGATCGACTGGAAGGACGTCGCCCGCCAGGAGCAGTTCTTCCGCGACCGTGACGCCCTCGAGTTCGACGGCGACTCCGGCATCAAGGACATCTACCGCGAAGACATCCTGAAGGACGCGATCGCGCTGCAGGAGAGCGGCGACCTGGCCTCCTCGGCGAAATGAGCGGGCTCACCGTCCAGGGCCTCTGGAAGGCGTACCCGAACGCCGATCGCAAGGACGAGCTGCTGGTCGCGCTCCAGGACATCGACCTGGAGATCGCCGACAACGAGTTCGTGTGCGTGCTCGGGCCCTCGGGCTGCGGCAAGAGCACCCTGCTGCGCCTGGCCGCCGGCCTCGAGAAGCCGAGTCTGGGCACGATCGAGACCTCCAGCCGCCCGTCCGTCGTCTTCCAGGAGCACGGCGTCTTCCCGTGGCTGACCGTCGCGCAGAACATCGGATACCCGCTCAAGCTGCGCGGTCTCTCCCGGACGCAGCGGACGGAGCGGGTGGATCAGCTGCTCGACCTCGTCGGTCTTTCGGACTTCGGCGGGTACTACCCCGCGCAGATCTCCGGCGGTATGCGCCAGCGCACCTCCGTCGCCCGCGCGCTCGCGGACGACGGAGACCTGCTGCTGATGGACGAGCCGTTCGGCGCCCTCGACGAGCAGACGAGGGTCACGCTCCAGCAGGAGCTGCTCGAGATCTGGGAGCGCACCTCGAAAGCCGTCATGTTCATCACGCACAGCGTCGACGAGGCGCTGATGCTCGCCGACCGCGTCGTCGTGATGTCGCACCGCCCCGGACGGATCATCGACGACATCGAGGTCCCCTTCGGCCGGCCCCGCGACATCGCCGGGCTGCGGCGCGATACGCGATACGGCGAGATCACGGCACGACTGTGGTCGCTGCTCGAGAACGCGAGCGAACAGGAGCTGGCCTCATGACCACGATCGCCGACCCGGAGATCGAGGCGCAGCTCAAGGAGGCCGTGAAGGCGGAGCGCGGCTCCGTCTGGGTCCGACGCCTCGGCCCCTACACGCCCCTGCTCATCCTCCTCGTCTGGGAGATCGCGAGCCGGACCGGCATCCTCGACGCCCGGTTCTTCCCGGCACCGACCTCGATCATCGAGACGTTCTTCGAGCTCCTCGTCTCCGGAGTGCTGCTGGAGAACATCGGGATCACGCTGTCCCGCATCGCGATCGGCTTCGTGCTGGGGGCGATCCCCGGCATCGTCCTCGGCATCCTGCTCGGGTCCGTGCGCACGCTCCGGCTGCTGCTCGACCCGATCTTCTCGGCCCTGCTCCCGGTGCCGAAGGTCGCGATCTTCCCGCTGCTGCTGCTGATCTTCGGCCTGGGCGAGACGAGCAAGTACGTCATCGTCGCGATCGGCGTGTTCTTCTACCTGCTCTTCAACACGCTCGGCGGAGTCATGCAGACCCCGCCGCTGCTGAACGACGTGGCGAACGCGAACGGGGCGACGCGCCTCCAGCGCTGGATGACCGTCTCGTTCCCGTACGCGCTCCCGTCGATCTTCACCGGCATCAAGCTCGCCACCGGCGGCGCCTTCGTGATCATCGCGGCATCCGAGTTCGTCGGTGCGAACAGCGGTCTCGGGTACATGATCTGGAGTTCCTGGGGCACGTTCGCGGTGTCGAAGATGTACGTCGGCATCGTCACGATCTCGGTGCTGGGCTACGGAGCGACCGCGTTGTGGGCCCTCCTGGAGCGCCGCGTCGTGCCGTGGGTCAAGTACTGAGCGGAGCAGGCACCATGAACGTGGACGCACAGGAGACCCTCGCCGACCTGCGTCGGGTGCTGCAGACGGCTGTCCCCGGCGGCGAACCGGACGACGTCGCCCTCGCGGCGTTCTGGCTGCTCCAGGCCGAGCAGCTGGGCCTGCCGGAGTTCGGCATCCGGATGCTGGCGCGCGATCTCGCGCGTCTCGGCGGCACCCCCGTCGCCCGCACTCCCCCGGGCGATGACGGCGCCGCGATCGGCTCGGTCGACGCGACCGGTGCGCCGGGGGTCGTGGCCCTCGCCTCGGCCGTCCGACGCGCATCGGAGGCCGTCGCCACGAACGGTCTGGCGATCATCGGGATCCGCGGCGCCGGGGCCCTCGGCATCCTCGGTCTCGCCGCGCGCTCGCTCGCAGCGGAGGGCGTGGTCGCGCTCGTCGCGGCGCAGTCGCCGGCCGCGGTCGCCCCGTGGGGCGCACACGCGGCCGCGATCGGCACGAACCCGCTCGCTGTGGGCGCGCCCCGGGCCGACGGTGCTCCCCTGGTCGTGGACTACGCGACCTCCGCGCTCACCCTCGCCGCGGTCCGCGAGGCCGCGGCCGCCGGTGGGTCCCTCCCCGACGGCAGCGCCATCGACGCGGAGGGCGCGCCCACGACCGACCCGGCAGCCGTCGCCGCACTCCTGCCGACCGGACTCGTGGGCTCCCTCACCGGTCTGGTGGTCGAGCTCCTCGCGGGTGTCGCCGTGGGCGGCCGCGTCACCGATCCCGAGGCACCGAGCACCCGGGGTGCGGTCGTCATCGCGTTCGATCCCGCTCGCGCAGGAGCCGTCGACGCCGCGTCCGCCGCGGCCGAGCTGGATCGGGACTGGCGTGCGGCCGGAGGGCATCTCCCCGCACGCTTCGACGTCCTGACCGCGGACCCTGCCGATCTGCCGTCCACGATCGACATCCCGGTGGACGCCCTCGACTGGCTGCGAGAGCGCGGAGAAGGGGCGGCGGGGCGGTGAGCACCTTCCGCCTCTCGGTGGCCCCGCCGATCGGACCGCTGTGGGAACGGCGTTCGATCGTCGTCCGAGGCGCCCTGCCCGGATCGCTCGTCACGGTGCGCGCCGTCACCGCGAGAGACGGTGGCGACTGGGCCGCGCAGGCGACGTTCCTCGCCGACCGCGACGGCCTCGTCGACCTCGCGGCGCAGGCCCCCGTCTCGGGCGACTATCGGGTGGCCGACGCGATGGGGCTGTTCTGGTCGCAGCGCCGCGAGCCGGGAACGACCGGCTCCGCCGAGCCCGCGGATGTCGAACGCCCGATCCTCACCATGCTCACCGCCTGGAGCGAGCCGGGCACCGGTCACCTCGACGTCCCCGGGGCGGGCGCTCCGTCGACGACGGACACCGTCCAGGTCACGCAGTGGTTGCGCGGGGACGGTGTCGAGCGGACGGAGATCCGCGCGGACGGCCTCGTCGGCACCCTGTTCCGCCCCGCGCACGAGGGACCGCACCCCACCGTGATCGTGCTCAACGGCTCCGGCGGAGGGATCAACGAGGCCCGCGCCGCGCAATATGCGTCGCGGGGCATACAGGCTCTGGCGCTGGGGTACTTCCGGGCCCCGGGCCTGCCCGATCACATCTCCCGTACCCCGCTCGAGTACTTCGAGCGGGCGCTCCGCTTCGCCTCATCGACGCTCGATCCGAAGGGCGGCCTCCCCCTTGTGAGCGGTCAGTCCCGCGGCGGCGAGCTGTCGCTGCTGCTGGCCGCGACCTACCCGGAGCTCGTCCTCGGCGTCGCGCCGTTCGTCCCGGGCGCCTTCACCTTCGGTGCCCAGGGCGCCGCCGATCCCGCCGAGGGCTGGAACGGACCGACCTGGACGCGGGGTGGCGAGCCGCTCGAACATCTCTGGCATGACAACGCCGGCGTCACGTGGCAGCCGTGGAACGACGAGCCTCCGCCCACCCGGCACCGCGACGTGTACGTCGACGGCCTGCACGACCGCGAGCTCGCGCGCGCCTCCCGCATCCCGGTCGAGCGGTTCCGCGGAGCCGTGGCCTGCGTGTCCGGTCTCGACGATCGCGCCTGGCCGTCGAGCATGGCGTCGCGCATCGTGCTCGACACGCTGGAGCGCCACGGGCACACCGCCGAGCGCCTGCACCTCGACTACGAGGAGGCGGGCCACGGGATCGCACTCCCCCACCTGCCCAGCACCGACATCGAACGCGTGCACCCCGTCTCGGGCGTGCACTATTCGAACGGCGGCACGCCCCGGGGCAACGCCGTCGCCGGCGCGGACTCGTTCGAACGGGTCTGCGCGTTCATCCACCGCACCGCCGACGCCGCCGCGGCCGCCGACGCGGACCACTCCCACGAAGAAGGACGGTAGTCATGCCCGCGAACGAGCACTTGGAAGGTCAGTGGCGGGAATGGCGTCATGCCCGCGTCGCGGAGCTCACCCGCCCCTACGGCTGGACCGCCCTCGTCGCCCAGCACTGGCTGCGTGAGGGCGAGAGCGGCCTCGTCCTGGAGGGTCTGCCCGGCACCTGGGGCGTCGCGGACGGCAAGGTCCTCTACACGCCGCCCGCCGATGGCCCGAACCTCGTCGTCGACGGCGAGTACCCCACCGCCCCTGTCGAGATCGTGCCCGGTCGCAACCAGACCTACGGCCATGGCAAGAGCGTGCCAGTGTACTTCGGGGGGAGCGAGGTGGAGACCATCCCGCGCACGACCGACGACGGAGACCGCATCTTCGCGGTGCGTGTGCGCGACCCCCGCGAGTCCGACCGCAAGGACTTCTCCGGCCTGTCCGCCTACGACTACGACCCGGCCTGGCGCCTCCCCGCCCGCTTCACCCCCGCGGTGCGCGAGGACGTCGAGCAGGTCACGGTCGAGACGGGAGTCCGTGAGACCACCGCACGTATCGGCACCCTCGCCTTCGAGCACGCCGGGCGCACCTACGAGCTCGCGCTGATCGGCAAGGATGCGGCGTACGGCGTGCAGCCCGTCGCCCACATCCGCGACCTGACGAGCGGGCAGACGACATACGGCGCCGGACGCGTCGTCGAGCTGCAGTTCGCCGACGAGACCGGTGAGCGGATCGACCACATCGACTTCAACTACCTGACCGCCCTCCCCTGCGCGTTCACGAACTTCGTCACCTGCCCGCTCCCTCCGAGCCAGAACCATCTGGACTTCGAGGTGCTCGCCGGGGAGAAGAAGCCCGACGTCGACATCGACCGGGTGCTCACCTTCCAGAGCACCTGATCCGCTCCGGACCGGGCCGCACCGCACTCGCGGCCCGGTCCCAGGCAGCACTGCTACGGTGAGCATGCCGGCATCTCGCCGGCATCAGGGAAGACTTCTCGTCGACCAACGGGCCCTCATCGGTCATTTCGTTCTCCGTCGCCTCCTCTGTGTGAGCCCGAGGAGCGTCATGCCCACCCCGTCAGTCCCCTCTTCCATCGACCCCGCGCACGCCTGGGCCGCCCCCGTCGATCTGCCGGCCGGCACCACGGCGATCGTCTACTGCGAGGGCCAGTTCGGCGAGCAGGACGGCAAGACCGCGAACGGGCTCGTCCGTCACTCGGAGAAGTACGAGATCCTCAGCGTCATCGACAGCACGCATGCGGGCGCCGACGCCGGATCGCTCCTGGACGGCACCGCGAACGGGATCCCCGTCCTCGACGGCCTCCCCACCGCCATCGCCCACGCGGGCCGGGTGCCCGACTACCTGATCTGCGGTGTGGCGCCGGCCGACGGCCTGCTCTCCGCCGACCAGCGCACGGTGCTGCTCGACGGCATCGCCCGCGGGATGCACATCATCAACGGCCTGCACGAGTTCCTCACCGACGATGCCGAGTTCGTGGCCGCGGCCCTCCTCGCCGAGGTGACGATCACCGACATCCGTCGCCCCCGTGACAAGAAGGACCTCCACCTGTTCTCCGGCCGCATCTTCGACGTGACGTGCCCGCGCATCACGATCCTCGGCACCGACGGCGCGATCGGCAAGCGCACGACGGCGACGATCCTCGTGCGCGCGCTCAACGAGCGGGGCATCCACGCAGTCATGGTCGGCACCGGACAGACCACCATCATCCAGGGCGGCCGCTACGGCGTCGCACTCGACGCCCTCGTGCCGCAGTTCTGCTCCGGCGAGGTCGAGAACCAGGTCGTCGCCGCTTTCGAGGGCGAGGATCCGGACGTGATCATCGTCGAGGGCCAGGGCGCGCTCAGCCACCCGGCCTACATCACCTCGGCGCACATCCTCCGCGGCAGTCAGCCCGCCGGCGTCATCGTGCAGCACGCCCCCGGACGCACCGTCCTGGGCGACTTCCCGATGGTCGCGATGCCCACGGTCACCAGCGAGATCACACTCATCGAAGCCTTCGCCGACACCCGGGTGATCGGAGTGACGGTCAACCACGAGAACCTCACGACCCCCGAGCTCGCCGCCGCGATCGACGAGATCGAGCTCGACACCGGACTCCCGGCCACCGACCCGCTGACGCGGCCGCTGTCCGAGCTGGTGGACATGGTGCTCCGGGCGTTCCCGACGCTCAGCCCGCAGCGGTCCACCCGTAGCGCCGCGTGAGCGCCGCACCCACCCGGTCGTAACGACGCCGGTCGAGGACTGCGGCCTCGCGGCGCAGCCCTCGCTCGTGCACGCTGTACAGCTGCTCGACGTCGACCCAGGACTCACGCCCCTGCGAGTCCCACGCGCCGCTGCCGATCGACAGGTAGTCCCGGTCGCCCTGGTGCGCCTTGCTGGTCATGCGCACCGCGTAGACGCGCTCCGCGGACTGCCGCGCGATCACGAGCACCGGGCGGTCCTTGCCTCGGCCGTCGTTCTCCTCGTAGGGCACCCAGGTCCAGACGATCTCGCCGGCGTCGGGCGCACCGTCCCGCTCAGGTGCGTAGGCGACCTGCAGACCCTCGATCCGGTCCGGGTCGATCCGGACGGTCTCGGTGCCGTGCACCCGCCCCTGATCGCGGCCGGAGGGGACAGAGCCGGAGGGGACCGAGCCGGAGGGGACGGGGACGGATCGCTCCTGCGAGGTCCGCAGACGCGCGTCCGGGCGCCTCGGACCTGAGGTCCGAGACGCCCGGACGGAGCCCACTGCCTTGAGCAGGATCTCCGCGAGTGCTGTCAGGATGCCGTTGGTCTTGCTCACACGGTCACCCTAACCGCAGATCATGCGTCGATGAGTGCGTAGCCCTCCTCGCCGTGGACGACCTGGTCGACACCGGCGATCTCGTCCTCGTTCGTGATGCGGAATCCGATCGTCTTCTGGATCGCGAAGCCGATGATGAAGGCGACGACGAAGGAGTAGATCAGCACGCCGAGTGCGGCGATCAGCTGGACCGCGAGCTGGCGGGCGTCGCCGCCGACGAACAGGCCGGTGCCGGTGGCGAAGAATCCGAGGTACAGGGTTCCGATCAGGCCGCCGACGAGGTGGATGCCGACCACGTCGAGCGAGTCGTCGAAGCCGAGGCGGAACTTCAGCTCGACGGCGAGGGCGCAGACGATACCGGCGACGGCACCGAGCAGCAGAGACCAGCCGGGCGTGAGGTTGGCGCAGGCCGGGGTGATCGCGACGAGGCCGGCGACGGCACCGGATGCGGCGCCGACAGACGTGGCCTTGCCGTCCTTGATGCGCTCGATGAGGATCCAGCCGAGGATGGCCGCGGCCGTGGCACCGAGCGTGTTCAGACCGATGAGCCCGACGCCGCCCATGTCCTCCGCGAGCCACTCCGCACCGGCGTTGAACCCGAACCAGCCGAACCACAGCAGAGCCGCGCCGAGCAGGGTGAGCGGCACGTTGTGCGGCTTCAGGATGCCCTTCTGGAAGCCGATGCGCTTGCCGAGGACCAGCGCCAGAGCCAGGGCCGCAGCACCGGCGTTGATGTGCACCGCGGTTCCACCGGCGTAGTCGATCACGCCGATGCCGCTGTCCTCGCCGAAGAGCGTGGTGCCGAGGTTCATGATCCATCCGCCGCCCCAGACCCAGGCTGCGACCGGGAAGTACCCGACGGTGGCGAAGATGCCCGCGAAGATCAGCCAGCTGCCGAACTTGGCCCGGTCGGCGATGGCCCCCGAGATCAGGGCGACCGTGATGATCGCGAAGGTCGCGCCGTACGCGACACCGAGGAGCGCGACGTTCGATCCCTCACCGGACGCCAGGCTGGAGAGCCCGAAGTCGGCGAACGGGTTGCCTGCGAAGGCGGTCGGACTGTCGACGGCGCTCATCGAGAAGCCGTAGAGAATCCACAGCACGGCGACAAGACCGATGGAGCCGAAGCTCATCATCATCATGCTGACGACGCTCTTCGCCTTGACGAGACCGCCGTAGAAGAAGGCGACGCCGGGCGTCATGAGCAGCACCAGCGCTGTCGCGGTGATGGCCCACGAGATGTTGCCGGGAGCATCCATAGGAAAACCTCACATCCGAAGTAATTGAGAGCTTCAGTGTGACGACGCGCCGTTTCGCGCATGCGTGTGGTTTGTTTCCCCGTGGTTACAGGACTGCTCCGGGCGTGAACATCGCGTTACGCGGGCCTGCGGGCTTACGCAGAATGCGTCAGCGCGTTGAGACGGGAGATGGCGCGCAGGTACTTCTTGCGGTAGCCGCCGGCCAGCATCTCGTCGGAGAACACCGAGTCCAGGCCGAGTCCGGTCGCGAGGATCGGGATCTGCGCGTCGTACACCCGGTCGACGAACGCCACGAAGCGCAGCGCCTCGGACTGGTCGGTGAGCTGGCGCACATCGCGGAGCCCGACGCTGCCGATCCCGTCGATGAGTCGGATGTACCGCGACGGGTGCACCTGCGCGAGGTGGCGGATCAGATCGTCGAAGCGGTCGTCGGACGCGGCCCCTGCGGCGCCGGCCTTCTCGACCGCCGCGCCGTAGGAGTCCTCGTCGAGGACGACCGCGTGCCCGTCGAGCGCGCGCTGCCGGAAGTCGACGCCGTCGATGCGCAGCGTCTGGAAGCTGTCCGACATGGCGTGGATCTCGCGGAGGAAGTCCTGCGCGGCGAAGCGCCCCTCACCGAGAGCGTTCGGCGGGGTGTTCGAGGTCGCGGCGAGGCGGGTGCCGGTCGGCACGAGCTCCCCCAGCAGGCGGGTCATGACCATCGTGTCGCCCGGGTCGTCGAGCTCGAACTCGTCGATGCACAGCAGATCGGCGCCCTTGAGCAGGTCGACCGTGTTCTTGTAGCCGAGTGCGCCGACGAGCGCCGTGTACTCGATGAACGAGCCGAAGTACTTCCGGCGGGCGGGCATCGCGTGGTAGATCGACGCGAGCAGGTGGGTCTTGCCGACGCCGAATCCGCCGTCCAGGTAGACGCCCGGCTTGAGCTCCGGCTCCTTCTTGGCCCGACTGAACAGACCGCCGCGCTTCGCGGGGGTGCCGCGCCCGGCGAAGCGCATCAGCGTCTCCTTCGCCTCCTCCTGCGAGGGGTAGGCCGGGTCGGCGCGGTAGCTGTCGAAGGTCGCGGTGTCGAACTGCGGCGGCGGCACCAGGCTCGCCAGCATCTCGGGTCCGCTGACGGTCGGCTGACGCTCGGTGAGGTGCACGATTCCCGTGCGGCTGGTCGGGTCGGTCATCACGGTCCTGAATCAGGTGCTCACCTGTGTCGAAGTCTTACGAATCGGGCGCAGGGTGCTCGGCGGGGATCTATCGTCGAAGGGACGGATCAACACTACGCCGTCTGCAGCAGCACCCTCGTCCGCTCAACGCTTCGGAGACCCCATGGCCATCGAGTTCGATTCCTCCTCCCCCAAGTTCGCCGAGTACGCCGAACCGGGCCGCCTCGTCACCACCGAGTGGCTCGCCGAACGACTGGGAGCACCGGGGCTCGTGGTCGTCGAATCCGATGAGGACGTGCTGCTCTACGAGACCGGCCACATCCCCGGCGCCGTGAAGGTCGACTGGCACACCGAGCTCAACGACCCGGTGGTGCGCGACTACGTCGACGGCGAGGGCTTCGCCGAGCTGCTCAGCCGCAAGGGCATCGAACGCTCGGACACGGTCGTCATCTACGGCGACAAGAACAACTGGTGGGCTGCCTACGCGCTCTGGGTGTTCTCGCTCTTCGGCCACGAGGACGTCCGTCTGCTCGACGGCGGTCGCGACCGCTGGATCGCCGAGGGCCGCGAGCTCACGCGCGAGGCGACGAACCGTCCCGCGACCGAGTACCCCGTCGTCGAGCGCGACGACTCGATCATCCGCGCCTACAAGGAGGACGTGCTCGCGCACATCGGCAACCCGCTGATCGACGTCCGCTCCCCCGAGGAGTACAGCGGTGAGCGCACCACGGCCCCCGCGTACCCCGAGGAGGGCACGCTGCGTGCCGGCCACATCCCGACCGCGCAGAGCGTTCCGTGGGCGAAGGCCGTCGCCGAGGACGGCGGCTTCCGCAGCCGTGCCGAGCTCGACGCGATCTACCGCGACGGAGCCGGACTCCGCGACGGGGACGACGTCGTCGCCTACTGCCGCATCGGTGAGCGCTCGAGCCACACCTGGTTCGTGCTCAAGCACCTCCTCGGCTTCGAGAACGTGCGCAACTACGACGGTTCGTGGACCGAGTGGGGCAGCGCCGTGCGCGTGCCGATCGTCACCGGCTCCGAGCCGGGCACCGTCTGAGCATGTGACAATGACAGGGATGAGCACGAGCGACGTTCCTGACACCCTGGCCGAGATCCGCGACGGCTTCCTGGAGACCCCGGAGGCCGATCGGCTCCTGCTGCTGCTCGAGTTCTCCGACGAGCTTCCGGACGTCTCCGACGAGGTCGCCGCGCACCCGGAGGCGTACGAGCGCGTCGCGGAGTGCCAGTCGCCCGTCTACATCCATGTCGAGGTCGACGACGGCATCGTGACGATGCACGCGACCGCCCCGCCCGAGGCTCCGACGACCCGCGGGTTCGCGAGCATCCTGGTCCAGGGCCTCACCGGGCTCACGGCGGACGAGGTGCTCGCGATCCCGAACGACTATCCGCAGTCGATCGGTCTCACCAAGGCGGTGTCGCCCCTGCGCATCGGAGGCATGACCGGGATGCTGATGCGGGCGAAGAACCAGGTCAGGCAGAAGCGCTGAAGCCCTGCTCCTGCAGCCACTCGGTGATCGCGGTGCTCCAGCCCGTCTCGTCGTAGTTCCACAGCTTGGTGTGCCGCGCGACGGTGAACTTCGGCATCGTGACGAGATCCGGCCGCGCCTCCTGCAGCGCATGGGAGGAGTCCGCGGGCACGAACCCGTCGTCGTCGCTGTGCAGGATGAGGATCGGTGCGGTCAGCTCGTCGGCACGGGCGACCATGTCGAGACGGTCGAACGGGATGGGCTCGTCGGCACCGCTGAGACGCGCGGTGAGCGGTCGCTGCAGCGCCCCCATGGCGAGTTCCGGCAGCGGTGCACGCACGCCGGCCAGACGCGCCTGGAAGCGCAGGACCGTGCGCCAGTCGACGACGGGCGATTCCAGGATGATCCCGGCGATGCGATCACGATGCCCCGAGCTGACGGCGGCCTGCAGCGACACCGCGCCGCCCATCGACCAGCCCATGAGGATGACCCGTTCGGCGCCGTGACGGAGGGCGTAGGCGATCGCGGAGTCGACGTCGCGCCACTCCGACGCCCCGAGCGAATAGGCACCGGCCCTCGTCCGCGGCGCCTCCCCGTCGTTGCGGTAGGACACGACGAGGGTGGGCAGTCCGGCGGCGTGCAGCACCGGCACCGCGCGCAGGCACTCCGCGCGGGTCGCGCCGCGGCCGTGCACCTGGATGACCCAGGTGGAGGACGACGCCGGGAAGTACCAGGCGGGGCAGGGACCGGCCGGCGAGCCGATCAGCACGTTCTCCCACCGCAGGTGCAGCTCGCTCGGCGAGGAGTAGTAGTACCCGCTGAACGAGGCTGCGCGATCGACGCGTGAGCCGGGCTCGATCTGCGTCAGGAGCTTGCGGCGCACGCGGGCGCCGTCCGCACTGAGCACGGCGCCGAGCTTGACGTAGCCGTACGTCCCGGTCGTGAAGAGTCCGTACCGGCCCGGAAGCTCGGTGTCGAGAGAGCGCTGCAGCTCGATGGTCTGGGCGCCCGTGTCGACGGCCAGGATCTCGGTGTCGGTGGGCCGACGCATGGGCGTGACGACGCGTCGCGCGACGGCGAACACCACGAGAGCGAACGCTGCTCCGAAAGCGAGCAGGGCAGGGACAAGGAGCGTAACGGCGTGCCTGAGACTCTTCATCGCTTCCTGACTCTAGCCTGTTGCCGTGACCGCACACCCCGAGGCCGGGACGCCCTTCGACAGCGCCGTGGCCGAACTGCGTGAGACCGCGTTCCGTGACGACATCACGGTGCGTGAGATCACGACCCCGCAGGGCCTCGCTCCGTTCGCCGTCGCCCTCGCCGCGGACGTGCGCCCCGACGGCGACGGGGACTCCGTGTACGGCACCGGGCGCTTCGTCCTCCTGCACGATCCGGATGCGCCCGACGCCTGGGGCGGCGCATGGCGCATCGTGCTCTTCGCCCAGGCGCCCCTGGAGACGGAGATCGGCACCGACCCCCTCCTGGCGGACGTGACGTGGTCGTGGCTGGTCGACGCGCTGGACTCCCGGAACGCGATCTACCACTCCGCTTCGGGCACCTCGACGAAGACGCTGTCCAAGGGATTCGGCGGTCTCGCCGTCGAGGGCGACGGCGCCCAGATAGAATTGCGGGCGTCCTGGACTCCGGAGGGCCCGTTCCGACCGCACGTCGAAGCATGGGCCGAGCTGGTCGGAATGCTGGCGGGACTTCCGCCCGGCTCCGAGGGCATCGCCGTGATCGGCGCGCGAAAGGCTGTACGTGACTGAATACTCCGTGATCTCGGATGCTGAGGAGTTCCGCGCGGCCTGCGCCGTGCTCGCCGGGGGCACCGGCCCCGTCGCCGTCGACGTGGAGCGCGCGTCCGGCTTCCGCTACTCCCAGCGCGCCTACCTCGTGCAGGTGTTCCGCCGCGACGCCGGCGTCTTCCTCTTCGACCCCCCGGCGATCGGTGACTTCGCGCCGCTCCAGGACGCGATCGGCGATGTCGAGTGGGTGCTCCACGCCGCGAGTCAGGACCTCCCGTCCCTGCGCGAGCTGCACCTCGAGCCGCCGGTGATCTTCGACACCGAGCTCGCGTCCCGCCTGCTCGGCCACGAGCGGGTCGGACTCGGCGCCGTCGTCGAGGACACCCTCGGCATCACGCTCAAGAAGGAGCACTCCGCGTCGGACTGGTCGACGCGTCCGCTGCCGGACTCGTGGCTCGAGTACGCCGCACTCGACGTGCTCCACCTCATCGACGTCCGCGACATCCTCGTGGACGAGCTGGAGGAGCAGGGCAAGACCGCCTTCGCGGCCGAGGAGTTCGCGGCCACGCTCGCCCGCGCGCCCAAGCCCCCGCGGGAGGATCCGTGGCGTCGGCTGAGCGGGCTGCACCAGGTGCGCGGGGCACGCAACCTCGCCGTCGCCCGCTCGCTGTGGCAGGCGCGCGAGGCCTACGCCCGCGACCAGGACGTCTCGCCCGGGCGTCTCGTCCCCGACCGCTCCCTGGTGGCCGCGGTCATGGCGAACCCGACGTCGAAGCAGGCGCTGGCCGGCATCAAGGAGTTCCAGGGCCGCGCGAGCCGCACGCAGCTCGACCGCTGGTGGCAGGCGATCGTCGACGGCCGCGCCGCCGAGGAGCTTCCGCGCGAACGCGTCCCCAGCGACACGCTTCCTCCGCCCCGCGCCTGGGCCGACCGGAACCCCGAGGCGGATGCACGACTGAAGGCGGCCCGTCCCGTGGTCGAGGCCGTCGCCGAGGAACTGGGCATGCCGACCGAGAACCTCCTCACTCCCGAGTACCTCCGTCGCGTCGCCTGGGATCTGCCGGGCGAGACGCCGGAGGACATCGCCGCCGCGCTTGCCGCGCTGGGTGCTCGTCCCTGGCAGATTGCACAGACCGCACAGAAGATCGCGGCCGCCTTTGTAGAGGCGGCGCAATCGCCCGACACCACCCCCGCACCCGCTTCGTAGGTTCGATCCAACCGATTCCTCCCCGTTTCGCGTGCTTCATAGACTGAGGCCACGCACTAACTTGGAGGCAGAGTGGCCGAGATCTCGGACGTCTTCTTCGTCGATGGAGTACGCACGCCTTTCGGGCGTGCCGGCGAAAAGGGCATGTACTGGAACACCCGCGCTGATGACCTCGCCGTCAAGGCGACCATCGGCCTGATGGAGCGGAACGCGGCCGTCCCGGCCGACCGCATCGACGACGTGGCGATCGCCGCGACGAGCCAGACCGGCGACCAGGGGCTGACGCTCGGCCGCTCGGTGGCGATCCTCGCCGGCCTACCGCAGACCGTGCCCGGCCTCGCCGTCGAGCGCATGTGCGCCGGCGCGATGACGAGCGTCACCACCATGGGCGCCTCGATCGGCGTCGGCATGTACGACTTCGCCCTCGCCGGCGGCGTCGAGCACATGGGACACCACCCGATCGGCGCCAACGCCGACCCGAACCCGCGATTCGTCGCCGAGAAGATGGTCGACCCCGGCGCGCTCAACATGGGCGTCACGGCCGAGCGCATCTTCGATCGCTTCCCGCACCTCACCAAGGAGCGGTCCGACCGCTTCGGCATGCTGAGCCAGCACAAGGTGCAGGCGGCGTACGACGCCGGCAAGATCCAGCCCGACCTCGTGTCGGTCGCCACCAAGGGCGCCGACGGCGCCTGGGGTCTCGCCACCGAGGATGAGGGTCGTCGCCCGCAGACCACGATGGAGGACCTCGCGGCTCTCAAGACGCCGTTCCGTCCGCACGGCCGCGTCACCGCCGGGACCTCCTCCCCCCTCACCGATGGCGCGACGATGTCGCTGCTCGCCGGCGGCGGGGCCGTGAAGGAGTTCGGCCTCGCGCCGAAGATGCGCATGGTGTCGTTCGCCTTCGCCGGTGTGCAGCCGGAGATCATGGGCATCGGCCCGATCCCGTCGACCGAGAAGGCCCTCAAGAAGGCCGGTCTCACGATCGCCGACATCGGACTGTTCGAGCTGAACGAGGCGTTCGCCATCCAGGTGATCTCGCTGCTCGATCACTTCGGCATCGCCGACGACGACCCCCGCGTCAACCAGTGGGGCGGCGCGATCGCGCTCGGCCACCCGCTCGCCGCGTCCGGCGTGCGTCTGATGATCCAGCTCGCCGCGCAGTTCGCTGAGCGCCCCGACGTCCGCTACGGCCTGACCGCCATGTGCGTCGGACTCGGCCAGGGCGGGTCGGTCATCTGGGAGAACCCGCACTACGACGGCAAGAAGAAGAAGTGAGCGCGAACGTGACGAACTACGACGACATCGACTTCTCCCCCATCCAGGCGCTCACCGAGGGCGAGGTCATCACGCAGTCGCCCGTGCGCGACATCCGCCTCGCCTCAGGCAGGGTCCTCGCCCTGATCACGCTCGACAACGGTCGTGACCACACGCGTCCGAACACGCTCGGGCCGGCGACGCTGACTCAGCTCGGCGAGACGCTCGACGGGCTCAAGGCACGGGCGGCCGCCGGTGAGATCCAGGCCGTCGGCATCACCGGCAAGCAGTACATCCTCGCCGCCGGCGCCGATCTCTCCGACATCAGCAAGGTCGGCTCGCGCGACAACGCACGCCTGATCGCGCAGCTCGGCCACAAGGTGCTCGGCAAGCTCGGCGACCTCGGTGTGCCGTCGTTCGCCTTCGTGAACGGCCTCGCCCTCGGTGGCGGCCTGGAGATCGCGCTGAACTCCAGCTACCGCACGGTCGACTCCTCCGCCGCCGCGGTCGCCCTGCCCGAGGTCTTCCTCGGCATCATCCCGGGCTGGGGAGGCGCGTACCTGCTGCCGAACCTGATCGGCATCGAGAACGCCCTCGAGGTGGTCATCTCGAACCCGCTCAAGCAGAACCGGATGCTGAAGCCGCAGCAGGCGTTCGACCTCGGCATCTTCGACGCGATCTTCCCGGCCGCGAACTACCTCGAGAACTCGCTGGCGTGGGCCGACGCGGTGCTCGGCGGCAAGAAGGTCGAGCGCAAGAACGAGCCGGGCAAGATCGAGCGCCTCACCAAGTGGCCGATCGCCATCAAGATGGCGCGCGGCATGCTCGAGTCGAAGATCGGCACGATGCCGAAGTCGCCGTACGCGGCGCTCGAGCTGCTCGACAAGGCGAAGAGCGGGACCAAGGCGGAGGGTTTCGCCCGCGAGGACGAGGCCCTGGCGGAGCTCGTCACGGGTGACCAGTTCGCCGCGTCGATGTACGCGTTCGATCTGGTGCAGAAGCGGGCCAAGCGACCTGTCGGCGCACCCGACAAGGAGCTCGCGAAGAAGGTCACGAAGGTCGGCATCATCGGCGCAGGGCTCATGGCGAGCCAGTTCGCCCTCCTCTTCGTGCGCAAGCTCCAGGTGCCCGTGCTCATCACCGACCTGGACCAGGCACGCGTCGACAAGGGCGTCGCCTACATCCACGAGGAGATCGGCAAGCTCGAGGCCAAGGGCCGTCTGGACTCCGACTCGGCGAACAAGCTCCGTGCGCTCGTCACCGGCACGACCGACAAGAGCCTCTACGCGGACTGCGACTTCGTGATCGAGGCCGTGTTCGAAGAGGTCGGCGTCAAGCAGCAGGTGTTCGGCGAGATCGAGAAGATCATCGCCGACGACGCGATCCTCGCGACGAACACCTCGTCGCTCTCGGTCGAGGAGATCGGGTCGAAGCTCGCCCACCCCGAGCGACTGGTCGGATTCCACTTCTTCAACCCGGTCGCGGTGATGCCGCTGATCGAGATCGTGAAGACGCCGGCCACCGCCGATGCCGCGCTCTCGACGGCCTTCGTCGTCGCGAAGAACCTGGGCAAGAACGCGGTGCTCACCGCCGACGCCCCCGGGTTCGTCGTGAACCGTCTGCTCGCGAAGGTCATGGGCGAGGCCGCCCGCGCGGTCTACGAGGGCACGCCGATCGCCGACGTGGAGAAGGCCTTCGGCCCGCTCGGTCTGCCGATGGGACCGTTCCAGCTGATCGACCTGGTCGGCTGGAAGGTTGCGGCGCACGTGCAGGACACGATGGTGCACGCCTTCCCCGAGCGGTTCTACGCCAACGAGAACTTCCACGCTCTGGCCGAGCTCGACGCGGTCGTGGAGAAGGACAAGGGCGGACGCGTCGTCGGCTGGAGCAAGCAGGCGGAGAAGGTGCTCAAGCCCGCTGTGGGCAAGACGCCGGCAACGGCTGCGACGATCCTCCAGCGCGTGCAGGACGGTCTGGCTCAGGAGATCAAGCTGATGCTCGATGAGGGGGTCGTGCCTGAGGTCGAGGACATCGACCTGTGCCTCATCCTCGGCGCCGGCTGGCCGTTCATCGACGGCGGGGCCTCGCCCTACCTCGACCGTGAGGGTGCGTCCGAGCGCGCATTCGGCGGCTCGTTCCACACCCCGCAGATCCGCGGTGTCGAGAGCCGCTGATCGCGGAGATCAACACGCGAAGCGCCCCATCGGATTCCCCGCGGATCCGATGGGGCGCTTCGTCGTCCGCCGGGCCGGGAGGCCCTAGCCTGGATCGATGACCTCTCGTCCGTCTCCGCGCACCGCGGAGCAGCCGATGGCCTTCCGCGGGCGCGAGTTCTGGCGCGGCGCACTCGCGACCTGGATCACGTTCAACCTGCTGTTCCTCGTGGTGACGACGGTCGTCCTCACGATCATGTCGCGCTCACTGCAGGGCATCTTCTCGATCCTGGTCCTCGTCGCCTGGTTCCAGCTGGTCTTCGTCGTGGCCGTCTCCGTCCTGGCGACCGTCGTCGGCGGCGCGGCGGCGTACGTGCTGGGCCGATTCCTGCGGACCGTGGCGAGCATCCGCCGACACCTCGTCGCCTTCGCGGGGCTCGGTCTCGTCGTCGGCGGTCTGGTCATCGCGATCGGCGGTGTCTGGCCGGGGACCGAGACCGGAGAGCTCGGGTCCCTGCTGACGCACATCACCGAGCCGTACATCGCGGTGCCGCTCCTGGGCGCGAGCGCCGCCAGCGTCGCCTACGGCTGGTACTGGACCGCGTCACGAGCGCTGGACGAGGACCCTGCACCACAGGCCCAGGTCGCCGAGGCTCAGCTCGCGGACTGAGCCGGTCGAGCGTCGTCCTCACCGCGTCGGGGCCAGTACGACAGCGCCCGCTCTGCGAGTGCGGTGATCGTGAGCGAGGGGTTCACGCCGGGATTCGCGGGCACCGCCGCACCGTCGACGACGTGCAGGCCGGGGTGGCCCCAGACCCGGTGGTACGCGTCGACGACACCGTCCGCGGGTGATGCCGAGATCACGGCGCCGCCGAGGAAGTGCGCGGTGAGCGGGATGCCGAACACCTCCGGCCAGGATCCGCGTGCGGCCGCGAGCACCCCGCCGTCGGCCTCGACCCGCGCGGCGATCGCCGCCGCCGCCGTGTGGGCCTGGGGCAGATAGCTGGGGTTCGGCTCTCCGTGTCCCTGCGCGCTCGTCATCACGAGCCGACCGAAGCGACGGCGCAGCGAGAGGGTGAGCGAGTTGTCCGCCGTCTGCATCACCAGCGCGATGATCCCGCGCTCGCTCCAGCGACGGAGGTTGCCCAGTCGGAACTGTCGCAGCGGGGAGCGGAGCACCTGCGCGACGAGGCTGCGCAGACGCACCCCGAGCGGTCGGTCGCCGGGGACGAGGACAGTCGCCAGCGCACCCATCAGGTTCGATCCCGGGCCATAGCGGACGTTCTCTACGTGCGTGCGGTCATCGATGTGGAACGAGGTCGTGATCGCCACGCCCCGGGCGAGCTGGAGCGACTCCGGGACGCTCGTGGCGACCGCGCCGTCCAACGCCTCGGAGTTGGTGCGCGTGAGACGGCCGACGGACGCCGAGATCCGCGGCAATGCCCCGGACTGCTTCATCCGGTGCAGCAGCTGCTGCGTGCCCCAGGTACCGGCCGCCAGGACCACCTGCCGCGCGGTCACGGTCCTCCGCGCGTGCCGGAACCACGCCCCGCTGCGCTGCGTCGTCACCGCGAACCCACCGCCGGGAAGCTCCCGCACCTCGGTCACCGTGCGCAGTGCCTCGATCGCGACCCCTCGGCGCTCCGCGAGAGCCAGGTAGTTCTTCATGAGCGTGTTCTTCGCGCCGACGCGACAGCCCACCATGCAGTTGCCGCAGAGGGTGCAGCCGGTGCGATCGGGGCCCTCACCGCCGAAGAACGGATCCGGCGTGCGCTCCCCCGGTCTCCCGAACCAGACCCCGACCGGCGCGTGCCGGAACGTCGAGCCGACACCGAGGTCGTCCGCGGCGCCGGCCATGATCCGCTCCACAGGTCCCGTGTGCGGATAGTGCTCGACGACGCCGAGCATCCGCTTCGCCGTGGCGTAGTGCGGTGCCAGCTCGGACTCCCACTCTGCGATGCCCTGCCACTGCGGGTCCTCGAAGAACGCCGTCCCCGGCTGGTACAGCGTGTTCGCGTAGTTGAGCGATCCGCCTCCCACACCGGCACCCGCCAGGATCATCACGTGCGGCAGCCGGTGGATGCGCTGCACGCCATGGCAGCCGAGCGCCGGTGCCCACAGGTACCGGCGGACATTCCAGCTGGTCTTCGCGAAGTCGTCGTCCTCGAAGCGGCGACCCGCCTCGTAGACGCGCACACGGTAGCCCTTCTCCGCCAGCCGCAGAGCCGCCACGGAACCTCCGAAGCCGGAACCCACGATCACGACGTCCTCGTCGAAATCAGTCATCGCTCTCCTTCGGCACCATCATCGTGAGCGCCCCCGGCAGCACCGAGATGGTGCACTCATCCTCGCCGATCCGCTCGCCGTCCGCGTAGACCACGAGGCCCGGGGCCGACACGGTCACCGACCGTGCGCGGCGATGCGCGACCTCACCGCGCGAGAGATGCGTCCCGCGGAGGAGCAGCGGGAAGAGACGCAGCAGACGAAGGCGGCCCAGCGGTGCGACATGGACGATGTCGAGGAGCCCGTCGTCGGGGACGGCCCCGGCGCAGATCGGCATCCCGCCGCCGTAGCTGGAGGTGCTGCCGGCCGCGATCAGCGTGCCCGGCGAGCTCCTGACGGCTTCGCCGTCGACGGAGAGGGTGAAGTCCATCGGCCGCAGTCGCACGAGCTCGATGAGCAGGGCGAGGTAGTAGCGGGGCGCGCCGTGCGGCCAGCGGAGGCGGTTGGTGCGATCGCTGACCTTCGCGTCGAAGCCCAGCGCCGCGATGGTCAGGAACTTCCGGCTGCCCCTCGCGGTGTCGACCACGCCGACGTCGATCGCCCGCGGCGCACCGGTGAGGGCGAGCTCGGCGGCGGCCCGGGCGTCACCACGCGGGAGTCCCAGGGCACGGGCGAGATCGTTCCCCGTTCCCGCGGCCACCAGGACGACGGGGACGGAGGCGGCGCACACCGTGTCGAGCACGCCCGAGAGCGTGCCGTCACCGCCCACGACCACGAGCACGCGGGGCTCCTCCGCCAGCGCGGTCTCGGCGAGCCGTGCCGTGTCCGCCGCGGAAGCGCCGGCGTAGGTGCGCACCTCGGACCCGCGCTCCCGGAGGAGTCGGACGGCCGCCTCGGCCGCTCGTCCGCCCCGACCCTTGCCGGAGAACGGATTCGCGAGCACGGCGATGTGCTCGGCCACGTCAGCGCGTCCGCTCGACGGAGATCACGGCGCCAGGGTTGAGGATGTCCGCCGGATCGAGTTCGCGTTTGATCGCCCGGAGGATGCGGATGCCGGTGTCGCCGATCTCCTGCTCCAGCCAGGCAGCATGGTCACGGCCGACCGCGTGGTGATGGCTGATGGTGCCGCCGTTCGCGAGGATCGCGTCGTTCACGCGTGACTTGACCGGACCCCACACCGCGAGCGGATCGGCACGGATGCCGGCGAGCACGGTGAAGTACAGCGACGCTCCCGTGGGATAGATGTGCGACACGTGGCACATCACGTACGAGCGGGCCCCGGCCTCAGCGAACCCCTCCTTGAGGGCGGTCTCGACGGTCGCACGTAGCCCGAGCAGGTTCGACCAGGTCGTCGCGGTCTCGAGCGTCTCGCAGAACACTCCGGCGTCCAACAGCGAGTCGCGCAGGTACGGGCCGTCGAAGCGACCCTGCAGCCACTCCTCCGCCGCGCCCTCGCCGGCCGACGTGCCGCCGGCAGCCGACAGCAGCGCACCGGTACGGGCACGACGCTCGGCGATCCCCTCGCCCTCGTACACGGTCACGACACTGGCGCCCTTCGCGAGTGCCTTGCCGATCTTGCCGACCTGAGCCAGACTCACGGCGGTCTCCGCCTCGTCGGACAGACGGATGACGGTGGGTCCGGCGCCCTGCTGCGCCACGCTTCGCAGCCCCGCGGCTCCGGCGGCGAAGTCCGGGAACGACCACGACTCGAACACACGCTCCCGCGGGATCGGATGCACGCGCACGCGCACCTCGGTGATCACGCCGAAGATGCCCTCCGAGCCGAGGAACACCCGGATCAGGTCAGGACCGGCGGCGGAGCCGGGTGAGCGCCCGAGCTCGATGTCGCCGGTCGGCGTCGCGACGCGGATCCCGGTGACCATCGTGTCGAAGCGCCCGTTGCCCGCGGAGTTCTGGCCGGAGGAGCGCGCCGCAGCGAAGCCGCCGATGGTCGCGTACCGGAAGCTCTGCGGGTAGTGACCGAGTTCGAGACCGTGAGCCGCGAGCAGCGACTCGGCCTCCGGTCCCGTGGTGCCGGCCGCGAGCACCGCGTCTCCGCTGATCTCGTCGAGGCGGATCAGCCCGTTCAGGCGGCGCAGGTCGAGGCTCACGACCGCGTGCTGGTCTCCCCTCTCCGGGTCCAGCGCCCCGACGACGCTCGTGCCGCCGCCGAAGGGGATGACCGCGACACCGCGCCGGCCCGCGACGTCGAGACAGGCGCGGACCTCGTCGTGGTTCGCGGGACGGATCACCGCGTCCGGGACGTCCTGATCCCGCTGTCGTCGGCGGAGGAGATCGGGAGTCGAACGTCCGCCGGCATGGCGGATGCGCCCCTCCGCGGTGACATCCACGTACTGCGGGCCGACAGCGTCGCGGAACGCCACGAGATCGTCATCGCTCAGCGTCGAAGGCGTCACCCGCACCTGGGCGAGCTCGACCGCGGGCTCGGGCTTGCGGATGCGTCCGAGCAGCAGGGGCAGCAGCGTGCGCACCGCCAGCGGCAGGCCCTTCGCCTTGTCCGGGTCTCCCCAGCCGTTCCACCTCATCGACGGGTCGGCATCGACCCTGCCATTGTCTTGGCCCATGCGTTACAGTGTGACACATCATGGAAGAACGTCAACCTCTCTGGGACGCCACCCAGGCGCGCATCCTCGACGCCGCCGACACCCTGATCGAACGTCGCGGCGTCCACGGGGTGACGATCGCCGAGCTCGCACGCCGCTCCGAACTCAGCCGCCCCACGATCTACCGCAGCTGGAGCGACGCCGACGACGTGGTCCGCGCTGCACTCCTCCGCCGGGTCGACGGCATCCTGAGCACGTTCTCCGCCGACGCACGCACCCGCACCGCGCTCGTCGACGACGTGCTGCGCTTCACCACGCTCTTCCGCAAGGATCCGCTGTACGCGCGGCTGCTCGACGACGAGCCGGAGGCCTTCACTCGCTACACGCTGCAGCGCGTCGGATCGAGTCAGCGCTTGATCCTGCAATGGCTGGCGACCGCCATCGGCTCCGCGCAGGCGGACGGATCGGTCAGACCGGGGGCACCGCAGGAGATCGCGGTCATGCTGATGCTCATCGCGCAGTCCGCAGTCCTCTCGCACGGCACAGTGGCCGACCTCATCTCCGAGTCCGCGTGGGAGCGGGAGCTGCGCGCCGCGCTCGACGGGCTGCTGCGCCCATGAGCACGCCGTCATCCGCGCTCAACGTCGCGCGTCGGAGGACCGATCTGACCCTCGCCACCGACGAACGGACGGACGTCCTCGTCATCGGCGGGGGAATCACCGGCGCGGGCGTGGCGCTCGACGCCGCCTCTCGCGGCCTCAGCGTGACGCTGATCGAGGCGGAGGACCTCGCCTTCGGCACCAGTCGCTTCAGCTCGAAGCTCGTGCACGGCGGGCTGCGGTACCTCGCGACGGGCGACGTCGCCACCGCGAAGGAGAGTGCGCGGGAGCGGCACCTGCTCATGACGACGATCGCTCCGCACCTGATCCGGCCGCTCGGACAGCTGCTGCCCTTCAGCCGCGGCGTCACGCTGCGCCAGCGGGTGGCGGGCGCAGCCGGCATGGGGCTCGGCGACCTGCTGCGGATGCGGGCGCGCACGCCCCGGGCGGTGCTGCCCGCGCCCCGGATCGTCTCCGCTCGGGTGGCGACCCGGCTGGCGCCCGCCCTCGACTCCCGCGGCCTCCGGGGCGGCATGCTGTCCTACGACGGACAGCTGGTCGACGACGCCCGACTCGTGGCCACGGTGGCACGGACCGCTGCGGCGCGCGGTGCGCGCATCCTCACCAGGGTCCGTGCGGTCGCGCTGCGGGGCGACGGGGCGACCGCCGAGGACGTGCTCACAGGAGAGCGGTTCGAGATCGCCGCCCGCTCCGTGATCAACGCCACCGGGGTGTGGGCCGGCTCGCTCGACGAGGCCATCCGCGTGCGTCCCAGTCGCGGCACCCATATCGTGCTCGACGCCGCCGATCTGGGTTCGCCGACGGCGGCGCTCACCATTCCCCATGAAGGGTCGATCAGTCGCTACGTCTTCGCGCTTCCGCAGGCGCACGGTCGGGTGATCGTCGGTCTCACGGATGAGGACGCCCCGGGAGCCGTGCCCCGTGTGGCGCAGCCGACCGGACCGGAGATCGACTTCCTGCTGCGAAGCCTCAACCGGGTGATCACGACACCGATCCGACGCGATCAGGTGCGCGGCGCGTTCGCCGGCCTGCGCCCTCTCGTCGACAGCGGGTCGGACGCCACGGCCGACGTCTCGCGACGACACCTCGTGGCGGTCTCCGATGCGGGTTTCGTGACGGTGCTCGGCGGGAAGCTGACGACGTATCGGCGGATGGCCGAGGATGCGGTGGATCTCGCCTCGGAGGTGCGTGGACTGCAGGCGGCCCCCAGTCGCACCGCCGCGCTGCGCCTCGTCGACCGCGACGTCCCCACCACGACTGAGGTGCTCGACGACGCGACGGGGCTGACCCGCGCGGAGGTCGAGTTCGCCGTCCGGGTCGAGGGCGCCGTGACGGCTGAGGACGTGCTCGACCGGCGCACCCGCGTCGGGCTCGTCGACGCCGATCGGGACCGGTGTCTTCCGGCCGTCGAGGCGGTCGTCGCGCGCACCCTCGCCGACGTCGGCTGAGCCGGCGACGCCGCCGTTCCGCGTCGCCCCGTATCCACGGCGCGGCGTCCCGGGGAACGACCGGCGAACAGCGCATGAAATCCCCCGGTCGATGCTCTCCTCCGTCGTCCTCGCACGCCATCACCCTGCACAGTGGTGTCATGGACATGCTCTTCACGATGCTGGGCGGCAAGGGGATGTCGGGGCTGCTGAAGACCGGCACGGCGATCCTCACCACTCTCCTGGTCCTCCCCGCGCTGCTCAAGCTCTTCGTCGTCACGGTCGACGAGGGGTGGGCCGCGATCCGGACCCGCAACGGCAAGCCGATCATCCGCAATCGTCCCCAGCGACGCCCGACCAACCGCGGCGGCGCCGTCGGCGAGGTCGTCGTCCTCGACCCCGGGTCGCACGGTGCGTTCCCGCTGTTCTACTGGTACCGCCTCATCGACGTCCGCTGCCGCGCGACCGACCTCCCCGCCCGTGAGATGTCCGGTGCGAGCGGACACCAGCATCGCGTGCACGCGTCGTTCGAGTGGCGCCCCATACCCACCGGTCGGGATCTCCGGGTGTTCGAGCTCGACGTCGTCAACGTCAAGGAACGCGCCTCCAACATCGTCGGCGCGGCGTTGAGAGACGTGATCCGAGGACTCGACGGGACAGAGCTCCCGCACAACGACGAGATCAACACGCGGGTGATCGCCGCCAGCGCCGACGAGGTCCGCCGGGCCTGCGGCGTCGAGCTCGTGCGCGTGATGGTCACCGGAGACGCGCTCACGGATGGCTACCTGCTGTCCACCGCGCTCCGGGACGTGGACCGCGGAGCGCAGGCCGTCGCCGCCCTGCACGCCCTGAACTGACGGCCCGCGCTTCGCGTCCTGCGGTCAGCGCCGCTCGTGCAGCGGGAGCTCGATCGTCCCGGTCTCGCCGGCGTGGCGCGCCTTCGGGATGCGGGTCCCGAGCACCTGCGACACGATGTCCTGGGCGATCTTCGGCGCCGTGAGCCCGGCGTCGGCGAGGATCTGGTCCCGGGAGGCATGGTCGATGAACTCGTCCGGCAGCCCGAGCTCGTCCACGGCCGTGTCGATGCCCGCCTCGCGGAGGACCTGACGCACGCGCGTGCCGATGCCGCCGACGCGGATGCCGTCCTCGAGGGTGATCACGAGGCGGTGGTGCCGGGCCAGCTCGACGATCGACGGCTGCACAGGGATCGCCCAGCGCGGGTCGATCACGGTCGCACCGATCCCCTGCGCGCGGAGCCGATCGGCGACGTCGAGGGCGAGCTCGGCGAACGGACCGATGGCGACGATGAGCACGTCCTCGGACTCACCGCGGGCGAGCACGTCGACCCCGTCGCCCAGACGTTCGATCGCGGGGAGATCGGCGGAGACCTCGCCCTTCGGGAACCGGATGACGGTCGGCGCGTCGTCGACGGCCACGGCCTCCTCCAGCGCCTCGGTCAGGCGTGCGCCGTCCCGAGGAGCGGCGATGCGGATGTGCGGGACGATCTGCAGCATCGCGAGGTCCCACATGCCGTGGTGGCTGGGCCCGTCGGGCCCCGTGACGCCGGCGCGGTCGAGCACGAAGGTGACTCCGGCGCGGTGCAGAGCGACGTCCATCAGCACCTGGTCGAAGGCGCGCCCCATGAACGTGGCGTACAGCGCGACGACGGGGTGCAGGCCGCCGTAGGCCAGTCCCGCGGCGGATGCCACGGCGTGCTGCTCGGCGATACCGACGTCGTAGACCCGATCCGGGAACCGCTCGGCGAACGGCGCGAGTCCGGTCGGACGCAGCATGGCCGCGGTCATCGCGATCACGTCGTTCCGTCGCTCCCCCACCGAGACCAGGGCGTCGGAGAACACGTCCGTCCATCCGCGTCCGCCGGAGGACAGCGTCTCCCCGGTGGTCGGGTCGATCTTGCCGACGGCATGGAACTGGTCGGCCTCGTCGTCGCGGGCCGGCTGGTATCCGCGGCCCTTCTCGGTGATCGTGTGCACGATGACCGGCGCGCCGTAGGACTTCGCGAGCTCCAGCGTCTCGAGGAGCGCCGGGAGGTCGTGCCCGTCGACCGGGCCGAGGTACTTGATGTCGAGGTTGGAGTACAGCGCCTCGTTGTTCGTGAACCGCGAGAGGAAGCCGTGCGTGCCGCCACGGACGCCTCGGAACACCGCACGCCCCACGGGACCGAACGCGCGGAACAGGCGGTCGGAACGCTGGTGGAGGTCCTTGTAGGCCGCCGCGGTGCGCACGCGGTTGAGGTACCGCGACATGCCGCCGATCGTCGGCGCGTAGGAGCGACCGTTGTCGTTGACGACGATGACCAGGTTGCGGTCGTTGTCGTCGGAGATGTTGTTCAGCGCCTCCCAGGTCATCCCGCCCGTCAGCGCGCCATCGCCGACGACGGCGACCACATGGCGGTCCGCACGGCCCGTCGCCGTCAGCGCCCGGGAGATGCCGTCCGCCCAGCTGAGCGAGCTGGAGGCGTGCGACGACTCCACCACATCGTGGTCGCTCTCGCCGCGCTGCGGATAGCCGGCGAGGCCACCACGCACGCGCAGGGCGGAGAAGTCCTGCCGCCCTGTGAGGAGCTTGTGCACGTAGGACTGGTGTCCGGTGTCGAAGATGAAGGGGTCATCCGGGGAGGAGAACACCCGGTGCAGGGCGATCGTCAGCTCGACGACACCCAGGTTGGGGCCGAGGTGGCCACCCGTCCTGGACACGTTCTCGACCAGGAACGTGCGGATCTCCGCAGCGAGCTCGGTCAGCTGGTCGGTCGAGAGTGCATCAAGATCACGGGGTCCTGAGATGCTCGGAAGAATGGGCATCTGCACCTCCTCACAGGCTCCGTCAGAAGCGCCCGACGACGGTGCGAGCGCCCCTCGATCCTACCCCGCCGCGCTCCGAGAGCACGGTGAATCGGCACCCCTTGACATGAAGGGGCGGCACGATGAAGGGGCCCGGATCCGAAGACCCGAGCCCCTTCATCCGTGCGATCAGACCAGCGAACGCAGCACGTACTGCAGGATGCCGCCGTTGCGGTAGTAGTCCGCCTCACCGGGGGTGTCGATGCGGACGACCGCGTCGAACTCGATCGGCTGCTTGCCCTCGGGCGAGTTCTCGCTCGGAGTGGCCGTGACCTTGACGGTCTTCGGCGTCACGCCGTTGTTGAGCTCCTCGAGGCCCGTGATCGAGACGACCTCGGTACCGTCGAGACCCAGCGACTCCCAGCTCTCGCCGGCGGGGAACTGCAGCGGGACGACACCCATGCCGATCAGGTTCGAGCGGTGGATGCGCTCGAAGCTCTCGGTGATGACCGCCTTGACGCCCAGCAGGCTCGTGCCCTTGGCCGCCCAGTCGCGCGACGAGCCGGAGCCGTACTCCTTGCCACCGAAGATGACGAGGGGCGTGCCCTGCTCCTGGTAGTTCATGCTCGCGTCGTAGATGTACGACTGCGGGCCACCGGGCTGCGTGAAGTCGCGGGTGAAGCCACCCTCGACGACCTGTCCGTCGTTGACGGCCGCGACCATCGCGTTCTTGAGACGGATGTTGGCGAAGGTGCCGCGGATCATGACCTCGTGGTTGCCGCGACGCGAGCCGAAGGAGTTGAAGTCCTTGCGGTCGACGCCGTGCTCCGTGAGGTACTGGGCCGCAGGCGTGCCGGCCTTGATGTTTCCGGCGGGCGAGATGTGGTCGGTGGTGACCGAGTCGCCCAGGGTCGCCATGACGCGCGCACCCTCGATGTCCTTCACCGGGGTGAGCTCCATCGTCATGCCCTCGAAGTACGGCGCCTTGCGGACGTAGGTCGAGTTCTCGTCCCACTGGAAGATCGCGTCATCCGGGGTGGGCAGGCTGCGCCAGCGCTCGTCACCGTCGAAGACGGTCGCGTACTGCTTGATGAACTGCTCGCGCGAGATCGACGAGTCGACGAGCTCCTGCACCTCGGCCGGGGTCGGCCAGATGTCCTTCAGGAAGACGTCTTCGCCGTCGGTGCCCTTGCCCAGCGCGTCGTTCTCGAAGTCGAAGTGCATCGATCCGGCCAGCGCGTAGGCGATGACCAGCGGCGGGCTGGCGAGGTAGTTCATCTTCACGTCGGGGCTGATGCGACCCTCGAAGTTGCGGTTTCCCGAGAGGACCGCGGTGACGGCGAGGTCGTGCGAGTTGATCGCCTCCGACACCTCTTCGATCAGCGGGCCCGAGTTGCCGATGCAGATCGTGCAGCCGTAGCCGACGGTGTAGAAGCCGAGGCCCTCGAGGTCCTTGTCGAGACCGGACTTCTCGTAGTAGTCGGTGACGACCTTCGAGCCCGGGCCGAGCGTGGTCTTGACCCACGGCTTCTGCTTCAGGCCCTTCTCGAGTGCCTTGCGTGCGACGAGACCGGCGGCGATCATGACCGACGGGTTCGAGGTGTTGGTGCACGAGGTGATGGCGGCCAGCGTGACGGCGCCGTTGTCGAGGATGTACTTCTCCCCCGACGGCGTCGTGACCGGCACGGGCTTCGAGGCGTTCGCCGGTGCGCCGCTGTTGATGTGCACCGGACGCGTGGTGGGCTCCTCGTCGCCGGGGGTCTGACCGGGGTCGGACGCCGGGAACGAGTGCTTCGACTCGAGGTCGACGATCGAGTCCGAGGTGGACGCGGTCGCGTAGCTCAGGATGTCCTGCTCGAACTGCGACTTCGCCTCGGAGAGGAGGATGCGGTCCTGCGGGCGCTTCGGGCCGGCGATCGACGGCACGACCGTGCCGAGGTCGAGCTCGAGGTACTCGCTGAACGTGGGCTCGTGAGCGGCGTCGTGCCAGAGCTTCTGCTCCTTGGCGTACGACTCGACCAGGGCGACGGCCTCTTCGCTGCGGCCGGTGAGGCGCAGGTAGTCGAGGGTCACGTCGTCGATCGGGAAGATCGCGGCCGTGGAACCGAACTCCGGCGACATGTTGCCGATGGTGGCGCGGTTCGCGAGGGGCACGGATGCGACGCCCTCGCCGTAGAACTCGACGAACTTGCCGACCACACCGTGCTTGCGCAGCTGGTCGGTGATCGTGAGCACGACGTCGGTCGCGGTGACGCCGGCCGGGATCTCGCCCGAGAGCTTGAAGCCGACGACGCGCGGGATGAGCATCGACACGGGCTGGCCGAGCATCGCGGCCTCGGCCTCGATGCCGCCGACGCCCCAGCCCAGCACGCCGAGGCCGTTGACCATCGTGGTGTGCGAGTCGGTGCCGACGCAGGTGTCGGGGTATGCCCGCAGCACACCGTCGACGTCGCGGTCGTAGATGACCTTGGCCAGGTGCTCGATGTTCACCTGGTGGACGATGCCGGTCCCCGGGGGGACGACCTTGAAGTCGCTGAACGCCGTCTGGCCCCAGCGCAGGAACTGGTAGCGCTCGCCGTTGCGCTCGTACTCGATCTCGACGTTGCGCTCGAGGGCGTTCTCCGAACCGAACAGGTCGGCGATGACGGAGTGGTCGATGACCATCTCGGCGGGCGAGAGCGGGTTGATCTTGTTCGCGTCGCCACCCAGAGCCGTGACGGCCTCACGCATGGTGGCGAGGTCGACGATGCAGGGGACGCCGGTGAAGTCCTGCATGACCACGCGGGCCGGCGTGAACTGGATCTCGGTGTTGGGTTCCGCCGCAGCATCCCACGAACCCAGCGCCTCGATCTGCGCCTTCGTCACGTTCGCGCCGTCCTCGGTGCGAAGCAGGTTCTCCAGGAGGACCTTGAGACTGAAGGGGAGCTTCTCGAAACCGGGCACCGTGTCGATGCGGAAGATCTCGTAGTCGGTGCTGCCGACTGTCAGGGTGCTCTTGGCACCGAAGCTGTTCACCGTGGACACGATTCCGTCTCCTTCTATTCGGATGGGAGCGACAGGCGCCTCCATCTTGCTCGCCAGCGAGCCCCTGCGGCTAGCAAGGCGGACCTAACCAGTCTGCTCCGCGCAGCTCACCGGCGAAAGCCTGCGATTTATCTTGATGTCAAGATAAATCTATCACGCCTCGGGAGCGTCCCCGCGCGCAGGTTCGCGCGGGTGGAGCGCGCGGACCACCAGCCAGGTGACGGCGATGAGGGGCGCGAACAGCGGCAGCCCCATGATGAGCTTGAGCGTGCCGAGGGCGGTGACGTCACCCGCGAGGTACAGCGGCAGCTGCACCGCCAGGCGCGCGAAGAACAGCGCCGCCCAGGCGATTCCGAGCCAGAAGTAGGCGCGGCGCTTGCGGCGGTCGCTCCGCCAGCTGGTGCCCTCCCCCATCAGGAATCCGACCGCGAGGCCGATCAGCGACCAGCCGACCAGCGCGGACACGAGGATCACCGATCCGTAGACGGCGTTCGTGATGAGACCCGGCACGAAGTTGTCGGCGCCGCGACCCGTCCACAGGGCCAGGGCGGCCGCGGCGACGGCAGCGATGAGGCCGCCGAGCGCCGCGGAGGGCGGAGACTTCTGGACCAGCCGGACGATCGTGAAGAGCGCGGCGATGCCCACCGAGATCCCCAGCGACAGGATCAGCGGCTCGGGACGGATCGTGAAGAGGATGACGAAGGCGAGGCTGGGCAGGACCGATTCGAAGATGCCGCGCCAGCCGCCCATGGCCGACCACACCACCTTGTGCGTGGTCGCGCTCTCGCTGGGATCGAGACCGGCCCGGCGCGCGGCACTGCCGAGCGCCTCCCCGAGGATCTCGGAGGTGCGCTTCTCGCGTTCCGCTTCGGGCTCGGGCGTGGGCTCGGGCGTGGTCACGCGGAGCCCGGGGTCGCCGGCATCTTCAGCGGGATCAGGTCCCTCGGCGGCATGGGGGCGCCGCCGCGGACGACGACGATCGAGCGGAACAGGTCCTCGACCTTCGCACCCGCCTCCGGGTCGGACGCTCCGGCTCCGCCGATGACACCGCGGAGGAACCAGCGCGGACCGTCGATGCCGATGAAGCGTGCGAGGCGCAGGCCGGAGCCTTCACTGGCCGCGGCGGGGACCTCGGCGAGGAGCTCCTTGCCGAGCGGACCCTCGCGCTCCTCGACCCGACCGCCCTGAGCCTTCACCTGGTCGCGCAGCTGCACGCGCGTCTCGTCCCACAGGCCGCCCGTGCGCGGGGCGGCGAAGGGCTGCACCTGGAGCGACGAGTCGGCGTAGTCGAGGCCGACCGCGACGATGCGCTTGGACTGCTCCTCGACCTCGAGGCGCAGGTTCAGGCCCTCGCGGGGCAGGATCTTGATTCCCCCCAGGTCGATGTACGGGCGGACCGGGTTCGCCTCGGAATCGTCGAAGGGACCATCGGTGGCGCGGTTCACCGGCGCCGACTTCGAAGGAGTCTCGTTGTTGTCTGTCATTTGGTCTGCCCTGCTTCGTTCTGCGTGAGCCCCGCCTGGTACCCGGTGGAGCCGAATCCGCCGGCACCACGAACGCTGTCGGGCAGCTCGTCGACCGGGAGGAACGTGGCACGTGTCACCGGCATGATGATCAGCTGCGCGATGCGATCGCCGACCGCCACATCGTACGCGCTGTGGATGTCGGTGTTGATCAGACTCACCTTGATCTCGCCCCGGTACCCCGCGTCCACCGTGCCGGGCGAGTTCACGATCGAGATCCCGTGCTTGGCGGCGAGACCGCTGCGCGGGACCACGAAGGCGGCATACCCGTCGGGCAGCGCGATGCGGACTCCCGTGGCCACGAGAGCGCGCTCACCGGGCTCCAGGCGCACGGCCTCGGCCGCCACCAGATCGGCGCCGGCATCGCCCGGATGCGCGTACCCGGGCACCACTGCGGCGATAATGGGGACATCAACGGAATCGGTCACCCCATGAGGCTAATGCAGAACCCCGCAACAGACGCACGTCCCCGCTACCGCGAAAGACTCGCTCCGAGCCTCTGGCTGCTCGTGACGGTCGCGGTGGCAGGACCGATGGTGTCACTCGTCTTCGTGCCGATCGGTTCGACCGTCGCACTCGCGCTCGGCGCCGCGGTGTCCGCGCTCCTGGTGCTGGGCTTCATCGCCGCCACACCGGTCGTCTCCGTCGACGGCACCGTCCTTCGCGCCGGCCGCGCCCACATCGATGCGCGGTTCCTCGGAGAACCGGTCGCGCTGACCGGTGAGGACGCCCGCCAGGCCCGTGGCCCCAGGCTCCCCGCGCGGGGATGGCACCTGATCCGCGGCGGGATCGACGGCGTCGTCGTCGTCCCGAACCTCGACCAGGACGATCCCGTGGAGGCGTGGACGATCTCCACCCGCACGCCCGACCGTCTGGCCGCCGCCATCCGCGCCGCACGCGGCTGAGCAGTCCCGCCGCACGCGGCCGAGCATTTCCCGCCGCACGCGGCCGAGCATTTCCCGCCGCACGCGGCCGAGCGCCCGCACCCCACGCGGCCCCGCATCCGCACATCCCCGCAGACGACAGCGCGCCCCTGACCGGAACGGTCGGGGGCGCGTGATACGTCGCTCGGAGGACTGCTTACGCAGCGCACTCCTTGCAGATGGGCCCGGATGCGCCCTCGTGGTCGAGCTGCGAGCGGTGCTTCACGAGGAAGCAGCTCATGCACGTGAACTCGTCCTGCTGCGCGGGCAGCACGACGACATCGAGCTCGAGGTCGGAGAGGTCGGCACCCGGGAGGTCGAAGCTCGACGGGTTGTCGGAGTCCTCGTCCCCGCTTGAGCCGGAGAGCTTGTCCGGCACACGCTCCTTGAGGGCTTCGATCGACTCGGAGTCGTCTTCGCTCTTTCGGGGGGCGTCGTAATCGGTTGCCATGCGGTAGATCTCCACTTTCATGGTGCGAGTGGGTGGTGCGCCGTCGGGTATTCGGCGGCCATAGTTTGCACGACCCGAAGGCATAACGCAAATGCTCGTCCGTGCGACAGAGCAAACTCACGGCACGCCCAGGGTATTCCCGGTCCGAGCGCCCCTCGCGTGACACCATGAACGCACACCCATCAGAGGGGCATTCGCATGGAAAACGTCACCATCGTCGGCACAGAAGCAGGAGTCCTCGTACTCGCGACCGAGTCGGGCGAGCGGTTCGCGCTGCCCATCGACGACATGCTGCAGCGCGAGATCCGTCGCGCCACCCGCCAGGCCGAGCCGACCGCGCAGAAGCTCGCGGCCAGCCCGCGCGACATCCAGGCGCAGATCCGCGCAGGGCTCACGGCCCCCGAGGTCGCCGAGCTGCTCGGGATCAGCGTCGAGGACGTGGCGCGATTCGAGGGACCGGTCCTCGCCGAGCGCGAGCACATCATCGGGCAGGCGCTCGCCGTGCCCGTGCTCATCGGGAGCGAGGTCGAACCCGACGCGCAGCCGACCTTCGGGGTCGCCGTCCGCGCCAAACTCGCCGAGATCGAGGCCACGTCGGAGCGCTGGGCGAGCTGGAAGGAGGACTCCGGCTGGACCGTCAAGCTCGAGTTCACCGCCAACGACGTCGAGCACGACGCCCGCTGGAGCTTCGACCCGCGCCGCAGCGCGCTCTCGCCCCTGAACGCGGACGCCACCCAGCTCTCCCGCCAGGGCTCTCTCCCGGACGGTCTGATCCCGCGCCTGCGCGCCGTCGAGGCCGACCGCCTCACGTCGCCGTACAAGGACGAGAGCCGATTCGACTCCGGAGCCTTCGGCCCGCGTCTGCTCCCCGCGCCGGACGGCGAGTTCGAGGACCCGTCGCTCCCGGAGCGCTCCGACGTCGCCGCGCAGGACGCCGCGATCAAGCGCGCGCCCTCCTCGCAGACCACGAACCCGGAGACCGCCGACCTGCTGGAGGCTCTCCGCCGCCGCCGCGGACAGCGCGAGACGGCACCCCTGCTGGACGAGGACGAGGACTCCGAGCGCCACGAACCGAGTCCGATCTCACTCTTCGAGGTGTTCGAGCAGTCCGACGACGAGCCGGAGCCTCCGCAGGCCCCCGCTCCCGCAGCGACCCCCTCGGACTCCGCCGACACGAGTGGTCGGCGGCGGCGTCGGAACGCCATGCCGTCGTGGGACGAGATCGTGTTCGGAGCCCGCACCGACGAGTGACGGTCTGCTCGCCCACACCGGGTCCCGGCACGGGCGCAGGCTTCAGCGCGCGAAGGCTCCGAGCCGGATCACCGGCACCTGCCGCTCCTCGGCGGTGAGCGCACCGTGCTGGCCCACCATGCCCCGTCCGCGCTGGTCGGCCGCCGTCCCGTCGTAGATCGCCCAGGCACCGCGGGCGATCGCCATCACATCGCCGATCCGTGATGCGGCCGCCGCCGTGACGGTCGGCCCGAACAGGCCGTGCTCGATCGCTTCCGCGCGCGTGACCACATCCGCCACGCCTTCCAGGTCCGCGCGCCAGCGAGCCAGCGCCGCGGCACCGTCCGCCTCGGCGTCGAGATGCACGTGGAGCATGCGAGGCTCACCGCCCACGTGGCGGACACCCGCGAGGTGCTCCTCCTCGAGGATCACCTGACGGTTGACGGGGACATCGACCATGCCGTGGTCCGAGGTGACGAGCACGCCCACACCGGGCGGGACGCGTGCGGCGAGTGCGGCATCGACCTCTTCCAGCGCGGCCACCCACTCGCCCGAGGCGACCCCGTGCTTGTGCCCGGCCTTGTCGACCTCGGGAAGATAGCAGTAGACGAGCGAACCCGGATGGGTGTGCGCGAGCTCATACGCGAGCTGGACGCGCTCCGTCGCCGTCGCTGCGGAAGAGAACCGGGCTCCACGCAGCGTCGCCTTCGTGAAGCCGCTGTGCGCGTACGCCGCGAGACCGACGGCGAAGCTCTCGTGACCCTTCGCGTCGAGACGCTCGAAGACGGTGGCTGCGGGCTGCCAGGTGAGCGGATCCAGGCCGTCCGTCTCCCATCCGCTCAGCTGGTTGACGAGCACGTCGCGGCTCGCGTCGAGCACCCGGTAGCCGACGAGGCCGTGCTCACCGGGCCAGACCCCCGTGAGGATGCTGGTCAGCGCCGCTGCGGTGGTCGACGGGAAGACGGACGTCGCGACATCCTTCTTCGTCATCCCCGCCGTCAGGGAGCGCGCGTGCCCGGCGTGACCGCGCAGACTGATCGCCCCGAGCCCGTCGATCACGACCAGCACGACCGATTCCGCACGCGGCAGCACCTCGGACTCGCCGCGGAGCGCGGCGAACAGGTCGCCCGCCACCCCGACGACGCTCCGGGCGCTCGCGGGTGCGGACGGTAGCATGAGGGACATCCGAGCCAGTCTGACACAGGCTCCCGTACGCCCTCAGGAAGTCCATGCCGAAAACCCCGCCGCCCGAGCCTGTCGAGGAGCGCATCCAGGACATCGATCTCTCGACGGAGATGCAGGGCTCGTTCCTGGAGTACGCCTATTCGGTGATCTACTCCCGCGCGCTGCCCGATGCGCGCGACGGACTGAAGCCCGTGCAGCGCCGCATCCTCTACCAGATGGCGGAGATGGGCCTGCGGCCCGATCGCGGTCATGTCAAGAGCGCGCGCGTCGTCGGCGAGGTGATGGGAAAGCTCCACCCGCACGGAGACTCCGCGATCTACGACGCACTCGTGCGCCTCGCACAGGAGTGGGCACTGCGTGTGCCCCTGGTCGACGGTCACGGCAACTTCGGCTCCCTCGATGACGGCCCCGCTGCAGCGCGTTACACCGAGGCGCGGCTCGCGGCGGCCGCCCTGGCCCTCACCGAGAACCTCGACGAGGACGTCGTCGACTTCATCCCGAACTACGACGGTCAGTTCCAGCAGCCCGCCGTCCTGCCCGCCGCCTTCCCGAACCTCCTGGTCAACGGCGCCAGCGGCATCGCGGTCGGCATGGCGACCAACATGGCACCGCACAACCTCATCGAGGTCGTGGCGGCGGCGACGCACCTGCTCGAGAACCCGGACGCCACGACCGAGGACCTGATGGAGTTCGTGCCCGGTCCCGACTTCCCCTCGGGCGGCATCCTGATGGGTCTCGACGGTGTCAAGGACGCGTACACGAACGGACGCGGCGCCCTCAAGGTCCGCGGCAAGACGTCGATCGAGCCGCTCGGTCCACGCCGCACCGGAATCATCGTCTCGGAGCTGCCGTACATGGTGGGCCCCGAGCGCCTGATCGAGAAGATCCGCGATGCGGTGCAGGCCAAGAAGCTGCAGGGCATCAGCGACGTCACCGACCTCACCGACCGCAATCACGGTCTGCGCGTCGCGATCGGCGTGAAGACCGGATTCGACCCGAACGCCGTCCTCGAGCAGCTGTACCGCCTCACGCCGCTGGAGGACTCCTTCAGCATCAACAACGTGGCCCTGGTCGACGGCCAGCCGCGCACCCTCGGGCTCAAGGAGATGCTGAGCGTCTACGTGGGTCACCGCCTCGAGGTGATCACGCGCCGCAGCCGCTACCGTCTCGCCCGTCGGGAAGAGCGTCTGCACCTCGTCGAGGGGCTGCTCATCGCGATCCTCGACATCGACGAGGTCATCCAGGTCATCCGCTCGTCCGACGACTCGGAGCAGGCCCGCACGCGTCTGCGCTCCGTCTTCGACCTGAGCGAGCTGCAGGCGGAGTACATCCTCGAGCTGCGGCTTCGTCGCCTGACCAAGTTCTCCCGCATCGAGCTGGAGAGCGAGCGCGACGCGCTGCTGGCGGAGATCGCCGCGCTCCGCGAACTGCTCGGAAGCCCCGTGCTGCTCCGCGCCGCGGTCGCCCGCGAGCTGGATGCCGCGGCCGATGCCTACGGCACCCCGCGGCGCACGCTGCTCATGAACGCCGCTCCCCCGAAGCCGCGAGCGACCAAGGGAGCGGTCGACCTGCAGATCGCCGACGCGCCGACCGTCCTCGTGCTCTCGACCACCGGCCGCGCCGTGCGCGTCGACCTCGGCGAGGGTCAGGAGCTGACCGTCCCGGCTCGCCGCAGCAAGCACGACGCCATCCTCACGACGGTCGAGACCACGGTCCGCGCCGAGCTCGGTGCGCTGACGAACCTCGGCCGTGTCGTGCGCTTCTCGCCCGTCGATCTCCCGTCCGTGCCCTCCACCTCGGTGCAGCTGGCCGCGGGGACTCCGCTGCGCGACTACCTCGGCATCACCGCCAAGGGTGAGCGGATCCTCGGCTTCGTGCGGTTCGACAGCGAGACGCCGATCGCGCTCGGCACGGCCCAGGGCACGGTCAAGCGCATCGTCCCGTCCACCCTCCCCGTGCGTCCTGACCTCGAGGTCATCGGCATGAAGCCCGGCGACACCGTCGTCGGTGCGGCCGAGGCTCCGGACGACGCCGAGCTCGTGTTCGTCACGACGGATGCGCAGCTGCTGCACTTCGCCGCGTCGTCGGTCCGCCCCCAGGGTGCCCCCGCGGGCGGCATGGCCGGCATCAAGCTCGGCGCCGGCGCATCGGTCCTGTTCTTCGGCGTCGTGGACCCGGCGGTCGAGGCCGTCGTGGCCACGGTCTCCGGTGCCGACAGCGCCCTCCCCGGAACCGAGCCGGGACGCGCCAAGGTGACGTCGTTCACGGAGTACCCGGCGAAGGGCCGTGCCACCGGCGGTGTACGCGCACACGCCTTCTTGAAGGGCGAGGACCGTCTCACGGTCGCCTGGGTCGGTCCGAACCCGCCGCAGGCCGTGGACCCGACCGGCGCGGTGCGCAAGCTCCCCGAGCTCGGTGCGCGCCGCGACGCCTCCGGTCAGCCCGTCGAGGGCGTCATCGGATCCATCGGCCGCACGATCGTCTGATCGCCGAGCGGAACGACGACCGCTCGAACGAAGAGAGCCGGCCCGGTATCGACCGGGCCGGCTCTCTTCATCTCCTCGGACTCACGCGTCGATGGACTCGCGGGAGAGCCGGTCGGAGGAGTCGATGATGAACTCGCGGCGCGGGGCGACCTCGTTGCCCATGAGCAGCTCGAACACGCGGCCGGCGGCCTCGGCATCCTCCATGCGCACGCGGCGCAGGAGTCGCCCGGAGCGGTCCATGGTCGTGTTCGCCAGCTGCTCCGCGTCCATCTCACCGAGACCCTTGTAGCGCTGGATCGGCTCGTGCCAGCGCTTGCCCGCCTTGCGGAGCTTCGTCAGCAGCGCGTGCATCTCCTGCTCGCTGTAGGTGTAGATCGTCTCGTTCGGCTTGGACCCGGGGTTCATCACGATCACGCGGTGCAGCGGCGGGACCGCGGCGAACACACGGCCGTGCTCGATCAGCGGTCGCATGTAGCGGAAGAAGAGCGTCAGCAGCAGCGTGCGGATGTGTGCGCCGTCGACGTCGGCGTCGCTCATCAGGATCACCTTGCCGTAGCGCGCCGCATCGATGTCGAAGGTGCGTCCGGAGCCGGCGCCGATCACCTGGATGATCGATGCGCACTCGGTGTTCGACAGCATGTCGCCGACCGAGGCCTTCTGCACGTTGAGGATCTTCCCTCGGATCGGGAGCAGCGCCTGGAACTCGCTGTTGCGCGCGTTCTTGGCTGTGCCGAGAGCCGAGTCGCCCTCCACGATGAAGAGCTCGCTGCGCTCGACCTCGTTCGTGCGGCAGTCGACGAGCTTGGTCGGCAGCGTCGAGGACTCCAGGGCGTTCTTGCGACGCTGGGTCTCCTTGTGCGCACGCGCCGAGACGCGGGCCTTCATCTCGGAGACGATCTTGTCCAGCAGCTGCGTGGCCTGGTTCTTGTCGTCGCGCTTGGTCGAGCTGAACCGCTGCGCCAGGTCCTTGCGGATCACCTGCGCCACGATCTGACGAACAGCCGGAGTGCCCAGCACCTCCTTGGTCTGGCCTTCGAACTGCGGTTCGGGCACGTTGACGGTCAGCACCGCCGTCAGCCCGGCCAGGACGTCGTCCTTCTCGAGCTTGTCGTTGCCGACCTTCAGACGACGCGCGTTCTGCTCGACCTGCGTCCGCAGCACCTTCAGGAGCTCCTGCTCGAAGCCCTGCTGGTGCGTCCCGCCCTTGGGCGTCGCGATGATGTTCACGAACGAGCGGACGCGGGTGTCGTAGCCGGTCCCCCAGCGCAGGGCGATGTCGACGGCGCACACGCGCTCGACCTCCGTGGCGATCATGTGCCCATCGGCCTGCAGCACCGGCACGGTCTCCTTGAAGGTTCCCTCGCCCTGGATCCGCCACGTGTCCGTGACGGGAGGATCGATCGCGAGGTAGTCCACGAATTCGGAGATGCCGCCCTCGTACAGGTATGAGGTCTCGTCGGTCCCGACGACGGTCGTCTCGCCATCGGAGTCCGGGACCGGGACGACCTGTCCCGCCGCCCGTGCATCCTTGACGACGATCTCGAGCCCGGGGACGAGGAAGGCGGTCTGGCGCGCACGCGTCTCGAGCTCCGAGAGCTGGAACGCGGCGTCCTTGGTGAAGATCTGCCGGTCGGCCCAGTAGCGCACGCGAGTTCCGGTGACGCCACGCGGCGCCTTGCCTATGACGCGCAGCTCGCTGTTCTCCTCGAACGGCGTGAACGGCGCGTCCGGGCGCTTCTCCCCCGAGTCCGTGAAGATGCCGGGCTCGCCGCGGTGGAACGACATGGCGTAGGTCTTGCCGCCGCGATCGACCTCGACGTCGAGACGCTCCGACAACGCGTTCACGACGGAGGCGCCGACGCCGTGCAGACCGCCGGATGCCGCGTAGGAGCCGCCGCCGAACTTTCCACCGGCGTGCAGCTTGGTGTAGACCACCTCGACGCCGGTCAGGCCGGTGCGCGGCTCGACGTCGACGGGGATGCCGCGACCGAGGTCGTGCACCTCGACGCTGCCGTCGGCGTGCAGGATGACGTCGATCTTCGTGCCGTTGCCGGCGACGGCCTCGTCGACGGAGTTGTCGATGATCTCCCAGAGGCAGTGCATGAGGCCCGGCGAACCGTTCGACCCGATGTACATGCCCGGGCGCTTGCGGACAGCCTCAAGCCCCTCAAGCACCTGGAGATGATGGGCGGAATACTCGGCATTCACAATCTCCGAGTCTATTCTCGACAGACGCTCTCCAGCCGCAGACACTCCCCACGGATGGCTACGGGAGGCCCACCGCGTACGCGCTGAGCGAAACACGCCGCAAACCGGGCATGCGTACAGGTGGGGCGTGGTTGTATTGACCAAATCCCCCAAGCGAAGCCGACACCCGAGGAGGCACCGAGATGAACGCAACGACCGAACGTGACACCTCCACCGTCGAGTTCCGTCTGACGGCCATGGATCGCTGTGATTCCTGTGGCGCTCAGGCGTACATCGCTGCCGAGGTGAACGGCTCCGAGCTTCTGTTCTGCGCCCACCACGGCCGCAAGTACGAAGAGAAGCTCCGCAGCATCGCCACCAGCTGGCACGACGAGACCGCCCGTCTCGTCGAGACGGTCTGATCGTCTGCTGAGACGGGTCAGTCCACGACGACCCGGCGCACCCGTGCGGTGAGCCTCGTGAGGATCTCCTCACCCACGGTGTCGATCCTCTCGGCGAGGGCGGTGGCGGAGTCTTCTCCGTCGTCCCCCGCTCCGAAGAGCACGACCTCGTCACCGACGCGGGCGCCGGGCCAGCCGTCGACCACCGACGAGGTGTGACCCACCTCCCGCAGCGCCCTGGCTCCGCCGGGGGTCCCGACGCTCGCGCCACGCACCGTCGAGGGCAGACCGTCGAAGCTCCCGATCCCGATCCGCACCTCGCTGTCCGTCGTCTCGTCGTCCGTCGTCTCGACGACCGGGGCCACGAGCGTCGCCGCCGGGCGTATCCCTTCGAGCTCCGGACCATCTGCGGAGCGGACGCCGTAGCAGAACGCGCCGATGCGCGACACGGTCCCCCGCAGCTCCGGCCGCCACCAGGACGCCGCCGATGCGGTGAGGTGGAGGGCCGTCGGCGTCGGACCGGACTCCCCCGCGACGCGGACGGCGTCCAGGAAGACCTTCTGCGCGTCGTCGTCGTCGGCGTCACTCGCCTCGGCGATATGGCTCCACACGCCGACGAGCTCCAGGAGACCGGCGGCCTCCGCACGTCGAGCCTCGGCGACGGCGGACTCCCAGTCTTCCGGCAGCACGCCGTTGCGGTGCAGCCCGGTGTCGATCTTCAGATGCACCCGGGCTCGCGACCCCAGGGCCTCCGCACGCGCGATGATCCGCCGCAGATACTCGACCGTCCCGACCCCGAGGTCGATGCTCTGCATCAGGGCCTCATCGATCTCGGCGTCCGTCGATGTCGCCCAGGCGAAGATCCTGGCGTCTCCGCCGACGATCCGCCGCACGGAGAGGCCGCTGCGGATGTCATAGCTGCCGAACGAGTCGACCCCTGCCTGTACGGCGTTCTCGACCGCCCACGCGAGCCCGTGTCCGTAGGCGTCGTCCTTGAGCACGAGCATGAGCGTCGACGGGGACACGCGCGCCTGCACGGCGGCGATGTTCGCGCGGAAGACGCTGCTGCTCAGACGGAGCTCGGGGCGCGTCATGCTTCCCACCCCCGGACGGCGTGCGCCCCGGCCACGGTGACCAGCTCCGCGGATTCCATCCCGGTGATGTCGGCCCAGCGCGCGATGCCCGCCGCTGCAGGGCCCTCCCCGCCGAAGTAGGTGACCTCGGTCCCCACCTCCGCGTCTCCGCCTTCGAGGTCGACGACGCAGACGTCCATCGCGACCCTCCCGACGATGGGGCGGGCGATTCCGTCGATCTCGACGTGGGCGTTGTTCCCGAGAGCCCGCACGATCCCCTGCGCGTAGCCGCCCGTCACCAGGGCGGCCGTGGTGTCTTCCGTCGCGCGGAACGTGTAGCCGTAGGAGACGGCGTCTCCGGGGCGCAGGCGCTTGGTGGAGAGCACTCGTCCCGTCAGACGCATGACCGGACGCGTCGCGAGCGCACCCGCGGTGTCCGGCAGGCCGTAGAGGAGTGACGAATCGATGTCGGGCTCACCCGTCGTGGTGCCGACGATGCCCTCGAGGTGGAGGGCTTCGACCTCGCCCGGCGCGTCGACGAGCACGCGCTCCGCTCCCGCCGCGGTCACCGCCTGAGCGACCGCGAGGAGACCGTGGCCCCAGGCATCGCGGCGGAGATCGGCCACGCGACCGCCCTCGAGAACCGCCGCAGAGGCCGCTGCAGCCAGGGCCGAGCGGGAGATCACCGCGCGCGGCAGGGAGCTGGAAGTCGTCTCGCACACGTGCTCCAGCCTAGCTTCCGGCTCCCAGGTCGACCTGCGATGCCCCCGTAGACTGGTGGTGACCCCGACCCTGGAGCCACATGTCTCGTCTTTCCCTCGCGCCCCGCATCCGCTATCTGCTGGGACGTGCCCGCCGCATCGATGTCGGATCGGTGGTGGAACGCGCCAAGGAGGCGTCGGAACAGCACCACAAGGCCGTTCCCGCCATCGTCGTCGACATGCTGTGGTCCGCCGCCCGGCACAACGTCGGCTTCCAGGACTACATCGACTACGACTTCGCCATGCTCACGAAGGCGGAGCGCGAGACGTACATGACCCACCCGGTGTCGAACCAGCTCTCGCAGCGGTACGACCACCCCGACTATCGCTGGATCTTCCAGGACAAGGTCGAGTTCGACAAGCAGTTCGCCCCCTTCCTGAAGCGCGAGTGGATGGTCGTCGAGGAGGGCAACGCGGATGCCGTGCGCGAGCTCACCCAGCGCCTCGGCACGATCGTCACGAAGGAGCCGGTGGGGCAGGCCGGCACCGGTGTGCACCGCTACCACGCCGCCGACATCGAGGACTGGGAAGAGTTCCACCGCGGTCTGCTGACGCGCGGAGAGCTGCTCATCGAAGAGGTCATCCGTCAGCACGACGCCCTCGCGGCGGTGTGCCCCGGCACCGTGAACACGACCCGCATCACCGCGTTCTTCGACGGTGAGAAGGCGCACATTCTGGCGATGGCCCAGAAGTTCGGTCGCGGCGCCGTGAGCGACCAGATGACGTTCGGCGGCTTCTACACGATGCTCGACGAGAACGGCCACGCCGTGGGCGCCGGATACGACTCGCACGGCCACGTGCACGAGACGCACCCCGACTCCGGCTTCCGGATCGCGGACTTCCAGCTCCCCTACATGGACGAGGTCCGAGCGTTCATCGACGACGTCGCCCGGGTCGTGCCGCAGGTGCAGTACGTCGGCTGGGACATCGTCGTCTCCCCCGACGGCCCGGTCCTCGTCGAGGGCAACTGGGGTGCCGGCGTGTACGAGAACAAGCCCAGCGTCACCGGCATCCGTACCGGTCACAAGCCGCGCTACCGCAAGGTCATCGGCTTCTGAGACAGCGAGAAGGCCCCGGATGCCGAGCATCCGGGGCCTTCTTCATGGGTTCGTGCGGGTCAGCTCGCGCGGACGATGCCGAGCGGCGTGGACTCGAGGCCCTGGCCGAGCGGGTTGTCGCCGAGGATCTTGACCAGACGACGCTCGCCGTCCTTGTCGAGCGTCGATCCGAGGATGTTGCCGCCCAGGTCGTTGATGTCGACCACTGCGACCTCGGCCTGACCGCCGATGAGCTTCTTCAGATGTGCCGCGACGCCGTCGGGGTCCTTCGGTCCGAGCACGACCGCCTCGTTGTAGGGCGGGATGGTGTGCTTCGTGGGACCGTCGATCGCCCGCGCCTTGTCGCCCGCGATGCGGTAGAAGTCACCACGGCGACCGAACGCCTTGGTGACGGCGGCCACGGCCGAGGCGAACAGGATGCGCGGCGTGCCGCACTCCCGCAGCGCCATCTCCATCGTCTCGGGCATGCCGAGTCCGATGCCGTAGGGCGTGCGCGTGACGTACTTCGAGAGGAACAGCGCGAGCTTGCGCGGCTTGATCTCGTCGAGACGGTACGACCGTCCCTGCGTGATCGCCACGATCTTCTCGGTCACGAACAGCAGGTCGCCCGGCTGCACGGCATCCTTCGCGTACTCGGTGATGATCGCGTCGAGATCGTCGTCCGGCATGACCACACGGGTGCGCAGCGGGATGCGCGCATAGCTCTTTCCGTCGACGCTCGCCTCGAGCGCCTTGCCGTCGTTCGCCTGCATCACTCGAGGTAGTCCCGCAGCGACTGCGAACGGCTCGGGTGACGGAGCTTCGCCATGGTCTTGGACTCGATCTGGCGGATGCGCTCACGCGTCACACCGAACGTGTCGCCGATCTGGTCGAGCGTCTTCGGCTGACCGTCGCCCAGTCCGAAGCGCATGCGGATCACGCCCGCCTCGCGCTCGGAGAGCGAGTCCAGCAGCTGCTCCAGCTGACGCTGCAGCATGGTGAAGCCCACGGCGTCGGCGGGAACCACGGCCTCGGTGTCCTCGATGAGGTCACCGAACTCACTGTCTCCGTCTTCACCGAGCGGCGTGTGCAGGGAGATCGGCTCGCGGCCGTACTTCTGCACCTCGACGACCTTCTCCGGCGTCATGTCCAGCTCGCGGCTGAGCTCTTCCGGAGTGGGTTCGCGACCGAGGTCCTGCAGCATCTGCCGCTGCACGCGGGCGAGCTTGTTGATGACCTCGACCATGTGCACCGGGATGCGGATCGTGCGAGCCTGGTCGGCCATCGCGCGGGTGATCGCCTGACGGATCCACCAGGTGGCGTACGTCGAGAACTTGAAGCCCTTGGTGTAGTCGAACTTCTCCACCGCGCGGATGAGACCGAGGTTGCCCTCCTGGATCAGGTCCAGGAACTGCATGCCACGGCCCGTGTAGCGCTTGGCGAGCGAGACGACGAGACGGAGGTTGGCGCCGAGCAGGTGGCTCTTCGCACGCTGACCGTCACGGGCGACCCACTGCAGGTCGAGACCGAGCTGGCTGGTCTTCTCGGCAGCGGTCATCGCCGACAGCTTCTCCTCGGCGAAGAGACCCGCTTCGATCCGCATGGCGAGCTCGACCTCTTCGGCCGCGTTCAGCAGCGCGACCTTTCCGATCTGCTTCAGGTAGTCCTTGACGGGGTCGGCCGTCGCACCGGTGATCTGCGTCGAGTAGACCGGGACGTCTTCGTCATCGTTCGACGAGATGACGATCGCGCCGGTCGGGAGGGGCTCGGTGAACTTCGGCTTCGCGTCCTCGTCCTCCTCGTCCTCGGCAGCAGCCACGACGGGAGCCTCGTCTTCTTCGACGACGTCCTCGGACTTCTTCTTCTTGACAGGGGCGCGCTTCGCGGCAGCACGCTTCGCCGCGCTCAGGGGCGCGGGCTTCTCGGGCGCATCGGCCTCGACCGGAGCGTCGGCGGTCGTCTCTTCGGCAGCCTTCTTCGTCCGGGTGTTCTTCGTCGTGGCAGGAGTCACGTTTCGCCTTTCACGGAGCTGCTGTGTAGCCCCGGGACATTTCGGACACTAGTAAGACCCTTGTCAAGTCCAATGCTCGAAAACACTGATTGACAACGGGTCAGAGTCCTAGTATCGCACACGTGTGGCGATGCGGACGCATTCCGGCGAAGTTCGCTCCGATCGGCGTCAGCCGCGACCCGGCTTGTCCTCATCGCCCGAGGGCCGGGAGGCGAGGTAGCGCTCGAGTTCGGCCGCCAGCTCGTCGGCGCTGGGCAGGTCGCGCTCGCTGAATCCGCCCTCGTCGTAGGTCCCGTCGTCGGGGTTGCGCCCTGCCATGTAGGCGTCGTAGCGGCGCTCGAGGTTGTGCACCATCTGCTGGAGCTCGTCGTTGCCCGCGACCTGCTCGTCGACGCGGGAGAGGTAGTCCTCGCGGCGCTCCTGCACGGCGTCGAGCATCAGCACGAGGCCCGTGGACGCCATCAGTCGTTCGGCCGCGGCGATGACCGCGTCCGGGTTCTCGGTCTCGGCGAGGTAGTGGGGAACGAGCAGCACGAAGCCCACCGCACGGTCGCCGCGCTCGACGAAACGGAACTCGAGGAGGTGGCCCGCGGTCGCCGGCACCTGCGTGCGCGGCCGCCACACCGAATGCGCCACGGTGAGCTCCCGACGGTTGCCGCTGACCGTGGTGCCGATCGGGCGCGTGTGGGGAACGGGCATGGCGATCGAGTGCACCCAGTGCAGACCCGACACCTCGAACTCGCTGGCGAGGGCGAGGACCGTGCTCGCGAAGACGTTCCAGGCGAAGTCCGGCTCGTAGCCGGCCAGCAGCAGGAACGGGCGCCCCAGGGCGTCCGTCGCGAGCGAGAGCTCGAGACGCGGCGGCCGGAACTCGGTGAGGTGGTCCTGATCGAACGAGATCACCGGACGGCGCGCGCGGTAGTCGAGGAGCACGTCGTTGTCGAAGACGACGATCGGCTCCGGAGAAGCGGTCTCCCGGAGGTGGTCGATCAGTCCGGAGACCGCGCTCCCCGCATCCGTGAAACCGGTGAGCAGCAGCACCAGCGGAAGGCCGTGCGGCACCTCGGGCGCATTCGCGACGCGTTCGTGGATCTCACCGGAGAAGGGCATGTCTCCATGCTACGAGCAGGTCCGGACGAGGGGGCGCGGCGCATCATGCTGAGAGCGAACACGCGCAGGGAGGGCGCGCGACCATGCTGCGGCGAAGATCCTAGGATGGAAGCATGACGCTTCCCGTGCTCTCGCACACCACCGATCAGTTCCCCGGAAGCGCTGCAGATGCCGCAGTGCTCGTCGTCTCCACTCTCACCGAGTCGGCGGAATCGCTGGCCGCCTATCCCGGCCTCGCCGACGCGCTGGCCGGCATCGGGTTCACCGGCTCGGCAGGATCCTTCACCCGCGTGTACGCGCCGGAGGTGACGTCCCTGCCCTTCGCCGTGGTCGGTGCGGGCGACAAGCCGGATGCCGCCGCGATCCGCAACGCCGCCGGCACGGCCCTCCGCACGCTCACCGGATTCGACACCGTGTCGCTCGCTCTCGCCGACGGCCTCGAGCCGTTCGCCGCCGCCGCTGCCGAGGGCGCCGTGCTCGGCGGTCATCGCTTCGACGGCTACCGCACTGAGAAGGGGAAGACCCGGGCGACCGCGGTCACCCTCCACGCTGCTCTCGACGATGCGGACGCTACGCACGCGCAGGTGATCGGCGACGCCGTCGCCCTCATCAAGGACCTCGTGAACGTGCCCGCCGAGTGGCAGAGCCCCGCTCAGCTCGCGGAGAGCGCCGTGGAGAGCGTCGCCGACCTCGACGTCACGGTGGAGATCCTCGACGAGAAGGCTCTCGCCGAGAAGGGCTTCGGCGGCATCCTCGGCGTGGGTCAGGGGTCGGACCGTCCTCCGCGCCTGGTGCGTCTGGACTACGCCCCCGCCGGTGCCACCCGTCACATCGCGCTGGTCGGGAAGGGCATCACCTTCGACACCGGCGGTCTCTCGCTGAAGCCCGCCGCGTCCATGGTCGGGATGAAGTTCGACATGGCCGGAGCCGCCACCTCCCTCGCCGCGCTCCGTGCGATCGCCGCGCTGGAGCTCCCGGTGCACGTGACCGCGTGGCTGTGCATCACGGACAACATGCCCTCCGGCCGCGCGCTGCGCCCCGGCGACGTGATCCGCATCCTCGACGGCACGACCGTCGAGGTGCAGAACACGGATGCCGAGGGCCGCCTGGTGCTCGCCGACGGACTGGTCGCCGCGAGCCGCGAGCAGCCCGACGTGATCATCGACGTCGCCACGCTCACGGGTGCGATCGTCGCCGCCCTGGGGCACCGGCACACGGGCGTGTTCGGCGACGACGACACGGTCGCCGAGTTCCTCACCGCCGCCGAGCAGGTCGCCGAGCCGGCCTGGCACATGCCCCTGCCGGCGTACATGGAGGAGTCGCTCGAGTCCCCCATCGCCGACCTGCAGAACGCGAACATGGGCGACCGGATGGGTGGCGCGTCGTTCGCCGGCCTCTTCCTGCGCCGCTTCGTCGGACGCACCTCCGAGGCCGAGGACGCCCCGCGCATCCCCTGGGTGCACCTCGACATCGCCGGTTCCGGCGAGCACGGCGGATCGCCGTACGGCTTCACCGAGAAGGGCCCCACGGGGGCGATGGTCCGATCGATCGTCGCCTTCGCCGCAGCATCCCACAAGGAGGCATGACACATGACAACCCACACCTTCGACATCGTCGTCCTGGGCGGCGGCAGCGGCGGCTACGCCGCGGCGCTGCGTGCGAGTGAGCTCGGCAAGTCCGTCGCCCTGATCGAGAAGGACAAGGTCGGCGGCACCTGCCTGCACCGCGGCTGCATCCCGACGAAGGCGCTGCTGCACGCGGCGGAGGTCGCCGAGCACGTGCGCGACGCCGCATCCGTCGGCGTGACCGCGACGCTCGAGGGCATCGACCCCGCCGGCGTCCGCGCGTACCGCGAAGGGATCGTCGCGAAGAAGTTCAAGGGTCTCGAGGGGCTCGTCAAGGCCCGCGGCATCACCACGGTCGCCGGACTCGGCCGGCTCAACCCCGACCACAGCGTCAGCGTCGGCGACGACGGGTACGTGGGCGCGGACGTCATCCTCGCCACCGGTTCCTACAGCCGCTCACTGCCCGGCCTCGAGATCGGCGGGCGCATCCTCACGAGCGAGCAGGCCCTCGCCCTCGACGTCATCCCGGAGCGGGTGCTCATCCTCGGCGGGGGCGTGATCGGCGTCGAGTTCGCCAGCGTCTGGCGCTCCTTCGGCTCCGAGGTCACGATCATCGAGGCGCTGCCGCACCTCGTCCCGAACGAGGACATCGCCCTCAGCAAGGGCCTGGAGCGGGCGTTCCGTCGTCGCGGCATCCAGTACTCCCTCGGCACGCGATTCCAGAACGCGGTCCAGGACGACACGTCCGTCACCGTCACCCTGGAAGACGGCAAGGAGTTCACGGCCGACTACCTCCTCGTGGCGGTCGGACGCGGCCCCGTCACGGCCGACCTCGGCTTCGAGGAGGCCGGCGTCGTCCTCGACCGCGGCTTCGTGACGGTCGACGAGAACCTGCGCACCGGCGTTCCCGGTGTGTGGGCCGTCGGCGACATCGTGCCCGGCCTCCAGCTCGCGCACCGCGGCTTCCAGCAGGGCATCGCCGTCGCGGAGCGGATCGCGGGGCTCTCCCCCGCCAACATCCCCGACGTGCAGATCCCGAAGGTGACCTACTCGAGCCCCGAGGTCGCCTCGGTCGGCGTGACCGAGGAAGCCGCCGTCGCCGAGCACGGCGCGGACGCGGTCGTGGCGTACGAGTACAACCTCGCCGGGAACGGCAAGAGCGAGATCATCGGGACGAGCGGACTCGTCAAGGTGGTCCGTCTCAAGGACGGCCCCGTCGTCGGTGTCCACCTCCTCGGCGATCGCGTCGGAGAGCTCATCACCGAGGGCCAGCTCGCCGTCGCCTGGGAAGCGCACCCCGAGGACATCGCCCCCCTGATCCATGCCCACCCGACCCAGAGCGAGGCCCTCGGCGAGGCCTTCCTCGCCCTGGCCGGCAAGCCCCTGCACGCCCTCTGAGCACCAACCGGTGCCCGAGTCACTAAGCTAGACAAGCGTCATACAACCTTGAAGGAGACTCAGTCATGAGCACATCCGTCGTCCTCCCCGCTCTCGGCGAGAGCGTCACAGAGGGTACGGTCACCCGCTGGCTCAAGCAGGTGGGAGACACCGTGCAGGCGGATGAGGGCCTGCTCGAGATCTCGACCGACAAGGTCGACACCGAGATCCCCTCCCCCGTCAGCGGCGTCATCGAGGAGATCCTCGTGGCCGAAGACGAGACCGTCGAGGTCGGCGCCCTCCTCGCCCGCATCGGCGACGGCAGCAGCGCGGCACCCGCCGAGGATGCCCCTGCCGCCGCGGCGCCTGCCGCCGAGGCCGCACCGGCTCCCGAGGCTGCACCGGCCGCCGAGGCTGCACCGGCCGAGCCCGCACCCGCCGCAGAGGCTCCGGCTCCCGCCGCCGAGTCCGCGCCCGCCGGCGATGCGACCGACATCGTTCTCCCCGAGCTGGGTGAGAGCGTCACCGAGGGCACCGTGACCCGCTGGCTGAAGCAGGTCGGCGACAGCATCGAGGTCGATGAGGCCCTCCTCGAGATCTCCACCGACAAGGTCGACACCGAGATCCCGTCGCCGGTCGCCGGCGTTCTCCAGGAGATCATCGCCGGTGAGGACGAGACCGTCGAGGTCGGCGCCGTCCTGGCCCGCGTCGGCTCCGGTGCTGCACCGGCAGCCGCCGCTCCGGCTCCCGCCGCTGAGGCAGCCACCGCACCGGCACCTGCTGCTGAGGCTCCGGCTGCACCGGCACCCGCCGCTGCTCCGGCCGCACCGGCTCCCGCTGCGGCTCCGGCACCCGCCGCCCCGGCTCCGGCTGCTCCGGCACCTGCTGCCGCTGCGGCTCCGGCCGAGTCGAAGCTGGCACTCCCGACCGAGAACGACAACCTGTACGTGACGCCGCTCGTGCGTCGCCTGGCTTCCCAGCAGGGCGTGGATCTGGCCTCCGTCACCGGAACCGGCGTGGGCGGTCGCATCCGCAAGGAAGACGTCCTCAAGGCTGCGGAGACCGCGTCGGCAGCACCGGCTGCGGCAGCGGCTCCCGCTCCTGCCCCGCTCGAGGTCTCCCCGCTGCGCGGCACCACTCAGCCGATGTCACGTCTGCGCAAGGTCCTCGCCAAGCGTGCGGTGGAGTCGATGCAGCAGACGGCCCAGCTAACCACGGTCGTCGAGGTCGATGTCACGGCTCTCGCCGAGTACCGCGACAGCGTCAAGGCGTCGTTCCTGGAGAAGACGGGCGACAAGCTCTCCTTCCTGCCGTTCTTCGCCCTCGCGACCGCGGAGGCCCTCCAGGCGTTCCCGATCGTGAACGCGACGGTCGACGGCGAGAACATCGTCTACCCCGCCAGCGAGAACGTCTCGATCGCGGTCGACACCGAGCGCGGTCTGCTCACCCCCGTGCTGCGTGACGCCGCGTCGAAGAACATCGCGCAGATCGCACACGAGATCGCCGACCTCGCCGCCCGGACCCGCGACAACAAGCTGAAGCCCGACGAGCTCGCCGGTGGCACGTTCACGCTGACCAACACCGGTTCGCGTGGCGCGCTGTTCGACACTCCCGTCGTCTTCCTGCCGCAGTCCGCGATCCTCGGCACGGGCACGGTCGTCAAGCGTCCGGGCCTGGTCAAGGTCGGCGGCGCAGACGCGATCGCCATCCGGTCCTACGTGTACCTCGCGCTCTCGTACGACCACCGGATCATCGACGGTGCCGACGCGGCTCGCTTCCTGGGTGCCGTGAAGGCTCGCCTCGAGTCGGCCCAGTTCGCCTCGCAGCTCGGCGCCTGACCCGAGAGATCATCCTGGCTGGTCCGCGACGTCATAGACGTCGCGGACCAGCCATTTCTCTTGCACCCGGATGAGGACGAGCATCAGGCGCTCCTGAGGCGTGGGGTCGCCCTCGTCCGAGGCACCGCCGCCGGTGAGTCGGACCACGGCGACGTCCCCGTACTCATCGACCAGCTCGAAGGCGGCCGTGCGCCGGTCCACGGATTCGAGCGCGTCCTGGACGCCCTCTGAGCCCGGCGCGACACCGCCCGCACACGAGAGATCGCCCGCGGTACGGCACTCCGCGATCGTTCCCAGAAGGGCGGACGCAGCCCCCTGCGGATCATCGTCGGCCGACTCCCCCTCGCGCGTCCGCTCCGGCGACTCCGTGACGGCGTCATCCTCGCCGGCACGCTCCTCCGTGTCCGGCTTCTTCGACGGCGCCACGTCGCCCTCGCCAGCAGGCGGTGAGCTCGTCGGCTCTCGACGCGGGGTGTCCGCGGCCTCGCCCGACGTCCCGCCGTCCGGCCAGAGCAGTCCGGCGGCGAGCACGATCCCGGCGGCCGCCGCCGCGACGATCAAGGACGTGCGACGCCGATGCCCCCGAGCGGGCGCGGGCTCTGATCCAGGTATCGCGCGACGGCCCGTGATCGCACCACGGAACGCGACCGCGCGAGCGAGACCCGCCCCGACGGCAGCACCCACCGCTCCACCGAAGGCCCGAACGCGATCGACGACGCCCCGGCCCGGCCGAGAAGGCACGCGATCCGCCCGCAGTCGCTGCCGGCCCTGCGGAGTCACGGTCTCGCGCACACCCGCGGCCCGTGCGACCTCCCGCGCGCGCTCCGGCACGGGCATCCCCCGGTCGAGCGGCTGGGGCGAGGCGACCTCCAGCAGCTCGCGCTCCCACACCTCGAGGAGTTTGCGCGGAAGACGCGGCTGCGCGGCGGCCTTCTCCATGCCACGCTGCACCGCACCGAGCGCACGGGTCAGGACCTTGTCGCGACTGTCCGCTGCCAGGCGGGCGATGATCTCCCCGGCGCCCGCCCGGATGTCCGGCCCCTCCCCGAACACGAAGACCGGTCTTCCACCGTCCGTCAGCCACCAGACACCACTGCGCGTCTCCTCGAAGCCCGCCCCGACCTCGTCGAGACCGCGCAGCAGACTGATGACGAGGGTGCAGCACTCCCCCGGCGTGAGCGCGGCTCCGCCAGCAGCGCGGCGCACCAGGAACCCCAGCACCCGGTCCGTGCACCTCGGGAGCAGCACGTCCTGCCCTCCGCCGCGCCTGCTGACGTCGAAGGGCGCGGCGACGTGCTCCGCACCGGCGTACCGCCACCCCACCCACCCGCCGAGCGCCGCCGCATCCACCCGCACCGCCACGGCGTCGCCCGCCGTGACGAGTGTGCCGGCGAACGGCCCCTCCGTGCGATCGAGGGCACGCACCACCCGATGCGCCCGCGAGAGGAGCGCCGTCTCCCGACCGTCATCGCTGTCGACATCTGCCATGCGCCCATCACAGCGCACCGGACCGGACCCGCCGTCGCGTTCCGAGCCGACGCGAACGGATTCCGCCCGCGTCGTGAATGTGCAGGAGGAGTGCACACCCTCACTCCGCTCCGCGCGAACGACGGCATCAGGAACGCCGCAGACTCGGTAGGCTGGTCCCCATGGCAAAGCGTGCTCCTGAACCCGAAAAGCGTCCTGGGTTCTTCTCCCAGATCAAGTCCCTCTTCCGGTTCACACGTGAGGCCTACTCGTGGCTGCCCTGGGCGCAGGCCGCGATCCTCATCGGCGGTGTCCTGCTCGGCCTCGTCGCCGGCTACCTCATCCCCCCGTTCCAGATCTGGACCCTCGTCCTCTGGGGCATCACGGGTCTGATGCTGGGTATCCTCGGCGCCCTCTTCCTCATGACGCGACTGTCGACGTCTGCCATGTACACGAAGATCGACGGCATGCCCGGTGCCACGGGCCATGTCCTGAGCACGAGCCTCGGTCGCAGCTGGCAGGCGTCGGAGACGCCCGTCGGCATCAACCCGAAGACGCAGGAGGCCGTGTACCGCACGATCGGCCGCGGCGGCATCGTGGTCATCGGCGAAGGAGCACGCGGCCGTCTCACGCGTCTGGTCAACGAGGAGCGCAGCAAGGCGCAGCGCGTCGCGCACGGCGTCCCCATCACCGTCCTCTACGTCGGACACGGTGACGACGAGGTCGCGATCGCCGACCTCGCCAAGACCATCAAGAAGCTGCCGAAGGCGATCGACAAGGCCACCATGGCCGCCGTCATCCGCCGCGTGGACTCGGTGTCGCAGTCGCTGTCCTCGCTGCCGATCCCGAAGGGCATCGACCCCACGAAGGTGCGCTCGCAGCGTCCTCGTTGAGTCCCGACTCCGCAGCAGCAGAGAGCGCGGCCGTCCTCGTCTGAGGAGCGGCCGCGCTCTCTTTCGTCACGCCGTGCGCGTCATTCCGAGAGGGGCTGCCGAGGAAGACGGCGGACCTTCGCGCGGCGACGCCGGCGCTCGGGAACCATCGAACGCATCTCGTCGAGCTTGCCGAAGCAGAACAGCCGGTCGTCGGCCTCGAGGACCACGTGCTTGCGCGGGTTCGGGATCACGCTGACGCCGCGGTGGAGCGTGAGGACCGTGATGTCCCGCTCCCACAGCCCCGCCTCTCCCAGCGTCTTGCCGACCAGATCGACCGCGCCGTGCACCATGAGCTCGGCGACGCCGTAGCCCGTCGAGACCGTCAGGCGCTGACGCACATCGATCTCGGGGAATGCGACCTGTCCCGCGATGTAGTCGATGATGGCGCCCGCGACGTCGAGCTTCGTCGCCGTCTCGATGCCCTGCAGCCCCGGCGAGGAGTTGACCTCCATGACCAGCGGCCCGTCATCGCCCTCCAGCATGTCGACGCCGGCGACGCGCAGGCCCATGATCTGAGCCGAGCGCACGGCGGCGCGCTCGTAGACAGGGTCGAGCTCGATGGCCTCGACCGACCCGCCACGGTGCACGTTGGAGCGGAACTCGTCACCGGCCGCCGAGCGCCGCATCGCGGCCACGACCCGGTCTCCGACGACGAGCGCGCGGATGTCACGCCCGCGGCTCTCGGAGATGAACTTCTGGATGAGCACGTTCTGTTTGGTGGAGTGCAGGGTCTCGATGATGGCCTCGGCCACCTTCACCTGCGGAGCGAGGATGACGCCGATGCCCTGCGTGCCCTCCAGCAGCTTGATCACGACGGGGGCACCGCCGACGCGCTCGATGGCCGGACGCACGTCGGCGCGGTTGCGCACGAACGCCGTCGGGGGCATCGCGATGTTGTGCCGGGACAGGATCTGGTTCGCCCGGAGCTTGTCGCGAGCGCTGGAGATGCCGTTGGCCGTGTTCGGCGTGTAGACGTCCATCTGCTCGAACTGCCGCACGACAGCGGTGCCGAAGTACGTGATCGAGTTGCCGATGCGGGGCAGGATCGCGTCGTAGTCGCTGAGCTGGCGACCGCGGTAGTGCAGGTCCGGTTCATCGGCGGTGAGATCGATCGCGAAGCGCAGGGTGTTGAGCACCTTGACGTTGTGGCCGCGCTGCAGCGCGGCGGCGCGCAGACGCTGAGTGGAGTACGCCTGCGGCGCGCGGGAGAGCACTGCGATCTTCACGGGGGAATTCCTGCCAGGATGTATCAGGTGAGTAGGACTACCCCCCATTCAAACACCCTTACGGGGTGGCGAGAATGGGTGAGCCTGCCCGATCTCGGAGTCGACTGGCTCAAGGCCAAGATCGACACGGGTGCGCGCACGTCTTCGCTGCATGCCTTCGACATCGTCGAGTTCGAGCAGGACGGCCAGCCCTGGGTGCGCTTCAAGGTCAAGCCCTGGCAGGACAGCCAGGAGGACGCCGTCGTCGTCGAGTCCCCGGTCCATGACCGCCGTGCGGTCCGCAGCTCGTCCGGGCACGCGCAGGAGCGTCTCGTGGTCGAGCTGCTGATCCGGCTGGTGGACCGCGAGGTGCTCGCCGAGGTCACGCTGAGCAATCGCGACGAGATGGGCTTCCGGATGCTCATCGGACGAGAGGCGCTCCGTCAGGGCTTCTCCGTGGACCCGGCACGATCGTTCCTGGGCGGCCGCGCACCCCGCGAGGCGCGCCGCCGCAACCGCGGCAGGGTCTGACCGCCGCTTCTCAGGCGCGGATGAGCACCGTGCCGACGGCCTTGTCGTGCAGACCGCGCTGGTCCGTGTCCCAGATCACCGCGGGGACGACGACCACGAGCAGCAGGGTGCGCACGATCGGACGCCACAGCCCGATCCAGCTCCCGTCCATGCGGACGAGGCGCATCCCGAGGATGCGGTGCCCCGGGCTGCCGCCGGCGGTCGGGATGAAGAGGATCTGCAGGACCGCGAACACCAGCATCGGCGTGAACTGCGTGAAGCCGGCCTCGGTGGGCAGCGCGAACTGGTCGAATCCGAGGAAGCCGGTGGCGATGATGGTCGCCGCGGCGTAGTCGATCACGAGAGCGCTGATGCGCCGACCGGGGCGGGCGATGCTCCCGGTACCCGATTCCGGGAGTCCGAGTCGCTCACCGGGGTACGTGTTCACAGCATCCGTCACCCCTCCAGCCTACCGAGCGCGGAAAGTCCCGCCGTCGCCGCAGCGCCTGTAACACGCCCGAAACAAAGCGGATACCGTAGAGAAATCCCCCGTCCGTACTCTGCAGAGTGGCCGTGAAGCCATCGATCCGCATTACAGGAGTCGTACATGTTCAAAGATTCGTCCGAGGTACTGACCTACATCAAGGAGAACGACGTCAAGTTCCTTGACATCCGCTTCACCGATCTCCCGGGTGTGCAGCAGCACTTCAACATTCCTGCATCGACGGTCGACGAGGCTTTCTTCACCGACGGGCAGCTGTTCGACGGCTCCTCGATCCGCGGCTTCGCGAGCATCCACGAGTCGGACATGCAGCTCATCCCCGACGTCACCACCGCGTACGTCGACCCCTTCCGCGAGGCGAGCACCCTCGTGATGCTGTTCGACATCTACAACCCCCGCACGGGCGAGATCTACTCGAAGGACCCGCGTCAGGTCGCCAAGAAGGCGGAGAAGTACCTGACCTCGACCGGCATCGCCGACACCGCGTTCTTCGCGCCCGAGGCCGAGTTCTACATCTTCGACGACGTGCGCTACTCGGTCACCGCCGGCGAGAGCTTCTACAAGGTCGACTCCGAGGAGGCCGCGTGGAACACCGGTCGCGAGGAGGAGGGCGGAAACCTCGCCAACAAGACCCCGTACAAGGGCGGCTACTTCCCCGTCAGCCCGGTCGACAAGACGGCCGACCTGCGCGACGACATCACCCTCAAGCTGATCGAGGCCGGATTCATCCTCGAGCGCTCGCACCACGAGGTCGGCACCGCCGGTCAGCAGGAGATCAACTACCGCTTCGACACCATGGTCCACGCGGCGGACGACATCCTGAAGTTCAAGTACATCGTCAAGAACACCGCCAACGAGTGGGGCAAGGTCGCGACCTTCATGCCCAAGCCCCTGTACGGCGACAACGGCTCGGGCATGCACACGCACCAGTCGCTGTGGAGCGACGGCAAGCCGCTGTTCTACGACGAGGCCGGCTACGGCCAGCTCAGCGACATCGCGCGCTGGTACATCGGCGGCATCCTGGCGCACGCGCCGGCACTGCTCGCCTTCACGAACCCGACCCTGAACAGCTACCACCGTCTGGTCAAGGGCTTCGAGGCACCGGTCAACCTGGTCTACTCGGCCGGCAACCGCTCCGCCGCGATCCGCATCCCGATCACGGGCTCCAACCCGAAGGCCAAGCGCATCGAGTTCCGCGCGCCCGACGCCTCCGGCAACCCGTACCTCGCCTTCGCCGCGCAGCTGATGGCCGGCCTCGACGGCATCAAGAACCGCATCGAGCCGCACGACCCCGTCGACAAGGACCTCTACGAGCTCCCGCCCGAGGAGGCCAAGGACATCCCGCAGGTCCCGAACTCCCTGCTGGACTCGCTCGACGCCCTGGCGGCCGACCACCAGTTCCTCCTCGAGGGCGGCGTGTTCACCAAGGAGCTCATCGAGACCTGGATCTCGTACAAGTACGAGAACGAGATCCTCCCGATGGCCCAGCGCCCGCACCCGTTCGAGTACGAGCTGTACTTCGGGGTCTGAGCACCACCGCCGAGCTGCACGGAAGAGCCCGCCCCCGCGTCCGCGGGGGCGGGCTCTTCCGCATCTCTGTGCGGGACGGCCGCGGCGGTCAGCTCCAGTCGAGGGCGCCGATCACGGGCCAGGCGCCCTCCGAGGTGTTCGAGATGACCGTCCCCGTGACACCGGTCGCCGGGTCGTGCCAGGTGCGTACGGAGACCCCCGCGTCATAGCCCTCGAGGATCAGCACGTCGGACTCGGCTCCGCGCCAGAACCCGCGGGCGTAGCGCATGTCCTCTTCCTCGACGACGTGGAGCGGCTCGGTGAGCAGCTCGCGGGTGGCGCGGGACACGATCCGGTCCTCCGACAACGCCGACCAGAACGCCGCCAGGTCGGCGACCGTTCCGACCGCCCCGCCGTCGCCGCTGCCGCGCACCGGGAGATGGAGCACGTTCGTGCGATCGCCGTCGTCTTCGAGGTACCCGAGGGCCACATCGCCCGCGACCTCGTCGGTACGTGGATAGCCGCTCGACGTCATCCCCGCCGGCGCGAGCACCCGCGCACCCACGAGCTCGTGGAACGGCACCTGCGACACACGCTCCGCGATCAGCGCCAGGACGACGAAGCCGCTGTTGCAGTACGCGAACGCCGAACCGGGGGCGCTCACCTGCGGGCGCCCGTCGAGCACGGGGAGGAACGCTTCTGTGGTATCGAACAGATGCACCGGTCGATCGAGGACGTAGTCGCCGATGTCTCCGTCCTCTTCATCGAGGTAGTCGCCGATGCCGGATGTGTGGGAGAGCAGGTGCCCCACGGTGACCGCATCGTCGATGAGCGGGAGGTCGTCGCCGAGGATCGGCCGGACCGGAGCGTCGAGGGTCAGCGCCCGCTCGTCGATGAGCGTCCCGATCGCCAACGCCGTGAACCCCTTCGACATGCTCGCCAGTCCGCAGCGGTGATCGACGGTCATCTGCTGCTCCCGCGCGCGATCGGCGAACCCGTAGGCGCGGGCGAACGTCTCCTCGCCGGGACGATCGAGGCGGATCACCCCGCTGAATCCGGTGCGGAGCGCGGCGTCGTGCAGGGAGGCAGGGGCGTCGGTGACCATGCCCTTCACGCTATCGGATGCCCTCAGCGGGGCCAGGCGCGCCGCTCATCCCTCGTGGAGCACGAACCGTCGACGAAGCGCGTCCAGGTCGTCCTCTCCCAGTCCGAGGCCGTCTCGCGCGTAGCCCTCGACACCTCCGAACCGCGTGTGCGCCTCGTCGATCGCCGCGTCGAGGTACTCGCGCCGGACACCGAGCACCGGGAGCAGCAGCTGCGTGTCGACGCCCTTCTCCGCCGCCGCCGCGAGGAGGGGTTGCAGCGCCGGGAGCAGATCGGTGTTGGTCTCGAGGTGGTCGGCCCGCACGTCGTCCTCGCCGACACCGAGCAGCAGGAGCAGGGATGCCGCAGCCCAGCCCGTGCGGTCCTTGCCCGTGGTGCAGTGGAACAGGGCCGCGCCGGAGCGGCCCGGATCGATGAGGTCCAGGTAGAAGGTGCGATAGGCGGCGAGAGCCGACGGCAGGCCGACGATGTTGCGATACGAGTCGCGCATGAGGGCGATGCCGCGACCATCGCCCAGCGTCTCGGCGAGGCCGACGGGGTCGCTGCCGAGCTGACCGACGCCGGCCGCGACATCGGTCGTGCTGTCGGCGAGCACGTCCAGCCCGACGGATCTGACGCCGCCCGGCAGTCGATCCGGCGACGCGGCGCGCTCTCCGACCGTCCGCAGGTCGTACACGGTGCTGATGCCGAGGCGCCCGAACGTCGCGAGGTCTTCGCCCTCCAGCCGAGCGAGCGTCGCGGAGCGATACACGGCCCCTGTCCGCACCGTGCCCCCGCGGGCGGGGAGTCCACCCAGGTCGCGGAGGTTGGGTGCGGTGCGCAGCGGGACTCGACGATCGATCGGCGCGGTCATCATGCCTTCTCCTCTTGGGTGATCCTGGGCGGTGCGGACGGACGGGCGAGAAGCTCCAGCGCCGCGACGAGCAGCACCCCGACCACGGCGGTCCACACGATCGTCCCGGTCGCGAGGGGCCGCGAGAGCACCAGGACCGCGAAACACCCCACCGCGATCACGATGCGAAGAGGCAGCCGCCACCGGTGCAGCCACTCCCCTGTGGCCCCCGTGCTGATGCCGTGCCTCTCAGCGCTGCGTCGGATCCCCGCGAACGCCGCGGCACCCCTGAGCCGCACCGTGCGCGCCCATCCCCAGGGCCCGGAAAGCAGGGTGATGAGGAGAACCGTCGCCGCGAGTACTCCGACCACGAGCGCGATGTCGGACACCGAGCCCAGGATGCCCGTGTAGAGCGCTTCGGCCGCGTTCCGAGGGATGGTCGATGCGACGGCCAGCGCGAAGAAGCCCTGACCGATGCCGATCCCCGCGCCAACCAGCAGCATCGTGGCGAGCAGTCCCCCGGCTGCCCAGACCAGTGCCTGCGCACGCCTCCGCGCCACCGTCACGCCCGCGGCGACGAGCAGCAGCGACAGCCACGGCAACCAGATCCCCAGTGCCACCACGAGTTGATAGATCGCGAGGTAGAGGCCGACGGAGTCGGACTGGGCGATAGCGATCGTCCTCGAGATCTCCGGCACGTTCGCCGCGAGAGGGAACCCCTCGGCGACCAGCTGCTCCTTCACCGCGGCGATGATCGGCCCGAGCTGGAGGCTGATCTCCTGATCGGGACCGATCACGACCGCGGCATCCACCTGCCCACCCGCGGTGTTGACGAGCTGCGCATGCGTGATGGCCAGGGCGTCACGCCAGATCGTCGCAAAGGCGTCGGACCGGATGAACTCCGTCACGGTGCTGTCCAGGAGCCCCCGCACTCCGGACACGGCAGGAGCCTTCAGCAGCACCAGCGCCTCTCTCGCCCGCGGCGACAGCTCGAGCTCGTCCAGCCCGGCGAAGAGGTCGTCGGCGATCCGGTCGATGTCGACGGCCGCCTCGATCGCGCTCACCGCCTGATCCGCGACGAAGTCCTGCACCGCCGGGTCCTCGGCGAGCGGCGCGAAGGTGTCGACGAACGCCGCGGTATCGGTGAGCTCGAGCTGCGCCCACGTCGACACCACCGCGACCGGAGCCAGCAGCGTTCCCAGCACGACCAGCACCGTCGCGATCACGGTCCTGCCCCAGCCGCGCCCGCGCCGCCGCTTCTCCGAGGAGGCGACGACGTCGGTGGAGACCGCCACGCCGCCCGCCCGCTCCTGCTCGAGGGCGCGTGCGAGTTTGCCGTTCTCCGCGCGGAGGTTCGCCAGCTCTTCCTGCAACTGCGCGGTCGTCGCCTGCGACATCGGTCTCCTCAGGGTCGGGGTTCGACGGGAACTGCGCTCAGGCGAGAGCCTTGGACTTCAGCTGCTCGAACTCCGCCGCGGTGATCGAGCCGGCATCGCGCAGCGCGGCAGCGGCGGCGATCTCCTCCGCCGGCGTCTTTCCGGCGACCTCGCGGATGTACGACTTCGTGGCTTTCTCGGCCTCCCGTGCAGCCGTGCTGCTGCGCTCGGCCATGCCCTGGCCCCGCGCGATCAGGTAGACGAGCACGGTGAGGAACGGCAGGAAGATCAGGAAGACCACCCACACCGCCTTCCACCAGCCGTTGAGCGCGCGGTCACGGAACAGATCGCCGATGATCGCGAACAGCGCGAACAGGTAGCCGATGAAGACCGTGGCCCAGAGCATCCAGCCGAGTGTTTCCCAGAAGAGCATGCGCGTCGAGTTCCGTTTCTGTCAGGAGGGAACGCAGCGCGCGCCCAGGAGAGGAGTGAGGTCGGGTGGACGCCCGCCTCCCTCCGGAACCGGGCGCGGAGACGAGCGTCGCTGTCAGTCTGGCCCGTCGCCGAACAGCGGAATCCCGGTCTCATCCTCCGCGGATGAGACCGGGGGGTAATCCTCGACCTCGGCCCGTCGGAGCGCCGATATCGTGGGAGCGTGATCGAAGCCGTCCGCGAGGAACTCGCCTCCAGCTCCCCGGCGCACGCGCGCACGGTCCTGCGTCGGAACTGGCTCCGCCTCATCCTGGAATCGCACACCACCGAGCTCGAGCGCATGTGCCTCGCGCACCCCGAGCCGCACGACCCGCACATCCTCCTCATCCGGGCCTGCTGTCGCGACCTCCTCGGAGACTCCCATGGCGCGTCCTTCCTCCGCGGGCAGGGACTGCGCGTCGCGGATGACGACTTCGTCGCGTGCTTCACCGAGCTCCTGCTGGCGACCGACACGCCGTCGAAGGCCGCGGCCGCGGATCGCGCCAGAGCGGCCCTCAGCCAGTGCGGGCCGGACGACGACTACCCCTCCGCGCTCTTCCTCCTCGGCTGGACCGAGGTGCGTCTCCGTCGCGACCTCGCCGATGCGATCGGTCTGCTGCGATCCGCGGCCGCCGAGGCGCGACTGCACGAGCGCACCGAGACCTTCCGACTCGCGCAGTCCAACCTCGCCTTCGCGCTGACGCACGCCGGGCTGTTCACGGAGGCCGAGCAGATCCTCGACGCCCTTCCTCCCTCCCCCGTGCCGTCGGACTGGGATGCCTTCGAGGGTGGTCTCCCCCAGGCCAACCGCGGGTCCATCGCCTACTGGCGCGGCGACTACGACGAGGCCATCGTGCAGCTCGACGCGGTCGTCACCGACTCCGGTCCGGGGAACAACTTCGAGGCGCTGGCCCGCCTGTATCTGGTGCTGAGCCTGATCGCCCTGAAGCGCGAAGACCGGTATTACGCCGCGACGGGGCTGCTCCAGGGCGTGAGCCGGACCGACAAGCACGGCGTCCCCTGGGACACCCTGCGCCGCGTCGTCTCGGCCGCGCTCGCGCACGCCGAGGGACACGACGACCGCGCCCGGAGCATCGCCGCCCCCGCGCTCGCCCGACCCGGCGCCGCCGTCGCGCACGCGGTGCTCGCCGAGCTCTACCGCAGCCTCGGCGAGTCCGCACTCGCCGCGCAGTCGCTGCGGCTCGCCTCCGCCGGGGCCATGCCCCGCTACGCGCGCGTCAGCACGCTCGTCACCACCGCGGCGCTCCGCTCCGCCGCAGGATACGGCGCGGACGCGCACGAGCACCTCGACCGGGCGCTCGAGGCCGCGACGCCGGAGCGCATCCTCACCCCGTTCCTCGCGGACGATCCCCTGATCGGCGATCTCCTCAGCGCCCACGCGCACCGGGGCTCACGCCACGACGAGCTCCTCCGGACGATCCTCGAGCGCCGCGGGCGACTCGCACGGCTCACGACGGGGGTCCTCACGCGCCGGGAGAGCGAGGTCCTCGCCTGCCTGCGCACGACCATGACGGCGGAGGAGATCTCCGCGCACCTGGGCATCGCGTACCCGACCGTGAAGACCCACATCCGCTCGGTGTACCGGAAACTGGGCGTCACCTCGCGCCGAGAGGCCGTCCACTCCGCGGACGCCCGGTGACGGCGCACGCTGCCACCCTGCCGCCGATGCTCCCGGCCGGCGATGCTCCCGGGCGCGGCGCCAGGGGGCGTTCCGCAACCCTGCCGTGTCGCGGCTTGACCGCCGGGCATGCGAGTGATCAACTGGTGAGTCTGACCATCGAGTGGGGGAACCATGCGTCGTAGAAGAATGGCCGCGAACGCTCGCCGCGAAGTGGTGGAACCCGTCGCGACTCCGCAGCCGTCGAACGCCATCGCCGCCTATGCGCGGACGAACCCGTTCACGTTCGGTCTCCTCGGCGCCCTCGGTGTCCTCGTCGCGCTCGCGATCGGCGGCATCGTCGACCAGCTCGCCACCGTCCTCGTCTACGTCGGCGTGGCGATCTTCCTCGCGCTCGGGCTCGACCCGATCGTGCGTTTCATCGAGAAGAAGCTCCCGCGCCCCGCCGCCGTCACCATCGTGGTCGCCGGGGTGCTCCTCGCCTTCGCCGGCATCATCCTCGCCATCGTCCCGATCCTCGTCGAGCAGATCAGCAACTTGATCAAGGACGGCCCGAAGATGGTGGAGGACTTCCTGGCCAGCGACTGGTACAAGGACGTCAGCGGTCAGTTCGGATCGACGATCAAGGATGCCGGGCAGGGAATCCTCGACTTCGTCCAGAACCCCGACAACTTCCTCGACATCGGCGGCGGGGTCTTCGCCGTCGGCGCGGGCATCGCGGGCGGCATCACCGGGATCACGATCGTGCTGATCCTCACCCTGTACTTCATGGCCTCCCTGCGGAGCATGAAGCGCCTCGCCGTGCGCTTCGTCCCGGCCTACCAGCGCGACACCTTCGGCGAGCTGCTGGAGGACGTCTCCGGCGCCGTCGGCCGGTACGTGATCGGTCAGGCGAGCCTCGCGCTCATCAACGGCATCCTGAGCCTCATCTTCCTCAGCATCATCGGCGCCCCGGTGCCCGCGCTGCTCGCGCTCATCGCCTTCATCGGCTCGATGATCCCGCTCGTCGGAACGCTGACGGCGTCGATCATCAACTCGCTGATCTGCCTCTTCGTGTCGCCGCTGACCGCGCTCATCGCGATCATCTACTACCTCGTCTACATGCAGATCGAGGCATACGTCCTCTCCCCGCGCATCATGAGCAAGGCCGTCGCCGTCCCTGGCGCCCTCGTCGTGATCGCCGCCGTCGCCGGTGGTGCACTCGGCGGCATCCTCGGCGCCCTCGTCGCGATCCCGGTCGCGGCGAGCATCATCATCATCGTGCAGAAGGTGGTGTTCCCCGCCCAGGATCGGAAGCGGGTCGCACCGCCCGCCGTCACCGCACGGTGATGGCGCCCGCCTGAACCCGCACGGTGAAGGACGACACCTCGCCGATCTCCTCGCCGTCGATCTCGAACATCTGCGGCTGAGCCAGCTCAACGACGATCCGCTCCGCGGCGACGTGCCGCGTGGACTCCGTGCTCACCGCCTCCTTCTCCGCGCCGAGCAGACGGCGGATGCCGTTGTCCCAGACCACGGAGCGCACGGTGTCGAGCCACTGCAGGGCACCGTCGGCGCTGATCAGCAGCAGGTCGAGGCGGCCGTCGTCGAGCTCGGCGTCCGGAAGCAGACGGATGCCACCCTGGAGCATGCCGCAGTTGCCGATCAGCATCGTGTGACCGCGGACCTCCTGCGGCTCGTCCCCGTCCAGCGTGAGCGTGATGTCGGTCATCTCGGTGCCCGCGAGCGCCCGGCCCATCGCCTCGACGTAGGCGAGCCATCCGGCGCGGTCCTTCAGGTCGTCGTTCGTCTCCACGAGCATCTGGGCGTCCACCCCGAAGCCCACCATCACCGCGAAGGCATGCTCGTCGCCGTCGAGTTCGACCCAGCCGAGGTCGATGCGCCGCGGCTCGGCGTCGCGCACCCGGTCCAGTGCGGCGGGGATGTTGTCCAGCGGCACACCGAGGTTGCGCGCGAGCAGGTTCCCGGTCCCCTGCGGCACGATGCCCAGCGCGGTGTCGGTTCCGGCGAGGGCCTCGGCGACCGCCCGCACGGTGCCGTCTCCACCGACCGCGATCACGACGTCGCACCCCGCCTCGACGGCTTCCTTCGCCATGCCGCGCCCCGGGTCGTCCGGAGTCGTCTCCCACCAGCGAAGATCCGCTGTCTCCGGGAACGAACGGGCGACGGCGTCGCGCAGCTTCTCCTCGTCGATCTTCGAGGGATTCCAGACGATGCCGATGTTCTGTTGGCTCATGCCGCCAGCTTGGGCGAGAACCGGGCAAAGCGCAAATGAGCCGCGGCGACTACCCGTAGAACAGGTCCTCGAAGGTCTTGCGGGCGCGTCTGGTGACACCCAGATAGTCCTCTTCGAGCTCGGTCGCCGAGCGGTCCGGGTAGCCCAGGAGCCTGCCGATCGCGTCGAGCTGCCGCCGGTCCGCCGGGAGCAGATCACTCGTCTGTCCGGTCAGCAGCGTGATCGCGGAGCGGAGCCTGCTGGACAGACGCCAGGCTTCGCGGAGGCGCTCGGCGTCGTCCTCCTCCACGAGTCCGGCCGCGACGGCCGCATCCAGCGCCCCGAGGGTCGACGTCGTGCGCAGACCGGGCACCGCGTGCGCGTGCTGGAGCTGGAGGAGCTGCACGAGCCACTCCACGTCGCTCAGCGTGCCCGGACCCAGCTTCAGGTGACGGCGGGGGTCCGCGCCCTGCGGCAGCCGCTCCCCCTCGACGCGGGCCTTGATGCGCTTGATCTCGCGCGTACCCTGCAGGTCGACCGACTCCGGGTAGCGGATCGTGTCCGCCAGCGTCGTGAAGTGCGCGATCAGCTTCGCGCTCCCGGCGATCCCGCGCGCCCGGAGCAGCGCCTGCGCCTCCCACGAGAGCGACCAGCGCCGGTAGTACTCGGTGTAGGCCTCGATGGACCGCACGACGGGACCGTTGCGCCCCTCGGGGCGGAGGTCGGCGTCGAGATCGAGCGGCAGTCGGTGATCGGTCAGGTGCTCGCGGAGTCCGGCGACGATCTGCGTGGCGAGCTTCTGCGCCCGCTGCGGGTCGACCCCGTTCGCCTCGTAGACGTAGAGGATGTCGGCGTCGGATCCGAAGCCGAGCTCGGCACCGCCGAAGCGCCCCATCGCGATGACGGCGAAGTCCAGGTCCTCGTCCTCGGGCGGCACGACCTCCCGGATCACCGCGCGCAGGGCGGCCTGGATCGTCGCCTCGGTGATCTCGGTCAGCGCGGTCGCGACCTCCTCGATCGTCAGCACGCCGAGCACCGCCCCCATCGCGGTCCGCAGTAGCTCGCGGCGGCGCAGCGCCCGCACGGCCCGCAGGGCGTCTCCGATGGTCTCGTGGCGGGTCTGGATGGCCCGCGCCTCCTCGTCGAGCGCTGCCGCACCGCGAGGACGCAGGCGCCCGGTGCTGTCGAGCCAGGCCACGGACTCGGGGATCCACTCGAGGAGCTCGCCCACGTAGCGCGACGAGGACAGCAGACGGGTGAGGCTCTCGGCGGCGCCGGACGAGTCCCGCAGCATCCGGAGGAACCAGGGGGTGTCGCCGAGGCGCTCGCTGATCCGGCGGAAGGCGAGCAGCGCGTAGTCGGGGTCGCTGCCGTCGGCGAACCAGCGCACCATGATCGGCATCAGGTGCCGTTGGATGGTCGCCTTACGGCTGAGTCCGCTCGTCAGGGCGCCGATGTGGCGCAGCGCACCGGCTGGATCGCGGAAGCCGATCGCCGCCAGTCGGTCGTGGGCCTGCGCGGCCGAGAGCGTGCGCTCCTCCTCCGGCAGGCCGGCCACGGCACTGAGCAGCGGCCGGTAGAACAGGCGGGTGTGGATCTCGCGCACCTCGCGGCGGACCGCCTCCCAGCGCGCCCACATGCCTTCGCCGCTCTCGGCCAGCCCCGTGCCGCGGGCCAGGACGCGCAGTCCCGCCGGCGTCTTCGGCATCAGATGCGTGCGGCTGAGCTCGCGCAGCTGGAGACGGTGCTCCATCAGTCGCAGCAGGCGGTAGTCCTCGGCGAAGGCGGCCGCGTCCACGCGTCCGATGTAGCCGCCGTCGACGAGGGCGTCGAGGCTCTCGAGCGTGCCGCGCGTGCGCAACGATTCGTCGGTGAGTCCGTGCACCAGCTGCAGCAGCTGGACGGTGAACTCGATGTCGCGCAACCCGCCGGCACCGAGCTTGAGCTGGTACGGCGCGTCCTCGGGGTCGATGTGCTCCATCACGCGCTCACGCATGCGCTGGACGCTCTCGACGAAGTCCTGCCTGGCCGCGCTGGACCAGATCTTCGGTTGCACCGCCGCGATGTAGTCGGCTCCGAGCTCCGGGTCGCCCGCGAGCGGACGGGCCTTGAGCAGCGCCTGGAACTCCCAGCTCTTCGCCCAGCGGTCGTAGTACGCCAGATGCGAGGCGAGCGACCGGACGAGCGCTCCCTGCTTCCCCTCGGGGCGGAGCGCGGCATCGACCTCCCACAGCGCCGGCTCGACCTCGATCGCGCTCAGGTTCCGCATCGTCTCCCGCGCCAGTCGGGTGGCGATGTCGATCGCGCGGGCCTCGCTCACGACCTCCTCGTCGCTCGTACCGCCGACGAAGATCACATCCACGTCGCTCACGTAGTTCAGCTCGCGGGCACCGGCCTTGCCCATGCCGATGATCGCGAGTCGGGTGGCGGCGACCTCGTCGTGCCCCATCGATTCCTGCAGACGGGTCCTGGCCACAGCGAGCGAGGCTTCGAGCGCCGCGCCGGCGATGTCCGCGAGAGCCGCCGACACCCCGGCGACGACGGTCTCCGGTGCCGGATGCGTGAGGTCGTAGGCAGCGATGGCCGCCAGGTTCCGTCGGTACGCGACGCGGACGGCCACGATCGCGTCATCGTCTCCGGCCTGCGCGAAGCCGTCGCGCGCGCCCACCGACGCGAGCAGGCGCTCGTCGAGCAGCTCCTCGGTGGGAAGCCCGGTCACCGGCCCCGCGAGAACGGAAAGCTCCTCCGGATGGCGCAGGAAGAACTCCGCGAGCCCCTCGGACGCGCCGAACACCCGCCACACCCGCCGACGCGTGTCGTCGTCGTCGAGCAGCGCGCGGAGAGGCGCCGCATCCCGGCGCGCCACCCGCAGCAGTCCGCGGACGGCGGCATCCGGATCGGCCACCCCCGCCGCTTCGAGCAGCACCGAGCGCGGCCGATCGAGGATGGTCGCCAGTTCCGCCAGCGCCGCTGCGGCCTCACTCAGTTCGGCGAACCCCAGCCTCGCCAGCGCGGAGAGCGAGACGGAATCGTCCGGACGGGCCATGCACGCGCCTCAGAGGAGCTCGAGGTTGTTCTTCAGCTCGAGCGGGGTGACCTGACCGCGGTAGGCCTCCCACTCCTTGCGCTTGTTGAGCAGCACGTAGTTGAACACCTGCTCCCCGAGCGTCTCGGCGACGAGCTCGGACTCCTCCATGTACTCGAGCGCGTGGTCGAGGCTCGCGGGCAGTGCCGAGTAGCCCAGGGCCCGTCGCTCCGCATCGCTGAGGGCCCACACGTTGTCCTCGGCCTCGGGCGGGAGCTCGTAGCCCTCCTCGATGCCCTTGAGCCCGGCGGCGAGCATGAGCGCGTAGGCGAGGTACGGGTTCGCCGCGGAGTCCAGAGCCCGGTACTCCACGCGGGAGGACTGGCCCTTGTTGGGCTTGTACATCGGCACGCGCACCAGCGCGGAGCGGTTGTTGTGACCCCAGGTGATGAAGCTCGGGGCCTCGTCGCCGCCCCAGAGGCGCTTGTACGAGTTCACGAACTGGTTCGTGACCGCGGAGATCTCGTTCGCGTGCTTGAGGAGTCCCGCGATGAAGTGGCGGCCTGTCTTGGAGAGCTGGTACTTCGCGCCCTCCTCGTAGAAGGCGTTCTGGTCGCCCTCGAACAGGGACATGTGCGTGTGCATGCCGCTGCCCGGGTGACCGCTGAGCGGCTTCGGCATGAACGTCGCGTAGACGCCCTGCTCGATCGCCACCTCCTTGATCACCGTGCGGAAGGTCATGACGTTGTCGGCCGTCGTCAGCGCATCCGCGTAGCGGAGGTCGATCTCGTTCTGACCGGGGCCGCCCTCGTGGTGGCTGAACTCGACGGAGATGCCGAGGTCTTCCAGCATCCGCACCGAACGACGACGGAAGTCGTGCGCCGTGCCGCCGGGGACGTTGTCGAAGTAGCCCGCGGAGTCGACCGGAACCGGACCGTCGGGCCCGAAGGACGACGACTTCAACAGGTAGAACTCGATCTCGGGGTGCGTGTAGAACGTGAACCCGGCATCCGCGGCCTTGGCGAGCGTGCGCTTGAGCACGTGCCGCGGGTCGGCGACGGCCGGCTGGCCGTCGGGCGTCGTCAGGTCGCAGAACATGCGCGCGGTGGGGTCGATCTCGCCACGCCAGGGCAGCGTCTGGAACGTCGTGGGATCGGGCTGCGCGAGCAGGTCGGACTCGTAGGTGCGAGTCAGTCCCTCGATCGCCGAGCCGTCGAATCCGATGCCCTCCGCGAACGCGCCCTCGACCTCGGCCGGGGCGATCGCCACCGACTTCAGGGTGCCGATGACGTCGGTGAACCACAGGCGCACGAACTTGACGCCGCGCTCCTCGATGGTGCGGAGGACGAAGTCCCTCTGCTTGTCCATGACTACTCTGCGCCCTGGCCCTTTGCGTCGCCCTTGACGTCCCAGCCCTGCTCCACCGCTTCCTCGTCGGCCCAGGCGCGCGAACGCTCCTGCAGCACCTCGGGGGCACGGCGGGCCTCGGCCTCGGTGTCGAAAGGACCGATCCGGTCGATGGAGGGCGAGATCATGCCGAACTCGACCTCGCCGGTCTCGGAGTTGTACCAGTACTTGTGGTCACCGTCAGACATGTCTGTCCCTTCTTCACGTGATGTCATCGATCCTACTGGCGTGTACCGCGGTCGCTAAGCTATCGCCCATGGCAAAAGCGATCGGCGTCGACATCGGCGGCACGGGTATCAAAGCAGGAATCGTCGACCTCGAGCACGGAATCATGGCATCCGACCGCGTGCGGGTGCCCACTCCCGAAGGCGCATCGCCGCAGGATGTGCTGAACGCCGTGCAGACCGTCTTGAAGACGCTCGACGTGCACGAGTCGACGCTCCCGCTCGGTGTCGCCTTCCCGGCGATCGTCAAGCGCGGCAAGACCCTCTCCGCCGCGAACGTCTCGAAGGAGTGGATCGACTTCGACGCCGAGCGCTTCTTCCGTGACGGCCTCGGTCGCAACATCGTGTTCGTGAACGACGCGGATGCCGCCGGCGTCGCCGAGGCCCGCCACGGAGCGGCCAGAGACGTCCGCGGCTTCACGCTCCTCACGACCCTCGGCACGGGTATCGGCTCCGCGTTCCTCTACGACGGTGTGCTGCTGCCGAACACCGAGCTCGGTCACCTCAACTTCCGCGAGTACGAGTCGGTCGAGACGTATGCCGCGACCTCGGCGCGTGAGCGCGAGAACCTCACCTGGGCCGAGTGGGCGGAGCGCCTGCAGGCGTTCTACTCGCACATCGAGTTCCTGTTCAGCCCCGACCTCTTCGTGGTCGGCGGCGGCGTGTCGAAGAACGCCGGGGACTTCCTCCCCCTGCTCGACCTCAAGACCCCGATCGTCCCGGCGATCCACCGCAACAACTCGGGCATCATCGGCGCGGCCTCGCTCGCCGGCGACTGACCCTCCTCCACTCCGACAACGCGAAGGCCCCGATGACTCGTCGTCATCGGGGCCTTCGTTTCGTCTGAGGCGAATGGGCCGACCTGTACGCCGGGTTCTGTTCCGGGGTTCTTCGCCCCTTCGACGGCCATCTCTCTCGGCGACACGTTGCCGTGGCACTCTAGCGGTCTACCCGAGGACTCGGCGAGCCGCGTCAACATCCTCTGTCTGACCTTGCTCCGGACGAGGTTTACCTGGCGGGCCATGTCACCATGGCCCCCGGTGGTCTCTTACACCACCCTTTCACCCTTACCCCTTGCGGGGCGGTCTACTCTCTGTGGCACTTTCTCGCGGATTGCTCCGGGTGGGCGTTACCCACCGTCCTGCCCTGAGGAGCCCGGACGTTCCTCGGTGCGGTTTCCCGCCACGCGACCGTCCAGTCGACCCATTCGCGACTCCAGTCTACGTTCTCCGGATGCCGCCACCTGCGGCTATTTCTCCGCCGACTCCGCGATGCGCAGGTCGAGGGGGACATCGATCGGGAAGGAGCCGAACAGCCGCGTCGTCGCGGTGGCCGCCGCATCGCGGACCGCGGTGGCCGCCGCCTCCGCGTGCTCCTGCGGGACGTGCAGGATCACCTCGTCGTGCAGGAAGAACGCGAGGTGCGGAGAGCGGGCGAAGGGGCCGGATGCCTCCGCCGCCATGAAGACCTCCGGGATCTGCTGCAGCCGATGGCGGATCTCGGCGAGCCAGATCAACGACCATTCCGCGGCGGTTCCCTGGACGACGAAGTTCCTCGTGAAGCGTCCCCAGTCGCGCGCTCGGCGCCGGGCGAGAGCCACGACCGCGGGGTCGGCATCCGCGTCGGTCGCCTCCGCCTGCAGCCGCATCCACTCCGCCGAGGGTCGTGGCGAGGACCGGCCGAGCCAGGTGGAGACGATCCCGCCATCCTCCCCCGTCCGCGCCGCCGCATCGACGAGGGCCATCGCGCGTGGATAGACCTTCCGCAGCCGGGGCACCAGTCGCCCGCTGTCGCCGGTGGTCGCGCCGTACATCGCGCCGAGGACCGCGTACTTCGCCTCCTCGCGGGTGGCGACGGCACCGGACGCGACGACGCCGGCGTAGAGGTCGCTCCCCCGCGCGGCACGGGCCATCGCCTCGTCCGCCGCGATCGCGGCCAGCATCCGCGGCTCCAGCTGCGCGACATCCGCCACGACCAGCGTCCAGCCCGGATCCGCGCGGACCGCGGGGCGGAGACTGCGCGGCAGCTGCAGGGCCCCTCCTCCCGCCGAGGCCCAGCGCCCCGTCACCACGCCCCCGGGGATGTAGACGGGACGGAACCGGCGGTCGTGCACCCACTCGGCGAGCCAGCCCCAGCCGTTGGCGCTGAGCAGCCGGGAGAGCTTCTTGTAGGCGAGCAGGGGCTCCACGACCGGGTGGTCGTGCTCCGCCAGCTCCCAGCGGCTCGTCGACTCCACGTGCACCCCGACCCGATGCAGGGCGCGGAGCAGCTTCGGCTGGCTGTCGAGGTGCAGCGTGGCATCGCCCAGGAGCTCTCGGACCCGATCCCCGACCTCGACCATGCGACTCGGGAGCCCTCCCGCGACGGGGCGGGTGCCGAGCGTCTCGGTGAGCATCGCGTCGTGCACGCCCTCGTCCCACGGCAGCCCGGCGACGCGCATCTCCTCGGCGATGAGGCCGCCGGCGGACTCGGCGGCGCAGAGCAGCGTGAGCCGGCCGTCGGCCGCATCCGCGATCACCCGGCGCTGGGAGCGGTACTGGTCCAGCGCCGCGGCGATCGCGTCGTCGCCGCCCTCGTCATCGAACACGTCGAAGAGCGAGGGGGCTGCGGCCGTGGGCTCACGTCGTTCCCAGTCCGCCGTGGCCGCGAGCGGAATCGGCACCGTCGCGGTGTCGCGAAGGATCGCATGGCACAGCACCAGATCGTGGCTGCGGCCGATGCGCACGCCGTCGAGGAGCAGTGAGGCGTAGATCTCCGCGGCCGAGCGGATGATCCACCTCGGCGCGTCGGAGGCCTCGTTCTCGGCGACCCACGCGGCGAGCTCACCCGCGCGCAGAGGCGTACGACTCCGCTCCTCGTCGTCGCTGCCGAGCTCGATCGCGACGTAGTCCTGCGGGCCGACCGAGATCAGCGCGATGCGTCGTTCGGCGCCCGACGCGGGCGTCGTCATGGTCGGCGGTCGCGGGAACCGCTCATGCGAGCCCGGACTCCTCGGTGCGCACGAGGATGCAGCCACACTCGGGGCACGACACCACGAGCTCGTCCGGAGCGCGGCGGATGTCGTTCAGGTCGGTGCTGGGGAGCAGGATGCGGCAGCCCTCGCAGGTGCCACGGGTGAGGAGCGCCGCGCCGGCGCTGTTCGCGGCCCGGCGCGAGTACTCTGCCAGCAGTTCCGGCGCCACGCTCTCGGCGACGGCGGCACGATCGCGGGCGAGCTGTGCACCGAGCTCGGTCGCCGCGGCGACATCGGCCTTGGCCTGCGCGGTGAGCGACGAGCCCTCCGCGGTCGTGGTGTCGAGGAGCGCCTGCTGTGCGGCGAGGGCGGCCTCTGCCTCTTCGAGCCGACCCATGACGTCGAGCTCGGCGTCTTCCAGATCGCTCTGTCGCCGGGCGAGGCTCGCAAGCTCGTGCTCGAGCGCCTGCGCGTCCTTCGAGTTCGTCGATGCGGCGAGCCGCTCGGCGTCACGGTTGCGACGCGCCTCGACGACCGCGACGTCCGATTCCAGTCGCTTCAGCTCGGTGCGCACGTCGTCACGGGTGCCGGCGAGCGTGGTCAGCTCGCGGAGCTGCTCCTGGCGGATGGCGACGAGTTCGGTGATCCGCCCCGCCTGGCTCGGCTTCGTGCGGGCGCGCTCGGCCTGCGCGATGCGCCGGTCGAGGTCGGCGATGTCGAGCAGGGTGCGCTGGTTCTCGGGGCTGGCGTTCACGCTCTCAAATCTAGTCGCTGCGGCGACGTCCGCCCATCAGGTCACATCGCCGTCGACGTAGTACCACTGACGCTCCTCACGGACGAAGCGGCTGCGCTCGTGCAGCGAGCCGCGGTCCGCACCCTGGCGCCAGAACGCCTCGAACTCCACGACGCCCTCACGGTCGAAGGGGCCACCGGCCACCCGGTCGATGATGAGCAGCCGTCGCCACTGCAGCTCCGGTTCGACCTCGACCGTGGCGGGACGGGTCGTCGCGTGCCACGTGCGCCGGAGATACTCGGCGTCCTCGAGCGCGAACGCCGTGTAGCGGGAGCGCATCAGTCGCTCGGCGGTCGGAGCCGGCGCCCCCTGGAGCAGCGGACCGCAGCAGTCGCCGAACACATCACCCGACGAGCAGGGGCACCGCGCCGCGTCCTCGATCACGACGTCATCTTGCGCCATGTCCACCTCTCGCATCACACCCTCAGCGTACGCTCGAGGAAAAGCCAAAGAAGGAGCCCCTGTGACCGCTCAGCCCGTCGTCCCCACCTTCACCGCCCACAACGGATTCGCGCTGCCGGCGATCGGCCTCGGCACGTATGCGCTCAACGGCGATGCCGGAGCCGACGCGGTCGCCGGAGGCATCGGCGCCGGGTACCGCCTCATCGACACCGCTTTCAACTACGAGAACGAGGGATCGGTCGGACGCGGCGTCGCGGCGTCCGACGTCGACCGCGCGGAGATCATCGTCACCACGAAGCTGCCCGGGCGGCATCACCCGTCGGAGAAGGCGCGCACCAGCATCGAGGAGAGCCGCTCGCGTCTCGGCCTCGACGCGACGGACCTGCACCTCATCCACTGGCCGAACCCCAGCCAGGACGAGTACGTCCAGGCCTGGGCCGCTCTCGTCGACGCGCAGGCGCGCGGGGTCGTCCGCCAGATCGGCGTCTCGAACTTCCTACCGGAGCATCTGGAGCGCATCGAGCGCGAGACCGGGGTCCGTCCCGTCGTCAACCAGATCGAGGTGCACCCGTACTTCCCGCAGGAGGAGCAGATCGCGTACCACCGCAAACACGGCATCCTCACCGAGGCGTGGAGCCCCCTCGGACGCGCTCGCGAGCTCCTGGACGAGGCCGTGATCCGCGAGGTCGCCGCCGCGCACGACATCACCGCCGCGCAGACGGTGCTCGCCTGGCACGTCGCCCGCGGCGCCGTGTCGATCCCCAAGGCGTCGTCCCTCGAGCATCAGGTGGCGAACCTGGCGGCGGCGGAGATCGTGCTCGACGACGCCGAGGTGGCGGCGATCACCGCGCTCGGGCGTGCCGACGGACGCCTCTTCGGCGCGGACCCGCGGACGCACGAGGAGTCCTGACCGGCACCGCGGTCAGACGTTCTGCGTGCCCAGCACCCGCAGGAACTCGAGCTTGCTCGCCGCCTCGCTGCCGGGGGCCGCAGTCAGCACGATCAGCGCCTGGGACTCGTCCTCGGTGAACAGCGCCTGGCAGTCGACCTCGATCTCGCCCAGCTCGGGGTGCACCATCACCTTGTGCTGCTCGAACCGGCGGCTCACCTCGTGCGCGTCCCAGAGCTCAACGAACTCCGGGCTGCGGGCCGACAGCTCGGCGACGATCTCCCCGGCCCTCGAACGCGCACCCATCACCCCGTGGGCGGCGCGCAACGATGCGACGAGCGCGCGCGACTGCCGGGGATGATCCACCTCGCGGTAGCGACGACGTTCGAGCTCGGGATGGGCGAACCAGCGGTAGATGCCGCTGCGATCGAGTCCCGTGAGCCCGCCCGCGTCGCCGATCAGCGTCCGCGAGGCGTCGTTCTGGACGAGCACCTCGTCGAGGACGGACACCACGAACGCCGGTGTGTCATGCAGACGGTCGAGCACTCGGAGGATGCCGGGTCGCACGTAGTCGGTCACATGCGCCCGGTCGGGGGCACTGTGTCCGCAGAGTCGGAACAGGTAGTCCCGCTCGTCCTCGGTCAGCCGCAGCGCACGGGCCAGTGCGGCGAGGATCTGCACGCTCGGCTGCGGACCCCGCCGCTGCTCCAGACGCGTGTAGTAGTCGGTCGACATCGTGGCCAGCTGCGCGACCTCCTCGCGGCGCAACCCCGCCGTGCGACGCCGCGGCCCCGTCGACAGGCCGACGTCGGCGGGCGTCAGGGCTTCGCGTCGACGAAGGAGGAATTCGGCCAGTGCATCACGGTCCACCCCTGAAGTATCCCCCGGCGGCATGATCCGATCCAGGGACCGCCGATCCCTGGATGACCGCTCTCTGGAGGGCGCTCGGCGACGCTCGGATGCTGGATGCATGGACATCAGCGGAAACACCATCTTCATCCCCGGCGCGACCAGCGGCATCGGTCTCGCCCTCGCTCTGCGCCTGCACGAACGCGGCAACACCGTCATCGTGGGCGGGCGCCGACAGGACCGGCTCACCTCGATCGCCGCGGAGCACCCCGGCATCCACACGGTCCGCATCGACACGACGGATGCCGGCAGCATCGCCGACGCCTCCCGGAGCGTGCTCGCCGAGCATCCTGCACTCAACGTGCTCATCACGATGGCCGGCGTCATGCGCGCCGAGGACTGGACCACGCCCTCCGGATTCCTGGAGACCGCGGAGGAGACGGTCACCACCAACGTCCTCGGCCCGATCCGCCTCATCGCCGCGTTCATCGACCACCTGCGTGCGCAGCAGGACGCGACGATCATGACCGTGTCTTCGGGGCTCGCCTTCGCCCCGCTGCGCGTGACGCCCACGTACAACGCCAGCAAGGCCGCGATCCACATGCTGAGCGAGTCGCTGCGGCTGCAGCTCGCGGGGACGAGCGTCTCGGTGCTCGAGCTCGAGCCGCCGGCAGTCCGCACGCCGCTCATGCCAGGTCACGAGGACAACGAGGCGGCGATGCCGCTCGACGAGTTCATCGACGAGGTGACGGCACTGATCGAGTCGCAGCCCGACGCCACTGAGATCCAGGTCGAGCGGGTGAAGTTCCTCCGCTACGGCGAGGCGCGGGGCGACTACGACCAGGTCGTCGCGACGCTGAACCGGACCGACCCGCACGGACGGTGAGGGCGAGGGGCGCCGGTTCGCGCCGGCGTCCCTCAGCGGCGCAGGTCGGCCGCGGCCGCCTGCAGCGCATCCGCGGACTGACGGAGCAGCCCGAGCTCGTGGTCCGAGAACGACGTGTTCCGGATCGGCACGGCACCCTTCGCGCTCACGATCGACGGCACGGAGAGGGCGACGCCGTCGAGCCCGTGGAAGTCGCGCAGCACCGTGCTCACCGGCATCACGGCGTGCTCGTCGCGCAGGATCGCCTCGACGATGCGTGCACTCGAGAGTCCGATCGCGTAGTTGGTGGCGCCCTTGCCCAGGATGACCTTGTAGGCGGCGTCGCGCACGTCGACCGCGATCTCCTGCAGCTCGTCCATCGTGAAGCGCGGGTGGTCGGGCGTCTCCCACTCCAGGATCGGCACCGTGCCGATGGTCGCACGAGACCAGAGCGGGAACTCGGTGTCGCCGTGCTCGCCGATGATGTGGGCGTGCACGCTGGCGGTCGACACACCGGCGCGCTGCCCGAGCTTCCAGCGCAGCCGCGACGTGTCGAGCACGGTACCCGATGCGAAGATCCGCTCCGGAGGAAGCCCGGTCTCCTCCTGGGCGATGACCGTGAGCACGTCGCAGGGGTTCGTGACGATCACGTAGACCGCGTTCGGGGCGACCGCGAGCAGGTCGGGCATCATGCGGCGGATGATCCCCGCGTTGACCTCGGCGAGCTCGATGCGGGTCTGCCCGGGCTTCTGCTTCGCACCGGCGGTGATGACCACGACGTGCGAACCGGCCGCCACCGAGATGTCGCTGCCGCCGATGATGTCGCTGGACCCGGTGAACTGCGTGCCGTGGGCGAGATCGAGCACCTCGGCCTCCACCTTCTCGGTCGCGATGTCGTAGAGCGCGACATGACGGGCCGATCCGCGGATGAGCGCGGCGTACGCGACGCTCGACCCCACGCTTCCCGCTCCGACGACGGTGAGCTTCGAGTTCTCGATGATCTCCATGCGCTCAGTCTGGCAGTGGAGGGTGCAGTCTGGCAGTGGAGGGTGCCGTCTGGCAGTAGAGGGTGCCGATCCGGGAGGGGCGCCGCCGGAACGATCACCTGCAGAAGCAGCGACGTCAGAGCGCTGCGTCGACGGCCTCGGCGGCGGTCCGGTGGGTGAAGCCGAATCCCGTGCGCTCCAGCACCTGCGGGCGCACGTCGGCGTCCGGGAGGAGCAGCGATTCCGCCGCATCGCCGAGCGCGAACCGCAGCGCCCAGGAAGGGACCGGGAGCCAGAACGGACGGTGCATCCGGGCGGCGAGCGCGCGACCGATGTCGTTCGCGGAAGCCGGGGTGGGACCGGTGAGGTTCACCGGTCCGGCGACCTTCGCGTCGATGATGTGCCGGATCGCCGCGACCTCGTCGTCGAGAGATATCCACGGCCAGACCTGCGTGCCGCGTCCGAGCGGCCCGGAGACTCCGAAACGCGTGAGCTGCACGAGGGGCTTGAGCACCCCGCGGCGGTGGATGACGGGAGCGGTGCGGAGCAGCGCGACCCGGGTGTGGTCTTCGGCCCGTCGCGCCTCGGCCTCCCACCGCACCGTGAGATCGGCGAGGAACGTCTCCCCGGCTGCGGAGTCCTCCGTGAGCACCTCGCCCGGCGCGGAGCCGTAGTAGCCGACCGCTGATGCCGAGACGAGGGCGGGCGCGTCGGCACGCAGCGCCCGCAGCGCGGTGGTGAGCGTGCGCGTGGTCTGTAGGCGGGAGTCGATGAGCTCGCGCCGGTAGCCGCGCGTCCAAGGCAGTCGTCCGACGCTGGCACCGCCGAGGGCGACGACGGCTTCCGCTCCCGCCAGCACCTCGGGATCGAGCGGGCTCTCCCCCGGCTCCCACTGCGCCTCGTCCTCCGACTGCGGGGCGCGACGCACGAGCGTGGTGACTTCGACGCCGTCGGCGCGGAGGCTGTCGGCGAGTGCGGATCCGATCAGCCCGGATGCCCCGCTGATGACGATGCGTCCCGTCATGTGCCCGCTCCTGCTCCTCGATGAACGACTCGTTGTGCAGGCACCACGCTACGCCCCGAGGGGAGCGATCCGGGCTCATCCTCCCGGGCGGTCGCCGCCGTACGTGAGCTCTTCCCCTGCTCGCGTGCTCCCGTTACTGTCGTACGCGTGAGCAGCCCCCGAGGAGACACGACGACCGCGACCGTCGCCCGCCCCGTCGACGGCACGGCCATCGTCAGCTTCGTGCTGAGCCTCGTGGCGGCCGCGACGACGTGGGTCTGGGAACTGTCGGTCCTCCTCGCCGTCGGCGCTCTCGCAGGTTCGCTCCTCTCACGGAGGTCGCTCCGAAGGGATCCGCTCCTTCGCGGGACCGCCCTCAGCCTCGCCGCGTTCCTCATCGCGGTCGGAGTGCTGATCGTCACGCTCGGCCCTTCGCTGCTGTCGCTCTTCCTCTTCACGCTCGCTCCTCCGCCACAGTAGGCACACCAGCCCGGCGTCACGTGTCCCCTCGCGTCGGACCGGACATCGCGCTGCGGTTCGGTGCAGCACCGCATAGGATCGGCGACGTGTCCTCCGCCCTCTTCCACGCCGGTCAGCGGCACCCGCCGCGCACAGCAGCACGACGCCTGCTCTGGGGCATCGTGACCCTCCTGCCGCTGGGCGCGATCGCCGCCTGCCTCACGGTCGGCGCCGTCCTCGGATGGACCGGCGACGTGAGCATGACGGACGCGGACCGCCTCTGGCTCACCGTGTTCGCTGCCATCTTCGATCTCGTCTTCGTGCTGACGCTCGTCGTCGGCACGATACGCGTGACCCGACAGTTCGCGCAGGAGCGGTCGACCACGCCCTCGTCCTGACGGTGACGCCGCACCCATCGATGGGCCGTCGGCGCTGCCGGAGAGCGTGAAAGGGCCGATACCCTCGGGGATATGGGCTTCTCCGGGCTGGGTCTCGCGCTCGGCCTCGCTGTCTTCGCGCCGAACCTGCTCCTCTTGTGGTTCCCGCCGCGGCCGCCGATGGGAGACGTCCGGGTGCCGGGCGTCTTCGTGGTCCTGGAGCGCGCGGGACAGGCGCTGTGCGTGACGGTTCCCGCGATCACCGTGGGCGCATCCGTGCACTGGTGGTGGCTCATCCCCGTGGCCGTCTTCGTCTTCGCCTACTGGGCGCTGTGGGTGCGTTTCCTCAGGGCGGGGCGTCCGTTGCAGGCGCTCCTCGGCCCTGTGCGGGGAGTTCCGGTGCCCATGGCGCTGCTCCCCGTCCTCGCGTTCCTCGCCGGCGCGTTGTGGCTCGGGAATCCCTGGCTCGCGATCGCCGCTGTCGTCCTCGCCGCTGGACACATCCCCACCTCGGTGATCGCGGCCAGAAGTCGACAGCTCATGTGAGTGCACCCTCCTGCGTCACCGCGGCGAATGGGGATCGCGTTCACCGGTGCAGCGGCAGCCAGCGTCGTGCTCGTGGTGACGGTCCGACGAGCGGCGCGACGGTTCGAGGAACGCCACGGGCCGAGCACCGGTCTGCCGTAGGCGTCGGTCGGCGTGAGCCTGGTCACGATTCGGCACCGGGTGCGCAGGGACCGGGTGGAACGGGGAACCGTCGTTCCGGATGCTGTGGGCCCTGCCGGGATCGAACCGACGACATCCACGGTGTAAACGTGGCGCTCTACCAGCTGAGCTAAAGGCCCTGGTGCGCTCAGTCTATCGGCCGCCCGTTGCGCACCTGTGTCGTAGAAGAGGGATAGGCTGATGGCGGCGCGCGTTGTGCACAGCTGACAAGGCTGCCCGTGTCGCTTCCCGTTTCCTTGGCATGACCTGCCAGCTTGACGAAAGGTTCCCCCGTGACCGTGCACGACCAGGATCCGTACTCCCAGGGCCCCCTCGACAGCGATCCGGAGGAGACCGGCGAGTGGCAGCAGTCCCTCGATGAGCTGGTCGATGCCAAGGGCCATGGCCGAGGCCGCGAGATCATGCTCAGCCTGCTCAAGCGCTCGAAGGAGCTGCACCTGGGCGTGCCGATGGTCCCGACGACGGACTACATCAACACCATCGCCTCGGAGAACGAGCCCGAGTTCCCGGGCGACGAAGAGGTCGAGCGTCGCTACCGCGCCTGGATCCGGTGGAACGCCGCGATCACGGTGCACCGCGCGCAGCGCCCCGGCATCGGCGTCGGCGGCCACATCTCGACGTACGCCTCCTCGGCAGCTCTGTACGAGGTCGGCTTCAACCACTTCTTCAAGGGTGCCGACAACCCCGGCGGCGCGGACCAGATCTTCATCCAGGGTCACGCCTCCCCCGGCACCTACGCCCGTTCCTTCCTCGAGGGACGCCTGAGCGAGGACCAGCTCGACGGTTTCCGCCAGGAGAAGTCGCACGCCCCGAACGGCATCCCCTCGTACCCGCACCCGCGTCTGATGCCGGAGTACTGGCAGTTCCCGACCGTCTCCATGGGTCTCGGTCCGATCAACGCCATCTACCAGGCGATGTCGAACAAGTACCTCGAGAACCGCGGCATCAAGGACACGTCGCAGTCGCACGTCTGGGCATTCCTCGGCGACGGCGAGATGGACGAGGTCGAGAGCCGCGGCCAGCTGCAGGTCGCCGCCAACGAGGGCCTCGACAACCTCACGTTCATCGTCAACTGCAACCTGCAGCGCCTCGACGGCCCGGTGCGCGGCAACGGCAAGATCATCCAGGAGCTCGAGTCATTCTTCCGCGGTGCGGGCTGGAACGTCATCAAGGTCGTCTGGGGTCGCGAATGGGACGACCTGCTCGCCCGCGACACCGAGGGTGCGCTGCTCAACCTGATGAACGTCACCCCCGACGGTGACTACCAGACGTACAAGGCCGAGTCCGGCGCCTACGTCCGCGAGCACTTCTTCGGACGCGACGAGCGTGCCGCCGCCCTCGTCAAGGACTACTCCGACGAGGACATCTGGAACCTCAAGCGCGGTGGCCACGACTACCGCAAGGTCTATGCCGCGTTCAAGGCAGCGACCGAGCACAAGGGCAAGCCCACCGTCATCCTCGCGAAGACCGTCAAGGGCTACGGCCTCGGTCCGCACTTCGAGGGCCGCAACGCGACCCACCAGATGAAGAAGATGACGCTGGACAACCTCAAGACGTTCCGCGACGCGATGCACATCCCGATCACGGATTCGCAGCTCGAGGAGAACCCGTACCTGCCCCCGTACTACAACCCGGGCCCCCAGGACGAGACGATCCAGTACATGCTCGAGCGTCGCCAGGCTCTCGGCGGCTACCTGCCGGAGCGCCGTTCCACCCACGTCGGACTGTCGCTCCCGGACGACTCGGCCTACGCCCTGCCCAAGAAGGGCTCCGGCACGCAGGAGATCGCCACGACCATGGCGTTCGTCCGTCTGCTGAAGGACCTGCTGCGCTCGAAGGACTTCGGCCACCGCATCGTCCCGATCATCCCGGACGAGGCTCGTACGTTCGGAATGGACGCCTACTTCCCGTCGGCGAAGATCTACAACCCGAACGGCCAGCACTACACCTCGGTCGACCGCGAACTCCTCCTCGCCTACAAGGAGAGCCCGCAGGGCCAGATCGTGCACGTCGGCATCAACGAGGCGGGCGCCCTGGCGGCGTTCACCGCGGCCGGCACGTCGTACGCCACGCACGGCGAGCCGCTGATCCCGATCTACCTCTTCTACTCGATGTTCGGATTCCAGCGCACCGGCGACGCCCAGTGGGCGGCCGGCGACCAGATGGCCCGCGGGTTCATCATGGGCGCGACGGCAGGTCGCACCACCCTCACGGGTGAGGGCCTGCAGCACGCCGACGGTCACTCGCACCTGCTCGCCGCCACCAACCCGGCGACGGTCTCGTACGACCCGGCCTACGGCTACGAGATCGCGCACATCATGCGCTCCGGTCTCGAGCGCATGTACGGCGGCAACCACGAAGACCCGAACGTCATGTACTACATCACGCTCTACAACGAGCCGATGGTGATGCCCGCCGAGCCGGAGAACGCGGACGTCGACGGCATCGTGCGCGGTATCCACCGCGTCTCGGTCGGCGAGGGCGAGGGCCCCCGCGCCCAGCTCTTCGCGTCGGGCGTCGGACTCCCCTGGGCCCTCGAGGCGCAGCAGCTGCTGAAGAACGACTGGGGCGTGATCGCCGACGTCTGGTCGGTCACCTCCTGGACCGAGCTGCGCCGCGACGGCCTCGCCGCCGACGAGCACAACTTCCTGCACCCGGAGGAAGAGCCCCGCACCGCGTACCTCACCCAGAAGCTCCAGGGTGCCGAGGGACCGGTCGTCGCTGTCAGCGACTTCATGCACGCGGTGCAGGACCAGATCCGTCCGTGGGTCCCGAACCGTTTCGCCACGCTCGGTGCGGACGGCTTCGGCTTCTCCGACACGCGTGCCGCCGCACGTCGCTTCTTCAAGATCGACGGCCCGTCGATCGTCGTCCGCACGCTGCAGTCGCTCGCCGAGGACGGGGTCGTCGACCGTTCTCTCGCCGCGCAGGCCATCCAGAAGTACAGCCTGCACGATGTGAACGCCGGGACCAGCGGCAACGCGGGCGGCGAAAGCTGAGTCCTCAGTGACAGGTTCTTCTCCTTCCGGCATGGACAAGGCCGCGACGCTCACCTGGCTGCGCCGGATCTCCGGTGACATCGCCTCGGTGACGATCAAGCGCCTGGAGGACACCCTCCCGTGGTACGCCGACATGCCACCAGCCCGCCGCTCTGCGGTCGGGCTGGTGGCCCAGGCGGGCATCACGTCGTTCATCCAGTGGTACGAAGACCCCACCTCCACCCCGTGGATCGCGGCCGACATCTTCGCCGCCGCTCCGCGTGAGCTGCTGCGCAGCGTCAGCCTCCAGCAGACACTGCAGCTCATCCGCGTGACCGTCGAGGTCACCGAGGAGCGCGTCGCCGGCCGCGGGGACGATCTCCGCGAGGCGATCCTGCTCTACTCTCGCGACGTCGCCTTCGCCGCGGCAGATGTGTACGCCCGGGCCGCCGAAGCACGCGGCCTCTGGGATGCGCGTCTGGAAGCACTCGTCGTCGACTCGATCCTCACGGGCGAGGCCGACGAGGAGCTCCCGAGCCGGATCGCCGCGCTCGGCTGGCACGGTCACGGTGAGGTCGCCGTCCTCGTCGGCACGACCCCGCCGCAGTTCGACGTCGACCTGGTCCGCCGGACGGCGCGGAAGCTCGCCGTCGACGTGCTCATCGGCGTGCAGGGCTCCCGTCTCGTCCTCGTGCTCGGCCGCGCCCGCGTCGAAGGCCAGGAGGGCGAGGAAGAGGAGCTCGGCTTCCAGGAGATCGCCGCCCGCCTCGAACCGTCGTTCGGCCCCGGGTACGTCGTGCTCGGCCCGGCCGTCGCCGCGCTGGTGGACGCGAGCCAGAGCGCGCGTGCCGCCCTCGCGGGTTTCGCCGTCGCCCGCGCCTGGCGCGGAGCTCCCCGTCCCGTCGAGGCGGACGACCTGCTCCCGGAGCGTGCTCTCGCCGGAGACCCGCTCGCGAAGCAGACGCTGATCGAGCGCATCTTCCGCCCCCTGCAGGCACACTCCACCGACCTCGTCACCACGCTGTGGAGCTACCTCGACAACGGGCGCTCCCTCGAGGCGACGGCTCGCGAACTGTTCGTGCACCCCAACACGGTGCGCTACCGCCTCAAGCGCGTCAGCGAGGTCATCGGCTGGGATGCCACCGGCCCCCGCGAGGCTCTCATCCTGCAGACGGCCCTGATCCTCGGCTCGATCGGTGCCGCGGAGCAGGTGCGTCGCCGCGTGCCGCTCCGACGCCCGCAGCGCTGAGCGTCTCCCGCCGACTTCTGTACGCCACACACAAGGGTTTCTCGCAATCTTGTGATGGATCATCCACCGCTTCGCCGCAATCGTTGGCAGACTGGGTGGGTGATTGTCGTCGTATGCCCTGGACAGGGCTCGCAGACCCCCGGATTCCTCGCCCCCTGGCTCGAGCTCGACGGGGTGGCCGAGCGCCTCGCCGCGTACTCGGACGCCGCCGAGGTCGATCTTCGCGAACACGGCACCGTGTCCGACGCGGACACGATCCGCGACACGCGCATCGCGCAGCCGCTGATCGTCGCCGCCTCGCTCATCGCGGCTGACGCGCTGACGCAGCGGGCCGGTCGTCGTGCCGACGGCACCGCGGGACACTCGGTCGGCGAGATCGCCGCCCTCGTGGGCAGCGGCGTGATCGATGCCGAGACCGGCATGCGCCTGGTCGGCATCCGCGGCCGCGCCATGGCCGATGCCGCCGCTCAGGAGCAGACCGGCATGAGCGCGGTTCTCGGCGGTGACGAGGAGGCGCTTCTCGCCCGTCTCGCCGAGCTCGACCTCTCCCCCGCCAACTACAACGGCGGCGGACAGATCGTGGTCGCCGGCGCACTTCCCGCCCTCGCGGCCCTCGCCGAGGAGCCCCTCAAAGGCACCCGGGTCGTCCCGCTCCAGGTCGCCGGCGCGTTCCACACCCGGCACATGGCCTCCGCGGTCGCCGCCCTCCGCGACGCCATCGCCGACATCACGCCCGCGAACCCCGACATCACGCTGTGGACCAACCGCGACGGCTCCGTCGTGGCGGACGGCGCCCAGGCGCTCAGCTACCTCGTCGATCAGGTGTCCTCGCCGGTGCGCTGGGACCTGTGCATGCAGTCCTTCGCCGGCGCCGGTGTCACCGGTGTGATCGAGCTCGCCCCCGCCGGCGCCCTGGTCGGACTCGCCAAGCGCGGCCTGCGCGGCGTGCCGACCGTCGCGGTGAAGACCCCCGAAGATCTTGATGCAGCCGTCGCGCTGCTGAACGGAGAAGCCGCATGAGCGTCACCCTCGCCCAGGTCACCGGTCCCGCCTACACCCGCATCTACTCCTACGGCGCCGCCCGTGGGGAGAACGCCGTGCCGAACGACGACCTGATCGGGCCGATCGACTCCAGCGACGAGTGGATCCGCCAGCGCACCGGCATCATCACCCGCGCCCGTGCCGACAAGGGCACCGACGCGATCGACCTCGCGACCACCGCGGCGGCCGAGGCCATCGAGAAGTCGGGCGTCCCGGCGGACCAGGTCGACCTCGTGATCGTCGCGACCATCAGCAACCCCAAGCAGACCCCGTCGGTCTCGGCGATCGTCGCCGACCGCGTGGGCGCGAACCCGGCGGCCGCCTACGACATCAACGCGGCCTGCGCCGGCTACGCGTACGCGATCGCCCAGGCGGACGCACTGATCAAGGCCGGCGCTGCGCGCTACGCCCTGGTGATCGGCACCGAGAAGCTCTCCGACGTCGTCGACCCGACCGACCGCAGCATCTCGTTCCTCCTCGGCGACGGGGCGGGCGCGGCCCTGATCGGTCCGAGCGACACGCCGGGCATCGCACCCGCGGTGTGGGGTTCGGACGGTTCCAAGGCCGATGCCGTGGGCATGAACGCCACGCTCACCGAGTTCCGCGACGGCGAGGTGCCGTGGCCCACGCTCCGCCAGGAGGGCCAGACGGTCTTCCGCTGGGCGGTGTGGGAGATGGCCAAGGTCGCCCGCGAGGCGCTCGACCGGGCGGGCGTCGAGCCCACCGACATCGCCGCGTTCATCCCCCACCAGGCGAACATGCGCATCATCGACGAGTTCGCCAAGCAGCTGAAGCTGCCCGAGACCACGGTGATCGCCCGCGACATCGAGACCACGGGCAACACGTCGGCCGCATCGATCCCCCTCGCCAGCCACCGCCTGATGGCCGAGCACCCCGAGCTCTCGGGTGGACTCGCGCTGCAGATCGGCTTCGGCGCAGGACTCGTGTTCGCCGCACAGGTCGTCGTCCTTCCCTGAGAATGCGCTGACCTTCCCTAGACTGTTCCACGGTTCCGAATACAACCCGTAAGAAAGAGGAAGACCACATGGCTTTCACCAACGATGAGGTCCTCGCTGGCCTCGCAGAGCTCATCACCGACGAGACCGGCATCAACGCCTCCGAGGTCGCCCTCGAGAAGTCGTTCACCGACGACCTCGACATCGACTCCATCTCGATGATGACGATCGTCGTCAACGCCGAGGAGAAGTTCGGCGTCACCATCCCCGACGACGAGGTCAAGAACCTGAAGACCGTCGGCGACGCCGTCAACTTCATCGTCGCGGGCCAGGAGTAATCCCGGCAGGATGCCACCCCCGCACCTCGCGGGGTGTGGCATCCTCCGCCCTGCCCTCTCATCCCCTTCGACGTTCGACAAGGAACCACACCTCATGACCAAGCGCATCGTCGTCACCGGCATCGGCGCCACGTCCGCCATCGGCGGCACGGCCCCGGAGAACTGGACGAACCTGCTGGCCGGAATGTCCGGCACCCGCACGCTCGAACACGACTGGGTCCAGCAGTACGAGCTGCCCGTCACCTTCGCCGCCGAGGCGATCGTCCGCCCCGAAGAGGTGCTCCCCCGCCACGAGGCCAAGCGCCTCGACCCCTCGTCGCAGTTCGCGCTGATCGCCGCGCGCGAGGCGTGGGAGGATGCTGGTTCCCCCGAGGTCGCCCCCGAGCGCCTCGGCATCGACTTCGCCACCGGCATCGGTGGCCTCTGGACGCTTCTGGACGCCTGGGACACGCTGCGCGAGAAGGGCCCCCGCCGGGTGATGCCGCTCACGGTCCCCATGCTCATGCCGAACGCCGCCGCAGGGAACCTGTCGCTGCAGTTCCAGGCCCGCGCCTACGCGCAGACCGTGGTCAGCGCGTGCGCATCGAGCACCGAGTCGATCATCCACGCGTACCACCACCTGCAGGACGGTCTCGCCGACGTCGTGATCGCCGGTGGCACCGAGTCCGCGATCCACCCGATCACGATGGCCTCCTTCGCCTCGGCGCAGGCGCTCTCGCGTCGCAACGACGACCCGGCCCACGCCTCCCGCCCCGGCGCGATCGACCGTGACGGCTTCGTCATGGGCGAGGGTGCCGCCGTGCTGATCCTCGAGACCGAGGAGCACGCCAAGGCCCGCGGCGCCAAGATCTACGGCTACGTGCTGGGCGGCGGCGTCACTGCCGACGCGTACCACATCACCGGGAACGACCCCGAGGGCAACGGTGCGGCCCGCGCCGTCACGCAGGCGCTCGAGGAGGCCGGCATCACCGCCGACCAGGTCACCCACATCAACGCGCACGCGACCTCGACGCCGGTCGGCGACCCGAACGAGTACGTCGCCCTGAAGAAGGTCTTCGGCGACCGGATCGACGAGATCCCCGTCTCCGCGACGAAGGCATCCACCGGGCACCTGCTCGGCGGCACCGGCGCCCTGGAGGCGATCTTCTCCCTCCTCGCGCTGCGCGACCGCGTGGCACCGCCGACGATCAACATGACCGAGCCCGACCCGGCCGTGCCTTTCCGCCTCTCCGGCGAGCCGGCCCCGCTCGGCGAGGGTCCGCAGATCGCCATCAGCAACTCCTTCGGGTTCGGCGGACACAACGCCGTCCTGGTGGTCGCCAGCGCCGACTGACGACTGCAGACACGAAGAGAGGCCCTCGGGAATCCGAGGGCCTCTCTTCGTGTCTGCGGGGCTCCGCTCAACTCGGACGCCGTGCTCCGAGCTGTCGTGAGCGCGCTTCGCGCATCCGGGTGATCCGCGGCAGGAACCAGCCGATCAGCGGGCCGACGCCGAACGCGAAGAGCACGGTGCCCACGCCGACGGGGCCGCCGAGCAGGAAGCCGACCAGCAGCACGCTGCCCTCGATCAGCGTGCGCACGAGCCACACCGGCCACCCCGTCTGACGCACGAGTCCGGTCATCAGCCCGTCACGCGGCCCCGGACCGAAGTCGGCGGCGATGTAAAGCCCGGTGGCGAAGGCCAGCAGCAGCAGGCCGAAGACGAACATCGGTGCGCCGATCCACACCGAGGCCGGCGCCGGGATCACCGCGAGTGCGAGATCGGCGCTGGGCCCCACCAGGAGCGCGTTCAGCACGGTGCCGAGCCCGACGCGCTGACGGAGGGGGATCCACAGGAGCAGCACCACGATCGAGACCAGCACCGTCATCGTGCCGTAGCCGATGCCCGTCTGCCCGGCGAGGCCGAGCGCCAGCACGTCCCACGGCGCGACGCCGATGCCGCCGCGCACCATGAAGCCGAGGGCGACGCCGTAGAGGAACAGGCCCAGGAGGAGCTGCCCGAGACGCTCGACGAGGTCGCGCCGACTGGTGGCGGCGACGGGCAGGAGGACAGCACGGAGAAGCATGCTCCCACTCTGGCGTGTGTCGCCCGGAAGACGACGGTGCCACTGACGGGAAAGTGGCCTGCATACTTCAGGCCACTTTGCGTCATGCTGGAAGCATGGGATCACGACTCGTCGCACAGCTCGGAGCGCACACCGTCGCCGGCGCGACGGCGGCAGCCCTGGCGGACCACATCCGCGCGCTCGTCCTCGACGGCCGCCTGACGGTCGGCGAGCGTCTGCCGAGCGAACGCGCTCTCGCCCTCGAACTGCGGCGGTCGCGCTCGACGATCACGCGTGCCTACGGGCTGCTGGAGGCCGACGGCTACGTCTCCCGACTGCATGGCGGGAGCACACGCGTCACCCTCCCCCACGGCCACACCGCCCCGAGCGGCGACGCCGACGACGACGCCATCGACCTGTCGATCGCGTCGATGGATTCGACGCCGGGGCTGTACGACGCGACGGTGCGATCGCTCCCCCGTCTCGCGGCGCTGCGCGGCACGAGCGGCTACTCGCTGCGCGGGCTCCCCGAGCTCCGGGAGGCCGTCGCGCAGCGATTCCGGGATCGCGGAGCTCCCACCTCCGCGGACGAGATCATCATCACGTCCGGCGCTCTCAACGCGGTCAACCTCATCCTCACCGCGATCGGACGGCGGGGCGAGAGGGCACTGGTCGAGCAGCCGACCTTCCCGCACGCCCTGGAGGCACTGCACCGCCACGGGTACCGACTGCTCCCCACGCCGGTCGACGTCGACGGCTGGGACACCCGGCACCTCACCGACACGCTGCTCAGCTCACGACCCCACGTGGCCTACCTGATCCCCGACTTCCACAACCCGACCGGTGCCACGCTTCCCGACGAGGAGCGGTCACGTGTCGTGACGACGTCCCGGAACGTGGGGACGCATCTCCTCGTCGACGAGACCACCACCGAACTCGACATCGACCGCGGATGGGCGCCGGCGCCGATGGCCGCGAGCGGGCCGAACGTCATCACCGTCGGCTCGATGTCGAAGATCGCGTGGGGCGGGATGCGCATCGGCTGGATCCGCGCGGAGCGTTCGATCATCGCCCGCCTGCTCGCCGTGCGCCCCTCCTTCGAGCTCGGCACCGCGCTGCTGGAGCAGTGCATCGCCGTCGAGCTGCTCGCCGACATGCCCGCGCTCACCTCGCACGTCCGCCGGCGTCTGCGTGCGGGCCGGAACGCGGTCGAGGACGGTGTCACCGGGATCCCGGGCTTCCGGATGCCGCCCACTCCGGGTGGTCTCTCCGCCTGGGTCGACATCGGCGCCCCGCTCTCGACCTCGCTGTCGCTCGCCGCACGGGATCGAGGGCTCGTCCTCCCGCCCGGGCCGCGCTTCACGACCGGTGGCGTGCTGGAGCGCCGACTCCGCATCCCCATCACCCTGCCGCCCGACCGCATGGACGAGGCGATGCGTCGGCTGTCCCTCGCCTGGGGCGACGTGCGCGGCGGGACCTCGTCCGACCTCGCCGAGCTTCCGCACGCGGCGGTGATCTGACGTCCACGACGAGGACCCCGCCTCGTTCCCGGGGCGGGGTCCTCGTCGTGCGGAGCGGGGATACGTCTTCTCGGCGTCCGGGATGACTCACCGGCATCCGATACTCACGCCTCCCCGCGCCCGGTCTGTGGTGTCGGGCTACCCGACCTTGTGGAGCCAGACGACCCTGGCGTCGTCGCTGGCGTGACGGAACGGCTCGAGCTCCTCGTCCCAGGCGGAGCCGAGTGCGATGTCGAGCTCGCGCTGCAGCTCGGTCGCGCTCCCGGCGGCGATCTCCATCGCGTAGCGGATGCGGTCCTCGCCGATGACGATGTTGCCGGCGGCATCGGTCTGGGCGTAGTGGATGCCGAGGTCGGGCGTGTGCAGCCAGCGGCCGCCGTCGCTGCGGGGCGTGGGGTCTTCGGTCACCTCGAAGCGGAGGTGCTCCCACCCGCGGATCGACGTCGCGAGGGCAGCACCGGTGCCGACAGGGCCGTCCCAGTAGAACTCCGCGCGGCGCGCGCCGTCGAGGACGGGCTGCTCGGTCCAGTCGAAGTTCACCGCACGCCCGATAGCGCGACCCACCGCCCATTCGAGGTGCGGGCAGAGCGCGCGAGGCGCAGAGTGGATGAACACCACTCCGCGTGCGTAAGCCGTCGCCATGATCTCTCCGTTTCATCAGGTGCGTCTTCCCCAACGACCTGAACCACGAAGTGGCGAGAATATGCGGTTGTGGGCCCATTCTCGCCGAGTTCGCCGGAAATCACAAGCATGTCATTCCGACGACGAAGGCCCCGGTCACGGGGACCGGGGCCTTCGGACCGGAATCGGTCCTGAGTCTGACGAGGGTCAGGCCTCGCTCATGGCCTGCTTGACCTGCTGGCCCTTCGCGGCGTAGTACGCGGCGCGAGCGGCGTCCTTGCGAGCCTGCTCGGCGTAGCCGAACTCGAGCGTCTCCTGGTCGACCTCGTAGTTGGGGACGTCGTCCGTGCCGTTGTACTTCTCGATGTAGGCGTCGAGCTCGGGGCCCGAGGTCCACGACGTGATGAGGCAGTAGCGCGGCTCGGTGCCGTTGTGCGTGGCGGCGTGCCACAGGCGCTGGGTGTCGACGATGAGCTGCGCGCCGGCCGGAAGGGCGATGCGGTACTCGATGCTCGGGTCGGTGCGGTTCTCGCGCAGGACGAAGTAGCTGTCCTTGTCATCCGTCAGGTTGAAGAAGCCGCGGACCACCCAGCCGGTGCCGTCCGGGTTCAGGCGGTTGTTGTCGTCCTGGTGGAGGTTGTAGAGGCAGTCGCCGTACGGGGTCGGCTGCAGCTCGATCACGCGGCAGCGGCCGACGTTGGCACCCGGCTCCTGCGCGCGACGCGTCAGGTTCGGGGCCTTCTCGGTCTGCGAGTCGATCCAGACGCCGTCCTTGTCGGTGCGCGGCGGCTTGTGGTTCCAGAAGCCGTTGCACTCGATGTCACCGAAGGCGCTGGCGAGCGGAGCGAAACGGGTGTCACCCGACGACTTCCAGTCGTTGTACTCGATGTCGAGCCATTCCTTGGGGTCGAGCTCCTGGTTGTAGCTGTCGAGGACGACGAATCCCTTTTCCTCGAGGGCAGCGGACTTGATGTAACCCATGATCGAGTCATGTTCCTTTCATCGGGGGCCAGCACGTTTTAACAGGCCCTGATAAGGCAAGCCTAACAGCGAAGCCCGCGAGCCCTCCGGAGGTCGGCCGTGCATAACCGAATAGACTGGACCGGGCGCCAGGCGAACCCTCGGCACCCGTCGCTACGGGAGGACGAGACACCAGGATGAGCACCGCGACCAACGTCGAGGCGACAGCAGTCAACACGATCGAGTGGCTCGCGGCGGGGACCACCACCATCGTCGTCCCCGTGTATCAGCGGCAGTACCGGTGGGACATCGGCGGCTGCGAACGCCTCCTCTCCGACATCCGCGCCGTCGCCCGCGAGGACGAGGCGCACCGGCACTTCATCGGGTCGATCCTCTCCGCCGAGGACGGCGTGTCGAACGATGCCGACCTGATCCTCATCGACGGCCAGCAGCGCATCACGACGCTGATGCTCCTCGTCGCCGCCCTGCATCACGCCGTCCGTGACACCGATCCCTCCTTGGCCGCGGCTCTCGAGCGGGTCCTCGTGCGCTCGGATGACCCCGGACGCACCAAGCTGCGCCCGCACGACGCGTGGGCCGACCTGTACGAGTCCGTCGTGCTCGACCGACGCGACGACGCCGACCGCGAGTCGCGCTTCGACGACAACTACGCGTTCTTCCGCAGTCAGATCCACGTCGACGAGGTCCCGCTCATCTGGCGGGGGCTGCAGAAGCTCGAGCACGTGTCGATCACCCTCGGCGCCCAGGCGAACGCGCAGCAGATCTTCGAGAGCCTGAACTCGACCGGTGAGCCGCTGCGCGACCACGAGCTCATCCACAACTACATCCTGATGGGCCTGAGCCACGCGGAGCAGGTCGACGTGGAGGCGCGCTTCTGGGTACCCATCGAGCGCCACACCGGCGAGGCGATCGGCGCCTTCTGGCGGCACTACCTCGTCCGCGTCACCGGCCGCGAGGTGGCGGCGAACGGCGAGCACGGCGTCTACAGCGCGTTCCGGCAGTCGTTCCCGCGCGTCGACGTCGCGCACCTGCAGGCGGACGCCGAGGAGTGGCGGCACTTCGCCGAGATCTACGGCATCCTCCTCGACCCGTCGAAGGAGAGCGATCCGGAGATCGCACGACAGCTGCGCCATGTGAACACCTTCGGCCGCTCGTCGTACCCGCTCGTCATGAGCGCCTACAGCGATCACGTCCGCGGTGTCATCGATCGCTCCGAGCTCATCGAGACCCTGGAGTGGCTCCAGGCGCTGTACCTCCGCCGCGCCCTGGTGAACCTGCCGGCCGAACGCCTCGTCGCCCGCCTCTGCCGAGCACGCCGCGACGGCCGTGACGCGCTCGCCCGCGCCTTCGCGCGCATCACTCCGTCCGACGAGCGCGTGAGCGCGGTGCTGAAGTACAGCGAGCTCCCCCACCCCGCCTACGTGCTCGGTCGCCTCGAGGGCGTGGACGACCTCGACGCGTTCGACATCGAGCACATCGTCCCGACCGTCCCCGGCGACACCTGGTCGGGCGACGGCGAGCGAGCGTGGATCGAGTACTCCGAAGACGAGCAGAACAGCCACCGGGCACTCGCCCCGACCCTCGGCAACCTGACCCTGCTGGAGCAGCCCCTGACCGAGCGGGTGTTCGGTGCATCGTTCCCCGCGAAGCGGGCCGAGGCGTATGCGCGCAGCTCCGTGCCGGCGACGCGGGAGCTCGCGGAGGTCGGTGTGTGGAACACGGCGGCGATCACACGGCGCACGGTCGCGCTGACGTCCGATCTGATCCGGATCTGGGCCCGACCCGCGCTGCCCGAGATCGACGACGACGGCCTCACGCCCATCCTCGATGCGGTGCGGCGCCGTGGCTGGCCGACGGGGTGGGAGCGCGAGTTCGACTACGTCGAGTACCGCGGTGAGCGCTGGGAGGTCCCCGACGTGAAGTACCTGTTCAACCGGGTCTTCCGTCGAGCCTGGACCGACACGAGGGACGCCGCGCTGGCCTACTGCGCCGCCCACGGCGGTCCGATCTACCAGGACATGGCCTGGAAGGGACAGTGGGATGAGCTCGACGAAGACCACTTCCTCTACATGGGCTGGGACTCCAACTACATGATGACCGCTGTGCAGGGTGTGCTCGAGGAGTCGGGCATCGCCTCGGAGGTCTTCGTCAAGTACTCCTACATCGGAAATGTGATGTGAACATGAGCACCGTCATCCGTCAGCTGCTGGACCTCACCGTCGAGGAGCACACGCTCACCGTCCCCCTGGTCTGGGGAGACCCCACCGACCACCGCACGATCGACATCTTCGCGCGCGTCGTCTCCCGGGAAGGCGGTGAGAACCTCCCCTACCTGGTGTTCCTGCAGGGCGGGCCCGGCCACGAGGCCCCGCGCCCGTTCCACTCGTCGACCTCGCCGGCCTGGCTCGACGAGGCGCTCGCCCACCACCGTCTGGTCCTCCTCGATCAGCGCGGCACGGGACTCTCCACCCCGGTCGGCGACCACGATCTCGAGCGCGGCGCCGCCGCTGTCGCCGAACACCTCACCCACCTCCGCGCGGATGCGATCGTGCGGGACTGCGAGGCGATGCGCGAGCACCTCGGCGCCACCACCTGGAGCGTGCTGGGGCAGTCGTTCGGCGGCTTCACCACGCTGGCGTACCTCTCGACGGATGCCGCTTCCCTCGACGACGTGTTCATCACCGGCGGTCTCAGCGCCGTCGGACGACACCCCGACGATGTCTATGCGCTCTGCTACGACAAGATGCGCACGGCCTCGGAGCGCTACTACCGCCGCTTCCCGGAGCACCGCGATGCCATGCGCCGCCTCGTCGACGCGGCCGACGCCGGCGACATCGTCCTCCCCGACGGCGAGGTCGTCTCCCGGTCGCGGCTGCGGTCGATGGGCTCCGCGCTCGGCACCGATGACGGCTGGCAGACGGTCTGGTCGCTGCTGGAGCGGGATCCCTCCTCCAACGCGTTCCGGTACGACCTGATGCATGCGATGCCGTACGACGGCCGCAACCCTCTCTACTTCGCATTCCACGAGTCCAGCTACGCCGACGGGCACGCCACCCGCTGGTCCGCCGAGCGCACCGAGCCCGCCGACTTCCGCGAGGATCCCACGCTCTTCACGGGCGAGCACGTGCGCCGCGACTGGGCGGAGACCGTGCCGGCCTTCCAGCCGTGGCGCGAGGTCGCCCTCGAGCTCGCGGAGTTCGAGTGGCCGAGCATCTACGACGCCGGAGCGATCGCCGCCTCCGAGGCCACCGGAGCCGCCGCCGTCTACGTCGACGACGTGTACGTGCCCATGGAGTTCTCCCTCGAGACCGCGCGCCTGCTGCCCGGCGTGAAGCTCTGGGTGACGAGCGAGCACGAGCACAACGGACTGCGCAGCGGACCGGTGCTCTCGCGTCTGATCGACCTCGCCCAGGGCCGCCGCGTCCGCTGACGTCTCCTCCCGTGGGAGGATGCCGACGCGAGACCCACCGCCTACCCTGGAGAACATGGACGAGGGGCTGGGCGTGATCGTGTCGGTCGGCGTGCTCCTGCTCCTGGCCGCCGCGGTGATCCTGCTGATCGCGTTCGGGTTCTCGAGAATGCCGATCGAGAAGAAGTTCGAGAGTGGCGGCGGCGGCCTCGGCGGCGCGTTCGAGGCCGTCTGGTCGCCGACCGCGCACGAGGCCGGGATCGAACGCGACCGTCAGACGCAGCGGACCGCCCCGGCGCCGTCTCCCGGCGATCCGCCCGACACGATCGATGACGGTCGCATCAGGCTCGACGTCTGAGCGCACGGTCGGACGACACGAAGAAGGCCCCACGCTCCGAGGAGCATGGGGCCTTCGTCTTGGCAGTCGTTACTTGGACGAGCCGCCGAAGCCCTTGAAGCGCTGGTTGAACTTCTCGACGCGACCGGCCGAGTCCATGATGCGCTGCTTGCCCGTGTAGAACGGGTGCGATGCCGAGGAGATCTCGACGTCGATCACCGGGTACTCCACGCCGTCCAGCTCGATGGTCTTGTCGCTGGAGACGGTCGAACGGGTGAGGAACGTCTCTCCCGAGCCGAGGTCGCGGAACACGACTGCCTTGTACTCGGGGTGAATGTCAGTCTTCATGGGATTCCTTAGTTGCTGCCCTGGATTGTGCCAGGGACGAGGGAAGTCTGCGGTGCAGAGAGCACCAAGGGTCGATTCTATCAGTAGTTCAGCGAGCGCAGAAACCTGGTTCAGGCGGCCGCGCGGGCGGCGTAGCGGCCGCCGTCGCTGCTGAGCACGATCGGCATCCCGAACGCCTCGGTCAGCGCCTCCGCCGTGAGGGTCTCCGCGATCGGGCCTGCGGCGACGACCCGGCCCTCACGGAGCAGCATCACGTGGGTGAATCCGACCGGGATCTCCTCGACGTGGTGCGTGACCATCAGCATGGCCGGCGTCGTGGGCGAGGATGCGTAGCCGCTCAGGAGTGCGAGCAGCTCTTCCCGGGAGCCGAGGTCGAGCGAAGCCGTGGGCTCGTCGAGCAGCAGCAGCTCCGGGTCGGTCATCACGGCACGGGCGATCTGCACGCGCTTCTGCTCGCCGTCGCTGAGCGTGCCGAACGTGCGGTCGGCCAGGTGGTCCAGGCGCCAGTCGCCGAGCACTCGAAGGGCGCGACGCTCGTCGATGTCCTCGTAGTTCTCGTTCCAGCGGCCGAGCACGGAGTACGCCGCGGTGAGCACCGTGTTGAGGACCGTCTCGTCGCGCGGGACGCGCTTGGCCATGGCCGACGACGCGAAGCCGATACGCGGCCGGACCTCGAACACGTCGGTCCGCCCCAGGGTCTCCCCCAGCACGGTGACCGTGCCCGAGGTGGGGTGCATGAGGGTGTCGGCCAGCTGCAGCAGCGTGGTCTTGCCCGCACCGTTCGGGCCGAGGATCACCCATCGCTGATCGTCGTCGACCTCCCAGGTCACGTGATCGATGATGTTGCGCCCCTCACGGCGCACGACGACGTCGGTGAATTCCAGAGCGCTCGGCATGGCTCCAGCCTATCGGCTCAGGCGGTCAGCTCCGCGTAGAGCGCGCGCGTCGTCTCGGCGATCGCCGCCCAGCTGAAGTCGTCGCGCGCACGTTCCCGTCCGGCCTCGCCGTACACACGCGCCCGCTCGGGATCCATCGCCACCTCGGTGAGCACCGCGGCCAGATCGGCCACGTAGCGCTCCGGATCGACGGGCGTGCCGGTGCCGTCCTGCAGCTGCTCGATCGGCACGAGCCGCCCGGTGACACCGTCGGCGACGACCTCGGGGATCCCGCCCGTCGCGGTTCCCACGACGGCGGCGCCGCAGGCCATCGCCTCGAGGTTGACGATCCCCAGCGGCTCGTACACCGACGGGCACACGAACGTCGTCGCCGCGGTGAGGATCGCCGACAGCTCGTCGCGCGGGAGCATCCGCTCGATCCAGATGACGCCGTCGCGGCTCTCCTGCAGCAGTCGGACCCCTTCCTGCACCTCCGCCATGATCTCCGGAGTGTCCGGCGCCCCCGCGCACAGCACGAGCTGCACCTCGGGCGGCAGGAGACGGGCGGCCTGGAGCAGATACGGCAGCCCCTTCTGCCTCGTGATGCGGCCGACGAACACGACCGACGGCCGGGCGGGGTCCATCCCGATCGACTGCAGGAACGCCGCATCCTGCACGGGACGCCACCGCTCGACGTCGATGCCGTTGTGGATCACGCGCACCTTCGCGGGATCGACCTGGGGGTAGCTGCGCAGGATGTCCGCGCGCATCCCCGCACTCACGGCGATCACCGCGGCGGCGTTCTCGTAGGCGAGCCGCTCGATGCCGCTGGAGATCGCGTACCCGCCGCCGAGCTGCTCGGCCTTCCACGGGCGCAGCGGCTCGAGGCTGTGCGCGGTCAGCACGTGCGGGATCCCGTGCAGCTGCGCGGCGAGATGCCCGGCGAAGTTCGCGTACCAGGTGTGGCTGTGCACGAGATCGGCATCCGCGATCGCCGAGACGATCTCCAGATCGGTGCCGAGGGTCTGCAGCGCAGCGTTCGCACCGGCGAGTTCCGAGGGCGTCCGGTACGCGAACGTCCCCGACTCCTCACGCGGTGAGCCGAACGCGCGGACCCGCACATCGACGTGCTCGCGGAGTGCGGCGACGAGTTCCGCGACATGCACGCCGGCACCGCCGTAGACCTCGGGCGGGTACTCCTTCGTGATCATTTCGACTCGCATGTCTGAACGCTAGTACAGCGGCCGCGAACGCATCTATGGTGGAGCCATGTCCGCTCCAAAGAAGGTCTTCGGGATCATCCTCGCCGGCGGCGAGGGCAAGCGACTCATGCCTCTCACCGCGGATCGCGCGAAACCCGCAGTGCCCTTCGGCGGACAGTACCGATTGATCGACTTCGCGATCTCGAACCTCATCAACTCGGGCCTGCGACAGATCGTGGTGCTCACGCAGTACAAGTCGCACAGCCTCGACCGCCACATCTCGCAGACCTGGCGCATGTCCGCCCTGCTCGACTCCTACGTGGCCTCCGTCCCCGCGCAGCAGCGCCTCGGAAAGCGCTGGTTCTCCGGCTCGGCCGACGCGATCCTGCAGAGCATGAACCTCATCAACGACGAGAAGCCCGACATCGTCGTCGTCATCGGCGCGGATCACGTCTACCGCATGGACTTCCGCCAGATGCTCGAGGCGCACATCGAGTCCGGGGCGAAGGCCACGATCGCCGGCATCCGTCAGCCGCTCGCCCTCGCGTCGCAGTTCGGGGTGATCGACGCGGATGCCGAGTCGGGACGCATCCGGCAGTTCCTGGAGAAGCCGACCGACATCGCCGGCCTCGAGGACTCCCCCCACGAGGTGCTCGCCTCCATGGGCAACTACATCTTCGACGCCGACGCACTGATCGCCGCGGTCGAGGCCGACGGCGAGTCCCCCACCTCCGGGCATGACATGGGCGGCGACATCGTCCCGTACTTCGTCGACAGGGGCGAGGCCGGCTACTACGACATGAAGCAGAACGAGGTACCCGGCTCCTCGCCGCGCGACCGTTCCTACTGGCGCGACGTCGGAACCATCGACTCGTTCTTCGACGCCCACCGCGACCTGATCTCCACCCTGCCCGTGTTCAACCTGTACAACATGGAGTGGCCGATCCACTCGCAGGCGGTCAATTCCCCGCCCGCGAAGTTCGTCCGCGACTCGGTGGGCCGGATCGGGAACGCGATCGACTCCATCGTGTCGCTTGGCTCCGTGCTCTCGGGCACACACCTGGAGCGCAGCGTGGTCGGACCGTGGACGCTCGCCGGAGGCGGCTCGACCATCACGGACTCGGTCGTGTTCGACCATGTGCACGTGGGGCAGGGAGCACGCGTGCACCGCGCCATCCTCGACAAGAACGTCGTGCTGGCCGACGGCGCGACCGTGGGAGTCGACCGCGAACGCGACCTCGCCCGCGGGTTCACCGTGACGGAGTCCGGGATCACGGTCGTCGGCAAGGGCGTCTTCATCGAGCGCTGAGGCCGTCATGCGGCACGGCGGAGTCGTGGACGATCGCTAGGCTCGAACACGTGACCACCGCGCGATTCCTCGTCGTCCTCGATGCCGATTCCACCCTCATCCGCAACGAGGTGATCGAGCTGCTCGCCGACGAGGCCGGTCGTCGCGCGGAGGTGCAGGCCGCCACCGAGGCCGCGATGCGCGGCGAGATCGACTTCTCCGCGAGCCTGCGCTCCCGGGTCGCCGCCCTCGAGGGTGTGCCCGTCTCGGCGTTCGAGCGGGTCCTCGCGCGGATCGAGCCGACGCCCGGAGTGCGCGAGCTGACGGCGGCCGTCCACGAGCGCGGCGGTGTCGTCGGCGTCGTCTCCGGCGGCTTCCACGAGATCCTCGACAGCGTCGCGCCAGGCCTCGGCGTCGATCGCTGGCGGGCGAACCGTCTGGAGATCGTCGACGGCGTGCTCTCCGGCCGCGTGGACGGCGACATCGTCGACGGTGCCGCGAAGGCCACATCGCTGCAGGAGTGGGCGGCCGAGCTCGGCGTCACGCCGCACGCCACGATCGCGATCGGCGACGGCGCGAACGACCTGCCGATGATGGCCGTCGCCGGACTCGGACTCGCCTTCAACGCCAAGCCTGCGGTGCGGGACGCCGCGAGCCTGGTGATCGGCCCGCAGAACCTCTCCGAAGTCATCGCACTGCTGCCCTAGGCACCCCTGGAGAATGTCCGCGCCCGCCACTAGCGTCGGCTCATGGACATCATCCTCATCCCCGGTCTCTGGCTCGACGCCTCCAGCTGGGACGACGTCGTTCCAGCGCTCGAGCAGGCCGGTCATCGCGTGCACCCGCTCACCATGCCGGGCCTCGGCGAACCCGCGGCGGTCTCCGGCGACATCGGCATCGCCGACTGGGTCGCCGCCGCCGTCGCCGCGGTCGACGCGGTGGACGGAGACGTCGTGGTCGTCGGTCACAGCGGCGGCGGCAACGTCGCCTGGGGCGTCGCCGATGCCCGGCCGGACCGGGTGAGCCGCGTCATCTTCGTCGACACGGTGCCGCCGCCGTCCGGGAACGGGATCAGCGAGTTCGAGATCGTCGACGGCGTGGTGCCCTTCCCCGGCTGGGACTTCTTCCCCGACGAGGATGTCAGCGACCTCGACGAGGCGACGCGAGCCCGCACGGCGCCGCTCACGCACAGCGTGCCCGCGCGCGTGCCGACGGACGGCATCGCCCTCGGGGATCCGGCTCGGCACCGGGTGCCCGCGACGCTGCTGATGGGCGGTCTCGACCAGGCGGCGTTCGAGGGCATGATCGACCAGTGGGGGCCCTACGCCGACGAGTTCCACGCGATCGAGGACGCGGAGGTCGTCCGGGTCGGATCCGGCCACTGGCCGCAGTTCTCCGTCCCGCAGCGGCTCGGCGAGCTCCTGAACGCGGCCATCTCGCGCTGAGCCGTCACCTCGGGGTCAGTGCCCCATCCCGAGACCGCCGTCGACGGGGATGACCGCGCCGGAGATGTAGCCGGCATCGTCGCCCGCGAGCCAGGTGACGACCCCGGCGACCTCGTCCGGAGTCGCGAACCGTCCGGCGGGGATGTTCGCCTTGTACTGCTTCTGCGTCTCCTCGGGGAGCTCGGAGGTCATGTCGGTCTCGATGAACCCCGGCGCGACGACGTTCGCGGTGATGCCGCGGCCGCCGAGCTCACGGGTGAGCGAACGGGCGAAGCCGACGAGAGCGCTCTTCGACGCGGAGTAGTTGACCTGGCCGGCGGAGCCGTAGAGACCGACGACGCTGGAGATGAGGATCACGCGGCCGAAGCGTGCGCGCAGCATGCCCTTCGAGGCGCGCTTGACGACGCGGAACGTGCCGCCCAGGTTCGTGGCGACCACACTGTCGAAGTCGTCCTCGCTCATGCGCAGGAGGAGCGTGTCCTTCGTGATGCCGGCGTTCGCGACGACGATCTCGACCGGGCCGAGCTGCTGCTCCACCTCGGTGAACGCGGCGTCGAGAGCGGCCGCATCCGTCACATCCGCGCGGACCGTCAGCGTGCCCTCCGGGCCCTCGCCGCTGCGGGCGGTGACGGCGACGCGATAGCCGTCCCGCACGAAGCGCTCCGCGATCGCGCGACCGATGCCGCGATTGCCGCCGGTGACGAGGACGACGCGCTGAGCGCTCATGAGGACTCCTGATCTGGATCGGTGGTCCGGGGTTCCGAGCCGTCATAGATCCTACCGAGGAAGCCCTCGGGCCTCGTCCGACCGGGGTTTGACAGACCCGGACCGTGCTGGGACTCTGATCGTGACGAAAGGCTTCCGTGTGAGCGACAACCGCACCCCCTCTTCCGGCGACGAGCTGTCGTTCACCCCGCCGCCGGCAGCGCCTGCCGCGGCACCGGTGCTTCCGGCCCAGCCGGTGCGGCCCGCACTGCAGCCGACACCGCAGCCCACGCAGGGCTACCCCGGCGCCGTGCCCGTCTACGCACCGCCGCCCGCTCCCGCCTACGGCGTCCAGCCCGTCGCGCCGCCCCAGCCCGGCTATGCCCCGCCGCCCGCGCAGCCCGGCTACGGCACGGCCCCCGCGCATCCCGGCTACGCCGCTCCGTCCGGCTACGCCGCTCCCGGATATACGGTGGCGGCTCCGCGACCGACCAGCGGGCTCGCCATCACGTCGCTGGTCTGCGGCATCGCGGGAATCGTCCTCTTCTGGGCCATCGTCCCGGTTCTCGCGTCCATCGCCGCCGTGATCACCGGTCACATGGCCCTCGGGCAGACCAAGCGCGATCCGGCGATCGGAGGGCGAGGGCTGGCCATCACCGGCCTGATCCTCGGCTACGTGATGGTCGGCATCGCCGCCTTCACCGTGATCAGCACGATCATCAGCTTCCTGTTCGTCGGCGTGTTCACGCTGCCGTTCATCTTCTCCCGCTGAGACGGCACCGAACAGGCACGCCGGGCGGCCCGCACCGGCGTAGGCTTGAGGCATCGTGAAGAACGCGCGTGAAATCCCGGCCGTCACCTCACTGCCGCAGTCTCCGCGGGATGAGGCTGACCATCGTGTGCGCCGATACGCGCTGACGATGACGATCCGCATCGTGTGCTTCGCCCTCATGGTCCTCGTGCAGCCGTACGGGTGGTACACCTGGGTCTTCGGGATCTCGGCAGCGGTGCTGCCCTACATCGCCGTGGTCTTCGCGAACGCGGGCAGCGACAGCACCGAGACCGCTGCCGAATCTCCTGTGCGGGAACTCGACGCCCCGCGCCCCGCACCGATCGAGTCCGACGCGACGACACCCCAGGTGTTCACGATCCACGAAGGCCCGAAGGAACGATGACAGACCTCGAATGCTCGCGCGCCGGCTGCCGGAGCGCGGCGACCAGGCAGGTGGTCTGGCGCAACCCCCGCATCCACGCCGCCGACCGCGAGAAGATCTGGCTGGCGTGCGATGAGCACGTCGGCTTCCTCCGCGACTACCTGGCCGCGCGGGACTTCCCGGTGACCGTCCGCGACGGAATTCCCGCATGAGTCGACGGTTGACCCGGTGGGGCGTGTATGTGCTCATCGCGATCGGCTTCGCGGTCGCGTGCGTCTTCCTGTCGCACTGGCAGTTCGAGCGGAACGAGTCGCGCGCCGCGCAGATCGAGCTCGTCGAGCAGAACTACGACGCGAAGCCGGTGCCCCTCGCCGACCTCATCGGCGCCGACGGTGCTCTCGACCCCTCCGACGAGTGGCGTCCGGTGACCCTGCGGGGCGAATACCTGGCCGACCAGCAGCTGCTGGTGAGGAACCGTCCGCACGGTGGGACGAGCGCCTTCGAGGTGCTGGTGCCGTTCCGCGACGCGGACGGCCGCATCTTCATCGTCGATCGCGGCTGGGTGCCGCCGGGCGAGGGAGACGCACCGGACTCGGTGCCGGCACCGCCGGCGGGCGAAGCCGAGGTCACCGTGCGTCTTCGCCCGGGTGAGCAGCTCCCGGCTTCGGGCCGTGGCGCACCCGAGGGTCAGGTGCCGACCATCAACCTGCCCTCCATCGCAGAGCTCGTCGACGGCGACGTGATCACCGGAGCCTACGGCCGTGTGATCAGCGAGGAGCCCGCAGGCGAAGGGACGCTGGGCGGATTCGACTCCCCCACCGACGATCCGGGGCCGCACCTGTCGTATGCGATCCAATGGATCCTCTTCGCCCTGATGGGCTTCATCTTCATCGGGTACATCATCCGGACGGAGATCGTGAAGCACCGCGAAGAAGTCGAGGGCATGCCGGCTCCGGTCAGGAAATCGCGTCGCAAGGACCACGACGCCGACGTCGAGGACGAGCTGCTCGACGTGCGATGAGCCTCAGCGGACGATCAGTCCGCCCACGGCAGGGGACGCTCCGGCAGCCGTGAGCTGTCGTCCGGAAGATGCGGCAGCTCCTCGCCGCCGGCGCGGAGACAGAGCCACCGGAGCTCGCCGTCGCTGTCCGGCCGCGCCCGCCAGATGCGGGCGACCCCCTGACCGACGCGGATCACGGTACCGGGGCCGACTTCCACGATGTCGTCATCGAGACCCATCTGTCCGCGCCCGCCGAGGAAGACGTACACCTCCTCGATCTTCCGATGCACATGCCAGTAGCCGGCCTCTTCACCGGGCTCCAGCGCATTCGCCGTCATCCCGATGAACTGCATCGTCAGCTCGTGGTCGACCACCCGGCGGCCGTCGCGTGCGCGCGCCGCGTCGAATCCGCCGTGGTGAGCGCGCCACTCGTCGAGAGCCCCGATCTCGACCACCTGATAGTCGCTCATGCGCGCTCCTCCACGATCCGAGCGCCCTCCGTGCCGGCGCCAGCGCCCGACACCGTGAGGTCCCAGCCGCTCTCCGTCCGCCGGTAGACGATCCGCGTGTGGTTCCGGTCCGCCGATCCCTGCCAGAACTCGACCCGCGTCGGAACGATCCGCCAGAGGACCCACTCCCCCGGTGCGATACCGCGACGCGCGTCGGCGGAGCGCGCGGCGAGATCTGCGGCGCTCTCCGCCGCGGAGGCCTCCTCGATGATGCCCCGGACGCGGACGGCCCGTCGGAGCGGCTGCCACCAGAAGTTCAGCGCCGCGGCGGGGCGTGCGGCGATCTGAGCACCCTTGCGGGATGCGCGCCCTCCGGCGAAGGCCCATCCTCGCGCATCGACGTCCTTGAGGATCAGCGTCCGCGCATCCGGCAGGCCGTCGTCGTCGACGGTCGCCAGGGTCGCCGCGTGCGGCTCGGCCACTCCGCCCTCGGCGGCCTCCCGGAGCCAGTCGATGAAGAGCGGCACCGGATCGTCGGGAAGCTCTGCGACGTCGAGTGTCGGTGCGACACCGGTGAGGGCAGGCTGCGCACGCAGCCACTCGCTGATCTCGGACGAGGACGGGCGCTGAGCGATCGGCATGCTCCCGACTATGCCACGAATCCCCTCCGCCTCAGCCTCGCTCCTTCGCGACGGCGCCCTCCGCGTTCCGGGACGCCGGAGGCAGCAGCAGGTCGACCAGTTCGCCGAGTGCCGCGATCCGGCGCGTCTCGCCGGACCAGGCCTGGTGCCCGCCGTCGAAGTGCACGAAGGGCATGCCGAGCTCATGCGCGATCTCCCGGTCGTGGTTGGTGTCGCCGATCACGAGCACCTCGTCGGCGGCGAGGCCCGAGCCCGACAGCCAGCGCGCGATGACGTCGTGCTTCGACGCCCGATACGGATCGTCGATGGACAGCACCCGCTCGAACGCCGATTCCAGGTCGTACGGCGCCATCTGTCGCGCGAGGGCGTCGGGAAGGGTCGCGGAGGCGAGCACCTGGCGCATGCCGTGCGCGCGGAGCACCGCGAGTGTGGTGCGGGCGTCTTCGTGGAGTCGTGCCTCGCCCACCCGCGTCGCGAGCAGTTCGAGGTACGCGGTGGCGGCCGGCACGAAGCGCTCGTCGCCGATCCCCACCTCCCGGTAGAAGTCGCGGATCGGGAAGCGGAACACCGAACGGTAGGCGGAGGCATCGATCAGAGGATCCAGCTCGTGCTCACGGAGCACGGCGTTCATCACCTGGCGACAGATCTCGGCGTCGTCGAGCAGCGTTCCGTTCCAGTCCCAGCACACGGCGCGGATGCGGGTGGGATCCATGTGTCGACGCTACAGCGGGCCGCCGACACGCGGTTCGAGCGGGCTCCTAGGCGAGCTCGATGAGGTCCTGGTACTCCTGGCTCCAGATGTCCTCGACGCCGTCGGGAAGGATGAGCACGCGCTCGGGGTTGAGCGACTGGACGGCACCCGGGTCGTGGGAGACCAGGACGACCGCACCCTCGTAGTGCGCGAGCGCACCGAGGATCTCCTCGCGCGATGCGGGATCGAGGTTGTTCGTGGGCTCATCGAGCAGCAGCAGGTTCGCGGAGGACACCACGAGCGTCGCCAGCGAGAGACGCGTCTTCTCCCCACCGGACAGGACTCCGGCGGGCTTGAGGACGTCATCGCCCGTGAACAGGAACGACCCGAGCACCTTGCGCGCCTCGGTCTCGGTGATGTGCGGTGCCGCCGAGACCATGTTCTCGAGCACCGAGCGGTTCACGTCGAGGTTCTCGTGCTCCTGGGCGTAGTAGCCGACCTTGAGTCCGTGACCGGGCTCGAGCTGGCCCGTGTCGGGCTGGTCGACACCCGCGAGCATGCGCAGCAGCGTGGTCTTGCCCGCACCGTTGAGACCGAGCACGACGACCTTGGATCCGCGGTCGATCGCGAGGTCGACGTCGGTGAAGATCTCGAGTGATCCGTACGACTTCGACAGCCCGGATGCCATCATCGGCGTCTTTCCGCAGGGCGCCGGCTTCGGGAAGCGCAGCTTCGCGACCCGGTCCTCCTGGCGCACCTCGTCGAGGCCGGCGAGCAGCTTCTCCGCGCGGGCGATCATCTGGTGGGCCGCGGCGGCCTTCGACGCCTTGGCACCGAAGCGGGCGGCCTGCAGCTGCAGCGTCGTCGCCTTCTTCTCGGCGTTCGCGCGCTCCTTCTTGCGGCGCTCCTCGTCGGCCACCCGCTGACGCAGGTAGTTCTTCCAGTTCATGTTGTACGTGTCGATGATCTGGCGGTTCGCGTCGAGGTAGAACACGCGGTTCACCGTCTCGCCGACGAGCTCGACATCGTGGCTGATCACGATCAGCCCGCCCTTGTACCCCTTGAGGAATTCGCGCAGCCACACGACGCTGTCGGCGTCGAGGTGGTTGGTCGGCTCGTCGAGGATCATCGTCTGCGCGTCGGAGAAGAGGATGCGCGCGAGCTCGATACGACGGCGCTGACCGCCGGACAATGTCGACAGCGGCTGGTCGAGGATGCGGTCGGGCAGCGAGAGGTTGTTGGCGATGGACGCCGCCTCCGCCTCTGCCGCATAGCCGCCCTGGGCCTCGAACTGCTCGGTGAGACGGGCGTACCGCTTCATCGCCTTGTCCGCGACCGCGGGGTCGTCGGAGCCCATCGCGAGCGCCGCCTCGGTCATCCCGAGGTTCAGCTGACCGAGCCCACGGGCGTCCAGGATGCGCGTGCGCGCGAGGTCCTCCGGGTTGCCGGAGCGGGGGTCCTGCGGCAGATAGCCGAGCTCACCCGAGCGGGTCACCGAGCCACCGGCGGGCAGGACGTCGCCGGCCAGCACCTTGGTGAGGGTGGTCTTCCCGGCCCCGTTGCGACCGACGAGTCCGATCTTGTCTCCGTCGGCGACGCGGAACGAGACGTTCTCCATCAGCAGGCGCGCGCCAACGCGGATCTCGAGGTCGTGCACGGCAAGCACAGCAGACGTCCGTTCTTCCAGGGAGGTGTTTCGGCCGATCGGCCAGCCTCCCAGTATAAGCGGCGCCGCCGGATGCCGCGGTCAGGAACATCACTCCCGAGAGGGATCCGTCCGATACCGCAGAGGGATGCCGCCGCGGGCGCCCCCTGCATAACGTGCTCTGGTGGACATCCTCAACGAGCTCATCATGCAGGCCATCGCATCGCCCTGGCTGTACCTCGTGCTGTTCGCGGTCACGATCATCGACGGCTTCTTCCCGCCGGTCCCCAGCGAGACCGTGCTCGTCGCCGCCGCAGCCGTCACCGCGTCCACCGGCGAGGGGAATCTGCTCCTGCTCGGTGCGGTGGCCGCGGTCGGCGCCGCGATCGGCGACAACATCGCCTACCTGATCGGCCGCGGGCTCGGCACCACCCGCTTCGCCTGGATGCGGCGCCCTCGGGTGGCCACGGCGTTCCATCACGCCCAGCGCGCCCTGGACCGGCGCAGCGCGACCCTCATCCTCGGGGCGCGATACATCCCGGTGGGGCGCGTCGCAGTCAACATGTCGGCCGGCGCTCTCGGCTTCTCCTGGCGACGCTTCCTGCCGCTGAGCCTGATCGCCGGCGTCAGCTGGAGCGTGTTCAGCCTCGCCGTCGGCCTGCTCGCCGGCGCCTGGATCAAGGATCAGCCGCTGCTCAGCGCCGGTCTCGGCATCGTCATCGCGCTCGTCATCGGCCTCGTGATCGACCGCATCGCCGCGGCCCGTCGCCGCCGCGAGCCGGCACCGCAACTGGCAGGATGACAGTCATGGCACGCCGCCGAGAGCGCATCCCGCGCCGCCAACGGATCAGCCGCCGCACCTTCGCCCTCGCGGCGCTGTGTGCGGCGGCCGTCGCGCTGTACGCCGTCCTCGTGCCGCTGCAGACCGTCCTCTACGGCACACCGCTGCCGTTGGCATTCCTCCTGGGCGCGGCGCTGTGCGGATCGCCGCTCCTCGCCCTCTCCCACCCGCGCTGGGCGATCGCCGTCCTGACCGGAGCCACGCTGCTCCTCCCGCTCGCCGTCGTGCCGGAGCTCGCGACGGAGTCGCCGTGGCCGTGGTCGGTCCCCGCGCTCCTCGTCTTCGTGCTGTTCGTCGGCGTCGTCACGTTCCTCCACGGTGCGCGGCTCGGGGCGTTCGCCCTCATCCTCGGCGTCATCGCGTCGCTGACCTCGCCGCTCCTCCGTCCCGACATGGTCGCGACGCCCGCCACGTCCGGCAGCGCCACCGCGGATCTCATCGTGACCGCCGCCGTCGCCGTCACCATGTATCTCATCGCCGCCCTGGTGGCCGGCCGCCTGCGCGTGGCCGAGGAGCTCACCCGCGAGAAGGAGCACAGCGCGCTCGAGGAGTCCCGACGGGCTCTCGTGGAGGAGCGCACCCGCATCGCCCGGGAGCTGCACGATGTGGTCGCCCACAGCATGTCCGTGATCCAGGTGCAGGCATCCACCGCCCGGTACCGCATCCCGGACCTCAGCGACGCGGCCACCACGGAGTTCGACGACATCGCGGCGACCGCCCGGAGCTCGCTCACCGAGATGCGACGCATGCTGGGCGTGCTCCGCACGGAGGACCAGACCGCCGAACTCGCCCCGCAGCAGGGCATCGACGACGTCCCCGCACTGGTGGACAGCATCCGTCGGGCCGGCGTCGAGGTGGGGCTCGCGCTGGAGGGCCAGAAGACGGCCTCCTCCGCGACGCCCGCCGTGCAGATCGCCGTCTTCCGCATCATCCAGGAGGCGCTGAGCAACGCGGTGCGGCATGCCCCGGGGGCGCGCATCGAGGTGCGCGTGCAGGCCGACGCCGGCGCCGTCCGCATCCGCGTGCAGAACACCGCGCCGGCACGTGCGCCGGAGAACCACACCACCGGCTACGGACTGCGTGGCATGCGCGAACGGGCCGAGCTCCTCGGCGGGAGCCTGTCGGCCGGCCCGACCTCCGACGGTGGCTGGGGCGTCGACGCGACGCTCCCGCTGACCGCCGACGCCTCACCCGCAGCCGTCCCTTCCCCCGACAAGGAGACCCCGTGACGATCAGCGTGCTCATCGCCGACGACCAGGCCATGGTGCGCGCCGGATTCGCCGCACTGCTCGACGCGCACGACGGCATCCGCGTGGTCGGGCAGGCGGCGACCGGGGTCGAGGCCGTCACGCTGTCCGCGCGCCTGGACCCGGACGTGATCCTGATGGACGTGCGGATGCCGGAGCTCGACGGGATCGAGGCCACCCGACGGATCCTCGGCCCGGCGTACCCGGCCGCTCACGTGCCGCGGATCCTCATGCTCACGACCTTCGACATCGACGACTACGTCTATGACGCGCTCGAGGCGGGCGCCAGCGGATTCCTGCTCAAGGACGCCCTGCCGGAGGAGCTCGTGCATGCCGTGCGCGTGGTCGCCGGCGGCGATGCCCTCCTCGCGCCCAGCGTGACCCGACGCATCATCGAGCAGTTCGCCGGTCGTCGTCCGCGAGCTCCACGCTCGGAGACGGCACTCGCCGACCTGACCGAGCGGGAGCGCGAGGTCCTCGTGCTGATCGGCAGGGGACGCTCGAACACCGAGATCGCCGCCGACCTCTTCATCGCCGAGCAGACGGTCAAGACGCACGTCGGCAAGGTGCTCGCGAAGCTCAACCTCCGCGACCGCGTGCACGCCGTGATCCTCGCCTACGACACCGGACTGGTCGAGCCGTCCTCCTGACTCACCCCGTCGTAGGGGGTCGCAACGGCACCCGAGGGTGATGCCCCCGACGCCACCGCGTCCATAGTCTCCTGGGACACCACTCCCGAGGAGGACTCATGGCCATCGTCCAGGCACCGCGCGCCGTCACCGTCACGGCTCCCCCGCGCGCATCCCGCGACACCGGGATCGACTTCGTCCGGGCGCTGTGCGTGCTCGGGGTCGTGCTCCTGCACTCCATCATGGTCGGCGTCACGGTCGACGCGACCGGCCCCGTGTTCGACAACGCCAGCGACGGCACGGGCTGGATCGCCCCGCTCAGTTGGCTCCTCCAGGTCATGCCGCTGTTCTTCGTCATCGGCGGCTTCTCCGGCCTCCTCGCCTACCGGCGTCTGCGGCAGCGCGGCGGAACCGGCGTGGACTTCGTCGCCGGCCGACTGCACCGCCTGCTGCGACCAGCGATCTTCGCGATCGCGGTCGTCGGCGTCGCGCTCGCCGTGCTCACGGTCTCGGGCGTCCCGGCCGATCTGATCGCGACGGCGGGCTTCCGCTACGGCCAGCCGCTGTGGTTCCTGGGGGTCTTCCTCCTCTGCCAGGCGCTGCTTCCCCTTCTCGCGGCCGCGCACGAACGCGCGCCGTACCGGACGATCGGGGCGCTCGCGCTGGCCGCGATCGCGGTCGATGTGCTGCGCGGCGCGACCGGCTTCGAGGGTCTCGGCTTCCTGAACCTCGCATTCGTGTGGATGACGCTGCAGCAGCTCGGGTTCTTCCTGGCCGACGGACGCATCGATGCACTGAGCCGGCGCGTGCGCGCCACCGCCGGCTTCGGAGCTCTTCTCCTGCTGGCCACGACGTTCCTGACGGGCCTGTACTCCCCCGACCTCATCCACAACATCAACCCTCCGACGGCCGCCCTGCTGCTCGTCGGCATCGTGCACACGAGTCTGCTCTCGCTCCACCGCGAGCGGCTCGAGCGCTTCAGCCGCCGTCCGCGCGTGGCCGCCTTCACGGCCTTCGTGACCGTGCGCACCATGACCATCTACCTCTGGCACATGCCGGTGCTGCTCGTCATGGCCGGCGTCACCGCGGTGTACGCCCTGACCACCGGGGTCGCTCTGCCGGACCTCGACAGTGCCGGCTGGTGGGCGGGACGTCCGCTCTGGCTCGCGACCGCACTCGCCCTCAGCGCCCTCGTGGCCGTGGCGTTCACCCGATTCGAGTCGCAGCCCGCCCCGGCGGCGACGGCATCGACGCGCCGGCTCGTCATCGCGGCCCTGAGCGGATTGATCGGCGTCGTGCTGCTGCTCGCGCTGGGCACCTCGGTCGCGACGGTCCTGATCGCCGTCACCCTGATCGCCGTCGCCCTGCGGCTCGCATCACGCGTCGCGCCGCCGTCGTCCCCGGCCGGAGTGCTCGTACCGGCGTGAGGTCAGCCGATGCCCCGTGCGGCCAGGGCATCCCCCACATCATCCGCATGCCGCAGCGACAGCACCAGCAGCGGCACCACGGTGCGCACGCCCAGGCGGACGTCGCGGGCCTGCTCCGCCTCCCGCACCCGCCGGGCGAAACCGGCGATCACCGGGATCGTCGTGAGGGTCAGGGACACCGTCAGCGCCACGACGTCCGGATCGAGACCGAAGCGGCGGAACGGGACCAGCAGCCGGCGCAGCACCGCGAGGAGATCCGACATCCGGGTCGTGAGCGTCAGCAGGCCCGCCAGGAGGAGCACGGCCACCACCCGACCCGTGCTCACCCAGGCGGCGACGGGCGAGACGAAGACGGCCAGCGCGGTGGCGAGGACGAGCACGATCCAGCGCAGCCGCCAGATCTCGACGAAGGGTGTCCGGAACGGCAGTCCACCGACGCCGTACAGCGCCCAGACGACGAGCAGTGCGATCGCGATGCTCAGCGGATCGTGCGGATAGAGCGACAGGACGAGCGCTCCTATCGCGAGCACGGCCAGCTTGAGTCCGGCGGGTGCCCGGTGCAGGACTCCCGTGCCCGGATGGTACAGCGCGATCACGCGCACGCCCGACGGTAGGCGTCGATCACCGTCGCCGGTTCCCCGGAAGCCGCGATCCGGCCCTCGTCGAACAGCACCGCGGCTCCGCAGCGTCCCGCCAGCTCCAGGTCGTGCGTCACGATCACGACCTGGGCCGGCTGCGCGAGCAGGAGATCTCCGATGCGGCGGGCGTTGCGCAGGTCGAGGAGCGTCGTCGGCTCATCCGCCACGACCAGCCGCGGCTCGGTGATGAGGACGGAGGCGAGGGCCAGCATCTGCTTCTGCCCGCCGGACAGACTCGAGGCGGGAACGTCGGCGTGCTCCTCCAGCCCGTGCGCGGCGAGCGTCTCGCGCACGCGCTCGGCCGCTTCGGCCCGCGGCTGCCCGCGCAGCGACAGGGCGAGGTCCTCCGCGGGGGTCGGCATGAGGATCTGCGCGTCGGGGTTGGTGAACACGAAACCGACCCGCTTCCGGACCGCCGCCCTGTCTTTCACGGTGTCGAGGCCGTGCACCGAAACCGTGCCGACGTCGGGCGCCACCAGACCGTTCAGCAGCCGCGCGAAGGTCGACTTCCCCGACCCGTTCGCACCGATCACGGCGATCGTCGGCGCGGTGAGCTCGACGTCCACCTCGCGCAGCACCGTGCGACCGTCGAAGCGCACCGTCACGCCGTCGAGGGTGATCGGCGCCAGCGCGAGCTCTGTGTGCCCCGTCATCGCGCCCTCCCGGATCCCTGCTCCTGAACAGTGTTCACCTGAACGTCGTTCACTATAATCGGAGGATGAGCCCAGAGCCCAATCCGGCACGGCACGACCGTGACAGCGTCGCTCGGAGCGCCCTCGCCCTGCTCGACGAGGTCGGGCTCGCCGATCTGTCCATGCGTCGCATCGCCGCTGGGCTCGACGTGCAGCCCAGCGCCCTGTACTGGCACTTCGCCAGCAAGCAGGAGCTGCTGGCCGATCTCGCCGACCGGATTACGGCCTCGATCCCCCAGGGCAGCGCCGACGTCCTCACCACCGCGCGAAGCATCCGTGACGCGCTCTTCGCCTACCGGGACGGCGCCGAGCTGGTGCTCAGCACGTACGCCCTCCAGCTCGGCTCCTCGCAGGCGCAGTCGGCACTCACCGCAGCACTGCGCACACAGGGCGCGACCGACGCCGAGGACCGCGGGGCGGCGATCCTGCACTTCGTCCTCGGCCATGCCACCCTCGTGCAGCAGCGCATGCATGCCGACAGCCACGGTGCCCTCCCCCGTGCGGATGAGGTCGACGTCACGGCCGGCCTCGACCGCGTCTTCGACCTCGGGGTCACCGCACTCGCGGGAGCGCTCAGGGAGCCGGCGACTCCGCCGCGTGCCCGAGCCTGAGTCCGGGGACCGCGGCCAACAGCAGCAGGCCGACGCAGAACGCGAAGACCGCCCCGAACGCGCTGGCCTGTCCGCCGAGTGTGGCCACGGCGAGTCCGGCCAGGGCGATGGCGACGGCCGACCCGGTAGCGTCCGAGATCGACAGTGCCGAGGAGTTGAACCCCTGGTTCGTCTCGTCCGAGTACGCCAGCGTCAGCACGGTCAGGCGCGGGTAGAGCAGCCCCATCCCTCCGCCGGCGAACGCCCATCCGAGCACCACGACGGCCGGCGACACATCGAACATCGCGGCCGTCAGAACGCACAGCATCGCCACGAGGAGAGAGCCGAGGCTGATCACCGTGATGCGGTGATTACCCAGTCGTTCGCCGAAACGTCCCTGCAGCGCCGAGGCCCCCGCCCATGCCAGCGCGGCCAGCATGAGGGCGACTCCGGCCCAGGTGGCGCTGAAGTCGAACTTCTTCATGAGCAGGTACGGGATGTAGGCCTCGGCCGCGAAGAACGCGCCCGCCGCGATGCCGCGCATGAGCACCACGCTCGGCAGACCGTGGCCCGCCCGCAGGGTGCGTCGCGGCAACAACGGGAGCACGGCGACGCCGATCGCCAGCACGGCTCCGAGTGCCACGGGCCATCCGATCGGGGGCGCCAGCTTCGCCGAGAAGCCGATGACGACGGCGAGCACCGCCACCACCACGGCCAGCGCCAGCCGGACGACGAGCGCGCGCCGGTCCTGCCGCTCTCCTCCTCCGAGGTCGACACCGCGCAGCCGGACCGCGATCATCACGAAGGCCGCCGCGGTGAGCACGGCGACGCCGAGGAACGCCCAGCGCCAGTCCAGGTACTCGGCCACGGCGCCGGCGAGGAACGGCCCCACCATCGACGGCACGACCCAGGCCGCGGCGAAGGCGGCGAAGATCCGCCCGTGCAGGTGCGGCGGGTACAGCCTCGCCACGACGACGTAGAGCGCGACGGTCTGCCCTCCCGCGCCCAGCCCCTGGACGAGTCGACCGATGAGGAACTGGTCCATCGTCACGGCGAAGCCCGAGATCAGCAGGCCGAGGATGAAGAGCGTCACGGCGACGTACAGGGCGCCGCGCGGTCCGCGGGCATCCGACCACGCACCCGTCGCGACCATGCCGATCACGCTCGTCGCCAGGGTGCCGGCGAACGCCACGGCGTAGAGGGCCTCCCCGTGCAGCGCCTCGCTGACGATCGGCATCACCGTCGTGACCGCGAGCGCCTCGATCGCCGCGAGGAAGATCAGCGCGACGGCTCCGAGGGTGACCCAGATCCGTTGGCGGTCCCAGATGGTCGCGGCGTCGGCCGGGACGGTCATCGCCCCACGAGCGCTGCGATGCGCTCGACGGCCTCGGTGAGGATCTCGGGGCTGGTACCGAAGTTCAGCCGCACGTGCCCCGCGCCCTCCGCACCGAAGGCGGGCCCGAAGTGCAGTGCGACCTTGGCGTCCTTCAGGATGCGCCGGGCCGGGTTGTCGCCCCACTCCAACGCGGAGAGGTCGATCCAGGCGAGGTATCCGGCGTCGGGGATGCGGTAGCGGGCGCCGGGGAGGTGCGCCGCGAGGAGGTCTTCCAGGAGCACCCGGTTCTCGTCGAGGGTGCGCAGCAGTCCGTCGAGCCAGGGATCGCTCTCGTCCGAGAACGCGGCGACGGCGGCGAGGAGTCCGAACTGTCCGGTGCGCCACTCGACCTCGACGGGCAGTCCGCGGACCACGGCGCTCGTCTCGTCGTCGGCCGTGACCATCAGGGCGCACTTGAGGCCGGCGAGGTTGAACGCCTTGCTCGCGCTGACGACCGCATAGCCCACGCGCGCCGCGGCATCGCTCACCGCGAGGAACGGCGTGAGCCCGGTGCCCGGCTGCGCGAGCGGCGCGTGGATCTCGTCCGAGACCACGGCGGCGCCGTACTGCTCGGCCAGCTCCGCCAGGGCGGCGAGACTGTCGCGCCCGTGCACGGTGCCGGTCGGGTTGTGCGGGTTGCAGAGGAGGATCGCCGTCGCTCCGTCTTCGAACGCGGCACGGATGCCGTCGAGATCGAGCTCCCAGTGCGTGCCCGTGTCGAGCAGAGGAACGCGCTCGACCTCGGCACCGGCCTCGGCCACCAGGTCGTAGAACGGCGGATACACCGGAGGGGTGACGACGACCCGTTCCCCCGGCTGCGTGACACGGCGCAGGATCTCGACGATCCCCATGCTCACGTCGGCGGTGCTGCGCATGCGCGCGGGATCCGGCTCCCACCCGTAGCGGCGGGTCGCGAATGCGGCGAACGACTCGGCGAGCGGGGTCCGCGAAGCGACGTACCCCGTGTCGCCGATCTCGACCGCGCGCTGCAGCGCCGTGGAGATCGCCGGCGCCAGCGGGAAGTCGGTCTCCGCGACGAACAGCGGCAGGACGTCGGCGGGATACTCCCGCCACTTCTCGCTGCTGCGCTCGCGGAGCTCCGCCAGCGGCAGGGCCTTCACCTGAAGCATTCGTTCTCCCGAGGTTCCGACACGCGCCGTCGACGTGTCATCCGATGAAGCGCGCGCGATCGGGCCGCCTCACGGCGGTGCTCCCCGTGGGGGTCAGATCGCGAAGCCGAGGGCGCGCATCATGTCGCGCCCGTCGTCGGTGATCCGCTCCGGGCCCCACGGCGGCATCCACACCCAGTTGATCCGGAAGCGGTCGACCACGCTGTCCAGAGCCTGAGCGGTCTGGTCCTCGAGGACGTCGGTGAGCGGGCAGCCCGCGCTGGTCAGCGTCATGTGGATGACGAGAGCATCGTTCTCGTCATCCCAGGCGAGGTCGTAGATGAGGCCGAGGTCGACGACGTTGATCCCGAGCTCGGGGTCCATGACGTCCTTGAGAGCCTCGGTGACCGCGTCGTACTTCTCGTCCGTGAGGATCGCTGTCATGCGATCAGCCTACGCCTCGATGGGAGCGGCGGGGTCGAGGAAACGGTCGTATCCCTCGTTCTCCAGCCGGTCTGCGAGCTCGGGGCCACCCTCTTCCACGATCTTGCCCGCGACGACCACGTGCACGAAGTCGGGACGGATGTAGCGGAGGATGCGGGTGTAGTGCGTGATCAGCAGCACGCCGAGTCCGGTGGACTCCTTCGCGCGGTTGACACCCTCGGAGACGATCTTCAGCGCGTCGACATCGAGGCCGGAGTCGGTCTCGTCGAGGATCGCGAACTTCGGCTTGAGCACCTCGAGCTGCAGGATCTCGTGGCGCTTCTTCTCGCCGCCGGAGAAGCCCTCGTTGACGTTGCGCTGCGCGAACTTCGGGTCCATGCGCAGGTTCGACATGGCCTGCTTGACGTCCTTGGTCCAGCCGCGGATCGCCGGCGCCTCGCCGTCGAGCGCGGTCTTCGCCGTGCGCAGGAAGTTCGTCACCGTCACACCGGGGATCTCCACCGGGTACTGCATGGCGAGGAACAGCCCGGCGCGGGCGCGCTCGTCGACGCTCATCTCCAGGACGTCCTGGCCGTCGAACGTGATCGAGCCGGAGGTCACCGTGTACTTGGGGTGGCCGGCGATCGTGTACGCCAGCGTCGACTTGCCGGAGCCGTTGGGGCCCATGATGGCGTGGGTCTCACCGGTGTTCATGGTGAGGTTGATTCCGTTGAGGATCGGGGTGGTCCCCGCCTCGGTCTCGACCGTCACATGCAGGTCGCGGATCTCGAGAACAGACATTCTTCAGACTTCCTTCGTCACAGCTGGATCGATGAGCACGTCGTCGCCGTCGATCTGGACGACGTAGACCGGGACGGGCTCATATGCGGGGAGATTCTGGGGCTTTCCGGTGAGCAGCGAGAAGGCGGAGCCGTGTGCCCAGCACTCCACCGTGTCGCCTTCCACGAAGCCCTCGGACAGCGAGATGTCGCCGTGGGTGCAGGTGTCGCCGATGGCGTGGATCACTCCGTCGCCGTCTTTGATCACCGTGATGGGCACGCCGCTCGGGTCGACACGCAGAGGCATGTCCTGCTCGAGGTCGGCGACGCCGCAGACGCGCTCCGCGGTCATGCACTCACCTCGGCGAGCTCCGTCTCGATGGCCGCCAGCAGCTCGGTCTCGAGGGCGGGGATGCCGAGGCGCTGCACGATGTCGGTGAGGAAGCCGAGCACGACCAGGCGTCGTGCCTCTTCCTCGGTGATGCCGCGCGCCTGCAGGTAGAACAGCTGCTCGTCGTCGAAACGACCGGTGGCGCTCGCGTGCCCGGCGCCGAGGATGTCGCCCGTCTCGATCTCGAGGTTCGGGATCGAGTCGGCGCGAGCGCCCTCGGTGAGGACCAGATTGCGGTTCGCCTCGTACGAGTCGGTGCCCGTCGCGTCGGCGCCGATCAGCACGTCGCCGATCCACACGCTGTGCGCGCCCTGACCCTGCAGCGCGCCCTTGTAGAGGACGTCGCCCTTGGTGTGCGGGCCCTTGTGGTGCAGGTAGACCTGGCTCTCGAGGTGCTGACCGGCGTCCGCGTAGGACAGGCCGTACAGGTATCCCTCGGAACCGGCACCGGCGAGCTCGACGTTCGGGTTCACCCGCACGACGCCGCCGCCGAAGCTCACGACGAAGTGCTTGAGGGTCGCGTCCGCGCCCACTCGGGCCTGGTGCGCCGAGGCGTGGACCGCGTCATCCGCCCACTGCTGAAGGCTGATGACGGTGAGCTTCGCGCCGTCCCGGACGATGATCTCGACGTTCTGCGCGTACTGCGCGGAACCGGTGTGCTGGAGGACGACCGTGGCGGAGCTGTGCTCCAGCGCCTCGATGACGATGTGCGCATCGGCACGGTGCTCGGCACCCTGACCGGTGATCGCGATGAAGACCGGCTCCGCGACCTCCTCCTCGCGCGGGATCCGCACGTGGATGGCCTCGGCGCTGCCCTGCCAGGCGACGGCCGCCGTGACGTCCTCCGCGAGGAAGACCTCACCGCGCGGCGCGGTGCCGACCGCGAGCGGGGCGGCGATGTACTGCTCGCCGGCCGTGTAGGTGTAGCTGACGCCGTCATTCGGCTCCGCCACCGCGAACAGCGGGGTGAGCTGGGCGACCGGAGTGTGCTTCCAGTTGACCTCGCGCCCGGTGGGGGCGCCGAAGTCGTCGGGCTCGAAGGAGTGCGGACGCTCGGAGCGGGTCTGCACCGGGACGAATCCCGCAGCGGCCACCTGTGCCGCCGGATCGATGTGCGCGCCTTCGGGCGCGTCGGTGTGCTGCGCCTCGGCAGGCGCTGTCGTCGCGGCAGTCACTAGCCGACCGATCCTTCCATGCCCATCTCGATGAGCTTGTTCAGTTCCATCGCGTATTCCATGGGCAGTTCGCGCGCGATCGGCTCGATGAAGCCGCGCACGATCATCGCCATCGCCTCGTCCTCGGGCATGCCGCGGGACTGCAGGTAGAACAGCTGCTCTTCGCTGACCTTGGAGACCGTGGCCTCGTGTCCGAGCTGCACGTCGTCGACACGGATGTCGATCGCCGGGTAGGTGTCGGAGCGGGACTTGGTGTCCACCAGCAGGGCGTCGCAGCGCACGGTGTTCGCGGAGTGGTGTGCCGCGGCATCCACCCGCACCTCACCGCGGTAGCCCGCACGACCGCCGCCGCGGGCGATCGACTTCGAGACGATCGACGACTGCGTGTACGGAGCCATGTGGATCATCTTCGCGCCGGCGTCCTGGTGCTGGCCGGGGCCGGCGAAGGCGACGGACAGGGTCTCGCCCTTGGCGTGCTCGCCCATCAGGTAGATCGACGGGTACTTCATCGTCACCTTGGAGCCGATGTTGCCGTCGACCCACTCCATGGTCGCGCCCTCGTACGCCACGGCGCGCTTGGTGACCAGGTTGTAGACGTTGTTCGACCAGTTCTGGATCGTCGTGTAGCGAACGCGGGCGTTCTTCTTCACGATGATCTCGACGACGGCCGAGTGCAGCGAGTCCGACTTGTAGATCGGGGCGGTGCAGCCCTCGATGTAGTGGACGTAGCTGTCCTCGTCGGCGATGATCAGCGTCCGCTCGAACTGACCCATGTTCTCGGTGTTGATGCGGAAGTACGCCTGCAGCGGGATCTCCACGTGCACGCCCTTGGGGACATAGACGAAGGAGCCGCCCGACCACACGGCCGTGTTCAGCGCGGCGAACTTGTTGTCGCCGGCGGGGATGACCGTGCCGAAGTACTCCTCGAAGAACTCGGGGTGCTCGCGCAGCGCGGTGTCGGTGTCCATGAAGATGACGCCCTGCGCCTCCAGGTCCTCGCGGATCTGGTGGTAGACGACCTCGGACTCGTACTGGGCCGCGACGCCGGCCACGAGGCGCTGGCGCTCGGCCTCGGGGATGCCGAGGCGCTCGTAGGTCTCACGGATCTCGGCGGGAAGGTCTTCCCACGACTGCGCCTGCTTCTCGGTGGAGCGGACGAAGTACTTGATGTTGTCGAAGTCGATCTCGCTGAGGTCTGCGCCCCAGGTCGGCATCGGCTTGCGCCCGAAGAGCTGATAACCCTTGAGACGGGTCTTGAGCATCCATTCGGGCTCGTTCTTGAGAGCCGAGATGCCGCGGACGACCTCTTCGGAGATACCGCGTTTCGCGATGGCACCCGCAGCATCCTCATCGTGCCAGCCGAACTCGTACACCCCCAGACCATCAAGCTCCGGGCGGTCGATCAGTACATCCGACATCCAACACTCTCCTCACAGGTCCCAAACGGTGTCATCCGCCCCGACACACCTGATCCCCGTCGAGTCTGCGGGAGCGGGTGCCGTTGGTGGGCCCTCATCACCGGCGCTTCCATCGCGCCTAAACTGTTGACGATGCTTCAGCGCGGTAAGCGCTCATCGCAACAATCCGATTCTACAGGTTCCGCCTGACAGACGGGCCATGCCCGCCACGTCGTGCGCGGTCCGGAGGACTTATGCCCGAGACGACGATCCCCGCCTCCCCGACGACGCGAACGGCTCCGGGCCGCTCTGCTCTGTGGGGCCGTGCGTTGACGGTCTTCGCCTGGCTGTCCTTCCTCAGCGAGACCATCATCATCGGCACCGGCGGAGCCGTGCGCCTGACCGGCTCGGGACTCGGCTGCTCGGACTGGCCGCTGTGCACTCCCGAGTCGCTGGTCCCGATCTTCGAGGTGCAGGGCGTCCACGGCCTCATCGAGTTCGGCAACCGCCTGATGACCGGCGTGGTCGGGATCATCGCGCTGGTCGTCGTGCTCCTGGTCCTGCACACCATCAGCGGCAAGCGGGCCCTCGTCGACGCGCTCTGGTACGCCGCGGGTGGGATCGTCGCGGCCGGGATCGCCTATGCGATCGCGATGCCTTTCCACATCCCGGCCTTCCCGATCGCCTCCGGCGTCCTCCTCCTCGCGGTGATCGCCGCCGCCGTCCACTCCGTGCGAACGACACCCGCTCGCCGAGATCTCGTCCTGCTCGCCTGGCTCACGCTCATCGGCGTCGTGGCGCAGGCCCTCGTCGGCGGCATCACGGTCCTCACCGGACTCAACCCGTTCATCGTGGGCTTCCACTACACGTCGTCGCTGCTGCTGGTGTGCGTCACCGCCGCCTTCCTGGTGCGTCTGAAGACCGCTCCGGGACCGCGCGAACGCGCGGTGCCCGCGTGGTTCGCCATCGTCACCCACGTGACCGGGCTCGCCCTGGCGGTGACCATCGTGTTCGGCGTGCTCACGACCGGTTCCGGCCCGCACTCGGGCGATGCGGACGTGCTGCGACACGGCTTCGATGCGACGGTGCTCGCGCACGTGCACTCGTGGCCCGGCTACATCCTGGCCGCCCTGGTGCTGTTCCTGACCATCGCGGCCTGGGCGCTCCGCCTGGAACCGCGGCGCTGGCTGCTCGTGCTGGTCCTCGCGATCCTGGTGCAGGTCGGCGTGGGTGTCTGGCAGGCCCGGGAGGGTCTCCCCCCGCTGCTCGTCGGCATCCACATGGTCCTGGCCTCGCTCTCCGCCGCGACGTACACCGTGGTCGTGCTGCATCTGAAGCGCCCGGTCGCCGCCGCGGACTGACACCGCACAGGCGATCCACAGGCGGCGCATCGCCGACTCATCAGGATGTCCGCGATGATGGCCGCATGAACAAGTCACTCTCACGAAGCATCGGCTTCTGGCTCCTGCTCGTCGTCTCCCTCGCCGCGACCGCGGTCGGCGGATGGCTCATCTCCGGCCAGATCGCGACGATGACGACCACGCTGCTCGACGGCACCGCCACCGGCATCGAGGTGTACGTCGGACAGTCGCTCGTCGTCGTGGGCGCCGGAGTGCTGGCCGCCGGCATCGTCGGCATCCTGCTGACGCTCGGACTTGTCGCCGCGCGCTCGCTCGTCCCCACCCCCGCTCCGGCCGTCGTCGAGGCGATCGACTGGACTGCCGAGGCCGACGAGAAGCCGGCGCCGGTCGTGACCGCGCCCGCACCCGTCGAGACCGTCGAGGTCCCCGCCGAGAGCACGCCGGCCTCCGAGGATGCCGTCGTCGAGACCGCGCCCGACGCGGACGACAAGGAAGAGGACGCTCCCTCGATCACCCGCTGATCACACGAGCAGAAGACGACGGAGCGGCGCCGAGAAATCGGCGCCGCTCCGTCGTCTCTGAGGTGTCAGAAGGGCAGCAGCGGATCGACCGCGACCGCGACGAAGATCAGCGTCAGGTAGGTGATCGAGGCGTGGAACACGCGCATCGGACGCGGCTCGGTCCCCCGGACGGCCCGGTTGTACAGGCGGTGCGACTCGTAGATGAACCAGCCGCCGAACACCGCGGCGGACACCGTGTAGACGAGACCCATGTCCGCGATCGGGACGAGCAGGAGCGAGCAGGCCACGGTCGCCCACGCGTAGAGGATGACCTGGAGGCCGACCTGGGAGGCGTTGCGCGTGACGCCGAGCATCGGCACGTCCACGTCCTCGTAGTCGTCCTTGTACTTCATCGACAGCGGCCAGTAGTGCGGCGGCGTCCAGAGGAAGACCAGGAGGAAGAGGATGAAGGCCGGCCAGTCGAGCGAGCCGGTCACGGCGGACCAGCCGATCAGCACCGGGAAGCACCCGGCGATGCCGCCCCAGATGATGTTCTGCTCGGTGCGGCGCTTGAGGATCATCGTGTAGATCACGACGTAGAAGAAGATGGCCGTCGCCGACAGCAGGGCGGTGAGCCAGTTCGTCGTGAGCAGGAGCCAGACGGTCGAGGCGACGGCGAGCGTCCACGAGAAGATCAGCGCGCCGCGGGGGCTGACCTCGCCCGTGACCAGAGGCCGATTCTCGGTGCGGTGCATGTGCGCATCGATGTCGCGATCGAGGTACATGTTGAACGAGGCGGCGGAACCGGCGCTCAGCGATCCGCCGATGACGGTCGCCAGCACGAGCCAGAGGTTCGGCAGCCCACCCTGCGCCAGGAACATCACGGGAACCGTGGACACGAGCAGCAGCTCGAGCACGCGCGGCTTGGTGAGCGTGACGTAGGCCTTCACCGTGCGACCGACGGACGACTTCCTCACGGTCTGATCAGACATCGTCGAGATCTCGATCGCCTCCTCCGCACGTGTGACCGGACAACCTCTCCAGTGTATGACACCGGATGACGTCATCCGGCTCGCGGGCCCGCGTAGCGCATCGCACGTCACCGCTATGCTGAAAACACTCGCGCGCCCGGCGATGTGCACACCTCTCCGTGATGATGCGGATGCGCCAGGGAATACGGGCGCCCTCGAAACTGTCGGAAAGGGCATGAACGTGTCGGAATTGCAGTGGGATGAGATCGATCGGCGCGCGGTGGACACCGCACGAATCCTGGCGGCTGACGCTGTGGAGAAGGTCGGCAACGGTCACCCCGGCACGGCCATGAGCCTGGCCCCGGCGGCCTACCTCCTCTACCAGCGGGTCCTGCGTCACGACCCGACCGACACCGACTGGCTCGGTCGTGACCGCTTCATCCTCTCCGCGGGACACTCCTCGCTCACCCAGTACGTCGAGCTCTACCTCGGCGGCTTCGGTCTGGAGCTGGACGACCTGAAGGCCCTGCGCACGTGGGGTTCGCTGACCCCGGGTCACCCGGAGTACGGCCACACCAAGGGCGTCGAGATCACCACCGGCCCGCTCGGCCAGGGCCTCGCCTCCGCCGTGGGCTTCGCCTACGCCGCCCGCTACGAGCGCGGTCTCTTCGACCCCCAGGCCGAGGCGGGCACGAGCCCCTTCGACCACTTCGTCTACGTGATCGCCGGCGACGGCGACCTGCAGGAGGGCGTCACCAGCGAGGCCTCCTCGCTCGCGGGTCACCAGCAGCTCGGCAACCTCATCGCGATCTACGACTCCAACCAGATCTCCATCGAGGACGACACCAACGTCGCCTTCACCGAGGACGTCGCCGCGCGCTACGAGGCGTACGGCTGGCAGGTCCAGGTCGTCGACTGGAAGAAGACCGGCGAGTACGTCGAAGACGTCGCCGAGCTGCACGCCGCCATCGAGGCCGCGAAGGGCGAGACCTCGAAGCCGTCGCTCATCATCCTCAAGACGATCATCGGCTGGCCGTCGCCCGGCAAGCAGAACTCGGGCAAGATCCACGGCTCCGCTCTCGGCGCCGACGAGCTCGCCGCGACCAAGAAGGTCCTCGGCTTCGACCCCGAGCAGAACTTCGTGGTCGCCGACGACGTCATCGCCCACACGCGTGGTCTCGCCGCCCGTGCCGCCGAGGCCCGTGCCGCCTGGCAGGAGTCGTTCAACGCCTGGGCCGCCGCGAACCCGGAGAAGAAGGCCCTCCTCGACCGCCTCGAGGCGCAGGAGCTCCCCTCCGACATCACGAGCGCCCTGCCCGTGTTCGAGTCCGGCAAGGAGGTGTCGACCCGCGCCGCATCCGGCCAGGTCATCAACGCCCTCGCCGCCGAGCTCCCCGAGCTGTGGGGCGGATCGGCCGACCTCGCCGAGTCGAACCTCACCACCATCAAGGACGCGCCGTCGTTCATCCCCGCCGAGTGGTCGACCCACGAGTGGTCGGGCAACCCCTACGGCCGCGTGCTGCACTTCGGCATCCGCGAGCACGCCATGGGTGCGATCATCAACGGCATCGTGCTGCACGGTCCGACCCGCGCGTTCGGCGGCACGTTCCTCATCTTCAGCGACTACATGCGCCCGCCCGTGCGTCTCGCAGCGCTCATGAACGTGCCCAGCATCTTCGTCTGGACCCACGACTCCGTCGCCCTCGGCGAGGACGGTCCGACGCACCAGCCCGTCGAGCAGCTCGCGACGCTCCGCGCGATCCCGAACTTCACCGTCGTGCGCCCCGCGGACGCGAACGAGACGGCCGCGACCTGGCTCGAGATCCTCCGTCGCCACGAGGGACCGGCCGGTATCGCTCTGACCCGTCAGAACATCCCGGTGTTCGCCCGCGGTGAAGGAGCGGCCTCGGGTGACGTGTTCGCCTCCGCCGACAACGCCTCGAAGGGCGCGTACGTGCTCGCCGAGGCCCCGAACGGCACCCCGGACGTCATCATCGTGGCCACCGGCTCCGAGGTGCAGCTCGCGGTCGACGCCCGCGAGGCACTCGCCGCGGAGGGCGTGAACGTCCGCGTCGTGTCCGCTCCGTCGCTGGAGTGGTTCGACGAGCAGGACGCCGAGTACCGCGATAGCGTGCTGCCGGCCTCCGTGACGGCGCGCGTGTCAGTCGAGGCCGGCTCCGTGCTCAGCTGGCGCGGAATCGTGGGCGACCGCGGCCGCTCGGTCGGCATCGACCACTTCGGCGCCTCCGCCGACTACAAGACCCTCTTCGAGAAGTTCGGCATCACCACCGAGGCCGTCATCGCGGCCGCCCGCGAGACCCTCGCGGCAAACAGCACCAAGGAGAACGCATGAGCACCCCCACCGCACAGCTCGCCGCCGCCGGCGTCAGCATCTGGCTCGACGACCTCTCCCGCACCCGCATCTCCTCCGGCAACCTCGCCGAGCTGATCTCGTCGCGCAACGTCGTGGGCGTCACGACCAACCCGACGATCTTCGCGAACGCGATCACCGACAAGAACGACACGTCCTACGACGCACAGGTGACCGAGCTCGCCGCGTCCGGCGCCACCGCGGAGGAGGCGGTCTTCGCCGCCACCACGCAGGACGTCGCGGCCGCCCTCGACGTGTTCCGTCCCGTCTGGGAGGCCTCCGACCACGTCGACGGCCGCGTCTCGATCGAGGTCTCCCCCGACCTCGCACACGACACCGCCGGCACCGTGGCGCAGGCCAAGGAGCTGTGGGCCAAGATCGACCGCCCGAACCTCCTCGTCAAGATCCCCGCGACCAAGGCCGGCCTGCCCGCCATCGCCGAGGCGATCGGCGCCGGGATCAGCGTCAACGTCACGCTGATCTTCAGCCTGGAGCGCTACGCCGAAGTCATCGAGGCCTACCTCACCGGTCTCGAGACGGCCAAGGCCGCGGGCATCGACCTGTCGACCATCCACTCCGTCGCGTCGTTCTTCGTCTCGCGCGTCGACACCGAGACCGACAAGCGCCTCACCGCGATCGGCACGGACGCCGCTGAAGCCCTCAAGAGCAAGGCCGGCCTCGCGAACGCCCGCCTCGCCTACGAGCTGTTCGAGCAGACGTTCGCGGGCGACCGCGCGAAGGCTCTGCGCGACGCGGGCGCGAACCTGCAGCGCCCGCTGTGGGCGTCGACCGGCGTCAAGGACCCGGCCCTCCCCGACACGCTCTACGTGACCGAGCTCGTCGCCGACGGCGTCGTCAACACGATGCCCGAGAAGACCCTCGAGGCCACGTTCGACCACGGCGTCGTCACCGGCGACACGATCACGGGCGGCTACGAGGAGGCCCGTGCGGTGTTCGCCGGCCTCGCCGAGGTCGGCATCGACTTCACCGACGTCACCCAGGTCCTGGAGGACGAGGGCGTCGCGAAGTTCATCGACTCGTGGCACGACCTGCTCACCCAGGTCGCCGAGGCTCTGGAGTCGCAGCGATGACCTTCTCGATCCACACGTCCGGCGCCGCCCGCGCCGCGATCGATGAGACGGTGCCGAGCCTCGTCCACGATCTGATCGCCTCGCGCATCACCGGCGGCGACGCCACCCTCTGGGGAGACGCCGCACAGGCCGAGGCCTCCGTCCGACTCGGCTGGGTCGAGGCCGTCTCGATCTCGCGTCCGCTGGTCGCCGAGATCGTCGCGCTGCGCGCCGACCTGAACGCCAAGGGCGTCACGCGCGTCGTCCTCGCCGGCATGGGCGGATCCTCGCTCGCCCCCGAGGTCATCGCACAGACCTCCGGCGTCCCGCTGACGATCCTGGACTCGACCGCGCCCGGCCAGGTGCTGGCCGCTCTCGACGAGGGCCTCGAGGACACGGTCCTCGTGGTGTCGTCGAAGTCGGGCTCCACCGTCGAGACCGACTCGCAGCGTCGCACGTTCGAGGCCGCATTCCGCGACCTCGGCATCGACCCCACCGAGCGCATCGTCGTGGTCACCGACCCGGCCTCGCCCCTCGACGCGTCCGCGCGCGAGGCGGGCTACCGCGTCTTCAACGCCGACCCGAACGTCGGCGGGCGCTACTCCGCGCTGACCGCCTTCGGCCTGGTGCCGTCCGGCCTCGCCGGCGTCGACATCGACGAGCTCCTGAACGAGGCCGAGGCCTCGCTGCTCGAGGTCGCCGTGGACTCGGCCGAGAACCCGGCACTCCGCCTGGGTGCGGCCATCGCCGCGACCACCCCGCGCCGTGACAAGCTCGGCCTGATCACCGACGGCACGCACATCAACGGCCTGCCGGACTGGATCGAGCAGCTCATCGCGGAGTCCACGGGCAAGGACGGCACCGGCATCCTCCCGGTCGTCCTGCTCCCGGTCTCGCCCGAGCTCGATCCGGTGCCCGCCGATCTCCAGATCGTCCGCCTGGTCGACGACGCGAACGAGTTCCACCTGCACGAGCGCCACGAGGGAGAGATCCTCGTCAGCGGCACCCTCGGCGCCCAGTTCATCGTGTGGGAGTACGCCACCGCGATCGCCGGGCACCTGCTCCGCATCAACCCGTTCGACCAGCCCGACGTCGAGTCGGCGAAGATCGCGGCGCGTGGTCTGCTCGACGCGCGTCCCGAGCCGACCGCTCCGGCCTTCGTCGAGAACGGCGTCGAGGTGCGGGTGTCCGACCCGGCCCTCGCCGCCTCCGGCACGGTCGAAGGCGTGCTCGACGCCCTCTGGGCGCAGCTCCCCGCCGACGGCTACGTATCCATCCAGGCCTACGTCAACCGCCTGGAGGTGCCGCAGCTCCAGGGCCTCCGCGAGCTCGTCGCGGCCGACTCCGGTCGCCCGACCACCTTCGGGTGGGGTCCGCGCTTCCTGCACTCCACCGGTCAGTACCACAAGGGCGGCCCCGCACAGGGCGTGTTCCTGCAGATCCTGGAGCGCACCGAGGTCGACCTCGAGATCCCGGACCGTCCCTTCACGTTCGGGCAGCTCATCCAGGCGCAGGCCGCCGGAGACGCGGGTGTGCTCGCCGAACACGGCCGCCCGGTCGTCACGCTGACGATCACCGAGTCCTCGGACGACGTGCTCGCCCTCTTCGAAGCCGCACAGAAGTAACAGCAGGAGAATCCCCCACCGATGTCTGTTCCCATCTCGCGCGGGCACAACCCGCTGCGTGACCCCGACGATCGCCGCCTCAACCGGATCGCGGGGCCCAGCGCCCTCGTGATCTTCGGCGTCACCGGAGACCTGTCACGCAAGAAGCTGATGCCCGCGGTCTACGACCTCGCCAACCGCGGTCTCCTCCCCCCGGGCTTCGCCCTGGTCGGGTTCGCCCGTCGCGACTGGGAGGACCAGGACTTCGCCCAGGTCGTCTACGACGCCGTCAAGGAGCATGCCCGCACACCGTTCCGGGAGGAGACCTGGACGCAGCTGCTCCAGGGCATCCGGTTCGTCTCGGGCGAGTTCGACAACCCCGACTCGTTCCGCAAGCTGCGCGAGACGGTCGAGAAGCTCGACGTCGAACGCGGCACGATGGGCAACCACGCGTTCTACCTGTCGATCCCGCCGAAGGACTTCCCCCTCGTCGCCAAGCAGCTGAAGGAGTCCGGCCTCGTCGGCGAGAACAGCGACGACGACGAGCGGTGGCGCCGTGTCGTGATCGAGAAGCCCTTCGGGCACGACCTGGAGTCCGCCCGCGCTCTCAACGCCGCGCTCGAGGTGGCCTTCCCGGCCGACTCGATCTTCCGCATCGACCACTACCTCGGCAAGGAGACGGTCCAGAACATCCTGGCGCTGCGCTTCGCGAACGAGCTGTACGAGCCGATCTGGAACCGCAACTACGTCGACCACGTGCAGATCACGATGGCCGAGGACATCGGCGTCGGCGGGCGTGCCGGGTACTACGACGGCATCGGCGCGGCGCGCGACGTCATCCAGAACCACCTGCTGCAGCTCCTGGCGCTCACCGCCATGGAGGAGCCGATCAGCCTGTCGGCCGAGCACCTCCGCTCCGAGAAGGAGAAGGTCCTCGCCGCGGTCCACGTGCCGGACGACCTCTCGCTCGCGACCGCCCGCGGACAGTACGCCGGCGGCTGGCAGGGCGGCGACGAGGTCACCGGCTTCCTGGACGAGGAGGGCATGAACCCCGAGTCCACGACCGAGACGTACGCGGCCATCAAGCTCGAGATCGACACGCGCCGCTGGGCCGATGTGCCGTTCTACCTGCGCACGGGCAAGCGTCTCGGACGACGCGTCACCGAGATCGCCGTGGTCTTCAAGCGCGCTCCGCAGCACCTGTTCGGTCGCGGCAACGCCTCCGAGCTCGGACAGAACGCGCTCGTCATCCGCGTGCAGCCCGACGAGGGCGTCACGATCCGCTTCGGCTCGAAGGTCCCGGGCAGCGGAACCAACGTCCGCGACGTCACGATGGACTTCGGATACGGCCACGCCTTCACCGAGGCGAGCCCCGAGGCCTACGAGCGCCTGATCCTCGACGTCCTGCTGGGCGACCCGCCGCTGTTCCCGCGGCACGAGGAGGTCGAGCTCTCCTGGAAGATCCTCGACCCGGTGGAGAAGTACTGGGCCGCCGTCGGCGGACCGGTGGAGCAGTACGCGCCCGGCTCGTGGGGACCGGCATCCGCCGACGACCTGCTGGCCCGCGACGGACGAGTCTGGAGACGCCCGTGATCATCGATCTTCCCGACACGACCGTCAGCCAGGTCGCCAAGCAGCTCGTCAAGGTGCGCGAAGAGGGCGGCGCGGTCGCACTCGGCCGTGTGCTGACGCTCGTCATCGCGGCCCGCAACGGCGTCGCCGAGGCCGCCATCGACGCGGCGAACGACGCCTCGCGCGAGCACCCGATGCGCGTCATCGTGATCACGACGGGCGACGGCGAGTCCCGCCTCGACGCCCAGATCCGGGTCGGCGGCGACGCCGGCGCCAGCGAGGTCGTCGTCCTGCGGGCGTACGGCGAGGCTGCGAGCAACGAGGAGAGCCTCATCACGGGCCTCCTTCTGCCCGATGCCCCCGTCGTCGCCTGGTGGCCCGAAGAGGCTCCCACGTCCCCCGCCACGTCGCCTCTCGGCCGCATCGCGCAGCGTCGCATCACGGACGCCGCGACCTCGCCCGACGTGCGCGACCGGCTCGCGCTGCTCGGACGCACGCACGCACCGGGAGACACCGATCTCGCCTGGACGCGTCTGACCCACTGGCGCGAGCAGCTCGCCGCCGTCCTCGACCAGCCGCCGTACGAGTCGATCACGGGTGTCGAGGTGCGCGGTGCATCGGCCTCCCCGTCGACGGCTCTGCTCGCCGCCTGGCTGCAGATGGCCCTCGACGTGCCCGTGCGCTGGTCGTACGAAGACCCCGAGCACTGGCAGGAGGGCATCAAGTCGGTCCGTCTGACCCGCGCGTCGGGCGACATCCTGCTCGAGCGCCCGTCTCCCGGTATCGCGATCCTGACGCAGCCGGATCAGCCGAAGCACGACCTCCACCTCCCGCGTCGCACCCTCCGTGAGTGCCTTGCGGAGGAGCTGCGTCGGCTGGACCCGGACGTCCTGTACGGTCGAGTCATCACCGAGGGCTGGGAGAAGCTGGGTCCGCCCGAGACAGGAGAGTGACGTCGATGACGACATCGTCCGCCGAGAAGCGGGTCGTGGTGGAATCCACGCCCGCCGCACTCGCCAGCCGCGTAGCCGACCGGTTCCTCACGCGTGTCCGCGCGCGCACCCGGAACGGCCGGCTCGCCCACATCGCCCTCACCGGCGGTTCGATGGGTGGAGCGGTGCTGCAAGCTGCAGCGGCCGATCCTCGGGCCACCGAGATCGACTGGTCACTCGTGCACTTCTGGTGGGGTGACGAGCGGTTCGTGCCGAAGGACGACGCCGACCGCAACTCGCTGCAGTCGCGGCAGGCCCTGCTCGACCACATCGCCGTGCCCTCGGAGAACGTGCACGAGGTCTCCGGCCCGGAGACGGGTCTGACGCTCGACGAGTCGGCAGCGGCCTACGCCGCCGACCTCGCTCGATTCGGCACCGACGAACACCCCTGGCCGTCCTTCGCGGTGTGCTTCCTCGGCGTCGGCCCGGACGGACACATCGCGTCCCTGTTCCCCGACCGCGAAGAGGTCACGGTGACGGACGCCGCGGTCCTGGCGGTGCGCGAGTCGCCCAAGCCGCCGCCCGAGCGCGTGACCCTCACGCGTCCCGTGCTCAACTCCTCGAAGCGGGTGTGGCTCGTGCTCACCGGCGCCGACAAGGCTTCGGCGCTGGGCCTCGCTCTCGCGGGGGCGAGCTACACGAGCGTTCCCGCGGCCGGTGCCAAGGGCCGCAAGCGCACGGTCTTCTTCGTCGACGAGGCCGCGGCCTCCGAGGTCTCCCCCGACCTGATCGATCAGGCGTACTGAACACCACAGGTCGCGGGTCTCCGGACCCGCACCTGCGGGTGGTCTACCCGCCCGCTACGACTGGTCTGACGAACCCTGCCGCCACGGCGGCGTCTCGTGGCCGTCGGATCCTGTGCCGTCGCTCGGAGCACCAGTGGCGGTGGTCGACGGAGAGGCTTCTCCGGCGGTTCGCGCATCGTGACCGGAGTTCGGGCCGGAATTCGAGCCGGTGCTCGTCGGAGTGCTCCCGCGCTCGATCCCGAGCTCCTGGCTGTCGCTGAGCACCTGCGGGTGGTAACGGGCGAGCCCGACGACGCCCCAGACGGCGATGGCGCCGGCGATCCCGAAGATCACCAGGACCCACCACGGGGCTGCCGCAGCCTCGCCCAGCACGACCATGCCGATGAGCACGGCGATGAGGGGGTCGACCACGGTGAGTCCCGCGATCACGAGATCGGGTGGGCCGGAGCTGTAGGCGGTCTGCACGAAGTACGCACCGACGGCGGCGGCCGAGACGAGGGCCAGCACGCAGATGGCGGTGATCCACTCGAACTGCCCCGCCTCGATGCGCTTGATGACGACCTTCGCGAGCGTCGCGACGAAGCCGTAGAGGATGCCGGCGCCGATCACGTAGAAGAGTGCACGCATGCGATGGCGCAGGATCAGCCAGCACGCGCCGAGCACGATGATCACGACCAGCAGAAGGGCCAGGATGACGAAGAGCTCGCGGTCCGTGACCTCCTGCTCGGTGGCGTAGATCGCCGCGAAGAACACGAAGAGGAAGATGCCGCCCACGCAGCAGATGATCGCCGTCAACGATTGCCTCGTGGGCGAATGGCCCGTGATCCGGGCATTGAGCAGCGTCGTGATGACGAGGGCGATCGCTCCCAGAGGCTGGACGACGATGAGCGGCGCCCGTACGAGGGCCGCGAGCTGACAGACGATCGCGAGCGCGAGCATCAGCGTCCCCACGATCCAGGACGGCCGGGTCAGGAGGCCCTTGATCTGCGCGAAGGTGAGCCCCGACGTGCCGGTGGAGCCGCTGAGACGCTCGACCTTCTCCACGCCGCGGTGCTGATACTGCGCGCCGAGCGACATGAAGACCGCTCCGGCGAGGGCGAGAGGGATGCCGAGCAGGATGCCCGGGTCCTGGAAGGCGCCCACGAGCTGGTCGCCGACGTCTTCGGCCATCCCCATCCACACCCCTGCGCTCACACTACGACCCTACCTGGCGTATGGCGCCGACTAGGGTTGTGACGTGGCTGTACTTCCGATTCGCATCATGGGCGACCCCGTCCTGCACTCCCCCGCTTCCCCCGTCGACGAGATCACGGACGACATCCGCACCCTCGTCGCCGACATGTTCGAGACGATGGACACCGCCCCCGGAGTCGGGCTCGCCGCTCCGCAGGTCGGCGTCCCGCTGCGGATCTACACCTACTCCTACGTCGACGACGACGACGAGCCCTGGCGCGGCGTCCTCATCAACCCCGTGCTCTGGATGGTCCCGCTCGAGCCCGGCGACCCGGACCCGGATCTCGAGTCCGAGGGGTGCCTGTCGTTCCCGGGCGAGCGGTTCCCGCTGCGACGCTCGGACCGGGCGCGCGTGACGGCGACCGACCTCGAGGGGCAGCCCGTCTCGATCGACGTCGACGGCTGGCGCGCGCGCATCATGCAGCACGAGTTCGACCACCTCGACGGCATCCTCTACGTGGACCGCCTGTCCGACAGCGACTGGAAGACGGCGCAGAAGATCGCCCGCAAGCGCGGGTGGGGACGCCCCGGTGCGAGTTGGATGCCGGGCGTGGACGACCTCGAAGGCTGAGACCGTCGTACCCTGAGTACCGTGTCACCCGAGACACGAGGAAGATCATCATCATGAAGCACCTTCGTCGAGCCCCTCTCCTGCTGGCAGGAAGCATCATCGCGCTCACGGTCGCCCTGGCCGGCTGCAGCACCGATGCCGAGCCGCGAAACCCCTCCGACGCCGATGAGCCCTCCGGCGCGGGAGCGAGAACCACCTCGACCGCGGAAGCGGGCGACTGCCGGATCGAGAGTGCCACCGGCCTGCCCGCCGACGCCCAGGTCGTCCCGTGCACGGAGTCGCACGACGAGGAGGTCTTCCACATGGTCCCCCTCACCGGCAAGACCTTCTCGCAGCAGGCGGTCGACACCGCATCCGCCGAATGCGCCGGAGACGCCTTCACGACCTTCGTCGGCGTGAGCAAGGCGGAATCCTCGCTCGACGTGTACGTGATGGCACCCACGAGCGAGACATGGGGCGAGCCCGGCGGCAAGACCCTGGCCTGCGTGCTGTTCGACCCCGCCGGTCCGGTCGAGGGAAGCCTCGAGGGCGCCGCGCGCTGAGACCCGATCGAACCGGACGGGCACGTCCCGGAACGAGAAAAGCCCCCTCCGTGGAGGGGGCTTTTCCGTTGGCTCCCCGGCTTGGACTCGAACCAAGAACCTGCCGGTTAACAGCCGGCTGCTCTGCCAATTGAGCTACCGAGGAATGTGTCCGCTGAGCGGGCAACTCGACAAGCTTAGCAAACTCCAGGGCCAGTTCATGACACCGGGGCGCCCTTCGCGGATGTCGGGCGTGTCGGGATCAGTGGCGGGAATCCGACTCGGCGTTCGGCACCCAGAGCAGGTCCTTGCCGACACCGCGGGCCACGACGTGCCCTCCGCGCAGCATCAGCGTCTCGGCGTTCAGCTCGCGGATGAAGTCGGCATCGTTGGTGACGAGCAGGGCGGCCATCGACTGCTCCTTGCGGCGGCGGGTGATCGCGTCGAAGACCACCGGGCGCACCTCGAGGTCGAGGTTCGCGAGCACCTCGTCCGCGATGAGCACCCTCGGCTCGAGGACGAACGAGCGGGCGATCGCGACGCGCTGACGCATGCCGGCGCTGAGCTCGTAGGGGAACTTGGCCGCGGTCCCGAGCGGGAGGTGGAGCTCGTCCAGCAGTGTCGCCACGCGGATCGAGAGCGCCTTCGTGTTGACCTTCCGCTCGCGCATGAGGATCGGCTCGGCGATCACCTCGTTCACGGTCAGCCGCGGCGGCAGATCCGCTCCCGCACCCTGCGGCACGAAGCCGGTGCGATACGTGAGGATCCGATGCTTGCGCCCCGGGCGCCTGACGTCGACGCCGCACACCTGGGCGCTGCCGCCGACGACCTTCACGGAAGGATCGGTGGAGCCCGCGAGGGCCGCCACCAGGGTCGACTTCCCCGAGCCCGTGGGACCGGCGACGCAGATGAGCCCGCCGGGAGCGAGGGAGAACGTGACGCCGTCGACGGCACGCGTCGGCAGACCGTGCCCGATCCGGTCGATCACCAGATCCGAGCAATCGATCGCGTTCGGGGAATCGGGCCTGCGGGACATGTCTCCATCCTGCCCTCTGCGCCACCCGCGTCGGGGTTACGACTCGGCGAAGCGCTGACGCTCCGCGTCGATGTCCCGGAGCCGCATCCGCAACGCGCGTCCTCCGTCGGAGTCCGCGGGCACCCGCTGCACCGCGCCGAGGAGCTCCTGCTTCTCGTGCTCGAGCTGGCGAAGCACCAGCCTGCGGGCGAGATCGGCGACCGTGGCGACGGCACGCTCCTCGTCACGAGCGGGGAACGGCGTCATGAGCAGCTCGCCGGCGAGGGAGCGGTAGGGCTCGCGCACGCCGTTCACCGCCTCGGTCACCCATCCGGCCCGGATGCGGTCCGGTGCAGCGGCGACGGCTTCGCGCACCGCATCCAGCCCCGGCGTCCGGAACGGCGTTCCGAGCGCGCGGTTCAGCAGCGCCTGATCCACCTGATGCCCGTACTGCAGCGCTCCCATCAGTGCATCCCGCTCGACGGCGACATCGGGCGTGCGCGGGAGACTCGCGAGCGTCACTGGGGCGATGACGGGCGCACCCGTGGCGGGATCGACCTGCGGGACCTCACGCCGTGCCTGCTGCGGCGCGGATCCACCGCGCGCCGCCCGCTCGACCTCGCTGCGCACCTCGGTCGGGTCCATGCCGAGACGACGCGCGAGCACGCGCTCGTACCCCGGCCGCAGCAGCTGGTCGCGGATCTCCGCGACGATCGGAGCCGCGGCGCGGAGGGCTCCCACGCGCCCCTCGACGGTGGCGAGGTCGAAGCCGCCGAGCTTGCGATCGATCGCGAACTCGAACATCGGCTGCTTGGTCTCCATGAGGCCTCGCACTGCGGCGTCTCCGCGCTGCAGACGCAGATCGCAGGGGTCGAGGCCGTCGGGGGCGACCGCGACGAAGGTCTGCGCGTTGAATCGGTCGTCCTCCGTGAACGCCCGCAGCGCCGCTTTCTGCCCCGCCTCGTCGCCGTCGAACGTGAAGACGACCTCGCCCGAGGCGTTGTCATCGCCCATCACCCGGCGCAGCACCTTGATGTGATCGGTGCCGAATGCCGTGCCACAGGTCGCGATCGCGGTCGTGAGACCGGCGAGGTGACAGGCCATCACGTCGGTGTACCCCTCGACCACCACGACGCGCCGAGGGTCGCCACGGGCGATGTCGCGCTTGGCGAGATCGAGACCGTAGAGCACCTGCGCCTTCTTGTAGATCGGCGTCTCCGGGGTGTTCAGGTACTTCGGCCCCTGGTCGTCGTCGAAGAGCTTGCGAGCGCCGAAGCCGATGGTCTGCCCGGACACGTCGCGGATCGGCCACACCAGGCGCCCGCGGAACCGGTCGTAGACGCCGCGCTGGCCGGTCGACACCAGCCCCGCGTTGCTCAGCTCCTCGCGGGTGAAGCCCTGCGCGGTGAGAGCCTTGAGCATGCCGTCCCAGCCGCGCGGCGCGAAGCCGACCCCGAAGTGCGCCGCCGCTCCGGCGTCGAAGCCGCGCTCCCCGAGGAAGCGTCTGCCCGCCTCCGCATCCGGCGTGAGCAGCTGCGACCGGAAGAACTCCGCGGCCGCTGTGTTGGCGGCGTAGAGGCGGCTACGACCGCTCGTCTCGGGGGCCGCTCCCCCGTCCTCGTAGTGCAGCGTGTAGCCGATGCGTCCGGCGAGACGCTCCACCGCTTCCGTGAAGCTGACGTGATCCATCTCGCGGAGGAAGGAGTAGACGTCGCCCGATTCGCCGCAGCCGAAGCAGTGGTAGTACCCCACCTGCTGTCGCACGTGGAAGCTGGGGCTCTTCTCGTCGTGGAAGGGGCAGAGCCCCTTGAGGGATCCGACGCCGGCCGACTTGAGGGCGACGCGTTCCCCGATGATGTCGGCGATGTTCGTCCGCGCCTTGACCTCGTCCACGTCGGCCTGCAGGATCCGCGGCATCAGTGCGCCCCTTCGGCGATGGGCCGCCTCTCGGCGTGCGCGCGAGCGCCGGGTCGCGCATGGCGGGGCGTCCAGATGCCGACCTCGGCCGGATCGATCTCGCCGACCAGACGGTTGTGCCAGTCGATCGCGCTCTGATCCGTGAGGCTCGCGATCTGGTCGACCACGACCCGGGCACGCTCGGCGTCGTCCTCGGCCGCGATGAAGTCGGCCGCGAACGCGGGCTCGAGCACGTCGGAGCCCGCCGACCACAGCGCGTCGGTCGACCAGAGCGCATCGGCGAGCCGCTTCAGCACCCGCCGCTGCTCCTTGTAGACGCCCTTTCGGGCCTCGATCGTCACGATGGCCTGGCCCATGATGCCCTTGAGGACCGCGATCTCCACCTCGATCACGCGCGGCACGATGACGTGCGCGTTGTAGCGCACCAGCGCCGTCGTGCCGTAGGCATCCTTCGTCGCCGAGACCGAGGCGCGGGCGAAGCGGCCGATCAGGTCGCTCGTCAGGTTCTTCAGCCGGGCGAGGGCCTGACGAGAGCGGTCGAACGACGCGAGCCACATCGGCTGCGACGACAGGCGGTACAGGGCGTCGGCGAGCTCGTCCCGGGTGAAGTCGTATCCCACCCACTGCTGGATCCGCCCGACGAGCGCGTCATGCTGCTGCGGATCGGCGAGCTGCGCGACGTCGACGTAGCCGTTGACGATCGCATCCTCGAAGTCGTGGACCGAGTACGCGATGTCATCGGAGAGGTCCATGATCTCGGCCTCGATGCACCGCAGGCGCCCGGGCGCCCCTTCCCGCATCCACCGGAACACGGCCTCGTCTTCCGGGTAGACGCCGAACTTCAGGCGCCCACCGGGATCCGGCACCGGGCTGTCGACCGTCCACGGGTACTTGCACGTGGCATCGAGGCTCGCGCGCGTGAGGTTGAGCCCGACGGAGCGGTCGTCGTCGTCGAGCACCTTCGCCTCGAGCCGGGTGAGGATGCGCAGCGACTGCGCGTTGCCCTCGAAGCCGCCGATGGGCTCGGCCCACTCGTTGAGCGCGCGCTCACCGTTGTGCCCGAAGGGCGGGTGCCCCAGGTCGTGACTCAGGCAGGCGGTGTCGACCACGTCGCCGGAGACGCCGAGCGCGACCGCCAGCTCACGCCCGACCTGGGCGACCTCGAGCGAGTGGGTCAGCCGGTTGCGGGCGAAGTCGGCCGTGCTCGCCGGGCTCAGGACCTGGGTCTTCGCGGCGAGACGTCGCAGCGCGGCGGAGTGCAGCACGCGCGCGCGGTCGCGGGCGAAGTCGTTGCGCTCGGAGCGATGGGTCTCGGCGAAGAAGCGCTCGGCGTCACGCGCGTCGTAGCCGTCGGCGCGCAGGCCGACCGGAAGATCAACCGCCACTGTTCTCGATCTCCGCTCCGCGCATCATCTCGGAGGCCGAGGGCGCGAGTTCGCGCGACTCCAGCCACTTGTCGGGAAGCGCCGTCCGCTTCGGGTGTCCGGAGCGGCCGCGCTGGCCCTCGGCGTCCGCACCGGGGTACGGCGCGGTGTGATCGAGCCGTCCGAGGAAGTCGTCGATCTCGTCGAGGCTGGATGCGGTGGCGAGGCCGGTGCGGATGTCGCCGCCGACGGGGTACCCCTTGAAGTACCAGGACACGTGCTTGCGGACGTCGCGGCATCCGCGGTCCTCGTCTTCGAAGAACTCGACGAGGAGCTCGGCGTGACGCCGGAAGGCGTTCGCCACGAAGCCGAGCGTGGCGTCGACGGTCTTGCCCTCGCCGCCGAATGCCGTGGCGAGCTCGCCGAACAGCCACGGACGCCCGAGGCAGCCCCGTCCGACCACGACGCCGTCGCAGTCGGTCTGCTCCATCATGCGCACCGCGTCGTCGGCCGACCAGATGTCGCCGTTGCCCAGCACGGGGATGCTCGTGACGGCCTGCTTGAGCTCGCCGATGGCGTTCCAGTCGGCGTTCCCGGAGTAGAACTCGCCCGCCGTCCGGGCATGCAGCGCGACGGCGGCGGCCCCGGCGTCCTCGGCTGCGCGACCGGCCTCGAGGAACGTCAGGTGGTCCTTGTCGATGCCCTTGCGCATCTTGACCGTGAGCGGGATGTCGCCCGCGGCCTTCACGGCCTGGTCGACGATGTCGGCGAAGAGCTTCGACTTCCAGGGAAGCGCGGCTCCCCCACCCCGGCGTGTGACCTTGGGCACCGGGCAGCCGAAGTTCAGGTCGATGTGGTCGGCGTGGTCCTCGGCGACGATGATGCGCACGGCTTCGGCGATGGTCTTCGGGTCCACTCCGTAGAGCTGGATGGACCGCGGGGTCTCGGACTCGTGGTGCCGGATCAGCCGCATGGTCGTCTCGTTGCGCTCCACCAGAGCGCGCGAGGTGATCATCTCGCTCACGTAGAGCCCGGCGCCGTACTCGCGGCACAGACGTCGGAACGCGGTGTTGGTGATGCCGGCCATGGGCGCGAGCACGACCGGCACGTCGAGATCGATCGGACCGATGCGAAGGGGGCGGGCGGGGGCGGTGGCGAGAGTCATGTCCCCTCTATTCTCCCAGACGCGGAGCCAGGAGGGATGCTGCGACCTAAGCTGTGAATATGACCGATTCTGCGCTCCGTTCGATCCCGTTCACCGACGCTCAGGGCGAGGAGAAGACCCTCGACGATCTCGGTGCCGACGTCGTGCTGGTGGTGAACGTCGCGTCCAAGTGCGGCCTCACCCCGCAGTACGAGCAGCTCGAGGAATTGCAGCGTCTCTACGGCGACCGCGGCTTCACCGTCATCGGCTTCCCGTGCAACCAGTTCTTCGGTCAGGAGCCGGGTTCGGTCGACGAGATCCTCGAGTTCTGCTCGACGACCTACGGCGTCACTTTCCCCGTCAACGACAAGGTCAAGGTCAACGGCAAGAACGCGTCCGAGCTCTACAAGACGCTGAAGGAGACTCCGGATGCCGGGGGCAAGGCCGGCCGCGTCGAGTGGAACTTCGAGAAGTTTCTCGTGCTGCCGGACGGAGACGTCCTGCGCTTCCGCCCGAAGCAGAAGCCGGACGCCCCCGAGATCGTCAGCGCGATCGAAGCGGCTCTGACCCGCTAGACCGCCGCGGCCTCCGACTCGGCCTCTCCGCGCTTCGACCAGAGGTCGCGGAGCACGTTCTCGAACGCCGCGGGCGGCTGCGCGCCGCTGATGCCGTACTGGCCGTCGACGACGAAGAACGGCACGCCCTGGATCCCGTAGGCGCGGGCCTGGGCCTGGTCCTGACGCACGGCCGGAAGGTACTGCTCGCTCTCGAGCGCGGCGCGGGCGCGATCGGCGTCGAGGCCGACCTCGGTCGCCAGCTCGACGAGGTCGTCGATGCGACCCACGTGCTTGCCCTCGGTGAAGTAGGCGGACATGAGCCGCTCCTCCAGCTCGTGCTGGAGCCCCTCGGCCTTCGCGAAGTGCAGCAGCTCGTGCGCCTTCACGGTGTTGGTGTGCTGCAGCAGGTCGAAACGGTACTCGAGACCCGCGTTCGCGGCGACGCCGGTCACGTTCGACAGCATCTGCTCGACCTGCTCACGGGGCATGCCCTTGTGTCCGGCGAGGAAGTCGATCTCGTCGCCGTCGAAGTCGACGGGAGTGTCGGGCGACAGCTCGAACGAGTGGAAGGTGATGTTGACCTGCGGTGCGTCCTCATCGGCGGAGACCGCTTCGAGACCCTTCTCGAGGTTGCGCTTGCCGATGTAGCACCAGGGGCAGGCGATGTCGGACCAGATGTCGATGGAGATGGGTTCAGTCACATCATCATCCAACCGCATGGTTCTATGAGCTATTCCGAGGGAGCCGCACCCGGTCGGACTACCCCTACGCCGTGGTGCGCAGCCGGCTGCTCCGGCGCACGCTCGCCCGCGGCATTCTGCGGCGCGAGCTCTGGAACGGCAACCGCGAGAAGGGTCCGTGGAACCTCCTCATCCGCGATCCCGCGAGGAACATCCTCGCGTGGCAGACCGCGACCCTGCACAACTGGGCCGAGCGGTTTCCCGAGCTGCAGGAGCGCTTCCCGCACCTGACGATCGTCCGACTGGGTCACCCCCGGGAGACGGAGCGCTGGCTGCGCGCTCAGGCCGGGGCGTCGGGGGTGTCGATCGCGCCGCCGAAGCGACGGTCGCGCGACAGGTAGATGCCGATCGCGCGCCACAGCTCCTCGCGCGAGAAGTCGGGCCAGAGCGTGTCCAGGAACACCATCTCGGCGTACGCCGATTCCCACAGCAGGAAGTTCGAGGTGCGCTGCTCCCCCGAGCTGCGCAGGAACAGGTCGACGTCCGGCATGTCGGGCACGTACAGGTTCCGACGGATCATCTTCTCGGTGATCGCCTTGGGCTTCACCCGCCCGGCCGCGACGTCTTCCGCGATCGCCCGCATCGCATCGACGAGCTCGACCCGCCCGCCGTAGTTGACGCACATCGTCAGGGTGAGCACGTCGTTGCCGCGCGTGAGCTGCTCGGCGTACTGCAGCTCCTTGATGACGCTGCCCCACAGCCGGGGCTTGCGTCCCGCCCAGCGGATCCGCACGCCCCACTCGTTGAGCTGATCACGGCGCCGGTGCAGCACGTCGCGGTTGTAGCCCATGAGGAAGCGCACCTCCTCGGGAGAGCGGGCCCAGTTCTCGGTGGAGAACGCGTACACGGAGAGGTGCTTCACGCCGGCCTGGATCGCCCCGGCGACCACGTCGAGCAGCACCTCCTCCCCGGCCTTGTGCCCCTCGATGCGGTTGAGGCCCCGACGGTTGGCCCAGCGGCCGTTGCCGTCCATCACGATCGCGACGTGCGCGGGAACCGCGGGGAACGCGGGCGGGTGCGCCCCGGTCCAGTCCAGCGGCCGATAGGCCACGGCGTCCTTGTGGGTATACGGCTTGGGGCTCACCGTGCTCCTTCCGTGGGGATGTCGGACACGTGGGCGAGCGAGCGGATGCCGCGCTCCAGGTGCCATTGGGCGTAGGCGGAGACGAGTCCCGAGGCGGCTGCGGTGTCGGCGGGCGAAGACGCGTCGATCACGTCCCACTCCCCCGCGATCAGGGCACGGAGCAGGGCCAGGGTCTTCTCGGCGACCCGGGGGCTTCCCGCCGGAGCGCAGTTCCCGCAGACCAGTCCCCCCAGCTGCGCGACGAACCGTGCGTGCGGTCCGGGGGTGCCGCAGCGCGCGCACTCATCCAGCGAGGGCGCCCATCCCGAGAGCGACATCACGCGCAGCAGGTAGGAGTCGAGGATGCTCCGTGCGACGTGCTCTCCGCGCGACAGCGCACGCAGTCCGCCGACGAGCAGCAGGTACTGGTCCGGAGTCGCCTCGGAGTCACTCAGGCGGTCGGCCGTCTCGACCATCGCGTTGGCCGCGGTGAACCGTTCGTAGTGCGCGGCGATGTCCGTGCCGTAGGAGCCGAGCGACTCGGCCTGCTGCACGATGTCGAGCGAGCGCCCCTGATACAGCTGCACGTCGGCGACCATGAACGGCTCGAGCCGGGCGCCGAACTTCGACGAGGTCCGGCGTACGCCCTTCGCCACCGCGCGGACCTTGCCGTGGCGTCGCGAGAGCATGATGACGATGCGATCCGCCTCACCGAGCTTGTGGGTGCGCAGGATCACCGCTTCGTCTCGATAGGTGGGCACCCTTCGATTATCCTCCGTGCGCGAGAATGGACGCGTGACCGAACCGCTCTTCACCATTCCGCTGTGGGCGGACCTGCTCGGCGTCGGCCTCGGCGGCGTGCAAGGCGCGATGTTCGCGTCGGGGTTCCAGGGGCAGCGACGCCTCGACTGGCTCGGCGTCGCGATCATCGGCATCATGATCGGCATGGGCGGCGGTCTGATCCGCGACATCCTGCTCGGACAGACGCCCGCGACGCTCCAGAACCAGTGGTACCTGGTCACGGCGGGTGGGGCAGCGCTGCTCGGCATGCTGCTCGCGGGACTGTTCACCAGGCTGAACACGGTGATCGTGGTCCTCGACGCCGTGGTGATCGGCATGTTCGGCGCGTTCGGCACCAGCAAGGCCCTCGCCTTCGGCATTCCCGAGGTGCCCGCCGTCTTCATCGGCGTGTGCGCGGCGGTCGGTGGCAGCGTGCTCCGGGACATGCTGATGGGATTGCCGACCGCGATCATGCACGTCGGCTCGCTCTATGCGGTCGCCGCCGGCGCGGGGTGCACGTTCATCGTGATCGCCGTCGCCCTGGGGATGCCGATCACGCTCGCCGCGGTCATCGGCATCGCCGTCACGGCCGTCATCCGGGTCCTCGCCGTCACGTTCGACGTCTCCCTGCCGGAGCAGCGCCGCATCTACCGCCGCAAGGTGGCCGCGGAGACGGGTGCCATCGCGATCGTGAAGCCCAGCGCCGACCTCTGAAGCCGCCGACGACGAAGGCCGGGTTCCCCGAGGATCCCGGCCTTCGTCGACTGCCCCGTGCTCAGACGGCTGCCAGCTCCTGCTGGCGCGTGCGGATCGAACGGTTCACACCCGAGACGATGGCCTTGAGCGACGCCGTCGAGATGTCGCCGTCGATGCCGACGCCCCACAGCCGCTGGTCGCCGACCTGCAGCTCGACGTACGCCGCCGCCTGCGCGTCACCCCCGGCGCTGAGAGCGTGCTCGACGTAGTCGTAGACGGTGATGTCGAAGCCCTGACCGCGCAGGACCTCGACGAACGCGGCCACGGGCCCGTTGCCGTTGCCCGACACGGAGACCTGCTGGTCGTCATCGCGCAGCACGACATCGAGCACGACGTCTCCGGACATGTCGCTGCGGGTCTGGGTCGCGAGCAGCTCGAACCGGCCCCACTTCGCCGCGGTGTCGTCCGCGGGCAGGTACTCGTCGTTGAAGATCGACCAGATCTGCTCGCTGGTGACCTCGCCACCCTCCGCATCCGTCTTGGCCTGCACCACGCCCGAGAACTCGATCTGCAGCTTGCGCGGCAGGTCGATCGCGTGGTCCGACTTCAGCAGGTAGGCGACGCCGCCCTTGCCCGACTGCGAGTTGACGCGGATGACGGCCTCGTAGGAACGGCCGAGGTCCTTCGGGTCGACGGGCAGGTAGGGCACCGCCCACTCGATCTCGTCGACCGTGACGCCCTCGGCGGCCGCTCGGGCCTCCATGGCCTCGAAGCCCTTCTTGATCGCATCCTGGTGCGAACCGCTGAACGCGGTGAAGACCAGGTCGCCCGCCCACGGGCTGCGCTCGGGCACCGGCAGCTGGTTGCAGTACTCGACCGTGCGCTTGACCTGGTCGATGTCGCTGAAGTCGATCTGCGGGTCGATGCCCTGCGTGAAGAGGTTGATGCCCAGCGCCACGATGTCGACGTTGCCGGTGCGCTCGCCGTTGCCGAACAGGCACCCCTCGATGCGGTCGGCACCGGCCATGTAGCCGAGCTCCGCGGCGGCGATCGCCGTGCCGCGGTCGTTGTGCGGGTGCAGCGACAGGATGATGTTCTCGCGGTGGGCGAGATTGCGGCTCATCCACTCGATCGAATCGGCGTAGACGTTCGGAGAGGCCATCTCGACGGTCGCGGGCAGGTTGATGATCACCTTGCGGTCGGGCGTGGGCTCGAACACCTCGATGACCTGGTTGCAGATGTCGAGGGCGAACTCGAGCTCGGTACCCGTGTAGCTCTCGGGCGAGTACTCGTAGTAGACCTTCGTGTCCGGAATCGTCTTCTCGAACTGGCGGCACAGCCGTGCACCCTCGAGCGCGATGTCGATGATGCCCTGCTTGTCGGTGCGGAACACGACCTCGCGCTGCAGCACGCTGGTCGAGTTGTACAGGTGCACGATGGCCTGCTTGGCGCCCGCGATCGACTCGTAGGTGCGGGCGATGAGGTGCTCGCGCGCCTGAGTCAGCACCTGGATCGTGACGTCGTCCGGGATGAGGTTCTCTTCGATGAGCTGGCGGACGAAGTCGAAGTCCGTCTGGCTCGCCGACGGGAAGCCGACCTCGATCTCCTTGTAGCCCATGCTGACGAGCAGCTCGAACATGACGCGCTTGCGCTCGGGCGACATCGGGTCGATGAGAGCCTGGTTGCCGTCGCGGAGATCGACGGCGCACCAGCGCGGGGCCTCGGTGATGCGGGCATCCGGCCAGGTGCGGTCAGGCAGGTGGACGTTGATCTGCTCGTGGAACGGCCGGTACTTGTGGATCGGCATCGCGGACGGGCGCTGAGTGTTCTGCATGATGGGGCTTCTTCTCTTCGTCAAGATGAACGGGCCAACACAAGCGCCGCGACGAGGAAGGCCCTAGCTTTAGGACTCGTCGCGGCAGCTAAGAAGAAGCAGACCGCCGAAAGGCATGTCGTCATGGTAGCAGGGATGCGACGCCGGATTCCGCCGGTCCTGAGACGATCCCGGCGCAGGCGACACTTCTCGGTATGAGCACATCGCAGCGTCGCCTCGCCCTCGCCGCGGCATCCGCCGTCGGACTCCTGTTCCTCAGCGCCTGTGCGACCGGTCCCGGAAGCTCCGCGGCACCGACGAGCACGAGCGTTCCCTCCGATCAGCGCCTGGAGGAAGCGCACCCCGATCTCCCCGACGGGCGCGTGATCGGTGTCGGCACGGTGCTGGACGTCGGCGGCGATGTCCAGCTGTGCCTCGGCGCCGTCGCGGAGTCGTACCCGCCCCAGTGCAGCGGCGTGCCGCTCGACGACTGGACGTGGGAGGGCGTGGACGGAAGTGAGAGCAGCGGCGACACCACGTGGGGCGCCTACGCCGTCTACGCGACGTACGACGGTGAACGCCTCACGAACACCGACCCGCCGATCATGCTCGCCCTGTTCGACCCGGTGGCGACGGAGGACCCGACGGGCGGCGTCGACGGGACCACGACCGACACCGAGCTCACCCGCGTGCAGGACGACATCGCCGCACGCCTCGGGCCGTCGGCGCTCTCGGTCGGCACCGACCGCGGATACGTCTGGCTGCAGGTCGTCTGGGACGACGGGACGCTCCAGGACGCCGTGGACGCCGAGTACGGCGAGGACGTCGTGTTCGTGACCTCGTCCCTGGGCGAGATCGACTGATCTACGGGATCAGCGCCAGCTTGCCGCCCGGGTGGCCGGTCGCCAGGAGGCGATGGGCGTCCGGCGCCTGGGCGAGCGGGAAGGTGCGCGCGAGCGGGACCATGAGATCGCCGTTCTGCGCCAGCGCGATCAGCTCGCCGCGCACCTCGTCGCGGAACCGGGCGCTGTCCGGCATCGATCCCGCGATCGCGAGGAAGCCCGCGGCCTGCGCACGGGCGGGTGCGGCGATGGTGACGATGCAGCGGCGGTCGGCGACGAGCTCGAGAGACACGTCCACGGCCTCGTCCGTGCCGACCGCGTCGAGGGCGGCGGCGATCGGCGCGTCCGCGACCTCCCGCACCCGATCGGCGAGCCCGGCTCCATACGTCACCGGGATGCCCCCGAACCTGCGGACCTCGTCGAGTCGATGCTCCCCTGCGGTGCCGATCACCCGGATGCCGCGCAGGCGGGCCTGCTGGAGCACGCTCACGCCGACCGCACCCGAGGCACCGTGGAGCAGGATCGTCTCCCCGGGCGCTGCTCCGGTGACCGCGAGCATCTCGGCGGCGGTGGTGCCGACGAGCAGAAGGTTCGCGGCCTCGGGGTGGGTGAGCGTCGTCGGCTTCGCGAACACCTTCTCGGCGGGCACGGTCACCTCGGTCGCATAGCCGCCCTGGATCCGGAAGGCGACCACCTCGGCGTCGAGCACCGCCTCGCCCGAGCCGATCCGCGTGTCGGGACCGATCGCAGTCAGCACGCCGGACACCTCGTAGCCGATCGGCACGGGGAGCTCGACACCGGGGCGGGCGGACGCGACGTGCTTCGCATCCGCCGGGTTCACGCCCGCGGCGTGCACGCGGATCGTGACCTCACCCACGCCGGGTGCCGCGACCCCGCGCTCGACGAGCTCCCACGACTCCGGTGCGCCCCAGGCGGTGGCGATCCACTGCTTCGACATGTTCGCGGGGGCCGATCCTCAGAGCAGGCAGCGGAGGTTGGTGACCGTGCCGGTGACGTTCGACCAGCTCCCGGCGCTCACCGTCTTGAGGACGGTCGTGCCGTTGCGCGCCTGCAGCGACCCCGAGGTGCGCGCGTTCGCGACCGACTTCACCGAGAAGCTCGACGGGATCGCGTTGACGCCGCAGGTGCTGAACGAGAGGACGCTCCCGCCGATCGAGGAGGCGTTGAAGGCGCAGAACTTGCCGGTCGCACAGGCACCGACCGACCGCGCACTGATCCCCGACGCGGAGGGGACGCTCAGTTCCATGTCCAGTTCGGGCCACACCGCATGGGTCGCATCGATGACGATTCCGCCCGGTACCTCCTCCAGCATGGCCGTGACCTGAGGGTCGACCGCACGACCGCCGGAATCCGCCGCGTAGGCGGGAGTCGCGCCCAGGGCGATCACGAGCCCGAGCAGGATCGCGCCGAGGGGGGCGACTCGCTTCATCCGATCGTCTCCTCGTCGAGATCCCACATCTGGTACGAGATGATCGCGCCCGCGGGGAAGATCTCATCCGCGACCAGGACGGTGCGCTCGACCCCGACGATCCGACCGGTGTCGCGGGACACCAGGATCAGGTCGCTCACGGCGCCGTCCGGCGACGCGACACGGATACCCGTCACCGAGCGTCCGAGCCGATCGGTCGTCGTGCCGAGGGCATCCCCACCGCCCGCCTCCTGCAGCAGGAGGAGCAGCTCGTGGTGCTGCGTGTCGGTGAGCGTCCACTGGTCGAGGACCGAGGTGATCGCCGCCCCCACCTCGAAAGCCGTCGGGTCTTCCGGCATCCCGAACGCACGGAGCATCTCGACCATGTCGTCGCGCGTCTCCCCCGGCACGTCCGTCCACGGGGTCTCGAAGTCGCCCGGTGCCATCACCAGATCGGTGACGACCTTCCCGCTGCTGGTGACCTCGGCGGCGTTGCTGGCCACCGCGTCGGACGGATCGTACGGAACGCCGGCGACGATCGTCATGCGTCCGGACCCGTCGGGCTCCCAGGTCAGCGTCGACAGCTGCGGCACGACCGTGCTGGTCTTCTCGTCGACGTCGACCGAGAACCCCCACGATGCCGTCCGGACGGTACGGGCCGGTGCCGTCGGACCGGGAACCTCGGTGAGCGCCGCACTGGCGTCGTCGACGATCTGGGCGACCGTGTTCGCGCCGGAGAAGTCGAGCGGTGCCGGCGTGCCAGCGACGGCGGCGCCCTGCGGAGAGAGCACGGCGAAGGCCAGTGCCGTGGAGGCGGCGATGGCGGTGAGACCCGATGCCCAGCCCAGTGCCAGGCTGCGGCGCCGCTTGCGTACGCCGTTCGAGCGGAGGATGCGATCCCTGGTCGCGAGGGCGCGAGCATCTGGCAGTGCGTCCCTCGGCGTCGTCGCAGGATCGGCGTCGCTCAGCAGCCGCTCGAGCACGGCGTTGTCAGTCATCACCCGTTATCAGCCCCTCCAGGCCCAGCTCCGCACGCAGGCGTTCCTGCGCTCGGCTCAGCGTCTTCCGCACTCGGGACTCAGAAGCGCGCAACAGCTCCGCGATCTCCCCCACCGCGAGTCCATCCCAGTACGTGAGCATGATGATACGCCGTTGGGGCGGAGTGAGGACACCCAAAGCCCTCACGACTTCGACACGATCGACGAGACCGGGGACGCCGTCGTCACCGCACAGCCCGGTGTGCACGGCATCCAGCGCACTGTGCGGGGTCGAGACACGGCCGGGTCGGGTGCGCAGACGCCGGTCCGCGGCGCGGAGCAGCCAGACGCGCCCCGGGGGCCGGGCGGGCCGGAGCCGCGACCATGCGAAGAGGAAGACCTCCGAGACGAGCTCGGTCACTTCCTCCTCGGCGGCGACGACACCCTCGATGTGGTGTCGCACTGCTGCCCAGTGCTCATCGAACACTCGGGTGAAGACCTCGTTTCGCAGCGGATTCGGGTCTTCGCTGCGACCGATCATCGGTCCGGGGTCGGCGGTCTGCCCGCCGCCTTCGACGTGTGACGGGGGGTCATCTCAGAAGCCGAGCCTGCCGAGCTGCTTCGGATCGCGCTGCCATTCCTTGGCGACCTTGACGTGCAGGCCGAGGAAGACGCGGGTGCCGAGGAGCTCTTCGATGCCCTTGCGCGCACGCGCTCCGACATCGCTGAGACGCTTCCCCTTGTGCCCGATGATGATCGCCTTCTGGCTGTCGCGCTCCACCACGATCGACGCGTGCACGTCGGTCAGGTCCGTGCCTTCGCGGGGGGCGATGTCGTCGATCACGACGGCGATCGAGTGCGGCAGCTCGTCACGCACGCCGTCGAGAGCCGCCTCGCGGATCATCTCGGCGATGCGATCCTCGTCCGACTCGTCGGTCGTGATGCCCTCCGGGTACAGAGCGGGGCCCTTCGGCATCAGCAGGAGGATCTCGTCGGAGAGCACCTCGAGCTGGTCTCGGGTGAGGGCGGACAGCGGGATGACCGCGTCCCAGTCCTCGCGCAGCGCGTCGACCTCCAGCAGCCGCTCGGTGATCTCGTCGCGCGCAGCCACGTCGGTCTTCGTCACGATCGCGATCTTCTTCGCCCGCGGGTAGCCGTCGAGCGACGCGGCGATGCGCCGGTCGCCCGGGCCCACCTTCTCGTTCGCGGGCACGCAGAATCCGATGACGTCGACGTCGCCGAGCACCTGCTCCACGAGGTCGTTCAGCCGCTCGCCGAGCAGCGTGCGCGGCTTGTGGATGCCGGGGGTGTCCACGATCACGAGCTGACCCTCCGGCCGGTTCACGATGCCCCGGATCGCTCGACGGGTCGTCTGCGGCTTCTCACTGGTGATCGCGATCTTCTCGCCCACCAGCGCGTTCGTCAGCGTCGACTTGCCGACGTTCGGCCGGCCGACGAAGGTCACGAAACCACTTCGGGTGTCCTCAGTCATCGTCTCGATCTCCTTCATCCTGCGAAGCGTCGGGTTCCCCCGCCGCACGTTCCACGAACACCGTCGCGATTCCGCGACCACGACCACGGGATGCTCCGCCCGTGAGGACCAAGCCTTCCACGGTCGCCGTTGCACCCGGCTGCGGCACCTGTCCCAGCGCCTTGCCGAGCAGACCGCCGATCGAGTCGACGTCCTCGTCCTCGAGCTCGAGGCCGAACAGATCGCCCACGTCCTCCAGCGAGAGTCGGGCACTCACGCGGTAACGTCCGTTGCCGAGATCGACGAACTCGGCGGATACCTGATCGTACTCGTCGGAGATCTCCCCGACGAGCTCCTCGATCAGGTCCTCCAGAGTAACGAGGCCGGAGATGCCGCCGTGCTCGTCGATCACCAGGCACACATGCACGGCGTCGCGCTTCATCTGCTGGAGGAGCGTCTCCGCACGCATCGACTCCGGCACGAAGGTCGCGGGCCGGGCGATCGGGCGGATGGAGGCCGCGCGCCAGGCGCTGTCGTCGCGGTACGCGAACTGCACGAGGTCCTTGAGGTACAGCACTCCCACGACGTCATCGGCCTCGTCGTCGACGACGGGCATGCGCGAGACACCGCGGTTGAGGAACAGTGCCATCGCCTCATCGGTGGTCGCCGTGGCGTCGACCGTCACCATCTCGGTGCGGGGCACCATCACCGCGCGGACGAACTGGTCCGTGAAGTCGAACACCGAGTGGATGAGGTCGCGGTCGTCCTCCTCGATCAGATCGTTCGAGGCGGCCTCGTCGACCATGCTGAGCAACTGGTCCTCGCTCGCGAAGGAGCTGCGGCCGGTGCCGGGGGTCACCCGGTTGCCGAGCACGACGAGCCCCTGGGCCAGCGGCCCCAGGAAGATGCGGAGTCCGCGCACGATGGAGGCGGTGCCGCGGATCATCCCCTCGGCGTGCTGGCGTCCGAACGATCGCGGGCTCGCCCCCACGAGGACGAAGGTGATCGCGGTCATCAGGACGGCGGCGGCGAGCATCGCCCACCAGTTGTTGTCGATCAGCATCGTGAAGGCGACCGTCACGAGGACAGCGGCCGTGACCTCGGCGAGCACACGGATGAAGGCGACCGCGTTGACGTGCGCGTCGAGGTCGGCCGCGATGCGACCGAGAGCCTTGGCCCGGCGCCCCTCCGTCGCCATGTCGGCGAGGTTCGCTCGGGAGGCCACACCGTACGCGGCGTCGATCGCGGCCATGAGACCGCCGAACGCGACCAGCAGAACGGCGGCGATCAGGAGGAGGACGGCTGTCATCGTCGGCGTTCAGCCGCCGCGAAGCCCTGGATCAGTTCCTTCTGCAGACCGAACATCTCACGCTCCTCGTCGGGCTCTGCGTGATCGAAACCGAGCAGGTGGAGCAGCCCGTGGGTGGTGAGCAGGATCAGCTCGTCCATCAGGGTGTGGTGCGCGGCCTGCGCCTGCGCCTCCGCGACCTGCGGGCACAGCACGATGTCGCCGAGCAGGCCGGGAGCGGTCGGCCGGTCCTCGGTGCCGGGACGGAGCTCGTCCATCGGGAAGCTGAGCACGTCCGTGGGGCCCGGCTCGTCCATCCACTGCACGTGGAGCGCCTCCATGGCGCCCTCGTCGACGAGGACGATGGCCACCTCGGCATCGGGGCTGACATGCAGCTGCGCGAGGTTGTAGTCCGTCAGTCGCTGCAGCACGGTCTCGTCGACGTCGATCGCCGACTCGTTGTTGATCTCGATCATGAGAGTCCTCGTTTCGGCATGCGGTCACGGGGTCCGGGGCGCTGTGCTCCCCTGCGGTCGGCGCGGTTGGCGAACTCGGCCGCCTGTTCGCGTTCGAACCGCTGCGCGGTGCGCTTCTCGTCGTACTCGCTGTAGGCGTCGACGATGCGACCGACCAGCGAGTGCCGCACGACGTCGTCGCTGGTGAGTCGTGAGAAGTGGATGTCATCGATGCCGTCGAGCACCCGGGTGACCAGGCGGAGCCCCGAGGAGCCCTGCGGGAGGTCGACCTGGGTGATATCGCCGGTGACGACCATCCGCGTGCCGAAGCCCAGGCGCGTGAGGAACATCTTCATCTGCTCCGGCGTCGTGTTCTGCGCCTCGTCGAGCACGACGAAGGAATCGTTCAGCGTGCGGCCGCGCATGTAGGCGAGCGGCGCCACCTCGATCGTTCCGGTCGCCATCAGGCGCGGGACGATCTCGGGGTCCATCATCTCGTTGAGCGCGTCGTAGAGGGGACGCAGGTACGGATCGATCTTGTCGGTGAGCGTGCCGGGGAGGAACCCGAGCCGCTCCCCCGCCTCGACAGCCGGCCTGGTCAGGATGATGCGGGTGACCTCCTTGCGCTGGAGCGCCTGCACGGCCTTCGCCATGGCGAGGTAGGTCTTGCCGGTTCCGGCAGGGCCGATCCCGAACACGATCGTGTTCTCCTCGATCGCGTCGACGTACTCCTTCTGCCCGAGGGTCTTCGGACGGATCACCTTGCCGCGGGTGGTCAGGATCGCCTCTCCGAGCACCTCGCTCGGGCGGGGGCCGCCCTCCTGCCGCAGCATGCGCGCGGAGCTGGACACGTCGCTCGGCGCCAGGTCCTGTCCGGCCCTGGTCATCGCCAGCAGCTCGTCGACCAGGGCTCGCGCCTTCGCGACCGCGTCGGTGTCGCCGCTGAGGGTGATCTCATTGCCGCGCACCAGCACCTGCACGTCGGGGTGCTCCTTCTCGAGCATCCGCAACAGGCGGTCCTGCGGTCCGAGCAGCTGCACCATGGCGACGCCGTCGGCATAGATCTTCTCGACCGACTCGGGCGGTCGACCGCCCAGGCTGCGCTCCTGCGGCTCGTGGTTCTCAGGCACCGACACTCTTCTCGGTCAATCCGCCGGCCAGCACGTGGGCATGGACGTGGAATACGGTCTGTCCGGCGTTCGCGCCGGTGTTGAAGACGAGACGGAAGTCGCCGTCCTCGGTGTGCTCCGCGGCCAGTTCCGTCGCGAAGGCGACGATCTCGGCGAGCAGCGACGGGTCCCCGGCGGCCAGTTCGGTCACGTCGCGGTACTCCGCGGTCTTCGGCACCACGAGGAGGTGCACCGGCGCCTGCGGCGCGATGTCACGCAGCGCGAAGAGGCGGTCCGTCTCACCGAGGATCTCGGCAGGGATCTCCCCGTTCAGAATGCGCGTGAAGATCGAAGGTTCCGTCATGCCTTCAAGTCTACTGATCGCCACGTCGTCGCAGCCCTGGGCCTCTCGCCGCGCCGCAGCGGGGTCACCACCGGCCGAGAGCCACCGACAGCACGGCGATGGCCGCCGGTCCCGCCGTCGAGGTGCGGAGCACCGTGTCGCCCAGGAGAACGCGTTCGGCGCCCGCCTCGGTCAGCCGATCGAGCTCCTCGTCCGAGATCCCGCCCTCCGGTCCGACGACCAGCACGAGATCGCGTCCGTCCGGCTCGATCTCGGACAGACGGACGGATGCCGTGGGATCGAGCAGGAGCACCCGCTGCGAACCCGCCCGCTCCGCGAGCTGCTTCGTCGAGACCGGCGCGGCGACCTCGGGGAGCCACGCGCGGTGGGCCTGCTTGGCGGCTTCGCGCACGATGGTCGCCCACCGTTCGCGGCCCTTCACGGCCTTGGGACCCTCCCAGCGGGACACGCTGCGACTCGCCTGCCACGGCACGATCTCGTCGACGCCGAGCTCGCACGCCGCCTGCACAGCGAGCTCGTCCCGGTCCCCCTTCGCGAGGGCCTGCACCAGCACGACTCTGGGCGCGGGGGCGGCGTGCTCGACGCGCTCCGCGATGCGGACCTCGACACGTGTCGGCGAGACCTCCTCGGCAGAGCCCGTCAGCCAGACACCCGCTCCGTCGCCGACCGTGACGGCCTCGCCGACGCGGAGCCGACGCACGACGGCGGCGTGCTTCGCCTCGGCACCGGCGAGCGACACGAGGTCTCCGACCGCGGCATCCGTGGACGACTCGACCAGGAAGTGCAGGGCCATGATCAGTGGCTGCGGAAGCGGTCGCGGAGCTTGGAGAAGAGGCCCTGCTGGAACTGGGCCAGCTGCGGATCCGGCGCCTTGGTCTTCTTCGCGAAGTCCTCGATCAGCGCCCGCTGCGCGGAGTCCAGCCTGGTCGGGGTCAGTACCTGCACGCCCACCCGCAGGTCGCCGCGCTGGGTGCCGCGGAGCGGGGTGATGCCTCGGCCCTTGATGGTCAGCACGTCTCCGGACTGCACGCCGGCGCGGATCTCGAGGTCGACTTCGCCGTCCAGCCCCTGGATCGTGGTCTCGGTGCCGAGGATGGCATCCGTCATCGACACCTCGAGCGTGGCGAGCAGGTCGTCGCCCTCACGGCTGAACGCCGGGTGCGCGTTGACGGTGACCTCGACGTACAGGTCGCCGTTCGGGCCGCCGGCCTTGCCGACCTCTCCCGAACCGGGCAGCTGCAGACGCAGGCCCGTCTCGACGCCGGCGGGGATGTCGAGCGACACGGTGCGGCGCGAGCGCACACGACCCTGTCCGCCGCAGGTGCCGCAGGGGTACGGGATGGTCGTGCCGTAGCCCTCGCACGTGCCGCAGGGCTGCGAGGTGACGACGTTGCCGAGCAGGCTGCGCACCTGGCGCTGCACGTGACCGGAGCCGCCGCAGATGTCGCACGTGACCGGCGAGGTGCCCTCCTGGCAGCACGACCCCTGGCAGGTCTCGCACAGCACGGCGGTGTCGACCTCGATGTCCCGGTGGGCGCCGAACACGACGTCGCCCAGGTCGAGCGTCACGCGGACGAGGGCGTCCTGACCACGCTCGCGGCGCGAGCGCGGACGCGCGCCGCGACCGCCGCCCTGCGCCGCCCCGAAGAAGGTCTCGAAGATGTCCCCGAAGCCGCCGAACCCGCCGAAGTTGCCGGCCGCGCCGTCTCCGCCGCCCATGTCGTAGCGACGACGGGACTCGTCGTCGCTGAGCACGTCGTACGCGTGCGTGACGAGCTTGAACTTCTCCGCAGCGTCCTCTCCCGGGTTCACATCCGGGTGCAGCTGCCGCGCCAGGCGTCGATACGCCTTCTTGATCTCGTCGGTGGAAGCGTCTCGGGACACCCCGAGAACCTCATAGTGGTCCGCCACAATCGCCCTTCTGCGTGTGTCCTGGTGGCGACCGCGTCAGCGGCCGGCCTCGTCTTCGTCGAGCATCCGCGACAGGTAGCGGGCCACGGCCCGTGCTGCGGCGAGGTTGCTCGGGTAGTCCATGCGTGTCGGCCCCATCACGCCGACGCGCGCCGTGCCGCTGGGCGCGGCGTAGTTGCTGGCGACGATCGATGCCTCGCCGAGCCCGAACGGAGCGTTCTCCGTGCCGATGCTCGCCGCGAGCCCATGCTCGTCGGTCACCATCTCACTCATCAGCCGCAACAGCGTCACCTGCTCCTCGATCGCCTCGAGGAGCGGATGGATGCTGCCGCGGAAGTCCTGTTCCCGCCGCGCGAGCGTCGCGGCGCCCGCCATCACGAGACGCTCCTGCCGGAAACTGCCGAGCTCGTCCATGACGACGCCGGCGATCGCGCGCAGCACGAGGTCCTTCGGCGTCTCCTCCGCGGAGAGCAGCGCCTGGAGACGGTCGGAGGCTTCGCCGATCGCCTGCCCGGTGATGAGCGCGGACAGACGCGCGCGCAGCACGGCCATCTCGGTGTCGTCGATCATCTCGGGGAGGACGGCCATGCGCTGCGACACACCGCCGGCATCGGTCACCAGCACGATCAGGAGTCGGTTCGGCGCGAGAGCCACGAGCTCGACGTGCGTGACGTGGGCGCGGGCGAAGGACGGATACTGGGCGAGCGCGACCTGTCCGGTCAGCTGCGTCAGCACGCGCACGGTGCGCACCATCAGGTCGTCGAGGTCGGCCGGCTCGCCGAGGAACGATTCGATCGCCGAGCGCTGGGCCGACGAGAGCGGACGCAGCTGGGCCAGGTGGTTCACGAAGACGCGGTAGCCCTTGTCGGTGGGCACCCGGCCGGACGAGGTGTGCGGAGCCGTGATGAGCTCCTCGTCCTCGAGCAGAGCCATGTCGTTGCGGATCGTCGCCGCCGAGACGCCGAAGGAGTGCCGGTCGACGATGGAGCGGCTGCCGACGGGTTCGTGGGTCTCGACGTAGTCCTGCACGATCGCGCGGAGAACCTGGAGTCCTCGCTCTGTGACCATCGCCTTCCCTCCCGCTGGCACTCGGACGTTCAGAGTGCCAATCCTACCCCGTGCAGCTCGGGATTCTCCGTACTGGGCGGGCGACCCTAGGATGACGCTCATGACCACCTCTCCCCAGGCCTCCCTGTCGAGCGGCTTCGTCCGCGGCTCCGAGGAGGACGGGATCGTCCGCTATCTCGGCATCCCCTATGCGGACGCGCCGTTCGGGGAGAACCGCTTCCGAGCCCCGCAGCCCGTCACCGCCTGGCACGGGGTCCGCGAGGCGACGCAGTTCGGGCCCACTCCGCCCCAGGTTCCCTACGCGGGTGCGATCGGCGAGCTCCTGGGCTCCGTGCGCATCGAGGGCGACGACATCCTGACGGCGAACGTGTGGGCGCCGTCAGGAGCATCCGCCGCTCCCGTGCTGCTGTGGATCCACGGCGGGGCGCTCGAGCGCGGTACCGCCGCGCTGCCCCTCTATGACGGCACGGTCTTCGCGAAGGCCGGGATCGTGTTCGTCTCGATCAACTACCGCCTGGGGTCCGAGGGGTTCTCGGTGCTCGACGGCGCACCCCGCAACCTCGGCCTCCGCGACGCCGCCGCCGCGCTGGAATGGGTGCATCGCGAGATCGCGGCGTTCGGCGGCGATCCCGAGCGGATCACCGCGATGGGCGAATCCGCCGGCGGGGCGATCGTCGCCGGTCTTCTCGCTCGTGACGACTCGAGGGCGCTGATCGGCCGGGCCATCATCGAGTCCGGACCGCTCCGGGCGCAGACCGCGAAGAAGGCGGGACGCGTGACGGCGCAGCTCGCGAAGCGGCTCGGTGTGCGGGCCGATCGCGACGCGTTCGCCGCCCTCACGCCCGAGCAGCTGCTCGATGCCCGGAAGGCGCAGTCGGCGGGGTCCTCCCCTCTCGGCGGGGCACCCGGGTTCCAGTTCGCGATCGACCCCGACAGCCTCCCGCGTTCCCCGCATGAGGTGCTCGGCGGGATCGACACGCCGCTGCTGATCGGCAGCAACACCGATGAATACCGGCTCTGGTTCCCGCCGGAGGCTCTCGCCGGGATCAGCGAGCTCAAGCTGCAGGCGGCCCGGCTCCTCTCACGGATCCCGCGCCGAGCGGTCTCCGCGTACCGCCGCGCGTTCCCGGGGGCCGGCACCGGCGAGGTGTTCGGGCAGCTCGTGACGGACATGATGCTGCGCGCGCCGCTGAGCCGCGTCGCCGCCGCGCGACCGGAGACCACCCACGTCTACGAGTTCGCCTGGCCGAGCCCGGTGCGGGATCTGCGCGCCGCGCACGCGTTGGAACTGGGATTCGTCTTCGACCGCCTCGGCGATGAGGAGGCGAGGCGCATGGCCGGACCGGACGCGCCGCGGGAGCTCGCCCGCGAGATGAACGCGGCCTGGGTGCGCTTCGTCACCCAGGGCGACCCCGGCTGGCCCGCGTACGGAAGCGGGCGGCTGACGCGTCTGTTCGACACGGACAGCCAGACCGTGCCGCAGCGGCGGACCGCCGGGATGGATCTGCTCCCCGGCTGATGCGGAGCGCGCTCAGTCGGTGAGCTCGCGCACCACCGCGTCGGCGAGGAGCCGTCCGCGCAGGGTCAGCTGGATGCGCCCCTGTACCGCGGCCACCGGGTCGACGAGCCCGTCGGCCATCAGTCCGGCGACGCGGCTCCGATTCGTGACCGGGACCTCCTCGACGGCGATCCCCTCGCGGATGCGGCTGAGCAGCAGGATGCGCTCGAGCGTGCGCGACTCGTTGTCCGGTCGCTCCGTCCCCGCGGCGGGGGATTCGGATGCCGCGAGCCGCTGCGCGTACGCCGCCGGGTGCTTCACGTTCCACCAGCGCAACCCGGCCATATGGCTGTGCGCTCCGGGACCGAAGCCCCACCAGTCGCTCCCGCGCCAGTAGGCGAGGTTGTGCCGGGAGCGCTGCTCAGGCGTGCGTGCCCAGTTGCTGACCTCGTACCAGTCGAATCCGCCGGCGGCGAGACGCGCGTCCGCCAGCTCGTACATGTCGGCCTGCAGATCGTCGTCGGGGGTCGGGACCTCGCCGCGACGGATCTGTCGGGCGAGCTTCGTGCCGTCCTCGATGATGAGCGCGTAGGCGGAGATGTGGTCGGACTCGAGGGCGAGCGCGGCATCGAGAGAGGCCTCCCAGTCGGCCAGCGACTCCCCCGGCGCCCCGTAGATCAGGTCCACGCTGACCGCGAGACCCGCGTCCTTCGCCGCAGCGACCGCGGTGCGCACGTTCTCCGGACGGTGAGTGCGGTCGAGGGCGGCCAGCACGTGCGGCACGGCCGACTGCATGCCGACCGACATCCGCGTGACGCCGGCCGCCGCCAGCGTTCGCGCCACCGCGGGCGTCACCGTGTCGGGATTCGCCTCGACCGTGACCTCCGCTCCCGCGGCCAGGCCGAACGCCGACGTCGCCGCCTCGAGCATGCGTGCGAGATCGCCCGCGGGAAGGAGCGTCGGCGTGCCTCCGCCGAAGAAGACCGTGTCCATCGGACGCAGGGCTCCGGCGTCGCCGAGCACTCGGCGCGCGAGAGCGATCTCGGAGATCAGCGTCGAGGCGTAGTCCTCCTGCTTCGCGCCGCGGAGCTCGGTCGACGTGTAGGTGTTGAAGTCGCAGTATCCGCAGCGCACGGTGCAGAAGGGAATGTGCAGGTACGCCGAGAACGGCACGCTCGTGTCGATCGGGAGGTCGACGGGCAGGTGCCCGTCCGTCGGCGCGGGGTCTCCGAGGGGAAGCGGTCCCGCCATCAGACGGGCGTCGCGTACAGCGGGGAGATCGCGCGGAGGTAGCGTGCGAACAGCTCGCGACGGCGACGCTTCACGAGCGCGGGCACCGTGCGGTACAGGAGTCCGTTCGGCGCGTCGAAGGCGCGGACCGTGAACCACACCTCGTCGTTGTCCTCACGCCAGTCGACGTCGAAGGACTCCTCGCCGCTGACGACGGATCCGCCGACGGTGCCGAGCACGAAGCCGATGCGCCGCTTCTCCTCCGTGACCGAGATCACCCGGAGCTCGGAGTCCGCCCGCATCCCGCCGATCCGACCGCGCAGGTGCAGGGTCATGCCCGCGCCGACGAACGGCATGCCCTCGGCGTCGTATCGCTGTTCGACGTCGCGCTTGCTCGGCGCGATCGCGTTGCCCTCGGCGTCGAAGCTGACACCGGCGTAGGCGGGTCCCGGAGCGGGACGCACGTCTTCGACGGACAGACCGGCGGCACGCTGCGCCGTCCAGGAGAGAAGTGCTTCTCCGGCGGTCTGGAACCTCTCGAGTCCGCTGCCGATCCGCCAGGATTCCTCCGCCGGGATGCTGCGCTCCGGCGGGTACTGCATCAGATCCGGAGCATGGGTCGCACCCACGGCCGCATAGTCCACCGTGTCGTCTCGGAAAGTCCCGCGCCGCATGACTTCCACCCTACTTCGCGTTACCTGAGCGAACACCCCCACGCGCCGCGCGGAGTCACATCCCCGGGCGCGAGCAGGTGCCGCTACTTCTTGTCCTTGCCCTCGACGTCGCCGGAGAGCGCCGCGATGAACGCCTCCTGGGGGACCTCGACGCGACCGACCATCTTCATGCGCTTCTTGCCCTCCTTCTGCTTCTCGAGGAGCTTGCGCTTACGCGTGATGTCACCGCCGTAGCACTTGGCGAGCACGTCCTTGCGGATCGCGCGGATGGTCTCGCGCGCGATGATCCGGGCGCCGATCGCCGCCTGGATCGGCACCTCGAACTGCTGGCGAGGGATGAGCTTGCGCAGGCGCTCGGCCATCATCGTGCCGTAGGCGTAGGCCTTGTCACGGTGCACGATCGAGCTGAACGCGTCGACCTTCTCGCCCTGGAGGAGGATGTCGACCTTCACCAGGTCGGCCTCCTGCTGGCCGGAGGGCTCGTAGTCGAGCGAGGCATAGCCCTGCGTCTTCGACTTCAGCTGGTCGAAGAAGTCGAACACGATCTCGCCGAGGGGCATGTTGTAGCGCAGCTCGACGCGCTCCTCCGAGAAGTACTCCATGCCGAGCAGCGTCCCGCGACGGGACTGGCACAGCTCCATCACGGTGCCGACGTAGTCCTTCGGCAGCAGGATGGCGGCCTTGACCATCGGCTCCGACACCGAGCCGATGCGCCCGTCGGGGTACTCGCTCGGGTTGGTGACGGTGACCGTCTCGCCGGTGTCGCTCGTGAGCACCTCGTAGATCACGCTGGGCGCGGTCGTGATGAGGTCGAGGTTGAACTCGCGGGCCAGGCGCTCGGTGATGATCTCGAGGTGCAGCAGTCCGAGGAACCCGCAGCGGAAGCCGAAGCCGAGCGCGACCGAGGTCTCCGGCTCGTACACGAGCGAGGCGTCGGAGAGCTTCAGCTTGTCGAGAGCCTCGCGCAGCTCCGCATAGTCGCTGCCGTCGATGGGGTACAGACCCGAGAAGACCATCGGCTTCGGGTCGGTGTAGCCGGGAAGGGCCTCGGAGGCCGGCTTCCGCGAGGTGGTGATCGTGTCGCCGACCTTCGACTGACGCACGTCCTTCACGCCGGTGATGAGGTAGCCCACCTCGCCGACGCCGAGACCCTTGGTCGGGGTCGGCTCGGGGCTCGACACGCCGACCTCGAGGGCCTCGTGGTTCGCGCCGGTCGACATCATCTGGATGCGCTCGCGCGGCGAGAGGCTGCCGTCCACCATGCGCACGTAGGTGACGACGCCGCGGTAGGCGTCGTAGACCGAGTCGAAGATCATCGCGCGTGCCGGCGCATCGGCGTCGCCCGTCGGGGCCGGGATGTCCCGGACCAGCCGGTCGAGGAGGTCTTCCACCCCGACGCCGGTCTTGCCCGAGACCCGCAGCACGTCCTCCGGCTTGCCGCCGATGAGCGACGCCAGCTCCTTGGCGTACTTCTCCGGGTCGGCCGCCGGGAGGTCGATCTTGTTCAGCACCGGGATGATGTGGAGGTCGTTCTCCAGCGCCAGGTAGAGGTTCGCCAGCGTCTGGGCCTCGATGCCCTGCGCCGCGTCCACGAGCAGGATCGCGCCCTCGCAGGCCGCGAGCGAGCGGGAGACCTCGTAGGTGAAGTCGACGTGACCGGGGGTGTCGATCATGTTCAGCGCGACCGTCTGCCCGTCGAGCTCCCAGGGCATGCGGACGGCCTGGCTCTTGATCGTGATGCCGCGCTCGCGCTCGATGTCCATGCGGTCGAGGTACTGCGCCCGCATGTCGCGATCCGAGACCACGCCGGTGATCTGGAGCATGCGGTCGGCGAGGGTCGACTTGCCGTGATCGATGTGGGCGATGATGCAGAAATTACGGATCTGCGCAGCCGGCGTCGAGGCAGGCTGAAGCGGAGTGAGAGCGCGTGGGGACATGTCTCCTCGATTCTACGGTGACCGGGCACGAATGCCCGACTCGCCGCCGTCGGCCGGGTAGCAGAATGGGCGGCCCCCGGAGGGACCGCCCATTCTGGGGAGTGGATCGGGCTTACTTGGCCCAGCCCACGTTCTCCCAGTGGTTCGTGCCGGTGACCGACTCGAACTGCGAGGGACCGTAGTTCACGACGCCCTTGGCGACCGCGTACTGGTTCGGACGTGCCGCCAGCGGGATCGTCACAGCTTCGCTCATGATGATCTTGTCGATCTCCTTCGCGATGTCGAGACGTGCATCCACGTCGAGCTCGGCGTTCGCCTTCGTCCAGAGGTCGTCCAGACGCTCGTCCGCGACACCGGGGAAGTTCTGCCCCGAGTCGGCCGGGTTGAAGATCGACTCCGTCGACGAGATCGGGTACGGCGTACCCTGCCACGCGAAGATCGTCGCCTCGAAGTCACGGGTCTGCGTCGTGATGTACTTCGTGAAGAAGTCCGCCGACGGAACCGTGTCGATCTTGACGTCGAAGCCCGCCTTGGCGGCCATCGGCTGGATCTGCTGCGAGAGGATCGCCGAGTTCGGGGTCTCCGAGGGGATCACGAGGCGGACGGTCAGCTTGTTGCCGTCCTTCTCGCGGATGCCCTTGTCACCCTCGACCCAGCCGGCGTCCTCCAGCTGCTTCTTGGCGGCGTCGATGTCGAACGCGATGTCCGCGCTGTCGTCCTCGTAGCCGTTCTGGCCGTTGAGGAAGATCAGGTTGTTGAGGACCTCGGGCTCGACGCCCAGCGGCTCGATGACGGCCTGCGCCATGATCTGACGGTCGAGCGACTTCGCGAATGCCTGACGCACCTCGACGTCCTGGAAGACGCCGGCGGTTCCGTTGAGCGTGACGTGGCTGTACGTCACACCCTTCGAGCTCAGGATCGACGAGTCGGAGCGGGCCTTCGCCGACTCGAGCGTGTCGACGCTCGAGTTGATCGGAACCGCGTCGAACTCCTTGTTGGCGAACGCCTGGCCGACCGTCGAGCGGTCCGTCGCCTTGAAGTTGATGGTGTCGAGCTTCGGCTTGTCGCCCCACCACTTGTCGTTCGGCTCGAAGGTGATCGTCTTGCCCGTCGGGTCGAACTTGCTCACGACGAACGCGCCGCCGGAGACGTAGGTCGAACCGTCAGGAGCGAAGGGACCGGTCGCCCACGCGGTGTTGAAGCTCTCCGGCGTCGCCGTGAGCCAGCGGGGGTAGATGCCCGAGAGGATCGACGGCCAGTCCGCGTTCTTGTTCGCGAACGTGATCAGCACGTCCTGGTCGTTCTCGCCGGCCTCGACGGACTCGATGTCGGACCAGACGTTGGTCGACGTCGGCGCGTACGCCTCGTTCTTGCCGTTCAGGGCGTTGAACATGCCCTGGAAGTCCTGCACGCCGATGGCCGTGCCGTCGGACCAGACTGCGTCGGGGTTGACCTTGACCTCGACGACCTGGGGGTCTTCGCTCTTGAGCTCGACCGAGGTCGCGTAGTTCGGGTCGGCTTCCCAGCTGCCGTCCTCGGTGACGACGACGAATCCGGGCAGGAAGAGGCTCGAGATGGTGTTGTCGTCGACGGTGCCGGAATCGAGGTTGTACAGGTTCCAGTTCGCCGGGGTCTCGTCGAGCGGGAGGTTCAGCGTCCCGCCGTCCTTGATGGCGTCGCGGTCTGCGGCGACCCAACCCGTGGCCGGAAGCGCCGACGGCGACTCACTGCCGCCCTTGTCTCCCCCGGTCGTACCGGGCGCGCACGCGGTCATCACCAGCGCGACGCTGGCGATACCGGCGAGAGCCGCCCACTTCTTGGAGCTCGACTTCATCGATCTCCCCCTTCTGTCGTTTCGTGCAACTGCACAGGACTCGTCCGAACCGGGAGGCGAAGGCCGCGACCGGCTACGGAGCAACACCATCGATGATCACCCCGCATACCGACATGTCACGTGCGTGTTGTCCGGATCGTTATGTAGTTGTCGTTCAATCGGTGTCGTGCACGTCCGACTCCGACAGACATGGCACGATGAGGAGGCTGAACAGTCAGCTCACCGCGGTCGACGAAGACACGGCGGTGTTTTGGACAGACGGCCTGGGCGTGCCTAGAGTAGCCAGGCCGCAACAGACGTCGGGTGCGCGGCGATCCCGCGCCGAAGGAGCTCCATGATCGGATTCATCGCCAAGCGATTGGTGAACTATCTCATCCTCACCGTCATCGCCACGCTGGCCGGTTACGCACTCGTCTCCACCACTCTTCAGCCGGCGGCACGGTTCCTCGGCAAGAACCCCCCGGTCCCGCAGTCCACCATCGACGCGGCGCTCGACAAGATCGGCGCCAACCCCGATGTCTCCCTGCTGCAGCGGATGATGGACTGGCTCGTCCAGTTCGTCACGACCGGCTCCCTCGGCGTCTCCACCCGCGGCACCCAGGTCACGGCCGACATCTTCGAGCGCGCCGGCACCAGCCTGCGACTGCTCATCATCGGCTCCATCCTCGGCGCCGTCTTCGGCATCCTCCTCGGCGTGTGGGGAGCCATCCGGCAGTACCGGGCGAGCGACCAGGTCATCACCTACGCCTCGTTCACGATCCTCGCCACCCCGATCTTCGTCATCGCGGTCGTGCTCATGATCGGCGCGACCTGGCTCAACAACGCCGCCGGCCAGCAGCTCATCAACTTCACGGGTGAATACAGCGTCGGGGTCACCGGCTTCTGGCCCGTGTTAGGCGATCGAATAGCGCATCTGCTGCTGCCCACCATCGCGCTCACCGTGACCGCCGCGGCCTCGTACTCGCGGTACCAGCGCAGCGCGATGCTCGATGTGCTCTCGTCGGACTTCATCCGGACCGCCCGCGCGAAGGGGCGCACCCGCGGAGCCGCGATCATGCGCCACGGCGTGCGCGTCGCCCTGATCCCGATGTCGACGTTCTTCGCCTACTCGTTCGGCACCATCCTGACGGGCGCGGCCGTGACCGAGAAGATCTTCAGCTGGCACGGAATGGGCGAGTACCTCATCGACTCCGTGTCGAACAACGACATCAACGCAGCGACGGGCTCCATCCTGTTCGCCGCGATCCTCGTGCTCATCGCGGGCACGCTGGCCGACGTCCTGTACGCGGCCCTCGACCCTCGAGTGAGGATGTGACATGACGCTCGATCCCACGCAGCTCGACGCTCCGCCGCTCGAGCCGGAGAACGACGAGTCTCCCTCTCTCCCGCGCTGGCGGCTGATCCTCAAGCGCACCTTCTCCACGAAGCGCGCCTGGATCGGTGCGAGTGTGCTCGTCCTGATGTTCCTGCTCGCCTACGTCGGACCGCTGCTGTACCCGTGGTCCGCGACGGACCAGGACTACCTGTCGTTCAACAAGGGGCCCAGCCTCGAGCACTGGTTCGGCACCGACACCATCGGCCAGGACATCTTCGCGCAGTCGATGGCCGGCCTCCAGAAGTCGCTGCTCATCGGTCTGATCGTCGGTCCGCTCACGGCCATCATCGCCGGTGTGGTCGGCGCCATCGCCGGATACGTCGGCGGGGTCTGGGACCGCGTGATCGTCTGGATCATCGACCTGCTCCTGGTGCTGCCGAGCTTCTACATCCTCGTGCTGCTCAGCCCGCTGTTCAAGAACCTCGCCTGGGTCGCCCTGGTCGTGTTCCTCCCGCTGTTCGGCTGGATGGTGCTCGCCCGCGTCATCCGCGGTCAGACGATGTCGCTGCGCGAGCGCGACTACGTCAAGGCCGCGCGGTTCATGGGCGTCGGCGGATTCACGATCATCCGCCGCCACATCCTCCCCAACGTCGCCTCGCTGCTGATCATCGATGCGACCCTGGGTGTCGGCGCGGCGATCCTCGCGGAGACGACGCTGAGCTACTTCGGCTTCGGCATCCAGCCCCCCGACGTGTCCCTGGGCACGCTGCTCGCCGCGGGAAGCGCGGCCGCCACCACCCGCCCCTGGCTCTTCATCCCACCGGCGATCCTCCTCGTCGCCACTGTGCTCGCCTCGAGTCTGCTCGGAGATGCACTGCGTGACGCCGTCGACCCGACCTCGGAGAACAACCGTGCCTGAACCTCTGCTTCGCGTCAGCGACCTCAATGTCACCTTCGAGACGAAGGCCCGCACCGTGCACGCGGTGCGCGGCGTGAGCTACGAGGTCAACCGCGGCGAGTTCCTCGCGATCGTGGGCGAGTCCGGTTCGGGCAAGTCCGTGTCGTCGATGGCCGTCATGGGCCTGCTCCCGAGCACCGCCAACGTCACGGGATCGATCACCTACGACGGCAAGGAGCTCCTCGGATCCTCCGACCGCCAGCTGTCGAAGATGCGCGGCTCCGACATCGCGATGGTGTTCCAGGACCCGCTCTCCGCGCTGACGCCGGTCTACACGATCGGCCAGCAGATCATCGAGGGCCTCAAGCTGCACCAGCCGGGCCTCAGCGCCCAGGCGCTCGACGCCCGGGCGATCGAGCTGCTCGACATCGTCGGCATCCCGGAGCCGCGGCGACGGGTGAAGTCGTTCCCGCACGAGTTCTCCGGAGGAATGCGCCAGCGCGCGATGATCGCCATCGCGATCGCGAACGACCCGAAGCTGATCATCGCCGACGAGCCGACGACCGCCCTCGACGTCACCATCCAGGCGCAGATCCTGGACGTGCTCCAGACCGCCAAGGACATCACCGGCGCCGCCGTGGTCCTCATCACCCACGACCTCGGCGTCGTCGCCGGCAACGCGGATCGCGTCGCCGTCATGTACGCGGGCCGCATCGTCGAGACCGCGCCCGTCGACGAGCTCTTCGCTCGCCCGGCCATGCCGTACACGATCGGTCTGCTGCGTTCGATGCCGAACATGGTCGACAACCGCTCCGCGCGTCTGGTGCCCCTCGAAGGGCGTCCCCCGCTGCTCACCGAGGTACCGAAGGGCTGCCCGTTCGCCGATCGCTGCCCCGCCGTCATCTCGGCGTGCCACGACATCGAGCCGGAGCTCGTGCCCGTCGCTCCCCTGCAGTCCGCCGCGTGCATCCGCTCCGAGGAGATCGTCGACGGTCGGCTCCCCCGCGATCAGGTGTTCTCCCCGCCCGCACCGGTCGAGGAGATCGTGCGCGAGGTCGAGACGCGCGGCACGGTCCTCGAGGTCGAGGACGTCGAGCGGCACTTCCCCCTCACCAAGGGCACGGTCTTCCGTCGCCGCGTCGGCACCGTGCGTGCCGTCGACGGCGTCAGCTTCTCGCTGCAGGGCGGCAAGACCCTGGGCCTCGTCGGGGAGTCGGGCTGCGGCAAGTCGACCACCGTCATGGAGGTCATGGAGCTCGCCAAGCCCCAGTCCGGGCGCATCGCCGTCAACGGCATCGACACCGCGTCACTGTCGCCCTCCGAGCGCCGCGCGCTCCGGACGGACATCCAGATCGTGTTCCAGGACCCGGCGGCGTCGCTCGACCCCCGCATGACGGTCGAGGAGCTCATCGGCGAACCGCTCACGGTGCACGACGTGCCCGCGAAGGAGATCTCCCGGCGCGTGCGCCGCATGCTCGAACTCGTCGGGCTCGAACCGAGCTACGCGCAGCGGTACCCGCACGAGTTCTCGGGTGGCCAGCGTCAGCGCATCGGCATCGCACGCGCGCTCGTCGTCGAGCCGAAGATCCTCGTCCTCGACGAGCCCGTCTCGGCCCTGGACGTCTCGGTGCAGGCCGGTGTGATCAACCTGCTCGAAGACCTCAAGCAGCAGCTCGGGCTCTCGTACCTCTTCGTCGCCCACGACCTCGCCGTCGTGCGCCACATCGCCGACGACGTCGCCGTCATGTACCTCGGGCGGATCATCGAGTACGGCGACGCGGACGCGATCTTCGAGAATCCGCGTCACCCGTACACCCGTGCGCTGCTGTCGGCCGTGCCCATCCCCGATCCGCAGATCGAACGCTCGCGCGAACGCATCCTCCTCTCCGGAGACCTGCCGTCGCCGACGGAGTCGATCACGGGGTGCGCGTTCCGCAAGCGGTGCCCGCTGTACGCGATCCTTCCTCCCGAGCAGCAGGCCGAATGCGAGACCAGGTCCCCGGAGCTGCGCACGGTCGAGGGACGCGACGTCTCCTGCCACTGGGCGGAGCAGGAAATCCTGCAGCCCGCGTGACGCGGAGAGTCGAGTGAGCACGCGCAGCGCCGACCGCATCGTCATCCGCGGTGCGTCCGGATGGTGGATCAGCGGTGTGCTGGCCGCGCTGTTCGCGTACATGCTGCTCGATGCGGCCGTGCGCGCCGAGTGGTCGACGATCCTGCTGGCGCTGCCCTGGATGTGCGCGCTGCTGCTCGTGTGCTGGGCGCTGCTCATCCGGCCCTGCCTGATCGTCGAACCGTCCGGGCTGACCGTGGTCAACATGGTCCGGACGCACACGCTCCCCTGGCGCGAGATCGCCGACCTCCACGTGCGCTACCAGCTCGTCATCACGCTGCGGGACGGCACCGTGATCCGCGCCTGGGGCTCGCCCACGGTGCGCCCCGCCCGCAGCGATCCGGACACCCCGAAGCCACCGCGCAACCGCGCGTTCGTCGGGGTGGTCGAAGCCATCGAGCAGGCTCGCGACGAGGTCGGTCGCCCTGCCGATCGCGGCGATCGCCCTTCCGTGCGCGTCGTGTGGTGGCCGATGGTCGCGTTGGCGGTCGCCGTGGCGCTGGGAATCACCACTGCGCGTCTGATCGGGTGAGCGGCGTCTGATCGGGTGAGCGACGAGCGGTGCGGGCACAGGCACGGGTTCTAGGCTGAACGCGTGAGCGCCCAGATCGTCCTCGTCCACGGCATCCGCACCTCGTCCACGATGTGGCGAGCCCAGCTCAGCTACCTCGATGCGCACGGCTATGCATCCACCGCCGTCGATCTCCCCGGACACGGCACCCGGATGGCCGAGGACTTCACGCTCCACGAGGCGCTGCACACGATCGACGTCGCCGTCCGCGCCGCGGCCGAGCACGGACCCGTCGTGCTCGTCGGGCACTCGATGGGTGGGCTGCTGTGCCTCGCGTACGTCGGCGGCGCCCAGCAGCCCCCGGTGGCCGCGCTGATCGCCGCTTCCTGCACCTCGCTCCCCCACGGCGCGGGGCTGGCCGCCTACCGACTCTTCACCCGCGCCGTCGACGCGCTCCCCGACCGGGGGATGTGGCTCACCGGACGGATCCTCGAGGCGACGATCCCCGAGGAGACCCGGTCGGACTTCGCCGCGGGCGGCTACGCCTTGGACACCCAGGATGCCGCGCTGCGCAGTCTCGCCGCCCTCGACATCGCCGCCGCCCTCCCCCGCATCACGGTTCCGCTCTGGTTCGTGAACGGTCAGTACGACCAGCTGCGCCTGAACGAATCCCTGTTCCGACGACTCGCCCCGCACGCCGAGCTGGTCATCGTGCCGCGCACGACGCATCTGGTCACGGCGATGCGACCGCCGATCTTCAACGCGGTGCTGCGGCTCGCAATCGCGACGGTGGAGCAGGACGCAACTGACTCATGACCGCGCGGGTTGACGCGCGAACGCGGTGAGCACTCCTCCCACGAGCGACAGCACCGCGGCGGCGACGAAGACGAGCCAGAAGCCGCCGACGAGCGCGACCAGTCCCGCGCCGAGGACGGGCCCGATCAGCTGCCCGAGCGCGGCCGTGACGTTGACGATGCCGAGGTCCCGCGCGTGGTCCTGCTCATCGGGGAGCAGATCGGCGGCGAAGGCGAGTCCCACGGTCGAGAAGGCGCCGTAGCCGAGTCCCATCAGCGCGGCGGCCACCATCGTCATCTCGAACGTCGGCACGAGCGCGATCGCCACGCCGGACGCCGCCTGGACGACGGTCGCGGCCACGGTGAGCGTGCGGCGATTGCCGGTGCGGTCCGACACCAGTCCCGTGACCACCGAGGCGATCACCACGAAGACCGTGTAGACGATGATCAGCAGCAGCAGGTTGTCCTGCGCGACCGCGTTCGGCTGGCCGAGCCCGTGCAGCAGGAAGAACAGGAAGAGGGCCGTCCCGAGCGCGTTGCCGATGTTCGTCACCAGGCGTCCGGACAGCATCCAGGCGAAGTCGCGGTCGCGCAGCGAGGCGAGGCGACGGCGTCCGACGGGCTTCGGGCGCATCGCCTCGGTGCTCGGCGGATCGGGCAGCAGCAGGGCGGTGACGGTGCCGACGACGGCGATCACCGCCGCCAGGAGCAGATACCCCTCGCGGATGCCGAGGCCGAGGAGCACCACGAGACCGACACCGACGACGATCCCGACGGCCTGGCTCGACCCGACCGCAGCGGAGGCGGCACCCCGCTGCGTCGACGGCAGCTGATCGGCGATGAGCGCCGTGAAGGCCGCGGAGGAGACGGCGACGCCGATCGACACGCCGACCCAGCCCGCGCCGACGGCCCACGGGCCGTCGGCATAGCCAGTGAGAACGAGGCAGACGGCCGTCAGCAGGACGCCGCCGATCGCCCACGGACGACGACGGTGCCGCCCCGCGGCCACACGGTCGGAGAGCGCACCGGATGCCGGTCCCGCGATGATGCCCGCGAGTCCGCCGATCCCCAGCACGAGCCCCGACGACACGACTCCGCGGATCCAGTCGTCCTCCGGCGTATCGAGCTGCAGCGGCAGGAGCAGCTGGACGGGCGTCAGCTGCACCGTCCAGATCGCGAGCCAGGCCAGGGTGAACAGCGACATCCATCGCGCACCCACCCGCACCGTGCGGGTCCCCGCCACCTCGGTCATCGCGTCCCCTCCGTCACGGTCGTCTCGGTCGTCGCGGCGTGCGAGCTCGTGATCAGCTCCCGATACCAGTCGTACGAGGCTTTGGGCGTTCGCTGCCCCGTCTCGAAATCGACGTGCACGAGACCGAACCGCTGGGTGTATCCGTCCGCCCACTCCCAGTTGTCCAGGAGCGACCACACCGTGTACTCCTCGATCGGCACGCCGGCGTCGATCGCCTCCCCGACGGCGGCGATGTGTCCGGACAGGTACGCGATCCGATCGGCATCCTCGACCCTGGTCGCCCGCTCCGGCTCCGGGAAGGACGCGCCGTTCTCTCCGATGATCACCGGCGGCAGGTGCGGGTGTCGCGTGTGCAGGTCCACGAGGAGATCGCGCAGCGCCTCGGGCATGATCGGCCATTCCGGGCCGAAGCCGGTGACCGGCACGCCCGGCGTCGGCACGATGTCGAACGGGATCGGACTCTCCGCCGCGGCCGCGGTGACCGTCGTCGGGTTGTAGAAGTTGATGCCGTAGAAGTCGATCGAACCCCCGATGGCGGCGAGGTCGCCGTCGTGCACCGGCATCGGCGGCAGTCCCAGTGCCTCCAGGTCGGGATAGGCGCCCGCGAGGAGCGGCTCGCTGAAGACCCGATTGTGGATGAGGTCGTAGATCGCGGCGGCCTGCCGGTCCTCGGCCGAGTCATGCAGCGGCAGGACCCACGTGTGGTTGTTGACGAGTCCGACCGCGGTGGCGCCCCGCGCACGCAGCACGGCGGCCGCGCGGGCATGCGCCAGCAGCTGGTGGTGGGCGGTCGGCAGCGCGCCGAAGAGCAGCTGCTTCCCCGGCGCGAGAGCACCGACGGCATATCCCTGCAGTGTCGTCATCGCCGGCTCGTTCAGCGTGTACCAGTGCGCGACGCGGTCGCCGAGGCGGCCGGCCACGATCTCCGTGTAGTCGGCGAAGCGCTCCGCCGTGTCGCGCGCGAGCCAGCCTCCGTCGGCCTCGATCTCGCTCGGCATCTCCCAGTGGAAGAGCGTCGGGAACGGAGTGACGCCGGCGTCGAGGAGACGGTCGACCAGTCGCGAGTAGTGATCGAGCGCACCTCCGTCCCCCTGCCCGCGGCCATCCGGCTGCACGCGCGCCCAGGGGATCGAGAACCGGTAGCGATCGAGCCCGAGGCCGGCGGCGAGATCGACGTCCGCCTCCGGATGCCGGTAGCTGTCGCACGCGGGGTCCGCCGTCGACCCGTCGACGATCGCGCCCGGCCTTTCGAGGAAGTCGTCCCAGATGGATCGTCCGGTCTCCCCGGTGGGGCGCGACCCCTCGATCTGGAAGGCGGAGGTCGCGGCCGACCAGCGGAGCCCGGAGGGCGCGGACGGACGAACGGGTTCGGGGGTCATGTGGCTCCTTGACATCAGTGTCGGGATAGTGATGATTCTGCACCCGGTACCATCGAAAGCGCGACCGAGTCTCGCATTCTCGGTGCCGTTTCGCGCGAGCACCCCGTCTGCTGGTAGACTCGACTCTTGGCTTGCGTGTGGGTTCTTCCCTCACGACCGCTGTGCAGCAGCCCTCTTCTGCTGCCGGCATTCCGAACACTCCTGTACAGAAAGCGTCCACACGTGGCAAACATCAAGTCGCAGATCAAGCGCAACAAGACCAACGAGAAGGCTCACGAGCGCAACAAGGCCGTGAAGAGCGAGCTCAAGACGCTCATCCGCTCGACCCGCACGGCCGTCACCGCCGGCGACAAGGCTGCCGCCGAGGCCGGCCTGAAGAAGGCTGCCGTCAAGCTCGACAAGGCCGTCAGCAAGGGCGTCCTGCACAAGAACCAGGCATCGAACCGCAAGTCGGCTCTCGCCAAGCAGGTCGCTTCTCTCTGAGTCGAGACCTCTGAGAAAGGCCCGTCCCGTTTTCGGGGCGGGCCTTCTTCGTTCTCCGGGTCGCGCCGAGCAGCAGATCGGGTCGTCCCGTGCGTCGTCGGCTACTCGCCGAAGGGCTGGCGCGTGGCGATGACCGTGACCATGCGCTCGAGCGCGAAGATCGGGTCGCGGGCCGCACCCTTGACCTCACCATCGGCACGCGCCGTCGCCTGGATCGCCATGCCGAGCGACCGCTCGTTCCAGCCGGCCAGGTCACGGCGGGCCCGGTCGACCTGCCAGTCCTTCATCCCCAGACGCTGTGCGAGCTGTCGACTCGGCTCACGGTTCCCGGCGACGCGGGCCATGGTGCGGAGCTTCATCGCGAAGGCCGCGACCATGGGCACCGGGTCGGCGCCGGACGAGAGAGCATGGCGGAGGGCGATGAGCGCCTCGCCATAGCGCCCCGCGATGGCGGTGTCGGCGACCACGAATGCCGAGACCTCGACCCGGCCGCCGTAGTACTTGGTGACGACCTCTTCCGTGATGTCGCCTTCGACGTCGCCGATGAGCTGCTGACAGGCGGCCGCCAGCTCGGTCAGGTCGTCGGCGAACGCGGAGACCAGCGCGCGCAGGGCCGGAGGGGCGATGCGCTTCTTGGCGGTGCGGAACTCCCCTGCAGCGAAGTCGACGCGGTCGCCGTCGCGCTTGATCGCCGGACACGCGATCTCGATGCCCCCACCCGTGCCGGCGCGAAGAGCGTCGAGGAGCTTCTTGCCGCGCACGCTCGCACCGGTGTGCCGGAGCACGACCGTCGCCCCCTCCTGGGGGTTGTCGAGGTACGACACGGCCTCCTGGATGAAGACATCGGAGCACTTCTCCACCCCGGACACGCGTACCAGGCGCGGTTCGCCGAAGAGCGACGGAGAGGTGAGCGAGAGCAGCGTGCCGGGCGCGTAGTCATCGGCGCGGACGTCGCTCACTTCGAGGGCAGGGTCTTCGGCGCGCAGGTAGTCGCGGACTCCGGCGATCGCCCGCTCCGCGCAGACCTCTTCAGGACCGGAGACGAGCACGATCGGCGCGGGATGCGGTTCGCGCCACGACACCTGGGGGATCTTGGTGGGCTTCGCGCCACCGCGGGGAGAGGGACGCGAAGCTGCCATGGATCCAGCCTACCGGCGGTCGCCGACACCGCTCCCCTCCCGGTCATGGCGGGGCACGCTCGGTCCAGACCCGCAGTGCTCCGTCGTGGAGGCCGAGCAGGATGCGCCCGTGCTGGTCCGTGCGCAGCGTGCGCGCACCGGTCGCACCCAGAAGGTCGAGGGTCTCCGTGCGCGGATGGCCGTAGTCGTTGTCCGCGCCCACGCTGACGAGAGCCGCACGGGCCTGCACCGCTTCGTAGAGCTCCGGAGCCTGATCGGCGCTGCCGTGGTGGGAGACCTTGACGACGTCGTACCGGCCGAGCCCGGCCGTGCGCAGCAGCATGCGCTGGGGTGCCGCAGAGAGGTCACCGAGATGGAGCGAACGGGGTACACCTCCGCCGTCGAACTCCATCACCACGCTCGCGTCGTTGCCCTCGGGGAATGCCGCTGCGTGCGGCTGCGGCCAGAGGACGCGCCACGCCGCCGTGCCGAGCATGCCGTGCTGACCGGCGGATGCCTGATGGAGCTGTGCCCCTGCGGACGCGAGGTCGTCGAGGAGACGTCGTTCGTCGTCTTCGACCACGGGGCCGTGGAGAACCAGTCCCACCCGGCCGCGGACCGCGGCCACCCCGCCGACATGGTCGAGGTCGTAGTGCGTGAGAACCAGCAGATCGATGCGATCGACACCGAGGGACCTCAGGCAGGCCGACAGCGGCCCGGGATCGGGTCCCGCGTCGATCAGCGCCACTCTGGCCTCGGCGCGCACCAGCACGGCGTCGCCCTGCCCGACGTCGCAGGCGGCGATCGCCCACCCGTCGGGTGCTGTCGCTGTGGTCAGCGGCCCGTCGAGGAGCATGCGCGAACCCGCGAGCGAGAGCACGACGATGAGGACGGCCGCCGCTCCCCGGTGCACGATCCGCATTCCCCGCCCGGACGGCGCGTTCCGCGGCGAGCGGGCGAACCGGATCAGGACGATCGCGACGCACGCGCTGACGACGGCGACGAGGACGGAGCTCGGGAGCCCCGCCGGCAGCAGCAACTGTGCGCCGGGCAGTCGTGCCGTCGTCGTGGCGGTCGTCGCGATCCACGCGGCCGGAAGCCAGGCGGACGACGCGAGCAGATCCGCGAACACGGGCACTGGTGCGGCCAGGCACGCGAGCAGGCCGATCACGGTCGCGATCGGGGCGGCGGGCGCGGCGATCAGATTCGCGGCGATACCGATCAACGACTGCTGCTCGGAGAAGAGCGCGATGATCGGGCCGCAGGCCAGCTGGGCGGCGAGCGGGACCGCGACGGCCAGCGCCACCGGCTCCGGCATCACCCGACTCAACCCCCGCGAGAGAGGCGGCGCGAGCAGGATCAGGGCACCCGACGCCGCGACCGACAGCGCGAACCCGGGCGTGGCCGCCAGCCACGGGTCGGCCAGCAGGATCCCGACCGCACACAGCGAGAGCATGCCGGCACCCGCGCTCGGCCTGCCCGACAGCACCGTCAGCATGCCCACGGCGGCCATGACCGCCGCTCGCACCACGCTCGGCTCCGGGGTCACCAGGACCACGAATGCGGCCAGGCCGGCGACAGCCACGACCACCCGTAAGCCTCGTCCTCCTCCGCAGCACGCCGTCAGCCAGAAGAGCGCGCCGACCACAATGGCGCAGTTCGCTCCGCTGACCGCGGTCAGGTGACTGAGGCCGCTGGTGCGCATGTCGGCGTTCAGCTCCGGTGTCACCGCGTGGGTGTCGCCGACGGCGAGTCCGGGGAGCAGCCCGGCGCCGGGCTCGGGCAACTCCGACGACCGCTCGACGAAGACACGCTTGAGGGTCGCTGCGAAGCCGAACACCCCGCCCGCGGGCTGAATGATCTCGGCACGACTCGCGTAGACCACGAGCACCGAACGCTCGCCGGCATCCGTCGACTCGGCCTCACCCACCACGCGCACCACCGCCCCGAGATCGGACCCCTCTACCGGTTCGACCCCGATACGCACCGGCGCGCTCGACGAGGCCGTCTCCCCCGGGGAGCCGAGCGTCGTCGTCGTCGCCTCGATCCAGAGGCGTCCGTCCTGACCGACCGAGGCGGATGAGGTGAGTTCCGCGGTGAGCTCCACGACCCGACCTCCCCACGATGCGGCGTACTCGCGCGCAGGGAGCACCGACCCCACCGTCGCCGCGATCCCCGCCGCCACGACGAGGATCACGACCGCCAACCCGCCGTAGGCGGACGCCACCCCACCACGGCACCGCCGAGAGGTGAGAGCGGCCAGCACCGCTACTGCCGCGAGACCGCAGCCGGTCGCGCACGCCCAGGACGCCGAGGGGATGAACACGCACAGCAAGGCGGCTCCCCAGCCCGCCGACGCGAGCGGGAGCAGACGGAAATCACGCCGTCTCATCCCCTCACACCCTCACCCCGTCGCGCAGACCCGCGAGCAGCTTCTCTCCGATGCCCGGCACCGCGAGCAGGTCGTCGACCGCGCGGAAGCGCCCGTTCTCCTCACGCCAGGAGATGATTCGCTCGGCCAGCGCGGGTCCGATACGCGGCAGTGTCTCCAGGGCCGCCTGGTCCGCGGTGTTGAGGTCAATGCGTCCATCGCCCGGAGGGGCCGCACCCGGCGTACCCGGCGCTGCACCGACGGTCGGCACCATGACCTGCTCCCCGTCCTCGAGCACCCGCGCCAGGTTGACCGCGGCGAGGTCAGCGTCGTCGGTCGTCCCACCCGCGGCGGCCAGCGCATCGACGAGACGGGCATCCAGCTCGAGCACGTAGAGCCCGGGACGCGCGACCGCGCCCAGGACATGCACGTAGAGCTCCCCCGTCGGCTCCCCGGTCGCGCCGGCATCCGTCAGTGGCACGGACTCCATCGGCGCCGACTGACCACGCAGGATGCCGAGCCCCACCGCGGCGGACAGCACGACCAGGGCGAGGACCACCGCGGCACCGATGCTGAGGCGCAATCGGCGTCGCTGCGGAGGTACTGGCGGTGGTGATGCTGGCGATGGAGGTGCGGACTGCGATGCCATCCGGCCACGCTAGGAGGACCGTCACACCGCCCCGCGCCCCGAACCCCTGACCGGTGCACAACCCGCCGACTTCTCACGCCGTGCAGAGCCAGCCTGCATGGGGATGCGTCGAGGGGCGCAGTCCCGCGAACATCGTCCTCGAGGGCGACCCGGATACATCCACCGACGGACTCCGCTGCCGTTCGCTCTCCGTACCGTCGAAGGTATGCCCTCTTCTCGTGTCTCCGCGCAGATCGTCGTGCCCCTGACACTCGTCGCCGCACTCGCCGTCCTCCTGGCGATCGTCCCCCTCCCCGGAAGCCTGAGCGTGCTGAGCACGCGCTGGCTGGGTTCCGTGGGGGCACGGGTCCCCGGCGTCGAGCTGATCTCCGAAGTGGGCCTGGTGCTGCTCGCCGCGGCCACGGCAGCCGCCCTCGCCCACGCGTGGTGGCGCGACTCCGGGAAGCGACCCCGCGTTGTCGTCGCAGGCGCGGGCGTCGTTCTCGCCTACCTCCTCAGCGAGGGCGGAAAGATCGTCTTCGCGCAGCCCACGCTCGCGTTCGGAGCCGCCGCCGTGATCGCTCTCGTCGTGCGTCGCTCATGGATCACGTGGTCGGCGATCGCCCTGGCGGCCGTGGTCGCGCTCGGTCGCGTCGCACAGGGCGTCCACTACGTCCACGACGTCGCCCTGGGTGCGGTGCTCGGGGTGACTGTGCCCGTGCTCGCAGTCCTCGTCGTCGAGGTCGTCCGCGACGCGCGCGGGCGCACCGCCGAACGACGGGGATGACGCCGCAGGCCCACGGCACGCGGTGAGGCGTGCGTCGTGGGCCTGCGGCGGACGTCGGTGTCTGAGCGGGTCAGCCCTTGACGACGAAGCTGACGATCTTCGGGGCGCGCACGACGACCTTCACGATCTCGCGGTCGCCGATCGACCGGATCACGCGCTCGTCGGCGCGCGCCAGCGCCTCGAGCTCGGACTCGCCGATGCGCGCCGGGACCTCGAGCTGCGCACGGACCTTGCCGCCCACCTGCACGACGGCGGTGATCGTGTCCTCGATCAGCAGCGCCGGGTCGGCGGAGCGCCACGCGACGAGACCGACGGAAGGCTCGTGACCGAGGATCTCCCACACCTCCTCGGCGGTGTGCGGGGCGAAGAGGTCGAGCATCACGGCGATCGTCTCAGCCGCTTCGCGCACGGCGGGATCCGCCGCACCGGCAGCGCCGTCGATGGTCTTGCGGGTGATGTTCACCAGCTCCATCAGACGGGCCACGAGCACGTTGAACTTCGTCTGCTCGACGAGTGCGGGAGCTTCGGACAGCAGCTTGTGCGTCGCGCGACGGAGCGCGGCGTCTCCCCCGTCGAACACCACGTCGACCGGCGACGAGACATCGCGAGCGATGCGAAGGACACGCGCCAGGAACTTCTGCGCGCCGGCCGTCGAGACGTCCTCCCAGTTGATGTCGTCCTCCACCGGACCGGCGAACGCCAGGGCGACACGGACCACGTCGGCACCGGGGTCGATCATGCTCGAGGCGAACTCGACGAGGTTGCCCTTGCTCTTGGACATCTTCGAGCCGTCGAGCAGCACCATGCCCTGGTTGATCAGGGTCGTGAAGGGCTCGGTGAAATCGATCAGCCCGATGTCGAACAGCACCTTCGTGATGAAGCGCGCGTACAGCAGGTGCAGGATCGCGTGCTCGACACCGCCGATGTACGAGTCGACGGGTGCCCAGCGGTCTGCCTGAGCCGGGTCGAACGCCACGGTGTCGCTGTTCGGCGACAGGAACCGCAGGAAGTACCAGGAGCTGTCCACGAACGTGTCCATGGTGTCGGTGTCGCGCAGCACCGGGTCGCCCGTCTCGGGGTCGGTGGTGCGCACCCAGCGCTCCGCCGCGCCGAGGGGCGACGTGCCCTTCGGCGACAGGTCGAGGCCCTCGACGCTGGGCAGCTTCACCGGCAGCTGGTCCTCGGGCACCGGGATGATCCGGCCGTCCTCGGCGTGCAGCATCGGGATCGGGGTGCCCCAGAAGCGCTGGCGGGAGATCAGCCAGTCACGCAGGCGGTAGTTCTTGGCGGCGCGCCCGGTGCCGGAGGCCTCCAGCTGCTCGATCGCGCGGGCGATCGCGTTGCGCTTGGACAGACCGTTCAGCGCGCCGGAGTTGATCATGCGACCTTCGCCGGTGAGGGCGATGCCCGTCGACGCCGGGCTCTGCTCGTCGAGGACGGCGGCGGTGTCGATCGGCACGCCCTCCTCATCGACCTCGATCACCGGCATGGCACCCGTGACGGGGGCCGTCGTGTCGACGACGACCTTGACCGGCAGGTCGAACGCGCGAGCGAAGTCCAGGTCGCGCTGGTCGTGCGCGGGGACGGCCATGACAGCGCCGTGCCCGTAGTCGGCCAGCACGTAGTCGGCCGCCCACACGGGCAGCTTCTCGCCGTTGACCGGGTTGATCGCATAGCGCTCCAGGAAGACGCCGGTCTTGGGGCGGTCCGTCGACTGCCGCGCGATGTCGGTCTCCTTCTGCACCTGCTCGAGGTACGCCTGGAACCGCTGACGCACCTCGACCGGAGCGTCGGCCGCGAGCTCGGAGGCCAGGTCGGAGTCGGGCGCGACCACGAAGAACGTCGCACCGTGCAGGGTGTCGGGCCGCGTCGAGAAGACCGTCACCGGCTCGGCGCGCCCCTCGATCACGAAGTCGACGTCCGCGCCGATGGAACGGCCGATCCAGTTGCGCTGCATCTGCAGCACCTTGTGCGGCCAGAAGCCCTCGAGCTGGTTCAGGTCGTCGAGCAGACGGTCCGCGTAGTCGGTGATGCGGAAGTACCACTGGGTGAGCTTCTTCTTGATCACCTCGGCGCCGCAGCGCTCGCAGCGACCGTCGACGACCTGCTCGTTCGCGAGCACGGTCTGGTCGTTGGGGCACCAGTTGACGGCGCTCTTCTTGCGGTAGGCCAGACCCCGCTCGTACAGCTTCAGGAACAGCCACTGGTTCCAGCGGTAGTACTCCGGGTCGGAGGTGTGCAGGACTCGCGTCCAGTCGTAGGAGGTGCCGAACTCCTTCAGGCTCTGCTTCTGCTGGTCGATGTTGGCGTACGTCCACTCGCGGGGGTCGGCACCGCGCTTGATCGCCGCGTTCTCGGCGGGCAGGCCGAACGAGTCCCAGCCGATGGGGTTGAGCACGTTGTGGCCGCGGTGACGCCAGAAGCGCGCGACCATGTCGACGTAGGCGTAGTTCTCCGCGTGCCCCATGTGCATGTCGCCCGACGGATACGGGAACATGCCGAGCACGTACTTGCGGGGGCGAGTGTCGTCATCGCCACCCGTGAGGAACGTCCCGTTCTCCGCCCAATACTTCTGCCATTTGGTCTGGATGGCGTGCGCCGACATCGACTCGTCGTCGGCAGGAGCGGTGGACAGGTTCTCAGACAACGAACGCACGACCAATCTGAAGGAAAAACGGGATCAGTTCAGGATATCGGAACGCCAGAGCCCAGGCATTTCCGCGCCGAGGGCGGCGAGCGGTGCCCGCGCCTTGGTCGCGACCTCGGCCACCTCGGCGGCGGCGACCGATCCCCAGGTGATCCCTCCTCCGGCGCCGACGATCGCGCGCTCCCCGTCGATGAGGATGCTGCGGATCACCATGGCGAGGTCGAGCGACCCGTCGACGCCGATGTAGCCGAAGCAGCCGGCGTAGACACCGCGCGGACCGCCCTCCAGACCGTGCAGCCGCGTCATGGCCGAGAGCTTCGGCGCGCCGGTCATGCTCCCGGCGGGGAACGTCGCCGCGAGCAGACCGCCGACTGTGGTCCCCTCGGCGGCCACACCGCTCACCGTGCTGACGAGCTGGTGCACGGCCGGATAGCTCTCCACGACCCAGAGGCCGTCGACGCGGATGGTTCCGGGCACGCTCACACGGGAGAGGTCGTTGCGCATCAGGTCGACGATCATCACGTTCTCCGCGCGCTCCTTCCGGTCGACCGCGAGCTCTGCGGCGAGCGCGGCGTCTTCGACCGGGCCGGCGCTGCGGGGTCTGGTGCCCTTGATGGGTCGGGTCCGGAGGACTCCCCCCGAGGCATGGAGGAACTGCTCGGGACTCGCACTCAGCAGTGTGCGGTCGCCGATCCGGATGAATCCGCCGTGGTGCGCCGGAGTCGCGGCCCGCAGACGCCGGTACACGGCGACGGGGTCGTGCGCGCCGGGCACGGTGAAGCGTGTGGTCAGGCACAGCTGGTAGGCGATGCCCGCCCGGATGAGGTCACGGCAGCGCTCGATCAGCGCCGCGTACTCCTGGGGGTCATGCCGGGCCTCGGCCGTGCGGGGCGCACCGTCCGCTCGCCCGTCGGCCCCCGTCGACGGACGGCTGTCCTCCCCGGCGCCGGACTCCGTCGCCGCTTCCGTCGCCGCTTCCGCCGCCCAGAGCTCCGCCTCTCGGCCGCCGACGGCCCACGCCTGCCGCGCCGCATGGTCGAAGGCGACCAGGTGCGTGACGGACAGCCAGCGGCCCCCGGCATCCTCGGGCTCGGTCACCGGGGCACCGGCCGCAGCGGCCCCGCTCTCATAGTCGAGCCAGCCCACCCATCCCCCGGAGAACGGCGGCAGCGCCGGATCCGCGGGGGCGGCGTCCACCCGGACGTCTCCCGGCAGCGTCGAGCGCTCCCCCGTCCCCACGAAGCTCCATCCCTCGGTCGCATCCGCCCCGGCATCGAGCCAGAACACGTCGGCCGACCGGGCCTCGAGCAGCGCGAACATCGACGACGGCTCCACCCAGGCGGGAAGCGATCGAGCGGTCAGGGGTTCAGGCACCTTGCCAGCCTAGGACCGGGCCGCTCCCGTATTCTCAAGACGTGGACGACCTCCTGCTCTGGCTTCTCGACACCGTGCAGTCGATCGATCCGGTCACGCGCACGCTGGTCGCCGGCGTCGCGGTCATGCTGGAGACCAGCATCCTGATCGGCCTCATCGTCCCCGGAGACACGATCGTCATCATCGCCTCCATGGGTGTGGCCACCCCGTGGGAGGGCATCGCCATGGGAGTCGCCGTCGTGATCGGCGCGCTGATCGGCGAGAGCATCGGCTTCTGGCTCGGGCGCTGGCTCGGCCCCCACATCCGCGTCTCCTGGTTGGGCCGCAAGATCGGCGAGCACAACTGGGTCCGCGCCGAGAACTATCTCGCCCGCCGCGGAGGCATCGCGATCTTCCTGTCCCGGTTCCTCCCGGTGCTGCACTCTCTCGTCCCTCTCACCGTGGGCATGAGCGAGTACCCCTACCGTCGGTTCCTGGCCTGGACGGCCCCCGCCTGCATGCTCTGGGCCGCCGCCTACGTGAGCGTGACCTCCCTCGCTGCCGGCAGCTTCCGCGAGCTCGTGGACCGGGTGCACTACGCGGGGTACATCTTCGTCGGCGTGATCGCGCTGTTCCTGCTCCTGGCCTACCTCGGCAAGAAGCTGCTGCAGCGCCTCGAGGCCCGTCATCTGGAGGCTCCGGAGGCAGAGGCCGACGCCGACGTGAAAGACTGAGGCAATGGCTTCCGCACCCCCGGCGCCCCGGATCCACTGGTTCGCGCGACTCGAGCACCGCCTGCATGTCTGGCGTGAGGGTCGTGCGCGCCGTCGCGGCCGGGTCGCGACGATCCTCCCGTTCCCCGGATACGGCGGTCCGGGCTGGGTCAGAGTCGTCGGTCGTGTGCTGATCGTCCCCCCGCAGCGTCGTACGCGTGACGGCGAGCCGGCGAGCGTGCGCGGCTGGCGCAGCTTCGTCGGGATCCCGGTGGGATTCGCCGCCGTGAGCGTGCACATCGGAGGCACCACGCACCAGGTGGCCGCCGACCGGGGCGGCGTCGTCGACGCGATGATCCGCGTGGAGCTGGAGCCCGGCTGGCAGACGTTCACCTTCTCCGTCGAGGGGCAGGATCCCGTGGAGGCCCGGGTGTTCGTCGTGGCCGAAGGCACCACGTTCGGTGTCGTGTCCGACGTCGACGACACCGTCATGGTGACGGCGCTCCCCCGCCCCTTCATCGCCTTCTGGAACTCGTTCGTGCTCGACGAGCATGCCCGACTCCCCGTGCCGGGGATGGCCGTGCTGCTGGACCAGCTGCTGCGACAGCACCCCGGGGCGCCGATGGTCTACCTGTCCACGGGGGCGTGGAACGTCGCTCCGACCCTCTGGCGGTTCCTTGGCCGTCACCTCTTCCCGGCCGGGTCCATGCTCCTCACGGACTGGGGCCCCACTCATGAGCGCTGGTTCCGCAGCGGGCGCGAGCACAAGCTCACCAACCTGCGCCGGCTGGCCACCGAGTTCCCCGATGTGAAGTGGCTGCTGATCGGTGACGACGGCCAGCACGATGAGTCGATCTACAGCCAGTTCATGGACGAGCATCCCGATTCCGTCGCCGGCGTCGCGATCCGTCGTCTGCTCCCTGCCGAGGCCGTGCTCGCCGGTGGCCGCGCCGGTCCCGAGCCGCACTCCGAGGACACCGCGCCCTGGGTGAGCGCCGAAGACGGCGCGGGCCTGCGGGATCGGCTCGGCGAAGTCGGAATCCTCCACTGACGAGGTTCGGAATGGACAGGCACTGAGATGGCCCTCCCCCGCGATGAGTGGCTGGCGCGCGAGCATGCGCACCAGGAGCGCGCCGACGCACTGACCGCCGCGCATCGCGAGCGCGCCGGCCGTTCCGAGAAGCATCCGGTGTGGGACTTCCTGTTCACCTATTACGCGTACAAGCCCGCGCAGCTACGGCGCTGGCACCCCGGCGCGGGCATCGAGCTGCAGGACGCCGCCGAGCGTCTCTCGTGGCGCTGGTACGCCGCCGGTACGGTGGAGGGCTCCGTCGTTCCGGACGCGGCCGCCTTCGCCACGGAGAAGGCGGAGCTCGCCGGCCTCGTGGAGCGGATGCTGCGCCGCACGGCGTCGCGTCCCGGACAGTTCGGCTGCTTCGGGCTGCATGAGTGGGCCATGGTCTACCGCGCCGACGAGCACCGGCACGCCGTCCCCCTGCGGCTCGGGCAGGCCGGCACCGATGCCGTGGTCGAGGGACACGAGCTGCGCTGCACCCACTTCGACGCGTTCCGGTTCTTCACCCCGGACGCCACTCCGCGCAACCGCACACCCCTGAGCCGCGACGATCAGCCGCTGTTCGAGCAGCCGGGCTGCCTGCACGCGGGGATGGACCTCTACAAGTGGGCGATGAAGCTCGGGCCGCTGATCCCCGGCGAGCTCCTCCTCGACACGTTCGAGCTCGCGCGCGACATCCGCCTGCTCGACATGCAGGCCGCGCCCTACGACCTCTCCGCGTGGGATGTCACGCCCGTGCCCATCGAGACCCCCGAGGGGAAGGCGGAGTATGTCCGCCGCCAGCGCGGTTTCGCCGAACGGGGCTCCGTCCTGCGCGCCGCCCTGCTGGACGCCTGGCTCGGCGAGAGCGCCCGCGAGGCGGCCTGAACGTCAGCTCGCGGGCTCGCAATCGGCGCAGACCGCCCAGCGCGCCGTGGCGGCGGAGAGCTGCAGACGCAGGGTGACGACGCGGGTCGCGGCCTCGTCGAGTCGAGCGGCAGGGAGGCTCCCCGACTCGACCGCCGCAGCGATGCCCGCCGCCATCTTCCCCGCGGTCTGCGCGTCGGAGCCCGCGATCATCAGCACGAGGTCGTTCCCGGCGGCGACCGCAGCCACACCGTTCGCGACCGGATCGGCGTAGGCGGGATCTCCCGAGGACAGCAGCATCCCGAGGTCGTCGGTCACCGCCACGCCCTCGAAGCCGAGGTCGTCCCGGGCGATCTCGTGCCACTTCGGAGAGAGCGACGCCGGCAGCGGGTCGACCGCGGTGTAGGCGAGGTGCCCGTACATGAGCAGGGAGGCTCCGGCGTCGATTCCCGCGGCGAACGGTACGGCCTCGGTGTCACGCCACTCGGCGAGCCCCATCGACGTGGTCGGGATGGCATGGTGCGAGTCGCCCGGCGCCGCGCCGTGCCCGGGGAAGTGCTTGAGGGTCGAGGCCACGAACTGCTCCTGCGCCGACGTCGCGGCGGCGACCCTGTCGGCGGCGCTCTTCGGGTCGGTGCCCAACGCGCGGCCGTAGATGAACGTACCGGGGTCGGAGGTGACGTCGGCGATCGTGCCGAAGTTCACGGTGATCCCCGCGCGGGCGACCAGCGCTCCCCGCGCAGCGAACGCGGCAGAGGTGTCCGCGACCGGAAGACCCTTCAGCGACGTGGAGGCCGCGTGGTCGTCGTCGCTCAATCGCGAGACCAGGCCCCCTTCCTGATCGACCGCCACCAGCGGAGGCAGCTCGGGGTCGACGGTCAACGCGGACGTCAGGCTCTGCAGCTCGGCCTCGGTGCCGGGGATGTTGGCCCCCATGAGGATGAACCCGCCGAGTCCGGACGCCATGTACGACCGGAGTGCTGCGGGGTCCGTCCCCGCCACATGCCCCATCACGACCGTCGAGGCCCGCTCCGCGACGGACATCTCCTTCACCATCGCGGCCGCGCGTGCCGCGACGCCCGTGTCGGGGTTCGATGCCGCGGCGGCGGATACTCCCGGGGAAGGGGGCGCCGCGGAGGCGATCGGTGCGACGCACAGTCCGCTCAGCGCCGCGACCGCCAGGCCGCCCACGAGCCATCTGCGAGACCGGGACATCACGGCTTCCGACGACGTGGTCCGGCTCAGCAGGCGAGCGCCTCGGCGATCGGCACCGCCGAGGCCGCATCGCCGTTGCCGAAGCGGATCGTCCGTCCGATCGTGCAGGGCTCGTGGAGGGAGGCGGCGATGACCGCGGCAACGTCGGCACGAGCGACGGCGCCGCGTCCGTCGGGGTCGGTCTGGATCCGCGAGGTCGGCTCGTCGAAGGTGAGCGTCCCCGGTGCGAGGATCGTGCCCTCCAGGCCCGTGCCGCGCAGGTGCTCGTCGGCCGCCCACTTGGCATCGGCGTAGGGGAAGAAGGAGTCGTCCTCGGGGACGCCGTGATCTGCGGTCGATCCGAGCCACGACACCATCACGTAGCGGCGCACGCCGGCGCGCTCGGCCGCGTCCATGGACCGCTGCGCCGCATCGCGGTCGACGGCGTACGTGCGCTCCGGAGAGCCGCCGCCCGCACCGGCCGACCACACCACCGCGTCGTGACCGCCGATGATCTCGGCGAGCTCCTCGACGTTCAGGGCCTCGACGTCGGCGACCAGCGCCTTCGCGCCGCCCGCCTCGACATCGGCCGTGTGCGCGGGATTGCGGATGACGGCGGTGACCTCGTCTCCTCGGGCGACGAGGAGCGGCGCGAGCAGAAGGGCGATGCGGCCGTGGCCGCCGAACACGATGATGCGCGACATACCCTCACCCTACGCGCCGTCCCCGACGTCAGCGCGGGGTCTGCTCGCTGTCGATCACGAACGCCTGCGGGTGGCCGGGCAGATAGCGCACCACGACGGGCTGTCCGCCGGGGAACTGCGCGTCCCGGTCCGGATACACCGCGGGCGTGAAGAAGTTGCTCTCCAGGGTGTACTCCACCCCCTCCGCGGTCGTGAACGTCACCCAGTCGCCGTCCGTCGTCGCGGTCGTCGGGCGGCCGTTGTCGTGGATGTACGCGCGGGTCACGGGCACCCCGGTCAGGCTGAGGATCCCGATCACGAGCGAGCCCAGCATCAGGAGGGCGAGAATCCGGGCGACGACGCGGATGACGCGTCCCGTGATCCGACCGCGCGGGCGATCTCCCGCACGCAGCAGCCCTTCCCGCTCTCGGATGGCTCGAAGGTCGCCACCGGGCACCGCTCCCCGCACGGACAGCGCGAACAGGCCGAGGATCGAGAAGCCGGCGATGAACACCATGACGTAGCCGTGCGCGGCCGGGAAGTTCAGCAGCCAGATGAGCGTGTCCATCGGGTTCATCGTCCGGCCTCCTTCTCGATGGTCACCGCGACCGTCTGCGGATCCTCCCGCCGGTAGAACGCCCAGACGGGCGCGCCGACCTGCAGATGCGGGATCGCCTGCGGATACACGAACAGGGTGCTATCGGCCTCCCACGTCGCCGCGTCCTCCGGAGCCATCAGCACGCGCAGGGCGAGCTCGCTCTGCCCCTCGCGGCGCCGACCCGTCGGGCGGATCTCGAGGACGGATGCCGGAACCTGCGTCCCGCTCGTCCGCGCGCGCACCTGTGCCGGGTCGATCAGCCCCCGCTCGATCCGCCAGTGCAGCATGGCGTCGCGCACGGCCGGGTCGCTGAGGTCGGCGAGCTCGACGGTGTCCTGGTCGGTCAGGCTGTAGCGCACGGGAACGGGGAGTCCGACCTGGAGACCCGCGGCGTCCGCGGGGTCCACCAGCATCCGCAGCTGGGCGATGAAGTCCTCCTCGGCACGCGGGGCGACCCGGATGAACAGGTCGTACTGCGGCACGTCGTTGACCGTCATGCCGGTGCGCGAGACCTCGACGATCGTGCCGACACCGATCTCGGCCTCACCCCGGACCTTCCTGCGACGGCCGAGCCCGGACAGCATCCCTCCGAACGTCAGGAGCAGCCCCCAGGCGACACCGATGATGATCGGCCCGCCGAGCGTGTCCTCTCCGGCGAAGGGGAGGATCGACTGCCGCTGATCGACTCCGAACAGGCCCTCCCCGACCCAGACGACGAGCCAGGCGGACAGCAGCAGCCAGACGACGACGAAGACGAAGCGGAGCATGCCCTCAGGGTATCCAGGCGATGGCGTCCTCCCGAACAGGGATTCCGCCCCGTCCCCCATCGTCCGTGGATCGGTCCTCTACACTCGGGTCAACGATGCCGACCCGAGACGGTATCCCACCCGACAGCAGGACGACGATGCCCACACCGCTGATCGAGCGCGAGATCACCGCGCACGTGTCTCTCACCACGCCGGACGGGGCGTTCAACCGCGAGGCGCTGGGGTGGTCGCGCACACCGCTTCACGACACCTCGGGGATCCCGGGCCGCGGCCACTGGGGGCGCAACAAGCGGTGGGAGTACTGGAACGTGATGGCCCCGTCGCACATCATCTCCCTCACGGTCTCGTGCGTCGACTACATGGCGCTGCACGAGGTGTGGGTCCTCGACCGCGCGACCGGCGACGACATCGGCGCGACGGTGATCTCCCCCGGAGGACGCAGCGCGACGCTGCCGGCGTCTCTCGGCGCGGGTCCCGCTCGATCACGCACCCGTCGGATCACCATCGACATCGATGAGGCCCTCGACGGGACCCGCTTGCGCGGCACCGCACCCCGCGTGTCCTTCGACCTGCACGCCGGCCGTCCCGCGGGACACGACTCCCTCGGCGTCGTCGTGCCGTGGCGGCAGGGCGAGGACATCCGTCGGTTCCAGTACACGGTGAAGGATGTGGCCCGTCCGACGACCGGAACCGTGACGATCGACGGCGTCACACACGACGTGCCCGTGGGCAGCTGGGCGGTGCTCGACCACGGGCGCGGGCGCTGGCCGTACCGGGTGCGCTGGAACTGGGCCGCGGCGAGCGGTGTCGTCGACGGCCGCGTCATCGGGCTGCAGCTCGGTGCGAAGTGGACCGACGGCTCCGGCGCGACCGAGAACGCGCTCCTCGTCGACGGCCGTCTGTCGAAGATCAGCGAGGAGCTCGTGTGGGACTACGACCCCGCGCGCTTCATGAGCCCCTGGCACGTGCACGGGACGAGCGCCGACCTCACCTTCACGCCGTTCTACAACAAGCACTCGCACACGAATGCACTGGTGATCGCGAGCTCGACCGATCAGCTGTTCGGCGTCTGGACGGGCTGGGCGCTCGACGGCACCGGAACGCGGGTGCAGGTCGACGGCATCGAGGGATTCGCCGAAGAGGTGCTCAACCGCTGGTGACGCTCGCACCGGCCGACCGCAGAGCACGCTGCACGCCCTTCGCCGCGGAGCGCCCGGCGCGGTTCGCGCCGATCGTGCTCGCGGACGGCCCGTAGCCGACCAGCTGCACACGAGGATCCGCGACCGCGGTCGTGCCGCGCCCGTTCCGGTCCAGCTGGATGCCTCCGGCCGGACTGCGCAGGTGCAGGGGAGCCAGGTGACTGATCGCCGGGCGGAATCCGGTGGCCCACAGGATCACGTCGACCCGCTCGAAGCTGCCGTCCGCCCAGCGCACCCCATCGGGTTCGATCCGCTCGAACAGGGGACGTCGGGCGGCGTAGGCACCGAGACGCTCGGCTTCGCGCTCCTGCGGACGGAGCATCAGCCCGGTCACGCTGACCACGCTCTCGGGAGGGAGCCCGGCGGCGACGCGCTGTTCCACGAGGGCGACGGCCGCAGCCCCCGCCTCCGGGGTGAAGTCGTCGTTCCGCCACACCGGTTCACGGCGGGTGACCCACAGCGTGTCGGTGATCGGCGCCAGCGCACCGAGGAACTGCACGGCGGACGCTCCCCCGCCCACCACGAGGACCCGCTTGCCGATGAAGTGCTCCGGCCCCGGGTAGTCCACGGTGTGCAGCTGCTCCCCGACGAACGTCTCCATGCCGGGGAAGTGCGGGAGGAACGGATGTGACCAGGTGCCGGTCGCGTTCACGACAGTGCGGGTCGTCCACTCGCCCTCGCGGGCCCGCACGACGAGCAGTCCGTCCCGATCCTCCACGCGCTCGACGTGCACGGGGCGGAGCACCGGGAGCGCGTGCTTCTTTTCATACCGGGCGAAATATGCGGGCACGGCCTCGTTGGCGCGGGCGCCGTCGCGCGGCGGCGGGGTGTCGCCGGGCAGCTCCGCGACTCCGTGCACGTCGCGCATCGTCAGCGCGTCCCACCGGTGCTGCCAGGCGCCGCCGGGCTGTTCGTCGGCGTCGAGGACCACGTGCGAGATGCCCAGCCTCGAGAGGTGGAAGGATGCCGAGAGGCCGGCCTGCCCTGCGCCGATCACCAGACTGTCGAGGATGCTCACGCCGATTCCAACGCCCGGCGCCGTGTGCTTGTTCCTCGATACCGCGCTCCCACGAGGACGCGCCCGGGATACCCGCCCCGATTGGTGCTCGCGTCGATTCGTGTAGTACTCTTTTCAAGTTGCTCCGGCTGGTTCGGAACAGCGTCTGGGCCTGTGGCGCAGCTGGTAGCGCACCTGCATGGCATGCAGGGGGTCAGGGGTTCGAGTCCCCTCAGGTCCACAGAAAAAGCCCCCGGTTCTCCGGGGGCTTTCTTCGTTCCCGCGTCGCTAGCGCGAGTCTTCACGAGCGTCAACCCGATTCAGCCTGCACGCTGCACGTTCTACCGTGAACGCACCTCGACGAAAGGATGCGATCATGTCGAACCCGATCATTCCCCCCGTGCCGCCGATCCCCCACGACGACGACCCGGCCGGCGTGCCGACCCAGGACGTCGACGGTGAGCGCGTCCTCGATCCGGACGTCGATGACGCGCTCATCGACAGCGCGGAGGCCGACCGCGTCGCCGCAGAGACGGATGACGGCGCCGACGCCGACGCCTGAGCGGACCGGCGCCGCTCCGCACCGGAGCGGTCGTCGTCACCCGCGCGCCTAGACTTGCTCTCATGGCATCGGTGGCGGCGACGCGGTCCGGGAGGGGCTCCTCGAGCGTCTTCCGGGGCGTGCTGGCGGGCGTACTGCTCGTCGCCGCAGTCATCCTCGGGCTGCTGGGGATGCACACCCTGAATCTGCACGGGACCGCAGCGGCCGACGCACCGGCAGCGGTGGCGATGTCCGCGGCTGACCCCGCATCGGCGCACCACGGCACCGCGCAGGCGCACCCGTCCGGAACCTCCACCGGCACGGCAGAGATGTCCTGCGCGGGCTGCGGTACCGACGAACACAGCGGCATGGCGATGATGTGCGTCCTCGCGCTCCTCCTCGCCCTCGTGCTCCTCGTCGCGCCCGGTGTGCTTCGGGGTCGGACGGAAATCCTCCTCCGGTCGCCCCTCATCGACGCCCTCGCCGCACGGCCTCTCCCCCGCGCCCCCTCTCTTCACGTTCTCTGCATCAGTCGCACCTGAGCGGCTCGTGGAGCCCGCGCTCGCGCGCCTCGGCTCCCCGCCTCTCACACTCGCGCGCCGCCGTCCGGCGTGTGCGCAACGACTATGCGTATTGGAGAACACCCATGAAGATTCGTGCTGCGGCGACGTCCGCACTCGCCCTGTCCGCCGCCCTGCTGCTGTCCGGCTGCGCGACCGCCGCCGACGATGGTTCCATGCCCGGCATGGACCACGGCTCATCATCGCCGTCCGCCGGCGCCGACGAGGCCGACGCCATGTTCGCCTCGATGATGATCGTCCACCATGAGCAGGCGATCGAGATGAGCGACATCGTGCTCGCCGCCGAGGGGATCGACCCCGCGGTGACCGAGCTCGCCCAGCGGATCAAGGCCGCTCAGGGCCCGGAGATCGAACAGCTCGAAGGCTGGCTGGACGAATGGGGCATCAGCCCCGACGACCGCGAGGCCAGCGGGATGGACCACGGCGACGGGATGATGAGCGAGGACGACCTCACCGCACTCCGCGCCGCCGACGGTCCTGAGGCGTCCCGACTGTTCCTCGAGCAGATGATCGTGCACCACGAGGGCGCCGTCGAGATGGCACAGGCGCAGATCGATGACGGGAGCGACCCCGAGGCGGTCGAGCTCGCCCACACGATCGTCGACGCCCAGACCGACGAGATCCAGGAGATGAAGGACCTCCTCTCCGCTCTCTGATCCGTTCCGGGGCCGGTGTCGGCGCAGCCCCGCCCGGCACCGGTCCCACCCCGCTCGAAGGACCATGCCATGAACCACCCCCTCAGTCCCCCCACTGCCGCTTCTCTCGCAGCTCCCCGTCCCGCAGCTCCCCGTCCCGCAGCTCTGCGTCCCGCATCTCCACGACGACGGAGGCTGTCCGCAGCACTCGCCGCGCTGACCGTCGCCGGCATCACCCTGGCCGGATGCGCCGCCCCTGCCCCCGCGGCGGACGACGACCCGGCGGCTGCCGCACAGGAGCTGCTCGCAGCGCACGATCTCGCGGGACTCGACGTCGCGACGGTGATCGAACGCCTCGACGCGATGCCCGTCGCGGAGAGGCCGACCGACTTCCTCGCGTCGGTGCAACCCGATGCGCTCGTGCTGCGCGACGAGAGCGGTCGGGAGGGCCGGCTGCCGATGCCCGACGACGCGGTGTACATCTCCATCGCGCCGTTCCGTGCGCAGACCCACGACTGCCATTTCCACAGCCTCACGACGTGCGTGGGTGAGCTCTCCGACACCGAGCTGCGAATCGTCCTCACCGCCGCTGACGGATCGGTCCTCCTCGATGAGACGCGCCGAACCCATGACAACGGCTTCACCGGCGTCTGGGTGCCTCGGGGCATCGAGGCGACGCTGACCGTCGAGAGCGCGGGCCTCACGGGTTCCGTGCCGTTGTCCACCACGTCATCGGACGATCGGACCTGCATCACCGATCTGCAGCTGCTCTGAGCCCTGCAGCGGCTCCGCCCCCTGCAGCGGCTCCGCCCCGGCCTGCGGCTTGCCGGAACGCGGACCGCCGCACGGCGCATGAGGAAGCGCACCCCCTCGGCGATCAAGGGGGTGCGCTTTCGTCATACACGGTCCGTGCCGTTCGTGCGGCTAGGTCGCCATCAGCGGCGGCCGATGCGGAATGGAGATCGGACGCGTCGCCCTGCTCGATCCACGCATCCTCTCGACGTCCTCGAGCACCTCGAAGACGGTTCCGTAGCGCGTGGCGAGCGGCAGATCACGCAGCCAGGTCACCTCGACCTCGGTCTCGGCGAGCTCGTACACGCACGCGACCACGTGGCGCGGGTCATTGGGCGAGTAACGAAGGTCGTTGATCACCCATTCCGACGCCGTGATGCGATTCAGCATGAACCGCGGATCCGGAAGTTCAGACATTTTCGGGGCCCTCCAGGACTCTCTCTCCAAAGAGAGTGCGCCACGGACCGCGGCCTGGGAAGCCCCTTGACACCGGGAGGGGTATGCGCAGGGACGGCCCGGCGCCCCTGCCTCAGACCCCCGGACGGATCGACAGGTCGGTGATCTGCGCGTCGCGCGGAAGGTCGAGGGCCGTGAGGATCGTGGTCGCCACCGATTCAGGGTCGATGAAGCGGTCGGCCTCGTACTCCTGACCCTCCTGTTGGTGCACACGCTCCTGCATCGGGGTCGCCGTGCGTCCGGGGAAGACCGAGGTGACGCGGATCCCGTGCTCCGCCTCCTCCGCCCGCAGCGCGTCGGCCAGAGCCCGGAGGCCGTGCTTCGACGCGGCGTAGGCCGACCAGCCGGCGTTGGCGCGGAGCCCCGCGCCGGAATTCACGAACAGGATCTGCCCCTGCGACACCCGGAGGACGGGCAGCAGCAGGCGGGTGAGCTCCGCCGGCGCGACGAGGTTCACGGCGAGCTGCTGCTCCCAGAGGGTCGCGGGAAGCTCCGCCACCGCGCCGAGATCGACGACACCCGCCGCGTGCACGAGGGAGTCGATGCGATCCGGCAGGTGCTGCTTCGACAGCGCCCACGACAGTCGTCCCGGCTGGGACAGGTCTCCCACCAGCACCGACGCCCCGGAGAGGTCGGCGGCGATCTGCTTCGCGCGCCCGGCGTCACGCGCCAGGGCCACCACGTCATCGCCGCGAGCCAGCAGTCGGCGGGCGACAGCCGCGCCGATGCCGGAGCCTGCACCGGTGATCAGGTGCGTCGTCATGTCAGCTCGGGTCGGCAGCGGCCGGCTCGGCGACGTCGATCGGGACGACGGGGCAGTCCTTCCAGAGGCGCTCGAGGCCGTAGTAAACGCGCTCCTCCTGGTGGAACACGTGCACGATCAGGTCGCCGAAGTCGAGCAGGACCCAGCGGGCCTCCGCGCGACCTTCGCGGCGCACGCGCTTGTGACCCGACTCGATCAGGCGATCCTCGATCTCGTCGGCGATCGCGGCGACGTTGCGCTCGCTGTTTCCCGTGACGAGAAGGAAGATGTCGACCAGCGGCAGGGGCTCGGAGACGTTGAGTGCGACGAGATCCTCACCGCCCTTGTCGACGGCGGCTTGTGCTGCGAGACGCAGCATCTCTTCGGCGGTTTCAGGTGATTGCATCAGATCAGTTTCGTGGTGAAGGCGATGACGAGAACGACGCCGATCGCGAGGGCGAGTCCGCCCGCGATGATGGCGAGGGTAACCATCAGTCGGTTCCCCTTCTCGGGGGCAGGAGGTCGGATGACCTCGCCCGCGGGCTTGATGGTGCTGACCGCCGAGCTGGCGGCGATCGGCGTGGGCGACGAGGCCGGAGGCAGCTCGCCGTCGATGAGGACGGCGTCGACATCCTTGCCGTCGGTCGTCCCGAGCGCGTGACCCTGCGAGCCCATGCCGTGCGGCAGCTCGTAGGAGCCGGTCACCAGGATCTCCCCGGTGGACGCGACGGGGCCCGAGAGCGAGCCCTCGCCGGGAGATGGCGTGAAGATCAGCGCGTTCGGTGCGGAGTGCTGCGAACCGGTGGAGTCTCCCACCGTGAGCAGCTCGTCGAACGACGGACGGAAGGAGGAGCGCTCTTCGGGGGCATCCGCGAGGAGCCCCTCCCCGAACGCGGAGTTGACCGTGGGCCGGTCCTCGGCGACGACCTCGTCGTCGGAGACCTCGACGTCGGCGAGCACATCGTCGTCCGCGAGCACATCGTCATCCGCGGCGGGCTCGGCGTCCTCGTCCGACAGTCCGAGGACCTCTTCGACATCGCTGCCGGGCGTCTCGACGGTGGCGGGTTCGATCGACTCGAGCGGAACCTCGCCCACGGCGTCGACCGCCGCGGAAGCGGAGACCGGGGCGACCGCGACCTCGTCGTCCCCCTCGTCATCGTCGTCGTCTCCCGCGGTGTCGCTGAAGTCCGGAACACCCGACACGATCGTCGGCGCCTCCGCCGCACGGGCGGGGGCGGGGGCGGGGGCGGGGGCGGGGGTCTCGGGGGCCTGAGGCTCCTCGATCGGCTGCGCGGCGGGAGCCTCGACCTCGGCCTCGGCGGCGTCGCTCTCGCCGATGACCGGCACGGATGCGGTGCGGACCTTCTCCTGCTCACGCGCCTGGCGCCGCGTCAGTGGGGCAACGCCACCGGCCTCCGGAGAGACCGGCTCGGGCGCCGGCTCGATCTCGACGGGTTCGGCGGCACGCGGCAGTGGGGGCGCGGGGGGCGCCGCCTCGGCCGCCGCAGCGGCCTCCTCACTGGAGATCACCGGGGTGGAACCCGTCAACCGGATCTCGCGCAACTGCTTGCGCGTCAGCGGACCCTGCTCCTGCTGATCCGATGTACTCATGCCTTGCTCCGATACAGATGATGCTTCGCGATGTACTGAACGACTCCGTCGGGGACCAGGTACCAGACCGGCTGATCGTCGCGAACGCGTTCACGGCAGTCCGTCGACGAGATCGACAGAGCCGGCACCTCCAGCTGGCTGACGTTGTCGCTCGGGAGGCCGTCTGTGCTCAGGACATGTCCTGGCCGAGAGACCGCGACGAAGTGGGCCAACTCCCACAACTCATCATGGTCCCTCCAACTGAGAATTTGCGCTACGGCGTCGGCTCCGGTGATGAAGAAGAGCTCGGCATCCGGTCGATCGCGCTTCAGATCGCGCAGTGTGTCGATCGTGTAGGTGGGACCCTCGCGGTTGATGTCGACCCGACTGACCGTGAACTGCGGGTTCGAGGCGGTCGCGATCACCGTCATCAGATAGCGGTGCTCGCTCGGCGAGACCCCCGACTTCTGCCACGGGTGACCGGTCGGCACGAAGACGACCTCGTCGAGTCCGAAGGAATTCGCGACCTCGCTGGCTGCGACCAGGTGGCCGTGGTGGATGGGGTCGAACGTTCCGCCCATCACGCCGATGCGCGGGGTGCGCGTGGTCGCAGCGTCGTTCATGGGGGCCTAGTGGCCGTGTCCTGCCTCGTGGCCATCCTTGCCGTGCTTCGCGGCCCATGCCTCGGCCTTCGCCGAGTGGCGGTTGGCGACGTTCTTGTAGGAGAGCGTCACGAGCCCGAGGAAGGCGAACACGGTCGCCGCGATGACTCCGAAGATCACCGTCTCGAGCGCGACGTTGCCGTGGTGCTCGGTCTCGGCAGCGGCCATCGCGATCTGTGCGACGAGGTTCATCCTGACTCCGTTTCGTGCGTGCTGTTCGGGATCCTGTGGGGTACAGCGTCCCCCAGTCTAGCCCTCAGGCGCGGGTCTGCCCCGACCCACGCGCGAGCCATTTGGTGCTGGTCAGCTCGGAGAGCCCCATCGGGCCCCGCGCGTGCAGCTTCTGGGTCGAGATGCCGACCTCCGCGCCGAATCCGAACTCGGCGCCGTCCGTGAAGCGCGTCGAGGCGTTCACCATCACGACGGCCGAGTCCACCTCGGCCAGGAAGCGCTCGGCGTTGCGCGTGTCGGTCGTGATGATCGACTCGGTGTGCCCGGTGCTGTAGCGCCGGATGTGGTCGAGCGCCTCGTCCAGGGACTCGACGACCTTGATCGCGATGTCGAGGCTCAGGTACTCGGTCTCCCAGTCCTCCTCGACGGCGGGGATCACGTTCGACATGAGCCCCACGACCATGTCGTCGCCATGGATCGCCACGCCTTCGCTCTGCAGGGCGCTGGCGACCAGCGGGACCAGCCGCGGCGCCGCCTGACGATGCACGAGCACGGTCTCCACCGCATTGCACACGCTCGGCCGCTGCACCTTGGCGTTCACGACGATGTCACGCGCCCAGTCGTCGGGTGCCGTCTCGTCGAGGAAGATGTGCACGTTCCCGGCACCGGTCTCGATGACCGGCACGGTCGACTCGGTGACGACGGTCTCGATGAGCCCCGCGCTGCCCCGGGGAACCAGCACGTCGATGAGACCGCGACCGTGCATGAGCGCCTTCGCCCCCTCGCGCCCGAAGTCGTCGACCGTCTGGATGGCCTCCGGGGTGAGCCCCGCACCCTCGACCGCCGCGCGCATCACCTCGACGAGCACGGTGTTGGACTCGCGGGCGGCACTCCCCCCGCGCAGCACCACGGCGTTGCCGGAGCGGAGCGCGAGCGCCGCGATGTCGACCGTCACGTTGGGTCGCGCCTCGTAGATCGCGCCGACCACGCCGAAGGGCACCCGCACCTGCTCCAGCGCCACACCGTTCGGCATCCGATGTCCGCCGACCACACGACCCACCGGGTCCGGAAGGGCCGCCACGTCGCGCACGGCGGAGGCCAGCGCTCCGACCCGCTTCTCGTCCAGCCGCAGCCGGTCGATCAGGGACTCCCCGATACCGTCCTCGCGTCCGCGCGCGATGTCACGGTCGTTCGCCTCGATGATGCGCGGCGCGGCCTCCAGCAAGGCGACCGCGACGGCTTCGAGCACGCGGGTCTTGTCATCGCTGGTGAGAGCTGCCGTGGCACGAGAGGCCTCTTTGGCGCGCTCGAGGCGCACCTGCGGGGTCTGGTCGGTCATCCGCCCAGTTTAGGAGGTCGCGGGCTCGAACCAGGTTCCGATCTCGGCCCCGGACAGCGCCTGATCGACGAGGTCGGCACTCGTGACGAGGACACCGATGCCGGAGGCCGCGGCGAGCCGTGCCGCGGAGACCTTGGTGGCTGCTCCCCCGGTGCCGACGCTGTTCACGACCGTCGCTCCGAACTCGAGTCCGGTGAGGTCGGCGTCCGGCGCCACGATGTCGATCGGCTCGGCTCCCGGGTCCGTGGGCGGCTTCGTGTACAGCGACTCGATATCGCTGAGGAGGATGAGCGCATCCGCCTCGATCAGCTGGGCGACGAGCGCGCCGAGCCGGTCGTTGTCACCGAAGCGGATCTCCTGCGTCGCCACCGTGTCGTTCTCGTTGACGATCGGCAGCGTGCGCAGACCGAGCAGACGCTCCATCGCGCGACGGGCGTTGGACCGCGAGGTCGGGTTCTCGAGGTCACCGGTGGTGAGGAGCACCTGTCCGGCGACGATGTCGAACGGACGGAGCGACTCCTGGTACCGGTACATGAGGATGTTCTGCCCCACCGCGGCGGCGGCCTGCTGCGTGGCGAGGTCGGTGGGTCGTGCGTCCAGCCGGAGGAAGGGGATGCCGGAGGCGATGGCACCCGACGACACCAGCACGACCTCGGCGCCCCGCGCATGAGCGGCGGCCAGGGCCTCGACGATGATGGGGATCCTCCAGGAGGACTCTCCGCTGATCGACGACGAGCCGACCTTCACGACGATGCGGGATGCGGACGCCAGGTCCGCGCGGGTGCGTGCGGTCACTCGCCGTCCTCGCGGTACGCGGCGAGGCGCTGCGCCTCCACCTCTGCGCGCGCTTCGGCCTTGGCGTCCATGCGCTCGTAGTACTGCTCGCGGCGCTCGGACGTGGTCCGGCGCGCGTTGGGTGCGAGACGGGGGTCGGTGCCGCGGGGCGCGCTCATCAGCTCGGCCGCCGACGTCATGGTGGGCTCCCAGTCGAAGACGATGCTGTCGCCCTCGCCGATCACGACGGTCGAGCCCTGCACCGCTCCGAGGCGGAAGAGCTCATCCTCGACGCCGAGCTTCTCGAGACGATCGGCCAGGTAGCCGACGGCCTCCTCGTTCTGGAAGTCGGTCTGCTGCACCCAGCGCACCGGCTTCTCGCCGAGGATGCGGTAGACGTTGCCGTAGGTGCCACCCTCGACCCGGATGGAGAATTCCTTCTTGGAGCCGCGCGGCCGGATCACGACGCGCTCGACCGGCGCCTCGACGGCGGCTTCGGCGCGGTGCTTCTCGACGAGCTCGCCGAGGGCGAAGGTCAGCGGGCGCAGCCCCTCGTGCGAGACCGTGGAGATCTCGAACACCCGGAACCCGCGGGCCTCCAGGTCAGGACGGACGAGCTCGGCGAGGTCGCGCGCCTCGGGGACGTCGACCTTGTTCAGGGCCACGAACTGCGGGCGCTCGAGCAGGGGCGTCTGCCCCTCGGGAACCTCGTAGGCGCCGAGCTCGGCGAGGATCACGTCGAGGTCGGAGATCGGGTCGCGGCCCGGCTCGAGCGTGGCGCAGTCGAGCACGTGCAGCAGGGCGGAGCAGCGCTCGACGTGGCGCAGGAACTCCAGTCCCAGTCCGCGCCCCTCGCTCGCACCCTCGATGAGGCCGGGCACGTCGGCGACCGTGTAGCGGAAGTCCCCGACCTGCACGACACCGAGGTTCGGGTGCAGCGTGGTGAAGGGGTAGTCGGCGATCTTGGGGCGCGCAGCGGAGATCGCGCCGATCAGGCTCGACTTGCCCGCGGACGGGTAGCCGACGAGCGCGATGTCGGCGACGGTCTTCAGCTCGAGGACGATGTCGCCCTCGTGGCCCGGCGTGCCGAGCAGCGCGAAGCCGGGAGCCTTGCGCTTCGGCGAGGCGAGAGCGGCGTTGCCGAGCCCGCCCATGCCGCCCTTGGCGACGACGTAGCGCTCCCCCGGGATGATCATGTCGATCAGCACCTCGCCGGCGGTGTTCTTCACGACGGTGCCGACCGGGACCGGGAGCTCGAGCGTCTCGCCGAGGAATCCGGAGCGGTGGTCGCCCATGCCCGGGCCGCCGTTGCCGGAGGACCGGTGCGGGGAGTGGTGGTACGACAGCAGCGTGCCGGTCTGCGGGTCGGCGACGAGCACGACGTCGCCGCCGTCACCGCCGTTGCCGCCGTCGGGGCCGCCGAGCGGCTTGAACTTCTCACGGTGCACGGAGACGCAGCCGTTGCCGCCCTTACCCGCACGCAGGTGCAGTGTGACGGTGTCGACGAACGTGACCATGTGCGAGTTCCCCTGGATCCTGTGGTTCTTACGGTGTGCAGATACACGGACGGGGCGAGCCGAAGCCCGCCCCGAACCGGATGTTTAGTGTCGCGCTGTGATCACTCAGCTGCGGCGACGATGTTGACGACCTTGCGGCCGCCCTTCGCGCCGAACTGGACCGCACCGGCGGCCAGAGCGAAAAGCGTGTCGTCGCCGCCACGGCCGACGTTGACGCCGGGGTGGAAGTGCGTGCCGCGCTGGCGGACGATGATCTCGCCGGCGAGGACCTGCTGACCGCCGAAGCGCTTCACGCCGAGGCGCTGAGCGTTGGAGTCACGACCGTTACGGGTTGAGCTTGCGCCCTTTTTATGTGCCATGTCCTAGTCCCCTCGGGCTTACTTGATGCCGGTGATCTTGACGCGCGTGAGCTCCTGACGGTGGCCCTGGCGCTTCTTGTAGCCGGTCTTGTTCTTGTACTTCTGGATGATGATCTTCGGGCCGCGGAGGTTGCCGATGACCTCAGCCGTGACCTTGACCTTCGCCAGCGAGTCAGCGTCGGTGGTCACCGTGGCGCCGTCGACGAGCAGCACGGCGGCCAGCTCGATCTTCTCGCCCTGGGCAGCCTTGACACGGTCGAGCTGAACGATCGTGCCGACCTCGACCTTCTCCTGCCGCCCACCGGCGCGCACTACTGCGTAAACCACTTCATACCTGTTTCGTTGGGGAGCTCGCGGCTCCGAGATCTCACGGGGAAGACTGTTGCTTGCATGCGCCGCAGAACGGCGGGCGCGAACGCAAGGCTCTCCGCTTCGGCCGACGAGGACGACGCGGCATACGCACCAAGGGACTACTTTACCGGATGCGGGGCAGTGTCGCAAAGCGAGCCGACTCCGACGCGTCGTCGGCGCCGCGCAGGCCCCGCCGCTCGGCGCGGTCGTAGGCTGGCGAGGTGACCGTACTCGTCGACGACCCGCTCTGGCCCGCACACGGACGCCTGTGGGCGCACCTGGTGAGCGATGCGAGCGTCGACGAGCTGCACGCCTTCGCGAAGGCGAACGACGTCCCCGCGCGCGCGTTCGATCTCGACCACTACGACGTGCCGGAGGACCTCGTCCCCCGGCTCATCGCGGCCGGTGCCCAGCATGTGGGCGGTAAGGAGCTGGTGCGCCGTCTGATCGCCTCAGGACTCCGAGTCCGCGGCCGGGACCGCCGGCGCTGACGTCTCGGAGTTCACCGAGACGGGAGTGCCGGTGAGCGCGGCCGTGCTCACCCGACGACGACCACGACCCTGACCCGGAGCCTTGGGCTCGGGAAGGGCATCGAGGACCGAATCGAGCAGCGCCTCCGCCGGCGACTTCGGCGACTTGCGGTCAGAGCCACGCTTCTTGCGGGCCTTCTTCGGACGCTCGGCCACGGGCGCCTCGACGGGAGCCTCGGCCACCGCGCCCTCGGACGACCCATCGGCCGCCGGAGCGATCGTCGAAGCCGCGATCTGCGCGAGAGCGGACTTCGCGCCCTCGGTGATGCTGTGGGTGACACTCGGGGCCGCGGGCGCATTCTGACTCTGACCGTTGCCGCCGTTGTTCCCGCCGTTGCCACGCTGACGGCGGCCGCTCTGGCCGTTGCCGTTACCGTTGCCGTTGCCGCCGCCGTTGTTGCTGGAGCGGTGCTTCACGACCGGGTCGTGGTGCACGATGACGCCACGACCGGCGCAGACCTCGCACGCCTCGCTGAAGGTCTCCAGGAGGCCCAGGCCGAGCTTCTTGCGGGTCATCTGCACGAGGCCGAGCGAGGTGACCTCGGCGACCTGGTGCTTCGTGCGGTCGCGGCTCAGGCACTCGATGAGGCGGCGCAGCACGAGGTCGCGGTTGGACTCGAGCACCATGTCGATGAAGTCGACGACGATGATGCCGCCGATGTCGCGCAGACGCAGCTGGCGGACGATCTCCTCCGCGGCCTCGAGGTTGTTCTTGGTGACGGTCTCCTCGAGGTTTCCGCCCGAGCCGACGAACTTGCCGGTGTTGACGTCGACGACCGTCATGGCCTCGGTGCGGTCGATCACGAGCGATCCGCCCGAGGGGAGCCAGACCTTGCGGTCCAGGGCCTTCTCGATCTGCTCCGTGATGCGGAACGCGTCGAACGGGTCGGTCTCGTCCTCGTAGGCCTCGACGCGCTCGAGCAGGTCGGGCGCGACGCTCTCCAGGTAGGCGCGGATCGTCTGCTGCGCGTCCTCACCCTGGATCAGCATCTTCGTGAAGTCCTCGTTGAAGACGTCACGGACGATCTTGACGAGCAGGTCGGGCTCCGCGTGCAGGAGAGCCGGGGCCTGCTGGTTCTCCACCTGCTTCTGGATGTGCTCCCACTGCGAGGTGAGGCGCTGCACATCGCGCGTCAGCTGGTCCTCGGTCGCGCCCTCGGCAGCCGTGCGGACGATGACGCCGGAGGACTCCGGCAGCACCTCCTTGAGGATGCGCTTGAGGCGGGCCCGCTCGTTGTCGGGCAGCTTGCGGCTGATGCCGTTCATCGACCCGCCGGGCACGTACACGAGGTAGCGGCCGGGGAGGGAGATCTGGCTGGTCAGACGGGCACCCTTGTGCCCGACGGGGTCCTTCGTGACCTGCACGAGGACGCGGTCGCCGGGCTTGAGGGCGAGCTCGATGCGACGCGGCTGGTTGCCGGTCTCGACGCCGTCCCAGTCCACCTCGCCGGAGTACAGCACGGCGTTGCGGCCGCGGCCGATGTCGACGAACGCGGCCTCCATGCTGGGGAGGACGTTCTGGACCCGGCCGAGGTACACGTTGCCGATGAGCGACGCATCCTGGTTGCGGGCGACGTAGTGCTCGACGAGGACGCCGTCCTCGAGGACGCCGATCTGCGTGCGGCCGTTCTTGGAGCGGACGACCATCTTGCGGTCCACCGACTCTCGGCGGGCGAGGAACTCGGCCTCGGTCACGACCGGGCGACGACGCCCCGCATCCCGTCCGTCACGACGACGCTGCTTCTTCGCCTCGAGACGCGTGGAGCCCTTGATGGCCTTCGGCTCGGTGATGTACTCGACGACCCGCTGACGCTGACGAGGCTCGTCGCGCTGCTCGTCGCCCTCCGCCCCTCCACGACGGCGACGACCACGGCGGCCGGATGCCGGCTCCTCCTGGTCGCGCTCGGCGATGCGATCGAAGATGCGCTCCTCGCGGCCCGGGCGAGCCGGAAGCGGAACGACCTCGGGAGCGTAGAAGTGCAGCTGCGTGGAGACCTGCGAGACGAAGACCTCGGGCAGGAGTCCCAGGGTCACGGCAGTGACGGCCTCGGGAGCGGCGGGGGCCGTCTCCTCCGCAGCCGGCGCCTCGACAGCGGGCTCCTCGGCGGCAGGCGCCTCGACAGCGGATTCCTCCGCGGCGGGCTGCTCCGCGGCGGGCTGCTCCTCGGCGGCGGACTCCTCGACGATCGCCTCGGCGATGGCCTCGACAGCCGCATCCGACGGCGCCTCGGTCGAGGCGTCGGCCTCTTCCGTGACCTCGGCGGCGGCCTCGACGGTCGCGGCCGAGGCGGCGGCATCGTCCCGGGCGGCGGCTGCCGCGTCGTCCGCAGCGGCGGCGGCGTCTTCGGCGGCGGCGTAACCGGCCGCGACGTCGTCAGCCGCAGCGTCCGCGGCGACCTCGGCCTCGTCCGAAGACTCCTCGGCCTCGTTCGCCGGCCCGTCCGGGTCGGCGGCGTCGGGAGCGGTGGGCTCCGTCAGCGGTTCCGCGGCGTCAGCCGGGAAGTCGAGGGTAGGGGCGTTGTTGTCATTGTTCTCATCGGCCATCTCTGGCTTACTCCCTGCACGGGGCACTGGGTGCTCCGTGAAATCTCATGCGGTACCCGCGGGTCCCGCGAACTCACTCGGTGTGCGACCGGCTCATGGCTCTGACCGCGTGGGGCATGGGGCCCCGAAGTCTGCGTCGACGCGTGTCGCGGCAGGGCCGTTCATCGCATCACAGGCCATTATCGCACCTTGTGGCCCGGTTCACGGCATCCCGTCGTGACCAGCGCGTTTTCCCCGGCCTGTTCTCGCCCCATCCATAGCCGTCACTGGGATAATCCCCAGTATGAGCGAGCAGCGCACCCGCCCCGTCGTCTACGCCGTCTGGTTGATCTTCGCGAGTGTGGTGGGCTGGTTCGCCGCCTTCCAGCTGATCATGGAGAAGATCACCAAGCTGGAGAATCCCGACGCGGTGTCGAACTGCTACGTGAGCGTGATGATCCAGTGCGACGTCAACCTCAACTCCTGGCAGGGTGAGGTGTTCGGGTTCCCGAACCCGATCCTCGGAGTCACGCTGTGGATGGCGCCGCTGGTGGTCGGCGTCGCTCTGCTCGCCGGCGCCCGCTTCCCGCGCTGGTTCTGGCTCGCGTTCGGCGCCGGTGTCACCTTCGCCTTCGGCTTCGTGATCTGGCTCATCGGCCAGAGCCTGTACGCCTCCAACCTCGGCGTGCTGTGCCCCTGGTGCATGGCGACCTGGTCGGTGACCATCCCCACCTTCTTCGCGACGATGCTCCATCTGACGCGGAACGGCACCTTCACCCGCAACGAGAAGGTCCAGGAGCGCGCGAACCGGCTGATGCCGTGGGTCCCCCTCGCGACGATCCTCGCCTACGCGTTCATCATCCTGCTGGTGCAGCTGCGCGGCCTCGACCTGCTCGGCGAGGTCATCGGCATGATCTTCTGATCCGCCCCGTCCCCGCCGACGACGAAACCCGCCGCCGATCCTCGGATCGACGGCGGGTTTCGTGTACGGGTCTCAGTCGAACCAGATGCCCAGCTCGCGTGCGGCGGACTCGGGGCTGTCCGAGCCGTGCACGAGGTTCTGCTGCACCTTCAGGCCCCAGTCGCGACCGAAGTCGCCGCGGATCGTGCCGGGTGCGGCGGTGGTCGGGTCGGTGGTCCCGGCGAGCGAGCGGAAGCCCTCGATCACACGGTTGCCGGCGAGACGGATCGCGACCGACGGGCCGGAGAGCATGAACTCGAGCAGCGGCTCGTAGAACGGCTTTCCTTCGTGCTCGGCGTAGTGCTCGGCGAGCAGGTCGCGGTCGGGCTCGACGAGGCGGATGTCGACGAGCGCGTAGCCCTTCGCCTCGATGCGGGCGAGGATCGTGCCGGTGAGGCCGCGGGCGACACCGTCGGGCTTGACGAGGACGAGGGTTTCTTCGGTGGCCATGTCATTCACTCTCTGTCTGAGTCTCGGTCGAGGGCTCGGCCGGGCGTCGTGCGTCCAGTCGGGCCCCCATGATGGTCGCATACGCCCACATGCCGCCGAAAATCAGGACGACGAGCAGGATGGCCGGCACGAGGATGGCCGACAGCGCCACGATGACCTGGATCACCCATCCTGCGGTGATGGCCCAGGGCTTCGTGATCATGCCGGCGACGACGATGCAGGCGAGTCCGAGGACGCCTCCGCCGACGATCCCCCACCACTGCTCGATTCCCGCGGGGAGGGAGCGCAGGCCGAAGACCGTCAGTCCGGCGAGGAACACCACGATCGCCTCGAACCCGAGCACGATCGGCGCCAGCTTCTGCACGAGCGTGCGCGGCGGGCGAGGTGCCCGCGCGGGCGCGGCATCCGCACTCATGCGCGCCACCCCGACTTCCAGTCCTCTTCCTCGGAGAGGGAGATGGCCTCGCCGGCGAGCACGACCGAGCCGGCGATGACGACGGCGCGACGGTCGGACGAGGCCGCCCATTCCCGCGCGGCATCCGCGGCCTCGGCCAGGGAGTGATGCACGGTCGCCCGGCGGCCGGTCTGCTCCACGAGGTCGGCGATCGTATCCGCATCGCTCGCCCGGTCGGAGTCGGGCGCGGTCGCGAACACGTGCGCCACGGCGGGTGCGAGCCGGTCGACGATGCCCGCGGCGTCCTTGTCCGAGAGGACCCCGAGCACGAGGCCCCACTCGTCGAAGTCGAAGCTGTCGTCCAGCGCCTGGGCGAGGGCCGCGGCGCCGTGCGGGTTGTGCGCGGCGTCCACGATCACGGTCGGCGCGACCCCCAGCAGCTGGAGACGGCCGGGCGACGTCGTGCCCTGCAGGCCGTCGGAGATGATGTCGCCGGCGATGGGCTGCGTGGCGCCCCCGATCAGCGACTCGACGGCGGCGACCGCCAGGGCCGCGTTGTGGCCCTGGTGCGCGCCGTACAGCGGCAGGTACTCCTCGGCGTACTCCCCCGCGAGCCCGCGGATGGTCAGCAGCTGCCCGCCGACCGCGAGCTTCTGATCGGTGAGCCCGAACTCCTCGCCCTCGAACACGATGGTCGCGTGGCGCTCGGCGGCGACGCGGCGCAGCACCTCGGCGGCCTCGGCGGGTTGCTGGGCCGAGACCACGGCAGCGCCCTCCTTGATGATGCCGGCCTTGACCTCGGCGATCGCTGCGATCGTGTCACCCAGCCGGTCCGCGTGGTCGAGGTCGATCGGCGCGAACACCGCCACGTCGCCGTCGGCGGTGTTGGTCGAATCCCATTCCCCGCCCATGCCGACCTCGAGGACGAGCACGTCGACGGGAGCATCCGCCACCGCGACGAACGCCAGCACGGTCAGCAGCTCGAAGAACGTCAGCGGCGCGTCACCTGCGGCCTCGAACTCGGCGTCGACGATGTCGACGAACGGCTCGATCTCGTCCCACGCGTCGGCCACGGCCTCGTCGGCGATCGGCTCGCCGTCGATCATGATCCGCTCGGTGAAGCGCTCGAGGTGAGGGCTCGTGAACAGCCCGGTGCGCAGATCATGCGCGCGCAGCAGGCTCTCGATCATGCGCGCCGTCGAGGTCTTGCCGTTCGTGCCGGTGATGTGCACGACACGGTAGGTGCGCTGCGGGTCGTCGAGGAAGGCGAGGATGCGCGCGGTGCGCTCCTTGCGCGGCTGCACCCAGCGCTCCCCCGCACGGCTCAGCAGGGCCTCGTAGACGGCGTCCGCCCGATCCTTGTCGCTCATGCGCCTGCTCCCATCCTGGTGACGGCGATCGTGAAGTCGCCGCGGTTGGCGTAGGTCCCCTTCGGGATCTCCGCGGTGTACTCGGGCGTCACTCCTCCGGCCGCGGCCAGAACCGCTCCGTGCCCGAAGATGGAGTCTCCCTGCGCATCGACGACGAAGTACTCCTCCGCCAGCGTCTCCGCGGCGACGCCCGCCAGTTCGAAGGCGGAGACCACGGCCGCGGTGTCCAGGTCGTCCCCGAACCGCAGGACCAGCTGGATGCGGTCGCTCACGTCGAAGCCGGCGTTCTTGCGCGTCTCCTGCACGGCGCGGATCACATCGCGCGCCAGTCCCTCGGCCTCCAGCTCCGGAGTGGTCTGCGTGTCGAGCAGCACGAAGCCGCCGGTGGGGACGATCGCGAGCGCCTCCCCCTCCGGACGTCCCGTCGTCTCGAGCACGAGGTCGTACTCCGCCGGCTCCAGGACGATGCCGCCGGCCGTGACGACGCCGCCGACCTCGCTCCAGTCGCCGGAGCGCGCCGCCTGGATCGCCTTCTGCACGTCCTTGCCGAGGCGCGGTCCCGCCGCGCGGGCGTTGACGCTCAGGCGGTGGGCGATGCCATACTCCACGGCCGTGTCCTCGGCGAGCGGGACGAGCTCCACGGACTTCACGTTCAGCTCTTCGCGGAGGATGTCCTCGAACTGCCCGAGCGACCCGGCGAGCGGCGAGACCACCGTGAGGCGCGCGAGCGGCAGCCGGACCCGCAGCTTCTCCTTCTTGCGCAGCGCGTTGCCGACGCTGGAGAGCTCGCGGACCGCGTCCATCGCGTCGCGGATCTCGTCCGCCGCGGGGAACGGCGTCTCGTCCGGCCAGTCGGCCAGGTGCACGCTGCGACCGCCGGTCAGGCCCTGCCACACGCGCTCGCTGATCAGCGGCACGAGCGGCGCCGCGACGCGGGTGAGCGTCTCGAGCACCGTGTACAGCGTGTCGAAGGCCTCGCGGCTCTTCGGGTCGTCCGTCACACCCACCCAGAAGCGGTCGCGCGAGCGGCGGATGTACCAGTTCGTCAGCACCTCGGCGAAGTCGCGCAGACGCGCGGACGCCGTGGTGGAGTCGAGTCCCTCCAGGTCTGCACGCACCTCGCGGACGAGGTCGCCCAGACGCGCCAGGATGTACCGGTCGAGCACGTCCGTGGAGTCGGTGCGCCAGGACGCCTCGTAGCCCTCGGCACCCGAGGCGTTGGCGTAGGTCGCGAAGAAGTACCAGGAGTTCCACAGCGGCAGCAGGAACTCGCGGACGCCCGAGCGGATGCCCTCCTCCGTGACGGCGAGGTTGCCGCCGCGGAGCACGGAGCTCGACATCAGGAACCAGCGCATCGCGTCGGACCCGTCGCGGTCGAGCACCTCGGAGACATCCGGGTAGTTGCGCAACGACTTCGACATCTTGTAGCCGTCGCTGCCCAGCACGATGCCGTGGCAGCTGACGCCCGTGAACGCGGGGCGGTCGAACAGCGCCGTGGAGAGCACGTGCATGACGTAGAACCAGCCACGGGTCTGTCCGATGTACTCCACGATGAAGTCCGCCGGCGCGTGCGAGTCGAACCACTCCTGGTTCTCGAACGGATAGTGCACCTGGGCATACGGCATCGAGCCGGAGTCGAACCACACGTCGAAGACGTCCTCGATGCGGCGCATCGTGCTCTGCCCCGTGGGGTCGTCCGGGTTCGGACGCGTGAGGTCGTCGATGTACGGCCGGTGCAGGTCGATCTCACCCTCGGGGTTGCGCGGGAGCGTGCCGAAGTCGCGCTCCAGATCCTCCAGCGACCCGTAGGCATCGACGCGCGGGTACTCGGGGTCGTCGCTCTTCCAGATCGGGATGGGCGAGCCCCAGTAGCGGTTGCGGCTGATCGACCAGTCGCGTGCGCCCTCGAGCCACTTGCCGAACTGACCGTGCTTGACGTTCTCCGGCACCCACGTGATCTGCTCGTTGTTCGCGAGCATGTCGTCCTTGATGTCCGTCACGCGGATGAACCAGCTCGACACGGCCTTGTAGATCAGGGGGTTCCGGCAGCGCCAGCAGTGCGGGTACGAGTGCTCGTAGCTCTGCAGGCGGATCAGACGGCCGTTGTCGCGGATCAGACGCACGAGCGGGGTGTTCGCGTCCATCCACAGCTGCCCCGCGACGTCGGTGACGTTCGGCAGGAACTTGCCGCCGTCGTCGAGCGACAGGATCGTGGGGATCCCGGCGGCACCCGCGACGCGCTGGTCGTCCTCACCGTAGGCCGGGGCCTGGTGGACGATTCCGGTGCCGTCGCTGACCGTGACGTAGTCGTCGACCAGGATGCGCCAGGCGTTCTCGGTGCCGTAGGTCTCGGTGTCGGCGTAGTAGTCGAACAGCCGGTCGTAGGTCACGTCCTGCAGCTCGGCGCCGAGCACGGTCGCGTCCACCGCGGCGAGCGCGTCCTCGGCGCTCTCGTAGCCGAGGTCCTTCGCGTACCCGCCGAGCAGGGCGCGGGCGAGGAGGTAGCGGTGCGCGGAGGCCTCGACCGCGGCATCGGTCGTCCCGGCGGCCTGGTGCACGTCCGCGGCACCGTTCGGGCCGGCGGGGAGCACCACGTACTCGATCTCGGGTCCCACGGCGAGCGCGAGGTTGGTGGGCAGGGTCCAGGGCGTGGTCGTCCAGGCGAGCGCGCGCACCCCGGTGAGCCCGAGAGCCTCGGCCTTCGCTCCGGTGAGCGGGAAGGTCACCGTCACGGACGGGTCCTGACGCATCTGGTAGACGTCGTCGTCCATGCGCAGCTCGTGCGCGGACAGCGGCGTCTCGTCGCGCCAGCAGTACGGGAGGACCCGGTAGCCCTCATAGGCGAGGCCCTTGTCGTACAGGGTCTTGAAGGCCCAGAGGACGCTCTCCATGTAGCCGAGGTCGAGCGTCTTGTAACCGCGGTCGAAGTCGACCCAGCGCGCCTGACGGGTGACGTAGTCCTGCCACTCGTGCGTGTACGCGAGCACCGAGCTCTTCGCCTTCTCGTTGAAGACGTCGATGCCCATCTCCTCGATCTCGGCCTTCTCGGTGATCCCGAGCTGCTTCATCGCCTCCAGCTCGGCGGGGAGTCCGTGCGTGTCCCAGCCGAAGACGCGGTCGACCTTGTGGCCGGTCATGGTCTGGAAGCGCGGGAACACGTCCTTGGCGTACCCGGTGAGGAGGTGACCGTAGTGCGGCAGGCCGTTCGCGAACGGAGGGCCGTCGTAGAACACCCACTCGGGCGAGCCCTCGCGCTGCTCGATCGAGGCGCGGAAGGTGTCATCCGACTTCCAGAAGGCGAGCACCTCCTCCTCGATCTGCGGGAAGCGGGGGCTGGGCGCGACGGAGGCGGCGTCGGCGGCGGGGCCGAAGGAGGAACGGGGGTAGGTCATCGTGTCTCGCAGTGGTCGTCGTGGCGGATGCTCCTGCGAGGACGACCCTCGCGGACCGCGGTACCACCTCGCGTGCGCTCCCTCCCCTCCCGGGGCGGTCGCACCACTCTCACTGCGGCTGTGACGGGCCTGCCCCGCTCGGTTCTACTGAGCGCCCCCCGAGGGAAGCGCCGTTCTTCCGAGAGCTCCCCGGTGATGGCCGGATCGATGCTCGTTCCCCCATTGTACGCAGGTGCGCGCTCGCCGCGGCCGCGACGGCGGACCGGAGCGAGCCGCGTCGGTGGCAGGGCCTAGCCTCGGAGCATGGCCCGCACATCCGAGTCCCCTGCCGCGCCCCGCGTCTCCCCGCCCGATCTGCCTCCCGTGCTCGAACCCGCCTCGCCCCGGCGCAGTGCCGATCTCCTCACCGCACGGCTCGATCTGAGCGGCACGGTCGACCTCGCCTACGCGACGCTCGAGCAGTGCACCGTGCAGGCGGATGCCGACGCGGTCGACCTCACGGCTGCGACGCTGATCGACGTCGAGATGTCGGGAGCGCGCGTCGCCTCGCTGCGCTTGCGGGACGCCGGAGTACGACGCCTCCGCATCAGGGGCGGTCGCATCGGGACACTCGATCTCAGCGAGGCCCGCGTCTCCGAACTCGAGCTGCGCGATGTGCGGATCGACTACCTCAACCTCGGCGCGGCGAAGGTGACCGACCTCGAGGTCTCGGGGTGCACCATCCGCACGATCGACATGCCGCAGGCCGAGCTCACCCGTGTGCGCTTCACGGCCACATCGAGCGACGAGGTCGACCCGCGGGGCATGCGGGCGAAGGACCTCGATCTGCGCGGCCTCGATGCCCTGGCCTTCCTCGACGCCAACAGTCTGCGCGGCGCCACCCTCACCTCGTTCCAGGTGCAGCAGCTCGCTCCGGTGATCGCCGCGGGACTCGGCATCCAGATCAAGGACTGACGCGGGGTCAGGGCCGCACGGGCCCGCTCGCATCCAGCAGCTCCTGCGTGAACGGATGCTGCGGCGCCGCGAACACGTCGGCCGTCGCGCCCTGCTCCACGATCCGGCCGTCCTGCATGACGAGCACGTCGTCGGCCACCGCTCCGACGACGTCGAGGTCGTGCGATACGAGGATCATCGTGAGCCGACGCACCTGCTGCAGGCGGGCCAGGAGCCGCAGCACCCGCTCGCGCACGGAGGGGTCCAGGGCCGAGACGGGCTCGTCGAGGACCAGCACCTCCGGATCCGCGGCGAGCGCTCGGGCGATGGCGGCGCGCTGTCGCTGCCCGCCGGAGAGCGCGCTCGGCCGCCGGTCGGCCAGTTCGGGTGCGAGATCGACCTCGGCCAGGAGCTCGGCGACTCGTGCGGCTCGCCGGGCGCGCGGCACACCGGCGGCTTCCAGGGCCTCCCGCAGCGAGCGCCCGACGGTCCAGCGCGGATCGAACGCCCCGAGCGGGTTCTGATGTACCAGCTGCACCCGCTGCGCCCGGCTCCAGCGCAACGCCCCCGTGTCGGGGGCCTCTACGCCGACGATCATGCGGGCGAGCGTCGTCTTCCCGGAGCCGGACTCCCCCACGACGCCGAGTGTGCGCCCCTCGGAGACGGCGAAGGAGGCGTCGATGACCGCGGGCACGCCGGCGAAGCTCTTCGACAGCTCCGTCGCGACGAGCACGGGTGATGCCGTCTCCTGCGGTGCTGCCCGCGGTTCGTGGATCGTCGCGGCGATCAGCTGCCGGGTGTACTCGTGCCGGGGATCCTCCAGCACCTCGGCCACGGGTCCCTCCTCGATCACGGCACCGCGCCTCATCACCAGCACCCGATCCGCGAGTCGGCGGACCGCCGCGAAGTCATGGCTGATGAACACCACCGCCGTCCCGGCATCCGCGATCTCCCGGAGCAGCCCGAGGATCCGTGCCTGCACGGTGGCGTCGAGCGCGGTCGTCGGCTCGTCCGCCACCAGCACGGCGGGTGCGGCGGCGATCGCGGAGGCGATCAGTGCCCGCTGACGCAGTCCGCCCGACAGCTCATGCGGATACTGCGTGGCACGGCGCTCGGCCTCGGGCATCCACACGCGCCGCAGGAGCTCGCCGACCCGGGTCCGAAGGGCTGCCCGCCCGTGGGCGATCCCGTGCAGTCGCAACGGCTCCGCGACCTCGGCGCCGATCCTCCGCAACGGGTCGAGGGAGACGAGCGCGTCCTGCGAGACGAGGGCGATGCGGGCACCGCGGAGTGCCCGCCAGGCGTGCTCGGACAGCGTCGTCGCCTCGGTGCCGTCGATCACCAGCCGGTCGAGGGCGACCTCTGCACCTGCGGGCGTGAGCCCCAGGAGAGCTCGGGCCGTGAGGGACTTGCCCGCGCCGGACTCGCCGACGATGGCGACGCACTCCCCCGGGGCCACGTGGAGATCGACGCCGTCGACCACCGCGGTCGCCCCGAACGAGATCCGCAGTCCCTGTACCTCGAGCGCCGCGCTCATGTCGTCCGTCCGTCCGCCCGTGCCCGCAGGATCCGCCCGATCACGGTGGCCGACACCACGGTGATCGTGATCGCGATGCCGGGGAACACCGAGATCCACCAGGCCTGACCGAGGACGTTGCGTCCGCCCGCGAGGATCAGCCCCCACTCGGGTGTCGGCTCCGACGGTCCCAGTCCGAGGAAGCTGAGTCCGGCGGCCGCGAGGATGCTCGATCCGATGCCGATCGTCGCCAGCACGCTCAGCGCACCGAGCACCCCCGGGACGACGTGCCGCGTGAACGCCCGCACGCGCGGCACGCCCAGGATGCGCGCCGCCTCGACGTGCTCGGCGACCCGGAGCGTCCGTGTCTGCACCCGGGCGAGGCGGACGTACACCGGGGTCGCGGCCAGAGTCACCGCGATCGCGATGTTCACGGGGCCGGGTCCGAGCATCGCGACGACGACGAGCGCGACGAGGAACTCGGGGAACGCCATCAGGACGTCGTTCATCCGCATCACCGTCGTGTCCACGCCTCGCGGGGCCACCCCGGCGAGCGCGCCGATCACGAGGCCGACGGCGAGCGCGATCCCGGTCGCGAGCAGGCCGATGCCGAGCGAGCGCCCCGCCCCGTAGACGACGCGGGAGTACACGTCACGCCCGCTCTGGTCGGTACCGAACAGATGCTCGGCGCTCGGCGGCAGCAGGGCGGAGCGCACATCGGTCTGGAGCGGATCATGCGTGGCGAGCACGCCCGGCCAGAGCGCGGCGAAGGCGATCACCGCGAGCACGGCGACGGCGATCCACAGCAGCGTCCGCTGCGCGCGCCTCATCGGATGCTCCCCGGGCGGGTATCTCTGACCCGCGGATCGATCAGCGGGTGCACGAGCTCGACGATGAGGTTGATCACGACGAACACCAGCGCGCTCAGGAGGATGATCCCCGTGATGACGGGGAGGTCGCGGTCACTGATCGCGGCGAGGGTGACCCGGCCGAGACCCGGGCGCGCGAAGACGGTCTCGACGAGCACCGCACCCCCGAGCACCGATCCGGTGAGGTACGCCGCGAGCGTCACGGCGGAGGCCGCTCCGTGCCGCAGACCGTGCCGGGTGGTGAACCACGAGGGGCTCGCACCGCGGGCGCGCACGGTCTCGGCGAACGGCATCCGCTCGGCCTGCACCAGCCCGTCCCGCAGCACCTGGCTGAGCAGGGCGGCGACCGGGAGCGCGAGGGTGATCGCCGGGAGCACGATCGTGGCGGGGTTCCTCGCCCCCGAGACGGGAAACCAGCCGAGGCCGAAGGCGAACACGCTGAGCAGGACGAGCCCGATCCAGAACACCGGGGACGACAGCACCACGAGCTCCACGCCCGCGGCCACCGCCCGGCCGACCCGGCCGCGGACGAACACCGACACGGCGAGCGCCAGCACCACGGCGATCAGCAAGGCGAGGAGCGAGAGCTGCAGCGTGGCGCCGAGCTGCCGGCCGATCACCTCGGTGACCGGCATCCGGAGCTGATACGACTCGCCGAGGTCGCCGCGCGCGAGCTGCCCGATGAACGTGACGTACTGCTCGAACGGCGGGCGGTCCAGTCCCAGGTCGGCGCGGATCCCGTCCTTGACGGCCTCGCTCACCTGCGCGAGCGGCCCCAGCATCACCGACACCGGGTCGCCCGGGATCACCCGGAACGCGAGGAAGGCGACGGTCGCCGCTCCCCAGAGGACGAGGACGACGGATGCGGCGAGGCCGGCGACACGGACGAGAGCAGTCTTCACCCCTCGTGCCCTCCGCTCAGCCGGCGGGTCAGCCGACGGTCACATCGTAGAACAGCGGTCGACCGTACAGGTCGTACTGGAGGCCGTCGACGCGCTCGCCGACCGCGGTGATCGCGGAAGGGCTGTACAGCGGCACGATCGCCGTGTGCTCGGCGTTCCACTGCTGCACCTGCGTGTACAGCGCGTCACGCTCCTCCTGGTCGCTGCTCGCGAAGGCCTTCTCCAGGAGCGCGTCCATCTCGGGGTCGCTCACCTGGGACGCGTTCTGGAAGCCGTCGGTGTGCAGGTGGGCGCGCAGCAGGTCGGGGTCGACACCGGAGAAGCCCCAGTCGGTCAGGTCGAACGTCTTGGGCTCGTACTGGGCGTTGTACGCGCCCGGCTCGAGAACCTCGCGCACGACCTCGAAGCCGATGCCCTTGAGGTCGGACTGGATCGCGTTGCCGAGCGCAGCGCGGTCGTCGGGCACCGGGGTCCAGGCGATCCATCGCACGGAGAGGCGCTTGCCGTCCTTCATGCGGATGCCGTCGGTGTCGCGCTCGGTCCACCCCGCCTCGTCGAGCAGGGCGTTCGCCGCGTCCTGGTCGAAGGGCCAGCTGCCCTCGAGCGCGGCGTCGTAACCGGGGGTGGTCGACCCCAGGATGCTCCAGGCCCGCGGGAACTGACCGAAGTAGATCTCCTCGACCGCGGCGTCGATGTCGATGCCGCGCGCGAACGCCTGGCGCACCTTCTCGTCGGCGAACACGCCGTACTTCTCGTTCAGGTACAGCGAGTACGGCAGCCCCGGGTACTCGATGGAGTCGACCGTGATGCCGTCCCCGAGATCCTTCGCGAGGTTCGGCGGGATGTTGCTGGCGAGGTCGGATTCGCCGCTCGTCACGACACCGGTGCGGACCGAGGCCTCCGGCTGGATCTCCACCCGGAGCGTCTCGAACTTCGGAGCCTTCTCGCCGTGCGGGCCCCAGGCGTAGTCGTCGTTGCGGGTGTAGACGATCTCCTGGTCGGGCGTGTACTCGGTGAGCACGAACGGACCGGTGCCGACGTTGATGTCCGGACCGCCCGCCTTGAGCTTGTCGGCCGACTTCTCGAGCACGGCCGGCGAGTAGAAGCCGAGCTGCGGCGTGCTGGCGGCCTGGAGGAACGGGGCGTACGGCTGGGTGAAGACGACCTTGACCGTGTGGTCGTCGATGACCTCGGTGCCCTTGTAGAAGTCGGCGCCGAGCATGCCCGCCGCCTGCTTGGAGGCGGTGTCCGGGTCGACGATGCGGTCGAAGTTCGCCTTGACGGCGGCGGCGTCGAACGGCTCGCCGTCGGTGAAGGTGACGTCGTCGCGGAGCAGGAACGTGTACTCGGTGCCGTCGTCCGAGATCTCCCAGTCCTTCGCGAGCCAGGGGACGAACGTGCCGTCCGCCTCCTGGAAGACGAGGGAGTCGAGAACGGCGCGCTGCACCATGCCCGAGACATCGAGCTGGCTGGTCTGCGGGTCCATGTGCGAGGCGGACAGGTTCGCGCCCTCGATCGACCACACGACCTCCCCGTCGCTGTCACCCTCGGAGGCGGGAGCCGCGCAGGCGCTGAGCACCAGGGCGGTGGCGGCGGCGATCGCGGCGAAGGGCAGGAGACGACGCACGGGTTTTGCGGGCATGACGATTCCTCAGGACGAACGGGTCGGGATGAATCCATCCTACGGCGGATTGTTGGACTGGGTCGATCTGTGGCGGCGGCCCTCCCTGACGACGCTCGGTAGACTGGTCGGCACAACCCACACTCAGGCACGCTCACACAGTGCCGCATACATCGCTCGAGGAGACCTCCATGCCTGCGCAGAACCAGATTCCCGACAAGCCCGCACTCGAAGGTCTCGAAGCGAAGTGGGACGCCGCCTGGGCGGAGCAGGGCACGTACCTGTTCGACCGCCTGCGCGCCGCACAGGCCGGGCGCGAGGGCGTGTACTCGATCGACACCCCGCCGCCGACGGCCTCCGGCAGCCTGCACATCGGACACGTGTTCTCCTACACGCACACCGATGTGAAGGCCCGTTACGAGCGCATGCGCGGCAAGACCGTGTTCTACCCGATGGGCTGGGACGACAACGGCCTGCCGACCGAGCGCCGCGTGCAGAACTACTACGGCGTGCGCTGCGACCCGTCGCTCCCCTACGACCCCGACTTCACTCCCCCGTTCGAGGGCGGCGACAACAAGTCGAGTCGCGCGGCCGACCAGCAGCCGATCAGCCGCCGCAACTTCATCGAACTCTGCGAGCGCCTCACGATCGAGGACGAGAAGCAGTTCGAGGCGCTGTTCCGTCAGCTCGGGCTGAGCGTGGACTGGACCCAGACCTACCGCACGATCTCGGACGACACCATCCGTCAGAGCCAGCTCGCGTTCCTGCGCAACATCGAGCGGGGCGAGGCGTACCAGGCACTGGCTCCGACGCTCTGGGACATCGACTTCCGCTCCGCCATCGCGCAGGCCGAGCTCGAGGACCGCGACCAGCAGGCGGCCTATCACACGATCGAGTTCCCCTTCGCGGACGGATCGGGATCCCTCGCGATCGACACCACCCGTCCGGAGCTGCTGCCCGCGTGCATCGCCCTCGTGACGCACCCCGAGGGGCCGCACAAGCACCTCATCGGCACCAAGGTGAAGACGCCGTTCTTCGGCGCGGAGATCGAGATCCACGGCCACCACCTCGCGCAGCCCGACAAGGGCACGGGAGCGGCGATGGTCTGCACCTTCGGCGACGTGACCGACATCGTGTGGTGGCGCGAGCTGCGCACCACCGAGAACGAGCCGCTGCCGAACATGACCACGATCGGCCTGGACGGTCGCTTCCTGCCCGAGGCCCCCGCATCGGTCGAGAACCCGGACGCGATCGCCTGGTACACCGCCGAGCTCGCGGGCAAGACCGTCTTCAGCGCGCGCAAGGCCATCGTGGAGAAGCTGCAGGAGACCGGCGACATGACCGCGGTCGGCAAGCCGTTCCAGCACGCCGTCAAGTTCTTCGAGAAGGGCGACCGTCCGCTCGAGATCGTGTCGACCCGTCAGTGGTACATCCGCAACGGCGCCCGCGACGGCGAGCTGCGCGACAAGCTGCTCGCCCACGGTCAGGAGCTCGCCTGGCACCCGGAGTTCATGCGGGTCCGCTACGAGAACTGGGTCGGCGGCCTGACCGGCGACTGGCTCGTGTCCCGCCAGCGCTTCTTCGGCGTGCCGATCCCCCTCTGGTACGGCCTCGACGAGAACGGCGAGCGCGACTACGACCGCGTGCTCACGCCCGATGCGGCGACCCTCCCGATCGACCCGACGACCGATGTCCCCGCCGGATACACGGAGGACCAGCGCGGCGTGGCCGGCGGATTCGAGGCCGAGGCCGACATCCTCGACACCTGGGCGACGTCGTCCCTCACCCCGCAGCTGGCCGGCGGATGGCAGCGCGACGAGGAGCTGTGGCAGCTGACGGCGCCGTTCGACCTGCGTCCGCAGGGCCAGGACATCATCCGCACGTGGCTCTTCTCGACGATGCTGCGTTCGACGCTCGAGGACGACCGGACGCCGTGGCGCAACGCCGCGATCTCCGGCTTCATCGTCGACCCCGACCGCAAGAAGATGTCGAAGTCGAAGGGCAATGTGGTCACCCCGGCCGACGTCCTCGTGGCGCACGGCTCGGATGCCGTCCGCTACTGGGCCGCGTCGAGCCGTCTGGGCATGGACGCCGCGTTCGACCCGCAGAACCCGACGCAGGTGAAGATCGGCCGCCGTCTGGCGATCAAGGTGCTCAACGCCGCGAAGTTCGTGCTGTCGTTCCCGGTCCCCGAGGGCGCCCAGGTCACGCACGCCCTGGACGCGTCGATGCTCACCGCCCTGGACGGCGTGGTCACCGAGGCGACGAAGGCGTTCGACCGCTACGACGCCGCGCGGGCGCTGGAGCTCACCGAGGCGTTCTTCTGGACGTTCTGCGACGACTACCTCGAGCTCGTGAAGGAGCGAGCCTACAACCAGGCCGACGTGGGGCAGGCATCCGCCGCGCTCTCGCTCCGCCTCGCCCTGTCGACGCTGCTCCGCCTGCTGGCGCCGGTGCTCTCGTTCGCCGCCGAGGAGTCGTGGTCCTGGTTCGAGGAGGGCTCCGTGCACACGGCCGCATGGCCCACGCCGCTCGGCATCGACGGCGACCCCGCCGTGCTCGCGGCCGCCAGCGAGGCGCTGATCGGCATCCGTCGGGCGAAGACGGAGGCGAAGGCCTCGCAGAAGACCCCGGTCTCCCGCGCCGCGATCTCGGCTCCGGCCACGAAGCTCGACGCGCTGCGCGCCGCCGCGGACGACCTCCGGGCCGTCGGCCGCATCGCCGAGCTCGAGTTCAGCGAGGCGGACGAGTTCGCAGTCACCGCGATCGAGCTCGCTCCGATCGAGGCGTCCTGATGCAGCTGGGCACGCGATGGGCGGCGGGATCCGAGGCTCCGGCCTCGGTCCCGGCGTCCCTGCGCCCGGCCATCGCCGAGGTCGAGGCCAAGGGCCTCACCGGGCACTGGACCCTGACCTGGCTCGAGGGCCGCGCGATCGCGGAGCTCGACGCCGGCTGGGAGGTCTTCCAGACCGTCTCCGGCGAAATCATCGCCCGTCCGTTCGAGGACTGACGCGGGTCACGGCGGGCGCCGTCACCGCCACCGGGGCAGGTCGAGCTGGGCCAGGGCACGGGAGAAGTCCCGCGGGTCCTCCCTGCGCGCCTGCTGTTCGCGCAGCAGGTCGAGTGCGAGAACACGCCGCTCCGCACGTCGGGCGATGCGCCGCTCGACCATGGCCGTGAGGTGTTCGGCTAGCTGGAGCAGACTCCGCTCGGTCTGCGTCGGGGACACCAGGTGAAGCGTTGCGCTGGTCATGATTCCTCCAGGGCATCTCCCGCCCCGGGCGTCGCGGCCGGAGGCGTCGGAAGGTCGAACAGCTCGGTGCGGAGGGAGACGCGACGCACATCGGGGCCGGTCTGTCCGCGGTAGCGCTCCATGGCGCTCTCCACGATCGTCTCGAGCTCCTCCCGAAGCGACTTCGCCTGCTCCGGGGTGATGTCGAGGTGGGTCGTGATGATGATGCCGCTGTCGCGCCATGCCTCCGGCACCTCGGACTGCGGGCGGTTCATGTACGACATCAGCGTCTCGTGACGGAGGCGGAAGAACTCCGCGTTCACGATCTGCGCAGCCGCGCGGTTCGCCGGCGAGGTCATGTCATCCGGCCCCGGCACGTCGATGCGCCCGCGGGGACGCTCCCACCACCGCTCGCGACCGGTTCCCCGACCGTCGACCTCCTGGATGAGGTCGTGAGCGGCGAGTGCACGCAGGTGATAGCTGGTCGACCCCGAGGTCTCCCCCAGCAGGGCCGCGAGCGAGCTGGCGGTCTGGGGGCCGCGGGACGCCAGCAGATCGAAGATCCGCACACGCAGCGGGTGCGCGAGAGCCTTGAGCGCCCCCGCATCGAGGGTCCGTACCTGCGTCTGATCCGTCATGCATGCAAAGATACCGCTGCAAAGACTTCTTTGCAAGCATTTCTTTGCATTCGCGTCGAGCGGCGGCCGTGCGGCGGCCGATGACGCGCCCGAGCGCCGACGGTTCGGAACGGGGAGCGCGTCGGTGGTTAGGCTCGGAGGATGACCGATGCCACGAATCCGCTGCTGCAGCCGTCGACTCTCCCCTACGGACTCCCCGACTACCGTGCGATCCGGACCGAGCACTACCTCCCGGCGTTCCAGGCGGCGTTCGAGGAGCACCTCGGCGAGATCGCGCGCATCACGATGGTGCGGTCGATGCCGACCTTCGAGAACACCTTCGAGGCGCTGGAGCGCTCGGGAGAGCTGCTCGACCGTGTGGCGCACGCCTTCTACACGGTCAGCTCCGCAGACGCGACGCCCGAGATCCAGGAGATCGACGAGCAGCTCGCTCCGCTGATGGCGGCGCACCAGGACGCGATCACGCTCGACGGCCAGCTGTACTGGCGGGTGAAGCAGGTGCACGAGCAGCTCGACACACTCGAGCTCGAACCGGAGCAGCGCTACCTGGTGGAGCGGCACCACCGCGAGATGACGCACGCCGGAGCCGGTCTCGACGACGACGCCAAGGCACAGCTCACCGCCCTGAACCAGCGACTTTCGACGCTGACCAACACGTTCGAGCGCAACCTCCTGAACGACACGAACGACCTCGCGGTCGTGTTCGACTCCCCCGCCGAGTTGGAGGGCCTGAACCCGGGCGAGCTGTCGGCAGCGGCGCGCGCGGCGACCGAGCGCGGGCTCGACGGCAAGCTCCTCGTGACGCTGCCGCTGTTCACCGGACACCCTGCGCTCGCGCAGCTGCGCGTGCGGGAGTCGCGACGACGCATCATGGCCGCCTCGCTGGCGCGGGCCTCTCGGGGCAACGCGAACGACAACCGGTCCGTCCTGCTCGAGATCGTGCGTCTGCGCGCGGAGCGCGCCGCCCTCCTCGGCTACGACTCGCACGCCGCCTACGTGACCGCCGACGAGACCGCAGGGAACCCCGACGCCGTGGAGCAGATGCTGCGCCGGCTCGCGGCCCCCGCCGCCCGCAACGCCCGCGCCGAGCGGGCCGCGCTCCAGAAGATCGTCGACGAGACCGAGGCGGAGCCGTTCGCGGTCGAGGCCCACGACTGGGCGTACTACACCGAGCGCGTCCGCACCGCCCGATACGACATCGACTCCAGCGCGCTGCGGCCCTGGTTCGAGGCGGAACGGGTCCTGCAGGACGGCGTGTTCTCCGCGGCGACGCGCCTGTACGGCGTCACCTTCTCCGAGCGGGAAGACCTCGTGGCGTACCACCCGGGCGCTCGCGTGTTCGAGGTGCGCAACGCCGACGGATCCCCGGTCGGGCTCTACATCCTGGATCTGTACACCCGCGACTCCAAGCGCGGTGGTGCGTGGATGAACCCCATCGTGAGCCAGTCGCGCCTGCGCGGCACGGCACCCGTCGTCGTCAACAACCTGAACGTGCCGCTCCCCGGCGACGGAGAGCCGACGCTGCTGACGCTCGACGAGGTCACGACCCTGTTCCACGAGTTCGGGCACGCGCTGCACGGGCTGTTCGCCACCGTGACGTACCCGCACTTCGCCGGGACCAACGTCTTCCGGGACTTCGTGGAGTTCCCGAGCCAGGTGAACGAGATGTGGATCCTGTGGCCCGAGGTCCTCGACGACTACGCCCGCCACCACGAGACCGGCGAGCCGCTCGATCCGGCCGTCGTCGAGCGCCTGCGCGCCACGGAGACCTTCGACCAGGGCCATGCGACCAGCGAATACCTGGCCGCCGCGTGGCTCGACCAGGCCTGGCACCGACTCTCCACGGATGCGACGGTCGACGACGTCGCCGCGTTCGAGGCGGCCGCGCTCGCCGACATCGGGCTGGACGACCCGGCCGTCCCCACGCGCTACTCCTCGACGTACTTCGCGCACGTCTTCTCGGGCGGCTACAGCGCCGGCTACTACTCCTACATCTGGAGCGAGGTGCTCGACGCGGACACGGTCGACTGGTTCCGCGAGAACGGCGGACTCACGCGCGAGAACGGCGATCGGTTCCGCGATCGTCTCCTCGGCGTGGGCGGGTCGAAGGATCCCCTGGAGGCCTACCGCGACTTCCGCGGACGCGACGCCGAGATCGAGCCGCTGCTCAAGCGGCGCGGACTCGAATCCTGACGCTCCCCATGGACGATGCGCTGACGGCCATCAGCGAGGCGTTCGATGAGCGGGCCGCCACCTACGACGAGAGCACGATGCATCGGGACCTCGCTGCGGCGGTGGCGGCCTTCATCGAGACGGAGGGCCTCGACGACGTGCTCGACGTCGCCACCGGGACCGGGCTCGTGCTGCGGGCGCTCGCCGAGCGCGCGCCGGACCTGCACCTGATCGGCGCGGACATCTCGCCGGGGATGCTGGCGGTCGCGCAGGCGGAGCTCCCCACCGCGGAGTGGCTCGTGGCCGACGCGAGCAGGGTCCCGCTTCCCGACGGATCCGTCGATCTGATCACCTGTGTGACGGCGCTCCACATCATCCCCGACGTGGAGCGTGCCGCCGCCGAGTGGCACCGACTCCTGCGCGCGGGTAGCCGCCTCGTGACCGCCAGCTTCGTGTCGACCACCTCGACCGCTCACGCCGCGCACCCCCCGTCGCCTGAGCGCCCGTATCCCCGAGACCACGAACCCTACGCGGGCGCCGCGGTGCTGACCGCGACCTTCGCGGCGCTCGGCTTCGTCGTGCGGCGGCACGAGGAGTGGAGCGACGGACACGACACCCTGCTCATCGCGGAACTGGCTCCTGCGGCCTGACCTCGACCGCCGAGCGAAACGCCGAGCGAACCGCCGATGGACGAGACCCGCTCCGCGTGAGAACCTGAGCGCATGAACGCATTCCCCGACGCTCCGTTCGGCCCCGTCGACCGCCTCGACCTCGAGGCCGTGCCCCTCGCGGTCATCCGTCACCAGGGCATCCGCCTCGCCGACATCCAGGACGCCTTCGACGCGGGCTATGCGGCGATCGCTCTGCACTTCGCGGGCGGCGCGCTGGTCCCGACCGGCCCCGCGCTCGCGGTGTACCACGGCGACCCGATGGACGTCTTCGACCTCGAGCTCGGCTTCCCGGTGCAGTCCCCGCCGGAGAACCCGATCCCCACGGCGACCGGCACCGTGATCGTCGCGTCGGCTCTGCCGGCGGGACCGGCTGTCGCGACGACGCTGTTCGGCTCCTACGAGGAGCTCGGCTCCGGCTGGGGCGGACTCGTCGAGCGCGCCGGCGCGGAGGGACTGCGTCCCGGCGGCGTCTGGATCGAGGTGTACGTCTCCGACCCGAGCACGACTCCCGCCGAACTGCGCACCGACCTCCTCATGCCCCTGGCGTGAGGACGGGACCGGCGGCGATCGGCGCGACGCTCACGCGCTCTTGCGCTTGCGCTCCATCACGATGGTGGGCGGTGCGCCCTCGTCGACGGCCGCACGTGTGACGATCACCTTGGCGACGTCTTCGGCGGACGGGATCTCGAACATGATCGGCCCGAGGACGTCTTCCAGGATGGCCCGGAGGCCACGGGCGCCCGTCTTGCGCTCGACGGCGAGGTCGGCGACCGATCGCAGCGCGTCCTCTTCGAACTCCAGCTGCACGCCGTCGATCTCGAACATGCGCTGATACTGCTTCACCAGCGCGTTGCGCGGTCCGGTGAGGATGTCGATGAGTGCGGCCTGGTCGAGCGGCGAGACCGAGGTCACGACGGGCAGACGCCCGATGAACTCGGGGATCAGGCCGAACTTGTGCAGGTCCTCCGGCAGCACCTCGCTGAAGAGATCGAGGTCCTTGCCCTTGTCGTGCAGCGGGGCGCCGAAGCCGATGCCGTGCTTGCCGACGCGTGCCGACACGATGTCCTCCAGGCCGGCGAAGGCCCCGGCCACGATGAACAGCACGTTCGAGGTGTCGATCTGCAGGAACTCCTGGTGCGGGTGCTTGCGTCCGCCCTGCGGCGGCACCGAGGCGACCGTGCCCTCGATGATCTTCAGCAGCGCCTGCTGCACGCCCTCGCCCGACACGTCGCGCGTGATCGACGGGTTCTCGGCCTTGCGGGCGATCTTGTCGACCTCGTCGATGTAGATGATGCCCTGCTCGGCGCGCTTGACGTCGTAGTCCGCGGCCTGGATGAGCTTGAGGAGGATGTTCTCGACGTCTTCTCCGACGTAGCCCGCCTCGGTGAGCGCGGTGGCATCGGCGACGGCGAACGGCACGTTCAGACGCTTGGCGAGCGTCTGCGCGAGATAGGTCTTGCCACAGCCGGTCGGACCGATGAGCAGGATGTTGCTCTTCGCGATCTCGACCTCTTCGGCCCGCTGCTCCGCGGTCTGGAGCGTTCCGTGCGCGCGCACGCGCTTGTAGTGGTTGTAGACGGCGACCGAGAGCGCCCGCTTGGCGGGCTCCTGGCCGACCACGTACTCCTCGAGGAACGAGAAGATCTCCCGCGGCTTGGGCAGCTCGAACTCGGCGACACCGTCGGCGGAGGACTCCGCCATCCGCTCCTCGATGATCTCGTTGCACAGCTCGACGCACTCGTCGCAGATGTACACGCCGGGTCCGGCGATGAGCTGCTGGACCTGCTTCTGACTCTTTCCGCAGAAAGAGCATTTGAACAGGTCAGCGCTTTCACCGATGCGGGCCATGCGCGTCCTCCTATGGGGGATCAGAGATCGTTCTTCGAGCCTAACCGGTGCATGGGACACAGGGCCGCATTGGCGCGGACTGCGTTCGGCACAGCGGCGAGCTCGCGCCCCCGGCGGTCGGATCCGGACTCACTGCGCCGGCAGACAGCCCCCGTCCATGATGTAGCCGCCCGCCTCGACGCTGACCGAGTCGGGACGCACCTCCCCGAACACGCAGCCGCCCTCCGGCGCAGTGGCGGCGAACTCCACGGCCCGCTCATCGCCGCGGACCACGGCGTCCAGGAGGCCGACCTCCCCCAGCGCCGCCTCGACCGCACGGATCGAGATCTCCCCCTCCGTCCGCAGCGTCTCCAGGTGCCCACGCAGGTCGGAAACCGGCTGTGCGGCGGCGGCCGCGGCGTCGTCCGAGAGCTCCATGCGCTCCCGATATCGGTCGTTCTGCGCCATGGCGTGATCGGGGTCGTACGGCGCGCATTCCGGGGGAAGCACGGCCTCGTCGTTCTCGGGACACGCCATGGTCGGGGTGGGCACGGAGGTGGCCGGAGACCCTGCACCGCCGGTGTCGGTCGGCACCACGGCACATCCCCCGAGCATGAACGCCCCGGCGAGCACGAACGCCCCGGCGAGCACGAGCGGAAGGAGCGCGGAGGGATTCCGACGCGGCGTCATCGTCATGCCGCCATGAAACCACAGCGTCGCTCGCGCAACGGCAGTTCGAGAGTAAAGGCCCCGCAGCGCGATGCGCGGCAGGGCCTCTCTCGTTCCGACGGTCGTCAGACCATGCTCTTGGTGTGCCAGACGGTCTTCACCTCGGTGAAGGCGCCGATCCGCTCCGGCGAGGCGACGACCTCGCCCGGCGTGAGCACGCGCGTGAGCGTCTCCGCGGCGGCGATCTGCATGTCGACCCACTCGAGGTCGCCTGCGCCGGCCAGGTCGAGCGCGTTGACGTCCTGATGCGAGGCGAGCCATGGGGCGATCTCCGCCGGGGAACCGGTGAGCACGTTGACGACGCCGCCGGGGACATCGCTCGTGGCCAGGACCTCGGCGAGGCTGATCGCCGACAGCGGGTGCCGCTCGCTCGCGACGACGACCACCGTGTTCCCCGCGACCAGGGCGGGAGCGACGACCGAGACCAGGCCGAGCAGCGCCGAGTCCTGCGGCGCGACGATCGCCACGACACCGGTCGGCTCGGGCACGGAGATGTTGAAGTACGGGCCCGACACCGGGTTCGCGTTGCCCGCGACCTGCGCGTACTTGTCGCACCATCCGGCGTACCAGACCCAGAGGTCGATGGCCTCGTCCACCTGCGCGGCCGCCGCGGAGGACGACACGCCCTCCTGGGCCGAGATCTCGTCGATGAACTGGGCACGGCGACCCTCGAGCACCTCGGCGACACGGTAGAGCACCTGACCGCGGTTGTAGGCGGTCGCACCGGACCAGCCCTTGACGGCGGCGCGCGCGGCCACCACGGCGTCACGGGCGTCCTTGCGGGAGCCCTTCGCGGCGTTCGCGAGGAAGGCGCCCTTGGCGGTGAGCACCTCGTACGTCCGGCCGGACTCGCTCCGCGGGAAAGCCCCGCCGATCGCCAGCTTGTACGTCTTGGGGACGGTCAGTCGCTTGCTCATGATGCGGCTCCCTGGAGGTAGGCGGTGAGCCCCTGGCGGCCGCCCTCGCGGCCGAATCCGGACTCCTTGTAGCCGCCGAACGGGCTCGACGGGTCGAAGCGGTTGAAGGTGTTGGCCCAGATCACTCCGGCGCGCAGGCGATCGGCCACGGCGAGGATGCGCGATCCCTTGTCCGACCAGATGCCGGCCGACAGACCGTAGGGCGTGTTGTTCGCCTTCGCGATCGCCTCGGCGGGCGTGCGGAAGGTGAGCACCGAGAGCACCGGGCCGAAGACCTCGTCCCGCGCGATGCGGTGCGACGCCTCGACGCCGGTGAAGATCGTCGGAGCGAACCAGAAGCCCTGCTCCGGGATCGCGCAGTCGGCGGTCCAGCGCTCGGCGCCCTCGGCCTCGCCGATGTCGCTGAGCTCGCGGATGCGGGCGAGCTGTGCGGCGGAGTTGATCGCACCGATGTCGGTGTTCTTGTCGAGCGGGTCACCGAGACGCAGGGTCGACAGACGCGTCTTGAGCCGGTCGACGACCTCGTCGTGGATCGACTCCTGCACCAGCAGACGGCTTCCGGCACAGCAGACGTGACCCTGGTTGAAGAAGATCCCGTTCACGATGCCTTCGACCGCCTGGTCGATGGGGGCGTCGTCGAACACGATGTTCGCGGCCTTGCCGCCCAGCTCCAGCGTCAGCTTCTTCTTCGTGCCGGCGACGGCGCGGGCGATGTCGCGGCCCACCCCGGTCGAACCGGTGAAGGCCACCTTGTCGACGTCCGGGTGACGGACGAGCGTCGACCCGGTCGCACCGGCTCCGGTCACGATGTTCACGACACCGGCCGGAAGGTCGGCCTGCTGCAGGATCTCCGCGAAGATGAGCGCCGTCAGCGGGGTGGTCTCGGCGGGCTTGAGCACGACGGTGTTGCCGGCGGCGAGAGCGGGCGCGATCTTCCACGCGAGCATCAGCAGCGGGAAGTTCCACGGGATGATCTGTCCCGCGACGCCGAGCGCGCGGGGGTTGGCGCCGAGCCCGGCGTGATCGAGCTTGTCGGCCCAGCCGGCGTAGTAGAAGAACCAGGAGGCGACGAGTGGCACGTCGACGTCGCGGCTCTCCTTGATCGGCTTGCCGTTGTCGAGGCTCTCGGCGACGGCGAGCTCACGAGCCCGCTCCTGCACGAGACGGGCGATGCGGAAGAGGTACTTCCCGCGGTCGCGGCCGCTCATCCTCGACCAGGTCTTCTCGTAGGCGCGACGCGCGGCGGCGACCGCACGGTCGATATCCTCATCGCTGGCCGAGGCGATCTCGGCGATGTGCTTCTCGGTGGCCGGCGAGATCGTGGTGAACGGGGTGCCGGAGCCGTCGACGAACTCGCCGTCGATGAACAGGCCGTAGCTGTCCTTGAGGTTCAGGATCGCGGTGGACTCCGGTGCGGGAGCGTATTCCAGAAATGACATGTTCGTCTTCCCGTCAGTCGATCGTGACGTAGTCGGGGCCCGAGTAGTGGCCGGAGCTGAGCTTCTGACGCTGCAGGAGCACGTCGTTGAGAAGGCTGGAGGCGCCGAAGCGGAAGAGGTGCGGCTGCAGCCATTCCTCGCCCACGGTCTCGGCGACCGTGACCAGGTACTTCACCGCGTCCTTCGAGGAGCGGATGCCACCGGCCGGCTTCACGCCGATGCGCTCGCCGGTGCCGCGGTGCCAGTCGCGCACGGTCTCCAGCATGAGCAGCGTCGTCGGAAGCGTCGCGGCGGGCTGCACCTTTCCGGTCGAGGTCTTGATGAAGTCCCCTCCGGCCAGGATGCCGAGCCACGAGGCGCGCTTGATGTTGTCGTAAGTGTTCAGCTCTCCCGTCTCCAGGATCACCTTGAGCGAGGCGTACGAGCCGTCCTCACGACGGCAGGCCTCCTTGACCTGGGCGATCTGGTCGTAGACGAGGCCGTAGCGGCCGGAGAGGAACGCCCCGCGGTCGATGACCATGTCGATCTCGTCCGCACCGGCGGCGACCGCCTCGGCGGTGTCGGCGAGCTTGATCGCGAGCGACGCGCGTCCGCTGGGGAACGCCGTGGCCACGGCGGCGACGGAGATCAGCCCGTCGTCAGGGTCGCCGTGCAGGCCGCCGAGGGCCGTGACGGCGTCGCCGACCATGTCGCCGTAGACGCAGACCGCGGCGACCCGAGGGGTCGAGGGATCGGCGGCGTCGGGGTTCTTCGCCTTGGCGACGAGCGAGCGCACCTTGCCGGGGGTGTCCGCACCCTCGAGCGTCGTGAGGTCGATCAGCTTGATGATCGTGTCGAGTGCCCATGCCTTCGACGTGGTCTTGATCGAACGGGTTCCGAGCCCGGCAGCGCGCTGCTCCAGGCCGACCGCGTCCACGCCGGGGAGTCCGTGCAGGAAGCGACGGAGCGTGGCGTCGTCCGGCTCTCCGCCGAGGACATCCACCGCCGTCCTGCGGCTCAGTTCTTTGGTCGTCACTGTTCCTCCAACAATGCTCGTGCTGTGGTCTCATCGGTCACCAGAACGCCGCACAGGCCGCTGGTCACGACAGTGCGCGCGATGTCGTGCTTGGCGGGTCCCGCCGTGACGAAGATCGCGCGGGTGGCTCCGCGCAGCCGGTCGAGCGAGACGCCGACCGTGCGGGCGTCGAGCTGCGAATCGACGATGTTGCCCTCGGCGTCGACGTAGCGGCCGAGCACGTCGCCGACGGCACCCCGCCGCGCCAGCTCCTCGACCTCCTCCGCCGTGAGGTAGCCGTTCTCGACATGCGCGGAAGACGCGTCGCAGGGCCCGGCGGTGAACAGGAACGCCTGCGCCTCCGCGGCCTCTTCCAGGACGGCCGCCACGGTGCGGTCCGACTCGATGGCCTGCTTGGTCTCGACGCGTTCGAGGATCGCGGGGCTCGGCAGCAGCGAGACCTGACCGGAGGCGCGCTGAGCGATCGTCACGGCGAGTCCCGCAGCGCCGCCGGAGCGACGGTTCAGGCTGACTCCCCCGTTGAGCTGCACGACCGTCACGCCGTTCGCCCATCCGTCCGGGAGCGCCTCGGCGACCGCGCGCAGCGTGCGCCCCCAGCTGACGCCGAGTGTCCGAGGGACCGGGCGCATCGCGGTCAGGAAGTCGGCGGCGGCCTGCGCCACGCGTTCGAGGGTGCCGTCATCGCCTTCGGGAGCCGGCACCACGACGGCATCGGTCAGTCCGAACCGATCGACGAGCAGCCGCTCGAGGCCGAGCCGGCGCGCACGCGGGTGCACGATCTCGATGCGCACGATGCCGCGTTCGCGGGCCTGGGTGAGCAGGCGCCCGACCTTCCAGCGGGAGATCTTGAGGAGTCCGCCGATCTCGTCCTGGGTCTTGTCCTCGTCGTAGTACAGCTCGGCGACACGGACCATGAGCAGATCTTCTTCCACGGCAGCCTCCTTCCTCGTCCATGGTAGGACGAATACAGCGTTCGCGCGTCAGATTGCTCATATGAGCATACGCCGATCGGGGCGCTGCACATCCGCCGGAGACGACGAAAGGACGCCCGTCGTGATGACGGACGTCCTTCCGGGATCGATCGGGTCAGACGCGCTTGCGCGTGGTGAGCACCTGGTCGACGATGCCGTACTCCAGCGCCTGCGCCGCGGAGAGGATGTTGTCGCGATCGATGTCGCGGTTCACCTGCTCCGGGGTGCGCTTGGTGTGACCGGCCAGGGTCTCCTCGAGCCAGGTGCGCATGCGGAGGATCTCCGCCGCCTGGATCTCGATGTCGGATGCCTGACCGTGCCCCGCCTCGCCCATGGCGGGCTGGTGGATGAGCACTCGGGCGTTCGGGAGCGCGAGGCGCTTGCCCGGCGCACCGGCCGCGAGCAGCACGGCTGCGGCGGAGGCCGCCTGACCGAGCACCACGGTCTGGATCTGCGGCGCGACGTACTGCATCGTGTCGTAGATCGCCGTCATCGCGGTGAACGAGCCACCGGGCGAGTTGATGTACATCGTGATGTCGCGCTCGGAGTCCTGGCTCTCCAGGACGAGGAGCTGCGCCATCACGTCGTCGGCCGACGCGTCGTCGACCTGCACACCGAGGAAGATCACGCGGTCTTCGAACAGCTTGTTGTACGGGTCCTGACGCTTGAAGCCGTAGGCCGTGCGCTCCTCGAACTGCGGGAGCACGTAACGGCTGGAGGGCAGGTCACCGGCAGCGCGGAAGGTGGGTGTGTACATGAGCGTCCTTTCGCTTTCCGTTACTCGGTGTCCTGGTCGGTTCCGCCGCCGCCGATGACGTCGGAGGCCGATTCGCGGATGTGGTCGACGAAGCCGTACTCGAGGGCTTCCTCGGCGGTGAACCAGCGGTCGCGGTCACCGTCGGCGTTGATCTGCTCGACCGACTTGCCGGTCTGTGCCGCGGTGATCTCGGCGAGGCGGTTCTTCATCGACATGATGAGCTGCGCCTGGGTCTGGATGTCGCTCGACGTTCCGCCGAAGCCACCGTGCGGCTGGTGCAGCAGCACGCGGGCGTTGGGCGTGATGTAGCGCTTGCCCTTGGTGCCGGCGGTCAGCAGCAGCTGTCCCATCGAGGCGGCCATGCCGATGCCGACCGTGACGATGTCGTTCGGCACGAACTGCATCGTGTCGTAGATCGCCATGCCGGCGGTGATGGAGCCACCGGGCGAATTCACGTAGAGGTAGATGTCTCGCTCGGAGTCCTCTGCGGCGAGAAGAAGGATCTTCGCGCAGATCTCGTTCGCGTTCTCGTCGCGCACCTCCGAACCAAGCCAGATGATGCGGTCCTTCAGCAACCTGTCGAAGACGCTCGTTGCGAGGAGGGGTTCTGCAGCCATGTCAGCTCCTGATTCCGTGTTTCAGTGATTCGAATCTACCGGCGACAACGCAGCGCCCAGGCCGTGTTCGCCGTCGGCATATCAGGTGTCGGCGTCCGCGATCTCGAGTGCGTACGCCGTCATCGACCGGTGGTAGCGCGGGAGGTGCGGCACGAGCGCCAGCAGCGCCACGGAGAGACCCTGCGCGGGCCGCCCCGCGCTCGCGAGGATGAGCGCGTGGACCGTGGCGACCGCGTCCCGATACGGACCGTCTGCCGAGAGCTCCTCCTCGGCGCGGATCACGGCGAGGGCCTCGTCGTACTCCCCGAGGTTCCGCAGCGAGCTCGCCATCTGGATCACGCACTGCGGGCGATGCTCCTCATCGAGTCCCAGCGCCAGTGCCCGTCGATAGAGCTCCACGGCCTCCGCCGGACGGCCGGCGGAGTCGCGGGCACCCGCACGCTCGAATTCCGCGCGGGCGTCGTCCGGTCCGCGCTCTGCGGCGAGGGCGTCGATACGCGCGATCGTGTCGTCTCCGACCTCTTCGCCGGTCGCGTCGTCCCACACCTCGTCGATGCGCTCATCCCACGTCTTCATCGTCACCCCTCCCCTGGATGGAAAAGAGGGCGGATGCTTCCGCATCCGCCCTCTTCACTGGATCGTGTCCGATCACTCGGCCTTGTCGGCCGCCTTCTTGGCCGGAGCCTTCTTGGCGGCGGGCTTCTTGGCAGCCGGCTTCTCGGCGGCCGGCTTCTCGGCGTCGTCAGCCTCGTCGGCCTTCTTGGCAGGAGCCTTCTTGGCAGCAGGCTTCTTGGCGGGAGCCTTCTTGGCCGGCTTCTCCTCGGCCTCGGCCTCGGCGGACTCGGCCTCGTCGTCGGTGACGATGAAGTCGGACAGGTCGACGGCCTTGCCGTTGCTGTCGACGACCTTCACCTTGCCGAGCGCGATCGCGAGGGCCTTGTTGCGGGCGACCTCGCCGACGAGCGCGGGGAGCTGGTTCGAGGACTGCAGCGCCTCGACGAACTCCTGCGGAGCCATGCCGTACTGAGCAGCGGACTGGATGAGGTACTGGCTGAGCTCCTCCTGCGAGACCTGCACGTCGGCCTGCTCGGCGATCGTGTCGAGCAGCACCTGCGTGCGGAACTGCTTCTCGCTCGCCTCGGTGACCTCGGCGCGGTGCACGTCGTCCTCGAGACGGCCCTCGCCCTCGAGGTGGTTGTGCACCTCGTCCTCGATGAGCTGCGGCGGGACGGGGATCTCGATCTGCTCGAGCAGCGTCTCGACGAGCTTGTCGCGCGCGGCGGAGCCCTGCGTGAAGACGCCCTGCTGCGCGACGCGCTCGGCCAGGCTCTCGCGGAGCTCGGCGATCGTGTCGAACTCGCTCGCGATCTGCGCGAAGTCGTCGTCGGCCTCGGGCAGCTCGCGCTCCTTGACGGCCTTGACGGTCACGGAGACCTCGGCCTCGGAACCGGCGTGGTCGCCGCCGACGAGTGCGGAGCGGAACGTGGTGTCCTCACCCGCGGTGAGCGACTCGATCGCGTCGTCGATGCCCTCGAGCAGCTCGCCGGAGCCGATCTCGTAGGAGACGCCCTCCGCGCGGTCGATCTCGGCACCGTCGATCGTGGCGACGAGGTCGAGCTCGACGAAGTCGCCCTTGGCGGCCGGACGGTCGACCGGGACCAGCGTGCCGAAGCGGGCGCGCATGTTGTCGAGCTCGGCGTCGAGCGCCGCCTCATCGGCCTCGACGGCGTCGACGGTCACGGTGATGCCGTCGTAGGAGGGCAGCTCGATGTCGGGGCGGACGTCCACCTCGATGTCGACGAGCAGGTCGCCCGAGAAGTCCTTCTCGTTCGGCCACTGGGTGATGTCGGCGGCCGGACGGCCGACGACGCGCAGCTTGTGCTCGACGGTCGCGTCGCGGAAGAACTTGTCCAGGCCCTCGTTGACCGCGTGCTCGATGACCGCTCCGCGGCCGATGCGCTGATCGATGATGGGAGCCGGGACCTTGCCCTTGCGGAAGCCGGGGATCTGCACGTCCTGAGCGATGTGCTCGTACGCGTGAGCGATGCTGGGCTTGAGGTCTTCCGGGGTGACCGTGATGCTGAGCTTGACCCGGGTCGGGGTCAGCTTCTCGACGGTGCTGTTCGCCATGCTGGTGTGTTCTCCTCGTGATTTCCGCGCGGTATCGCGGCTGTAAGGTCCGTGGGGGCCGTGTCGGGGCGACAGGAGTTGAACCTGCGACCTCCCGCTCCCAAAGCGGGCGCTCTACCAAGCTGAGCTACGCCCCGGGGAATCCGCACGCAGATTCAGCCCCACCGAGTCTAACGGACGAGAGCACGCCCGACTGTCCGGTATGATCGATCACGCCGGAGTTCCCACTCCGACCGGAACCGAGGTCTCCTCGGAATCCGGGGCTGTAGCTTAGTGGTAAAGCCTTAGTCTTCCAAACTAATGATGCGGGTTCGATTCCCGTCAGCCCCTCCGATCACGAAGGCCCTCACCGAAACGGTGGGGGCCTTCTGCGTGCCCACGGAGCGCTTCTCCCCTACGCTGACAGCACGGACGCAGCTCTCCGACCGGAAGGCCCCTTCGAATGAGTACGACGTGACCGCCCCTCCCCCGCCGGGCACCGACGTGCATCCCCCCACACTTCCGGCCAGCGGACACGAGCTGCCGGCGCGTTTCTCGAACGGCCCCCTCGCCCCTGCGAGACAGCGGCGACGGATGCCCCGGGGGCTCCTTATCGGGCTGGGAGGCGGCGCCGCGGTGGTCGCAGCACTCTGCGTCACGCAACTCTTCGCGAACCTCGGATACGACAGCGCGGCATCGCACTACACGGCATCCGCACACGCGGCGGATGAAGCGCACTCGGCGGCCCGCGCAGCCACGGCGTACCTGCAGACCACCACCGACGCCGGCACCCGGATCCTCACGGGAGAGAACCGGCCGATCGCGGTCGCGGCCGACGTCGAGGCCGCTCTCGCCGCCGCCACAGAGGAGGGCACCGCCGCGATCACGGAGGCGGACGAGATCCTCGCAGTCGGCATCCCCGCCGTCGGAACGAAGCCCGGGTGGTTCTGGGAACTGTTCGGTGCCACCGCGGAACTCGATCAGCGCCGCGACGACGTGGACGACCTCGCGGAACAGCTGTCGGCCACATCCGCAGACGTCACCTCCGCACGAGAGGCGATCACCGAGAGCGGCGCGCGGGTCATCACTGCCGCGGGCGACGCGGCCCCCGCCTTCGAGGCGGCGCATCTCTCCGCGCGCAACGAAGCCGTGGTGGCGTTGCGCGCGGCCGCAGCGGAGGCGATCGCGGCGACGACCGTGGACGACGGCTCCGCCGCGGTGTACGTCGCCCTGCAGGAGGCCGCCGCGCAGGTGGTCGCGACCGAGTCCGAGGAGATGGCGGAGAAGGCCGGGCCGCTGCGGAGTGCCCGACTCGAGATCGAGGCCTTCGCCCGCTCCCTCGCGCCGGGGGTGCTCCTCGACTTCGACTGGGCCCCGGTGGTGAACGGCGCCGGCTACGACGGCAGCATGGGCGGATACACCACCTGGTGGTGGGACGATCCGGGCAGGGCGACCATCGAGCTCTCGAACTCCGTCGCGGAGCAGTGGCCGGCCGAGCGGAGCAAGGCCCTCGTCGCTCACGAGGTGGGCCATGCCATCAGCGTCAAGTGCCAGGACATGTACGACTCCTCGACGCAGGACAGCATCGAGAAGTGGGCGACGGCGTGGGCCATCAGCATGGGATACACCGATGACGCCAACGGCGTCTGGGCCTACGGCTATCCCCCGCAGAACTACATCGACGCGGCCGCCGGCTGTCGCTGAGCCCCCGCCCGGAGACGGAAGAAGCCGCCGCGATCACTCGCGGCGGCTTCTTCGATGTCAGACCGAGGTCACTGCCCCCGGCGCTCGCGCAGCTGCGTGAGCGCGTCGTCCAGAAGCTGCACGGCTTCCTCGTCGGTACGACGCTCCTTCACGTAGGCGAGGTGCGTCTTGTACGGCTCCGCCTTCGCGAGCGCAGGAGGGTTCTCCTTGTCGCGACCGGCCGGAAGACCCGACTGCGGGTGGTCGATCGTCTCCGGGATCTCCTCTTCGGGAAGACCGGCGGCGAAGTATCGGACGGTCTCGTTGCCGAGGCCGTCCCAGTACGACACCGCGATGCGGTCGGCGTGATAGCCGTGGTCCTGCTCGCCCATGGGGCCGGAGCCCACGCGGGTGCCGCGGATCGCGTTTCCACCGGTAGCCATCAGATGACCTCGAATTTCGTGATGAGGCCCAGCGCGACGATGGAGATGAACCACGTCAGAGCCAGGACGACGGTGAAGCGGTTCAGGTTCCGCTCCGCGAGCCCGGAAGAGCCGACCGCGGAGGTCATGCCGCCGCCGAACATGTCGGACAGACCGCCACCGCGACCTTTGTGCAGGAGGATGAGGAGGGTCAGCAGAACGCTGGTGATGCCCAGCACGACCTGCAGGACGAACTCGAGAATTGCCACGAGAAAGAGCCTTTCGCTGGGGCCGGAGCGCCCCCGTAACGGTCAAGTATACGGTGCAGCGGGGCCGGAGCCCCGCTGCACTCACACGCCGACGTGCTTCTCGAAGCGGATGATCGCGGCGAACTCGTCCACGACGAGGCTCGCCCCGCCGACCAGAGCGCCGTCGACATCGGGCTCGCGCATGAAGCTGGCGATGTTGCCGGACTTCACCGAGCCGCCGTAGAGGATGCGCGTGCGCGCGGCCGCCTCGTCGCCGAGGACCTTCGCGATGACCGCCCGCAGCGCCGCGCAGACGTCCTGCGCCTGCTGCGGCGTCGCCGCCTGGCCGGAGCCGATGGCCCACACGGGCTCGTACGCCACGACGATGTCGGCCTTCGGCGAGACGCCCTGGAGCGCCGCCTCGAGCTGACCGGAGGGAACGGCGCTGGCGCCGAACTTCTCCAGGTCCTCCGCGGTCTCGCCGACGCAGATCACCGGGACGAGCCCGTGCTTCAGCGAGGCCTTGACCTTCGCCGCCACGACGTCGTCGCCCTCGGCGTGGTACTCACGACGCTCCGAGTGGCCGATGATGACGTACTTCGCGTCGAGCTTCGCGAGGAACGCTCCCGAGACCTCACCCGTGTACGCGCCCGAATCGTGCGCCGAGACATCCTGCGCACCGAGCGCGAACGGGATCTTGTCCGCGTCGATGAGCGTCTGCACGCTGCGGATGTCGGTGAACGGCGGGAAGACCGCCACCTCGACCGAGCCGTCCTCGTGCTTCGCGTCCTTCAACGTCCAGTGCAGCTTCTGCACGAACGCGACCGCCTGCAGGTGGTCGAGATTCATCTTCCAGTTTCCCGCGATCAGCGGGGTACGGGAGTTCACGCCCATCCGAGGACCTCCAGCCCAGGTAGTTTCTTGCCCTCGAGGAATTCGAGGCTCGCGCCGCCGCCGGTCGAGATGTGACCGAACTGGTCGTCGGAGAAGCCCAGCTGACGCACGGCGGCGGCGGAGTCGCCACCACCCACGACGCTGAGTCCGTCGACCTCGGTGAGCGACTGCGCCACGGTCTTGGTCCCCGCCGCGAACGCCGGGAACTCGAACACGCCCATGGGGCCGTTCCAGAACACGGTCTTCGAGTCGCGGATGACCTCGGCGAAGGTCGCCGCCGTCTCCGGCCCGATGTCGAGACCGATGCCGGAGGCTCCGAACGCGGTGGCCTCGATCGCATCGGCAGCGGCCACCTCATGGGCGGCATCCGCCGAGAACGATGCGGCGACGACCACGTCGGTGGGGAGCACGAGCTCCACGCCGCGCTCTGCCGCCTCCGCGATGTAGCCGCGGACGGTCTCGAGCTGGTCCTCCTCCAGCAGGCTCGAGGCCACGGCGTGGCCCTGCGCCTTGAGGAAGGTGAAGAGCATGCCGCCGCCGACGAGGATCTTGTCGACCCGCGGCAGCAGGTGCGAGATCACGCCGAGCTTGTCGCTGACCTTCGAGCCTCCGAGGACGACCGCGTACGGGCGCTCGGGGTTCTCGGTCAGACGGTCGAGCACGTCGAGCTCGGCCGCGATCAGCAGACCCGCGGCCGACGGGAGCAGCTCCGCGAGCTCGTAGACGCTCGCCTGCTTGCGGTGCACGACGCCGAAGCCGTCGGAGACGAGCACATCGCCGAGGTTCGCGAGCTCGGCGGCGAACGCCGCACGCTCCCCCGGGTCCTTCGAGGTCTCGCCCGGGTTGAAGCGCAGGTTCTCGATGACGACGACCCCGCCGTCCTCGAGCGACGCCACAGCGTCCTGCGCCGACTCGCCGACCGTGTCGCGCGCGAACGCGACAGGGGCACCAAGCAGCTCGGACAGGCGCTGAGCCACCGGCTCCAGGCTGTACTGCGGGTCGGGCGCGCCTTCCGGCCGCCCGAGGTGAGAGCACACCACGACGCGGGCGCCCGCGTTGATCAGTGCGTTGAGGGTCGGCAACGAGGCGCGGACACGGCCATCGTCCGTGATGATCCCGTCCCGGAGGGGGACATTGAGATCACAACGGACGATGACGCGCTTGCCCTCGAGCGACCCCAGAGTGTCCAGGGTGCGCAGAGTCATGTTCCTGAGCTTAGAGGCGCTCGGCCACGTACTCGGTCAGGTCGACGAGACGGTTGGAGTAGCCCCACTCGTTGTCGTACCAGCTGGAGACCTTGATCAGGTTGCCGCTGACGTTGGTCAGCGTCGAGTCGAAGATCGAGGAGTGCGGGTTGTGCACGATGTCGCTGGAGACGATCGGGTCCTCGTTGTACTGGAGGTATCCCGCCAGACGGCCGTCGGCTGCAGCCTTCTTGTACGCCTCGTTGACCTCGTCGACCGTCAGGTTCTCGCGGTCGGTGATGAGGGTCAGGTCGACGATCGAGCCGGTGGGGACCGGGACGCGGTAGGACGAGCCGCTGAGCTTGCCCTGGAGCTCCGGGAGCACCTCGCCGATGGCCTTGGCGGCACCGGTCGAGGCCGGGGTGATGTTGATCGCCGCGGCACGCGCACGACGGAGGTCGCTGTGCGGGCCGTCCTGCAGGTTCTGGTCCGCGGTGTAGGCGTGAGCGGTCATCATGAAGCCGCGGTCGATGCCGAACGCGTCGTTGAAGACCTGTGCCAGCGGCGCGAGGCAGTTGGTGGTGCACGAGGCGTTGGAGATGATGTGGTCCGTCTCCGGGTTGTACGTGTCCTCGTTCACGCCCATGACGAACGTGCCGTCGACGCCGGTGCCCGGTGCCGAGATGAGGACCTTCTTCGCGCCGGCCTCGATGTGCTTCTTGGCGAGCTCGGCCTTGGTGAAGAAGCCGGTCGACTCGATGACGATGTCGACACCCAGCTCACCCCACGGGAGGTTGGCGGGGTCGCGCTCCGCGAAAGCCTTGATCGCCTTGCCGTTGACGGTGATGCTGTCGTCGTCGTAGCTGATCTCGGCGTCGAGGACGCCGCCGACCGAGTCGTACTTCAGCAGGTGCGCCAGGGTCTTGTTGTCGGTGAGGTCGTTGACCGCGACGATCTCAAGGTCCGCTCCCTGCGCGAGAGCCGCGCGGAAGTAGTTGCGTCCGATGCGGCCGAAGCCGTTGATACCGATCTTGACAGACACTCAGGTCTCCCTGTTTCTCGTGCGCCGCACGCAGCTTTCCAGCATGAGTGAAGCGCGGGGTTTTTTGGCTGAGAGGGCGTCCCGACGAGCCGTGGCCCGTCGGGACGCGACCCGATTACGACAGTACCAGCAGGCCGTTCGTCTGCTTGCGGGCGACCTCGAGGCGCTGGGCGACGTTCTCCCAGTTCGCGATGTTCCACGCGGCCTTGACGTAGTCGGCCTTGACGTTGAGGTAGTCGAGGTAGAACGCGTGCTCCCACATGTCCAGCTGGAAGAGCGGGATCGTGCCCTGTGCGGTGTTCGACTGCTGGTCGAACAGCTGCTGGATGATCAGGCGCGAGCCGATCGAGTCCCAGCTGAGGACGGCCCAGCCGGAGCCCTGGATGCCGGTCGCCGCGGCGGTGAAGTGCGCCTGGAACTTCTCGAACGAGCCGAAGTACTCGTCGATCGCGGCCTTCAGCTCGCCCTCCGGCTGGCCTCCGCCGTTCGGCGACAGGTTCGTCCAGAAGATCGAGTGGTTGACGTGGCCGCCCAGGTTGAAGGCGAGGTCCTTCTCGAGCTTGTTGACGTTCGCGAGGTTTCCGCTCTCGCGGGCCTCGGCGAGCTGCTCGAGCGCCGTGTTCGCGCCCGCGACGTAGGTCGCGTGGTGCTTGTCGTGGTGCAGCTCCATGATCTTGCCGCTGATGTGCGGCTCGAGGGCTGCGAAGTCGTAGGGAAGGTCGGGGAGCGTGTAGGTCGCCATATCGCTTTCATCCAATCCGCGCCGCGCCGCGGCGCTTGCCGATCCTCCGCGCCGCCGATGTGCGGCGTAGAGCGGACGTTCTTCATCCTACTGACGACAACGCGGGTACGGCCCGGAACCTTCCGCCGTATGACGCATCGGGGCATCCGGTTCGGATCAGGCGTTCAGCCCCATGTGCGGGATTCCGAGAGCGAACGGACTGAGCGCGAGCCTGCGACGTTCGATGTACATCAGGGAGTCCTGTCGGAGTGCCGTCGGATTCGGTGCCCCCGTGGCCACGATCTGCTCCAGGAAGGCATCCGCCGCGGTCGACGCGTTCGGGGCGGTGGCGGGGAACGAGATCCGCTCTGCGAGCGCCTTTCCGCCCACCGGCATCACATGGATGTTTCCCGCTCCCGCCTTGAACGCGATGGTCAGCGAGGTCTTGCGACGCGCCGCCCAGCGTTCGGCCCTGACGAGGGCTTCATGGGCCGGATCGGCGTACCAGACGTGCAGCTGCGCCTCGGAACGACCGTCTCCCAGCGCGGCCGTCGCCTCGCACAGCGTGACGAGCGTGCGGGTCAGGACGGGAGCCAGAGCCTCGAAATCGTCGACGAACCGCTCCCCCGGCAGATAGCTGCCGTCGGGGAGCAGGGCGATGTCATCCGCGCGCCACCGGTAGGGAAGAGCCGAGTCGGGCAGCGACTCGAAGTCGCGATACTCCTCGTCGACGGCTGCATCTGTGTGCGCGACGAGGATCTGCGCGCCGCCGCTGATCGAGGGGCGGACGGAGACCTGCCGCGCACCGTCGTACCAGCGGACGAAGGGCCCCTCGAGGATCGTGGGAGCGACGCCGAGCACCGTGATCGCATCGCGGATCGTCTCCGCGAACGGCGTCTCGACCGTCGCCTCACCGAATTCCGCATCGCGCCAGCCGAAGACACTCATGCAGGAATCTCTCAGACGTCGAGCCCGACGGGAACGGCGGCCTCGGTGCCCGGGATGCCATCCTGCTGCGCGCGCTTGTCTGCCATCGCCAGGAGGCGGCGGATCCGTCCGGCGACCGCATCCTTCGTCAGCGGCGGGTCGGCGTGGTGGCCGAGCTCGTCGAGGCTGGCGTCGCGGTGGGCGAGGCGGAGCTCACCGGCGACCTTCAGGTGGTCGGGCACCTCGTCGGCCAGGATCTCGAGCGCACGCTCGACACGCGCGCAGGCGGCGACGGCGGCCTGCGCGGAGCGGCGGAGGTTCGCGTCATCGAAGTTCACCAGGCGGTTGACGCCGGCGCGGACCTCTCGGCGCTGACGGAGCTCCTCCCACGCGATGGCGGTCTTCTGCGCGCCCATCTCGTTGAGGATCGTGCGGATCGCCTCGCCCTCGCGGACGACGACGCGCGGCATCCCGCGCACCTCGCGTGCCTTGGCTGCGACGCCGAGCCGGTGTGCGGCACCGACGAGAGCCATCGCGGCCTCCGACGACGGGCAGACGACCTCGAGCATGGCGGAACGGCCGGGCTCGCTCAGGGTGCCCGCGGCGAGGAACGCGCCGCGCCAGAGTCCGGCGACCTCCGCACGGGAACCCGTGGTGAGGCGGTTCGGCAGCCCGCGCACAGGTCGGCGGCGCTGGTCCAGCAGTCCGGTCTGACGCGCCAGGGTCTCCCCCTGGGCGATCACCCGGACGGCCCAGCGGGCGCCGTCGTTCGCGGTGCTCGACTGGACCTGTGCGATCTCGGGTCGCACGCCGTAGATCTCGGCGAGGTCCCGCGCGACGCGGCGCGCGAGAGTCTCGGCGTCCACCTCGGCCTCCACGGCCACGCGACCGGCGATCGAATGCAGACCGCCGGCGAACCGGAGGATCGCGGTCACTTCCGCGACTCGCACCGTCGGGGGTGCATTGCGGATGCTGACCAGCTCGGCCTTGACGTCGGTGGTTAGTGCCACGACACTCCTTCACGTTCACGCGCCGGATCGCGACGCAAACGTCCAGCTTACTCGGCCGGGCGGCTCGCTATTCTCGGCCGAGGTCCCGGTGACGGACGTTCACGGCGACACCGGGGACGGCGGCGAGCCGGCGCGCCAGCTCCTCCGACATCGCCACCGAGCGGTGCTTTCCGCCCGTGCAGCCGATCGCGATCGTCGAGTGACTCTTGTTCTCGCGCTGATACCCCTCGAGCACGGGCACGAGCGCCGCGGAGTACGCGTCGAGGAACTCCATCGCCCCCTCGCGGGAGAGCACGTACTCCCGGACCGTCTCGTCCTGACCGGTCAGACCACGCAGCTCCTCGTTCCAGAACGGGTTCGGCAGGAACCGCATGTCGGCGACGATGTCGACGTCGGTCGGCAGGCCGTACTTGAACCCGAAGCTGAGCAACGTGACCCGGTGCCGGGCCTCCCCCTCCTCGGAGAAGATGTCCGACACCTGCGTCGCGAGCTGGTGGATGTTGAGCGTCGAGGTGTCGATCACGAGGTCGGCGGCCTCGCGGATCGGGGCGAGTCTGGTCCGCTCGATCCTGATGCCGTCGAGGAGCGTGCCGTCGCCCTGCAGCGGGTGCGGGCGGCGCACGGATTCGAAACGACGCACCAGGACGTCATCCGAGGCATCGAGGAACAGCACACGGACCGAACCGCGCGAGCGCAGCGCACGCGCCACCCCCGGGAAGTCGTCGAACAGATTGCGACCACGGACATCGACCACGGCGGCGACCTTGGGCAGCGCCTTGCCGCCCATGTCGGTCAGTTCCAGCAGCGGTCGGAGGATCTGGGGCGGCAGGTTGTCGACGACGTACCAGCCGAGATCCTCCAGTGCGTTCGCCACAGTGGTCCGGCCCGCGCCGGACATGCCCGTGACGATGAGGAATTCGCCCTTTTCCTCGTCAGCCATTGCTCAGTGCTCCCTCTCCCCCTCGGCTTCCAGCCTAGCGAGTGGACAGGTGGCTGTGGATGTTCTGGGCCAGGACGGGACCGATTCCCTGGACTTCTTCGATCTGGCCGGGCTCGGCCGCCCGGAGCGCGGTGACCGAGCCGAAGTGCTTGAGCAGCACCTTGATCCGCGAGGCCCCGAGACCGGGGACCTCGGCGAGCACGGACGTGATGTCGTTGCGGCGCCGCTTGCGCTGATGGGTGATGGCGAAACGGTGCGCCTCGTCGCGCAGTCGCTGCAGCAGATAGAGGGCCTCACTCGTCCGCGGGAGGATCACCGGGAAGTCGTCTCCGGGGAGCCAGATCTCCTCCAGTCTCTTGGCGATGCCGCAGACGGCGATCTCGGGGTGACCGGCATCGCGCAGGGCGCGGGCCGCGGCCTCCACCTGGGGCTTGCCGCCGTCGACGAGGAGCAGCTGCGGCGGATACGCGAAGCGGGGCTTGCGTCGCACGGTCGCCTCGCCGAGGTCTTCCGCGACGATCTCCTCGGTCGTCGGATCGATGACCTCCGGCTCCTCGGGACGGTCGAGGTACGCGAGTCGACGCCGCAGCACCTGGTACATCGAATCCGTGTCGTCCGTCGTCTCGGCGATGTTGAACGAGCGGTACTGGTCCTTGCGCGGGAGTCCGTCCTCGAACACCACCATCGAGGCGACGACGTTCGTGCCGCCGAGGTGGGAGATGTCGAAGCACTCGATGCGCAGGGGTGCCTCGTCCATCCCGAGGGCCTCCTGCAGGTCGGTGAGGGCCTGCGTCCGCGCGACGTAGTCGGTCGTGCGGCGGGTCTTGTGCCGGATCAGCGCCTGCTGCGCGTTCAACGTCGCCGTGCGCATCAGGTCGGCGCGCTGGCCGCGCTGCGCGACGGCGATCTCGACCTTCTTGCCCCGACGCTCCCGCAGCCACACCTCGAGCTCCGCGGCATCGTCCGGCAGGGTCGGGACCAGGATGCGGCGCGGGACGTCCTGCGCCTCTCCGTACGCCTGCTGCAGCACCTGCTCGACGAGCTCGCCGCTGGAGATGTCGATCTCCTTCTCGATGGTCAGGGCGCGCACACCCCGCACCCTGCCCCCGCGGATCACGAAGTGCTGGACGGCGGCTGCCAGCTCGTCCTCCGCGATGCCGAAGAGGTCGGCGTCCTCGTCCGCCGCGAGCACGAGCGCGCTCTTGCCGAGCACGGCCTCGATCGCGGACAGCTTGTCGCGGTACTTCGCCGCCGCCTCGTAGTCCATCGCCGCGGAGGCGGCCAGCATCCGCTTGGTGAGCTCGCGTGTGAACCGCTCGTCGCCGCCGGCCATGAACGCGACGAAGTCGTCGACCATGGCGCGGTGCTCCTCGATGCTCACCGTCATCGAGCACGGGCCCCCGCACTTGCCGATCTGTCCGGGGAAGCACGGACGGCCGGTCTGCATGGCGCGGCGGTAGCTGGCGTCGCTGCAGGTGCGGATCGGGAACGCCTTGATCATCAGGTCGATCGTCTCGTGCACCGCCCACACCTTCGGGAACGGGCCGAAGTACCGCGCACCGGCGATCTTGCGGTTGCGGGTGACGATCACGCGCGGGGCCTCGTCCGCGAGCGTCACCGCCATGAACGGGTACGACTTGTCGTCCTTGTAGCGGACGTTGAAGGGCGGATCGAACTCCTTGATCCACATGTACTCGAGCTGCAGCGAGTCGACGTCGGTCGGCACCACCGTCCACTCGACGGAGGCCGCCGTCGTCACCATGCGCCGCGTGCGCTCGTGCAGGGTCCGGAGGGGGGCGAAGTAGTTCGACAGTCGCTGCCGGAGGTTCTTCGCCTTGCCCACGTAGAGCACCCGGCCCGCGGCGTCACGGAACCGGTACACGCCGGGGTCGGTGGGGATCTCCCCCGCCCGCGGCTTGTACGGCAGCACGTCGGCCATCAGCTGGCCTTCCGCGCGGAGCGCCCCTCACCCAGGATCTCGGAGAGGAACAGCCCGGTGTGACTCTCCTCGACCCGTGCGATGTGCTCCGGGGTGCCCGTGGCGATGATCTGGCCACCACCGGAGCCGCCCTCGGGACCGAGGTCGATCACCCAGTCGGCCGACTTGATCACGTCGAGGTTGTGCTCGATGACGATGACCGTGTTGCCCTTGTCGACCAGACCGTTCAAGACCTCGAGGAGCTTGCGGACGTCTTCGAAGTGCAGACCGGTCGTCGGCTCGTCGAGCACGTAGATGCTGCGTCCGTTGCTGCGGCGCTGGAGCTCGGTGGCGAGCTTGACGCGCTGCGCCTCACCGCCGGAGAGCGTCGTCGCCGACTGACCGAGCCGCACGTAGCCGAGTCCCACGTCGACGAGCGTCTTCATGTAGCGGTGGATCGCCTGGATGGGCTCGAAGAAGTCGGCGGCCTCCTCGATCGGCATCTCGAGCACCTCGGCGATGTTCTTGCCCTTGTAGTGCACCGCAAGCGTGTCGCGGTTGTACCGCTTGCCGTGGCACACCTCGCAGTCGACGTACACGTCGGGGAGGAAGTTCATCTCGATCTTGATCGTGCCGTCACCGGAGCACGCCTCGCAGCGGCCGCCCTTGACGTTGAAGCTGAACCGGCCGGGCTGATAGCCGCGGACCTTCGCCTCGGGCGTCTCGCTGAACAGCGTGCGGATGCGGTCGAAGACGCCCGTGTACGTCGCCGGGTTCGACCGCGGCGTGCGGCCGATCGGCGCCTGGTCCACGTGCACGACCTTGTCGAGGTTGTCGAGTCCCGTCACTCGCGTGTGCTTGCCCGGGACCGTGCGCGCTCCGTTCAGTCGCGACGCCAGCACCTGGTACAGGATGTCGTTCACGAGCGACGACTTCCCGGACCCGCTGACGCCGGTGACCGCGGTGAGCACTCCCAGCGGGAAGTCGGCTGTGACGTTTCGCAGGTTGTTCGCCCGTGCGCCGACGACGCTCAGCATGCGCTTCTTGTCGATCTTCCGGCGCTTCTTCGGCATCGGGATCTCGCGGCGGCCGGACAGGTACTCCCCCGTCATCGAGGCGCTGTCGTCGAGCAGAGCCGAGTACGGCCCCGAGTGCACGACCTCGCCGCCGTTGACGCCGGCACCGGGTCCGATGTCGACGACCCAGTCGGCCGCCTCGATCGTCTCCTCGTCGTGCTCCACCACGATGAGCGTGTTGCCGAGGTCGCGCAGCGTGAGCAGCGTCTCGATCAGGCGGCGGTTGTCGCGCTGGTGCAGACCGATCGACGGTTCGTCGAGCACATAGAGGACACCGGTGAGACCCGAGCCGATCTGCGTGGCCAGGCGGATGCGCTGAGCCTCACCACCGGACAGGGATCCCGCCGAGCGGCTGAGGTTCAGGTACGAGAGGCCGACCTGCAGCAGGAAGTCGAGGCGCAGGCGGATCTCGCGCAGCACCTGAGCGGCGATCTTCGCCTCGCGGTCGGTGAGCGTGAGGGTCTCCATGAAGGCCCGGGCGTCGGCCAGGCTGAGGTGCGACACCTCGGCGATCGAGTGGCCGTGCACCTGCACCGCGAGCACCTCCGGCTTGAGGCGGTTGCCGTCGCAAACGGGGCACGGCACCTCGCGGAGGTACTCGCCCCAGCGGCTGCGCTGGTTGTCCGACTCGGCCTGCAGGTACTGCCGCTCGATGTACGGGACCACGCCCTCGAAACCGGAGGCGTAGCGCATCTCGCGCCCGTAGCGGTTCTTCCACTTGACGGTGACCTTGTAGTTCTCGCCGCGCAGCACCGCGTCCTGCACGTCGGAGTGCAGCTTGCGCCACGGCGTGTCCAGCGAGAAGTCCAGGTCGCGGGAGAGCCCCTCGAGGAGGCGCTCGTAGTACTGGAACAGCCCCTTGCCCTGGGTGGTCCACGGGATGATGACGCCCTCGCGGATGGAGAGGTCTTCGTCGCCGAGCATCAGATCGACGTCGACGGACATGCGCGTGCCGAGGCCGGAGCAGGCGGGGCATGCACCGAACGGCGCGTTGAACGAGAAGGTGCGTGGCTCGATCTCGGTGAGCGTGAGCGCATGTCCGTTCGGGCAGGCCAGCTTCTCGGAGAACGTCTGCCACGCGTCGTCGCCCTCGCCGTCGACGTAGTTGATCTGCACCACGCCACCGGCCAGGCCCAGAGCGGTCTCCACGGAATCGGTGACCCGCCCGAGGATGTCATCCGAGGCCACGAGTCGATCGACCACCACGGCGATGTCGTGCTTGTAGCTCTTCTTCAGCGTGGGCGGCTCGGCGAGCTGGATCAGCTCGCCGTCGACGATCGCACGCGAGTAGCCCTTCGCACCGAGCTCGCGGAACAGGTCGACGAACTCGCCCTTCTTCTGCGACACGATCGGCGCCACCACCTGGTAGCGCGTGCGCTCGGGGAGCTCCATCAGCTGATCGGCGATCTGCTGCACGGTCTGGCGCTGGATGCGCTCACCGCACTCCGGGCAGTGCGGGATGCCGATGCGCGCCCACAGCAGGCGCATGTAGTCGTAGATCTCGGTGATCGTGCCGACGGTCGATCGCGGGTTGCGGTTCGTGGACTTCTGGTCGATCGAGACCGCGGGGCTCAGCCCCTCGATGAAGTCGACGTCGGGTCGGTCGACCTGACCGAGGAACTGGCGCGCGTACGCGCTCAGCGATTCGACGTAACGACGCTGCCCCTCGGCGAAGATCGTGTCGAACGCGAGGCTGGACTTCCCCGATCCGGACAGACCGGTGAACACGACGAGAGAGTCGCGGGGGATGTCGATGTCGACGTTCTTGAGATTGTGGACGCGGGCACCGCGGACACTGAGTTTTCCTGGGGAAGCAACGGGGACGATGGGCACCGAACAAGTCTACGAGGGGCCACGGACATCGGCTCCGCGGCGAGCACCTGCATCCGACGAACGGGCCGACGGCACGCGCCCGCCCCGCGGCTCGTCCGCCGTCTTCACAGCCCTCAGCGCGAGCAGCACCCCCGCCAGGAGCACGGCCGCCGCCAACGGAGCGATCCACGCGAGACCGCGATCCACCGCGCCGGGCAGGAGCAGCCACATCCCGAAGACCACCGGCTGCGCCAGCAGCTGCACCACCGCGAAGCGCGCGAGCGTCGGCAGCAGCACGGCGAGGGCGAACCGAGAGGAGATCGGGACGACGAGGCACAGGGACGCGAGCAGATGGATGGCGGGGATGAGCAGCACCGCGAGCGCCGTCCGCTCGGGAGCCGGCTCGCTCAGGATCACGCCGAACACCAGGCACGCGGCCGCCAACCAGGCCGTGAGAGACCGCGGGACCGCGACGGACACGAGGGCGGCGATCACGGCGGCCCACTGCCACAGGGCGAACGGGACCAGCGCGAGGGCACCGGCCCAGACGACGGCGACGATCAGAAGTCGCGGGACGATGCCGGGGATGACGCCCGGCACACGGAACGAACGGATGCCGCGGGTCATCGGCGCACCGCCCGCATCCGCTGCTGTCGCAGTGCGACGAGGCGCATCGCGACGTCGACGTCGGGATCGGCCCACGCCACGACCTCCACGCCCGCATGCCGGAGCTCCGACAGGACGACGGAGCGCTCCGCGAGCAGCGTGCGCAGCGCGATGTGCTGCTCCCGGCCCAGCCGGGTCGTGTCCGGGACGGGCAGCACGTCGACGGCGACCACCGCGTGACCTGCGGCCCGCCACTGGGTCGCGAGGCGCGCCGCGACGCCGTCGACGAAGGTGGAGAGCACGAAGACGATGGATCCCGACGACACGACGGGAGAGCGCCGATACCGGGAGTCGTCCGCACTCTGCCCCGTCGCGGCGATGACGTCGCGCACGCGGGCGAGATGGCGGGGGCCTCCGCCGGCGGGGATGCTGCGGCCTCCCGGCGACAGCGCGTGATACGCCACGCGGTCCCCGACGCCGATCGCCGTGGTGGCGATGGAGAGCGCCGCCTCGCGGGCCAGATCGAGCGAGGTCGTCCCGGAGCGGTCGGGATCGCCCGTCCCCCAGGCCGCGACCACGGTGCCGACGTCCTCCACCGTGTCGATCGCGATCACCACCGAGGAGTCGCTGAGCGCGTTGGTGCGACGAACCAGCAGCTCACCGGGGCGACGGGCCGCACGGGCCGTCGCCCGCCAGTCGACCCGGCGCAGCTCGTCTCCGGGGGCGAACGGATGGATGTCGCGGAAGTCGCCGCCCTGACCGGGACGTGCGCCCTCGTGTGCGCCGTGCAGGCCCGTGAGGCGCGGGGCGACCGGCAGCTGCGCGATCCGGGGCGCGCGAGGCGGGGTGTTCCATCCCAGTGCGACGCGCGGACCCGGCTCCGACACCCATGCCCCGTCCAGGGCCACCCCGCGGACGGTCACGCCGAGAAGTTCCACCGGACCGGAATGCTGGAGGCGGGTGCGCGAGGTGAAGACGGATGGTCCCGGTCGGACATCGGCGAGTCCGGCACGCCGTTCCTCCAGATCGACCGCGACCTGCACCCAATCCGCGTCGAGGGCCACATCCGCCGCCGCGACGACCTCGTCCGCACCGTCCGCCCCACCGGGACGCGCACGCAACTCGATCGCCAGGTCGCTGTCGTCGGGGCGCCGCATCAGCATCCACGCCGTCGCCAGCGCGAGGGGCAGGCCGATGCCGATCACATCGGGCCGCGAGAGCGCGAGTCCCACCGCCGCGATGACGGCCGCACCGGCGAACCCGATCGCGATCACGGGCGTTCGACTCCACCGCACCGGAGCGCGGGCGATGACGCGGACCGGGTCGGTCACCGCGCGGCCACCGTCGGCGGCACCGGAGTGCTCGCCACCACGGAGGCGACCACGGAGCGCGGATCCACTCCCTGCGCCCAGGCCTGCGGGGTGAGGGTGAGACGGTGTGCGAGCACCGGTTCCGCGATCCGCTTGATGTCGTCCGGACGCACGTAGTCCCTGCCCTCGAGCGCCGCGAGGGCGCGCCCCAGCAGCACCAGCGCCTGCGACCCTCGCGGGGAGGCGCCGACGGCGACGTGCGGCGCGACGCGTGTGGCCCGTGCGAGTTCGACGCAGTATCGCGCGACATCGGGGTCGACGTGGATCCGTTCGACGGCCGCCTGGATCTCGAGGAGTCCCTCGCCATCGACGACGGGGGCGACCGAGACGTCGGGGCTCTGCCGCGCCACGCGGTCGAGGATGATCTGCGTCTCGTCCTCCGACACGGGGTAGCCGACCGCGAGCCGCACCATGAACCGGTCGAGCTGCGCCTCCGGGAGCGCGTACGTCCCCTCGTACTCGATCGGGTTGGACGTCGCCACGACGTGGAACGGGCGCGGCAGCGGGAATCTGTTGCCCTCGACGGTCACCTGCCCCTCGGCCATCGCCTCGAGCATCGCGGACTGCGTCTTGGGCGTCGTCCGGTTCACCTCGTCGGCGAGCAGCAGCCCGGTGAAGATCGGTCCGGGGCGGAACACGAAGTCGCCATCCGCCGGTGCGTACACGTACGAGCCGGTGACGTCGCCGGGGAGCATGTCGGGCGTGCACTGCAGCCGCCGGAAATCGAGCCCGAGGGCCGATGCGAGACTCCGCGCCGCAAGCGTCTTGCCCAGCCCGGGCACGTCCTCGAAGAGCACATGACCGCCGGCGAGGATCGCCGCGAGGGCGATCGTGAGAGGCTCATCCATCCCGACGACCGCGCTGCGGACGCTCTCGAGCACCCGGTGCCCGATGTCGGCGATCTGTGTGGTCTCCTGCGTGCTCATCCGTTGTCCTCCGGGTCGTTCGGGATTCGGTCGATCGCATCGAGCACGCGCTCGATGTCGGTGCGGTGCACCTCGCGGCGGTGCAGGGAGTCACGTACGCCCTCCCCGAGAAGCGCGTCGATGCGCGTGTGCTGCGCGGGATCGTCGAGGTCGAGACCGCTGTGGGCCAGTCTCCGCCGGAGCAGCCCCTGCACGCGGCGCACGACCACGTGACCGGCGACCCCCGTGCGGGCGTTGATCGCCCAGGCCATCCGCGACACGTCGGAGCTCCGTGCGTCGTCGCTCGGTTTCTCGGGCGGCCAGTCCGCGCCGATCTCCGTGAAGTCCTGGCGGAACGCGAGGATGATCGCGAGGACGACGATGATCCAGGCGACCACGAACGGTGCCGGGAACCCGAGCTGCCCGAGCAGGACGACGAGCACGGCGGCGACAGCAGCACCGAGCCCCACGATCAGGATCCGCGCCTTCATCGCCACCCCGCCTCGATACCTCGGAGGCAGTCGGAGGCAGTCGCCCGGTCGTCCTCATCGGCGACATGACCGCCGAACCGGACCCGCTCGTAGAGGGCCAGCAGCGCGACGACCTCCGCGGCGATCCCGGCACGCCGCCCGATGATCCGCACGGTGAACTCGCTCGGGGTCTCGTTGACGCCACGCCCGGCCCCGGCATCCGCGGCGGACTCCTCCAGTCCCACCCATGCCGCGACGATGCTGTCACCCGGAACGGGCCTCTCGTCGATCGTCTGCAGCGCCGCGGCGATGCCGCGTCGGATCGTCGCCTCGTCCGGCTCGACCTCGACGGGCGCGCCGGCGACGGCCACGGCGTCGATCTGCGCCGCGTCCCGCCGGGCGAGCGGACGATCGCGCCAGCGCTCCAGGAGGTACCTGATCAGCATCCGCAGACCGAAGTACACCAGCGTGAGCACGGACGCCGCGACGATGGCGATGAGGATGATGCCGATGATCGCGAGCAGCGGGGAATCGTCGGGGGGTTCGAGCGGCGGCGCGGTCTCTCCGGGAGTCTGCGTCGGCAGCTCGTCGATCGGTACGGCCGGGAGCTCGAACGCCCAGTCGCCGAACTGCGGGAGTCCCTGCGCGGCAGCGGCGAGCATGATCGTCGCGAACAGCCCCGTGATCGCGATCAGCGGCAGCAGCAGCCGCCGGGGCCGCGTTCTCGCCGCACGCTCCCCCTCCGGGGCCGAGGTCTCGGAGCGCGACATGCCTCCACCATAGGGGCTGTCTTCCACGCGACCGCGTGAGCGACGCGGCGGGAGGACGACGCAGCGACGGTTCAGCCGAGGTCGGGGCGTCTTCCGGCGAACGGACCGAGACCGTCGCGGAGGGCGGCGATCTCGTCGATGCCCATGCCGACCGCCGACATGACCTGGTGCGGGACGTCGACGGCACGCTCGCGGAGTGCTGCCCCTGCCTCGGTCAGCGTGATCTCCAGGCGCCGCTCGTCCTCACTGCTCCGCTGTCGAGCCACGAGCCCTTCGACTTCCAGTCGCTTCACGAGGGGTGATGCCGTGGCCGGCTCCAGGGCGAGATCGACGGCGAGGTCGTTCAGCGTGCGGGGCGCGCGCTCCCAGAGGGCCAGCATTACGAGGTACTGCGGGTGGGTGAGGCCGAGCGGCTCGAGGATCGGGCGATAGAGCGCGACGACGTTGCGTGCCGCGGTCACCAGGGCGAAGCAGAGCTGGTTCTCCAGCTTGAGCAGGTCATCGGTTGCCGTCACACGGGAGACTATACATCTGCGCTAATAGTTAGTACACTAATGAACATGGCACAGGACTCCGACCGCCCACCCCTCCGCACCCGCATCCGCGAGGCAGGAGGCCTCTACGCCTGGGTGAACACGAACCTGATCCGCTTCGCCGGTCCGGCCTCGGTGGGTCCCTACGAGAAGACCCCGCCGCCCAGCGCCTCCGAACGTGCCGAGCGCGCCTGCCCGCTGTGCGGCGCCCCCATGACGCAGCACGAGATCGATCGTTCCGGGCCGAAGACCCTGGTGCACTGCCCCTGACCCCGGCCGCTAGCGGTCGTCCTGTCCCGGGGTCTCGACAGCCGCCCCGGTCGACTCCCGCGCGACGTCGAGCCAGAACATGAGCTCGATGTCGTCTTCGATGACCGCGGGCACGACATCCAGCCACCCCGAGCTCATCGTGCGGGACCCCATCACGGCGCGCGCCACCCCCGGGCGGGTCAGCAGCGCCGCGCCGCTCTCGTCGTCCACGCGCACCAGGAGGACGCCACCGGAGCGGGCTCCGAGGAGGATGCGCCCGTCGTCGAGGAACGCGCGCGTGCCGAACATGCGTCGCTCTTCGATCTCGTCGTCGGCGCTCAGGAGCGCCCGGATCCGATCCGCGAGCTCGTTCCCTGCGGCATCCATCGGCGCCTCGCTTACGCGTGCCCTGCGCGTTCCATCGCGCGGAGCTCCTTCTTGAGGTCCTGCACCTCGTCACGCAGGCGCCCGGCGAGCTCGAACTTCAGCTCGCTCGCGGCGGCGAGCATCTGATCCGTCAGATCCTGGATCGTCGCCTCGAGCTGCTGCGCGCCCTCCGCGGCGATACCGGTGCGACGCAGGTTCGGGGTCGGCGACTTGCCCTTCCCCGATGCGCGACCACGACTCGACATCAGGTCCGCGGTGTCGGCGCCCTCTCGTGCCAGCACCTCGGTGATGTCCGCGATGCGCTTGCGCAGCGGCTGCGGGTCGATCCCGTGCTCCTTGTTGTACGCGACCTGCTTCTCCCGGCGACGGTCCGTCTCGTCGATCGCCTTCTTCATGGAGTCGGTCATGTTGTCGGCGTACATGTGCACTTCACCGGACACGTTTCGGGCTGCGCGACCGATCGTCTGGATGAGCGACGTCCCCGAACGCAGGAACCCTTCCTTGTCCGCGTCGAGGATGGCGACCAGCGAGACCTCCGGAAGGTCGAGGCCCTCTCGGAGCAGGTTGATGCCGACGAGAACGTCGTAGACACCGGCGCGCAGCTCGCTGAGGAGCTCGACCCGGCGCAGCGTGTCGACGTCGGAGTGCAGGTAGCGCACGCGGACCCCGTGCTCGCCGAGGAAGTCGGTGAGCTCCTCCGACATCTTCTTCGTCAGGGTGGTCACGAGGACGCGCTCGTCACGCTCGACGCGCAGGCGGATCTCCTCGAGCAGGTCGTCGATCTGTCCCTTCGACGGCTTGACCACGATGTGCGGGTCGACCAGGCCGGTCGGACGGATGATCTGCTCGACGATGCCGTCGGCGATCCCCATCTCGTACTTGCCGGGGGTCGCCGAGAGGTACACGGTCTGCCCGATCCGGTTCTTGAACTCGTCCCAGCGCAACGGACGGTTGTCCATCGCGCTCGGCAGGCGGAACCCGTGATCGACGAGCGTCCGCTTGCGCGACGCGTCGCCCTCGTACATCGCGCCGATCTGCGGCACCGTGACGTGCGATTCGTCGATCACGAGCAGGAAGTCGTCGGGGAAGAAGTCGAGCAGGGTGTGCGGCGGCTCGCCCGGCTCACGTCCGTCCATGTGGCGCGAGTAGTTCTCGATGCCGGAGCAGAAGCCCAGCTGCTGCAGCATCTCGAGGTCGAACGTCGTGCGCATGCGCAGACGCTGAGCCTCCAGGAGCTTGCCCTGCCGCTCGAACTCGGCGAGACGCTCTTCGAGCTCGGCCTCGATCGTGCCGATGGAGCGCTGGATGACGTCGGTGCCGGCCACGTAGTGGGATGCCGGGAAGATCGGCACCGAGTCGAGCTTCTCGATGACCTCGCCCGTGAGCGGGTGGAGCGAGTACAGCGCCTCGATCTCGTCGCCGAAGAGCTCGATGCGGATGGCGTGCTCCTCGTAGACCGGGATGATCTCGATGGTGTCGCCGCGCACGCGGAAGTTCCCGCGGGAGAAGTCGACATCGTTGCGGTTGTACTGCATGGCGATGAACTGGCGGATGAGGGCGTCGCGGTCGTACCGCTCCCCCACCTGCAGCGCGACCATCGCACGGAGGTACTCCTCCGGTGCGCCGAGTCCGTAGATGCACGACACGGTGGAGACCACCACCACGTCACGACGGCTCAGCAGCGAGTTGGTGGTGGAGTGCCGCAGCCGCTCGACCTCGGAGTTGATCGAGGAGTCCTTCTCGATGAAGGTGTCCGTCTGAGGGACGTAGGCCTCGGGCTGGTAGTAGTCGTAGTACGAGACGAAGTACTCGACGGCGTTGTTCGGCATCAGCTCGCGGAACTCGTTCGCCAGCTGGGCGGCCAGGGTCTTGTTGTGCGCGAGCACCAGCGTCGGGCGCTGCACCTGCTCGACGAGCCACGCCGTGGTCGCCGACTTGCCGGTACCGGTCGCACCGAGCAGCACGACGTCGGTCTCTCCCGCGTTGATCCGCGCCGCCAGCTCGGCGATGGCCTTCGGCTGGTCGCCGGCCGGCGCGTACTCGCTGATGACCTCGAAGGGGCGGACACTGCGCGTGGGTTGCATACCTCCAGCGTATGCCGCCCCTCCGACATCGAGGCCGTCAGGCGACGAGCACAGCCGTCTTGGACGAGGGCTCCGAGGCCCAGGTCGTCGAGCCGCCGTTGAGCACGGCCATGCTGGCCCTCGACTCGAGTTCCCCGGGCGCGGATCCGATCACATTGAAGGTCAGCGCGTCGCCGAAGCTCGCCGGCGTCCGGGTGAACGTGAACGTCGTCGCCGACGACCCGCTCGGGGGCGACGGCACCCATGCGTCCAGGCGCGTGCCGGGATCGAGTGTGACCGGCGTGCTGAACTGCACGACGACCACGAGCGACGCTCCGGCGGGCGGACTCACCCACGGCGTGGAACGGTAGCCGATCTGCGTGCTGAACGTGGCTTTCAGCCCGCCGGCCGCAGCCGCCAGCGCCGTGAACCCACCCTGCGCCTCGGCAGCCCAGTAGTAGTTCGCCTCACGGTTCGTGAGGTTGTTCCCGCTGGCCGCTGCCATCGGCAGGGCCACCGCCGCTGCGATCACGGGCACCGACCACGCAGCACTCGCGACGAGACTCCGACGAGAGATCCCCTGATTCTCCTGTTGCATTTTCCACTCCCCAGCGCGCGGAAAAGCAATCCCCCAGCAGACCATCCCCTGGTGCGTCCCCACGCCCACGACCAGCCTATCAACGGTGCTCTCCGCCGACCCTGGGGCCGGCTGAGAGCCGCCGTCCCCGACGAGACGGCTCAGACCAGTCCGCTCCGCGCTCCTCGGAGCGCCGACACGGCGGCGAGGGTGGCCGCTGCGCACATCGCCAGGATCACGGCGACGAACCAGCTCCAGCTCGCCGCCCCGAACACGAGTCCGAGCGCCCACCCGAACAGGCTCGAGCCCGCATAGTAGGCGAAGTAGTACAGCGATGACGCCTGCGCCCTGCTGGCCGCACCGGCGGCGACCGGAGTCCATCCCGACGCCACCGCATGGGCCCCGAAGAAGCCGGCGGTGAAGAGAACGAGCCCCAGCAGCACGATGGCGGCGAGGGGCACCAGCAGCAGGACCGCACCGATCGCCATCACGCCGATCGAGGCGAGGAGCACCGGGAAGCGGCCGACTCTGGAGGCGAGCGTCCCTGCCCATGGTGAGGAGACCGTGCCGGCCAGGTACGCCAGGAAGAGCAGCGTCACCACCCACGCCGGCAGCGCGAACGGAGGTGCCGAGAGATGGAACCCCAGGTAGTTGTAGACCGCGACGAACGCGCCCATCAGCAGGAAGCCTTGCGCATACAGAGCCCACTGCACCCGGGAGCGCAGAGGTCCGCGGAGCCGCTCGAGGATGCCGGGGCCGCGGTCGACCCGCAGACGTCCGGGGACGAATCCGCGTGCCCGGGGCGTGAGCGACAGGAAGAGGATCGCGGCCGCGAGGCAGACGACCGCGACGGACAGGACGCCGACGCGCCAGCCGCCGACCTCCCCGACGATGCCGGAGACGATGCGCCCGAGCAGGCCGCCGACGGTGGTGCCGGCGATGTAGCTTCCCGCCGCCGTGGCCGCGTACCGTGCCGCCACCTCCTCGCTGAGGTAGGCGAGAGCCACCGCCGGTACGGCTCCCAGCGCCACGCCCTCCGCGAAACGGAGCAGGAGCAGCACCGCGATCTCCCCGCTCAGCGGCGCCGCGAGTCCGAACAGCGTCGCGAGGAGCACCCCCGTCGCCATCGCGGGCACCCGGCCGATGCGGTCCGCGACGATCGACCACGGGATCACCGCGAGCGCCAGCCCGAGCGTTGCGGCCGAGACGCTCAGGGCCGCCGTCGCGGGTCCGACGGCGAGGTCGCTCGCGATCTGCGGCAGCACGGCCTGTGCGGAATAGAGCTGTGCGAACGTGGCGATCCCGGCGAAGAACAGACCGACGATGAGGCGACGGTACTCGCGCGATCCCGGCGCGTGGCCGGAGAAGGTCACGGGCGGCGGATCCGCTCCCACAGCGCATCCGTCTGCTCGAGCGTGCGCTCCAGCGTGCCCGCGGTGTCGATCACGACGTCGGCGATCGCGAGCCGGCGTTCGTCGGAGACCTGCGCGTCGATCCGGCCCTGCGCGGCGGGGGCTTCCATGCCGCGCAGCTCGACCAGACGACGAAGCCGTTCCGCGGCCGGGGCGTGAGCGACCACGATCAGGTCCCAGGGGTCGTCGACGCGCGCCTCGACCAGGAGGGGCACGTCGTAGACCACCACGGCGGCCGGGTCGGCAGCGGCCGCGGCATCGAACCGTCGTTGCGACTCCTCCCGCACGGCGGGGTGGACGATCGCGTTCAGCTGTGCGAGGCGCTCGGGGTATCCGAAGACCTCAGCACCCAGTGCCGGACGGTCGAGCGCTCCGTCGGCGGCGATGACGGACGGACCGAAAGTCTCCGCGATCCGCTCCAGCACCGGCGATCCGGGAGCCTGCACGTCGCGCACGATCTGATCGGCATCCACGATGACGGCACCGTGTTCCGCGAGACGCCTGGCGATGGTCGACTTCCCGGAGGCGATGCCGCCGGTGAGCGCGATGAGAGGCATGTGGCCAGTCTATGGTCCGCCCGGCGACGACGCTCAGCGCGCGAGCAGCTGACGCCGCGAGCTGATCACACCCGTGTCGAAGCCCGCCAGATGCAGTCCACCGTGGAATCGCGCATGCTCGATCTTGATACACCGGTCCATCACGACCGACACTCCGGCGGCCTCGGCGGTCGCCGCCGCCTCCTCGTTCCACGACCCGAGCTGCAGCCACAGCGTCTGCGCGCCGACATCGATGGCCTCCTGCGCCACGCCGGGAAGATCGTCGTGACGACGGAACACGTCGACGATGTCGGGCACGACCGGCAGGTCCTGCAGGGACGCGTACACGGGCTGTCCGAGGATCTCGGTCTCGCGCGGGTTCACCAGGTACACGTCGTAGGCCGTGCTGGACAGCAGGTACGTGGCGACGAAGAACGACGCGCGCGCGGGGTTGTTCGAGGCCCCGACGATCGCGATCGACTTCGCGCGCCGGAGCAGCGCGAACCGCTCCTGCTGGGTCGGTCCCACCCAGGTCCGGCCGGGCACGACGGGGGCACTCCCCGGCAGCGCGCAGGCCGCGGCATCCGTCGGCGTGGGCAGGGCGCAGGCGTCACCGGTGTTCGTCATCGCAGTCATCGGGTCGCTCCCGTCGCGGTCGTCAGTGCCTGGTCGAGGTCCCAGATGATGTCCTCGGCGTCCTCGAGCCCTACCGAGATGCGGATCAGGTCGGCACGCACACCGGCCGCGACCAGCTGTTCCGCGGTGAGCTGTCGGTGGGTGGTCGAGGCGGGGTGGATGACGAGCGTGCGGGCGTCGCCGATGTTCGCGAGGTGCGAGGCGAGCTGCAGGTTCTCGATGAGCGTCTCCCCCGCGGCCCGGCCGTCCTCCGCGGCGACGCCGAACGCGAAGACCGAGCCGGGTCCGAGCGGCAGGTACTTCGCCGCGCGCTCGTGGTGCGGGTGCCCCTCGAGTCCGGCCCAGGTGACGTAGGCGACACGCGGATCCGACTCCAACCAGTCCGCGACGACGCGCGCGTTCGCGAGGTGCGCGTCGATGCGCTGTGGGAGCGTCTCGATGCCCTGGAGCAGGTTGAACGCCGACTGCGGGCTGAGCGCCGGGCCGATGTCGCGCAGCTGCTCGGAGCGGAGCTTGGTGAGGAAGCCGTACTCGCCGAAGTTGTCCCACCACTTGATGCCGCCGTAGGACTCGACGGGCTCGGTCATCTGCGGGAACTTGCCGTTGCCCCAGTCGAAGGTCCCCTTCTCGATCACCACGCCGCCGAGGGTCGTGCCGTGTCCGCCGAGGAACTTGGTCACGGAGTGGATCACGATGTCCGCGCCGTGCTCCAGCGGGCGTGCGAGGTACGGGGTCGCGAGGGTCGCGTCCACGACGAGCGGGACTCCCGCATCGTGCGCGACGGCCGCAAGGCCCTCGATGTCGGCGATCTCCCCCGAGGGATTGCCGATCATCTCCACGTAGACCACCTTCGTCTCCGGACGGATCGCGGCCGCGAAGTCGGCCGGGTCCGTCGATGCGACGAACGTCGTCTCGACCCCGAAGCGGCGCAGGGTGACGTCGAGCTGCGTGACCGTGCCGCCGTACAGCTGCGCGGCGGCGACGACGTGATCTCCGGCGCCGACGAGCGCGGCGAACGTGATGAACTCCGCGCTCATGCCCGAGGCGGTCGCGACGGCGCCGATGCCGCCCTCCAAGGAGGCCAGTCGCTCCTCCAGGGCGGCGACCGTCGGGTTGCCGATCCGGGAGTAGATGTTGCCGTACTTCTGGAGCGCGAAGAGGTTGCCCGCGTCCGCGGCATCGTCGAACACGAAGGACGTGGTCTGGTAGATCGGCACCGCCCTCGCGCCGGTCGACGCGTCGGGAGTTCCTCCGGCGTGCAGAGCTCTGGTGCGGAATCCGAAGCGGTGTTCTTCCGTCATGCTGTCCTCAGTTCGGCGTCGGCGAGCACGTCGGCGATGTCGTCGACGGCCAGGGGTTCTGCAGCGATGTGGTGTCGCCGAGTGCCTGCGGCTCGCGGCCGGCTCGGCGATCCTGCTCGGCCTCCCACAACTGTGCCAGGAGTCGGCGCATGATCTTGCCGGACCGCGTCTTCGGCAGGTCGGGGACGATCACGATGTGCTTCGGCTTGGCGACGGGCCCGATCGCCTGCGCCACCTGCGCCCGCAGCGCGGAAGGGGTCACCTCGGCGCGACCGGACGGTGTGACGAAGGCCACGACCGCCTGCCCGGTGACCGGATCGGAGACACCGGCCGAGCCGGCCTCCCCCACGGTCTCGTGGGCGACCAGGGCCGACTCGATCTCGATCGTCGACAGGCGGTGCCCCGACACGTTCACGACGTCGTCGAGGCGTCCCAGGATCCAGATGTACCCGTCGGCGTCGCGGGTGGCTCCGTCGCCGGCGACGTAGTAGCCGCCGTGATCGCCTCGACCCGCGTGGGCGGACCAGTACGCGTCGCGGTAACGCGTCGGGTCGCCCCAGACCGTGCGCGCCATCCCCGGCCAGGGACGACGCACCACCAGCGTTCCCGATCGTCCCGGTGCGACCTCATCGCCGTGCTCGTCGACCACCGCGACATCGATGCCCGGCAGCGGGACCGACGCCGAACCCGGCTTGAGGCTCGTCACGCCGGGAAGGGGCGCGATCATCGCCGCTCCGGTCTCCGACTGCCACCAGGTGTCGATCACGGGCAGCTCGTCGCGACCGAAGTTCCGCCGGAACCACACCCAGGCCTCGGGGTTGATCGCCTCGCCGACGGTGCCCAGCAGTCGCAGGGTGGAGAGGTCGTGGCCGGATGGCAGCTCGGCACCGAACCAGGTCATGAAGGTGCGGATCAACGTGGGCGCCGTGTAGTACACGGTCACTCCATAGCGCTCGATGATCTCGAGGTGTCTCTCGCGGTGCGGGGCGTCGGGTGTGCCCTCGTAGATGACCTGGGTCAGTCCGTTCGACAGCGGTCCGTAGATCTCGTAGGTGTGCGCGGTGACCCAGGCGAGATCGGCGGTGCACCAGTGCACGTCGTCGGGTTTCGCGTCGAAGTGCGCCCAGTGCGCCCAGCTCGCCTGCGCCAGGTAGCCGCCGGACGTATGGACGAGGCCCTTCGGCTTCCCGGTCGTGCCGGAGGTGTAGATGACGAAGAGCGGATGCTCGGCGTCGAAGGGCTCGGCCTCGTGCACGGGCGAGGCGGTGTCGACGACGTCATGCCACCAGACGTCACGGCCGTCGGTCCACGGCACATCCTGCCCGGTGCGCCGCAGCACGAGCACGTGCTCGAGGTCGGGAAGGTCTGCCGCGGCGACGTCGGCCGTAGATTTCACCTCGGTGGCGGTCCCCCGGCGATATTGGCCGTCACTCGTCACGAGCAGCTTCGCGCCCGTGTCCTCCAGGCGGAACCGCACGGCCTCGGCCGAGAAGCCACCGAAGACGAGGGAGTGCACGGCACCGATCCGCGCGCAGGCGAGCGTGATCACGACGGTCTCGACGAGGACCGGGAGGTAGATCACGACGCTGTCCCCCGGTCGGATGCCCAGAGCGACGAGTGCGTTGGCGGCGCGGGAGACCCGCTCCTGCAAGTCTGTGTACGTCACCGAGAGCCGATCGCCCGGCTCACCTTCGAAGTGCAGCGCGACCTTGTCTCCGCGACCTTCCGCGACGTGGCGATCCACGCAGTTCACGGCGACGTTGAGCTTCCCGCCGAGGAACCAGCGCGCCGCGGGGACCGCATCTCCCAGCGGCGGATCCCATTCGTGGGCGGTGTGCCACGGCTCCGACCACACCAGTCGGCGCGCGGCCTCCTCCCAGAACGCGACCGGGTCCGCCGCGGCGCGTGCATACGCTTCCGCAGTGACGTTCGCGTCGCTGAACCCGGCGGCGGGCGCATACACACGCGACTCCTGAAGCCGTGCCTCGGTCATGCTCACACCCACCGGCGCAGCAGGTACTTCTCGAGCAGCGCGAGGATGCCGCTGGTGATCGTACCGAGGAGTGCGAGCAGCACGATGGAGAGGAGGATGCGGTCGATGCGGCCGGTGCTCTGCGAGTCGGTCAGCAGGAAGCCGAGGCCCATGGAGGACGCGATGAGCTCCGCCGCGACGAGGAACAGCCAGGCCTGCGCGAGCGCGAGGCGGAGTCCGGCCACGACCGAGGGCACGACGGCGGGAAGCTGTACCGTGCGGAACAGGGACCAGCCGCGCAGGCTGAACGATCGGCCGGCCTCGACGAGGTGCGGGTCGACGTGCCGGAGGGCCGACGCCACCGTCGTGTAGACGGGGAAGAACGCGCCGATCGCGATGAGCGTCACCTTCGACTCCTCGCCGATCTGCATCCAGAGGATGAGGAGCGGCACCCAGGCGAGCGACGGGACGGCCCGGACCGCCGCGAGCGTCGGGCTGAGAAGCACATCGCCCCAGCGGGACAGCCCCACGACCCCCGCTGCCGCGAGCCCGATGACGGAGCCGATCGCGAAGCCGAGCAGCACGCGCTGGACGGAGATCGCGATGTGGGTCCAGAGCTGCCCGCTCTCGGCCAGTTCGACGCCGGCCTGATAGACGGACGCAGGTGTGGGGAGGCGATACGGCTCGACGAGGCCCGACGTCGTCACGAGCTGCCAGACGAGGAGGATGACGGCCGGCAGCAGGAGTCCGCCGAGGATCCGCACCGCAGGACGATCCCACACGTGACCGGTCACCGCCCCGGTGCTCCGAGACTTCCCCTGGGCGAAGTCGAGCGCGTCCCGCGAGTCCGCGGGGACGATCAGCCGGTCGGGAATCGTCACTCGCCGCCGACCGCCTTCTTCGCGAACGTGTCGTTGACGATGGAGGACAGCGCCTTGTCGACCGAGTCCTTCCCGCCCAGCACATCGCCGGATTCGACGAGCACCGGGGCGATCTTCTCGAGCACGGCGACCTGGTCCGCGCCGGGGATGCCGCTGACGTCGAGGTTCGAGCGCTCCTGGATCACCGTGGTGGCGACCGCGGGGTCGATGCCGGCGACCTCGGCGAGCAGGGCCGCGGTCTCGTCGGGGTTCGCGAGTGCCCACTCCCGCGCCTGCTCGTAGGCGTCGACGACGGCCTGAGCGAGGTCGGGGTGGTTCGTGACGAAGTCCTCGGTGGCGTTGAGGAACCCGTACGTGTTGAAGTCCACGTTGCGGTAGATGAGCTTGTCGCCCGACTCGACCTCGGCTGCGGCCATGATCGGGTCGAGGCCGGCCCAGGCGTCGACCGAGCCGCCGTCGAGCGCGGCGCGGCCGTCGGCGTGCTGCAGGTTCTGCACCTCCACGTCAGAGAGGGACAGGCCACCCTCTTCCAGCGCCTGGAGCAGGAAGAAGTAGGGGTCCGTGCCCTTGGTCGCCGCGATCGACGCACCCTTGAGGTCTTCGACCGACGTGATGTCGCTGTCCGGGCCGACGACGATGGCCGCCCACTCGGGCTGCGAGAAGATGTCGATCACCTGGATGGGCGAGCCGTTCGCGCGGGCGAGCAGCGCGGCGGATCCCGCGGTCGATCCGACGTCGACCGAACCGGAGCGGAGGAGCTCGTTGGCCTTGTTGGAGCCGGCGGACTGCACCCACTCGACCGTGACGTCGTCACCGAGGATGTCCTCGAGGATGCCCTGGTCGCGGATCACGAGGCTCAGGGGGTTGTACGTCGCGAAGTCGATCGAGAGCGTGTCCGACGACCACTCGGTCGCGCCGGAGGTGGGCTTCGTGTCGGTCGCGCCGGCATTCTCCCCCGCGACGCATCCGGTCGCGACGAGCATCATCGTCCCGGCGATCGCGATCGCGGGGATGATTCGGCGGGTGATGGTGCTCATCGGGTCTCCTCGGTGATGCTGTGGTGGGTGTCGACGCCGAGACCTTCGAGAAGGTCGGCGCGCAGGTCGGCGAGACCGCGGTCGGCGCGATCTCGGGGGCGGATGCCCGGCACGGAGATCGTGCGGGCGATCGAGGTCTCCGCGCCCTCGGCGAGGGTGCGCAGCAGCAGGACCCGGTCGGCGAGGTACAGGGCCTCTTCGACGTCGTGCGTGACGAGCAGGACCGTGGTCGGCTCGGCCGCATGGATCTTCAGGAGCAGGTCGTGCATGCGCAGGCGTGTGAGCGCGTCGAGGGCGCCGAAGGGTTCGTCGAGGAGCAGCACGCCGGGGTTGCGGGCGAGCGCCCGGGCGAGGGACGCGCGCTGCGCCATGCCGCCGGACACCTCGCGCGGACGCTGGTCGGCGGCGTGATCCAGCCCGACGAGGTGCAGCAGCTCGCGCACGCGCTCCCGGCCCGCACGGCGAGGAGTGCCGCGCCGCAGGCCGAGCTCCACGTTCTGGGCGATCGTGCGCCACGGCAGCAGTCGCGGTTCCTGGAACGCGATCGCGGTGCGCTCGTCCACGTCGGCGACGCCGATGCCGTCGAGGCGGATGCCGCCGCGCGTAGGCACGTCGAGCCCGCCGATGAGGCGCAGCAGCGTCGACTTCCCGCATCCGGAGGGCCCGACGACTGCGACGATCTCGCCGGCCGCGATGTCGAGGTCGATCCCTCGGAGGACATCGCGCCTTCCATGCGGCAGCGGGAAGGAGCGGTCGATCCCGTCGAGACGCACGGCCTGCGCGGTCCCCGCCGTCGTCGAGACGTCGGCGTTGCGCGACGCGGGCAGCAGGGCGGTCATTCCCTCATGCTGTCGGAGGGCATCGAATGTTACGAATGCGGTCGTAATGTTCCGTCACGCAACGGAATCCGCAGTTCCGGACATGCGAAACGGGCCGCCACACCCGCCCGAAGGCGGGGTGACGACCCGTTTCAGAGTGCTGCTTAAGCGTTGCCGCCCGAGAGCTTCTCGCGCAGAGCCGCGAGTGCCTCGTCGTCCGCGAGGGTGCCGGCGCCGGCAGCCTCGCTGGTGAAGGACTGGCCGCCGAAGTCTTCGCCGGCCGCAGCCTCGGCCTCGGCCGCCTTGACGACCTGAGCCTTGTGCGCCTCCCAGCGAGCCTGGGCTGCAGCGTACTCCTGCTCCCATGCCTCGCGCTGGGCGTCGAAGCCTTCCTTCCACGCACCGGTCTCGGCGTCGAAGCCCTCCGGGTACTTGTACTCGCCGTTCTCGTCGTACTCGGCGAGCATGCCGTACAGGGCCGGGTCGAACTCGGTGCCGTTGGGGTCGACCGACTCGTTGGCCTGCTTCAGCGACAGCGAGATGCGACGACGCTCGAGGTCGATGTCGATGACCTTGACGAAGACCTCTTCGCCGACCGACACGACCTGCTCAGCCAGCTCGACGTGCTTGCTGGAGAGCTCGGAGATGTGGACGAGGCCCTCGATGCCGTCTGCGACGCGAACGAACGCACCGAACGGAACGAGCTTGGTGACCTTACCCGGCGTGACCTGACCGATCGCGTGGGTACGGGCGAAGACCTGCCACGGGTCCTCCTGCGTCGCCTTCAGCGACAGGGAGACGCGCTCGCGGTCGAGGTCGACCTCGAGGATCTCGACGGTGACCTCCTGGCCCACCTCGACGACCTCGGAGGCGTGCTCGATGTGCTTCCAGGACAGCTCGGAGACGTGCACGAGGCCGTCCACGCCGCCCAGGTCGACGAACGCACCGAAGTTGACGATCGACGACACGACACCCTTGCGGACCTGACCCTTGTGCAGGTTGTTCAGGAACGTGGTGCGCGACTCCGACTGCGTCTGCTCGAGCAGCGCGCGGCGGCTGAGGACGACGTTGTTGCGGTTCTTGTCGAGCTCGAGGATCTTGGCCTCGATCTCCTGGCCCAGGTACGGCGTGAGGTCGCGGACGCGACGCAGCTCGATGAGCGAAGCCGGGAGGAAGCCGCGGAGTCCGATGTCGACGATGAGTCCACCCTTGACGACCTCGATGACCGTACCGGTGACGACGCCGTCGTTCTCCTTGATCTTCTCGACGTCTCCCCAGGCACGCTCGTACTGAGCACGCTTCTTGGAGAGGATCAGACGGCCTTCCTTGTCCTCCTTCTGGAGAACGAGGGCCTCGACCTGGTCGCCGACAGCGACGACCTCGTTGGGGTCGACGTCGTGCTTGATCGAGAGCTCGCGCGAGGGGATGACACCCTCGGTCTTGTAGCCGACATCGAGGAGGACCTCATCGCGGTCGATCTTGACGATCGTGCCCTCGATGATGTCGCCGTCGTTGAAGAACTTCAGGGTCTTCTCGACCGCGGCCAGGAAGTCCTCAGCAGATCCGATGTCGTTGATGGCGACCTGCTTGGTGGCCGGGGCGGTCGTTGCGGTAGTCATGTAGTGGGTTGTCCTTGTGAATGGAGACTCAGGCTGGGAGGCAAAGACCGCGCACGGCCGACTGCATGCTTCACAGCAGTTGGATTTTGGTTTTCTTGTCACGAGGGCACGCGAAGCACGCCACGAGTGACAATTCAGGCTATCAGAAGTTGGGATGCCGCAGGAAGAGCGCGTCCGTCCCTCACCTGTGGATAACTCCCGCGAGGGTTCGGGCATTCCGCCTACCGTGACCCGGGTGACTCCCGCTCCTCCCCGACTCTCGTCCACACGGGTCGTCTGCGCCGGCATGCTCGTCGTCGCGGCGACGCTCACCGCCTGCTCCCCGACGCCGACCCCCACGCCCACACCGACTCCGGTGTTCGCCTCCGAAGACGAAGCCTTCGCCGCCGCCGAGGCGACGTATCGCGCGTACAACGACGCGCTGAACCAAGTGGACTTCTCAGAAACGACGACGTTCGAAGCCGTCTTCGCGCTTCTCTCCGGCACCGCAGCGAGTTCGACGCGAGAGGCCTTTAGCCGCTTGCACGCCGAGAAGACGCGAGTGGTTGGCCAGACGCACTATTACTCATTTTCAGGCGCCACTGTCGACTGGATTGCCGGGCTGGTACATGCCAACGTTTGCGTGGACGTAAGCGACGTGGATGTTCTCGATGCGTCCGGCGCATCAATCGTGTCTGCCGACCGGCCGCCTCATCAGCCGATGACCATCACGTTCTCCAAGAACTCCGTCGCCACGCCGCTCACGATCTCCGATCTCGAAGGCACGGGTGAGTACGAGTGCGCGGGCTGATCTTGGTGGGGGTGTTCCTCGCCTTCCTACTACCCGCCCCTCCGCTCTCACCCAGCGCCTGCAACGCTGCAGTTTCTGTGACTACGGGGTGCGTCACAAACAGCGGGAGCCAACTCTCGGTCACTGGGGAAAAAACTCAGACGTCTGACGGCGGTCCACCTTCCGCGCCTCCCGCCCAGGCTGAAGAGGAGGTATCCCTCTGCGATCCCGACGCCGTCCGCATCATGGGCTGCGGGATCGACGCGGTCAAAGTGACCACCGACGAGGGCCGGCCGATCACGATCACCGACGTCGCGCAGTTCGCGCCGGATCCGGTGCGGACGATCGCCGAGCCGGAAGACGTCGGCATCGCCGGCTTGCCCACCAACATCGTCGCCTCGGCATCCGCGCAGACGCGCACCGGCGAGCTCTTCGGCAAGCCGGTCACGGTGCGCTTCACCCCTGTCGGCGTCGACTTCGACTACGGCGACGGCGCGACGAGCACGTCCACGAACGGCGGGCTGACCTGGGCGGCCCTCGACCAGGCTCCGTTCACGCCCACCTCCACGAGCCATACGTATCGCGACCGCGGAACCTACGACGCGCGCGCCTCCGTCCGGTATTCGGCCGAGGTCGACATCGGCGGAGGATGGTTCTCGGTGGCGGGTGAGCTCACGGTGAACGGCACGACGCAGCAGATCCGCATCTTCGAGGCGCGCACCGCTCTCGTCGCGCGCACCTGTGCCGAGCAGCCCCGGGCCCCCGGGTGCTGACCGCAAGGGCGAGCGCGCTCTACGCTGAGTCCATGACCCGCGCCGATCGCCTCATGCTGCTCGACACCGCCAGCCTCTACTTCCGCGCCTTCTACGGCGTCCCCGACAAGGTGACGGCGCCGGACGGTTCGCCGATCAACGCCGCGCGCGGTCTGCTCGACATCATCGCGAAGCTCGTCACCCTCTACGAGCCCACGCACGTGATCGCCTGCTGGGACGACGACTGGCGTCCGCAGTGGCGCGTCGATCTCATCCCGAGCTACAAGACCCACCGCGTGGTGGAGGTCGTGGCGAGCGGACCGGATGTCGAGGAGATCCCCGACCCGCTCGAGGCACAGATCCCCCTGATCCGCGAGACGCTCGCCGCGATCGGCATCCCCATCATCGGGGTGGCCGAGCACGAGGCGGACGACGTCATCGGAACCCTCGCCACGAACGCCACGATGCCGGTCGACATCGTTACCGGCGACCGGGACCTCTTCCAGCTCGTCGACGACGCGCGCGACGTCAGGGTCATCTACACGGCGAAGGGCATGAGCAACCTGGAGATCGTGACCGACGCCACCGTCGTCGCGAAGTACGGCGTCCTCCCCTCGCAGTATGCGGACTTCGCCACCATGCGCGGCGATGCATCCGACGGGCTGCCCGGCGTCGCCGGAGTCGGCGAGAAGACGGCGGCCACTCTCCTGCAGACGCACAGCGACCTGGACGGTATCCGCGCTGCGGCCGAAGCCGGCGAAGGGATGAGCGCTGGGGTCCGCGCGAAGCTGCTGGCGGCGACCGCCTATCTCGACGTCGCACCGACCGTCGTCGCGGTCGCCACCTCGCTTCCGATCAGCGCGCCCGATGTGCCCCTGCACGTGCTCGATCCCGCCGAGGCGGATGCGGCGACCGCCCTCGCCGAGAAGTGGAACCTCGGCGGTTCGATGGCCCGCGCGGTCGCGGCCGTCTCGAACGCCGCCCTGCCCGCGAGCTGACCGCGTTCAGCGGCGGATCACTCCGCCCAGGCCAGGAGACGCGAGAGACCCCAGGTCGTCACGATGCGCGCTGCGGGGATCCCGGCCCGTTCCGCGCGCTCGGCGCCGTGATCCAGCAGCGAGAGCTGTCCCGGCGCATGGGCGTCCGAGTCGATCGAGAACAGGCATCCGGCCTCGAGGGCGATGGCGATCAGCTCGTCCGGTGGGTCCTGCCGTTCCGGCCGCGAGTTGATCTCGACCGCGACGCCGTTCTCGGCACACGCCGCGAACACCGCGGCGGCGTCGAACTCCGACGGCGGCCGGGTGCCGCGATCCCCCTGCACGAGACGCCCCGTGCAGTGTCCGAGGACGTTCACCCGCGGATGCGACACGGCGGCGATCATGCGGGCCGTCATCGGCCGGGCATCCATGCGCAGCTGGGAATGCACGGACGCCACGACGATGTCGAGTTCACCGAGGAGGTCGTCCTCCTGGTCGAGTCGGCCGTCCTCCAGGATGTCGACCTCGATCCCCGCGAGGAGCGTGAAACCGTCACCGGACTCGGCGCGCACCAACGGGATCTGCTCGCGGAGCCGCTCGGCGGACAGCCCCCGCGCGACGCGGAGACGAGGAGAGTGGTCCGTGATCGCCTGGTACTCATGGCCCTGTGCCCGCGCAGCGGCGGCCATGACCGCGATCGGCGTCGTGCCGTCCGACCAGTCGGTGTGGGCATGCAGATCGCCGCGCAGCTTGGCTCGGAGCGCCGACACCCGCTCGGGTTCGACGTCGCCGCGCAACTCCACCAGGTAGTCGGGGACCTCCCCGGCCTGCGCCTGACGGATCACCGCGAACGTGGATTCGCCGATCCCCTTCGCCGCGCGCAGCCGTGTGGCATCGTCCCGCACGTCGTCCGGAAGATCCTGCAGCGTCGCTGCGGCCTGGCGGAACGCCTTCGCCCGATACCGCGACGCCCGCTCCCGCTCCAGGAGGGAGGCGATCTCCAGCAGGGCGTCGACGGGGTCCATGGTCACTCCTGCGGCGTCGACAGCTCGCGACTCACGCCGATCCACTGATCGAGCTTCGCCAGCGCACGGCCGTCGTCGACGGCTGCGGCGGCCTTGTCGTATCCATCGCGCAGGCGCTCGAGGATCGGCCGCTGCACCTGACCGGCGTCCTGCGACAGCTCGAACGCGACGATGCCCGCTGCCGCGTTGAGCAGCACGATGTCCCGAACGGCGCCCGTCTCGCCCGCCAGCGTCCGCCGGAGCACGTCCGCGTTGTGCTGCGGCGAACCGCCGATGAGGTCCGCGAGGTCCGCGACCGGGATGCCGAGGTCGCGCGGGTCGAGGTCGTGCTCGTGGATGTCTCCGCGCGTGACCTCCCAGATCCGGCTGTGCCCGGTCGTGGTCAGCTCATCGAGTCCGTCATCGCCGCGGAAGACGAGAGCCGTCGCGCCGCGGGTCCGGAAGACGCCGGTGATCAGCGGGACGCGCTCGATCTGCGCCACACCGACCGCGTTGGCCTCTGCGCGCGCAGGATTGCACAGCGGGCCGAGCATGTTGAAGACCGTGGGAACACCGAGCTCCGCGCGAACGGACCCCGCGTGCTTGAAACCGGGATGGAACGCGCCGGCCCAGGCGAACGTGATGCCGGTGCGATCGAGGATGGATGCGACGGCCGCGGGGTCTAGGGACAGTTCGAGCCCGAGCGCGCCGAGCACATCGGACGAACCGGAGGCGGAGCTGGCCGCGCGGTTGCCGTGCTTGACGACCGGGACGCCGGTGGCGCCGATGATGATCGCCGCGGTGGTGGAGACGTTCACGGTTCCGACGCGATCGCCGCCGGTCCCGACGATGTCGAGCACGTCGGGCGAGACGGGCAGCGGCACGGCGGCCTCGAGGATCGCATCACGGAAGCCGACGATCTCATCGATCGTCTCGCCCTTGGCACGGAGCGCGACGAGGAAACCCGCGAGCTGAGCCTCGCTCACACTCCCCTGCATGATCTGACGCATCGCCCACGTGGACTCCCAGACGCTGAGGTCACGACGCTCCAGCAACGAGGTGAGCAGGTCGGACCAGGTCAGGGAATCAGCCATGTGTGCGATCCTATCGGCGCGGAGAAAACATGCAGATGCTTCCGGGCGCATGTGCACTCCGCGCCCATCCCTTGTTTCCCGCGGATTCACCGGGTATTCGCAGTGTTTTCTTAGGGTCCCCTAAGTCATCGACGGGCGAATCGAAGGCCGTCGGTGCAAGAATCACGCCCAAGGATCGGCCATAATGGAGGGGTGACGACCTCAGCGACGTATGCCCCGGCGGCGAGAACGATTAAGCGGCCCAACCCGGTAGCTGTCGGCACCATTGTGTGGCTCGGCAGTGAGGTGATGTTCTTCGCGGGACTCTTCGCGATCTACTTCACCCTCCGCAGCACCTCCCCGGAGCTGTGGGCCGACCGGACCGAGCTGCTGAACGTCCCGTTCGCCGCAGTCAACACAGCCATCCTGGTGCTCTCCTCGTTCACGTGCCAGATGGGCGTGTTCGCGGCGGAAGACCTGCAGCCGTACAAGATCGGCAAGGGCCAGAAGAACGGCGCCGGACGCCGTCGCCTCTTCGGCTGGGGCATGGTGGAGTGGTTCTTCCTCACCTTCGCCCTCGGCGCGATCTTCGTCTCCGGCCAGGTCTGGGAGTACGCCCAGCTCGTCACTGAAGGCATGCCGATCAACGCCGATTCGTACGCCTCCGCGTTCTACCTGACGACCGGCTTCCACGCCCTACACGTCACCGGTGGCCTGGTCGCGTTCCTGCTCGTCATCGGCCGTGCGTACGCCGTCAAGAACTTCCGGCACAAAGAGGCGACCTCCTCGATCGTGGTGTCCTACTACTGGCACTTCGTCGACGTCGTCTGGATCGTGCTGTTCCTCGTTATCTACTTCCTGAAATAAGAGCGGAGCTGATCCCCGAGATGGCACGAGAGAAGAAGCGCCGTTCCAGCGGTCGTCGCAGCCCTTTGGCGGCGGCCGCGCTCATCGGAGCAGGCCTCATGATCACCGGCGCTGTGTACGCCGGTGCGTCCGCGGCGTTCGCTGCGACCGACACGCAGACCGCATCGACCCAGCTGACCGTCGAAGACGGCAAGAAGCTGTTCCAGGCGAACTGCGCCACCTGCCACGGCCTCGACCTGCAGGGAACCGCCAACGGACCGAGCCTCTACGGCGTCGGCGAGCTGGCGACCGAGTTCCAGCTGTCGACCGGACGCATGCCCCTGCAGATGCAGGGACCGCAGGCACCCCAGAAGGCACCGCAGTTCACCGAGGACCAGATCCTCGCGATCTCGTCCTTCGTGCAGTCGGAGGCCCCCGGCCCGACCTTCCCCGCTGACCGCATCCTCGACGGAGAGGGCGACGTCGCACACGGCGCCGAGCTCTTCCGCGTGAACTGCGCCATGTGCCACAACGTGGCCGCGGCCGGCGGTGCGCTCACCGAGGGCAAGTACGCCCCGGCCCTGACCGAGACCAGCGCGCTGCACATCTACGCGGCCATGGTCACCGGCCCGCAGAACATGCCGGTCTTCGGCGACATGAACCTGTCCGACGAGGACAAGCGCGACATCATCTCGGCTCTGCTCTTCCAGCAGCAGTCCGTGCAGATCGGCGGATTCTCGCTCGGTTCGCTCGGACCGGTCTCCGAGGGCCTGTTCGTCTGGATCTTCGGAATCGGCGCACTCGTCGCCGTCACCGTGTGGATCACGGCGAAGTCCAACTGACGCTTATTCATCGAAGAGGAACGTACGAGGAGCACCATGGCACACGACGACGACTCGCAGGCTCTTGACAGGGCCTACCAGCCCTCTCCGGGGCTGGGTGTCGCAGTCAGCGATCCCGTGCAGAACCCTGGCCTTCCGCCGCACCGCGAGCGGATGACCGACAAGGACCCGCGCGCTGAGAAGGCCGCTGTCCGCACCGTCTACACGCTGTTCTACCTCTCGCTCGCGGGAAGCATCTGGGCGGTCGCCGCCTACATGCTGTTCCCGATCGAGAGCGGCGCGCTCATCGACATCCGGCAGAACAACCTCTTCATCGGTCTCGGCATCGCTCTCGCGCTGCTGGCCCTCGGCATCGGTGCGATCCACTGGTCCAAGGCGCTCATGTCCGACAAGGAGTTCATCGAGCACCGCCACCCCACCCGTGGCAAGGACGCGACCCGCGAGGCGGCCATCCAGGCCTTCGCCGACGCGAACGAGGAGTCCGGTTTCGGCCGTCGCACGGTCATCCGCAACTCGCTGTTCGCCGCCATCGTCGCCTCGATCATCCCGGGCGTCGCGCTGTTCCGCGGTCTCGCCCCTCACTCCACGCCGGAGGACCCCACCGCGGGTGACCCGGTCGTGCTGCTCAAGCACACGATGTGGGAGAAGGGCGCCCGCCTGGTGCGCGACCCCGACGGCACGCCCATCCGTGCCGCGGACGTCACGATCGGCTCCGCGTTCCACGTGATCCCCGAAGAGCTCGCGACCCTCAGCCACCACGACGGCTACCTTGAGGAGAAGGCCAAGGCCATCGTGCTGATGATGCGCCTGCGCCCCGAGCAGCTGATCGAGGCCGAGGACCGCAAGGACTGGTCCTACGACGGCATCGTCGCGTACTCCAAGGTCTGCACGCACGTCGGTTGCCCCGTGGCACTGTACGAGCAGCAGACGCACCACCTGCTGTGCCCGTGCCACCAGTCGCAGTTCGACGTCACGGACCACGCAAAGGTCATCTTCGGCCCGGCGGCTCGTCCGCTGCCGCAGCTGCCCATCACCGTCGATGACGAGGGCTACCTGGTCGCACGCAGCGACTTCAAGGAACCCGTCGGCCCGAGCTTCTGGGAGCGCCATTGAGCACCGCAACGCTGTCCAAAGAGGACAAGGACACCAAGGCGCCGCTCGGCGGACGCTTCGTGGGTGCCGCGTCGAACTACATCGATGAGCGCACCAGCCTCTCCGGCTTCGTCAAGGAGCTCGGACGCAAGATCTTCCCCGACCACTGGTCGTTCATGCTCGGCGAGATCGCGCTGTGGAGCTTCGTCGTCGTGTTCCTCTCCGGAACCTTCCTGACGTTCTTCTTCCAGGCGTCCATGGTCGAGACGCACTACACCGGCGCCTACGCTCCGATGCGCGGCATCGAGATGTCCGCCGCGCTGGAGTCGTCGCTGCACATCTCGTTCGACCTGCGCGGTGGTCTCCTGGTCCGCCAGATCCACCACTGGGCCGCGCTCGTGTTCATCGCCGGCATCGGCGTGCACATGCTCCGCGTGTTCTTCACGGGTGCCTTCCGCAAGCCGCGCGAACTGAACTGGGTGATCGGCTTCATCCTGTTCATCCTCGCGATGGCCGAGGGCTTCACCGGCTACTCGCTTCCCGACGACCTGCTCTCGGGTAACGGCCTCCGCATCATCGACGGCATGATCAAGGGTCTCCCGCTGATCGGCACCTGGACCTCGTTCCTCCTCTTCGGCGGCGAGTTCCCCGGTACCGACATCGTCGGACGCCTGTACACGCTGCACATCCTGCTCCTGCCGATGCTCGTCATCGCGCTGATCGTCGTGCACCTGATGCTGATGATCATCAACAAGCACACGCAGTTCGCCGGCCCCGGCCGCACGAACGACAACGTCGTGGGCTACCCGATGATGCCGGTGTACATGTCCAAGATGGGCGGGTACCTGTTCATCGTCTTCGGCACCATCGTGCTGATCGCGACGTTCTTCCAGATCAACCCGATCTGGAACTACGGCCCGTACGACCCCTCCCCTGTTTCCGCCGGTACCCAGCCCGACTGGTACATCGGATTCGCCGACGGTGCGCTGCGACTGGCTCCGTCGAACTGGGACATCGTGTTCCTGAACCACACCTGGTCGTTCGGAATCATCGCCCCGGTCCTGGTCCTCGGTCTGTTCATCGTCGCCGTCGCGATCTACCCCTTCATCGAGGCGTGGGTCACGGGCGACAAGCGCGAGCACCACATCGCCCAGCGTCCGCGCAACGCGGCGACGCGTACCGCGATCGGTGTCGCCGGTGTCATCTTCTACGCAGTCCTGTGGGCCGCGGCCTCCTCCGACCTCATCGCGACGCACTTCATGCTCACGATGGAGGGCGTCATCCACACGCTCCAGGCTCTGCTCTTCCTGGGCCCGATCCTCGGCTACTTCGTCACGAAGCGCATCTGCATCGCGCTGCAGAAGAAGGACCGCGAGATCGTGCTGCACGGCTTCGAGTCCGGCCGCATCGTCCGCCTCCCCGGCGGCGAGTTCATCGAGGTGCACCAGCCGGTCGACAAGTACGACCGGTGGAAGCTCATCGACGTCGACGGCTACGAGCCCCTCGTGGTGCGTCCGAACGCCAAGGGTCGTATCCCGTGGACGGAGAACATCCGTTCCTCGATCTCCCGCTGGTTCTTCGAAGACCGTCTCGCGCCGCTCACGCAGGCCGAGGTCGAGGCCGCCGATGCACACCAGCACCACGTCACGGCTCACAACGACGAGACCGAGGTCGCCGAGATCCAGGGTGCTCACGAGCGCGCCGGCTTCCCGGACGCCCCGCTCACGGTCGATGAGACCCACGTGGACGAGACCCCGAACACCCCGAGCACCGTGATCGCCACGGAGCCGGTGAAGAAGCCTCGTAACAAGAAGTCGGAGGATGGCGAGTAGTCGCCACTCCCCCTCTTGAAGAAGGCCTCGTCCCTGCGGACGGGGCCTTCTTCGTCACCCCTCAATGAAAGGATCGAACCATGTCTTCCGTCGTCCAGCTGATCCGTTCCGAAAGCCTCGCCGAGACCCCCTATGCCTATGCTGCGACGGCGCCCGCCGGATCCCGACTGATCTTCCTCGCAGGCGCCTGCCCGCTCAACGACGATGGCACCACGGCCGCACCCGGTGACTATGCGGCCCAGGCCGCACGCTGCGTCGAGACGCTGAAGGGCGCCCTGGAGGTCTCCGGAGCGACTCTCACGGACGTGATCAGCACGCGCGTCCTCGTGGCCTCCTCCGCGCAGGCAGACCTCGTGACGGCGTGGGACGTCATCCATGCCGCGTTCGGCGAGCACGATGTGCCGAGCACCCTCCTGGGCGTCACCGTCCTCGGATACGACGACCAACTCGTCGAGATCGAAGCGATCGCCGCCGTCGCCGCGGAGTCATGACGGACATCGAGATCCGCCCGGCGGGCCCGGCCGATGAGGCTGCGACCGAGCAGATCGAGATCGAAGCGGATGCCCTGCTCGTGGAACGCTTCGGAGCCGAGGACTGGCCTCCGCCCACTCCCCCGCACGAGCGCACGATCGCGCCCGGATTCGTCCTCGTCGCAGAGACGCAGGACACGGAGACGCGGGACACGGAGACGCGAGACGCGGGCACAGATGGCACGGAGGCGCGAGACGACGGAGCCGCTCCTCACCTGGTCGTCGGATTCGTGCACGTTCTGGACCTCGACGGGCACGCCCACCTCGAGCAGCTCTCCGTCCTCCCGGCGTTCGGTCGACGGGGAATCGGCCGGCGACTCGTCGACGCCGCACTCGACGAAGCCCGGGAACGCGGACACACGGAGATCACGCTCCGCACCTATGCCGAGGTTCCGTGGAACGCGCCGTTCTACGCCTCCTGCGGGTTCGTCGTGACGGAGCCGGACACCCCGCTGCACCAGGAACTCGTTCGCACCGAGGCGGCGCTCGGCCTCTTCGCCTACGGTCCGCGCGTGCAGATGACCGCCGCCCTCTGAGTCCGCATCCTGTGACCGCATTCGAACGCACGTCGACGGGAATCCGCTGCGTCGCCCTCGCGGCGTGACTCTAGGCTGAGTGGATGATCGACCGCATCGACTACTACCAGGCCAAGCTCGCCTACGAGACGGACGCGAGCGACGTGTATGCCGCGCGGAAGGCCGGCGAGAACCTCGTCGTCGTCGATGTCCGCTCCGACGAGGCCTGGGCGCAGGGCCGCGTCGCCGGTGCCGTGCACATGCACTACAGCGAGATCGCCGCACGCGCGGCGGCCGAGGTCCCCACGGATGCCGACGTCGTCGTGTACTGCTGGAGCCCCGGATGCAACGCCGGCGCGAAGGGCTCGCTCGAGTTCGCGCGACTCGGTTATCGCGTCCGGGAGATGATCGGCGGTTTCGAGTACTGGGTGCGTGAGGGCTACCCCGTGGAGGACGCGGATGGCATCCACCATCGTCCCGTGGATCCCCTCACCGGTATCGCTCGCGTCCGGAGGCGGGCCTGAGCGTCCTCATTTCCTGAGCCTGCGCACACGAAGAAGGCCCCCGGACGGATCCGGGGGCCTTCTTCTATGCGTGGAGTCAGCGGGCGAAGTTGCCGCGGTAGTACTCGTACACCCAGCCGACGATCGCGACGACGAAGATCGCGAGACCGATCGGGAGCAGGAAGTGTCCGACGGCGAGACCGACGACGAAGATTCCGGCCGAGGCGGCGAGGACGATGGGCCACCAGGACCACGGACTGAACTCGCCGAGCTCCGGGTCACCGTCATCGATGTCCGACGTCAGGATGTCTTCCGGAAGCTCGCCGTGCTGGGCCTTGTGCGTGCGATCGAGGTAGAACGCGATCATGGCCGCCATGAAGGCCGCGAAGAACAGCGCCACGGTTCCGACCCACTCGACCCGCATCGCGAACTCGGGGCTCGGCGTGGCCAGGATGTGCCAACCGGTGTAGATCACACCGACGAGGGCGAAGAACGCCGTCAGAATCCACCAGAGAATGACATTGTCGCGCATGACTTAGTGGGCCTCTCGCTCGCCGGGAGCCGTGGTCGCGAACTCGGCAGCCTCCGGGTGGTTCAGGTCGAACGCGGGACGCTCGCTGCGGATACGCGGGATCGACGTGAAGTTGTGTCGCGGCGGCGGGCAGGACGTCGCCCACTCCAGCGAGGCGCCGTAGCCCCACGGGTCGTTGACCGTGACCTTGGGAGCCTTGCGAGCCGTGATCCAGACGTTCAGGAAGAACGGCAGCATCGACGCGCCGAGGATCATCGCACCGATCGTGGAGACCTGGTTCTGCCAGGTCCACCCGTCGGCCGCCGAGTAGTCCGCGTAACGACGGACCATGCCGTCGACACCCAGCCAGTGCTGGATGAGGAACGTCATGTGGAAGCCGATGAACAGCATCCAGAAGTGCACGTAGCCGAGACGCTCGTTCAGCATGCGACCCGTCCACTTCGGCCACCAGAAGTAGAACCCGGCGAACATCGCGAACACGACGGTTCCGAACACCACGTAGTGGAAGTGAGCGACGACGAAGTACGAGTCGGACAGGGCGAAGTCCAGCGGCGGGGCCGCGAGGATGACACCGGTCAGACCTCCGAACACGAAGGAGACCAGGAAGCCGAGGGCGAAGACCATCGGCGTCTCGAACGTCACGGACCCTCGCCAGAGCGTGCCGATCCAGTTGAAGATCTTCACACCCGTCGGCACCGCGATGAGCATGGTCATCAGGGCGAAGAACGGCAGCAGCACCGAGCCGGTCACGTACATGTGGTGAGCCCACACCGCGACGGAAAGTGCGGCGATGGCGATCGTCGCGTAGACGAGGGTCTTGTACCCGAAGATCGGCTTGCGGCTGAAGACCGGGAAGATCTCCGAGACGATGCCGAAGAACGGCAGCGCGATGATGTACACCTCGGGGTGTCCGAAGAACCAGAACAGGTGCTGCCAGAGCAGGACGCCACCGTTGGCCGGGTCGTAGATGTGCGCACCGAGGATGCGGTCGGCAGCAGCGGCGAAGATCGCCGCCGCGAGAACCGGGAACGCCATCAGGATCAGCAGGCTCGTGATGAGCGTGTTCCAGGAGAAGATCGGCATGCGCCACATCGTCATACCCGGCGCACGCATCGTGATGATCGTGGTGATGAAGTTCACGGCACCGAGGATGGTTCCGAATCCGGAGATACCCAGACCCACCATCCAGAGGTTTCCACCCGCACCGGGCGAGAACGATGCCCCTGCCAGCGGCTGATAGGCGAACCACCCGAACGAGGCCGCACCCTGCGGGGTGAGGAAGCCGGCGACCGCGATGGTCGAACCGAACAGGAAGAGCCAGAAGGCGAAGGCGTTCAGACGCGGGAACGCGACGTCAGGGGCACCGATCTGCAGCGGCAGGATGGCGTTGGCGAAACCGGCGAAAAGCGGCGTCGCGAACATCAGCAGCATGATCGTGCCGTGCATCGTGAACAGCTGGTTGTACTGCTCCTTCGTCGGGATGATCTGCATTCCCGGCGCGAACAGCTCGGCACGGATGACGAGCGCCATCACACCGCCGAGGAGGAAGAACATCACCGACGCGATCAGATACATGTACCCGATGGTCTTGTGGTCCGTGGAGGTGATCCACTTGACGACGATGTTGCCCTTCTGCTCGACACGCGAGGAGCTCATGAGAGCAGCCTGGCGGGCCGGAAGAGTGGTGGGACGCGACTTGGGAGTCTCGTCTGTACGGGGAGCTTCGGTGGTCGACATGACTTACTCCCCTCCTTCCTCGGTGTCGGTCTTCGGGGTCGTCCCCGGGAAGTTCGAGAGGCGGTCGTAGGCGTCGGTGATGTCGCCCGTGTTGCCCTTCTCCTCCAGGGACTCGAGGTACGAGTCGTAGTCGTCCTGAGAGACGACCTTCACGTTGAAGAGCATCATCGAGTGGTACTCACCGCAGAGCTCGGCGCACTTGCCGGCATACTCACCCTCACGGGTCGGGATGAACGACCAGGAGTTGTCCTTCCCGATGAACATGTCCTTCTTGTAGAGGAAGTCGATGATCCAGAACGAGTGGATGACGTCACGCGACTGCAGGTGGATCGTGACCTTCTGGTCGACGGGCAGCACCAGCGTCGGCAGCTGCGCCTGGTCGATGTTGCCGTCCTTGTCGGGCTGAGCCTGGATGCCCATCGTCCACACGGCGTCGGAGTTGTCCTCCTTGTCGCCGTCGTACTGGAAGTCCCACGCCCACTGCTTGGCGATTGCGGTGATCTCCACGTCGGGCTGGTCCCACTTGGCCTCGATCTCCGTCTGGTCACGGGCCGTGAAGAAGAACATGCCCAGCACGAGGATGAGCGGCACGATCGTGTAGAAGATCTCGATCGGCATGTTGTAGCGCATCTGCACCGGCAGGCCGGTCTGGCCCTTGCGGCGACGGTACGCGATCGCCGCCCAGGCCATGAGGCCCCAGGTGATGATGCCGACGGCGAGGAGCACGATCCAGGAGTTCACCCAGAGCGACGAGACGCGCTCGGTCTGATTGGTGGCCGCGGGGCCACCCTCCACGAAGCCCGGAAGAAAGCCGTTGAGCTCGGTGGGAGTACATCCCGCCAGGGCCAAGGCTGCCGCAACTCCCACAGGGAGGGCGGCCCAACGAAGGCTGCGTTTCGAGGGCACGATGCACCTTTCAGATCGCGAACAGAGCACACCCAAGTCTAGAGCAACCTCACACCTGATTCATGCCAACCACGCAGGTTGGGGAAGCGGAACGGCCGCCGTCACCCATGGTGACGACGGCCGTTCAGCGGAGCGAGGATCAGTGGAAGCTGTCTCCGCAGGCGCAGCTGCCCGCCGCATTGGGGTTGTCGATCGTGAACCCCTGCTCGGAGATCGTGTCCTTGAAGTCGATCGCCGCACCGTCGAGGTACGGGACGCTCATGTTGTCGATGATGACCTCGACGCCGTCGAAGTCGACGGTCTCGTCGCCCTCGAGGTAGCGCTCGTCGAAGTACAGCTGGTAGATCAGGCCCGAGCATCCGCCGGGCTGCACGGCGACGCGCAGACGGAGATCGTCGCGGCCTTCCTGCTCGAGGAGGTTCTTGACCTTCGTGGCCGCAGCGTCGGTCAGGGTGACGCCGTGTGCGCGGGTGGTCTCTGGGGAGAGTGTGGTGTCGCTCATGTCGCTCCTTGTGACGGGCCGCAGGTGCACGGCTTCTCGGTCGATTCTACCGCCGCAGATCCTGAGAGGCTCAGAGTTCCGCGGCATTCATGCGCGCGAGCAGCAGCGCCTCGGTCGCGACCGCATGGCGGAAGGTGTCGAGGTGCAGCGACTCGTTCGGGCTGTGGGCACGCGAGTGCGGGTCCTCGACGCCGGTGACCAGGATCTGCGCGTCGGGGAACTCCCGCACGAGGTCGGCGATGAACGGGATCGAGCCGCCGACGCCGAGGTCGACGGGCGGAACGCCGTAGCCGTCGCGCATCGCGTCGCGCGTCAGGGACACCGCCCAGCCGCTGGCGTCCACGAGGAAGCCGTCGCCGAGATCGACATCCGTGAAGGTGAGCTCCGCGCCGAACGGTGCGTGCGCGCGGAGGTGGCTCTCCAGAGCCTCGTAGGCGTCCTGCCCGCTCTGGCCGGGTGCGACGCGGGCGCTGATGACCACGGTGACCTCCGGCAGGAGCGTGTTGGACGCAGCGGCCACGCTCGTGGCGTCGATACCGATGACGGTCACGGCGGGCTTGTTCCAGATCCGGCTGAGGATCGTGCCGTCACCGATCGGGGTGGTGCCGGGCAGGAGACCCGCCTCGTCGCGGAGAGTCGCCTCGGTGTAGTCCGGTGTCGCGGCATCACGAGCTGTCATGCCCTCGACCGCCACCGAGCCGTCGGCGTTCCAGAGCGTGGAGAGCAGGGTGACCGTGGCCATCATCGCGTCGGGCACGGCGCCGCCGTACATACCGGAATGGGATGCGTGGTCCAGCGTGCGCACGCGCATCGTGAAGCGCGCGTTGCCGCGAAGCGAGACCGTCAGCCCGGGCGTGACGGAGTCCCAGTTCCCGGAATCGGCGACGACGATCGCATCGGCCCTCAGCGCTTCCTTGTTGTCGGAGAGGAACTGCGCGAAGGAGCGCGAACCGTACTCCTCCTCCCCCTCGATGAACATCGCGATGCCGAGGTCGAGGTCGTCACCGAGCACCTCGCTCACGGCGCGGATGGACGCGATGTGCGCCATGATGCCGGCCTTGTCGTCTGCAGCACCGCGTCCGTACAGACGCCCGTCGCGGACGGTCGGCTCGAAGGGCGGCGTCTCCCACAGCGCGTCGTCCCCCGGAGGCTGCACGTCGTGGTGGGCGTAGAGGAGGATGGTCGGCTTGCCGTTGCGGGCCGCGCGCGTCGCCAGGACGGCGGGCTGCCCGTGCTCGTCGGTTCCCGGGATCGCCGCCCGGAGCACACGGACCTCGTCGAAGACGCCGGTGGCCGAAGCCAAGGACGCGACGGCCTCGGCGCTGCGCTCCAGCTGGGTCTGATCGAACGCCGGCCAGGCCATGCCGGGGATGCGCACGAGGTGGCCGAGGTCGGACAGCGCGGAGGGGATGCCGGTCGCCGCGGCGTCGAGGACGGCGGCGTCGGACTCGCTGGGAAGCGCAGGAGAGGTCATGCGAGTAATCTTAAGGCGAACCCCCGTCAGCAAACCGAGGAACTCCGTGGCCATTACCCCTGCCTCCCCTTCGACGAACGACGACGCCCCCGAGACGCCTGCCGTCGGCAAGGGGCGCGCGACGCCGACCCGCGCGGAGCAGGAGGCGGCGCGTCGCCGCCCCCTGGTCGCCAACACCAAGGAGGCGAAGGCGGCTGCCAAGGCCGACCTCAACGAGCGCCGCGCCCGCGCGCAGGCCGGCATGGCCGCCGGTGAGGAGAAGTACCTCCCCGTCCGGGACAAGGGTCCGCAGCGCCGTTGGGTGCGCGACTACGTGGATGCCGGCTGGCACCCCGCCGAGTTCGTGATGGGGATGATGGTCCTGGTCATCCTCGCCTCGCTCGTACCCGCCAGCCCGATTATCTCGTTCTACGCCTACATCGTGATGATGGCGTACCTGGTGATCGCGATCGGTGGTCTGGTCCTGCTCAGCATGCGGATCAAGCGCAAGGCCGCGGCGAAGTTCGGCAAGGAGCGCCTCGAGCGCGGCCTCGGCTGGTACGCCGCGATGCGCGCCCTGCAGATGCGGTTCATGCGCCTGCCGAAGCCGCAGGTCAAGCGCGGCCAGTACCCCGACTGACCAGTCCCCTGTTGATCTCGCGGCCCCAGAACGGTCCGCGGTACAGGAACGCCGTGTACCCCTGCACCAGCGTGGCGCCCGCATCCAGACGCTCCTGAACGTCTGCGGGAGTCTCGACACCGCCGACCGCGATCACGCAGAAGTCGGCGGGCACGGCCTCGCGAACGACGCGGAGGACCTCGAGCGACCGCTTCTTCAGCGGTGCGCCGGACAGACCACCCGCTCCCGCGGCCTCGACCGTCGCGTCATCGGTGAGCAGACCGTCGCGACTGATGGTCGTGTTGTGCGCGATGATCCCGGCGAGCCCTTCCTCGACCGCCATCCGCGCGATGGCGGCGATCTCCTCATCGGGCAGGTCGGGTGCGATCTTGACGAGCAGCGGAGTGGCGCCGGAGGCCTCGCGGACCGCGCGCAGCAGTGGCGCGAGTGTCTCGACGGCCTGGAGCCCGCGCAGTCCCGGGGTGTTCGGCGACGACACGTTCACGGCCAGGTAGTCGGCCAGCGGGGCGAGCCTGGTCGCGGAGGCCACGTAGTCCGCGGTGGCGTTCTCGACCTCCACCACGCGGCTCTTTCCGATGTTGACGCCGATCACCGTGTCGGGCGCACCGCGGCGCAGGCGGGCGAGACGACGCGCGGCCGCGTCCGCTCCCGCGTTGTTGAAGCCCATCCGGTTGATGACGGCGCGATCGGCGATCAGGCGGAACAGCCGGGGCCTGGGGTTCCCGTCCTGCGGGATCGCCGTGACGGTGCCGACCTCCACGTGGCCGAAGCCCAGGGCGGCGAGCCCGCGCACGCCGACCGCGTTCTTGTCGAAGCCCGCGGCGACGCCGAACGGTGAGGGGAACGTGAGCCCGAGTGCCTCGACACGCAGCGACGGATCGGGGCGGGTCAGGGTACGGGTCGCCCAGGAGAAGGGCGGCGCACCGAGCACGCGGATCACCGCCATGCCGGCGTGGTGGGCGAACTCGGGATCGAAGCGCGAGAGGACAGCGCGGAAGAGCAGCGGATACATCCCTGCCAGATTACCGGTCCGCGGACTCCTGCTTCGTGTGGTCCGCGCGCAGATCGGTGATCGCGGCCTCGAAGTCCTCCAAGGAGTCGAACGCCTGGTAGACGCTGGCGAATCGCAGGAACGCGACCTCATCGAGTTCACGGAGGGGCCCGAGGATCGCCAGACCGATCTCGTTCGTGTCGAGCTGCGAGACGCCGGTCTGACGGACCGCCTCCTCGACGCGCTGCGCGAGGATGGCGAGATCGGCCTCGGTCACGGGGCGTCCCTGGCAGGCCTTCCGCACGCCGGAGATGACCTTCTCACGACTGAACGGCTCCATCACTCCGGAGCGCTTGATGACGTTGAGGCTCGCGGTCTCGGTGGTGGTGAAGCGTCCGCCGCACTCGGGGCACTGGCGGCGCCGTCTGATCGAGAGCCCGTCGTCGCTGGTACGCGAATCGATGACACGAGAGTCGGGATGACGGCAGAAGGGGCAGTGCATCTGACCGATCCTACGCCGTGAACCGCGCCTCGATCGCCTCGCCGTGCGCCGGGAGCACCTCGGAGTCGGCGAGAGCGACGACGCCCGCGCGAACCGCGGACAACGCGGCTCGGTCGTAGGAGATCACCTGCTGAGGACGCAGGAACGTGTAGGCACCGAGACCGGGAGCGTAGCGCGCCTGACCGCCGGTGGGGAGGACGTGGTTGCTCCCGGCCATGTAGTCGCCGAGGCTCACCGGCGTCTGATCCCCGACGAAGACGGCTCCCGCGCTGGTGAACGCGGCGGCGGCCTCCTCGGCATCGACGAGGTGCAGCTCGAGGTGCTCGGGCGCATAGGCGTTGCTGAACGCGGTGGCCATGGCCCGGTCATCGACCAGGACGATCGCGGACTGCGGACCGGCCAGCGCCGCTCCGACACGCTCGCTGTGGCGCGTGGCGGCGGCGATCCGCTCCACCTCGACGGCGACCTGCCCGGCGAGCTCCTCCGCATCGGTGACCAGGACCGCGGAGGCCTGCTCGTCGTGCTCGGCCTGGCTGACCAGGTCGGCCGCGATCAGACGCGGATCGGCGGCGTCGTCGGCCACGACGAGGATCTCGGTCGCGCCCGCCTCCGAGTCCGTCCCGACCACGCCGGCGACCGCGCGCTTCGCGGACGCGACGTAGTTGTTCCCGGGCCCCGAGACGACGTCGACCGGGTCGAGGCCGAGCGAGGGCACACCGTGCGCGAACGCTCCGATGGCTCCGGCGCCGCCCATCGCGTACACCTCGGTCACACCCAGCAGCGCGGCGGCCGCGAGGATGGTCGGGTGGATGCGTCCTCCCTGATCCGCCTGCGGCGGCGACGCCAACGCGATCTGCGTGACACCGGCGACCTGCGCCGGGACGACGTTCATGATCACGCTGGAGGGGTAGACGGCCTTGCCGCCGGGGATGTACACGCCCACGCGGTGCACGGGCTGCCAGCGCTGGGTGATCACCGCACCCTCGCCGATCCGGGTGACCCGGCTCTCGGGCACCTGTGCGGCCGAGGCGAGACGGACCCGCCGGATCGCCTCCTCGAGGGCATCGCGCACCTCGGGAGCCAGCTCCGCCAGCGCCTCGGTGATGTGCGCCTCGGGAACGCGCACCTCGTGCGCGGTCACCGCGTCGAACCTCTCGGCCTGCTCGCGGAGAGCGGCCTCGCCCCGCACACGCACGTCCTCGACGATGCGTGCAGCGGTGTCCAGCGCCTCGGCCCGCGCCTGTGCGGCTCGGGGGACGGCGGCGAGCATGTCGGCGGGCGAGAGCTCGCGCCCCCGCAGATCGATCGTGCGCATTTCAGCCCTTCGTGATGTCGGAGATGTCGTGGAGATAGCCGATCCGTCCGTCGTCATGTCGGACGACGTACGCACCCCCACGGTCCTCGATCACGAGAGCCCAGGCGTTCGGGCCGATACGGAAGAGCGGTTCGCCGCGCTCGTCGTGGACGTCGCGCTCGGACGGCGCGAGGATCCAGAACGGCTGGGCAGCAGGAGCAGCCTCGCGCGGGTTCGTGGCGTCGAGATCGGCGTCCGTGACGCCCTCCAGCACCAGCGGGGCCGACTCTTCCGGGATGACGTCCGTCTCGTAGGTGGCCGCGGTCTCCAGCAGAGATTCGATGCTTCCCGTGTCCGAGACGATCTCCGGCTCCTGCCCCCGGGAGCGGCGCGAGTAGGTGGGCACGTACTCCTCGTCGGCGGTCGCCTGCTCGGTGCCGATGTCCCCACCCGACGCGTGCGCCGTGAGCGGCACCTGGTCGGCCAGGTCGAAGCGGGCGATCTCATCGGTGGCCTGCCGGCCGTCGGTCTCGATGTCGCCGACGACGAGCGGAAGGGCCGAGTCGTCCACGATGACGTCGGTCAGATCGGCGTCCGAGGCCGAAGACGTGTCGGGGGCCCCGGCGACCGGCACCGGTTCCGGGCGCGGACGCGCGATGACGGGACGCACCGGATTCGCGTTGCGGTGAGCGAGCGTGACCAGACGACCGTGGAAGTCCTCCTTCAGCCCGGGCACGATCGGGGCGAACACCGTGAGCACGACCAGCGCGAGCGAGGTGATGACCATCGCGACGCCGTTCCACGGGAGACCCCAGTGGCCACTGGAGATCAGGGCGGAGATCGCGAGCCAGAGGTTGCCCACCCAGATGGCCGCGGAGACGGAGAACGCCACGGAGGCGAACTGGTCGATGCCCAGCGAGCCGACCCGGCGGATGCCGTCCGGAGAGAACCGGCGCAGCACGATCAGGAAGACGGCGACCGTCGGGATCGCGACGGGCAGGATCCACTGGATGCCGACGCCCCACAGCGAGAGCCCGCCACCGAGCGGGAAGAAGGACAGGACGAACGACACCAGCCACACGCCGACGATGAGAAGCTCACGCAGGGTGAATCCGAGGATTCCGAACTCCGGCGTCACCTCTTCGTCGTAGAGGACACCGTCGTCGTCGCTGAAGACCGTGTCCTCAGGGTCCGGTTCGGGAAGATCCGTGCTCATGGGTGGTCCTTTCGTCACAATGCTCGACGGGGGCGTTCGTCGTGCTGCCGACGGCTCACGATCCTACCTGCTCACCCCAGACAGGAGGGGCCGAGCAGTGACTTGAGGTCACCGAACAGGTCGGCCGAGACCTTCACGGGCATCGGGACCTCGAAGACCTTCGCCGTGCCGCCGCGGTGCACTCGGAGCAGCACCTCGGTGTCGCCGTTGTGTCGGCGCAGCACCTCGGCGAGCTCCATCATCACCCGCTCCGTGGCACGCTGCTCGGCGAGGACCAGCGCGAGCGGACCGGCGGCGTCGAAGGACCCCACGTCGGGGGCGAACGCCGACTGCGCATGGAGGTTGAGTCCGTCGTCGCGGCGGGACACGCGACCGCGCACGGCGAGGATCGCGTCCTGCTGCAGGGTGTGCTGGAACTCGGCGTAGGTCTTGCCCATGAACATCACGGTGACCTCACCGTTGAAGTCCTCGACCGTGATCATGCCGTACGGGTTTCCGCTGGCTTTGGCGACACGGTGCTGGACGCTGGTGACGAGTCCCGCCACCGTGACCTGGTCGCCGTCCTGCAGATCCTCGGAGTTGTTGAGGTCGTGGATGGAGATCGACGCGTGCTTCGCGAGCGGGACCTCCAGACCGGCGAGCGGGTGGTCGGACACGTACAGACCGAGCATCTCGCGCTCGAACGCCAGCTTGTCCTTCTTGATCCACTCCGGACGTGCGGGCACCTTGGCCGGGGCGACCTCCTCCGTGCCGTCGTAGAGACTGTCGAAGTCGAACCCGATGGCTCCCTGGGCCTCGTTGCGCTTTCGATCGACGGCGGCCTCGACCGCGTCCTCATGCACCTCCATGAGCGCCCGGCGGGTGTCCCCCATCGAGTCGAAGGCGCCGGCCTTGATCAGCGACTCGACGGTGCGCTTGTTCGAGACGTGCAGCGGCACCTTGTCGAGGAAGTGGTGGAACGAGGTGAATCGCTCATCCTTGCGGGCCTGCACGATGCCCTCGACGACGTTGCTGCCGACGTTGCGCACGGCGCCGAGGCCGAAGCGGATGTCGTCGCCGACGGCCGCGAAGAAGTTGATCGAGTCGGACACATCGGGCGGGAGCACCTTGATGCCCATGCGACGGCACTCGTTCAGGTACAGCGCCATCTTGTCCTTGGAGTCGCCGACGCTGGTGAGCAGCGCCGCCATGTACTCGGCGGGATAGTGCGCCTTGAGGTAGGCCGTCCAGTACGACACGAGTCCGTAAGCCGCGGAGTGGGCTTTGTTGAAGGCATAGTCCGAGAAGGGCAGCAGGATGTCCCACAGCGCCTTGATCGCGGCCTCGCCGAAGCCGCGCTCCTTCATGCCGCCCGCGAAGCCCTCGTACTGCTTGTCGAGCTCGGACTTCTTCTTCTTTCCCATCGCTCGACGCAGGATGTCGGCCTGTCCGAGGCTGAACCCGGCGACAGCCTGGGCGATCGCCATGACCTGCTCCTGGTAGATGATGAGCCCGTAGGACTCCTCCAGGATCTCGGCGAGCGGTGCCTCCAGCTCCGGGTGGATCGGCGTGATCTCCTGGATGCCGTTCTTCCGCAGCGCGTAGTTGGTGTGCGAGTTCGCGCCCATCGGGCCCGGTCGGTACAGCGCGATGAGTGCCGAGATGTCACCGAAGTTGTCCGGCTTCATCAGGCGCATCAGGGAGCGCAGCGGCGGGCTGTCGAGCTGGAACACGCCGAGGGTGTCGCCGCGCGCGAGCAGGTGATACACCCCGGGGTCATCCAGGCCGAGGTGCTCGAGGTCGAGCTCCTCGCCACGGTTCGTCCGGATGTTGTCGAGCGCATCCGAGATGATCGTGAGGTTGCGGAGCCCCAGGAAGTCCATCTTGATCAGCCCGAGCGACTCGCACGACGGGTAGTCGAACTGCGTGACGATCTGGCCGTCCTGCTCGCGCTTCATGATCGGGATGATGTCGAGCAGCGGGTCCGACGACATGATCACACCGGCGGCGTGCACGCCCCACTGCCGCTTCAGACCCTCGAGCCCGAGCGCGCGGTCGAAGACCGTCTTCGCCTCGGGGTCGGTCTCGATCAGCGCGCGGAACTCGCTCGCCTCCTTGTACCGCGGGTGCGCCGAGTCGAACATGCCGTCCAGCGGCATGTCCTTGCCCATCACGGGCGGCGGCATCGCCTTGGTCAGCCGCTCTCCCATGCTGAACGGGAAGCCGAGCACGCGGCCCGCGTCCTTCAGCGCCTGCTTGGACTTGATGGTGCCGTAGGTGACGATCTGGGCGACGCGCTCCGAGCCGTACTTCTCCGTGACGTAGTCGATGACCTCGCCACGACGCCGATCATCGAAGTCGACGTCGAAGTCGGGCATCGACACGCGGTCCGGGTTCAGGAACCGCTCGAAGATCAGACCGTGCTCGAGGGGATCCAGGTCGGTGATCTTCATCGCGTACGCGACCATGGAACCGGCACCGGAGCCACGGCCGGGACCGACGCGGATGCCGTTGTCCTTGGCCCAGTTGATGAAGTCGGCGACGACCAGGAAGTAGCCGGGGAAGCCCATCTGCAGGATGATGCCGGTCTCGTACTCGGCCTGCTTGCGCACCTTGTCGGGGATGCCTCCCGGGTACCGGTAGTGCAGGCCCGTCTCGACCTCTTTGATGAGCCAGCTGTCCTCGGTCTCGCCGTCCGGCACCGGGAACCGCGGCATGTAGTTCGCCGAGGTGTCGAACTCGACCTCGCAGCGCTCGGCGATCAGCAGCGTGTTGTCGCATGCCTCGGGGTGATCGCGAAACAGCTGCCGCATCTCGGCGGCGGTCTTGATGTAGTAGCCGTCGCCGTCGAACTTGAACCGGTTCGGGTCGTCCATGGTGGAGCCCGACTGCACGCACAGCAGAGCCTCGTGAGCGTCGGCCTCATGCTGGTGCGTGTAGTGCGAGTCGTTGGTCGCGACGAGCGGGATGTTGAGGTCTTTCGCGAGCCGGAGCAGGTCGGTCATCACCCGTCGCTCGATGGAGAGACCGTGGTCCATGATCTCGGCGAAGTAGTTCTCCTTGCCGAAGATGTCCTGGAACTCCGCGGCCGCCGCGCGTGCCGCGTCGTACTGCCCCAGCCGCAGCCGCGTCTGCACCTCACCCGACGGGCACCCCGTCGTCGCGATGATGCCCTTGCCGTAGGTCTGGAGCAGCTCGCGGTCCATGCGGGGCTTGAAGTAGTAGCCCTCCATGCTCGACCGGGAACTGATCCGGAAGAGGTTGTGCATGCCCTGGGTGCTCTGGCTCCACATGGTCATGTGGGTGTAGGCGCCCGAGCCGGAGACGTCGTCGCTCTTCTGGTCGGGCGAGCCCCACTGCACGCGCGTCTTGTCGCTGCGGTGCGTGCCCGGGGTCATGTACGCCTCGAGCCCGATGATGGGTTTGATGCCCGCGTTCCGCGCCGCGTTGTAGAACTCGAACGCCGCGAACGTGTTGCCGTGGTCGGTCACCGCGATGGCCGGCATGCCGTATTCGGCGGCCGCCTGGGTCATCGCATTGATCTTCGCCGCACCGTCCAGCATGGAGTACTCGCTGTGCACATGCAGGTGGACGAAGGAGTCGGATGCCATGCCTTCGAGTCTACGGCGGAGCCCCGACACCGGAGGTCGGTGCCGGGGCTCCGTCGACGACTCGCTACCCCTGGGGCGCGGACTCCACGACCGACGTGTGCACCGTGGTCGTGGAGTCGGCCATGTCGCCTGCCGGTCCCCCGGTTCCGTACTTCTCCGAGATTGAGGAGACCAGGCCCTCCTCGGTATCGATCACGATCGTCGTCGTGCGGTGACCCGGCACCACGTACTGCAGCGTCGCGCTGGAACCGTCATCCGCGAGCACCTCGAATCCGGGGATCAGCGCGATCGCGAGGAAGAATGCCGAGCGCAGGTCGGCCGGCATCAGGTTGATCGCCGACGGGTCGCTGAGACTCGCCACGAGCCACCGGTCCCCCTCCTCCCCCGTCATCCCCGACTGCGCGCGGAGCCAGTCGAGCAGGTCCCGCGGCTCCCGCGGCATCTCGGAGTAGTACGGACGGTATCGATCCGCCAGGTACGGCGTCGGCGGTTCGTCACCTCCCACGGCGAGGTACTCGCCCGCCGGGAGTGTCTCGATCGTGCCACGTTCACGAATCGCGGAGTCGGGCGAGGACGACCATTCCCGTGCCGCCTCCGCGCCACGGGACCCGAAGGAGTCCACGACCTCGGAGAAGCCCCAGTCGTAGAACCAGTCGCCGGCTCGGTCGGCCGGGACGTAGAGCACGCGCGTGTCGCGCTCCAGCACGGCGGCGTCGCCGCCGTCGCGCGAGGCGTTGAACGCGAACGTGTTCTCGTCATCGTCATCGGCCCAATCGGCCTTCCAGAAATGGAGGTGCTCGCCGACGGTCTCGATCCGCAGGTACTGCCCGGGGAGGAGTGTCGTGTCCTGCGCGTCGAACGTCACCGCGGACGCCCGCTCCAGCACCTCCGCCGCCGCGGCATCGGGCGCGGCGGGCGGCGCGAGCACCGAACCGGCCACGATCGCGGTCACCGCCGCCCCGGCGACGAGACCACCGATGCCGATCCCGGCCCAGGTCCGTCGTCGCGAAAGACGCGCTCGCTCCGGGCGCGCACTCCGCGCCATCTCCCTCGTCAGCGCCTGTCGCACCGCGAGCACGGTGTCATCGTCCACTCGAGACTCGTCGATCCCGATCTCACGAACTTGTTCCATAAGCTGCATCGCTCTCCTCCTTCGCCATCCATGTCAGTCGGGCCGCTCCGTTGGAGCCGGGCGGTGCGAGCTTGCGACGAACGCGATTCAGCCGGGATCGAACGGTTCCGACCGGCACACCCAGCGCGGTCGCGATCTGCTCATACGTGAGATCACCCCATGCATGCAGCAGCAGCGTGTCCCGATCTCTCGCCGCGAGGGCGGCGATCCGCGGAGCCAGAGCCCGCAGGGCGGCGTCGGCGTCGAGTCGCGAATCGGAAGCGACCTGAGGAGTCTCGCCCGCGACCTCCTCCGCCGATGCCGAAGCCTCGAACGCCCGCCACTGTCGCGCTTCCGCGGCTCGATGGCTCCTCACCACCCTGGTCGCGATGCCGAGCAGCCAGGGCCGCGCCGACTCCGTCTCGAGGTCGAAGGACGCGCGCCGGCGGAAGGCGACGAGGAACGTCTCGCTCAGGACGTCGTCGACGGCGTCCGCGCCGACACGTCGCCGGATGTAGCCGCCGACGGGTCGGACGTGCCGCTCGAAGATCTCGGAGAAGACTCCGGGCTCGTCGAGCGACCGCTGGATGATCTCGCTGTCCGTGCTCACACTGAGTATTGAGTCGAATCGTGAAAACGGTTCACGCTTTCTTCGGCGCCGTCCGCGACGGGCTCAGATCGAGCCGCATCAGCACGCGCGGGAAGCCGTCGAGCACCGACCCGATGTCGGCCGCCTTCACGAAACCGGCGCTCTCGAACAGCGACCGCGTGCCGACGTAGGCCATGGTCAGGTTCACCCTCTCCCCGCCGTTGTCGACCGGGTAGCCCTCGATCGCCGGGGCACCTCGCTCCCGCGCGTAGGCCACCGCTCCCTCGATCAGCGCGTGGGAGATGCCCTGCTTGCGGTGTCCGGGACGCACCCGGAAGCACCACAGCGACCACACGTCGAGATCGTCGACGGCGGGGATCAGCCGATTGCGCGCGAAACTCGTGTCGCTCCGCGGGTGCAGAGCCGCCCAGCCGACCGGTTCGTCGTCGAGATACGCGATGACGCCGGGCGGAGGATCCTGATGGCACAGCTCACGCACACGGTCGGCACGCTCCTGCCCCTTCAGCGCCACGTTCTCCTTGCTGCCGATGCGATAGCTCAGGCAGAAGCACACGTTCGACGTCGGCTTCTTCGGCCCGACGAGCGTCGCGACGTCGTCGAACACGGTCGCAGGACGAACCTCGATGGTCATGCGCCCAGTGTCGCGCACATGTCCGACATCGTGCGGGAGAAGCGCGAGCTACTCGCCGCGCAGCACGTCGAGGGCGTGACGGAAGTCCTCGGGATACGGGGACTCGAACTGCACCCAGTCCCCCGTGGTCGGGTGGGCGAACGCCAGCTGGTGCGCGTGCAGCCACTGCCGGGTGAGGCCGAGCCGGGCCGACATGGTCGGATCGGCTCCGTAGAGCGGGTCGCCGACGCAGGGATGTCGGTGCGCCGCCATGTGCACACGGATCTGGTGCGTGCGGCCGGTCTCGAGATGAATCTCGAGCAGCGACGCCCCCGGGAATGCCTCGAGCGTCTCGTAGTGCGTGACCGACGGCTTTCCGTCCGGGACGACGGCGAACTTCCAGGAGTGGTTCGGGTGGCGCCCGATCGGCGCGTCGATCGTCCCCGCCAGGGGGTCGGGGTGCCCCTGCACGACCGCGTGGTAGATCTTCTCGACCGTACGGTCCTTGAAAGCCTGCTTCAACACCGTGTAGGCGTGTTCGGACTTCGCGACCACCATCAGCCCACTGGTGCCGACGTCGAGCCGATGCACGACGCCCTGACGCTCCGGGGCACCGCTGGTGGCGACGCGGAAACCCGCTGCGGCGAGGGCGCCGACGACCGTGGGGCCCTCCCAGCCGACCGAGGGATGTGCGGCAACGCCGGTCGGCTTGTCGACCACCACGATGTCGTCGTCGTCGTACACGATGCCGAGCTCCGGCACCGCGATCGGGACGATCTTCGGCGCCTCCTTCGGCTGCCATTCCACGTCGAGCCATCCACCGCCGCGCAGGCGGTCGGACTTGTCGAGCGTCACACCGTCCAGTCGCACCCCGCCGGCCGCGGCGACATCGGCCGCGAACGTGCGGGAGAAGCCCATGAGCTTCGCCAGCGCTGCGTCGACGCGGGTGCCGTCCAAGCCGTCAGGGACGGGGAGGGAACGCGACTCCACGGTCAGCGACCCTCCGATGCGGGGGCCGCATCCTCCGAAGGCGCGTCATCATCGTGGGCGGCGTCAGCGGAAGACACGACTTCCGCGTCCACCTCATCCGCATCCGTCTCCGTCGCGGCTACGGCCGCCTCCGCGGCAGCCTCGGCTTCTTCGTCGGTCTCGACGACGGCGTGGTCACGCTCGCGGGTGCCGTCGAAGCGCAGTCCGAAGACCACGAGCAGCGCGACCGAGATCATGCCGGTCACGATGAAGATGTCCGCGACGTTGAAGATCGCCGGCATCATCCACGGCATGGAGATCATGTCGACCACGTGACCGACCGGGAATCCGGGCTCACGGAAGAGGCGATCGCTGAGGTTGCCCAGCACACCGCCGAGCAGCAGACCGAGCACCACGGCCCAGAGGCGCGAGTTGAGGCCGAACGCCTTCCAGACGATCACGCAGGCGACCACACCGAGGGCGATCGTGAAGATCCACGTCACCTCGGAGCCGAGCGAGAACGCCGCTCCGGGATTGCGGACGTAGTACAGCTGAAGGAACTCGCCGAGGACCGGGACCGGCTTCTGCAACGGCAGATTCTCGATCGTGAGGTACTTCACAAACTGATCGGCGGCCAGCACGATCGCTGCGAGAATCGCAACGATCGCACCGGCCGCCGACCGACGAAGGGCACGGCGTCCTGACAAGAGGGCGCCTTACAGACCGATCGCGGAGACGGGCGTGGAGTCCGTGGACGCCGACTTCTCGTCGAGCTCGCGGAGCTGGCCCTCGATGTAGCCGCGCAGCTGCGTGCGGTAGTCGCGCTCGAAGTTGCGGAGTTCGGTGATACGGGCCTCGAGCGTGTTGCGCTCGCGCTCCAGACGGGCCGATTCCTCGCGCTGCTTGGCCTCGGCCTCGGTGCGGATGCGGGCGACCTCGGTCTCGGCCTCGGCGATGAGCGCGTTGCGCTTCGCCTCACCCTCGGCGACGTGCTCGTCGTGCAGACGCTGCGCGAGCTCGATGATGCCGGCGGTCGCGGTGGCGGAGCCGGTGGGCGCGGGCTCGGCGGGAACCTCGGCGACGGGCGCGGGAGCCTCCGGCGCGGGAGCGGCGACAGGCTCGGCGGCGGCGGGAGTCGCACCGGACTCGTACGCGGCCAGCTTGGCCTTCAGCTCGACGTTCTCCTCGAGAGCCTTGCGCCACTCGATGACGATCTCGTCGAGGAAGTCGTCCACCTCGTCCGGGTCGAAGCCGTCCTTGAAGCGGACGTGCTGGAACTGCTTGGTGACGACGTCATCCGGGGTAAGTGCCATGAGTGGCTCCTCTTTCGATGAGTTCGAATGCCAGTATCGATGTATGGCGTGGTCGTGATGTGGCGCGAACCCGGGGCGCGCACCTGGGTGCCAGCATAGCCCCCGCGCATTGGCGCCGCGATGTCACGACACCCAGAGTCAGCGAAGTCGGTGCTGCCGTCACCGCCGATTCCCGCGGAGTTCAGCGGACGAAGAGTCGCACGATGTTCATCAGGATCAGGACGACCAGCAGAGTCAGCGTGAACCCGAAGTCGAGGGACAGTGAACCGATCCGCAGCGGCGGGATGAGCCGCCGGAAGAACCGGATCGGCGGATCGGTGACGACGTAGACCGCCTCAGCGGCGACCAGACCGAAGCCCTTCGGACGCCACTCCCGATTGAACATCGGGATGTAGTCCAGGATGAGGCGCGCGAACAGCACGAAGATGTAGAGCAGCAGCACCAGGTGAACGATGCTGGCGATGACCGAGACCAGCTGCACGGGTTACGACTGGTCGAAGCCCGCAGACTCGGCGTCTGCGTGTGCGATGCCCCCGTGCCCCGAGACGGCGATGTTCTCCGGAGAGAGCAGGAACACCTTGGAGGTCACCCGCTCGATACGGCCGTAGAGGCCGAGGGAGAGCCCGCTCGCGAAGTCGATGAGACGGCGCGCGTCGGCGTCGCTCATCTGGGAGAGGTTGATGATGACCGGGATGCCCTCGCGGAAGCTCTCCGCGATCAGCTGCGCGTCGCGGTACTGCTTCGGGTGGACGGTGAGGATCTCGTTCACGGCTCCTGCAGACGGCTGGCGGACGGCGACGGGGCGGCGGAGAGGCGTGACGGGAGCCGGAGCCGGCTCCTCGCGCTCACGGTCGCGCTCGCGGTGGGCGCGGACCGGAGCCTGCGTCTCCTCCTCGTAGACCTCTTCCTCGTCGGCGAGGCCGAGATACACCATGGTCTTCTTCAGCGGGTTACCCATCGTGTCCTCCGGTTCGAACGTTTGGGGCTGGTCTTTTCACAGGTTAACCCCGGTCGGGCCGGGGTCCGGTGATTGCGGAGCCGATCCGCAGGTGTGTCGCGCCGGCGGCGATCGCCTCGACGAAGTCGCCGGTCATCCCGGCGGAGATCCACGAGGCCGACGGCTCGACGGCGCGGACGGCGTCGGCCACGGTCCTCAGACGCGCGAACGCCGCGGCGGGCTCCTCATCGAGTGGAGCCACCGCCATCACGCCGCGCAACCGGAGCGACGGCAGCGTGAGCACGTGCTCCGCCAGTGCGGCGGCCTCGACGGGAGCGACTCCCCCGCGGCCGGGGTCGTCGGTGAGGTTGATCTGCACGAGCACGTCGAGGACGTCGTCACCGTCGGCTGCGCGGTGCAGCGCATCCGCGAAACGGGAGCGGTCGACCGAGTGCACGACGTCGGCGCTGCGACGGATCGCGGCGGCCTTGTTCGTCTGCCCCTGCCCGATGAAGTGCCAGCGGAGGTCCAGGGCCGAGAGTTCCGACTCCTTCGCCGACAGCTCCTGCTGTCGGTTCTCGCCGACGTCCTGCACACCGAGCGCATGCAGATCGCGCACGAGGGACGCCGGGTGGAACTTCGTCACCACGATCCGGGTGATCTCCCCCGGGTCCCTCGCCACGGCACGAGCGGCGGCCGCGATGCGCTCATCGATCGCGGTCAACCGCTCGGCCAGGCCGGATGGCGCCTGGCCGTCGACCGTCGAGGTCACTTCAGGAATTCGGGGATGTCGATGTCGTCGTCCGCGAAGGCCGGCTCGATGCTCGTGGTGGGAACGCGCTGCTGCACGGGCTCGGCCTGCACCGACTCGGTCTTCGTCTCCGCCTCGTCGGGCAGCGCGACCTCGGGAAGCGTCGCCGCCGACGGCCGCGACACGACCATGGGGTCCAGTCGCAGCGAGGGCTCCCCGCCATCGAAGCCCGCCGCGATCACGGTCACGCGCACCTCGTCGCCGAGGGTGTCGTCGATGACCGTACCGAAGATGATGTTGGCCTCGGGGTGCGCCGCCTCCTTGACGAGGTCGGCCGCGTCGTGGATCTCGAAGATGCCGAGGTTCGATCCACCCTGGATCGAGAGCAGCACACCGTGCGCACCCTCGATGGATGCTTCGAGGAGCGGCGACTCGACGGCCAGCTCCGCGGCCTTGATGGCTCGGTCGGCACCTCGGGCGGAGCCGATGCCCATGAGCGCGGAACCCGCGCCCTGCATGACCGACTTCACGTCGGCGAAGTCGAGGTTGATGAGACCCGGGGTCGTGATGAGGTCCGTGATGCCCTGGACACCGGCGAGGAGGACCTGGTCGGCGGTCGCGAAGGCCTCAATCATCGAGATGCCGCGGTCGCTGATCTCGAGGAGACGGTCGTTCGGCACCACGATGAGGGTGTCGACCTCTTCCTTCAGCTTGGCGACGCCCGCCTCGGCCTGGCTCTGGCGGCGACGACCCTCGAAGGAGAACGGCTTGGTGACGACACCGATCGTGAGGGCGCCGATGGACTTGGCGATGCGGGCGACGACGGGAGCACCACCGGTACCGGTTCCACCGCCCTCGCCGGCCGTCACGAAGACCATGTCGGCACCGGTCAGGGCCTGCTCGATCTCCTCGGCGTGGTCCTCCGCGGCGCGGCGACCCACCTCGGGGTCGGCACCGGCACCGAGGCCGCGCGTGAGCTCACGGCCCACGTCGAGCTTGACGTCGGCGTCGCTCATCAGCAGCGCCTGCGCGTCGGTGTTGACGGCGATGAACTCGACTCCGCGGAGACCGAGATCGATCATGCGGTTGACGGCGTTGACGCCGCCACCGCCGACGCCGACGACCTTGATCACGGCGAGGTAGTTCTGGTTCTGGCTCATGGCCGGCCTCCGATTATTCGAGCCTGGAAAAAGGATGAACCTTAAACCTCAACTAGAGGTGTAAAGTATTTCCCGGTATTGCGTTCTCTGTGATCGACGGTAAGCGCCGCCTGGCCTGGCGCGCGCCAGGACGCGGGCGTGTCGCGCCATTCCCCCGCGAAAGCGGTCAGCCGACGACGGCGACGTGCGGAGACGTGACGTCGATCGATGCCGCGTTCGGATTCTTCACCATCGCCGCGGACAGGACGATCGCCTTTTGCGCCGACTGCTCCGCGCTCCCCCACACCACGGTCATGCCGCTGCTGAGGGTCAGGGTCACGTCATCCGGCGTGGTCGCGCGCACACCCGTCAGCACCGTGCGGACCTCGGCCGGCAACGAGCGGACCACGAGACCGGCTCCTCGGAACGCGGCCGAATCGACGCCGCCGGTGACCTCGATCACCGGCTGGCCCGCGGGCGGTTCCGCGGTGGTCGAGAGCGCGACGCCGGCGGCGTCCACGAGCGTGTAGCCGGCATCCGACCGGATCACACCGACCGGGGTGCGCTCGACGATCCGCACCGTGAGATCGTGCGGCGGGCGCGCTTCCAGCGAGTACGTCTCGATGAGCGGGAACTTGAGCAGCGCGGCCTTCACCTCGCTGGTGTCGACGAGGGCGAGAGGGGTGCCCATCTGCGCGTCCAGCGCGGCCTCGATCGCGGAGGCGTCGAGGCTCGTCGCGCCGACCACGGTGATCTTCTGGACGGCGAACAGCGGACTGTACGCCGCGACCACGCTTCCGCCGATCAGCAGGACCACGGCCCCGATGGCGCTGAGCCAGACGATCCGGCGACGCCGGGAGCGCTGCGTGAAGCGACGGATCTCGGCGCGAAGAGCCTTGCGCCGGGCGCGCGCGGCGCGCCACACGTCCATCGTGGACGTCGACTGCGGTTCCTCCCCGGCGTCCGCCACCGATCCATCGGGTGCGGCGCCACCCGGTGTCGGGTCATCCGGCGCCGGGAGGGTCTCCTCGGAACGGACGTCCCGTCGCCGCGGACGTGCGGGAGGCTCCGGCGCGGCGTCCTTCTCCCCCGGCCTGTCCGGGGTGGTCGGAAGCGGTGCGGGCCGGCGCATCGGCTACGCCTCGTCGGTCCGGCGCAGCGACTCCAGGACCTGCGGGATGATCTGGTACACGTTGCCGCAGCCGAGGGTGACGACGAAGTCGCCGTCGCGGGCGACCGAGGCCGTGTAGTCGGCCGCCTGCTGCCAGTCCGCGACGTAGTGCACGTGCGAGGGATCGCGGAACGCGCCGCTCACCAGCTCGCCCGTGACACCGGGGACCGGGTCCTCACGCGCGCCGTAGACGTCGAGCATCACGGTGTGATCCGCGAACTCCTCGAGCACGTCGGCGAACTCCTGATACATGTGCTGCGTGCGGGAGTAGGTGTGCGGCTGCTGGATCGCGATGAGACGCCCCGATCCGGCGATGCTGCGCATGGCCTCGAGCGCCGCCCGCACCTCGGTCGGGTGGTGGGAGTAGTCGTCGTACACCGTGACACCGCGCTCGACCCCGTGCTGCTCCAGGCGGCGGACGGTCCCGGCGAAGCCCTCGACCGCGCGCACCGCGTCGACGAGCGAGTAGCCCAGCGCACGCAGCACCGTGACGACGCCCGCCGCGTTGATGGCGTTGTGCACACCGGGGACGGCGAGCTGCATCCGCGCGCTCTCGTCGCCGTGGGTGACCGTCGCGGCGACCGGGCCGGCCGCGACGATGTCGGTGACCCGCACGTCGGCATCGTCGGCCTGACCGAAGGTGAGCACGTGCGGGTGCGAGAGACCGGCACCGACGCGGAGGGCGCCCGCGTCGTCGCTCGAGATGACGACCGCCTCGGTCGCGGCGTCGGCGAAACGCACGAACGCGTCGTGGAAGGCCTCGTCCGAGCCGTAGTGGTCAAGGTGATCCGGGTCGACGTTGGTGATCAGCGCGACCGCCGTGTCGTAGAGGAGGAACGTGCCGTCGGACTCGTCCGCCTCGACCACGAACAGATCGCCGGAGCCCGTGGCGCTGGACGTGCCGAGCTGCTCGATCACGCCGCCGTTGACGAAGTGGGGGTCGGCTCCGAGCTCGCGCAGCGCGGTGACGATCATGCCCGTCGAGGTGGTCTTGCCATGGGCGCCGGCGACCGACACCAGACGACGGGAACCGATGAGCCAGTGCAGCGCCTGCGAGCGATGGATCACGTGGAGCCCACGCGCCTTCGCCGTGACGAACTCGGGGTTCTCCGGCCAGATCGCTCCGGTGTGCACGACGGTGTCGGCATCACCGAGGTAGGCGGCGTCGTGGCCGACGTGCACCGTCGCCCCGGCCGCGGCCAGCGCGCGCAGGTTGTCGCTGTCGGCGCGGTCGCTGCCGGAGACGCGGATGCCGGCGTCGAGGAACATCTTCGCGAGTCCGCTCATGCCGGAGCCGCCGATGCCGATGAAGTGCGCGGAGGTGATCGTCTCGGGGATGGGGAGGGAGAGGTCGGGTCTGATCATGTCCGCTTCAGTCTACTTTTCGTTCGTCGGATCGACCGTGTCACGCCGCGCGCAGGGCGCGGTCGATCAGTGTGATCACGTTCTCGGTTCCGGTGCGGGTGCCGGCCGTCTCGGCGGCGGCGGCCATCCGCGCGATCCGCTCGCGATCTCCCAGCAGCGGAACGACGATGCGGCGCACCGCGTCGCCGTCGAAGGTCGCGTCGTCGAGGAGTTCCGCCGCGCCCGCCCTCACGGCCGACGCCGCGTTCAGCCGCTGTTCGCCGTTGCCGACCGAGTACGGCACGTAGAGGGCCGGGATGCCGAGCGCGCTGATCTCGCTCACCGTCGCCGAGCCGGAACGGGAGACGATCAGGTCGGCCAGGGCGAAGGCGAGATCCATGCGATCGATGTAGCGGTGCAGGGAGTAGCCCTCGACACCCGGGTCCGCGAGGTCGCTGCGCTCCCCCGTCACGTGCAGGAGCTGCCATCCGGCGTCGAGGATGTCGCGCCAGGAATCGGCGAGAGCCTCGTTGAGACGCTGCGCACCGAGCGATCCGCCGAAGACGAGCAGCACGGGCCGCTCGGCATCCAGTCCGAAGTACTCCGCCGCTTCCGCCCGCGTCGCGACGCGATCGAGCGCGATGACCTCCTGGCGAAGGGGCATGCCGACGACCTCGCTGCCACGCAGCGGCGTGCCCTCGAAGGCCACGCCCACGGCGGCGGCTCGACGGGCGCCGAGCACGTTGGCGAGCCCCGGCTTGGCGTTGGCCTCGTGCACCACGAACGGGACGCCCTCGCGACGGGCTGCCACGTAGGCGGGTGCCGAGGCGTATCCCCCGAAGCCGACGACCACGTCGACCCCGTTCCGGCGGATGTGCTCGCGCACCTGGGCGATGGCCCGACGGAACTTCATCGGGAACGCGGCGGCCTGCCGGTTCGGCCGCCGCGGGAACGGGACCTTGTCGACGACGAGCAACTCGTACCCCCGGGCGGGGACGAGACGCGACTCCAGTCCCTCGGCCGTGCCGAGCACGAGGACGGAGGCGTCGGCATCGCGTTCGCGGAGGGCATCCGCGACGGCGAGCAGGGGGTTCACATGACCGGCGGTGCCACCGCCGGCGAGGAGATACGAGGTCACCTGGCGACCCTACCCCGCTCGGCTGACTGCTTCTCGACGACCGGAATCGTGCGGGCGAAGGCGAGGAGGACACCGCACGCGATGAGCACGGCCAACAGCGCTGTGCCACCCTGCGACATGAACGGGAGGGGGACGCCCATCACCGGGAAGATGCCGATCACCACGCCGATGTTCATCACGGCCTGGCCGACGATCCACACCGTGATGCCGCCGGCGGCGACGCGGATGAAGGGATCCGGCGTCTTGCGGATGATGTGGAAGGCGCCGATCGTGAAGAACGTGAACAGGGCGAGCACGACGATGCAGCCGATCAGCCCCAGTTCCTCACCCACGATCGCGAAGATGAAGTCGTTGCCCGCCGCGGGCAGCCAGCCGTACTTCTCCTGCGAGTTGCCGAGGCCGAGGCCGAAGATCCCGCCGGATGCCATGCCCCAGATGCCGTGGATCGACTGGTAGCAGTCCGTGTCGTAGAGCGCCATGTTGTCGCAGGTCGCCGTGATGCGCCGCATCCGGTCCTGACTCGACAGCGCGTAGGCGAGCACGGCGACGATGCCGATCACGAGCGGGAGGATGAACAGCCGGAGCTTGACCCCGGAGAAGAACAGGCAGCCCAGCAGGATCAGGACCAGCACCATCGCCGTGCCGAGGTCATGCCCGGCGAGCACCGTGCCTATCGCCAGCGCGCCGACCGGGATCACGGGGATGAACACGTGGTGCCAGGTGCCGAGCATGGCCTGCTTGCGCAGCAGCACGGCGGCGATCCACAGGGCGAGCGCGAGCTTGAGGAACTCGGAGGGCTGCAGGGTGAATCCGGCGATCAGGATCCAGTTCCGGTTGCCGCCGTCGGCGATTCCCAGGGGTGTGAACACGAGCAGCTGGAGGGCGACGGCGCCGAAGAGAGCCGGCCACGCCATCTTCTTCAGGAACGCGACCGGCATGCGGCTGATCAGGAACATCAACGGGATGCCGACCAGCGCGAACATCCCCTGGCGGAGCACTCCGCCCATCGGGTCCTGTCCGCTCGCGACGGCGGTCGCGCTCGTGGCGGACAGCACCATGACCAGACCGAAGAGGGTCAGCAGCAGAGCGGTCGAGGCGATGAGGAGGAACTCCGTCGACACCGGTGTGAACCGGCGCCCGAGGGAGACCCGGGCCGCGAGACCGCCCGACTCAGAGCGCGGAGGGCGGGATACCTGCGTCATCGGCGCTCCCCCGGTCGATCCAGTCCCGCACCGCCTCGGCGAAGCGGTGTCCTCGATCCGCATAACTCGAGAACTGGTCGAAGGAAGCCGCCGCGGGGGCCAGCAGGACTGTGCCCTCGCCGTCGACGATCCCCGACGCGATCTCCACGACACGGTTCATGACCTGTCCAGTCTCGCCAGCATCCACCTCGAACACCGGTACTGCCGGCGCGTGTCGCCGGAATGCCGCGACGACGGCCGTGCGATCGATCCCGATCACGACGGCGGCCGTGGCCGTCGCGCCCACGTCGGCGACGAGATCGGCGATGTCGACGCCCTTGAGATCTCCACCGACGACCCAGACGGCGCCCGGGTAGGCGCGCAGCGAGGAGGCGGCGGCGTGCGGGTTCGTGGCCTTCGAGTCGTCGACCCAGGTGATGCCGGCGTGCCGGGCGATCACCTGGATGCGGTGCGCGTCCAGCTGGAAGGACTGCAGCGCGGAGTGGATGGCCTCCGGCTCGACGCCGAGCGAGCGAGCGAGGGCGCTCGCGGCGAGGATGTTCTGCACGATGTGCGGGGCGGCGAGCCCGGCGGCGTCCAGATCGGCGACCGTGGTCAGTTCGAGGGCGCTGCGGGCACGATCGTCGAGGAAGGCGCGGTCGACGAGCAGCCCCTCCACGATGCCGAGGTCGCTGGGCCCGGGGATGCCGAGGTCGAAGCCGATGGCGCGGGCGCCCTCGACGACCTCCGCTTCCTCGACCATCTGCCGCGTGGCCTCGTCGGCCTTGTTGTAGACGCAGGCGACACGCGTGTTCCGGTAGACTAGGGCCTTCGCGTCGCGGTACGCCTGCGCGCTGCCGTGCCAGACGAGGTGATCGTCGGCGAGGTTGAGGCACACGGACGCGTAGGGGAACAGCTCGCCCTCCGGGCGGGACTGGCCCAGGTACCAGAGCTGATGGCTGGAGAGCTCCACCACCAGGACGTCGAACCCTGCGGGATCGCGCACCGCGTCGAGCACGGGCACGCCGATGTTGCCGCACGGAGCCGCCCGCAGCCCACCCGCCACGAGCAGCGAGGCCGTGAGCTGGGTGGTGGTCGTCTTCCCGTTGGTCCCGGTGATGAGCACCCAGTCCGCCGGCGTGCCGTCTGACCGCAGCACCTTGTCGCGGACGCGCCAGGCGAGCTCGATGTCTCCCCAGATCGCGACCCCGTTCTCCTGCGCCCACCGGATGAGCGGGTGCGACGGAGAGAAGCCCGGGGAGGCGATGACGACCTCGGGGTCGAAGTCGACCAGCGCGGCGGGGGCCTCGGAGAGACTCCCCAGCTCGAGGCGGGCACCGATCACCGGGAGCAGCCGCTCGTACTCCTCTTCGGCGGACTCGCTGAGCACGAGCACGTCGGCTCCGAGCTCGGTGAGCGTGTCCGCCACCGAGAAGCCGGTCATGGAGAGTCCGAGCACCGCGACCCGCAGGCCGCGCCAGTCGGCGTTCCAGCTGGTCAGCCCGGTGAGGCGGTCAGTCGACACGGGTGAGCCACTCGACGTAGAAGAGTCCGACGGCCGAGACGGCGAGCAGTCCGGCGATGATCCACATGCGCACCACGATCGTGACCTCGGACCACCCGCGCATCTCGAGGTGATGGTGGAACGGGCTCATCAGGAACAGACGCTTGCCGCGGGTGATCTTGAAGTACCCGCGCTGCAGGATGACCGAGCCGGACGAGAGCACGAACACACCGGCGATCACGAGGAGCAGGAGCTCGGTGCGGGTGAGGATCGCCATCGCGGTGATGACGCCGCCGATCGCCATGGAGCCGACGTCGCCCATGAAGACCTTCGCCTTCGGGGCGTTCCACCACAGGAAGCCGATGAGGCTCGCGGCGAACGAGGCCGCGATGATCGCCAGGTTGAACGGATCTCGCACCTCGTAGCATCCGCCCAGGGCGTCGGGATCACCGCCGATGCAGGGCTGCTTGAACTGCCAGAACGCGATCACGCTGTACGCGCCGACGACGATGACTCCGGCGCCGGCGGCGAGTCCGTCGAGCCCGTCCGTCAGGTTGACGCTGTTGGAGGTCGCGACGCCGATGATCGAGATCCACACCAGGTACAGGATCCAGCCGAGGATCGTGCCGAATGCGAACAGGTTGAGCCAGGTGATGTCGCGGAACAGCGAGATCGCCGGGCTCGCCGGGAACTGACCCCACTTGTTCGGGAAGTTGAGGGCGACGATGCCGAACGGGATGATGACCAGCAGCTGGCCGATCACCTTCCGCCATCCGGAGAGTCCGAGGCTGCGCTGGCTGCGGACCTTCATGTAGTCGTCGATGAAGCCCACGGCGCCGAAGCCGACCATCAGCCAGATCACGAGGATCGCCGAGAGCGCGGGGACCTCTCCGCTGACGAGGACGCCGGTGAAGTATCCGACGATGGAGCCGACGATGAAGATGACGCCGCCCATCGTGGGCGTCCCGCGCTTCGCCTCGTGGCTCGGGTTGTGGACGGACTCGGGGGTGCGGATGACCTGCCCCCAGCCCCACTTCCGGAAGAGTCGGAGGAAGACGGGAGTCAGGAACAGGGTGAAGGCGAGCGAGATCGCCGCCGACATGATGAGAGACCTCACGAGAACAATTCTCCCAGACGATCGCCGAGATGCCGGAGGCCCACGGAATTGGATGACTTCACGAGCACGCGGTCGCCGTCGCGGAGCTCGGTGCGCAGGTATTCGAATGCCGCGTCCTGGTCGGGCAGATGCACGGCCTCACTGTCCCAGGAGCCCTCGCCCACCGCGGAGAGGTAGAGCCGTCGCGCCTCCGGTCCGACCACGACGATGCGCTGGATGTTGAGGCGCACCGCGAGCAGCCCGATGCGATCGTGCTCCTCCCCCGCGCTCTCGCCGAGTTCGGTCATGGCGCCCAGCACCGCCACGGTCCGCTCGTCGGGGCCGGTGATCTGCGCGAGAGTGCGCAGCGCGGCCGCCATCGAGTCCGGGCTGGCGTTGTAGGCGTCGTTGATGATGCGCACGCGGTCGCTGCCCAGCGGCTCCATCCGCCAGCGCTCCGCGATCTCCACGGTCTCCAGACGGGCGACTGCGTCCGCGGGCGCGACGCCGAGGGCGAGTGCGGCGGCGATCGCTGCGAGGGCGTTGGACACGTGATGCGCGCCGAGGACGCGGAGGCGCAGGGGCAGCTGCTCGCCCGCGATCTCGATGATGCAGGAGGTGCCGGATGCCGAGACCTCGATGTCGCGTGCCCGCACGTCGGCGCTCGCGCTCTGGCCGAAGCCGACCACGCGGAGGCCGCGGGAGGTCGCGAGCTCCTGCATCCCGGCGACCCGGGGGTCGTCGAGGTTGAGGACCGCGGTGCCGGGGACCCGGGCCGCCGAGACGAGCTCGGCCTTCGCCTTCGCGGTCTCCTCGATGCCGCCGAATCCTCCGGCGTGAGCCATGCCGACCATCAGGACGACCGCGATGTCGGGCTCGACCAGGCCGGCGAGGTGCGCGATGCTCCCCGGGGCGGCCGCACCGAACTCGCTCACGAGGAAGCGCGTGCTCTCGGCGACCCGGAGCATGGTGACGGGCGCGCCGACTTCGTTGTTGAAGGACTTCACAGGGGCGACGGTCTCGCCCTCGTCCTCCAGGATGCGGGCGAGGAAGTTCTTGGTGGTGGTCTTGCCGTTCGACCCCGTGATGCCGACGATCCGGAGTCCGCCGCCGGCGCGGACGCGGGCGACCACCTCGCGAGCGAGCTCGCCGAGCGCCTTGACCGCATCCGGGACGACGATCTGGCTGACCGCGACGTCGACGACGTGCTCGACGATCGCGACTGCCGCTCCGGCCTCGACTGCCGCCCCCACGAATCGGTGGCCGTCGGTCTCGGCTCCGGGCTTCGCCACGAAGACGGATCCGGGCACCATCGTGCGGGAATCGGTGTCGACGATCCCGTCGACGACGGTCTCTGCCGAATCCTCTCCGGCCACACGCAGATCACCACCGACAGCGGCGGCGATCTCAGCGAGCGTCAGGGCGATCATGTCATCTCCATGCGCGGCTCTCGCCGACTATCCGAACTTGGGAAGGAGCGCGTCCATCGGGACAGTGGACGGCATCACGCGATAGGTCTTCATCACCTGCGTCATCGCCTTCTGGAAGGCGGATGCGGTGGCCGCGGACGATACAACCTTAGTCGGCTCGTCCAGGGTGACCACGACGACGTACTGGGGATCATCCACCGGCGCGAAGCCCACCATGCTGGTGAAGTACACCCCGGCCTTGTAGCCGCCCTTGCCGTCCGAGACCTGCGCGGTTCCGGTCTTGCTGGTCACGCGGTAGCCCGGGACCTTGATGCGTTCGGCGTTGCCGCCCTGCACCGCGACGTTCTCCAGCATCCGCGTCAGCTCGGCCGCGGTCTGCTCCTTGATGATCTGCTCGTGCTTCGGCGCGTCCGCCTTCACGACCGTGCCGTCGGCGGACGTGCACGACTCGACAAGCGAGAGGTCGATCTTCTCGCCGCCGTTCGCGATCGCCTGGTACGCGCCGGCGAGCTGTGCCGCGGTGACCGAGTAGTACTGGCCGAACGTCGTCGTGTACAGCGACTGGTTGTCCCACTCCTTCACCGGGTGGAGCAGACCGCCCACCTCGGAGGGGAAGTCGAGCGTCTTCTGCCCGACACCGAAACGCTGCAGATAGTCGTAGCGGACCTCGGGACTCACCATGGTGCCGAACTTCGACAGCGCGACGTTCGAGGAGTCGATGAGGCCGCCGGCCAGGGTGTAGTTGTATGCCGGGTGGCTGAACGCGTCGTTGATCACGGCGCCGTTCGGGAACGTCTCCCGGGACGCGGCGCTGACGGTGCTCAACGGCGTGATCCCCGCGCCCTCGATCGCGGCGGCCGCGGTGATGGCCTTGAAGGTGGACCCGGGCTCGAAGTCGTGGTGGAAGATCTGGCTGGCCCGGGTGTCGGGCGTCGACGCGTCCAGGTTGTTCGGATCCAGAGACGGCCATTCCGCCGCGGCCCGGATCTTCCCGGTCTTCGCCTCGACGACCGTGACGCTTCCGGCCTTGGCGCCCTGCTTCTGCGCCTCCTCGCCGATCATCTGCTGGAGGTACCACTGCAGGTCGCTGTTGATGGTCAGCTCGACGGAGCCTCCGTCGATGGCGGGGACGGTGCGTTCGCTGCCCGGGATCACCACACCGTTCGCACCGGTGCGGTATGACTCCTCGCCGTCCGTCGGTGCGAGGCACTTCTCTCCGGTCTGCTCGATACCGGCCTGGGCCGTGCCCGATCCGTCGAGGAAGCCGAGCAGGTTGCCGGCGACGGCGCCGTTCGGGTAGACCCGCGTCTCCCGGGGCTCGAAGTGGAGGTAGGCGAGGTTGTTCTCGCGCTTCAGGTCGCGCAGCTCGATGTACTGCTCCGTGGTCAGGGATCGCTTGAGCGGCGCGTACTGGCTCTGCGCGTCCTTCGCGAGCGCTTCGGACACCAGCGCGCGGACCTCGTCCCCGGTCTGACCGGTGACGGCCGCGATCTCGTCCGCCGCCTGCGCCCAGGGCAGTTTGGGGTCCTTGTCCTCGAGCTGCGTGATGACCTTGGGGCTGAGCTGGGCGTCGTAGACCAGGACGCTGGTGGCGAGGACCGTCCCCCCGGCATCGACGATCGATCCGCGCTGCCCGGCGATCTTCTCGCCGGCGCCGATCTTCGTGAGCGACTGCGAGACGTGCTCGTCCGCGCTCACCACCTGGATGTCGATCAGTCGCACGACGAACGCGCCCAGCAGGGAGAGGATGACCGCGAGGGCGACGACGGTGCGTCGCCGCGGTCCGCGCGTGGCTCGTGTCGTCATGAGATCTCTCCGTCGGTGGCGTGCGGTCAGCGGGTGGTGGGGCTGGGGAGTCCGTCGGTGATCGCCGGCGGAAGATCCTGCGTCGTCGATTCCGTGGCGCCGTCGTCCGTGGTGGTCGCGGGCGGCGTGGGTTCGACGATGAGGGAGTTGCTCACGGCGGCGGATCCCTCCGGATTGACCGTCGACGTCCAGTCGGCGCCGGAGCCGGTGCCGAACACGGCGCCGTCGCTGAGACGGAGGTACGACGGCGAGCCGGCCACCACCATCCCCAGGTCGGCGGCACTGCTCGCGAGGACCTGCGGCGAGCTGACGCCGGTGAGTTCCTCTTGCAGTGCGTGGGTGCGCAGGTCCAGCTCACGCTGCTGGGACGAGAGCCCCGCCAGTGTGAACGAGTCCTGCGTGATCGCGAGGGAGAAAGCCACCTGCGCCGCGCCGATCGCGAGTGCTCCGCCGAGGGCGACGAGCGCATAGGCGAGCTTGGGCTTGCGGCGGACGGCCGGCCGGCTGACGGGCTGCAGACGTCGTTGCGGCTCGCGGACCGGGGCGACCGGCTGGATCGGTTTGCGGACGACGGCGTTGATGCTCATGCGCTCTCCCGCAGCTTCTCGGCGGCGCGGAGTCGCACCGGGATGGCACGCGGATTGCGCGCACGTTCTGCTTCGTCGGCGAGCTCCGCGCCCTTGGTGAGGATGCGGAACCGCGGCGCGTGCTCGGGGAGCTCGACGGGGAGTCCGGCCGGAGCGGTCGACGCCGCTGCCGCCGCGAAGGCCTGCTTGACGAGCCGATCCTCGAGCGACTGGTACGACATCACCACGATGCGCCCGCCCACGTTCAAGGCCTCCATCGCGGAGGGGATCGCGTCGGCGAGCACGTTCAGTTCGGTGTTGACCTCGATGCGCAGCGCCTGGAACACGCGCTTCGCCGGGTGCCCGGCACGCTGAGCCGCCGCGGGCGTGGCCGCGATCAGGATCTCGACCAGTTCGCCGGAGCGGGTGATCGGCTGCTTCTGCCGGGCCTCGATGATGAAACGGGCATACCGACCCGCGAGCTTCTCCTCGCCGTAGCGCTCGAAGATGCGGCGAAGATTCCCTTCGCTGTACGTGGCGATGACGTCGGCAGCCGTGACGCCCTTGGTCTGGTCCATACGCATGTCCAGCGGGGCATCCTTCGAGTACGCGAAGCCGCGCTCCGCCTCGTCCAGCTGCAGCGAGGACACTCCGAGGTCGAACAGGATCCCGGCGGCGCCCTGTGCGTGCAGGCCGATCTCGTCGTACACCGTGTGCACGAGGGTGACGCGGTCCTTGAAGCGGGCGAGCCGCTCCCCCGCGATGCGCAGCGCGTCGGTGTCGCGGTCGAGTCCGATCAGTCGGATGTTCGGGAAACGCTCGAGCAGGGCCTCCGAGTGGCCGCCCATGCCGAGCGTGGCATCGACGAGCACCGCTCCGTCCGCCTGGAGGGCGGGAGCGAGCAGCTCGACGCAGCGGTCGAGCAGTACCGGGGTGTGTATGTCTCGGAGGTTCATGATCTTTCTCGGGGTGACCATCGGCTCTGATCCCCCTCCGCTTCTCGACCCGGCACCGGGGAAGTGTGTCGGGGCGGGAGCGGCGGGGCATCACAGCCGTGGTCAGAAGAGTCCCGGAATCACCTCCTGCTCGAGGTCGGAGTAGGTCTCCTCGCCGGCGGCGAGGTAGGCGTTCCAGCTCTCGGCATCCCAGATCTCGGCGTGGGCGCCGACTCCGGTGACGATGAGCTCCTTCTGCAGTCCCGCGTACTGACGCAGGTGCGCGGGGATGGTGATGCGGTTCTGGCTGTCGGGCATCTCCGCACTCGCGCCGGAGAGGAACAGACGCATGAAGTCACGCGCCTGCTTGTTGGCGAGCGGCGCCTGACGGATCCGCTCGTGCATCGCCTCGAACTCGGCCGTGCTGAACACGTAGAGGCAGCGCTCCTGGCCTCGGGTGACGACGATGCCGCCGCCGAGGTCCTCGCGGAACTTCGCAGGAAGGATGACCCGTCCTTTGTCGTCCAGCTTCGGTGAGTGCGTACCCAGCAACATCGGCCATCACCCCCTCTGCGTCCGGCCAACTCGAGGTGCGCCCCACTTTACTCCACTTTCCTCCACATACCTACGACCAATCCGCGGGAATCCCTGGCGACGGCCGATGGGCGCGCCGAAGTTCCGCGGAATTCCGCGGTGGAGGAAGGTGGAGGCTCAGTGGAGGACGGTGGGGAGCCTCACCGGTTAACGACGGAAGCCCGGATGCTCAGCATCCGGGCTTCCGTCGTGAAGTCGTAAAGGTCAGTGACCGTCCTGGCGGCGGTCCCAGCGGTCGTTCATGCGATCCATGAACGAGGCGGAATCCTGACGCTTGGGAGCGGAGCGCTCGCGCGGCTCGGCGGGAGTCGCTCGACGAACCGGAGTGACGGCGACCATGACGCCGGCCAGCATCGCGACGAATCCGATGACTCCGACCACGATGCCCCACACGTCGCCGAGGATGACCCCGACCACCAGACCGCCGACACCGGCGAGCAGGAGAAGCGCGCCGTAGACCAGATTGCGGTAGCTCAAAGCGCGATCGCCGGACGGCGCGGTCACGACGTCGGCATCGTTGTGAAGGAGATGGCGTTCCATCTCGTCGAGCAGACGCTGCTCCTGTTCGGAGAGTGGCATTTCGTCCCCCTCGGGTATCGTGCCTTCCATTCTACGCGCGCCGAGGCGTCCGGGGCTAGCAGTTCGATGCCCCCTTGCTTTACGTATGCTGGGAGTCGTGCCGTCTTCCTCCCCCGTCCCCGGCGCCGTCGCCGCCCACCTCGACCGCTTCCTCACCCGGATGCGCGCGGAATCCACGGAGTACGGCCCCGATGCGGCGGCCTTCCTCGATGCCGCCGCCGGCACGCTCGAGGGCGGGAAGCGACTCCGTGCCCGGTTCTGCCACGCCGGCTGGCGTGCCGTCGCCCGCTTCGCCGACCGTGAGGCGAGCGAGACCGATGCCCTCTGGGATGTCTGCACCGCGCTGGAGATCTTCCAGTCGGCCGCACTCGTCCACGACGATCTGATCGACAACTCGGACACGCGCCGCGGTCGCCCCGCAGCTCACCGCGCGCTCGAGGCATCCCACCGCACCGCGGGATGGTCGGGAGACGCGGAGTCCTTCGGCCGCGCATCCGCGATCCTCCTCGGCGATCTCCTCGTCGCGTGGAGCGACGACCTCCTGGAGGCCGCACTCGACGGTCATCCGCATGCCCGGGCCGTGCGCTCCGAGTACGCCAGGATGCGCCGCGACGTGACCACCGGCCAGTTCCTCGACATCGCCGAGGAATCCGCGTGGAGCGTCAATGCCGGCGACCTGCACGCCGACCGCGCTCTACGAGTGGCCTCGCTCAAGTCCGCCAGGTACAGCATCGAGCAGCCGCTGATCCTCGGGGCCGCTCTCAGCGGTGCCGACGTGGATCAGCTCTCGGCGCTGCGCCGGTTCGGACATCCGATCGGCATGGCCTTCCAGCTGCGCGACGACGTGCTCGGCGTGTTCGGCGACGCATCGCTCACGGGCAAGCCGGCAGGAGATGACCTGCGGGAGGGCAAGCGCACGGTGCTCGTGGCGCTCACCAGGCAGTCGCTGGATCCCTCGGCCAGAAGGCTCCTGGACGAGATGCTCGGCGATCCGGAGCTGACGTCCGAGCAGGTGTCGTTCCTGCAGGCCACCATCTCCGGCTCCGGCGCACTCGATCGCGTCGAGCAGATGATCTCCGACTACGCACACGAGGCGGATCGGGCGCTCTCCGGCGCGCGCCTCGACAACGCCGCGGTCGGCGAGCTGCGGGAACTCGCCCGCGCGGCCACGGTCCGCTCCGCCTGACGCGGAGAGCGGCTCAGGCGAGGGTGCGGGCGACGCGGCGGACCGCGCTCTTGTGTCCCGCGAGCAGGGCGTCGATCGGCGAGCGGCCGAGCGACTCCTCCTCGGTGAGCAGCCAGTCGATCAGCTCGTCGTCCGAGAAACCCGCGTCCTGCAGCACGATGACGGTTCCGCGCAGCGAGCTCAGCGGCTGCCCGTCGACGATGAACACCGCGGGCACCCCGAAGACGCCGCTGCGGCGGGACCCGACCAGGTAGTGCTCGTCGATCAGGCGGCGCACGCGGCCGAGGGGCTCGTCGAGCACCTCGACGAGGTCGGGCATCGTCAGCCACTCGATGGCAGCGGCGGCAGGGGTTCCAGCAACGTTCTCAGACACGTTGCCCACTATCTCACCTCCGCTCGGGTGTCGCATGTCGACCCTCCAGTCACATCCTTCACTTGCGTCACTTCTGTTGACTTCTGTTTACATCCGTGTCAGCGTGAAGTGCTCGAAAAAGGGGGCAAGCCGTGAGACTCAAGACCGCCACACGACGAACACGAAACCTGCAGCTCGGAGTGCCCGCCGCTGTGCTGGGCGCTCTCGCCGCCACGCTCACCGCTGCTCCGGCCGGTGCCGCTTCGACCCCCGATGTCACGCCGATGGAGAGGCAGCGCAGCGCCCCGGTGCGCATCGCACCCCTGCAGACCGCTCCGTCGAGCTACGTCGTCCGAGCCGGCGACACCGTCTCCGCGATCGCCGCACGCTTCGGCCTGCGCACCGTGGACGTGCTCACCTGGAACAACCTCTCCTGGCGCTCGGTGATCTATCCCGGGCAGAAGCTGACCCTCCGATCGACCGCCGCCGCGCCCGCGGCCGCCCCTGCCGCCACGCCGGCGCCGTCATCGACGTCGCACAAGGTCGTCGCCGGTGACACCGTCTTCGCGATCGCGAAGAAGTACGGCACGACGGTCGACGCCGTGTTGTCCGCGAACGGTCTCACCCGCGCATCGGTCATCTATCCCGGGCAGAGCCTGCGCGTCTCAGAGGGCGCCGCTCCGCAGGCGGCCGCCCCGGCCCCCGCTGCCACGCCGGCCCCCGCTTCCGCCGCCGCGAAGCACACCGTCGTCGCCGGGGACACGCTCTTCGGCATCGCACGGAAGTACGGCACCACGACGCAGAACCTGTTCGCCCTGAACGGCTTGGGCCCGTCGTCGATCATCTATCCGGGACAGAAGCTCGCTGTTCACGCGGCCCCCGCCCCGCCGAAGGCGGCCACGAACACCGGCGGTCAGCGGACGGCGGCGCTCACCTCCGAGCAGGCGTCGAACGCCGCCCTCATCATCCGCATCGGTCGCGAGCTCGGCGTCTCGGATCGCGCGCTGGCCCTCGCCCTCGCCACCGGGATGGTGGAGTCGGGCCTGCGCAACCTCGACTGGGGAGACCGCGATTCGCTCGGCCTCTTCCAGCAGCGCCCCAGCACCGGGTGGGGAACGCCCGCGCAGATCCTGGATGCGGAGCGGAGTACCCGCGCGTTCTTCGGCGGATCGAGCGACCCCAACGGACACACCACCCGCGGCCTGCTGGACATCCCCGGCTGGGAGCGCATGCCGTTCACCGCGGCCGCCCAGGCCGTGCAGATCTCCGCGTATCCGGACCGTTACGGCCAGTGGGAGACCCAGGCGTATGACTGGCTCGCGCTCTACGGCTGAGCACTTCCTCGAAACCCGCACCCCTCCAGGGGTGAGCCGCTCCCCTGTCTTTCAGGCAGTTCTCAATAGAATTCTGACGTGACGACCAATCAGCAGGCCGACCCCCTCATCGGGCGGCTTGTCGACGGCCGCTATCGCGTGCGCGCTCGGATCGCCCGCGGCGGGATGGCCACGGTCTATGTGGCCACCGATCTCCGCCTCGAGCGGCGCATCGCGCTCAAGGTGATGCACGCGCACCTCAGCGATGACTCCGCCTTCCAGAGCCGGTTCATCCAGGAGGCTCGCGCGGCCGCCCGCCTCGCCGACCCGCACGTCGTCAACGTCTTCGACCAGGGGCAGGACGGCGAGCTCGCCTACCTCGTGATGGAGTACCTGCCCGGCATCACTCTGCGCGAGCTGCTGCGCGAGCAGAAGCGCCTCACGATCCCGCAGACGATCACGATCATGGACGCGATCCTCGCCGGCCTCTCGGCCGCGCACCGCGCCGGGATCGTGCACCGCGACGTCAAGCCGGAGAACGTGCTCCTCGCCGAGGACGGACGCATCAAGATCGGCGACTTCGGCCTGGCCCGGGCGACGACAGCGAACACCGCGACCGGTCAGCAGCTGCTCGGCACCATCGCCTACCTCGCCCCGGAACTCGTCACCCGCGGCACGGCCGATGCCCGCAGCGACATCTACGCACTCGGCATCATGCTCTACGAGATGCTCGTCGGCGAGCAGCCCTACAAGGGCGAGCAGCCCATGCAGATCGCGTTCCAGCACGCCACCGAGTCGGTGCCGCGCCCGAGCGTGCGCAACCCCGCGGTCCCGGAGCAGCTCGACGAGCTCGTGCTGTGGGCCACCGAGAAGTCGCCGGACGAGCGTCCCGACGACGCGCAGCAGATGCTCGAGCGCCTCCGCGAGATCGAGCGCGACCTCGGCATCGCTCCGACCGCCGCCCGGGCGACCGCTCCGCAGCACAGCCAGGCGGACTCCGGCGACCTCACCAAGGTGATGCCGGGGACCATGGTCATCGCGGATCCCGCTGCCCCGGCCCCCGCCGCCGTCGACAATGCGACCCTCCTTCGCCGTCGCGCCTCGAAGCGTCGGGCGCGCGGTGCGTTCCTGCTCACTCTCGTGCTGCTGCTGGCGGTGCTCGCCGGCGGTGTCGGCTGGTGGTTCGGCTCGGGCCCCGGCTCGCTCATCGCCGTGCCCGCTGTCGCCGGCGGGACCTACGACGAAGCATCGGCCACGTTGACGGATGCCGGCTTCGTGCCGACGCAGAGGGACGAGTTCTCGATCGACGTCGAGAAGGGGAAGGTCATCGAGACCGACCCCGTCGAGGGCACGCGACTCGACAAGGGCACCTCCGTCGCGGTCATCGTCTCGGCCGGGCCCGCCTCGCACGACCTCGCCCCCGTCGCGGGCGTCGACGTCGAAGAAGTGCGCGCCGCCCTCGAGGCCGCAAACCTCGAGATCACCGATGACGAGGAGTACTTCGGCGACCTGGAGGCCGGCAAGGTCATCAACGTCCGCATCACGCCGCGCTCCGGAGAGGACGCTTTCGGCTGCGACGAGGGCTGCAAGGTCTTCGAGACCGACACAGCGACCATCCAGGTGTCCCGCGGCCCCGTGCCCGATGTCAGCGACCTGACCGTCGCGCAGGCGACGGACGCGCTCACGAGCAAGGGCCTCAAGGTCAACGGCGAGAGCCAGTACCAGACCAGCGACAGCATCGGGAAGGACCGCGTCATCGGCATCGCCGACCGGTCCGAGCGCGGCTCCTGGCGTCCGGGGGACACCGTCCAGCTCATCATCTCGCAGGGCCCGCCGCTGTTCGACGTTCCCGATGTCTCGGGCATGACGCGCGACGAGGCGACCGGCGCTCTGAACGACGCCGGCTTCAAGTGGGCCTACACCAGCAGCACGGGCCTCCCCGACTCGGTGTGGGACCTCCTCGCGAACGAGAACACGAAGGTCGAGTCCTACACGCCCTCGGATCGTCAGCGCAAGGGAACGACCATCACCCTCACGATGAGCTTCTCCGGCTGAGCCCCGAGCGGCGGGCCACGACCAGAGGCCGCATAGATACGAAGAGAGGGCCGGAATCGGATTCCGGCCCTCTCTTCGTGTCTCTCAGCGTCAGCGCTTCTCGAGCTCCTCCGCCACGAGGAACGCCAGCTCGAGCGACTGCATGTGGTTCAGACGCGGGTCACACAGGCTCTCGTACCGCGTGGCCAGTGCGGCCTCGTCGATCTGCTCGGACCCGCCGAGGCACTCGGTCACGTCGTCGCCGGTGAGCTCGACGTGGATGCCGCCGGGGAAGGTGCCGACCGCACGGTGTGCCTCGAAGAAGCCGCGCACCTCGTCGACCACGTCGTCGAAGCGACGCGTCTTGTAGCCGGTCGGCGTCGTGATGCCGTTGCCGTGCATCGGGTCGGTGACCCACAGCGGCTGCGCACCCGAGTCACGGACGGCCTCGAGCAGCGGCGGCAGAGCGTCGCGGATCTTGCCCGCACCCATGCGCGTGATGAAGGTCAGACGGCCGGGCTCGCGCTCGGGGTCGAGCTTGTCGATCAGCTGCAGCGCGGTCTCGGGCGACGTCGTGGGTCCGAGCTTCACCCCGATGGGGTTGCGGATCTTGGAGAAGTAGTCGACGTGCGCGCCGTCGAGCTCGCGCGTGCGCTCCCCGATCCACAGGAAGTGCGCCGAGGTGTTGTACGGCGTGTCCGTGCGCGAGTCGATGCGCGTCATCGGGCGCTCGTAGTCCATCAGCAGACCCTCGTGGCCCGTGAAGAACTCGACGCGCTTGAGCTCGTCGAAGTCGGCGCCGGCGGCCTCCATGAACTTGATCGCGCGGTCGATCTCCGCGGCCATGCGCTCGTAGCGCTGGTTGGCCGGGTTCTGCGCGAAGCCCTTGTTCCACGAGTGCACCTCGCGGAGGTCGGCGAATCCACCCTGCGTGAACGCGCGGATGAGATTCAGCGTCGATGCCGCCGTGTGGTAGCCCTGGAGCAGACGACCGGGGTCGGCGGTGCGCGAGCCCTCGGTGAAGTCGTAGCCGTTGACGATGTCGCCGCGGTACGCCGGCAGCGTGACGTCGCCGCGGGTCTCGCTGTCGCTCGAGCGCGGCTTCGCGAACTGACCGGCCATGCGGCCCATCTTCACGATGGGCATCGAGGCGCCATAGGTCAGCACGACGGCCATCTGCAGCACCGTCTTGATGCGGTTGCGGATCTGCTCGGCGGTCGCCCCGGCGAAGGTCTCGGCGCAGTCGCCGCCCTGGAGCAGGAAAGCCTGCCCCGAGGCCGCACGGGCGAGACGGTCACGGAGGTTGTCGACCTCACCGGCGAAGACGAGGGGCGGAAGGGTCGCGATCTGACGGGAGACGTCGGCGACGCGGTCCGCGTCGGGCCACTGCGGCTGCTGCTTGATGGGAAGCGAACGCCATGCATCAAGGGCTTCGATGTGGTGCGGGAGCATGCGTTCCAGCCTAGTGGTCGCGGGAGCCCCGCAGACGCGCGCGCGAGGCTATGTGACGCGGGTGGGGAGCCGGTCCTTGACCGTCGACGCGTAGACGTCCTCGTACCGCTGCTCCCCCAGTCGCTGCAGGGCCACCATGATCTCGTCGGTGACCGAGCGCAGGATGTAGCGGTCGTTCTCCATGCCGGCGTAGCGGGAGAAGTCGAGGGGCTCTCCGATCACGATCCCGACCCGCACGATCCGCGGCAGTCGCCGGCCGATCGGCATCGCCGTGTCGGTGTCGACCATGATCACGGGAACCACCGGGACCTTCGCCTCCAGGGCCATCCGGGCGATGCCGGTGCGCCCGCGGTACAGCGTGCCGTCGGGGCTCCGCGTGCCCTCGGGGTAGATGCCGAGCAGGTCTCCGCCGCCGAGCACCTGCAGCCCCGTGTTCAGCGACGCCTCCGAGGCCTTGCCGCCCGACCGGTCGATCGGGATCTGGCCCGTGGCCTTCATGAAGAACTTCGTGGCCCAGCCCTTCAGACCGCGACCGGTGAAGTAGTCGCTCTTCGCCAGGAAGGACATCGGGCGATCGATCACCAGGGGAAGGAAGATGGAGTCGGCGAACGAGAGGTGGTTGCTCGCGAGGATCGCGGCGCCGCTCGCGGGCACGTTCTTCCGGCCCACGATCCACGGACGGAACACCGCCTTGACCACGGGGCCGATCACCACGTACTTCATCAGCCAGTAGAACATCGTGCTGAAGTCTAGCGCCGCCATCGGCATCCGCCGGGCCTTCTCGTCATCACGACCAGGTTCGCGACCGAGTCTCACCTCGGGCGCGACCCGGTCCCATGCCCTAGACTCGGAACCAAGTCCGTGCCCGACCGGTACCGAAGGAGCTGCCGTGGTCCAGTTTGAAGTCCCCGCGATCGTCCCAGCCGACCCCGACGCGAACGTCGCCGACCTCCTGGTGAAGCGGGTCGAAGCCACCCCCGACCGTGCGCTCTTCTCCGTGCCGGAGGGAGACGGATGGCGCGACATCTCCGCCGCCGACTTCCAGACCGCCGTGGTCGCGCTCGCGAAGGGCTTCGCCGCCGCGGGCATCCAGCCCGGCGAGAAGGTCGGCTTCCTCGCGCGCACCACGTACGAGTGGACGCTCGTCGACTTCGCCCTCTTCTACGCCGGCATCGTGATGGTGCCCATCTACGAGACCAGCTCGCCCTCGCAGATCCAGTGGATCCTCGAGGACTCCGGCGCGATCGCCCTGATCGTGGAGTCCCCCGAGCACTTCGCCCGCGTCGACGAGGTCCGCGGCGATCTGCCCCTGATCCGCGAGGTATGGCAGCTGCACCTCGGTGCCATCGACACCCTCACCGCGCAGGGCGCATCCGTCGAGGACGCCGAGATCGAGCGCCGCCGCAACCTCGCCGTCGGCTCCGACATCGCGACGCTCATCTACACGTCCGGCTCCACGGGCCGCCCGAAGGGGTGCGTGCTCACCCACAGCAACTTCGTCGAGCTCTCCCGCAACTCCGCCAAGGCCCTCGACGAGGTCGTGCAGACGCCCGGCGCCTCCACGCTGCTCTTCATCACCACGGCGCACGTGTTCGCCCGCTTCATCTCGATCCTCGACGTGCATGCCGGCGTCCGCACCGGTCACCAGCCCGACACGCGTCAGCTCCTCCCGGCTCTCGGCTCCTTCAAGCCGACCTTCCTCCTCGCGGTCCCCCGCGTGTTCGAGAAGGTCTACAACTCCGCCGAGCAGAAGGCCGAAGCCGGCGGCAAGGGCAAGATCTTCCGCGCCGCGGCCGATGTCGCCATCGAGCACTCGAAGCTGGTCGAGCAGGGCACGAAGATCCCGTTCGGCATGAAGCTCAAGTTCGCGCTGTTCAACAAGCTCGTCTACGGCAAGCTCCGCGAGGCCATGGGCGGCAACGTCGTCTACGCCGTCTCCGGCTCCGCACCGCTGGGCTCTCGACTGGGTCACTTCTTCCACAGCCTCGGCGTGGTCATCCTCGAGGGCTACGGCCTCACCGAGACGACCGCTCCCGCCACGGTGAACCTCGCAGACAAGTCGAAGATCGGCACGGTCGGTCCGGCACTCCCCGGCGTCGGCGTCCGTCTGGCGGATGACGGCGAGATCGAAGTCCGCGGCATCAACGTGTTCAAGGAGTACTGGAACAACCCCGAGGCGACGGCCGAGGCCTTCAGCGAAGGCGGCTGGTTCCACACCGGCGACATCGGCAGCTTCGACTCCGAGGGCTTCCTGACGATCACCGGCCGCAAGAAGGAGATCATCGTGACGGCCGGCGGCAAGAACGTCGCTCCCGCCGCGCTCGAGGACCCGATCCGCGCGAACCCGATCATCGGTCAGGTCGTCGTGGTGGGCGACCAGCGTCCGTTCATCTCCGCCCTCGTGACGCTCGACCCCGAGATGCTCCCGACCTGGCTCGCGAACAACGGCCTCGACGCCAAGATGACGCTCGCGGAGGCCTCGACGAACGAGGCCGTCCGCGCCGAGGTGCAGCGAGCGGTGGACGGCGCGAACGCCCGCGTGTCTCGCGCCGAGTCGATCCGCAAGTTCACGATCCTCGACTCCGAGTGGACGGAGGCGTCCGGTCACCTGACGCCGAAGCTCTCCATCAAGCGCAACGTCATCATGAACGACTTCGCCGACGAGATCTCCGCGATCTACGACGAGCCGGTCGCCACGACGAACGTCCCGATCGGCGGCTGACCCCGTCGGAGACGAAGAAGGGCCCCGCCTGCGCGGGGCCCTTCTTCTTGTTCTCCGGATCCTCCTGCGGTCAGAACCAGGAGCTCTCGCGCACCTCGCGCATCGCGATCTTGCGCGTCTCCGGGTCCAACCGGGTCAGGAAGAGCTTGCCGTCGAGGTGATCGGTCTCGTGCTGCAGCGCCTGGGCGAGCAGGCCTTCGCCCTCGAGGACCACGGGTGCGCCGTCGAGGTCGATGCCCTCGACCCGGGCCCACGGATACCGCTGCGCGTCGTGCCACAGGCCGGGCACCGAGAGGCAGCCCTCCCCCGTCGGCACCGGCTCGCCGCGCACCTCGGTGAGCACGGGATTGAGCACGTAGCCGATGTCGCCGTCGATGTTGTAGCTGAACGCGCGCAGGGCCACACCGATCTGCGGTGCGGCGACGCCCGCACGACCGGGCAGCTCGACCGTGTCCACGAGGTCGGCGACCAGCGCGCGCACCCCGTCGTCGATCTCCTCGATCGGTGCGCACACGGTGCGCAGGACGGGGTCGCCGAAGATGCGGATCTCACGCACTGCCATCAGGCGGCCCTGGCCCGCAGGCCCTCGACCAGGAGCGCCGCCAGCTCACGCGCGGCGATCCGGGTCTCCGGGAGCAGATTCGCGAAGACGATCGTCCCGCCGCCCGCGATCTGCGGGTCGTACGGGACGCGGACCACGCTCCGCGCGCGCGTCGCGAAATGCGCCTGCAGTTCGTTCAGACGCACCAGCGGTGTACCGGGCGTGGACTGGTTGAGCACGACGATCGCCTCTCGCGCCTGGTCTGCATAGCCGTTCGTCTCGAGCCACGTGAGCGTCTCGGACGCCAGCCGGGCCTCGTCGACGCTGAGGCCCGAGACGATGACGATTTGGTCGGCCAGATCGAGGGTCGCCGACATCACCGAGTGGACGATCCCGGTCCCGGTGTCGGTCAGGACGAGAGAGTAGTAATGCGCGGCCACACCGGCCACGTCCCGGTAGTCGCTGTCGCTGAAGGCCTCGGCGATGCGCGGATCCGCGTCGGAGGCGAGGACGTCGAGCCGGGTCGCGTCCCGCGCGACGATGGCGGAGATGTCGTGGTAGCCCTTGACGTCGTCGTGTATGCGGACCAGGTCGCGCACCGACTTGTTGTGGTGCGGGCGCACGATGCGCTCGGCGAGCGTGCCCCGATCGGGGTTGGCGTCCACAGCGATCACCCGATCCTCGCGGGCGTCCGCGAGAGCCATGCCGAGCAGAGCCGTGATCGTCGTCTTCCCCACGCCGCCCTTGCGCGAGAGGACGGGTACGAACCGCGCTCCCCCCGCGAGCGGAGCCGCGATCCTCGCCGACAGGGCCTTGCGCTCGCGCGCACGCCGACCGTCGCCGATGTTGATGCGCCGCCCGGAGACGGCGTAGAGGAAGTGACTCCACGCACCCTCGGGCTCCGGCTTCGCGACCCGGTGCGGGTCGAGCAGTCGGTCGGCGGTGAGGAGATCGGCGGACTCTCGCGAAGATTCGCCCAGATCATCCAGCCGCTTCGAGGTCAGCGTCACGTCCGTCCGCGCCGTGGCGCGGGCCGGCTGGGGAACGACGGGCGTCTCCTCGGGAATGGACACGGATCTGCTCTCCTTCTCGACGGGTCTGCGCACCGCGGCGGCGGACGCGGCCGGCGCCTTCTCGACGTCGGCCGTCGCGCGGGCGAGGAAACGCGCCGCGACGGCAGCCTCCTCATCCTGCTGCTGCGGCTCCGTGTCCGGACGGGTGTCGGCGACCGCGACCGGCTCGTCGACGACCACCGCGTCGACGACCTTCTCTGCGCGCGGTCGGACGAGCGGCGGCACGACGAGCGTGAGCTCGTCGTCGATCACCGTCGCGTCGATCACCGGCTCCTCGTCGACCGGCTCGTCGATGACAGGCTTCTGCTCGACCGGCTGCTCGACCGGCTCGTCGATCGCGGGTGCTTCGACCGCGGTCGGCTTCGGCTTCGCGGTGTCGACCGGCGTCTTCGCAGCCGCCGGGTCCGTCGCCGATGCCTCGCCGATCGGAGCACCGATCGGCGCACCGGTCGGCAGCGGCTTCGCCTTCGATGCGGACTTCGCCTTCTCGACGACGACGGGTGGGTCGACGACGAGATCGCCGATGACCTCACCCTCCACCACCCCGTCGTCGGCGAGGTCGTCGTCCTCGTCCTTGGGCAGGGTCACGCTGACCTGGGCGGTTCCGCCGAGGATGCCGATGCCGGCCGTGTCGAGAGACGCGGCTTCGTCGAGCACCCCCAGCGGGTTCTCCTCGGGGTCAGTGGTGTTCTTCGGTGTCACGATGTCGCTCCAAGCCTGCGCGGGCCTCGGGTGCGCACACGGTGCGCGGCCCTCGCCCGCACAAGATTAGTGCGCCGGACGGATCACGACCAAAAGATCTCCCGCGTCCACCTGCTGGGTCTCGGCGATCGCGTGACGTTCGACGACGCCGTCGACGGATGCGGTGATGGCCGCTTCCATCTTCATGGCCTCGATCGATGCGACCGGCTCTCCGGCCCGGACGGCGGCCCCGACCTCGGCCTTCAGGGTGACGACGCCCGAGAACGGAGCGGCGACCTGACCGGGTACCGAGGTATCGGCCTTCTCGACCTCATGCACGTCGACGGCGATCGAGCGGTCGCGCACGAACACCGGTCGGAGCTGCCCGTTGAGGGTCGTCATCACGGTGCGCATGCCCTTGTCATCCGCTTCGCCGATGGCTTCGAGGCCGACGTAGAGCTGCACACCGCGATCGATCTCGATCAGGTGCTCCTGCCCGGGGACCAACCCGTACAGGTAGTCGCCGGTGTCGAGCACGGAGAGGTCGCCGTACAGCTCGCGACGCTGCGCGAACTCGGCGGTGGGCCCGGGGAAGAGCAGGGTGTTGAGTCGGGTGCGACGCTCGGCACTGGTGCCGGCGAGGGCCGCCTCGTCGTCCGCGGAGATCTCGGTGAGGCCGGTGCGCACCGTCCGCCCGGCGAGCACCTTGGTCCGGAAGGGCTCGGGCCATCCACCGGGAAGGTCTCCGAGCTCCCCCGCCATGAAGCCGACGACCGAGTCCGGCACGTCGTACTTCTCGGGGTTGGCCTCGAAGTCGGCCGGATCGGCCTTGACCGCCGCGAGGTGGAGTGCGAGATCACCGACGACCTTCGACGACGGCGTCACCTTCGGCACCCGGCCGAGGATGCGGTCGGCCGCGGCGTACATGTCCTCGATGAGCTCGAAGTCGTCGGCGAGGCCGAGCGCCTTGGCCTGCTGGCGGAGGTTCGACAGCTGACCGCCGGGGATCTCGTGGTGGTACACACGCCCCGTGGGTCCCGCGAGTCCGGACTCGAACGGCGCGTACTGCCGACGCACCGCCTCCCAGTACGGCTCGAGGTCGGACACGCCGTCCAGCGAGATGCCGCTGTCGCGCTCGGTGTGCGCGAGCGCCGCGACGAGGGACGACAGGGAAGGCTGGCTCGTGGTCCCGGAGAGCGGAGCCGATGCGGCATCCACCGCATCGACGCCGACCGCACTGGCCGCGAGGAGCGTCGCCAACTGCCCACCCGGGGTGTCGTGCGTGTGCAGGTGGACCGGGAGATCGAAGCGCTCGCGCAGCGCCGCCACCAGCTTGGCGGCCGCGGCGGGACGCAGCAGCCCGGCCATGTCCTTGATCGCGATGATGTGCGCGCCGGCGTCGACGATCTGATCCGCGAGGTGCAGGTAGTAGTCGAGGGTGTAGAGATCCTCCGCCGGGTCCAGCAGATCTCCCGTGTAGCAGAGGGCGACCTCGGCGACGGCGGTGCCGGTCTTGCGGACGGCCTCGATCGCGGGGCGCATCTGCTCCACGTCGTTGAGCGCATCGAAGATGCGGAAGATGTCGACGCCGCTGGCGGCCGCCTCGGCGACGAACGCCTCGGTCACCGCCGTTGGGTATGGGGTGTAGCCGACCGTATTGCGCCCGCGCAGCAGCATCTGGATCGCGACGTTGGGCAGTGCGGCACGCAGTTTGTCGAGTCGCTCCCAGGGGTCTTCGCCGAGGAACCGCAGGGCGACGTCGTAGGTCGCCCCTCCCCAGGCCTCGACCGAGAGCAGGTCGGGGGTGAGCCGCGCGATGTACGGAGCCGCGGCGACGAGGTCCTTCGTGCGCACGCGGGTGGCCAGCAGGGACTGGTGCGCATCGCGGAAGGTCGTGTCGGTGATGGCCAGCGCCGTCTGCTCGCGAAGACTCCGCGCGAAGCCCTCCGGTCCCAGCTCGAGGAGACGCTGACGGGAACCGGGAGCCGGATCCGTGCTCAGGTCGACGGTCGGCAGCTTGGCGGCGGGGTCGATGACACCGGGGTGCGCACCGTGCGGCTTGTTGACCGTGACGTCGACCAGCCAGTTCAGGAACTTCGTGCCGCGGTCCTTCGAGACGCGGCCGCGCAGCAGCTCGGGGCGCTCGTCGATGAACGACGTGCTCACGTCACCCGCGATGAAGGCGTCGTCCTCGAGGAGGGCCTGGAGGAAGGGGATGTTGGTGGAGACGCCGCGGATGCGGAACTCCGCGAGTGCGCGGCGCGCGCGGGCGACGGCCGCGGGGAAGTCACGTCCGCGGCAGGTGAGCTTCGCCAGCATGGAGTCGAAGTGCGGGCTGATCTGCGCGCCCTGGTGCACCGTGCCGCCATCGAGACGGATGCCGGCGCCGCCGGGCGAGCGGTAGGTGGTGATCTTCCCGGTGTCGGGGCGGAAGCCCTGCGTCGGGTCCTCCGTCGTGATCCGGCACTGCAGGGCCGCGCCGCGCAGGTGCAGGTTCTCCTGCTGCAGACCGAGGTCAGCCAGGGACTGACCGGAGGCGATGCGCATCTGGCTCTGCACCAGATCGACGTCGGTGACCTCTTCCGTCACGGTGTGCTCGACCTGGATACGCGGGTTCATCTCGATGAAGACGACCTCGCCGGTGCGCTCCCCCGCGGTCTCCAGGAGGAACTCGACGGTGCCGGCGTTCTCGTAGCCGATGGAGCGCGCGAAGGCCACGGCGTACCCGTGCAGCGCGGTGCGCACGCTGTCGTCGAGGTTCGGCGCCGGCGCGATCTCGACGACCTTCTGATGCCGGCGCTGCACCGAGCAGTCGCGCTCGAAGAGGTGCACCGTCTCACCGGTCTTGTCCGCCAGGATCTGCACCTCGATGTGCCGGGGCCGGACGACCGCCTGCTCCAGGAACATGCGCGCGTCGCCGAAGGCGCTGGCGGCTTCGCGCATGGCCTCGGCCAGCGCGGGAGCGAGGTCGCCGGGGGTCTCGACGCGACGCATCCCGCGCCCGCCTCCGCCGGCGACGGCCTTGGCGAACAGCGGGAAGCCGATCTCCTCGGCCTGGGCCACGAGCACATCGACGTCGTCGGACGCCTCCGTGGAGCGGAGGACCGGCACGCCGGCCTCGATCGCGTGGCGCTTCGCCTCGACCTTGTTGCCGGCCATCTCGAGCACGTTCGAGGGCGGTCCGATGAAGACGATGCCGTTCGCGGCGGCCTTCTCCGCGAGCTCGGGGTTCTCCGAGAGGAAGCCGTACCCCGGGTAGATCGCATCCGCCCCGGACTCGAGCGCCACGCGGATGATCTCGTCGACGTTCAGGTAGGCGCGCACGGGATGCCCGCGCTCACCGATCTCGTACGCCTCGTCGGCCTTCAGCCGATGCACGGATCCGCGGTCTTCATGGGGGAAGACCGCGACGGTGCGCGCTCCCACCTCGACTGCCGCTCGGAAGGCACGGATCGCGATCTCGCCGCGGTTCGCCACAAGGATCTTCTGGAACATGCACACCTCTGGGAGCTCGATGCGCAGCGTTTTCGATGCACATGGGGCGGGGCTGAGTGTTCCCCCAGCCTAGGGGAAGGTAACGTGGTGTCCGTGCACGTACTCAGCGTCAGCTCTCTCAAGGGGGGCGTCGGCAAGACGACCGTGACACTCGGGCTGGCCTCAGCGGCTTTCGCCCGAGGAGTCCGGACTCTCGTCGTCGACCTCGACCCGCAGTCCGACGTCTCCACCGGGATGGACATCCAGGTGGCCGGACGACTCAACATCGCCGACGTCCTGGCGAACCCGAAGGAGAAGGTCGTCCGTCAGGCGATCACCTCCAGCGGCTGGGCGAAGGTGCACCCCGGGACCATCGATGTCCTCATCGGCAGCCCCTCGGCCATCAACTTCGACGGCCCGCACCCGAGCGTCCGCGACGTGTGGAAGCTCGAGGAGGCGCTCGCGTCCGTCGAGGCCGACTACGACCTCGTGCTGGTCGACTGCGCGCCGTCGCTGAACGCGCTGACCCGCACGGCGTGGGCGGCGAGCGACCGCGTCATGGTCGTCACCGAGCCGGGCCTCTTCTCCGTGGCCGCCGCCGACCGCGCCCTCCGCGCGATCGAGGAGATCCGCCGCGGGCTCTCGCCGCGACTGCAGCCGCTCGGCATCGTCGTGAACCGCGTGCGCCCGCAGTCCATCGAGCACCAGTTCCGCATCAAGGAGCTGCGCGACATGTTCGGCCCCCTCGTCCTCTCCCCGCAGCTGCCCGAGCGCACCTCGCTGCAGCAGGCTCAGGGCGCGGCCAAGCCGCTGCACATCTGGCCCGGCGACTCCGCTCAGGAGCTCGCGGCCGACTTCGACCAGCTGCTCGATCGGATCATCCGCACCGGGCGCATCGCCGTTCCGGAGAGCGGCCCGCAGAGCTGACCACCGACGCGCACAGCGAAACGGCCATCCTCATCGAGGGTGGCCGTTATGCGTGTGCCGGGTGACCGGGCGGAGTGCGGACTCAGGCGGAGCGCTGGGCCCGGCGGGCGGAGAGCTCGTCCACGGGGTCGGGGGCGGTCGCGTCGAAGGCGACCAGCGTCGACTCGACCTCGCGGAGGACCTTGCCGACGGCGATGCCGAACACGCCCTGGCCGCGGCTGACGAGGTCGATGACCTCGTCGTTCGAGGTGCAGAGGTAGACCGAGGCTCCGTCGCTCATCAGCGTGGTGCCCGCGAGATCGCGGATGCCGGCGCGACGCAGCTCCTCGACCGCCGTGCGGATCTGCTGCAGCGAGATCCCGGTGTCGAGCAGGCTCTTGACGAGCTTGAGGACGAGGATGTCGCGGAAGCCGTAGAGGCGCTGCGACCCGGAGCCGCTGGCGCCGCGGACCGTGGGCTCCACCAGCTCGGTGCGTGCCCAGTAGTCCAGCTGACGGTAGGTGATGCCGGCGGCACGAGCGGCGACCGCGCCGCGGTAGCCGACCTCGTCATCCATGGCCGGGAGACCGTCCGTGAAGAGGAGTTCGGGTACGAACCGCGGGTCGCCTGTGAGCTCATCCGCATTCATCTGAAATCCTCCCTGGAACGGTTATCTTCCACGGTAGAGCAGTGCCCCGGCACCGGCAATCACATCCGTGCGACCGCGAAGGTGTGTCGCAATCAGTTCGTTACGAAAGCACTCGCGACAGGGCGTCCTTGACGAAGAGCGAGCGCACCTCGTCGATCCGCGAGGCGAGTTCCGGAGCCAGCTCGCTGGCCTTCGCACGGGACGCGGCATCGGTCCGGCGCAGCAGCGCGGACATCGCGGACTCGATGAGGGCGACCTCGCGCTCGGCACCCTGGCGCAGCGATCGGAGGTGGCGGGGCTCGATGCCGTGACGGTCGAGCGCGACCAGGCCGCGCAGCAGCGTGACGGTCGGCTCGGGGTAGCTCTCCTGCGCCGTGATGACGCCGGTGCTGATCGCATCGTTGAGGAGTTGCGGTCCTGCACCGGCGGCGGCGAGGAGCTCGTCTCGGCGGTACCGGCGCGGCGCGGGAGCGATCGACGGCGGCGGCGCGAGAGAGGTGGTCTCCCCGCCCGCGTCGGCCTCGTCGAGCTGCTCGCGGATGACGCTCAGCGGAAGATAGTGATCCCGCTGCAGGGTCAACCCGAGGCGCAGACGCTCGATGTCGGCCGCGGAGAACTTGCGGTAACCGGAATCCGTGCGAGAGGGGCTGACGATCCCCTGGACCTCGAGGAAACGCAGCTTGCTGGAGGTGAGGTCGGGGAACTCCGGTGTCAGCCGAGCAAGGACCTGACCGATACTCAGCAAGCCCGCGGACGCGGAACGTTCGCGGGCGGGAGTGGCCGCCATCAGTCGGTCGCCGCCGCGCGATCGCGAGGAGAGGAGAAGAAGTTCAGACGGAACTTCCCGACGCGGAGCTCGGAGCCGTCGACCAGCGCACTGCGGTCGACCCGCTCGCCGTTGACGTACGTGCCGTTGAGCGAGCGCTGATCGATGATCTCGAAGGTCGACCCGGTGCGGGTGATCTCCGCGTGCCGACGGGAGACGGTCACATCGTCGAAGAAGATGTCGGCCTCGGGGTGACGACCGACGGTGGTGACGTCGGTGTCGAGGAGGTAGCGGGCACCGGCGAGGGCGCCCGAGCGGACCAGCAGCAGGGCCGATCCCGCGGGCAGCGCCGAGATCGCCTGCTGCTCCACGTCGGTGAGTTCCACCCCGAACGGCACGAACGACAGGTCGGAATCGTGTCCGAACGTCTGCGTCACGTCATGTTTCTGCTCACCGGAACGGTGGATCGCGGCTTCTCCGGCCGGTCGGCTGTCGCTGTCAGTCACTGTGCCCTCCTGGTTGTCCAGACTAACGGATGCCGGGCCGCCCGCGGGAGGCCGGTTCACACTCAGCCGCCACATACCGGGTATTCATAGGGTGGACTCGTGAAGACCAAAGCTCTGCGCCACCCGGCCGCCCCGATCGCCCTCGCCGCGGCACTGCTCGCCGCGTTCCTCGTGCTCTTCTCCCCGCTCTCCGCGTCGGCGCACGACGCGCTGGTGTCGTCGTCCCCGGCGGCAGACGAGTCGGTCGAGACCGTTCCTGCCGAGCTGACGCTCACGTTCAGCGCGAAGCTCATCGACGGCGAAGGGGCGACCGAGGTGGTCGTGACGGACCCGTCCGGCGCTCCGGTCACCGACGGCGACGCCACGGTGGACGGCGCGATCGTCACGCAGCCGCTGCGCGCATCGGGCCCGGCCGGCGAGTACCACGTGGTCTGGAAGGTCGTCTCCAGCGACGGACACCCCACCTCCGGCGAGTACTCCTTCACCGTGACCGTCGGCGACGACGGCGCCGCGACCGGATCGCCCAGCGCCGTGCCGACGACCGCGGCTCCGACGGCCGAGCAGACCGTGGCGCCAGAGCCGACCACCACGCCGACGGAGTCCGAGGGCTCCAGCAGCGCGTCCGCGTGGATCTGGGGGCTCTCGATCGGCGGGATCCTGGTCATCGTGGCCCTGATGCTCTGGTACAGCATGCGCACCCGGAAGAACGGTCAGGCGCCCGATTCCGACGCCCCCTCGGAGCGATAGGCTTAAGGCATGCCACATTACGACGTCGTCATCCTTGGTGCAGGTCCTGGCGGATACGTCGCTGCGGTTCGCAGCGCGCAGCTCGGCCTGTCCACCGCGATCATCGAGGAGAAGTACTGGGGCGGTGTCTGCCTCAACGTCGGCTGCATCCCCTCCAAGGCGCTCCTGAAGAACGCGGAACTCGCCCACACGCTGAACCACAAGGCGGACTTCTTCGGAATCTCCGGCGAGTTCACGATCGACTTCGGCAAGGCGTTCGACCGCAGCCGCGAGGTCGCCGAAGGCCGCGTCAAGGGCATCCACTTCCTGATGAAGAAGAACAAGGTGACCGAGTACAACGGTCGCGGCACCTTCACCGGACCCAAGGCCATCTCGGTCGCCAAGGCCGACGGCACGACCGAAGAGGTCACCTTCGACAACGTCATCATCGCCACCGGCTCCAAGGTCCGCCTGCTCCCGGGCGTGACGCTCAGCGAGAACGTCGTGACCTACGAAGAGCAGATCATGACCCGCGAGCTGCCCGAGTCGATCGTCATCGTCGGTGCCGGCGCGATCGGCATGGAGTTCGCCTACGTCCTGACGAACTACGGCGTCAAGGTCACGATCATCGAGTTCCTCGACCGCGCGCTCCCCAATGAGGACGCCGACGTGTCGAAGGAGATCACGAAGCAGTACAAGAACTACGGCGTCGACATCCTCACCTCCACCAAGGTCGAGTCGGTCGTCGACAACGGCTCCTCCGTCACCGTCACCTACACCGGCAAGGACGGGCAGCAGAGCTCGATCGAGGCCGGCAAGGTCCTCATGTCGGTCGGCTTCGCCCCGAACATCGAGGGCTTCGGTCTCGAGAACACCGGCGTGAAGCTCACCGAGCGCGGCGCGATCGACATCGACGACCACATGCGCACCAACGTCGAGGGCATCTACGCCATCGGCGATGTGACCGCCAAGCTGCAGCTCGCCCACGTGGCAGAGGCGCAGGGCGTCGTCGCCGCCGAGACCATCGGTGGCGCCGAGACTCAGACGCTGGGCGACTACCGCATGATGCCGCGCGCGACGTTCTGCTCCCCGCAGGTCGCCTCGTTCGGCCTCACCGAGCAGCAGGCCAAGGACGAGGGGCGCGAGATCAAGGTCTCGACCTTCCCGTTCATGGCCAACGGCAAGGCGCACGGCCTCGGCGAGCCCGTCGGCTTCGTCAAGCTGATCGCCGACGCCGAGCACCTCGAGCTCATCGGCGCGCACATGATCGGCCCGGACGTGTCCGAGCTCCTCCCCGAGCTGACCCTGGCGCAGAAGTGGGACCTCACGGCTCTCGAGCTGGCCCGCAACGTGCACACGCACCCGACGCTGTCGGAGGCACTGCAGGAGGGCTTCCACGGCCTCGCCGGCCACATGATCAACTTCTGATACAGACGGGCTCAATGCGACGAAGGAGCGTTGAGCCCGTCTGTATCAGGGTTGAGCGAGCGCAGCGAGCCGAAACCCACGCGCCCCTTCCCCTTTCACGAAGGCCCGGTCCCCCGCACATCGCGGATCGGGCCTTTCGTGCGTCTCAGCCTTTCGTGCATCTCGGCCTTTCGTGCGTCTCGGCCCTTCGCGCATCTCGACCTTCCGTGCATCTCGGCCCTTCCGTGCATCTCGGCTTGTCGTCAGAGACCGCGCATCGTGAGCAGTCCGGCCGTCCACCCGCGCAGCGGCGGCGCCCCGAGCCCGCGCATCAGCAGCTCCCTGCCGCGCACGACCGGGATCGCCGCCGGAGCACCCATCGACATGTAGAACGCCGAGCGTCGCTGAGCGCGGGCCGCAGAGCGACGCACCCGGCGCTCGAATCCCGTCAGATCCGGCATCCGCTCCGGCAGTGCCCGTGCCAGCTCTGCGGCGAGGCGAGCCGCATCCATCCAGCCGAGGTTCATCCCCTGACCGCCGATCGGGCTGATCTCATGCGCGGCGTCACCGAGGAGCACCACCCGCCCCCGGTGGAACCGGGTCGCACGGTGCTGTTCGGCGACGAACGAGGTCGGCACCACGCCGGGCCCGACCGCGACGCTGATCCCCGTGCGCTTCTCGATCGCCGCACGGAAGGCGTCGGCGGTGCGCAGACCGCCGCCGGCCTCGCGCACGACCCAGCGGCGATGCCCGCCGGGGAGGGGGAACGACTCGACGAGGCCGTCCGGCTCGCAGTGCAGCACGGCCTGCTCCCCCGGTGCCGCATCCACGACATCGAGCATCGCGTACGAGGCACGGCCCGGACGACGGCGCCATCCGGCATCGAGGTCGGGGCGGAGTCGACCCCGCACGCCGTCCGCGACGACCACCACGGCGGCCGAGAGCTCACGCGGCCCGTCGGGGGTCTCGGCCGCCACGTGCACGGCGTCCGCGGTCTGCCGGAAGCCCCGCACGGCGTATCCGAGACGGAGCGAGTCCGCGGAGAGCGCCTGCAGCCGGTCGCGCAGGAGCGCGCCGGTGCGCGGCTGCGGGAGGATCAGGACCGGGCGATCCGGCGCGAACGTCAGCGTCGCGAGAGTCCGACGCCGGCTGCGCACCTCGCCGCCTTCCAGCCGCAGCGCCTCCGCCCGGACCGCGGCGCCCACACCTGCCGCATCCAGAGCGTCCAGCCCCGGCCGGTGGATGCCGATCGCCCGGGTCCGGGTGTCCGCCTCCACCCGGCGCTCGCAGACGACGACATGCAGCCCCTCCTGCACCAGCACGCACGCCAGCAGCAAGCCGACCGGCCCGGCGCCGACGATCAGCACGTCATGGTCGGGCATGATCGCCCTCCCACCGCAGTTCCAGGCGAGAGGGCACACCCCCGCGCACGGTCCAGCCGTTCGGGGCGATCGTCCGGAGCTCCGCGACCGTGTAGGAGCGTCGGATGCTGATGAGCCCGTCCACGCGGATGAAGGAGTCGGCGAGGACCGTGCCCGACAGCGGCCAGGTCGCGGCGGCGAACAGCGCGTGGGCGCCGCGGCTCCTGGCGATGTCGCGATGCGTCACCAGACCACCGGGGGCGAGCAGACGCAGGGAGTCGTCGAGCACGACCCGCAGCTCGGCATCGTCGAGGTGGTGCAGCACGTGGTTGGAGAGCACGACGTCGTAGGTCTCGCCCTCCGCCACCAGCTCGGTGGTCAGGGCGCGGCGGTAGCGGATGCCGGCACCGCGGTCGTGCGCCGATGCCCAGCGGATCGCCCGCTCGTCGACGTCGAGGGCCGTGATCTCCGCCTCGAGGCCGTCGCGCCGCAGCCGCCCGGCGAGCATGCGGCAGAGGTCTCCCCCGCCCGCACCGACGTCCAGGATCCGCAGCGGTCGGGAACGCGCCGCCCGCGGACGGATGTCGCGCCGATAGAGCGTGCCCGGTCGCGAGACCAGCGCGTTCACGAGACCGAACCGGCCGTAGGTCCTCGCCAGCATCCGCGCATCGGCGTGCGGGTCGTCCATCAGCTCGCGGGTGTCGACGTCCCGCTCCCTGAGCGCCGGACTCATGAACCGGTCGGTGCGACGACGGTCATCAGCGCGCTCTCCGCGGTCAGCCCGGGACCGAACGCCATCGCGGAGACCCGGTCGCCCACTTCTGCGCCCTCCTCGTCCAGGATGCGCTTGAGCACGAACAGCACCGTCGCGCTGGACATGTTGCCGTTCTCCCGCAGCACCTCCCTGGCGGGGTGCAGCTGCACGTCGCTGAGCTGCATCCGCTCCTGCACCTTGTCCAGGATGCTGCGTCCGCCGGGGTGGATCGCCCAGTGCCGGACCGCGTCGCCCACACCGCCGGCATCGAAGGCGGCGGACAGCTCGTCCTCCGCGGCGTACAGCGGTCGGAGCGCGCCGATGATCGTCTCGCCGATGATCTGCGGCACGGCGGTCGAGAGGATCATCTCGAACCCGGAGTCGCCGATGGTCCAGGCCATGTCCTTCTCGCCCTCCGGAGCGATGGCGGTGTGGAACCGGTCCAGACGCAGCGCGGGCGTCGTCGAGGGGAGGTCGCGCGCCGTGACGATGCCGGCGGCCGCGCCGTCGGCGAACAGCGAGGAGGCGACGATCGTGTCGGGGTTCTCCGAGGAGCGCAGGTGCAGCGTGCACAGCTCGACGCTCACGACCAGGACGACGGCGTTCTCGTCCGCGGCGCAGAACTGACTCGCCGCACGGAGCGCGGGCATGGACGCGTAGCAGCCCATGAAGCCGAGATGGAAGCGCTGCACCGCGTCGGACAGCCCGAGCGCGCGCACGATCTCGTACTCCGGGCCCGGGGCGTGGAAGCCGGTGCAGGAGACCGTGATGACGTGCGTCACGTCGGCGGGTCCGAGGTCGGGGTCGGCCTCGAGCGCTTTGCGCGCCACATCGACGAAGAGCTTCGCGGCCTCGCGGGTGTAGATGTCGTTGCGCGCCTTCGTCCCCGGCGCGAGGAGCGCACCGGAGGCGCGGTCGAAGAACACCGGGTCGGCGACGTCGGATTCCAGCGACAGCTCGTCAATCACGGTGTGCCGCGTGTCGATGCCCGAGACGTTGAACGAGGTCGTGACGATGCGTTGCGCCAGCCGTCCGAGGTCGGGCTGCTGCGCGAAGACATCGCGCACCTGCTCCTGCACGAGGACGGTTTCGGGGACGATCGTCTGCAGCGATCGAAGCACAGGCGGTCGGCTCATGCTGTCACTCAAGCACTCCGCGCCGCCCCGGGGAAAGGGGTTGCGTGCGACCGCCGCCTCCGACTAGAACCCCAGAGCGCGGGCGAGCTTGGAACCGGATGCCGATTCGTGCCCTCCGGCAGCCTGCACGGCCCGCTCCACCGCATCGAAGAAGGCGGCGCGTCCCTCGTCGTCGGCCGGGGCGGCAGGACCGAGCTCCATCTCCCACTCCCGCCATTCGCGCTGCACGCCCTGGCGCAGGTCGGTGGCCCGCACCCGGTCGTCGACGAACTCCGCCACGATCCCGTCGGGTCCGGTGAGCAGGTACGCGGTGCGGTCGTTCTCGATCCGGGCGAGCGGAGTGAGCGGCGCGGTCGTCCATTCGGACACGGTCTCGGCGACGGCGGCCGGGAGCTCATTGCCCTCGGTGAGCGGCCAGCCGAGTTCCAGCCGGCCGTCCCCCTGCCGCGGCCCCTTCACGTGCCAGCCCTCATCGGGACCGCCGGTCCGGCGACGCAGCGCCACGCCGGCGCGGGAGAGCGCACCGTCGGCGGTGTCGAAGTACCGGGCGTCCAGCGCCCTGACCTCGCCCGTGCTCACGGTGTCGACGCCGGGGAGGGCGTCCCACCGCGGCAGCGGAGTCTCGGACTCCGCGTCGTACTTGCGCTCGACCTCGACGGTGCGGGAGGGCTCAGTCATCGTCGAGCGTGAGGTCCTCGAGCGACTCCTCGAACCAGTAGTCGACCTCGGTGGGACCGTCGGACGGACCGGTGTTCTGCGGTCCGCCGCGGCGGTTGTACACCACCTGCGTCTCGCTGTAGGGGACGATCAGCTTGTCGTCCGCGTCGCCGAGGGGGATGATCTGCCCGTCCAGCGGGCCGCCGTGAAGTCGCGCGAGTGCCATGTGCTTCAGGGTAGCGCCGTCCCTGCGGTATCGGCGCGAGGCGAGCGGAATCATCCGAGGACGATGCCGAGGAGCGCACCGGCGATCATCCACGGACCGAAGGCGATGCGCGTGGCACCGTCCGCCCGCCGCAGCAGGATGAGCACGAGCGCGTAGAGCGCGCCCAGCACGAAGGCCGAGGCGGCGCCGATCGCGAGCGACGTCCAGCCGTGCCACCCCAGCACGAGGCCGATGACGGCGGCGAGCTTCACGTCTCCCCCGCCCATCCCCGCACGGCTGATCCCCCGCAGGACCGCGTAGAACCCGCCGAGGATCAGCATGCCGAGCACGGCTCGGACGAGGTCCCTGCTCTGCCCGGTGCCCAGCGCGTCGATCCCGGCGAGCACGACCAGGCAGGCGAGCGTCGGCAGCACGATCCGGTTCGGCAGGCGGTGGGTGCGGGCGTCGACGACGACCAGCCATCCGCCGACGCCGACCAGCGCGACGTGCACGAGGGCGAGGAGAGCGAGCCGGATGTCCATCCCCGCAGGTTAGGAGATCTGCGACCCTCGCACGGGCCCCCTGTGGACAACCCCACCGATGTCCGATGTACGAACTATCGTCATTCCCACGACTTGGTATATTAGAATATATCTTCGAGAAAGGATGCAGGGTGATCGGTCTCGATGCGGTGGCCTCGCTCTCTCCGGCCGGGGACTCCCGAGCAGGTGAGGTACTGCGACTGCGCCGCGAGATCAGTCGGATGCAGCGGCGACGCAGCGAGCATACGCTGCTCCCCCTCGACCCCGCCCTCACCGCGCTCCTGCCGGAGGAGGGGCTGCAGACCGGCACCTCCTACACCGTCTCCCCCTCGCCCAGCCTCGTGCTCGCACTGCTCAGTGCCGCATCGCAGAAGGGGCACTGGTGCGCCGTGGTGGGCATGCCGACGCTCGGCGTCGAGGCGGCGGCCGCGTTCGGGATCGACCTCGCCCGCCTGATCCTGGTCCCCGAGCCCGGAGAGCGCTGGCTCGCGGCGACCTCCGCCCTGGCCGAGGTCGTGCCCCTGATCGTGGTGGCCCCCGGCTCACGGGCACGCGACGCCGACGTCTCCCGCCTGAGCGCACGCCTCCGCGACCGCGGATGCACCCTGCTCGTCACCGAAACGCCCGGCACCGGACGCTGGCCCCAGAGCGAAGGGACGATCCGTCTCCACGACCCGCACTGGCACGGCCTCGGCGCCGGCTGGGGGCTGCTCTCCGACTGCACGGTGACCGTCACGGCGCAGACCCGGCACAGCCCCCGTCCGTCGAGCGTGCGGGTGCAGCTGCCCGGAGGCCATGGCGCCGTCGAGGCCGTCGGGGCGGAGCTCACCGCGCTGCCCGCGCTCTCCCCGGAGACCGCCCCCGTCGAGGCGGCTCCCCCCGAGCTCCTGCGCTGGGCGGAGGCCGGATGAACAGCCCGCTCCGCGTCCTCGTGCTGTGGTTCCCCGATTGGCCGATGCGGGCGGCACTCGGCGCACCCCCGCATCCGCCCACCGCCCTGGTGCAGGCGAACACGATCGTCGCCTGCACCGCCTCCGCCCGGGAGCACGGCGTGCGCACCGGCCAGCGCCGCCGAGTCGCCCAGGGGCACCTCTCGTCCCTGCGGGTGCTCCCCCACGACCCCGACCGGGACGAGCGCGCCTTCCTCCCCGTGCTGCACCTGATCGAGAAGCACGCCCCCGGGGTCACGCTGCTGCGCCCCGGGCTCGCGATCCTCCGGGCCAGGGGCATCTCCCGGTACCACGGCGGAGAGGCGGAGGCGGCCGAGGCGCTCACCGCCGTCCTCGCGGAGGCGGGCTTCCCCGAGGTGCGGATCGGCGTCGCCGACGGTCCGTTCACCGCGGAGATCGCCGCGCGGGGTCCCGTGCCCTGCACGGTCGTGCCCCCCGGCGGCTCTCGGGAGTTCCTGGCCCCGTACCCCGTGCAGGTGCTGCGGGACGAGCAGATCGCCGGTCTCCTCCTCCGGCTCGGAGTGCGCACCCTCGGCGAGTTCACCGCCCTCGCCCCGCTCGATGTGCGCGACCGCTTCGGCGAGCACGGCGCCCGGCTGTACGCGCTCGCCGCCGGCGCCGACTCCCGTCCGCTGACGCCTCGTCCCCCCGATCCCGAGCTCGTGCGGAACATCGAGTTCGACTCGCCGCTGGGCGGTGCGGATCAGGTGGCGTTCGCGGTGCGGCAGACGGCCGACGCGGTGATGCTCGCGCTCGGCGATGCCTCGGTCGTCTGCACCGAGGTGCGGATCGATCTGACCGACGACAACGGCGTGGTCTTCTCCCGGTCCTGGCTGCATCCGACCTGCTTCGACGCCTCCGACCTCGTCGACCGTGTGCGCTGGCAGCTGGAGGCACTGGCGGCGCAGAGCGCGAAGGATCCGGTCGACGAGGCGCGGGCGTTCGGCGGGATCGTCGCGGTGCGCGTCATCCCGGTGGCCGTGGACGATGCCGCCCATCACCAGCCGGGGCTCTTCGGCTCGGGTACCGATGAGCGCCTGCACCATGCGGTCTCGCGCGTGCAGACCATGCTGGGGCATCAGGGCGTGGTCACCGCCGCGGTCGCGGGCGGTCGCTGGCTGGCCGACCGTCAGGTGCTCACCCCCTGGGGAGAGCGCACGGTCGCGCCGAGGGACCCGGGGTCGCCCTGGCCGGGGAGCCTCCCGGATCCGCTGCCCGCAGAGGTGTTCCTGCCCCCGCGTCCGATCGGGGTGCTCGCCGCGGACGAGACCACGGTCGGCGTGGATGAACGCGGGGCGCTCTCGGACGACCCCGCCCACATCGACGGAGCCGCCGTGCAGGCCTGGGCCGGCCCCTGGCCCGTCCACGAGCGACGGTGGACGGCCGGCGGCGGGAAGAGAGGTCATCGGCTGCAGATCGTCGACGACCTCGACCGCGCCTGGCTGGTGTTCCACACCGGCGAGCGCTGGTGGGCCGAGGGGCGGTACCGCTGATGGGCTGGCACAACCCGCCACTGTCCTGGGACGAGCTGGAGCGCACCCTCAGCGGGGAGGAGTCGGCGCCGCACCCCCCGGGTGCCGAGCCGCGGGGGCAGCGGACCGATCCCGGACCGGTGAGCCGTCGCCGCAAGCGCACCCCTCCCACCGCCGTCGCCCGCCCCGAGGACGCGGTCCCCTACGCCGAGCTGCACGCGCATTCGTCGTACTCGTTCCTCGACGGGGCGTCCTCTCCCGAGGACCTCCTCGCCGAGGCCGAGCGCCTGGGCCTGACCGCACTCGCCCTCACCGACCACGACGGCTTCTACGGTGCCGCGCGCTTCGCCGAATCGGCCGACCTCATGGAGAGCCCCCTGCAGACGGTGTTCGGCGCCGAGCTGTCGCTCGACCTTCCTGCGCCTCAGCGGGGCTCCGCGGATCCGACCGGCGAGCACCTGCTGGTCCTCGCCCGCGGCATGGAGGGGTATCACCGGCTCTCCGGCGCGATCACGGCGGCGCAGCTGCGCGGCGGCGAGAAGGGACGCCCGGTGTACGACCTCGATGACCTGGCCGCACGTGCGGGCGGCCACTGGACGATCCTGACCGGATGCCGCAAGGGCGCCGTGCGCCGCGGGCTCGAGGCCGGAGACGCGGCCTCCCCGCTGCGCTCCCTCGTCGATCGGTTCGGGAGCGACCACGTCGCGGTCGAGCTGTTCGATCACGGCGACCCCCTCGACACGCGTCGGAACGACACCCTCGCCGCGCTCGCCCGGCGGATGCGGCTGCCGCTGGTGGCGACGAACAACGTGCACTACGCCACCCCCGCCCAGGCGCCGCTCGCCGAGGCCGTGGCCGCGGTCCGCGCGGTGCGCAGCATGGACGAGCTCGACGGCTGGCTGCCCGCGCACGGCGGGGCGCATCTGCGCAGCGGAGCCGAGATGTCGGCCCGCTTCCAGCGCTACCCCGGAGCGATCTCGTACGGGCTCGAGCTGGCGGCGGCCTCCGCCTTCCCGCTGCGCCTCGCCCGGCCGGCGCTGCCGCAGCAGAAGGTGCCGGAGGGGCACACGCCCATGAGCTGGCTACGTCATCTGGTCTGGGAGGCCGTGCCGTCGAAGTATCCGCGGCTGGACGACGACGGCCGGCACCGGATCGCGCGCGAGCTCGACGTGATCGAGGAGAAGGACTTCCCCGGGTACTTCCTGATCGTGCACGGCATCGTGACCGAGGCGCGCAGGCTCGGCATCCTCTGTCAGGGCCGAGGCTCGGCCGCGGCGAGCGCGGTCTGCTACCTGCTGGGCATCACCGCGGTCGATCCGATCCTCTACCGCCTTCCCTTCGAGCGGTTCCTGGCGACCACGCGCACGGAGGAGCCCGACATCGACGTGGACTTCGACTCCGACCGCCGCGAGGAGATCATCCAGTGGGTCTATCGGGAGTACGGCAGGGAGCGGGCGGCCCAGGTGGCGAACGTCATCCAGTACCGTCCGAAGAACGCGGTGCGCGACATGGCGAGGGCGCTCGGCCATTCCCCCGGTCAGCAGGATGCCTGGTCCCGCCAGGTCGACGGCTGGGGTGCGGGGCTGGAGGCCGTCGAGGGGCATGACATCCCCGCGAACGTGCTCGCCTATGCGGGTGAGCTGCTGAAGGCGCCTCGGCATATCGGCATCCACTCCGGCGGCATGGTGCTCACCGCGCGCCCGGTCGGCGAGGTCGTGCCCGTGGAGCACGCCCGCATGGAGAATCGCACCGTCATCCAGTGGGACAAGGACGACTCCGCCTTCATGGGACTGGTGAAGTTCGATCTGCTGGGGCTCGGGATGCTCGCCGCCCTCCAGCACTGCTTCGACCTGATCCGCGAGACCACCGGGGAGGAGTGGCGACTCGAGAGCATTCCCAAGGAGGAGGCGGCGGTCTACGACATGCTCTGCCGCGCGGATTCGATCGGGGTCTTCCAGGTGGAGTCGCGCGCGCAGATCGGCCTGCTCCCCCGTCTGCAGCCCCGGTGCTTCTACGACCTCGCCATCCAGATCGCGCTCATCCGCCCCGGACCCATCCAGGGTGGGGCGGTGCATCCGTTCGTGCGGCGCAAGATGGCGAAGGACCGTGTGGACGAGGAGAACCGGGAGCGGGCGACTCGCGGGCAGGCGCCGGTGGAGTTCACGATCCCGTACCCGCACGGCGATCTGGAGGACATCCTGAAGCGCACGCTGGGCATCCCCATCTTCCAGGAGCAGCTCATCCAGATGGCGACGGCGGTCGGCGACTGCACGGCCGACGAGGCCGATCTGCTGCGCCGGGCCATGGGCTCCAAGCGCGGGCTGGAGAAGATCGAGAAGGTCAGGGACAAGCTCTACGCCGGGATGGCGCGGCGCGGACTCGTCGACGAGGCCGCCGACCGCATCTACGCGCAGATCCAGGCGTTCTCGAACTTCGGATTCGCCGAGTCGCACTCCCTGTCGTTCGCCCTGCTCGTCTACGCCAGCTCCTGGCTGAAGCTGCACTACCCCGCCGCGTTCCTCGCCGGCCTGCTGCGCTCGCAGCCGATGGGCTTCTACTCCGCGGCGACGCTCACCGCGGACGCCCGGCGGCACGGGGTCGAGGTCCATCGCCCCGATCTGCATGTCTCCGGTGCGACGGAGACCCTGGAGCCGCTCGCCGACTCCGTGGGGAACGGGCCGACCGGCCGGGACACATGCCTCGCCGACCCCCAGCCCCCCGTCCTCCGCTTCGACCGGGAGGCTCCGGATGAATCCGCCGCGCATCGCCGGGACGGGAGGTTCGCGGTGCGGCTGGGGCTGAGCGGCATCCGCGGCATCGGCGTCCCGATGGCGGAGCGGATCGTCGCCGAGCGCGAGGCGCACGGCCGCTACCGGGACCTGAACGATCTGGTGCGACGGACGGATGCCACCGCCGCGCAACTGGAGGCTCTCGCGACCGCCGGCGCGTTCGCCTGCCTCGGGCTGGAGCGACGGGAGGCCATCTGGCTCGCGGGCGCCGCGGCGGACGACCGGTCGCGGTTCCTTCCCGGGACCACGGTCGCCGTGCAGCCGCCCCTGTTCGCCGACCAGACCAGCTACGAACGCCTCTCCGCCGATCTCTGGGCGACCGGGGTGTCGACCGACGACCATCCGATGGCGCACTTCCGTGAGGCGCTGCGCACCCGCGGGGTGCTGACCGCCGCCGATCTGCAGGAGCACGAGGTCGGACGACGCATCGAGGTCGCCGGGCTCGTCACCCACCGCCAGCGACCGGCGACGGCGGCCGGGATCACGTTCGTGAACCTCGAGGACGAGCGCGGCCTGGTGAACGTCGTCTGCTCGGCGGGGGTCTGGAACCGCTACCGCCGTGTCGCCCGGGAGTCACCGGCGCTCATCATCCGCGGCATCCTGGAGCGGTCGGCCGAGGGCGTGGTCAATGTGCTCGCCGACGGGTTCGAGGATCTGCGCACCGGTCTGACGCATCGATCCCGGGACTTCCGCTGAGGGACGCGGAAAAATCACCAGAAGCGTTCGGGCTCTTCCTCGAGCGGTCGGTCCACACCGCCCCAGCGGTCCGCCTCGGCCTTCGCGGCATCCGCGGCGGCGTCCGCCCCGCGCAGCGCGACCTTCGCTCCCGTCGCGCCCGGACCGATCGGATCGACGAGCAGAGCGGTGCGCGCACCGGCACCGCCGATGGTCACCGTGCACTTCAGGACTCGACCGATCCACCGGGAGACGTCGCGGCCGGGCTCCTCCGGACGCCGGTAGCGGATGCCCGTGTCGAGGTCGACGAGGGCGAGCACGACAGGCTCCTCCGTGAGCGGATCGACCTGCTCGGTCACCTCGACCCGATGGCCGTGAGGGATGGCGACCTGCGCGTCGAAAACCAGCAATCTGTCCATGGATCCACCCTAGGCACACGCCGCCGGAAGACAACAGGGACCACGCGTCGGATACATTCGGATATTTCTTTGTCCCCCAAATGGCGGACAAGCCGATTAAGAGGTACTCTTCTCTCGTAGCAGGGGCTACGAGGCTGATGGACTGGGGAATCAGCCGTGAGCGCAGCGAGATCTTCGCCGCCTCCCCAACCGTCCGGGAAGGACGGTGAGCCCTCTCGGCGACACCGTCTGGGGCGGGTCGTTCGGGAGGGCATACCTCCCCGAACGCGCCGCCCGGAGCGCGGCCTCAGTCGACGGGGATGACCTCGAGCGTGTTCGAACGCACCGGCTCCTGGCCCATCTCGGGCGCATACGGGCTCGGGGTGTACTTGTCGAGATAGGCCGCGTCGATCGCCGCGTTCGTGGCCTCGTCGGTGACGCTCTCGAAGCGTACGTCCTTCGTCACGCCGCCGGCCGACACCCGACCGCGGAGGCTCGCGAGGGCCGGGGCGTACCACTTGCCCTCCAGGCCCGTGTACGAGCGCACGAACAGACGACCGTCCACGGCGACCGCCCAGATCCCAACCGTCTTCGGCGTCGTCCCGTCTTCGAGCTGCGCGGACAGATCGAACATCTCCGGCGCCGCGATCGCCGCGAGCTCTTCGGCATTCCACTTCGTCATCTGAGAACTCTAACTCTGGTCGCCGACGTGCCCCGGCGCCGTGAGCGACAGCACCCGCTCGACGAAGGCCGCGTACTCGTGCATGTAGTGCCGTAGGAACTCCTCCGTCGCCTCATCCTTCACCTCGCCGTCCGCGCCGAAGACCTCGGGACGGAAGGTGATGTAGGCCTCAGGGGCGTTCAGCTGCGGGGCGTTCAGGAAGCTCAGCACGCTGCGCATCGACGACTGCATCACCGCGGTGCCGATGGCGCCGGTGGAGGCCCCGATGATGCCGGTGGGCTTGCGGGCGAACGAGTTGTGCCCCCAGGGCCGCGAGCCCCAGTCGATCGCGTTCTTCAGCGCGCCCGGGATGGAGCGGTTGTACTCGGGCGAGATGAGGAGCAGCCCTTCGGCGCCCTCGACCGCACGCTTGAACACGGTGACGGCCTCGACCGGATCGAGCTCGTCGTCGCGGTTGTAGAGCGGGAGGTCGCGGATCGGGATCTCCACGAGCTCCAGGTCGGACGGCGCCAGCCGCACGAGGGCCTTCGAGAGGACGCGGTTGATCGAGTCCGTGGCGAGGCTTCCGATGATGTAGCCGATGCGGTGGGTCATGTCCGTTCCGCGGGGAGGCCGGTCGAATCTCGTCAGCGTGATCCCCGCGTCCTTCCATCTCCAGGATATCTCCGCGATGGGGGCTTGCCGCAAGGCCCCCTCCGTGGGGCAGAATCGACCCTCGCTCGTGCGATCTGCGCGCGTGCGTGAAGGAGACTCATGCCCACCGATCCCTTCCATCTCCCCGACAACCTCGAGGCGAAGTCCTCACCCGCACTCCTCGACGCCGACCGCGCGCACCTCCGGCGCATCGCGGATGCCCTGGACGAACAGCGCGCCGACGTCGCGCTGCGGCTCGAACGGGCGCGCCGCCAGCACGCGGGGTACGGAGACGCCGCAGTGGACCGCGACCTGCAGATCCGTCGCCTCAGCGGACGACTGCGGGTGCTGGAGCGCTTCGGGATCGACATCTGCCTCGGCCGGATGACGCCGTCCCACGGCGAACCCGTCTACATCGGCCGCACCGGGCTGGCGGCGGCGGACGGCACCCGACTCCTGCTCGACTGGCGGACACCCGCGGCCGAGCCGTACTTCGCCGCGACCATGGAGGATCCGCGCGGGATCATCTCGCGGCGCCGCTACCGCTGGACCGACGGCCGGGTCAGCGACTACTGGGACGAGGCGCTCACTCCGGCCGGCTTCGACGGCGCGGCGTCGCTCGACGACCAGTCGGCGTTCATCGCGAGTCTCGGAACGCACCGGACATCACGGATGCGCGATGTGCTCGCCACGATCCAGGCCGATCAGGATGCCATCATCCGCACGCCCTCCGCCGGAGCCCTCGTCGTGGACGGCGGACCGGGCACCGGGAAGACGGTGGTCGCGCTGCATCGCGCCGCGCATCTCCTCTACGCGGAGCCGCACCTCACGCAGAGCGCGGGCGGCATGCTGCTCGTCGGCCCCAACGCCCACTACCTCGCCTATGTCGGGGACGTGCTGCCCAGCCTCGGCGAGGACACGGTGCGCCTGAGCACGCTGCGCGACCTCGTGCCGGAGGGAGCCGCCGCCGGCGACGAGAGCGATCCGCGGGTCTCCCGGCTCAAGGCCGCCCTCGATCCGGGCGCCGTCCTCGACGCCGCCGCCCGGGCGTTCGAACGTCCGCCCCGGCACGCGATGCGCCTCGAGTCGCCCTGGGCCGACCTCTGGATCAGCCGGACCGAGTGGACGGAGCTGTTCTCCGGTGCGGATCCCGCCGCCTCGCACAACGAGGCGCGGGACGAGGTCTGGGAGGAGGTGCTGGAACTGCTCGCGGACCAGGTCGACGACGACGAGGTCCCCCCGCACGCCGTCCGCCGATGGCTCCGTCAGGACGATGACCTCACCGGGACGTTCGTGCGCGCGTGGCCGATGCTGTCTCCGACGTCCGTGGTCTCCCGACTGTGGAGCTCGCCCGAGTTCCTGCGGCAGTGCGCTCCGGAGCTGTCGGCGACCGATGCCGCACTCCTCCGGCGCGACGGCTCCGCGCCGTGGACGACCGCGGACCTCCCCTTCCTCGACGCCGCCCGCCGCCGCATCGGCGATCCGGATGCGGTGCGCGAGGAGCATCGCCGTCAGGCCGTCATCACCTCGGCGCAGGAGCAGATGTCGCACGTCGTCGACCACCTGATCGAAGACGACGACAGCGAGATGAAGGTCATGTCGATCCTCCGCGGACAGGACGCACGGAACGTCCTGATCGGCGTCGACGCCCCGCCGCCGCCTCGCCCCGACGAACTCGCCGGACCGTTCGGACACATCGTCGTCGACGAGGCGCAGGAGCTCACGGACGCCGAGTGGAGGATGCTCCTCGCACGGTGCCCGTCCCGCAGCTTCACGATCGTGGGCGACCGCGCCCAGGCCCGACACGGCTTCACCGAGAGCTGGGAGGCGCGGCTCGCTCGCGTGGGTCTGCGGGACGTGCGGATCGCGCATCTCGGTGTGAACTATCGGACCCCGGCCGAGGTGATGACCGAGGCCGCCCCCGCCATCCTCGCCGCGATCCCGGATGCGAACGTCCCGGCCTCGGTGCGCGAGAGCGGGGTGCCCGTCCGGTTCGACGCGGTCGCGTCGCTGGCGTCGGTGCTGGAGACCTGGCTCGACGCGCATCCGGAGGGCGTGGCCTGCGTGATCGGCGACTCCGGGTTCCGACCGACGGCCCGCGTGCGGTCGTTGACCCCCACCGGGGCCAAGGGGCTCGAGTTCGATCTCGTCGTGCTGGTCCGCCCCGACCAGTTCGGCGACGACGTGACCGGGGCGGTGGATCGCTACGTCGCGATGACCCGCACGACGAGGGAGCTCGTGGTGCTGAGCTGAGCCCCGAGGCCTTCGCGTCCAGCCCCTGTACCCGACCCGCGGACCGTCCTACTCTGGACGGATGGAGATCCTCGATCAGACTCCACCGCACTGCCCCGAGGATGACGTCGTGATGCGGGAAGTGGCCGGTGGGTGGCGGTGCCCGGAATGCGGGCACCTGCGACAGCGCCAGGATGTCGAAGCGCGGTGGTCGGCGGACCGGAGGCCGGGCGCCTGACGCCGGGCTCAGCCCACGAGGACGCGCCCGGCGCGGGCCTGCCAGCGCTGATCGCGGCGCTCGATCCGGATCGGATACTCGAAGCTCTCCGTCACCAGCTCCGTGGTGAGCACGTCGTCGGCGGCGCCTCGGGCGACGATCCTCCCCTTCGCGATCAGCGCGGCGTGCGTGGTCGTGGTGGGCAGCTCCTCCAGGTGGTGCGTGACGAGGACGGTCGCCAGTCCCGGCTGCGACTCGTGCAGCAGGTCGAGCGTCCCCAGGAACTGCTCGCGGGCGGCGACGTCCAGTCCCGTCGAGGGCTCGTCGAGAAGCAGCAGGGCGGGATCCGGGAGGAGGGCCCGCGCGATGAGGGCACGGCCGCGCTCTCCCTGCGACATGGTCGGCCATGTCGTGCCCTCGAGAGCGTCCAGGCCCAGCATCGCGATGAGACTGTCGGCCCTGGCCAGGGTCGACGGCTCGGGAGCCCACCGGTTCATGAGCTCGATCGTCCCGGTGGCACCGGTGAGCACGACCTCGCGGACGGTCAGCGGCGAGCGCAGCGGGTGACGCGGGTTCACGTGTCCGATCGACTCGCGGAGGAGACGGATCTCGACGCGACCGAGCTGCCGCCCCAGCACATGCACCTCACCGTGTGTCGGGTGGTCCTGCGCGCCGCACATGCTCAGGATCGTGCTCTTCCCGGCGCCGTTGGGGCCGATCAGCGCCCAGTGCTCCCCTGCCCGGACCGTGAGGTCGATGGCGGCGAGGATCCGCCGGCCGCCGCGGACCACGTCGACCCCGCTCAGCCGCAGCACCTCGGCAGCTGCAGACGACTCTCCCGTCATGTGCTCCCCGGTCACGCGCTCCCCCGCCATCACGCGAGCCCGTCCCGCAGGGCGCGCAGGTGCGCACGGCTGCGCTCCGACGCGGCGACCGCATCCCGGTCGGCGATCGCGGCGGCCTGGTCGGCGTGGGCCTCGTGATCCTCGTCCCCGCCGAACTCCCTGCGCATGCGGAGCATCTCGATCATGGCCTCCCGCAGTCGAGGGGTGAAGGTGTCGAAGAGGTCGAGCAGCACGGGATTGTGCGCGGCGGCGACGACCGCTCGGTGGAAGGCCGTGTCGGCGTCGACATGGCCCTCGAGGTCGGAGCGCTGCGCCTCGCGCTGGTCGAGAGCTCGGCGGATGGCGCGGAGGTCGGCCGGGGTGCGGCGTTCGGCGGCGAGCGCGGCGGCTTCGGCCTCGATCGCGATGCGCGCCTCGATCACCGCGACGACTCCGGCTTTGCGGAGCACCGCGTCCCAGTCCTCCGGCGCGTCCAGTGCGGTCACGAACACACCGGCACCCTGCCGCGACGCCAGCACGCCGCGGCCGGCCAGCTGGCGGATGGCCTCACGGACCGTGGAGCGGCCGACACCGAGCTGGGGCGCGAGCGTGGTCTCGCCCGGGAGCTTCTCGCCCAGCGCCCATTCGCCGGATCGGATCCGCTCCAGGAGCAGTTCCGCCGCCTGATCCGCGAGCGGTGCGCGTCTCACCTGAGCCATCTGCGCTCTTTCCCATCTCGTCTACTTGTCTGAGGAGTTGTGTTACAGTCTAACCATGTTCTCGGGCGAGTTCCTCCTTCTTCACCGCCACGACGGGGCCTAGCCGGACCGGCTCCCCGTCGTGGAGTCGAACGTGTGCCGGTCGCCGACTCGTTGAAGGAAGCAGCACCGACATGACCACGACCCCGTTCACCCGCATCTCCACGCCGGCGGGTCCCATCCCCGACCAGGCGCCCTCCTGGAACCGCCAGCGCCGGTCCCAGATGCCCTCGCATCGCTACCGGGACGTGCACTCCCGCGTGGAGCTCCCCCTGACGCGACGCGACTGGCCCAGCCGGCGCCTGACCGAAGCGCCGCTGTGGGTGCCGGTCGACCTGCGCGACGGCAACCAGGCGCTCGCGGAGCCGATGGACCCGGCACGCAAGCGGCGCTTCTTCGAGCTGATGGTGTCGATGGGGTACAAGGAGATCGAGGTCGGATACCCCTCGGCCTCGCAGACCGACTACGACTTCGTGCGCCTGATCGCGGGGGGCGGCATCGCCCCGTCGGACGTCACGATCGTGGTGTTCACCCCCGCACGGCGGGACCTCATCGAACGCACGGTCGCGTCGATCCAGGGCATCTCCCAACCGGTCGTGATCCATATGTACACCGCGACCGCTCCGGCCTGGCGGGACCTCGTGCTCGGGCACTCGCGCGAAGGCCTCAAGGAGCTCATCCTCGCCGGCGGCCGCGACGTCCTCGAGTTCGCCGGGGACATGCCGAACGTCCGGTTCGAGTTCTCGCCCGAGGTGTTCAACCTGACCGAGCCCGACTACGTGCTCGACATCTGCGATGCGATGACCGAGCTCTGGCAGGCCACGCCCGAGCGACCCGTGATCCTCAACCTCCCCGCCACGGTCGAGGTCGCCACTCCGAACGTGTACGCGGACCAGATCGAGTACATGCATCGGAACCTCGCACGCCGCGACGCCGTGATCCTGTCGGTCCATCCGCACAACGACCGCGGCACCGGGATCGCCTGCGCCGAGCTGGCCGTGCTCGCGGGCGCCCAGCGGGTGGAGGGCTGCATCTTCGGCAACGGCGAGCGCACCGGCAACGTCGACATCGCGACTCTGGCGCTCAACCTGCACGCGCAGGGCATCGATCCCATGATCGACTTCTCCGACATCGACGAGATCCGCCGGACGGTGGAGTACTGCAACCGGATCGACATCCCCGAGCGCCACCCCTACGTCGGCGACCTCGTGCACACGGCGTTCAGCGGCACCCATCAGGACGCGATCAAGAAGGGCTTCGCCGAGCATCGTGCCCGTGCGATCGCCGAGGGCCGTCCGGAGCGCGACATCGAGTGGCGGGTGCCGTACCTGCCCATCGATCCTGCCGACATCGGCCGCGACTACGACGCCGTGATCCGGGTGAACTCCCAGTCCGGCAAGGGCGGGATCGCCTACCTCCTGGAGACCGGATACGGCATCGAGCTGCCCCGACGGCTGCAAATCGACTTCGCCCGCCACGTGCAGCGGCACACGGATGCCACCGGGACGGAGGTCACGGCCGCCGAGCTGTGGGACGTGTTCGACCGCGTGTACCTCGGAGCCCCGGACGACACGGCTCCGGCCCCGGCCCCGGTCACGCTGCGGGCCTACGACACGACGGAGAGCGAGGACGGCTCGCGCACCCGGATCACCCTGGACGTCGAGGGGCGCGAGCACACGAGCACGCACGAGGAGGGCGGGCCGGTGGAGGCCCTGATCGCGGCGCTCGCCGCCGAGGGGTTCCCGGTCGACGTGGTGAGCCTGCACCAGACGAGCGTGGGCACGGGCGACGACAGCGACGCGCTCACACTGCTCGAGCACCGCACCGCCGACGGCATCGAATGGGTCGCCGGGCAGGGACGGTCCGTCCTCACCGCGAGCCTGTCCGCAGTGATGGCCGCAGCCCGGAGCGTCGCGCGGATCCTGCCGGAGGCGCTTCCTCAGCGGTAGCGGTCGATCAGCCGGCGGCGCGCAGGGGCACCTTCACGTCGCCGCCGGCTTCCTCCGTGATCCGCTCCCCCATCTGCACGAACGTCGGGGCGGAGATGAAGCCGCCGGCGAACAGCGCCTGCCCCTGCAGGAACTCCGCGGACCGCCGGATGGCGCCCTCCGACGCGAAGCCGAAGACGTCGGCCAGCTCGGCGAGGTCGCGGGGCGCGTTCACCCGCATGAGTGCGAGGTTGTCGCACTGCGAGAGGACGTTGGGGTGGATCTTCGTGGGGCGCTGCGTGGAGAGCAGCAGCCACAGGCCGAACTTGCGTCCCTCGGCGGCCATCTGCACGAGCTGCTCGGTGAGGGCGCGCTCGACCGCGGTCTCCGGATGCGGCGAGCACAGGTTGTGGGCCTCGTCGATCACGATCAGCACCGGACGCCGCTCCTCCCGACGCGCCCACAGGTGCTCGAGCACGGCGAGCGCGGCGACCTTCGGCTCCGCACGATGCTCGAAGCCGCCCAGGTCGAGGACCGTGGCGCGGGGTCGCTCCTCGATCACGTCGACGACGGATGCCGCGCCCCGGGACCAGAGCGCCCACTCCAGCACCTGGAGGTTCTCCATCCGGTTGGCGAGCCGCACCCGCGCCGGGTCGCCCGAGCCGCGCAGCGACGGGAGCATGTCCCGGGCGTCGAAGGACTCGGCCTCCCGTTCCTCGTGCAGCAGGGCGTTGTACTCCTCGGCATCCGCGATGGGGTCCATCTGCAGCACGGCCGCCTTCGACGCCGCCGCCAGGTCGACGTAGCGCACGTGCAGCGGCTCGCCTTCACCGGCACCGGAGCGGAACACCCGGATGTCCATGTCCGCGATGCGGGCGGCGTCCGCATCGCCTGCCGTCGGACGGGTCTCCCGCAGCCGCGTGTAGTCGCCGTTCGGGTCGAGGATCAGCAGCGGCAGCTCGGTGTGGAGCAGCAGCTGCTCCAGCACCACGCCCAGCGCATAGGTCTTGCCGCTGCCGCTCTGACCGACCCAGAACGTGTGCCGGTTGAAGCGTCGCGCATCGAGCGCGACATCGGTGTCGGGCTCTCCGGGAACAGTCCCGATCGTGAGGTTCGTCATCGCCTGAGTACGCCTTTCATCCCCGGTGCCGTCGTGGTGAACGACATCATCCTCGCTCGCGCGGGTACGCACCAGTGCGGAGTGGGCCGCGCATCGCGGACCGTCAGCGGTCGACGGTGAACCAGGCCGTCGGGCCGTTGGTGAGCGACGGGGCCTCCTTCGCCCCGAAACGGGATGCGGCGCGCGGCCACGCGACGAAGCTCCTCTCGGCGCGCCGCGCGGTGTCACCCGTCAGCGGATCGACGGCGAACACGCCCGTCCCGCCGGTGCGCACCACACGCATCAGTTCACTGACGTACTCGGCGGTGCGGGTGTCACCGAGTGGCACGGATGCCCGCAACTCGCCGTTCCGCAAGCCGCCCTCCTCGGACCGTGACCGCACGAGGCTCGCGAGGCCGGCGCCGACGATCGCGTACACCCACCCCTGACCGGACGGGTGACGCACCACATAGTCACGATGGAACATGCTCTCGGAGATGATGCTCGTGTCCACGAGGGTGACGTGCGGGCCTGCGCACTCGCTCAGCGAGGGGCGGAACGTCGGGGTGCGCGTCTCGGGCTGTTGGAATGCGTCGACGAACCTCACCGCGGGGAGGCTGGTTCGCACCGCGTCGCTGAACTGATCTTCGTCCCCGGGCGTCATGAAGACGCAGAGCCGGTGGAGCTTCGACGGTGTACTCATGAAACCAGTGGCGACGTGATTTTGGTCGCCCGGTAGGACTGTCGGTCCTTCGTGGCACACCACCGGCGCCAGTGCTTCGTCGACATCCGGATAGGCAGGTGCTCCTGAACGTGAGCGACAGCATCGTGCAACCGGTCGTCGGCGGGGAACCCGAGCCAGAGCGAGAGGGACGAGGCCGTCGTGCCGAACGTGGCTCGCACCCCGGACGCGCCGAGGAGGCGCCCATAGCCGTCCACCGCGAACCGACCGAACGCATCGGGGTCGATCCCGTCGTACGGCGCGCGTGTCGCCGGGTCGACCAGCGCGATCTGCGCGGTCCAGACCAGCGAGGCCAGCGGATGCCCGTGGCCGGTCACCGCTCCCGCGTCAGCACCGCTCAGGGCATCGAGCGTGGCATCGACGTCATCGGAGCGAACCCGCCACCGGGTGTGGGTGCGCTGTCGACTCTGCGGTCCGCCGAGGTGCGCTGCCGCGAAGGCCTCGAAGCGCCCTGCGACGTCGGGCGGGCCTCCGGCCCAGAGCTGGAAGGACGTCTCTGGGGCGCCGATGGTCACGCCGGCGGCGTCCAGGAACGCCTGCACGCTCTCGTGGGCCGTGCGTGGCTTCTTGGTGCGAAGCGAGTGCGCACCTCCCGCCGAGGTCGGCAATCCGTCGTAGGTCACGACCTCCTGAGTCCACGTCACCCCTCCATTATCCCGACGACCAGGACGCGCGAAACGTGCGCAGGCGCTGCGGGACCGGCGCGACGCGGCGGGAACCACGACATCAGGCGCCGCTAATCTGGGTCGGGGCGTGGCGGACAGCCGGCGGATTCAGGGGTGAGCGGATGAGGGCGTCAACGGGTAAGCGGACCATGGTGCTGCACAGCGCCCACCGGCATCAGTTCGATGCATCGGACCGGGACCTCGTCTTCTACGACCAGCCCTCCTCTCCCGAGCAGCTGTCGCGCGTCACCGATGTGCACCTGTGGTCTCCCCCAGACGGGCCCATCGACCGTCTCCCGGAGGTCATCACGGCGATGACGAGCCTGAAAACCCTCAGCATCGGCCCGGGCAGGGTCCTCCCCACCGTCGTCACCGGGCTGCGGCAGGGCGACCTCCCCGAGAGCCTGGAAGAGCTCTCGGTGCACATCGGCGAGCGGACCCTGGTGTGGCCGGATGTGGTGGTGCCGAATCTGAAGACCCTCTACGTCGGCGAACCCTTCCGCTTCCAGAACGAGCACTTCCCCCGGCTCCGCGCGCTCTCCCTCTACCCGCAGCGCTCTCTGAACAACGTGCGGCAGGCGCTCGACCTGCCGCTGGAGGAACTGAACCTGCTGAATGTGCCCACGGATGAGGAGATCTTCCGCCTCGTCGAACCGGTCGGGCTTCGCCGGCTCGGGTTGATCGGGGGACGCACGCTGACGAGCCTCACCGGGATCAGCGCGCTGTCCCGGTTGGAGTCGCTGCGGCTCAAGAACCTCACCTCCCTGGGCGACATCTCGGAGCTGGCCGCTCTCCAGCGACTCGAGATCGTGAACATCCAGTACTGCAAGAAGATCACCGGCATCGCCGCCGTCAACGACATCCCGCGGCTGCGCAAGCTCACGCTGGTCGGATGCGGCCACGTCGGCCTCGAGACGATCGAGGCGAAGCTGTCGACGCTGGAATGGGCCAACACGGGCGCGACCACATGACCGCCGGCCGGGAGACTCCGCTCGGTGAGGAGGAGAGCTTCCGACGTGCCATCGAGCGCTTGCGCGAAGCCGGCTGGACATGTGAGCCGCCTACCTCCGCGGAAGGCGATGTTCCGTCCGCGCTGCGCACGGCATCCGAAACGGCGATCCGCTGGGTGTCCTCGTTCTCGCTGCTGTCGAGTTCCGATGAGACCGTGTGGTTCCTGTCTCGCGACGACTACTCCTCCACCGGAGCGGTGAGCACCTTCGCGTGGAACGAGTGGGAGCAGCTGAGCATCCAGGCCGCGACGACGGATGATGAGGCGCTCGCGGTCTCGCGTTTCTGGGAGCGCCACCTCCCCATCCTGCTCTCCGTTCGCAACGGATACGAGTACTTGGCTGTGCGAGACGACGGGGCAGTCGTGCACGGAACGGAGCCGGAGTTCGAAGAGGCGGTTGTCGTGTTCCCTCACTTCGAGGATCTGCTGAGGTACATCGACGCGCGGCCGGCGCGACGCGACGACATCGTCGACGGGTTGCTGTTCGATGGCGACAGCGCCCCTGACACGACGCCGGGCCTCTAACTCTCGACCTCCGGGTCCAAGGGCAGATCGTCTGCACGCCCCGCAGCCGCGGCACGCGCATAGCGCTGCGCGTATGCGGCACGCGCGGCATCGGCCTGCTCCTCGCCGTCCCATTGGTCGGGCAGCGGCTCGCCCTCACGGCGCGAGCGTGTCACGCGTGCGGGACCGAACGCGACGAACGTGTTCACGAAGGTGCACCGGGTGAAGGTCGTGCTCGCCGAGAACGTCGCATCGACGAACGTGCAGTCCGTGAAGGTGGTGTCCGAGAAATCTGCGCCGCTGAGGTCGGCACCGTCGAACTGGCAGCGTTCGAATCGAGTATTCGGCAACGACCGCAAGGTGCGCAGATCCGCCCCGGTGAAGTCGCAGTCGGTGACCTGCGGTCCGATCGCCAGTCCCTTCAGTGACGCGGCACGGAAACTGCACCGCACGAAGCTGCGATCGAAACGGGGCTGCCCGGTGAGCGATGCGGAATCGAACAGGCAGTCGGAGAGCTCGGACTCGAAGAACATCAGGCGGCCGCGGGCATGACGGAAATCGGCGCGGGACAGCGTGAGGAACCGGAACTGCAGCCCTTCACGCCCCGCTTTCACGCCGCGCAGGTCGAGCCGACCCTCATCCGTTTCCGGCCACTCGGTGACGAACCGATGCGGCCCCTTCACGATGCGCGCCTGCTGCAGTATCTGTTCCTGCAGTGCAGCCAGCCGATCAGGTGTCCACCGGCGTGACAGCGCGGCGTTGCGCGGCGCTTTCACTAGCTCATCCTGTCGGCAGCGGCTGGATCTTCGTCGATGAGGAACGCGATCTTCCCGCGCTCCGCGTCCGCGTCGAAGGCAGAGTCACGAGCTGCGATGCGTCCGATGAGATCGGCGACTGCCGTGTGGATGGTCTGCCGCAGGAAGGCGACCGGATCAGAGGCGGCGCCGACGTCGTCGTTGCTGATCCGGATCTCTCCGGTGACGGTGCGCCGCGCCAGAAACACTCGCGGGTTCCGCAACCCGGACGGCCTGGGCACCGGAGTGATCTCGCCACCGACGGTCAGGAAGAGGTCGAGTTGATACGAGAAGTCCACGGTGCGCAGGTGCCGCTTGATCCGCCCGACCTCCTCGATGAACCCCGCCTGCGGCGACGGACCACCCCACACCGTGCGAAACGTGAGCCGCCCGTTCGGCACGGTGTCGCGTGCCGTTGTGACCGGCTCTCGCGGGGCTTCGCTTCCGGAGGGATCAGTCATCGTGAGGCCCCACCGGGATCGGGTCGGTGGCACCGTCCGGCGTCACGACTTCCCACCGCAGAACGGGCGTTCCCCTAGGGATGAGCGGGTCGATCCATTCAGCCACGGCTTCGACGATGGCATCTTCCAGTTGTTCTCGCGACCAACCAGCGGGTCGGGACGGAACCGGGGGCTCCCAGCCTTCCTCGCCCCAGATCACGCTGAACAGCTCCCGTCCATCGCCGAGTTGCCGGTCGAGGCTGAACGAGTCGGCGCCCTCGAAGCGCGCCCAGACACCGAACGGACCCTCGGCATCCGGATCGAGGAACACGTCGATCAGCACGCCGTCCGCACCCGCAGTTGCCGCGCGATGGAGCACGGAGAGCCGTACGGCCGTGGACGGTGACACCGAGTCGAGCACGGCTCTCAGCGCATCACGGTATTCGACAGTTCCCACCGGATCACCATATCGACAGCGCTTCGAGGGCTGCGCGCGGCATGTTCCGTATTCGCATCCGGTTAGAAGTCGATGAAGCCCGCGACGACGTCGCGCACGGTCCCGTCCGCGCCCGGTGTGCCGTAGAAGTACACCGAGCCGTATCCCCACAGATACTCCGCGATGACGTCCTCGAGCTCTCCCTCCACAGGCCACCCCTCCTCATCGATCTGGAACAGGAATCGATGCCCATCGGCGCGCACCGCATCAGCGAACGCAGGTTCTCCCTGGATCAGGACGGGTTCGTCATCGATCCGCACCAGGGCCGGGATGGACTCGGCATATGGCGTTTCGGTCAGCGCTACCGCACGCAGGCCAGGCCACCGACGGACACTGACCCTGACTTAGCCCAACTGACCAGGGGAACCCCGGGGCGAGGCTCTCCGCCTACCGCGACATGCAATCACAGGCACGCTCGGTCCTCGAGGCCGCCAAGCACGGCCCAATGCAGTCGCTCACGGAGCGCGAGATGGACGTGCACGAGCAGCCAATGGCTATCTACCCACGGCCGAAGCGCGTCCGCGCATGGGTGCGCTTTAGCCCCGAAGCCGTGCGCATCGATGCGAAGCTCGTGCGGTCCACTCCCCTCCGCCGCCGGCATCGAGTTTCGCGCGGAAGATCAGACGTTCCGCTGCTGGACGCTTCTCTATCTGTCAAGTGAACCTCGTTGCGCTGTCGCTCAGTTCCGACAGCGCAACGAGGGACGGATCGTTGTTGAAACAGATGACGCTAGATGCAGGTGCTCTGATCGGGCGCCATCAACGTGAGTTTCCGGGGTGGTAACGGAACGGTGCCGAGTGCCCCGATCTTGAAGTGGAGCGATGCTGCAACAAGCTCAAGCAGTGCCGCGAATTGCGACGCGCTCAGACAACACCGCCAGCAACTACCCGCTGGACTCCGCCTCGCCGCAACTCTCCACTGGCTCACCAACAAATCTGTGCGAGAGTCGCAGGATGTCGTTGGAGAGTGAGAAGGAAGAGGAGTTCCTCAGGGCGCTGCCCCCTTTAGTGCGCGCAGCCGCTGTAGGTGACCTCGAGCGGGTATGTGTGCTTCTGGCCGCCGGCGCGTCGGCCAGTGAGACCGACGATGTCGGATGGACTGCTCTGCATGCAGCAGCTGTCCGCAGATACCCTCAGATCGTCGAGGCACTACTCGCGGCTGGCGCTGATCCGAATGTTGCCGACTCGTACGGTTTCACACCGCTTCTCAACGCGTCCGGCCCCGGGGACGCTGCAAGCGTCGAGGCGCTGCTACATGCTGGCGCCGACGTCGAAGTGTCGGACGCCCACTTAGGATGGCGCCCACTGAGTCGTGCCGCGGAGTGGGACAACTTCGAGGTGCTCGTCCTCCTTCTGAGCGCTGGTGCGGACCCGAACCAAGATTCGCCACTGATCGCCGCCGCTGAAGCGGGAAGCTTACGTTGCGTCCGCGCGCTCGTGGCCCACGGCGCCGATCCGGCCATGCGGATCGAGGGCCACACCGCGAGCCATTACGCGCGGCGTCGAAACCACCACGACATCGCCGCGTACCTGGACAACCTTGCCGCAGGCCAATCCTGATGCACAGCCTGGGACGACACCATCAGCAACGCACTCTAGCCCGTTGCTCCGATGAGCCAGAACTGTGAGGGGTCACAATCCTCGGGCTGGAGAAGCCTCTAATCATGCCATTGAGGCGGGCCAGAGCGCCATCAGCCGCCAGCTCCAACACGGACAAGTCGATGAATCGGTCGCAATCCACTCGCGAAGGTCGAGTTCCCGCGCGACGAGGGAGACATCGAGAACGATCTCCCCTCACTCTCGTACGTGCAACTCGTCGGCTGTGACCGCGGTCGCGCGCCGGCCGATCGACGGCGTTCTGTTCGACACGCTCGCGCACAGCGGACCCCGCATCGGCGAAGCCACCGCGCTGAAGATCAAAGACCTCGATCTCGATCAGAAGCGTGCCCGCATCCACCGCACATGTACGACTGATCGCGCGGGGCTGCGCAAGCCTTGGCCGGTGCACACCTGCGAGAAGCGCTGGTTGCCACTCGCAGACTTCGTCGTCGAGGGCATCCGGGAGATCGTCACCGGTCGCGACCCCGAGGAATGTGAGACGGACGCCAAGTCGCCCTGATCCGGACACAGAAAAAGCCCCGGAGATCCGCATGATTCTGCGGTTCTCCGGGGCTTTGTGGTCGGGCTGACAGGATTTGAACCTGCGACCCCTTGACCCCCAGTCAAGTGCGCTACCAAGCTGCGCCACAGCCCGTTGTTCTGCACTCTCGCGCAGGCAACTCCCCTATCTTAGCCGCATCCCGGCCCCCTCCGCGAACCGGCGGCGTTGCGGGTGTCGGATGCCGGGCGTAGCGTCGCGGGCATGGTGACGATCACGACCCAGGTGGCCACGGCGGCGCGTTGGGATGATGTCCAGCACGCGCTCACCGGTGGCGGCGACGGCGCCAGCTGCCAGTGCATCTGGCCGGTGCTGACCAACAAGGAATGGAACGCGACCACGACGCCGCAGCGCACGGAGATGCTTCGCGCGGAGATCGACGAGGACCCGCCACCCGGGCTCATCGCGTACGTCGACGGCGAGGCCGCCGGCTGGATCCGGATCGGCCCGCGCACGAGACAGGCCCGGATTCCCCGCACGCGGATCATCGCGGCGGCGACCACCGAGCCCTTCGACGACGAGTCCGTGTGGGCGGTGACCTGCTTCGTCGTGCGCCGAGAACACCGCGGTTCGGGACTCAACCTCGAGCTGCTCACCGCCGCGGTCGACTTCGCGCGGGAATCCGGCGCGCGGCTGATCGAGGGATACCCCGTCGACACCGGCGGCGAGAAGCAGCGCACCAACGACCTCTTCCACGGCACGCTCAGCACGTTCCTCGCGGCCGGCTTCACCGAGAAGACCGCGCTCAAGCCCGGGCGGACGCTCGTCGCGCTCGACCTCGCCGCATGAACGAGCGACACGAACGAGCCGCTAGCGTGAAGGCATGAGCGACGAGAACCCGACCATCGACGATCCCGAACTCGGCACCTTCACCCGCGCCCGCTCCGAGCTGACCGACGGCAGCGTGCTGACGCATGACTGGTTCGTCGGCACCGTCTCCGTCGAGGGGACCGAGATCGAGCTCATGCTGGAGGGCACGACAGCCGACGAGGTCACCCCGCTCCTCCCCCGCCTGCGAGACACCGTGAAGCGCCTGCACACGCTGCGCCGGATCGCGACGGATGCCGTGGTCGCGAAGTTCAGCACGGGGGACCCCGAACCCGACGACCTCGACGATGCCGCCACCGACCTCACGATCGAGGCCCTCGAGGCCGCCGCCGACGGCACCGTCATCCTCCACCTGATCGACACCTGCGCCGAGCACTTCCCCGAGGGGTACTGGCCCGCCGTGCACCTCGCCGTCGACGACAGCGTCGCGCAGGTCACCGTCGAGTCGTGAGCAGCCGACGCGCGGCGAGCACGACGTCGGAGACACCGACGTCGCGACCATACGATGAGAGGATGCAGCGTCGCGCCCCGCTCACCGCACTCGTGTGGGCGTTCCTCCCCTTCGCCGTGGTGTCGATCCTCCACGTCGTCCTGCTGGCTACGGGGAGCCCGCTCGCCGGGCCGACCAAACTCCTGCTGATGCCGATGCTGGCGGTGCCCGTCCTGCTCTCCGCCCGACGGCTGACGCCCCGCTCGACGTTCGTTCTGCTGCTCGCGGCCCTGCTCTTCTCCTGGCTCGGCGACGGTGCGGGCGCCTTCTTCCCCGCCGCCCCCGAGCTGCCCCTGATGCTCCTGTTCTTCGGCATCGCCCACATCGCGTACATCGTTCTGTTCGCCCGCCATCTGACGGTACGCCGGATGCCCTGGTGGGCACTCGTCTATGCCGCCTGGTGGATCGCGATGATCGTGTTCCTCGGCCCGCACACCGGCGGGCTGCTCGTCGGCGTCGCCCTCTATGGACTCGTCCTCGGCGGCACCGCCGCGTTCTCGGCGCGATGCCATCCGCTCGTCGCGGTCGGCGGCGCGTTCTTCCTCGCGAGCGACACTCTGCTCGCCTTCCGACTCTTCCTGCCGGACGGCCTCCCCGCGTGGAGCAGTCCGGCTGTCATGCTCACGTACACGCTCGGCCAGGGACTCATCGTCGCCGGGGCCCTCATCACGCTGCGGAAGCGGAGCGCCTGATGGACGCGGCACGCGTCGACAGCTGGCTCTGGGCCATCCGGGTCTACAAGACCCGATCGGCCGCGACGACTGCATGCCGCGCCGGGCATGTACGTGTCAACGGCGACAAGGTGAAGGCGGCGCAGCAGGTGCGTGTGGGCGACGAACTGCGCATCCGCATCGCGGGATTCGATCGGATCCTCATCGTCCGTCAGCTTCTCGTCAAGCGTGTGGGTGCCCCCGTGGCCGCCCTCGCCTACGAAGACCGGACACCGGAGCGGGAACCTCAGGCAGCCCTCGGACTGCGGGATCGAGGAGCCGGCCGCCCGACCAAGCGGGAGCGTCGCGACATCGACAAGCTGCGTGGTCGGAACGACGAGTGGCCGGGTTGATATCCCGGTATGGACCGCTGGCCCTCTTCGAACGTATCTTCTAAAATGGAGGCATGGCAGACACGACCGATCTCGACCTCGAACTCGAGGAACGACGACGCGTCCTGGATACCTGGGTCGATACGAGACGCCGGATAGCCGTCCTCGAAGCGGAAGCGGCAGAGCTGCTCGTGGAGCAGATCGCCCTTCACGACGCCGACGTCTCGACCAGTCCCCACCACCGTGACGCGATCTACCGGTCGATGATCGCGGAGTTCTCGGCTGCCGCACACGTCTCGAAGGGCTCCGTCGAGTTCGCCTTCGCGGATGCGCGAGCCCTCGACGCGCACCTCCCCGCTGTCCGCGCCGCGTTCACACGCGGGTCGATCAGCGCCGGGCACGTTCGGGAGATCGCGAGGGCGAGCGCGCTCGTCGACGAAGCGGTCCGCAACCGGCAGGCCGACCCCGCGGTCATGGACCTGTTCGAGACCGCGGTGCTCGTCGTCGCCGAACAGGACACGGCTGCGCGCACGAGAGCCCACGCGCGGCAGGTCGCGGCCGCCCTCGTCGGCGACACTCTCCTCGAACGGCATCGACGCGCGGCAGACGAACGATGCGTGACGGTGAAGTCACTCGACGACGGGCTCGCACTGCTCACCGCGGTTCTCCCCGAGTGGATCGCGAACGCGATCTCCGACCGTTTGAGCCGGATGACCCGCGAGGTCCTGCGCGCCCGAGACGATCGAGAGGTCCTGCCCCTCACGCGGTGGTTCGAAGCGGATGCCGACAGCCTCCGTCCTGAAGACTTCACCCTCGACGACCCCTCTTTCGACCCCGCCGGTGACGGCGTCATCCGCAGCACCGAGGGCGAAACCTTCGCGACGGACCCGGAGATCGAGCACTTCCCGCCCGACACCCGGACCTGGGCGCAGACCCAGGCCGATCTCTTCACCGACCTGCTGCTCACCGCCGACCCCAGCTCCGCGAACGGCGACGGACTCGACGGCATTCAGGCCCGCATCCAGGTCACCGTCGCCGCGACCACGCTGCTCGGTGCCGACGACCAGCCCGCCGAGCTCGACGGTCATGGCGCGATCCATCCCGACATCGCCCGCGACCTCGCCGGACGCCACGCCGGGTGGACTCGCCTGTTCCTCGATGCGGCGGGAATGGTCGTCGAGACCGACACCTACACTCCGACCGAGGGGATGCGCCGGTTCCTCCGCGCCCGCGATCAGCACTGCCGGTTCCCAGGGTGTCGCATGCCGGTGCACCGCTGCGAGATCGACCACAACCACGATCATGCGAAAGGCGGGAGAACCCGCCTCGACAACCTCGGGCACTTCTGCCGCAGCCACCACACCCTCAAGCATCCGGACGTTCCCGACCTGCATCGATGGACCGCCCGGCAGGAGAGGGACGGCAGCGTCACGTGGCACAGTCCGCTCGGACGCGACTATTCCGACCCGCCTCCCCGGCGAGTGATGTTCGTCTGACCCACGCAGCCCGTCGGCACCGCGTCGCCTGCCTGCCTGCCTGCCCGCCCGCCTGCCTTGCCTGGGCGGATGTCGCGGGTCAGCCGCGCCCGTCGAGCAGGTCGCGCAGCCACCCTGCCGACCGGACCTGGGCGGCCCCGGCGCGCTCGACGCGTTCGCGGAGCCCTCGGTCGCTGGTGACCGCTACGACGGTCTGCGCGGATGCGACCCGGCGCTCGACCTCGGCGACGATCGCGTCATCCCCCGCTGCCTGCGCACGGAGGACCGACACCTCGCTCGACTCGTGATCGATGTCGCGCGCCTGTCCCTCGACGACCATCGACACCTCGGGGAACCAGACGTCGCCCTCGAGCTCCAAAGCCCTCGCCGGCACGGTCAGACCCTCCAGGCGAGCACGCAGCCGTGATGCCGCACCTGCACGATCCTTCCACCAGCCGTCCGGCACGGAGCCCACGACATTGGCTGCATCGACCACGACGGCCGGCCGCACCTCGAGTAGCGCGCGCAGCGCCGGCCAGGCGGCCCCGAATCCCGGGTGCAGCGGACGATCCGCGACCTCATCGAGCGGAACCCACTCCAGCGCGACGCTCTCCGGGTCGCTGATCACCGGATCGAACGGGACCCGCACATCCGCGACCACGGTCGTGTACGACCAGATCCCGAGATCGAGGACGCTGGTGAACCGCGGCCGCACCGCCTCATCGGGCACCCCGGCCTCTTCCTGCGCCTCGCGGATGGCGCCGACGATCGCGCTCTCGCCCTCGTGCAGTGCCCCACCGGGCAGGCCCCACGTGCCGCCGAAGTGACTCCACGAGACGCGATGCTGCAGCAGGATCCCCCGCACCGGGTCGGAGGCGAGAAGACCGGCGGCGCCGAAGCGCCCCCAGTACTTCTCCCCCGACTCTGCGATCACCCAGGCATCACCCGGGTTCCGCGGCCCCTCGGGGCGGCGCGGCTCACCTGCGGCAGGAGGTACGACGGTCACCCCCACAGCCTTTCACAGCATCGGGGTACGAGCACCACGGCGCGACATGCGCCGGAACAGGTCAGCGCTGGCGCTTCTCGCGCACGCGCATGTTGATCACGATCGGCGTGCCCTCGAACGAGTACAGCTCGCGCAGGCGGCGCTGGATGAACCGGCGGTACCCGGGGTCGAGGAACCCGGTCGTGAACAGGACGAACGTGGGCGGGCGCGTCGACGCCTGCGTGCCGAACAGGATGCGCGGCTGCTTGCCGCCGCGCAGCGGGTGCGGGTGCTCGGCCACGAGCTCTGCGAGGAACGCGTTGAACTTGCCCGTCGGGATGCGACGGTCCCAGTTCTCCAGCGAGGTCTCCAGCGCGGGCACGAGCTTATCGAGGTGGCGTCCGGTCTTCGCGGAGATGTTCACGCGCGGAGCCCAGGCGACGTGCGCCAGGTCCTGCTCGATCTCGCGCTCCAGGTAGCGACGGCGGTCGGCGTTCTCGAGGTCGTCGTCGTTCAGACGGTCCCACTTGTTGAACGCCAGCACGAGCGCGCGGCCCGACTCCAGCACGAGGTCGATGATGCGCACGTCCTGCTCGCTGATGGTCTCCGACACATCCAGCACGACGACGGCCACTTCGGCCTTCTCCAGAGCCGCGGAAGTACGCAGCGAGGCGTAGAAGTCCGCGCCCTGCGCCATGTGCACGCGACGACGGATGCCGGCCGTGTCGACCAGGCGCCACATCTTCCCGCCGAGCTCCACGACCTCGTCGACCGGGTCACGAGTGGTGCCGGCCAGGTCGTTGACGACCACGCGCTCCTCGCCGGCTGCCTTGTTCAGCAGCGACGACTTGCCCACGTTCGGGCGACCGAGGATGGCCACGCGGCGCGGTCCGCCGATCTCCTGCTTCGCGACGGCCGAGACCTCGGGGAGCTTCTTGAGCACGGCGTCCAGCAGGTCGGCGACGCCACGTCCGTGGATGGCCGAGACGGGGTACGGCTCGCCGAGCCCCAGGCTCCACAGGGCTGCGGTCTCGGGCTCCTGGCGGGCGTCGTCGATCTTGTTGGCCACGAGGAACACGGGCTTGCCGCTCTTGCGGAGCAGCTTCACGACGTGCTCGTCGGTCGAGGTGGCACCCACCATCGCGTCGACGACGAACAGCACCATGTCGGCGAGGTCGATCGCGACCTCGGCCTGCATCGCGACCGAGCGGTCGATGCCGCGGGCGTCGGGCTCCCACCCACCGGTGTCGACGAGCGAGAAGCGGCGGTCGGCCCACTCGGCCTTGTACGTCACGCGGTCGCGGGTCACGCCGGGGGTGTCCTCCACGACGGCCTCGCGGCGACCGAGGATGCGGTTCACGAGGGCGGACTTGCCGACGTTCGGGCGTCCGACGATCGCCACCACGGGAAGCGCGGGGCTGTAGTGGATGCCGTCCTCGCCGAGCGTGATGCCCGCGAGGAGCGCGGCGTCCTCATCGTCCAGCTCGTAGTCGGAGAGGCCGGCGCGCAGGGTCTCCGCGCGCTGCTCGGCGAGATGCTCGTCGAGCTGGTCCATCTTCTCGGCGAGCTGGTCGGGGCCGCCTTCGTATTCTTCGTCAGCCACGGTGTGCTCCTTGGATTCGTTCGATCACCGTGAGGACGGCGTCGATGGTCTGGGGGAAATCGAGCTCCGTCGAATCGACGACCTCGACGCCTTCTGCGGCGTTCAGGAAGTCGACGACGGCGCTGTCGGAGGCGTCGCGCTTGTGCAGTGCTGCGGCGACGGCCTCCGCGTTCTCGCCGGCGAGTTCGCCGGCACGGCGGGCGGCCCGTACCTCGGGGGCCGCGGTGAGCAGGATGCGCACGGGGGCATCCGGTGCGACGACGGTCGTGATGTCACGGCCCTCGACGACAACGGCGGGGTACGACGACTCGGACACGAGACGTCGGAAGAGTTCGTTCACCTGCACGCGCACCTCGGGCACGCGCGCCACGCCGCTCACGGCGCCCGAGACCCGCGGTTCGCGGATCGCCTCGGTGATCTCGGTGTCACCGACGAGGACGGTCCGGTCGTCGGGGTCGAGCCCCAGACGCACCGGGAAGTCGGATGCAGCGGCGAGCACGGCGTCGGCGTCGTCCGTGTCGGTGCCGCGGTCGAGCACGTGCCACGCGAGAGCGCGGTACGCGGATCCGGTGTCGAGGTAGCCGAAGCCGAGCTTGCGGGCGACGGCCTTCGAGACGCTGGACTTGCCGGAACCGGCAGGCCCGTCGATCGCGATGAACTTCGTGGCGTCGGCGACGTGCTCCGGCGCCGTGGAGGAGGTCGAGGTGTCAGTCATTGGTGTTCCCTGCAATCCGCCAGCCGCGTTCCTGAAGTCCGGTGATCGCACCGTGCAGCGCGGCCGGGTCGACGCTGATCTCCGCCAGACCGAACTGCGCCCCCGGAGAGTGCTCGAGACGGAGGTCTTCGACGTTGACGCCGAGTTCGCCGAGCTCGCCGAACAGACGACCCAGCTGGCCCGCCGTGTCGTCGACCATGACGATGAGCGACTCGAAGCGACGGTTCTGCCCGTGCTTGCCCGGCAGGCGTTCGACGCCGTCGTTGCCCTGGCGGATGGTCTCGGCGACGATGCGCCGGGCTCCGGGCGCCGCCGGCTCGCGCAGCGCGTCGGAGATCTCTCCGAGGTCGGAGGCGAGGGCGTCGAGGATCTCGACGACGGGTCCCGCGTTCGCACCGAGGATCTGCACCCAGAGCTCGGGCGCGGATGCGGCGATGCGCGTCGTGTCGCGGACGCCCTGCCCGGCGAGGCGGAGAGCCCCTTCTTCGGCCCCTGCGAGGCGACCGGCGAGCAGGCTCGCGACCACCTGGGGCACGTGCGAGGTGAGGGCGACGGAGCGATCGTGCTCCTCCGGCGTCATCTCGAGCGGCATCGCGCCCACGTCCAGGGCGAGCGCTTCGACGAGCGCCAGGTCGGAGGCCTTGGTGTCCTCATCGCGGCACACGACCCACGGGCGTCCGATGAACAGATCGGCGCGGGCGGAGATCGCACCGCCGCGCTCGCGTCCGGCGAGCGGGTGCGAGCCGATGTAGCGGGTGAGGTCGACACCGCGCGACTTCAGCGTGCGGAACGGGTCGAGCTTCACGCTGGCGACGTCGGTGACGACGGCTTCCGGGAAGCGCTCGAGCTCGGCCTGGATCACGTCGGCGGTGACGTCCGGCGGCACGGCCACGACGATCAGCGACGGAGCATCGTCCTCCGCGGCGAGACGTCCCGCGCCGTAGTCGACGGCGAGGCGCAACTGCGCGGGCGAGGCGTCGGTGAGCACCACGTCGACGCCCTTCGAGCGGAGCGCGTGGCCGACGCTCGCGCCGAGGAGTCCGGCGCCGACGATGCGGACGGTGCCGGAGAGGCGCGGCGCGACGGTGCCCGCTCTCCGCGCCGTGGGCGCACTCGTCGTATCGGTCATTCGCTCTCCTGCTCGCCTGGCGCCTCGGCGACACCGGAATCACGGCGCGACAGGGTCAAAAGCGCGCCGAGTTCGATTTTACTCAGTTCCCGCGTCTTCCCGGCCGGGAGGGTTCCCAGGTGGAGCGGGCCGAACTGCCGACGGACCAGTTCCGTGACCGGATGTCCGACCGCGGCGAGCATCCGGCGCACGATCCGATTGCGTCCGGAGTGCAGCGTCAGCTCGACCAGGCTCTCCTCGCGGGAGGTGTCCAGCAGCCTCGCCTTGTCGGCGGCGATCGGCCCGTCCTCGAGCTCGATGCCCTTCGTCAGCTTCGAGATCGTCTGCGGGAGGACCGTGCCCTCGACCTTCGCGATGTACACCTTGGTCACACCGAACGAGGGGTGGGCGAGCACGTGCGCGAGGGCGCCGTCGTTCGTGAGGATCAGCAGCCCGCTCGTCTCGGCGTCGAGGCGGCCGACGTTGTAGAGGCGCTCCTCGTACTTCTCGGTGAAGCGACGCAGGTCGGGGCGGCCGTTCTCGTCCTTCATGCTGCTGACGACGCCGGTGGGCTTGTTGAGCATGACGTAGCGCTTGGAGACGTCGAGCTGGATCGCGGTGCCGTCCACGTCCACGAGATCGTGCTCGGGGTCGATCCGTCGCCCCTGCTCGGAGACGACGATGCCGTTGACGCGGATGCGTCCCTCGGCGATGTACTGCTCCACCACGCGGCGGGAGGCCACGCCGGCGGCGGCGAGCACCTTCTGCAGGCGCACACCCTCCGGTGCGCCCTCGGAGTCTGCGGAGGCGTCGAAGCCCGTCATCGGATGGTCCCTTCGTCGAAGCCGTCTGCACCGTCATCGAGCAGCGGGGAGATCGGGGGCAGCTCGTCGAGCGAGTTGATGCCCAGGTGCTGCAGGAGTGCGTCGGTCGTGCCGTAGTTGATCGCGCCGGTCTCGGAGTCGGCGAACAGCTCGGTGATCAGCCCGCGGGCGAGGAGCGTGCGCACGACGGAATCGACGTTCACGGCGCGGATCGACGCGACCTGACTGCGCGTCACCGGCTGCTTGTACGCGATGACGGCCAGCGTCTCGAGCGCGGCCTGCGAGAGCCGGGCGGGAGCCTGCCCGCCGACGAAGTCCGCGACCAGGGTGTCCAGATCCTCGCGCACGTACAGCCGCCAGCCGCCACCGACCTCGCGGAGCTCGAAGCCGCGTCGCGGCCCCTTGCCCCGGCCGTCGTAATCCTCGACGAGGGTCTCGAGCGTCTGCCGCACAGCGGGAACGGGCGAGCCGACCGCGGCGGCGAGGGCCACCAGACCGAGCGGCTCGTCGACGATGAGCAGGATCGCCTCGATGCGCTCGGAGAGCGGGATCTCGGCGGCGGCATCCGTCACGTCATCAGTCGGCGGATCGGTCAGTAAATCGGTCGGTTCCGTCACGTCGTCCGTCACGGCATCCGTCGCGTCATCGGTCATAGTCGGCCCCCAGGGTCGCGAGTGTCTCGTCCGACCAGGAGTCGGCTGCCCAGCGCAGCGTGAGCTCGCCGAGCGGTTCCAGTTGTTCGAAGGACAGCGCCGCATGCCGGTAGAGCTCCAGCACCGAGATGAAGCGCGCCACGACGATGCCCGGCTCGCTCACCCCCGCCACCAGCTCGCGGAAGCTCAGCGACTCGGTGCCGCGCAGCAGCGTCACGACGATCGCGGCCTGCTCGCGGATGCTGACCAGCGGCGCGTGCAGGTGGTCGAGGCCGACGTGCGGGATCTCCTTGGGCGCGAACGCCAGCAGTGCCAGCGCGGCGAAGTCGTCGGCGGTCAGCGACCACACGAGTTCAGGCGTCTGCCGACGGTGCTTCTCGTCGAGCCGTGCCGCGCGCACGTGCCTGCGGTCCTCGCGCTGCAGGCAACGGGAGAACCACGCCGAGACCTCCTTGAAGGCCCGGTACTGCAGCAGGCGGGCGAACAGCAGGTCGCGCGCCTCGAGCAGGGCCACCGCCTCGGCATCGACCAGCTCCCCCTGCGGCAGCAGGCCGGCGACCTTCATGTCGAGCAGCGTGGCCGCGACCACGAGGAACTCGGATGCCTGGTCCAGCTCCGCCTCATCGTCGAGCGCGCCGAGGTAGGCGATGAACTCGTTCGTGACCGCGCTCAGCGAGACCTCGGTGATGTCCATCTCATGCTTCGAGATGAGGTTGAGGAGCAGGTCGAACGGGCCGTCGAAGTTGGACAGCGAGACCCGGAAGCCGGCGTTCTCCGCCGCGACGGCATCGCCCGCGCTCTCCTCGAGCGTCGCGTCGACAGGACCCTCGCTAGGCGACGGCGCCACGGGCGACCAGCTCCCGCGCCAGCCGCAGGTATGCCTGAGCGGCCGCGTGCTCGGGGGCGAACTCGGTGATGGGCACACCCGACACCGAGGCGTCGGGGAACTTCACGGTGCGGCCGATCACGGTCTCCAGCACGTCGTCTCCGAAGGCCTCGACCACGCGTTCGAGGACCTCGCGGGAGTGCAGGGTGCGGGGGTCGTACATCGTCGCCAGCAGACCGTCCATCGTGATCGAGGGGTTCAGCCGGTCGCGCACCTTGTCGATGGTCTCGATGAGCAGGGCCACGCCGCGCAGCGCGAAGAACTCGCACTCCAGCGGGATGATCACACCGTGCGCAGCGGTCAGCGCGTTCACCGTCAGCAGGCCGAGCGACGGCTGGCAGTCGATGAGGATGACGTCGTACTCCCCCGCCACCTGGCGCAGCACGCGGGCGAGGATCGTCTCACGGGCGACCTCGTTGACCAGGTGCACCTCGGCGGCGGAGAGGTCGATGTTGGCGGGCATCACGTCGAGGCCCTCGACGCCCGAGTGCACGATCGCGTCGTGCGCGTCGCGCTTGGTGTCGAGCAGCAGGTCGTACACCGTGGGGACGTCGTGCGTCTGGATGCCGAGGCCCGCGGAGAGAGCACCCTGCGGGTCGAAGTCGACCGCGAGCACCTTGCGGCCGTATTCCGCGAGGGCGGCGGCCAGGTTGATGGAGGTCGTCGTCTTGCCGACGCCGCCCTTCTGGTTGCACAGCGCGATGATGCGCGCCGGGCCGTGGGACTTCAACGGCTCGGGGGTCGGGAACCCGTGATACGGGCGGCCGGTGGGTCCCATGGGGGTCTCGTCGGCCTTCTGTGCCTTCGCCCTGGACTTCGCCGCTTTCTCAGCCACCGGTTCTCCTGCTCCTTCGTGCTTGGTCGATTGTACCGGCCGGGCTGTGGCTCGGCCGCCTCGGCACGCGGCGCGGGCCCCTCCCGGGAATCCTGCGGGCGTGTCCCGGTCTCAGCGGGCGCGGGGATGCGAGGTCGCGTAGATGTCGCGCAGCGTGTCCACGGAGACGTGCGTGTAGATCTGGGTCGTGGCGACCGAGGAGTGTCCGAGCAGCTCCTGCACGACGCGCACATCGGCGCCGCCCTGCAGCAGATGTGTCGCGAAGGAGTGCCGCAGCGTGTGCGGCGAGACCTCCGCTGTGATCTGGGCCTGCTCCGCCGCGGCACGGATGACGAGCCAGGCGCTCTGCCGGGACAGCGGTGCTCCGCGCGCGCCGAGGAACAGTCGCGCCGAGGCCCGCCCCTTGGCCGCGAGCTCCGGACGGACCCGGGTGAGGTAGGCGTCGACGGCCGCCCGCGCATACGACCCGATCGGGACGATGCGCTCCTTCGACCCCTTGCCGCGCAGGCGCAGCACGTCGCCGTGGGCGAGGTCGTCGACATCGAGGCCGATCGCCTCCGACACGCGGGCCCCGGTGGCGTACAGGAGTTCCAGGAGGGCACGGTCTCGCACGCCGATCGGCTCCTCCGGCGACGGTGCGGCGAGCAACCGCTCGACCTGGTCGATGGTCAGGGCCTTGGGCAGCCGACGCGGAGCCTTGGGCGGGCGCAGCCGACCGCTCGGGTCGTCGTCCTCGATGCCCTCGCGCGCCAGGAACCGATGCCACCCGCGGACGGAGGACTGCAGCCGCGCCAGGCTCGTCGATGCCGGGGCGGGCACGGCCGAGGCACGGTCCGTGATGAAGCGGTCGACGACCGCCGGAGTCACCTCCGACGTGTCGACCACGCCTTCCGCCGCCAGCCAGTCGACGTAGCCGCCGAGGTCTCGGCGATAGGCCGCGATCGTGTGTTCGCTCAGGCCGCGCTCGATCGTGACATGACGCAGGTAGGCGTCGAGAGCGCGCTCGAGCTGCATCCCTCAGCTCCGATCGCGCAGCCTCTGCGCGGCGGCCAGCACGCCGATCGTGAGGATGCCGTTGTGCATCCGCCCGTCGAGCACGGCGTCGACGGCATCCGCGAGCGGCACCCACTCCACGCGGATGTCGGCCTCCTCGTCCTCGCGGTCATGCGCCGACGGGGCCGGCGAGACACCGGTCGCGAGGAAGATGTGGATGATCTCGTCGTTGCCGCCCGGAGTGGTCCAGGACGACACCAGCGGCTCCCAGTGCGCGGCGACGAGGTCGGCCTCCTCCGCGAGCTCGCGGCGGGCCGCCTCGAGCGGTTCCTCGCCCTCCACGTCGAGCAGACCGGCGGGCAGCTCCCAGTCGCGATGGCGGATCGGGTGGCGGTACTGCTGGATCAGCAGGACGCGCCCCTCGTCGTCGAGTGCGAGGATCGCCACCGCGCCCGTGTGGGCGACGTACTGGCGGACGATCTCCCCGTCGCCGTAGCGCACGCGGTCGGAGCGCACGTCCCACACGCGTCCCTCGTAGACGAGGTCGCTGTCGAGGACCTCCGGCTCGAACGGCTCGTCCCGGAGGTCCCGCGACGAGTCAGTCATCGGCGCTGACGTCGAACAGCTCGCTCGCCCGGTGACGCTCGATCGCGGCGCCGACGAGGCCGCGGAACAGCGGGTGCGGGTCGGTCGGACGCGAGCGCAGCTCCGGGTGCGCCTGCGTGGCGATGTAGTACGGGTGCACGTCGCGCGGCAGCTCGACGTACTCGACCAGGTCGAGCTCGGGGTTGAGACCCGAGAACACCAGTCCTGCCTCGGTGAGACGGTCGCGGTAGGCGTTGTTCACCTCGTAGCGGTGGCGGTGGCGCTCGGAGGCCTCCGGCGCACCGTACAGCTCGCGGGCGAGGGAGCCTTCGGCGAGGGCCGCCTGGTAGAGACCGAGACGCATGGTGCCGCCGAGGTCGCCGCCGTCGAGGATGTCGATCTGCTCGGCCATGGTCGCGATGACCGGCTCCGCGGTCTCCGGGTCGAACTCGCTGGAGGAGGCTCCGGCGATGCCGGCGACGTCGCGGGCGTACTCGATGACCATGCACTGCAGGCCGAGGCACAGTCCGAGCGTCGGGATGCCCTGTTCGCGGGCGAACTTCAGCGCGCCGAGCTTGCCCTCGATGCCGCGGATGCCGAAGCCGCCGGGCACGCAGATGCCGTCGAGCGGGGCCAGCTGCTCCTGCGCGCCTTCCGGCGTCTCGCACAGGTCCGAGGGGATCCAGCGGATGTTGACCTTGGTCTCCTGCGCGAAGCCGCCGGCCTTGAGGGCCTCGGTCACGGAGAGGTAGGCGTCCGGCAGGTCGATGTACTTGCCGACGAGGCCGATCGTCACCTCGTGCTTGGGGTTGTGGACCGCGTGCAGCACCTTGTTCCAGCGGGTCCAGTCGACGTCGGCCGCCTTCTGGTCGAGGCCGAGGCGACGCACGATGTACGAGTCGAGGCCCTGCTCGTTCAGCGTCGAGGGGATGTCGTAGATGCTCGGCAGGTCGACCGTGTTGATGACGCCTTCGACGTCGACGTCGCACATGAGGGCGATCTTGTTCCGGTTGCTCACGCTCACCGGACGGTCGCTGCGGAGCACGAGCGCGTCGGGCTGGATGCCCACCTGGCGGAGCGCGGCGACGGAGTGCTGGGTCGGCTTGGTCTTCTGCTCCCCCGACGCGCCCATGAACGGCACGAGCGAGACGTGCACGAAGAAGACGCTGTCGCGGCCGAGCTCGTGACGGAGCTGACGAGCGGACTCGAGGAACGGCTGCGACTCGATGTCGCCGACCGTGCCGCCGACCTCGGTGATGATCACGTCGGGACGCGGGTCCTCGGAGGCCTGGAGGCGCATGCGGCGCTTGATCTCGTCGGTGATGTGCGGGATCACCTGCACCGTGTCGCCGAGGTACTCGCCGCGACGCTCACGGGCGATGACCTGCGAGTAGATCTGGCCGGTGGTGACGTTCGCCGCCTCGGACAGGTTGATGTCGAGGAAGCGCTCGTAGTGTCCGATGTCGAGGTCGGTCTCGGCGCCGTCGTCCGTGACGAAGACCTCGCCGTGCTGGAACGGGTTCATGGTGCCCGGGTCCACGTTCAGGTACGGGTCGAGCTTCTGCATCACGACGCGCAGACCACGGGCCGTGAGGAGGTTGCCGAGGCTGGCAGCCGTCAGCCCCTTGCCCAAAGACGAAACGACACCACCAGTCACGAAGATGTGCTTGGTCGTGTCGTTCTTGGGTCCCGCAGAAGAAGAGTTCATCACGGGCTTCGATCCTATCAGGCGGCGGGGACGCGGAGGCTGAGAAGTTCGCGGGCGTGCGTCAGAGCGGCGTCGGAATCGGCGAGTCCGGAGAGCAGACGGGCCATCTCGGCCTCCCTCTCCGCGCCTTCCAGACGGCGGACGCTGGAGGCCGTGACCGCGCCATCATTGGCTTTCACGACCGAGAGGTGGTTGTTCGCGAAGGCCGCGACCTGCGCGAGATGGGTCACCGCGATCACCTGCGACTTCTCGGCGAGTCGGGCGAGTCGCCGACCCACCTCGATCGCCGCGGCGCCGCCGATGCCGGCATCGACCTCGTCGAAGACGAACGTGGGGACCGGGTCTGTCCCGGCGATGACGACCTCGATCGCCAGCATCACGCGGGACAGCTCTCCCCCGGAGGCGCCCTTCGAGACCGAGCGGGGCTCGGCGCCCGGGTGCGGGGCGAGGAGGATCGCGACGTCATCGCGACCGTGCGTGCTCTCGGCGCCCTCGGAGACCGCGACCTCGAGGCGCGCGTCGGGCATAGCGAGTGCGTGGAGCTCCTCCGTCACCGCCTCACCGAGGCGAGCGGCGGCGTCGGTCCGGGCGGCCGTCAGTGCGGTCGCGTGCGCGTCCAGCTCCGCCCGGGCCGCGTCGCGTTCGGCGAGGAGCCTCTCGATGCGCTCTCCGTCGTCGTCGAGCTCCGCCAGGCGCGCCGATCCGGTCTGCCAGAGCGCGAGGGCCTCATCGAGGGAGCCGTGCGCACGGACGAGGGTGCCGAGCGCGGCGCGGCGCTCCTCCACAGCGGCGAGCTCATGGGGCCCGGACTCGTCGAGGTCGGCGAGGTATGCCGAGAGGAGTCCCGCGGTGTCGGCGATGCGGTAGCCGATGTCGGCGAGGCTCTCGCCGATCTCGGTCAGCTTGGCGTCGGACGCCCGCTCGAGCACACGACGCGCCTCCGCGACCAGCGCCGAGGCGTCCGGCTCGCCCTCCTCGCTCGACAGTGCTCCGTGGGCGAGGGAGGCGGCGAGGCGCAGCTCCTCGGAGTTCGCGAGGCGTTCGGCGCGCTCGGTGAGCTCCTGGTCCTCCCCCGGTTCCGGTGCCGTCGCCTCGATCAGCGCGAGCGCCTCCCGGAGCCGCGATGCCTCCTCGGCGCGGCGGTCGCGGTTCTCGGTGATCTCGGTGATCTCGGTGTCGATGGTGCGCCAGCGCGTGAAGGAGCCGGCGTACAGCTCGAGCGCCTCCGCGATCGGGGCTCCGCCGAAGCGGTCCAGGGCGTCTCTCTGAGCGGCCGCCGAGCGCAGGCGCAACTGCTCGGACTGACCGTGCACGACGACGAGTTCTTCCGCGAGCGAGGAGAGCACGCCGGCCGGTGCGGCTCGTCCGCCGACACTCGCGCGGCTGCGGCCTTCCGCACTCAGCGTGCGCGACACGTAGAGCTCGGCGGTGCCGGATCCCGCGGGCTCCAGCTCTCCGCCGGCATCCGCGACGATCTCGGCCACGTCTCCGCGCTCGGGGACGATCCATACGCCGGCCACGGAAGCCTGCGCGGCGCCGGCGCGCACGGCGCCGGAGTCGGCGCGCTGGCCGAGCAGCAGCCCGAGGCCCGTGACCACCATCGTCTTGCCGGCACCGGTCTCACCGGTGATCGCCGTGAATCCGGGACCGAGGGGCAGCACGGCATCGGCGATGACGCCGAGCCCCTGCATCCGCATCTCCTCGATCACGACGGCGCCCCCTGATCCTGACCGCGCCATCCTTCGACGGGCAGCTGGAACTTGCGCACGAGGCGGTCGGTGAAGGCCGTCGGGTGCAGTCGTGCGAGTCGGACGGGGCGGGACGACCGACGCACCACGACGCGAGCGCCGGGCGGCAGATCGTGCGAGCGGCGGCCGTCGCACCAGAGGATCCCGGAGCCGTCGGTGCGCTCGAGCATCTCGATCGCGACCGCGGCATCGGGGCTGACCACGAGCGGTTTGGCGAACAGGGCGTGGGCCGACAGCGGCACGACCGCGATCGCCTCGACGGTGGGCCAGATGACCGGCCCTCCGGCGGAGAAGTTGTAGGCGGTCGAACCGGTCGGCGTGGAGACGACCATGCCGTCGCAGCCGAAGCTCGACAGCGGGCGGCCGTCGATCTCGAGCACCACCTCGATCATCCGCTCCCGGCTGGCCTTCTCGACCGTGGCCTCGTTGAGCGCCCAGGTCTCGTAGACGACGGCGCCAGCAGCGTCCTTCACCCGCACTGACAGGGCGAGGCGCTCCTCGACCTCGTAGTCGCGGTCGATCACGCGGCGCACCGCTCTGTCCATGTCGTCACGGTCGATCTCGGCGAGGAAGCCGACGTGGCCCATGTTGATGCCGAGCACGGGCGCCCCGCTGTCGCGCACGAGTTCCGCGGCGCGCAGGATCGTCCCGTCTCCTCCCAGCACGATCGCCAGCTCCAGATCGGCGGGATCGACCGAGGTGCCGAGGACGTCGGCGTCGGCGAAGAAGTCGTCCACCGCGGTGAGGGCGGCGTGGTCGTCGTCGGCCAGGACCGGTCGTGCCCCGGCTTCTCGCAGGGCCGTGATCACACGACGGGCGGCGTCGACGGTGTCGACTCGGCCGGCGTGGGCGACGACCAGGATGCTGCGCTCGTTCATCGTCCTCCTGCCAGTCGGTTGATGCTGTCCAACCATTCTGTCGGATTGCTGCCGCGGCCCGGCGCGAGATGCACCAGATACTCGGCATTGCCGTGCGTGCCCAGGATCGGGGAGGGAAGGATGCCGAGCATCCCGAGTCCCGTGTCCCACGCGCTCCACACGGTGCGCGCGACGGCGTCGGCACGGGTGGCCGGGTCGGTGACCAGTCCCCCGCGCACCGCCGTGCGTCCCACCTCGAACTGCGGCTTCACGAGGAGGAGCACATCGGAGCCCGGAGCCGCGACGCCGGCCACGGCCGGCAGCACGAGTTCGAGGGAGATGAACGAGAGGTCGCCCACCACGAGGTCGGGGGCGGTGGTCTCGCCGGTCGCCTCCGCCAGATTCTCCGGCGTCATGTGTCGGACGTTGTAGCCCTCGACCGCGACGACGCCGGCGTCCGCGGCGATCGACGGTGCCAGCTGCCCGTGTCCGACGTCGACCGCGAGCACCTTGCGGGCACCGCGCTCCCGCAGCACCTGCGTGAAACCGCCGGTGGATGCCCCCATGTCGAGAGCGAGCCGGTCGTGCACCTCGATGCCGAAGCCGTCGAGGCCCGCGATGAGCTTGTGGGCGGCGCGGCCGACGTAGTGGTCGGCGCCCGCGATGGTGATCTCGGCGGAATCGTCGACCGCGGTGGAGGCCTTGACCACCGGACGGCCGTCGACGCTCACGAGACCGCCGGAGATGAGGGTGGCCGCGTGGCTGCGCGAGCGGGCGAGTCCTCGGGCGGCGAGGGCAGCGTCGAGTCGCGTCATCGGGATCCCGAGGTCTCCCGCTGGTCGAGCTTCGCACCGCTCTCGAGGCGTCGGGAGAGCTCGTCGTGCAGGGCCGCGTAGGCGTCGGCCCGGGCCGGGAGGGGCTGTCCCTCGATCAGGCGCAGGCGGCTCCACAGGCCGTCGGTCGGCGCGCTCGTCGTCTCTTCGCTCACGGTTCCACTGTACGCGGCCGCTCCGACACGTGCCGGAGCCACGCGAGGTCGCCTAGGGGCGGTGGAACGGGTCGTCGTAGAGCCGCTCGGGAACGCGCAGCACGAACACCGGAGTGCCCGAGGCCCAGATCGCGGCCGCGCCGGCCCGAAGCAGGTCGATCTGCGAACCGGACTCCGCCACGATCTCCACATCCGCACCGGTCACGCGCACGGCCGCGCCGTTGACGTCGAAGACGCCGTCGCGCTCCTTCGCCTCCGGGTACGGCTCGTGCAGTTCGCGCAGATCGCTGAGGATGTAGGTCGGCCGCGAGCCCTCCGGCGCCGCCAGGACGTGCTTCGGTCGATCGATGCCCGTGAGGACGAGGACCGAGTCGATGCCGACGCGGCTCGCGCCCATGATGTCGGTGTCGAGGCGGTCGCCGATGAAGAGCGCCTTCTCCGCCCCGAACCGGGCGAGCGCTTCCTCGAAGATCGGCGCCTCGGGCTTCCCGGCGACGGTGGCCAGGCGGCCGATGGCGGTGTGGACGGCCGAGACCAGGGTGCCGTTACCCGGTGCGACGCCGCGCTCGCGCGGAATCGTCCAGTCCGTGTTGGTGGCGATCCAGGGGATGCCGCCCTCGTCCTCCGGAAGTTTGAGGGCGAAGGCAGCCTCGGCGAGGTCCGTCCAGGCCACTTCCGGAGCGAACCCCTGGACGACGGCGCTCGGGGAGTCCTCCGCGCTGCGCGTCACCGTGTAGCCGGCCTTCTGCACCTCATCGACCAGTCCGTCGCCGCCGATCACGAGGATCGTCGCGGGCGCCGGCACGATCTGCGCCATCAGGCGCATCGCCGCCTGCGGACTCGTGACCACATCGGACGGCTCGACCCGGAGCCCGAGGCTGCTCAGGTGCTCCGCGACCGAGGCATCCGTCCGCGCTGCGTTGTTCGTGATGTAGCCGAGTCGCGCCGACTTCGCGGCCTCGTTGAGGCTGTCGACGGCGAAGGGCAGGGCGCCGGGGCCCGCGTACACGACGCCGTCGAGGTCGGCGAGGATCGTGTCCACGCCATCGAGCGGTGTACGCGGGGCGCGCTTCCGGGAGAACAGCGCCACTACGCCTCCGGGTCCTCGTCGGTGCCGGTCGTGGAATCAGCGGTGCCCGCCGCGGACGCGGATTCGTCTTCCGACTCGTCCTCGCCGAGGAGCTCGCGCACCTCGTCCTCGACCGTCGGCTCTTCCTCGACCGCAGGCTCATCCGCCGCAGGCTCATCCGCCTGCTCAGCGTCAGCGTCAGCGTCAGCGTCAGCGTCAGGCTGCTCAGCGTCAGCGTCAGCGTCAGCGTCAGCGTCAGGCTGCTCAGCGTCAGCGTCAGCGTTGGGCTGCTCAGCGTCGGGCTGCTCGGCGTCGGGCTGCTCGGTGATCTCGTCGTCGGGGAACTCGCCCTCGATCAGGCTGTCCTCGATGAAGATCTCCTCGTCGCCGGCTTCGTCGACGCCCAGAGCCTCGGCTGCGACCTCCGCGCGGTGAGACCAGAACTCGGCCTCGTCTGTTCGTCCGAGGTCTTCCAGCACGGCCGCCCGCGCGGCGAACAGCGCGGGGCTCCACTCGAAGGCACGATCCGGGTCGAGCTCAGGGATCTCGAGCTCACCGAGCGCGAGCTCGAGGTCGCCCTGGTCGAGACGAGCTCCCGACATCGCGATGGCCAGTGCGACACGGACGGGCGTCTCGAGCGCAGAACGGTCGACGGCGCGACCGGTCTCGAGGGCGCGATCGGAACGACCGATGCCACGCTCACTGTCGACCATCAACGCGATCTGATCGTCCTTGCCGGAGATCCGCCGGTAGGTGCGGAGCTCGCGCAGCGCAAGGGCGAAGTCCTCGTTGGCGTAAGCAGTGATGCCGAGCGTCTCGCGAACGATCGCGATGCGGCCGGCACGGCGGGAAGCTGCCAGCGCGTGCTCGTGGGCGAGCGCCGGATCCTCGTCGATGAGGCGCGAAGCCATGGCCAGGTGGCGCGCCACGTGCTCGGCGTTCTCCTTGCTCAGCGTCTTGAGCTCATTGCGCGCAGCGCCGTTGAGGTCGCGCGCGGTGACGTCATCGGGAATCTGCGGCTCGTCGAACCGCGGCCGCTCGTTCGCGGCCTGGGCCGGACGCTCGCGGCCCGCTCCCCCACGCTGCGGGAAGGAACGTGAACGGTCGCGATCGCCACCCTCCCGGCGGGGACCGGAGTCACGGTTGAAGCCGCCACCCTCACGGCGCGGGGCACCACCGTCACGGTTGTAGCCACCTTCACGGCGCGGGGCACCACCGTCACGGTTGTAGCCGCCGCCTTCACGGCGCGGGGCACCACCATCACGGTTGTAGCCGCCGCCTTCACGGCGCGGGGCAGCACCATCACGGTTGTAGCCGCCCTCGCGACGGGGAGCAGCACCGTCACGGTTGTAGCCGCCCTCGCGGCGCGGGGCACCACCGTCACGGTTGTAGCCGCCCTCGCGGCGCGGGGCACCACCGTCACGGTTGTAGCCGCCCTCGCGGCGCGGCGCACCACCATCACGGTTGTAGCCGCCCTCGCGGCGCGGAGCACCACCATCACGGTTGTAGCCGCCCTCGCGGCGCGGCGCACCACCATCACGGTTGTAGCCGCCCTCGCGGCGCGGCGCACCACCATCACGGTTGTAGCCGCCCTCGCGACGGGGCGCGGCACCATCACGGTTGTAGCCGCCTTCACGGCGAGGCGCACCACCGTCACGGTTGTAACCACCCTCACGGCGAGGGGCACCACCGTCACGGTTGTAGCCACCACCTTCACGGCGAGGAGCTGCACCATCACGGTTGTAGCCGCCATCGCGGCGCGGGGCACCGCCGTCGCGACGGGGAGCTGCACCATCACGGTTGTAGCCACCACCCTCACGGCGCGGCGCAGCACCATCACGGTTGTAGCCGCCATCGCGGCGCGGGGCACCACCATCACGGTTGTAGCCACCACCATCGCGACGAGGCGCACCACCATCACGGTTGTAGCCACCGCCGCCTTCACGGCGCGGTGCGGAGCCATCACGGCTGCGATCGGGGCGTCCGCCGGAAGGGCGATTCGCGCGCGATCCATTGTCGTCGTTGCGACGCGGACGGCGCTGTTCCTCTTCCGGCATGATGATGCTCCCTGTTCTTTTCGTGTAAACGCAAAATGGCCACCCAACGATGGGTGGCCATTTTGACTAAAAGGAGTCCGGCGGTGTCCTACTCTCCCACAGGGTCCCCCCTGCAGTACCATCGGCGCTGTGAGGCTTAGCTTCCGGGTTCGGAATGTAACCGGGCGTTTCCCTCACGCTATGGCCACCGAAACACTATTGATGTTTCAATCAAACACATAACAAAGTCATTGTTGTTATGCGGTTCTCGACCGTACATCGAGA